>NZ_JAHLDM010000004.1:0-222321 GCF_018861295.1 Clostridium estertheticum | reverse complement strand
ATGAAACTGGATTAACATCTAAAAAGAATGTATATGCTGGTGGAGATGCAGTTTCAGGAGCAGCTACAGTTATACTAGCTATGGAAGCAGGCAAAAAAGCTGCTAAAGCTATAGATGAAATGTTAACAAACTAATAAATTGGACTTAAATAACTCCATAAACAAAGGTTTATGGAGTTGTTTTTTAAAATAATGAATTTTATTATCATTTATTGGTATATTATAATAAGGATTAAGGAAAGGAAAAAAATATGGATTATAAAAAGGTTGAATCATTTGATAAGGGTATTATCATAAAAGGTGTAGATAACTTCGAATTAGCTCATATATTCGAATGTGGGCAATGTTTTAGATGGAACAAGCAAGAGAATGGTAACTATATAGGAGTGGCATATGGAAAGGTAATAGAAGTAGAAAAAAATGAGATGGAAGTAAAAATATATAATATAAATGAAGAAGAATTTCAAATGATTTGGTGTGATTATTTTGATCTTAAAAGAGAGTATACGGTTATTAAAGAAAAATTTCGAAAAGATCCACTTCTTGAAAGATCAGTTAACTTTGGTTATGGGATTAGACTACTTCAGCAGGAACCATTTGAACTTACAATATCATTTATAATTTCTTCAAATAATAGAATACCTATGATAAAAAGAGCTATAAATAGGTTAAGCGAAAAATGGGGAAAAGCAATAGAATATAAAGGTGATACATACTATACGTTCCCAACAGCAGCAGAATTAGATAAAGCATCTATTGAGGAAATTCAAAGTTGTGGTCTAGGATTTAGATCTAAATATGTAAAGGATGCAGTGCATAGAATATATGCAGGTGAAATAAACTTGGAATTTATTAAATCATGTGATGATGATATTTGTCACCAAGAGTTACAAAAACTAAGTGGTATTGGACCAAAGGTTTCTGATTGTATCATGTTGTTTTCCATGCAAAAATATTCTGCTTTTCCAGTGGATGTATGGGTTAAGAGAGCAATGCAGTTTTTTTATTTAGCACCAGATGTGTCACTACCTAAAATAAGAATTTTTGCTAGAGATAAGTTTGAAAACTTAGCAGGTTTTGCACAACAGTATTTATTTTATTATGCGAGGGAAAATAATATTAAAATAGAATAAATTAATGAAAATTAAGCAAAATAAAAGATAAGATATAAAATTATGGACTACTATTGAACCTTATAAAAATGAAGAGGATGGAGAATTATGAAAAGAGTATGGGATTATATAAGGATAAAGCTGTTAGGGCATAAACAACATATAGTAATAATAGCAATTTTGTTGGTTTTCATATGTATAGGATATGAGTATTCTTTCAAGTATTCGTATATAATAAAAAATCCTAATATAATGAAAGATATTGTTCTTTCATACGGTAATTTCAGTATTTTAGTCTTCATACTTATGCAGGTTTTACAAGTAGTAGTTTTTTTTATTCCGGGAGAATTTATACAAATTGCTGGGGGATATATTTTTGGTGTTTTTTGGGGTGGAGTGATATCTTTAATTGGGATTACTTTAGGAAGCATAATAGTATATTTTATTGCTAAGGACTATTGCAAACCATTAGTGGAAAAACTGATGTTAAAAAAGGAAGTAAAATTCTTTAAAAAAATATTAGATGTGGGAAGTAAAAGGATTGTTGTATTCATATTTTATTTAATTCCGGGAATACCTAAGGATGCACTAGCGTATATATGTGGTGTATCAAATATTTCTTTTAAAGATTTTTGCATATATTCAACACTAGGCAGAGTTCCAGGGGTTTTTATATCATCTTATTTTGGGGGAAAAATATATTCAAAAGATGTTACAAGTTTAATAACTATAGGCGTAATAATGAGCTTTTTATTCATAATAGGAATTTTAAAAGGTAATATTATAATTAAAAATATGATTAAAAAGAAAAAAACATATTAAAAGCACACCCTTATAAACATTATAAAGAATGTGACTTTTTAGCTGTTTTATATATAAAACTCAACGTTATGCTGCACATGGTTATTAAAAAAATCATTAATATAGCACAGTGAAAGAAAAAACTTTGAGGTAGGATTGTTATTATCGGGTCTGATTTAATATCAAAGAGCCAATAATCATTGTTAAAGAAGATGTGATGAAAAGTTGTAAAACTTTTATCAAAATTAACTAGAAAGGGTATAAGCAATAGCATCGGTATGACAATAAGGGAAATGGAACTAGTTAATAGATATCTTATTGTTTTCCGTTTTTTATTTATAAGTATTCCTATAATACTTACTAATATTGAAAAAAATAGCATTATTTTGAGTTTATCAAATATTACTTTAACTTCTTTAAAATGAATTTTACCATGAATAGATGATGGTAGTGTTGGGAGATTAAATTCTTCGTTTGTATTTTGAGTTAAATATGTGATAACATAATTATAATTGGATTTTAGTTCGCTTTTATTTAAGCCCGAAGAATTTTCAATATTTAATATTCCAATATCCATATAATACAAGGGTTTAAAAAGTAAAGTAAAATATACACTCAAAATTAAAAAAGAAAACATAAAACTCGAAATAAAAACCGCCTTATATAAAAATTTAATAAAGGCCTTTATATTCCTAATAATAAAGGTTACAGAAAAGCAGTTAATAATCGATCTGTTTAAAACATTCACAAAATCACCTCTATTAGTAAGTATAACTGATATACATAAATGTATACAAGAATAAATAAATTCATAAAAATTGCATAAATTGGAATGAATAAAGCAAATGAGAGAATAACTACGAAATACGGTGGTTATAAAACATAATTTGTTTGTATGGTTATAAATGGAATAATATGTAGAGTGGTTGAAGTTGCTATTATACTGATTATTAATTATCATATAAGTTATAGAACATATTAGCACTCGGATACGCTGAGTGCTAACAAAAGGAATAAAAATATAAAAGGAGGGGTTTAAAATGAACATTAGACCACTTAGTGATAGGGTATTAATTAAAAGGTTAGAAGCAGAGGAAACTACGAAAAGTGGAATAGTTCTTGCAGGAGCTTCAAAGGAAAAACCGCAAGAAGCTGAGGTTATTGCAGTAGGACCAGGAAAAACAGAAGATGGAAAATTAATTAAAATGGAAGTTAAAACAGGGGATAAAGTATTATTCTCTAAATATTCAGGGAATGAAATAAAATATGATGGTATTGACTATATCATATTAAAACAAGAAGAACTATTAGCTATAATTGAAAAATAATATTTAATTAATCGCAAAAATGATTAAATATTATTATTAATTATATTTAATCATTAACACACAAGGAGGGTTTTTAAATGGCTAAAAATGTATTGTTTGGAGAAGAAGCAAGAAGAGCTATGCAAAGAGGTGTAGACAAACTTGCAAACACAGTAAAAATAACACTAGGACCCAAAGGTAGAAATGTTATTTTAGATAAGAAATTTGGATCACCATTAATAACAAATGATGGTGTTACTATAGCAAGAGAAATAGAACTTGAAGATCCGTTTGAAAATATGGGAGCACAACTTGTTAAAGAAGTTGCTACAAAGACTAATGATGTAGCAGGAGATGGAACAACTACAGCTACATTACTTGCTCAGGCTATAATAAGAGAAGGTCTAAAGAATGTTACAGCTGGAGCTAATCCAATGATGATTAGAACTGGTATAAAAATGGCTGTAGATAAAGCAGTTGAAGAAATTAAAAAAGCTTCTAACCCAGTAAGTGGTAAACAGGATATAGCTAGAGTTGCATCTATATCAGCTAGCGATGAAGTAACAGGTGCTTTAATAGCTGATGCTATGGAAAAAGTAGGTAATGAAGGCGTTATAACTGTAGAAGAATCAAAATCTATGGGAACAGAACTTGACGTAGTTGAAGGAATGCAGTTTGACCGTGGATATTTAAGTGCATATATGGTTACAGATACAGAAAAGATGGAAGCAAATCTTGAAGAACCATATATTTTAATAACAGATAAAAAAATAACTAATATACAAGACATACTTCCAATACTTGAGCAAATTGTTCAGCAAGGTAAAAAATTGTTAATAGTTGCAGAGGACATTGAAGGGGAAGCTTTAAGCACATTAGTTGTTAATAAGTTAAGAGGAACCTTTACTTGTGTAGGCGTTAAAGCTCCAGGTTTTGGTGATAGAAGAAAAGAAATGCTTCAAGATATAGCAACTCTAACTGGTGGAGAAGTTATAAGTGAAGAACTAGGAAAAGAATTAAAAGATGTTACTGTTGAGATGCTTGGAAAAGCTGAAAGTGTTAAAATATCTAAAGAAAACACTACAATAGTAAATGGAAAAGGCGATAAGAACGCAATACATGATAGAGTATCTCAAATTAAAAAACAAATTGAAGATACTACATCAGATTTTGATAAAGAAAAATTACAAGAAAGACTTGCTAAACTTGCAGGAGGAGTAGCTGTAATAAAAGTTGGAGCTGCTACTGAAACTGAATTAAAAGAGAAAAAATTAAGAATAGAAGATGCTCTTGCAGCTACAAAAGCAGCAGTTGAAGAAGGAATAGTTCCAGGTGGTGGAACAGTTTATATTAATGCAATTACTGAGATTGCTAAATTAACTTCAGATGTATCAGATATTCAAGTAGGTATCAACATAATAAAGAGAGCTTTAGAAGAACCATTAAGACAAATCGTTACCAATGCTGGTGCAGAAGCTTCAGTTGTAATAGAAAAAGTTAGAGAAAGCGCTGGAGAAATTGGATATGATGCGTTACATGATAAATTAGTGAATATGAATAAAGCAGGAATTGTTGACCCAACAAAAGTTGTAAGATCAGCACTTCAAAATGCGGCATCTGTTGCAGCAACATTCTTAACAACAGAAGTTGCAGTTGCAGATATTCCAGAGAAAAATCCAGCACCAATGGGTGGAGCACCAGGAATGGGAATGGATGGAATGTACTAAGAAAAAATAATATTCTAATTAATTAGAATAAAATATATTAGAATAAAAAAATTAACTAGATTATATCTAGTTAATTTTTTTATTGCAATTTTTGGGGGGAAGAATGAAAATAATCCCTGCGGGACTGGGATATATGGGGGACTTTTCAGTTGACAAATACAAATGTATAGAGTACATTGATAAATGTAAAATGCTTTCAACTGTAAAAAAGTTTATTGACTATATCAATGAAAATCCAAGAGATTACCAATGGTTAGATATTAGTTCTAATCTATCAGTAAATGAAATTAAAGTACCTTTGCCTAACCGGGAATAATCAAGAAGGTTTGGTATTATAAGAAAAAAAATAAAATCTAAAAATATAGATCAAATGATGATTGAAGAATTTGCGATTATCAGGTTATTGTCGCAATTTTGACTGGAATATTATTATTAACCTCAGATTTCTATCATATTTCTAAACTACACACGCTATTTTAAGGATGGTCTTATATGGATGAAAATGAATTCAGTATTTTAATTGTTGAAGATGATGAACAAATTAATGATGCACTTAAAATCTATTTATTGAGGGAAGGATATAATACACTTCAAGCTTATGATGGAAAAGAAGCTTTGGATATATTCACCTTAGAACTGGTAGATTTGATTTTGCTGGATATTTCACTTCCTAAAATTGATGGAATAGAAGTGCTTAAACAAGTGAGATCAATATCAGATGTACCTATTGTTATGCTGACAGTCTTTTCTAAAGAATACAATAAGCTCCAAAGTTTTGAGCTTGGGGCAGACGATTATATTACAAAGCCCTTCAGTCTTAAGGAAGTAGCAGCTAGAATTCAAGCAGTTCTAAAGAGAATGAAAAAAGTAAATAGAACACAAAGATCATATATTAATGTTGGAAAAATTAGAATTAATCCATTTACTAGAGAAGTTTTTGTAGATGTTAATGAAATTTCACTTACAAAAAAAGAATTTGATCTTTTATTTATTCTCGTAAATAATTATAATATGACTTTTTCAAGAGAAAAGCTTCTTGAAAAAATTTGGAACGATAAGGATGTCAATGATTTCAGGACCGTTGATACACACATAAAACAACTAAGAGAAAAGCTTGGTCATGAAAAAGGATGTATTCAAACGGTTTGGGGAGTTGGATATAAACTCAAGGTGATGAAAAGTGAATAAAATAGTTGGTAAATTATGGGCATCGATTGTTTTAATTATTGTCATTATTTTTGCAATTTCATGGATTTTTCAAGTTGTCTTTTTAGAAAAATATTATATTTCCCAACGTACTAAGGTAATGGAACATGAAATTAAGAATGTTTCATCCATGATTGAAAATAATAGTTCATCAAATGATGTATTAAATGAAATTATAGATTTTGGTCCTACATATGATTGCATAATTATTGTGACAGATGAAAATTTTAATATAAAGTATACCTCAGCTACAAAAGTAAAGAATAGCGAGCGAATTATACAAGAAAGTATTAATTGCATAAAAACTAAAATACAACCCCAAACACAAGAAATAGTTAAATCATTTAAATTAAACGGCACAATATTCAATTCTATCGTAATGGGGAATTCAGTAAATGATGCTAAAAAAGGATATGTAATTGTTCAATCCACAATTGGGAAAATTAATGAAACAACATCTATTTTAAAGCAACAGTTAATGGTTATATGTTTAATTTCGTTGTTTATTGGAAGTTGTATCGCCTTTATATTAGCAAATAAGTTTTCTAAACCTATTTTAAAAATCAATACGGCTTCTAAAAGAATTGCTGAGGGATATTTTGATACAGTAATTTCTGTTCAATCAAAAGACGAAATAGCAATGCTTGCTCAAACAATTAACTATATGGCTAGTCGATTAAAACAAACGGATAATATACAAAAGAAGTTTATAGCCAATATATCTCACGAACTGAAAACTCCAATCAGTTGTATTAGAGCATACGGAGAGTTATTACATGATTGTGACACCATAGAAAAAAAAGACAAAGACAAATATGCTGAAATTATTATAATGAATTCTAAAAAGTTAACTACTATGGTGGAAGACATTCTTGAATTATCTGAAATTCAGTCAGGAACCTATGTTCTTGAATTATCTTCATTTTGTCTTATCGTTTTAATTAAGGATATTATAAATGATATGCAGGCTCTAGCAGCAGAGAAAAATGTGCAGATTGTCCTAAAAACCTTTAATGATAAACTACTCATAACTGCAGACAAAGATAAAATCCATTCAGTGTTTTGTAATATATTGCAAAATGCTGTTAGACATTCTCATTTAAATGGTATTGTTGAAATTAAATTAATATCTACAACACCCAATATAGATATTAGTATTATCGATAATGGAGAAGGAATTTCTGAAGATAAGCTGCCATATATTTGGGATCGTTTTTACAAGGTTGATAAATCTAGAAAGAGTGGGAAAAGTGGTGCAGGACTTGGTATGGCAATTGTTAAGGAGATTTTTGAGTTGCACCATTACAAATACGGAATTGAAAGTCAAAGAGATGTAGGTACACGGGTATGGTTTATCATACCAAAGAAAGATAGTTAAACTTTACATTATACAGATTAAATATGTTTATCTATATTTTTTATAATTAGACATTGATGGTCTAAAATTGTTTTTCATAATAAAAAAACACCCAAATTTAACTTTGGGTGTTTTCTATTTTATGTTTATTTATGAGATAATAGCTGCTAATTATTTTTTACTTAATTTTTCAATATTTGTATTAACAGTTGTTTTCATCTTGTCCATGTAAACTTTATAGGCATCCTGACCAATAACAAAAGGATTTAGGTCGCCAGTCTTACGGGTAGTAAGGGTTTCCATTCTTGCAGCGCCATTGTCCACGGTTGAATGAGCAGTAATTTCAGCATCTACTTTTGCCGCATCAGTAAATTTGGCGAAGTAATCAAGGGAACTTAGGTATGCTTTGTTATCTGCAAGTGACTGTGGAAGGCCAGTTCCACCCCACATAGCTACCGTATGTTTTGTACCATTGTCAGTTACAGGAATAATCAATGATACACCTCCAGGAGTATGACCGGGAGTAGAAACAATTGTAATAGTTGTATCTCCGAGTGTCAGTTTCTGGCCATCGGTGATAGCTGAGTAGCTTGTTGGAAGAGGTGGAGCCGGCATACCAGGTTTTCCGGCAGCTTTATCTGTGAAGTTTTTATTCATAAGGTCCCAATCGACAGTAGTTAAGAGTACTTTTGAACCATAAGTATCTTGTATATATTTAGCACCACCATAGTGATCACAATGTCCATGTGTTACTAATACATATTTAATATCAGCCGGATCAAAACCTAATGCTTTGATACCAGGCACGATGATATTTTTAGCATCTGCAGTATCATTCATTGAGTCAATTAGAATTAGCCCATCGGTAGTATTAAGCAACCATACACCTGTACCTTTGGTTCCTATAAAATATAACTTATCAAAAACTTTAGTAGGCGCTATTGCAGTTGTGTCGAGAATAACAGAGGGTGCATTTCCAGTGCTTTTAGTAGCAGGTGTAGCTGTAGCCGCAGGTTTACTTGCTGTATCAGCAACTTTAGCAGGTTGTGAAGTCGCACACCCCCCCATAGCAAAAATAGAAACATTTATTAATGAAATGGCTAATAAACGTTTTATAGATTTTCCTAACATAATTTTTCCTCCTTATTTGTTATTAATTGTTTAAATATA
Source organism: Clostridium estertheticum (assembly GCF_018861295.1). GTDB lineage: Bacteria > Bacillota > Clostridia > Clostridiales > Clostridiaceae > Clostridium_AD > Clostridium_AD estertheticum_D. Next base: position 213,642 of record NZ_JAHLDM010000004.1, on the reverse strand, counting down.
ATGATACAGGGAAAATGTGAGAAAAGTTTGAGGTTTTATGAAATTCAGCTAGCATATAACTTAATAAATTTAATATAGCAAGATATTTGCCAGTATAAATGATTACAGACTTAGATTTCTTTTCTTATTTTATTAGATTATAAAAATATGTTTTTAATATGTAAACGAGCAAGCACAAGATAGTTATTGACAAATCTTTAAACATTAACTATCATGGTTATAATAGCTACAAAAACAATTCTACTCATATATCCCTTGAATACGGCAAGGAGCATCTACGGTCAGCCTTAAATTGACCACTATGGGTAATTTTAGTATGAACTTATTTTAGGTATGCTAATTTTACTTTGGTTAAAGTAGGATTAGTATGCTTTTCTATATTTTATACCTTATTTTTCAATATTGTATATATATGTGGGTTTATACCAATTATAAAAAATGAATATAAGGAACATTTAATTAAATATAATATCATTTTTGATATGATATTTATTTTTATGTACCTAAAATAGAAGTTCGAAGGGGTGTTGATTAAATGGCAAAGATATTAAAACAAGCGTATACATTTGACGATGTATTGTTAGTCCCAAACAAATCTGAGGTTTTACCTAGAGATGTTACTTTAGGTACCTACCTTACAAAAAAAATAAAACTTAATATACCACTAATGAGTGCGGCAATGGATACCGTTACTGAATCTAGAATGGCTATTGCTATGGCTAGAGAGGGTGGAATAGGCATTATACATAAAAATATGAGTATTGAAAATCAAGCTATTGAAGTTGATAGAGTTAAAAGACAAGAAAATGGTGTAATTACAGATCCATTCTACTTATCACCAGAAAACCTTCTAGAAGATGCTTTGGAATTAATGAAAAAATATAGAATATCAGGAGTTCCAATTACAACAGATGGAAAGCTCGTTGGAATAATTACTAATAGAGATATAGTCTTTGAAACTGATTATAGTAAAAAGATTAAAGATATAATGACAAGCAAAAATTTAATAACAGCACCAGAAGGAACAAGTATGCAAGAAGCAAAAGAACTTCTTAAAAAACATAAAATAGAGAAGTTACCTTTAGTAGATAGCCAAAATAATTTAAGAGGTCTTATAACTATAAAAGATATAGAGAAAACTTTAAGATTCCCAGATGCTGCAAAGGATTCTCGCGGAAGATTGTTATGTGGCGCAACAGTTGGCGTAACTGCTGATAAGATGGATAGAGTAGCTGCACTTGTAAAGGCTGGCGTGGATGTAATAACTATAGATACAGCTCATGGTCATTCTTTAGGAGTACTAGATGCTGTACGTGAAATAAAGGCTGCATACCCAGAACTTCAAATAATTGCAGGAAATATTGCAACTGCTGCAGCAACTCGTGATTTAATTGAAGCAGGGGCAGATTGTGTAAAGGTTGGTATAGGTCCTGGTTCAATTTGTACTACAAGAATTGTTGCAGGGGTAGGTGTTCCACAACTTACAGCAGTTATGGATTGTGTTGAAGAAGGAAATAAATATGGAATTCCTGTAATTGCAGATGGTGGTATAAAATATTCAGGAGACATAGTTAAGGCATTAGCAGCAGGTGCTAAGGTAGTAATGATTGGTTCTATGTTCGCAGGTTGCGAGGAAGCACCAGGTGAAATGGAAATATATCAAGGAAGAAGTTATAAGGTATACAGAGGCATGGGTTCTTTAAGTGCTATGGCTTGTGGAAGTAAGGATAGATATTTCCAAGAAGGAAATAAGAAGTTAGTTCCAGAAGGTGTAGAAGGAAGATTACCTTTTAAAGGAAGCGTTATAGATACAATATTCCAGATGATCGGTGGTATAAGGTCTGGTATGGGATATTTGGGTTCAGCAACACTTGTACAATTGTTTGAAACTTCAACATTTGTTGTTCAATCTTCAGCTGGATTACGTGAAAGTCATCCGCATGATGTATCAATTACAAAAGAATCACCAAACTATAGCGTAAACAACTAGTATAGATGAAAATAGATAATTAACTGATAGTATAGATAATACAGGTAACAATAGATAAATTAAGGCTTAAATGTACAGGAGGAAAAACATTGATTAATAGAGAATTAGTTTTAGTAGTTGATTTTGGTGGTCAGTATAATCAACTTATTGCAAGAAGAGTTAGAGAAAACAGTGTTTACTGTGAAATAATACCATATACATATTCTGTTGAAAAAATAAAAAGCATGAATCCAATAGGTATAATATTCACAGGTGGACCTAATAGTGTATATGCTGATGGTGCTCCACAAATTGAAAAAGAAATATTTGAAATTGGTATTCCTATATTAGGAATATGTTATGGTGCTCAATTAATGGCACATGCATTTGGTGGAGAAGTTAAAACATCAGAAGTTCGTGAATATGGTAAAGTAGAAGTTGACCTAAATAAAGATGCTACTATTTTCAAAGGAATAGGTGAAAATCAATGTTGGATGAGTCATACAGATCATATATCTAAAGTACCAAAAGGATTTGAGATTATTGCGACTTCTAAGCATTGTCCAGTAGCTGCTATGGCAAATGTTTCTAAAAAACTTTATGGAGTTCAATTTCATCCAGAAGTAAAACATACTCTCTTTGGTGAAGAAATGATTAGAAAGTTCTTATATGATGTATGTCAGGTTAATGGCGATTGGTCAATGTCTTCTTTTGCACAGGAGAAAATTAAGGCTATTAGAGAACAAGTTGGAGATAAAAAAGTACTTTGTGCTCTCTCAGGTGGAGTTGATTCTTCAGTTGCTGCAGTACTTGTTTACAAAGCGATTGGTGATCAGTTAACTTGTGTGTTTGTAGATCATGGGTTACTTAGAAAAGATGAAGGCGACCAAGTTGAAACTATATTTAACGGTGAATTCGACATGAAGATAATAAGAGTTAATGCTAAAGATAGGTTCCTCAGTAAGCTTAAGGGCATAAGTGACCCAGAGAAAAAGAGAAAGATAATTGGAGAAGAATTTATAAGAGTTTTTGAAGAAGAGTCAAATAAACTCGGCCAATTAGATTTCCTTGTTCAAGGAACAATATACCCAGATGTAGTAGAGAGTGGTACTGCTACTTCAGCTACTATAAAAAGTCATCACAATGTTGGAGGACTTCCAAAAGATATGCACTTTAAACTAATTGAGCCTTTAAGAGAACTATTTAAAGATGAGGTTAGAGCTGTTGGAGAGGAAATTGGAATACCACATCACTTAGTGTGGAGACAACCGTTCCCAGGACCAGGACTCGCTATAAGAGTACTTGGAGAAATAACTGAGGAAAAATTATTTATAACTAGCGAGGCAGATGCAATTTTTAGAGATGAAATAGCTAAAGCAGGACTTGAAAGTGAGATATGGCAGTATTTTGCATGTCTTCCTAACATTAAGTCCGTTGGAGTTATGGGTGACGAGCGAACATATTGTCACACAGTAGCTTTAAGAGCTGTTACAAGTTCTGATGCAATGACTTCAGACTGGGCTAGAATACCATATGAGGTATTAGATATAGTATCTCGTAGAATCGTTAATGAAGTTAAAGGAGTAAACAGAATTGTTTACGATATAACTAGTAAGCCACCTTCCACAATTGAGTGGGAATAGGAATTAACAAGGGTTTAAGCCATTTATAAAAATAAAGTAGTGTATGATTTCAAGCGTAAAGTTTGTAAGTTATATACTACTTTATTTTTGTGTTTGGGGGTAATAAAATGGTTCAAAAGGGAAGAAAAACAGGTTATTCTTATTCTCAATTTATATTTATTGAGATAAAATCTATAAATTGTATGTGTTGAATACTAATTAAAGTTAATTATAGAAGTATAGCACCCTTAAATATGTGGAATATATTGATATATAACACGATAGGACATTTAGGTTATATCTGTTAAGACTTATATTGTAAGAGAGATAAGACAAGCATTACAGGCAAAGAATTACAAGTTAATAACTAATTTAATTAATATATGTTAAGTAAGATACGTTATGACTACTTGTGTCTATCTAGCTCATATATTAATAAACTAAAATATCTGAATTTTCGTTATAATTATTAACGAAAGGTGGGATATAATGACAAATATGAATGAAATAACACAAAAGATTGAAGACTTAAGAAAAGCGATGCACCAGTTAATCAACGAAAAAGACAGATTAACTGACCCAAAACTGGTAGAGCTAAGCCAAAAGCTAGATGGACTACTAAATGAATACGATGATCTATTAGATTAAGATTATCTAGTTATCGTATCAAAATGATTGGTTGGGAGAGCCTAAGGGCTCTCTTCCATATTAAATCTAAACGGTAAGTATCAAAAGACAATATAACTACGAATAATGTAAAATATACAATTACAACCTAACATATGGAAATATATATAATAATGTATATATTAAAAAATAAATTACATATTAGGGTATTATTAAATTCATTGTTGAATTAGGTAAAATAGTAAGGGATAAATTATTAGAGATAGATTGGAAATATCATGAAGGGAGTATTGAAATGAATTGTAAAAAATGTGGGGCTGAATTAATCGAAGGAAGCTTGTTTTGTAATAAATGTGGTGAAAAAATTTTAGTTGAGGAAGTCGAAGAAGCCGAGGAAATCAAAGTGATTAATAGTGATATTACCATCACTGCCGACCAAACTCATGCTAAAGTTGAAGTAGAAGACAATGTTGAAACTAATATTAATATTAAAAAGTGGTTATGATGTGCTATTAAAAAGGCACATCATAACCACTTTTTTTTATAAATAATAATCTCCTATTCAGATGCCAGATTATTTTTAGCATAAATTTTTGATTTAAAGAAAAAGAATAATATTATTAATATTGTGACTAAAGGTGTAATATATTCTGGTATTTCTATTTTAAATCCTTCAAGTATCATCACTACACCCAGACATAGTATTGAATACATTGCTCCATTCTTAAGAAAAATATATTTTTTTATGTTTTCTATATTCCCCATGGTTAGTTGCCTTACAACAATAGCTCCTAGGCCATTTCCCAAAATTATTAATGGTACTGAGGTTGTAAATGCAAAAGCGCCTAATACCCCATCAATGGAAAAAGTCATATCGATTATTTCTAAATATAATATCTTACTAATGTCAGACATCCCACTTGTATTACTCAATAATTGTTGCTCGTTTGATTCTGCGTTCTTCTTGAATCCATCAGTAATAAAAAATGCAGAAGAGCCGATTACAGCAGAGAGTGCCAATACTGAATTATGTTTCAAGGCTAATGCAACAATTACAACTAAAATCACGGAAACTATTGCATAAAACCATGCACCGTGTTTAACAAAGAACTCTTCACCTGGAAGTCCAAAGTGCTTATCTTCAATAAACAGCCAATGAAGGAATAGGAATAATAAAAATACTCCTCCTCCAAGCATTAGAATAGGTGTGGAGAGTTCAAATGATTCTTTTATGTGTGGATCATTTGAAAATGTGGCAGTAAGAGCTCCTATGGGACCGAGTCCTGGATTAGTTACCCAAACTATAAGCCATGGCAACATACCTCTTACAATAAATACTGCAAACAATATACCATAGAACAGAAACCATTTCTTTGCTTTTTCAGACATGGTTCCAAGAACCTCTGCATTTATTACAGCATTATCGATGCTGGACACTATTTCGAATACACATAGACCTATTATGACAAATAGTATGGACATAAATCCCATTTAGACAAAACTCCTTCCGAAATTAAATAGTTGTTTGTACTTATGTATTATAAACTATTAATACGTATACTTTCAAGAATATTATTTCATTTAAAGAAACATATTATACGATACTAAAATTTAATTATTCATATTTTTATTTTGTATAGAATACAGTTGAGTTAATATAAAATATATGATATAGTTTAATTATAATATGGTTAGCGGTTGGACAAACTAACGTTTGATTCCGAGAAATTTGTTTCTAGGGTGGGAAACTCTTATTTGAGTGTCCCACCCTATTATTTTTTGTTTTCATAATGTTTAAAACATATTCTATTGCATATTACTAATTTTGGAAGGGGATAATATAAAAATAGTAATTCGGATCTAATTCAATATAATTTACAATAACAATGAGGACGTGATAATTATGATTTATATACTAATTTTTCTTTTAGCAATAACTTTTATATTACCAATTGTATCGAAAAAAGTAGAAGCAAATCTTGAAATTTTTCTTTTTACTATTGGGGTATTAGCAGCTGTTACATCGGGTGCAATAAACAAAACACTTTTACTTACTATTGCTCAAAATAAATTCATGTATTTTATAGCCTTTGCTGTATTGATAGGTGGATTTTTGTTCAAAGCACTAACTACACATATAAACAAAGCATTAGAAGATATTTTAAAACGTATTCCATTAAGAATTTTTATATTTTTATTAATAGTAATTATAGGGCTTTTGTCAAGTGTAATAACTGCAATTATAGCTGCCCTTCTATTGGTAGAGATAGTTAGTATACTTCCGGTTAGTAGAAAAAATAAAATAAATATTAATATAATTTCTTGCTTTTCAATTGGACTAGGTGCAATATTAACCCCAATAGGGGAGCCATTATCTACAATTGTAGTTTCTAGGCTTGGTTTGAGTTTTTGGTCCCTTTTAGATCAACTTGGTATTTATATTATTCCTGGTATAATAATACTTGGAATTATGGGAGCGGCGTATGGATCAAAGGAAAAGAGCAAAGCAGATAACGATGAAGAAATTGTTATAGGCGAAACAAATAAATTGATAATTATAAGGGCAATTAAAATTTTCCTATTCATTATTGCATTGGAACTACTTGGAGAAGGATTTAAACCAATAATTGAGACTTATATATTACCACTTGATACTCGCTATTTGTATTGGGTTAATATGTCCTCAGCAGTATTAGATAATGCAACACTTGCTGCGGCAGAAATAAGCGTTAAAATGTCACCAGAACAAATTAAGGCTGTGTTAATCGGATTGCTTGTCAGTGGGGGAATAATGATTCCAGGTAATATACCAAATATTATTTCTGCTGGTAAATTAAAAATTACAAGCAAAGAGTGGATTAAGGTAGGAGCTCCAATCGGAATTTCTATTATGATCATATATTATGTTGTTTTATTTGTATTTTAGTAATTATAGTATTTAAAAAGACCATCAATTTGTACTAATATATATTAGTGCAAATTGAGGGTCTTAATTTATATTAAGACCCTAAGTATAGGCTATTGCTCAACTAATTATATGTGAGAAAATTGAATTAATATAGATTTTATGGTATAATTTTATATAATATTTTAACAGTTGGACAAGCCAATGTTTGATTCATTATAACTTTTAACAAAAGGACGTGATAATAATGCTTTTTATATTAATTATTCTTTTAGTAATAACATTCGTGTTACCACTTATATCAAAAAAAGTAGAAGGTAATCTAGAAGTTTTTTTATTTACTATTGGATTATTAGCTTCTATTACTTCGGGTGTATTAAACAAGACATTTTTACTTAGTATTGCACAAAATAAATTCATGTATTTTATAGCCTTTGCTGTGTTAGTAGGTGGATTTTTATTCAAAGCATTTAATAACCCTATAAAAATAGGATTAGAGCATATTTTAAACCGTATTCCATTAAGAATTTTTGTATTTTTGTTAGTAGTAATTATAGGCCTTTTATCAAGTGTTATAACAGCAATTATAGCTGCCCTTCTATTAGTAGAGATAGTTAGTATACTTCCAGTTAGTAGAAAAAATAAAATAAATATTAATATAATTTCATGTTTTTCAATTGGGATTGGGTCAATATTAACGCCGATAGGTGAGCCATTATCCACAATTGTAGTGTCTAAACTTAGTTTGGGGTTTTGGGATCTTTTACATAGGCTTGGTATTTATATTATCCCCGGTATATTAATACTTGGTATTATCGGAGCATTGTATGCTTCTCTAGACAAAACTAAAACAGTGAATGATGATGAAGAACTTGAAGATGAAACAAATAAATTGATTCTTATAAGAGCAATTAAAATTTTCTTATTCATTATAGCATTAGAGTTACTAGGAGAAGGATTTAGACCAATAATTGATAAATATATAATAACTCTAGATTATCATTATTTATATTGGGTTAATATGTCTTCAGCAGTATTAGATAACGCGACACTTGCAGCTGCAGAAATAAGTGTTAAAATGTCACAAGTACAAGTTGAAGCTGTACTTATTGGATTACTTATTAGTGGGGGAATGATGATCCCAGGTAATATACCTAATATTATTTCTGCTGGTAAATTAAAAATTACTAGTAGCGAATGGATTAAATTAGGAGTCCCATTAGGACTTATTATGATGGTTATATACTATGTTGTTTTATTTGTAATATAAAACATTTAATAATTTGTAAAAAAACAGATGAGAATAAATTATTCTCATCTGTTTTTTTTATTAAATCAATTTAATTATATTAACATAGATGGGTATAGTGTAATTTTTTTAAATAATATCGAATCTATAAATATATTTTAAAAAAAGTGTTAAATAATTTGTCGTTTGATGCAATTTGGTGTATAATAAGCGTATGAAATAGATTTTATGTAAGGATTATTTTTTTCGGAGGATGGTATATATGAATAATATAAAAAGTGTTAAGTTAAGTATGGCAATATATAAATATATAAATCAAAGTAAAGTTTTAGAAAAAATTAAATATTATAAAAAAGAAGAAAAAATTGACATAGATGATAATTTTAAGATGAATTTAAAAAAACGTTTTAGAGATTTAGATTTGTTAGCTGAAAGAGTTATTTAAAAAAATTTTATATAAAAAGGTATGATAAATCAATAATTTATCATACCTTTTTATGTCGTTAGAGTAATTTCTTAACGTTGAATAGTGAGTTTTGAACTAGCCATGCTTGAGGGAAATATTTTCCGATTGTCCAATAACTTACCCCGCCTAGATTGTATTTCGCAGCGGTCCTAAGCTTAGCATTCATGCTTCTGGCATCTTCAAACCAAACTACATGTTCTTTTTTGTTAGCATCATAGTAATTAAAAAATGGAGCCTGTGAAGTATAGTCATATTTAATAGATGCAAATACTTTTCTTGCAAGATCTACCGCTTCCACATTGCCAAGTGCAGTTGCTCTAGTGCCTTTTACATAAGGTAGTGTCCAATCATAACCATAATTAGGTATTCCCATAAAAATCTTTTTACTTGGGATTACGGTTACAGCATAATCAAGAATTTTTTTTACTTCGTTAATTGGAGAAACCGCAAGTGGTGGACCGGAAGTATATCCCCATTCGTAAGTCATCAGTATAACGTGGTTTACGAGAGCTCCATGAACAGGGTAATCATGAGCTTCATAAAGTAAGCCTTTTATATCACCAGAGGGTTTAGGCGCTAGGGCTGTAGTAACAGGATAACCTAAGGGCCTTAGGGTAGTTACGGCTCTGCGCAGAAAGGTGTTATAGTTTTCTCTATCTTCTGGAAAGATGTATTCTAGATCGATATCTAACCCATAATAATTTTTAGCTTTTAATGTAGTAATTATGTTATTAAACAATTCATTTTGTACTGTCTGATTTGTGAGTATGGTATGAGCAAGTTTACTATCAAATCCACCGCCTTCTTTTAGATTTGTAACAACCATCATAGGAGCTACCTTAGCTTTTCTAGCCGCCTCAATTAAAGGAACGTCATTTATGCCTTTTAGTGTTCCGTTAGGTTGTACTTGGTAACTAAATATACTTAGGTATGTTAGGTTTGGAAGAGTTTTTTCAAGAACGTCCATATCTGTACCGGGAAGAGCATAAGCATTAACTTCTATAGAACCTAATTTTTGTGTTGATGGTGGTATATTAATAATCTGACCAGGGTAAATTATAATAGAACTATTAAGGATAGGATTTGCAGCATATAAATCTGCAATAGTTGTGCCATAGGTTTTAGCTATGCCATAAAGTGATTGTCCAGGAAGAATTCTGTGTTTACGGGTACCTTGTAATATTACAAGTGTTTGGCCTACCACAAGTTCATTTGGGTTTGTAAGTTCATTATCATCAGCAATTTTATTGTATGGAACTCCATATAATTTTGAAATACCATATAAGTTTTCTCCATTTTTAACAACATGAATAATCAAAAAATCACACCTCATATATTAATATAATTCAATATATGCGGCCTAACACAAGTAGGTACTTAATATATTTATTTTTATAAAACATAATTTGAAAAAAATACTAAAATTTATTTTAAAATTTGATTTATATCCTTGAATAAACTAAAATTAGTCTATGGTGTTTTACAAAATGATATCATGAAAGATAGCTTGCATTTCTATCTAAAATATGTAAATGCAAAGATCAAATCAATTAATAATAATTTTGCATCAGCTATAAATTAGGAGGAATATTAATGGGGAAAATTATATGAGAATTATTGTAGATGCAGATGGATGCCCTGGTAAACAGTTAATAGAAAAGGCAGCTAAGGATAACTCTATAGAGCTTATTATGTTTTGTGATATTAATCATGTACTTAGTAGTGATTACGCCTCAATAAGATATGTAGATAGTGGGTTTCAAACTGTTGATATGAAAGTAGCTAATGAGGCAAAGTCAAAGGATATAGTAATTACTCAAGATTTTGGAGTAGCTGCTATGGTTTTAGCTAAAGGCTCTTATGCTATTGGACCTAAGGGACATATATATGATGATAACAATATTGATAAATTATTATTTGAGAGGCATTTGTCTGGTAAATTAAGACGGAGTGGTGGTAAAACCTTTGGTCCTAAAAAAAGAACAAGTGAAGATGATGATAAGCTTTATAATAATCTAATTAAACTTATTTTAAAAGCTAATCAATAACGTTAGGTAATTTGTTCATGAGATTTAAAATATAAGAAATAACTAGTAGCGGAAGTTGCTGGCTATTTTTTTATTGTTTTGTAAATGACAAATATTACCAAGAAAAACTATAAAACTTATAAAATATCAATTATTAATTGATGTTTATGTCTATAAATAAGAGAAAAAAAATGGAGTACGCTATGTTACAAATAATGGAAATATAGTATAATATTATTATAGAGATGGATTTTAGAAGAATAGCTTGTAGTAAATGCATATTTATAAAGGTGGGTAAATTTAAATGAATGAAATGAATATATTGTTTAGTTTAGATGATGCCAAGCAAGAATATAAAGGGATTGAAATCAGTGTTGAAAATGAATTAGAGAATAATTTAGACTATAAATTTCTTGTAGGCCTCAATGGAACATGGGATACTTTAAAGAAATCAAGTGGGCAAAGTGTTGCTATTTGGAAGCCAGAGGTGGATGGGAAGTACTCCATAATGGTACAAGCTAAAAGAAAAGAAAGTAATAAACCCTTTGATTTTATGTCAAGGACAGACTACCTAGTTGGAGAATCATATGAGAAACTAATTAAGGATATTTACATAGATAAGATGGAAATAATGGTAGGAGAAAAAATCACCTTAACAGTAGATACAATTAATGTACCGATTATGTATAGATACTGGGTACATGAAAGGGACGATTGGCAACTTATAGCGGATTATTCACCAGAAAATATAATGACATGGATCTCAAAATGCTCTGGGGAAAAAGAGTTTTTGGTAGAATGCAAGAATGTAAATTCTAAAAATATGTTTGATGATTCCATGAAGATACGATTTAATGTACAAGCTATACAAGCTTTAGAAATTATGAACTTTAAATGTTTAACTGAGAATATATTAGAAGGAACAGAAATAGTTTTTGAGGTGGAGACAAAGTATGAGGATAATAGAATGGTCTTATATAAATTTGTAAAAATCGATTTTAAGGGAAATAGGAGCTGTATACAAGACTATTCAACTAAGAAATTAGTTAGTTATGTTGAAACCAATAGGGGCAATTATAAGTTATTATGTATGGCTAAGGATATGTTTTCTCTTAAGGAATTTGATGATAGAGCATTAATTTATTATAATGTAGATCCATATGAGGAAATAGGGAAAGAAGCTGTGAAGATCGAGGATATAATAATAGACAAGAAAGATACTGTACTAATAGGGGAGCGAATTCATTTAACAGTTAAAGCAACAGGAGGGGATTCTTTAAGATACAGTTTTGTAGTTTTTAAGGATGAGAAAGAGACAGAAAAGATAGAATTCGGGATAAATGATTTTGTAGATTTCACTCCAGAGGAAAGTGGGAATTTTAAACTCGAGGTAAGAGTAAAAGATAAATATTCAAAGAGTGAATTTGATACAAGCAAAAATGTATATATTAAAGCATTAGAATGTATACCAGCTAAAATAGATTATATTCTAATGGATAAAAATAAATATTATATGGTCTACGATACTATTCATGTACAAGTAATATATGAAAATACAAGTGATACACTTATAAATTACATTTTAAAAATAGATAATAAAGTAGTTGAACAAACAAGTTTTATAGAATATAAGAATTATGAGCTTAAACCAAAATGCAGTGGAAGTTATGCAATAGAAATACTCGTAAAAAATAAATTGAGTACAAATGCATATGATAGTAGAAAAGAGGTAAAAATAGAAGTGCATAAGGCCTTACCTATAACAGATACAAAGATTTTATGTGGTAATGAAAATTTTGCAGTTAATGAGACCATAACATTTAAATCACAAAGTATGGGTGGGAAGGATGTTGTATATGAGTTTTATCTTATGAAAAAAGGAAACTGGAGATTAGTACAAAAATTTAGCAAAAAAGATGACTATAGCTTTATACCTTTCCATAAGGGGATATACAAAATCTTAGTATTGTCAAAAAGCTTCTATAAGAGTATTTCGTATGAAGATTATGATATAATAGAGATTGAAGTTAAAAAATAAATTTAAAACAGCTTTTAAAGCTGTTTTTTTATAATTAAAATACTTTATACTAATTATACAGCTCCACAGGAGATGGCTAACAGCGACCTAGGAGATGATTTAACTAAAATATAAAGAACTAGTTGAGGAGATGAATGCTAATGGACAGAATAGACAAGATATTGTCAAACTTAGGTCATGGAACAAGAAAAGAAGTAAAGGCATTACTTAAGAAAAAAAAGGTAGAGGTTGATGGAGTAATAGCAACTGACAGTGCTATGAAAGTAGATCCAGAGAAGGCTGTAATAAAGGTATCAGGTGATGAAATTAACTATAGAAAGTACATATATTTAGTTATGAATAAGCCATCAGGGGTGGTTTCAGCTACTGTAGATAGAAATGATGAGACTGTAATTGATTTAATAGATGAGCAGTACCGTGCGTTTAAACCATTTCCTATAGGAAGACTTGATAAAGATACAGTAGGACTACTTCTAATTACTAATGATGGTGAATTAAATCATAAATTAATTGCACCTAAAAACCATGTAGATAAAGTATATTATGCAGAAATAAATAAATTTATAGATGCAAGTGACATAAATACTTTTAAGAAAGGTGTCGTAATAGACGACGGATATAAATGTATGCCAGCGGAATTAGAAGTGTTAACTGCAAATGAAAATGGATCAGAGGTAATGGTTACTATTCAAGAAGGTAAATTTCATCAAGTGAAAAGAATGTTTGAGAGCGTAAATAAGAGTGTTATGTTTTTAAGAAGAGTTAGTTTTGGACCATTAAAATTAGATGAAGATTTAGTTGAAGGTCAATGTAGAGAATTGTCGGAAAATGAGATAAATTCATTAAAACAGGTATAAATTAATTGCGAATGTTATAATATATGACAAAAATGAACAAAATATGAATGGAATTTACCCATTTTACAAATCATTTACAATGAAATTTGTGGAAAACACTTGCAAACATTGGTGAAATTTAATATAATTAAGAGGTAAGATAAATAGAGAGATAAATAGCCCCCTTTTTATTTGTTATAAAGCAGCCCAACCCCAAGGGCTGTTTTATTTTATAAAAAAAAGTCGATTTTTGAGAAGAAATTTTAATATAATATGTTTAAGCAAAACACCCGCATTAAATATAACTATTTAATGGGGGCATTTTTTATTGAATAAAGGGAAGTATATAACTACATAGTATATACTAGATGTAGTTTTTAGATTATAATAAAGTGAGCAATTATAGAAGTATATGAATAAATTAGCACAATAACATTAAAAACTGGAGCGATAATAATAATTTTTAGGATAATTTATAAATACATTAGTATAAAAATTATGTTGATATAAAATTAAATCGGTGTAAAAATCAAAACGTGTAGAAATTAAAGCATGTAGAAATTAAACAGGAGGAAACCTAATGGATATAAAAGAAACTTTAATAAGTCTTATGACAGAGCAAGCATACAAACCTATGAATACAGCAGAACTATCTAGAATATTTGATATAAAAAAGAAAGATATTAAAGGTTTTGCAGCTTTATTATCTGAAATGGAGAAGGCTGGTGATGTAGTTAGATCAAAAGCTGAATATTATGGAATACCAGAGAAGATGGGTCTTGTAGTTGGTAAATTTCAAGGTCATCAAAGAGGGTTTGGATTTGTAATACCAGAAACAGAAAGACCAGATGTATTTATTCCGGCAGACAATGTAAACGGAGCAATGAATGGTGACAAGGTTCTTGCAAAAGTTCTAAAAGAGGAAAATGGTGGGAAAAAATGCGAAGGCGAAATTGCAAAAGTAATAGAAAGATCTAATAAAACTATAATAGGAACGTATCAAGATAGTAGCAATTTTGGTTTTGTAGTTGCTGACGATAAGAGAATCGCTCAAGATATATTTATTCCTAAATCTGAAAGACTTGGTGCAAAAACAGGTCAAATAGTAATAGCTGAAATAACTCAGTGGCCAGAACAAAAAAGAAACCCTGAGGGGAAAATTATCGAAATCCTTGGTAACAAGGGTGACGCAGGTATTGATATATTATCTATAATTAAAAAACATAAACTACCAGAGGAATTTCCAGAAGCTGTTGAAACTTATACAGAAAACATATCTGATGAAATTCCAAAAGAAGAATATACAAGAAGAAAAGATTTAAGGGACCTACGTATGGTAACTATAGACGGTGAGGATGCTAAAGACTTAGATGACGCTGTGTCTATTGAGCTTTTGGATAATGGTAACTATCGTTTAGGAGTTCATATAGCGGATGTTTCTAACTATGTTAAAGACAAAAATCCTTTAGACAAAGAAGCTTTGAAAAGAGCAACTTCAGTATACTTAATTGATAGGGTTATACCAATGCTTCCTAAAAAATTATCAAATGGAGTTTGTAGTTTAAATCCTAAAGTGGATAGGTTAGCACTTACTTGTTTTATGGAGATAGATAAAAACGGAAAACATGTAGATCATGAAATAGTTGAAAGTATTATAAAAACTAATGAGAGAATGACTTATACTGACGTTACGAAAATACTTACTGATAAGGACGAAGAAGTAATTAAAAGATATGACTATTTATATGAAGACTTTAAACATATGGAAGAGTTATGTGCCATTCTTAACAAAAACAGAATGAATAGGGGCGCTATAGATTTTGATTTTACTGAGTGTAAAATAATATTAAATGAAAATGGAAAACCTATAGATATCGTACCTTATGAAAGAGGTATTGCAAATAGAGTAATAGAGGAATTTATGTTAGCGGCTAATGAAACTATAGCTGAACATTTTTTCTGGCTAAACGTACCATTTGTATATAGAATTCATGAGGATCCAGATGAAGAAAAGCTAATGCGTTTTAGTGAATTTGCACATAATTTAGGATACGCTGTAAAGTGGGGTAAGGAAGTTCATCCTAGAATGCTTCAAGATATATTAGGAAAAGTAAAAGGTCAGAAAGAAGAAATGGTAGTAAGCACACTTCTTCTCCGTTCTATGATGAAAGCAAAATATTCATCAGAATGTAGTGGTCATTTTGGTTTAGCTGCTAAGTATTATTCTCACTTTACATCACCAATTAGAAGATATCCAGATTTAATGATCCATAGGATAATTAAAGAGGTTCTAAATGGAGGATTAAGTGATGCAAGAATAGAGAGGTTAAAGAAAGAAGTTGAAATTGCTGCTAAACAATCATCAGATATGGAAAGAGTAGCCATGGAAGCTGAAAGAGACGTTGATGACTTAAAGAAAGCAGAATACATGAATGAGAGAGTTGGTCAAGAATTTGATGGTATTATTTCATCAGTAACCAATTTTGGATTATTTGTTGAACTCCCTAATACTGTAGAAGGTTTAGTTCATATGACTACATTAGATGATGATTATTATGTCTTTGATGAAAGACATTTAACCCTTATCGGAGAGAGAACTAAGAAGATGTACAAATTAGGAGAAGAGGTAAGAATCATAGTTAGTAAAGTTGATCTAACTTCTCATGAGGTTTATTTCGATATAATTAAAGATGAGGATGAGCATGAAGAAGGCTCAGATGATTATTCAGTTAATCAATTAAATGAACTCATAAAGGATGATTCAACAAAGGAAGAAGAGTAGAGTATTAGAATAATACTAATATAAGAATAATCTATAAGAGTGGAAAAATTTCCTCTCTTGTAGATTAAACATGGAATATATTGTTAAAACGCTCTGCATATTCTTGAAATAAGGCATTATATATAGTATAATGATACTTAATTAAAATAATAATAAAAAAATTCTTATACTATATTAATAAGAATAAAGTAGGTGAAGTTATGATAAAGAAGACAGAAAACAAAACGCTCGCACAAAATAAAAAAGCAAGACATGATTATTTTGTAGAGGAAGCAATGGAAGCTGGTATAGAGCTTGTTGGTACAGAAGTAAAATCCATCAGGGCTGGTAAAGCAAACTTAAAAGATAGTTTTGCAGATGTTATAAATGGAGAAATATTCGTTAAAAACATGCATATAGGCCATTATGAGAATGGAAATCAGTTTAATGTTGATCCATTAAGACCCAGAAGGTTATTGCTTCATAAAGAACAAATACTTAAACTAGGGTTATTCACAGCTCAAAAAGGTTATACATTAGTTCCGTTAGCTCTTTATCTTAAAGATACTAAGGTAAAAGTTAATCTTGGGGTTGTTCGTGGTAAGAAGGATTATGATAAGAGAGATGCAATGCTAGAAAAAGATGCTAAGAGAGATATGGATAGACAGATAAAAGAGAGAATGAGATAAATTCTAATAATGTACTTAGATTCCATAATATTAGCACTTGATAAAGAATATAATATGGTGTATTATTAGGACTATAGTCAGTAACATAGTAAAGAACTTAAAGTTACTATCTAATTGATATATGAGTTACAAAAAATTAGAAAATATAGATTTGCGTTATATATGTAATGATGATTTTATATTATTACAGTGTAAAAGATTTAAATTTAATCTTTTCACATCTTTGGGGGCGTACTTGGTTTCGACGGGGGTACGTTGTGTCGAGGAAGCGAGCTGAGGGAACCTATGGACCCGCATTAAAAAACTATTGGAACAATTTAAACGCAAACGATAATTTACAACTAGCAGCTTAGACTGCTACGTCTTACCTTAGATGACCGCGACTTAGGATAGGGCGACGACAGCGGTGAACCGAGTCTGGGAAAGCTTTGACCTGGGAACGGAAAATATGAAGCTACTAAAACTTAAACCTGGTCAGTAGGGGTTAGGTAGAGGGAATGTTAAATTATTGACTACGCTCGTAGATGCCTAGGTGTTGCTGCCTTCGGACAGGGGTTCGACACCCCTCGCCTCCACCATAAAAGAACAACAAGTTTGAGACAATGGAAAACCTCTGAATTCAGGGGTTTTTGTTGTTTTTTGGGTAAAATACAAGCTGTAATTTGAGACTTAAATTACAAAAACTTGGATTAAATTGAAATAAATGCACACCACCTATGGATTTTAGCATAGGGGGTGTGCACTTTTAATATAATTACATATATATGGATAATAAATACGGTTCCTCAAGGTATAATTGTTAGTGATTTTACTAATGAATGGTTCAACTTACAATAGGGATGTTTATGAGCTTATACATTATGTTTCAATTATAAGTAGTCTATAAAAAAATAGGCAAGGTATAGTTTTAACATTTTAACATTCTATTTTACATAAAATTTGAAAAAATGTATATATTAATATAGTTAATATGAAAATTAATAATAGAGTAAAACAATGGATAAATATGACGTTATTTGTTATAATTAATATATAAATCTGTTGCATAACAAGGTTTATATATTAATCGCTGGGGGATGAGGTTAGTGCCATTAATGTACTTAGGAAAAGTAAATCTAAATTCACGAATATTTGATGTTTATGAAAATAAACTTGATTTAAACATTGTGTTAGAGGAGATTTATAATAAATTAGATGTCAATAAAATTTATACTGAAAGAAAAAAAGTAGAATATTCTGATAGTTTTGGAAATAAAAAAAGTTATACAAAGGTATCAAATTATCAATTTAATGACTTGAAAAAGGAATTAGGTTGTAAAATTATTACTGGTAAGATTCTTCGAACATTCCAAAGACCGTCTGAAAATTTAGATAAGAAAACGGGTAAATTAACGAATACATATATTAATGTGAATGTAAGTATATATTTCTATTTTGATGTTAAAAGAGAACTAATAACATTTAGTACTAGGCAGTCATTTGGATACAATCAATTTACAAATGCGTTTAATAATTTATTGAATATGACTGTTGATAGTTATGGATTTGAAGTTTTTTTACAAAAAGATGAGGACATATTATCTGAAAAAATAAAATCTTTTAAAAGAATAAGTAAAGTAACTGCAACATTGATTCCACCAAATGCAAATGAAGAGGATTTAAATGAATTTAGAAAAAGTTTAGGTTACATCGGAGAATGCCAGGAGTCAAATGCTAGAAAATTTAAATTAGAGTTAATAGATTCGGAACAAGAGCCAGGTCTTAACATGGAAGCGAAAATTATGAGAGATACAATTAAAGCAGTTGGAAGAGGCTACGGCGATATGACTACATATGGAATTAATCATAGCGATAGAGCACAAGTTATGAAATCTAATCAAGATGCAGCTTTAACATGTGTAGTAAATGAAAATATCGCTGAAGATGAATATAATAATGAGGCTGGCGGATTTATAGCTAGATTTGTTGCCAATTTAATAGCTAAGAGAGCAAAAGGAGCTTCGTAAATGATTAAAGATTCATCTTTTAAGGATATGGTGAGGTTCAAAAAATATAAAGATGTTTATAACTTTAACTCAATAGAGGGAATTGTTGCATTAATTAGCTCAATAATAATCACTATAGTAATTACTATTATTATATCTCAAACTAGTATCGATAATGTAAATACCATAATTAGATCACTTACAAAAGATATTGGTATTGCTATGATAGGGTTATTAGGATTTGTTGTAACAGGATTAGCTATCTTAACTTCTTCTATTTCAAATAAAATTATGAACATAGTTATGAAGAGGAATAAACTTGAAATAATAGAAAGAATTCTCTTAAGTTTTTATCTATTAAGTTTTATTATAGCAAGCGTTGTGACGTTAAGCTTATTTTCATATATGATTACATTTTTAAACATAAGTATTAATTTTATTTTTGTAGCATTTTTAACATTTATACTATCATACTTAATAATATTCTCTTTTTTTTACTCAGTTGCATTGGTAGGAAACTGTATTCAAATATTTAAAATAATAAATTTAATAGATGAAAGCTATGATAATAATTTGTCCCCAGAGGAAAAGAACCTTTATAATTCTTTTAGAATTACAGCATTAGAACAGTCCTTTTTTTCAAATAATAAATTGTCACAAGTTCAAAAAATTCATGAATACAAAAAAGTAATTTGTGTATTAATTGATGAAGAATGCAAAGATGAATTACAAAAGCAACGTATGAAAGGATACGTAAATATGTGTTTTGGGGATAATTAAATGCATTTTCAAATAAAAGAGGGGAAATATTATATGCAACCAATGTTATTTTTTAATATTGCATGGATGGATTTTTATGATGGAAAAACCGATAAAACAGAAATTCATGGTGGCGGTGCTTATGTAGAAGAGCATGGGTATGGTTACGAAATTTATAATTTCAAAAGAATAAATAATGAGGTATATGGATTTGCACAACCAAATGGCAAAAATAAACTTGAAAGATTGGGAGCAAGTAAAAATGCAGAAAGTATATAAGGTGTGTTACTGATCTTTACTGCGAAGTATATACACGGAGGTAATTTCATTGTTGGTTGGGATAAGAATGCTACAGTATATCGTAATCGACAGGAAACCACAATGAAAGAACGAAAATATTTGGAGAGTTACATAGGATATTATGCCTCAGCTAAAGCTGAAGATGCTGTTTTATTAAGGAAAGATGAACGTGTTATGCTATTTGAACCGATACCAAAAGGAAAAGGTGGTATGGGGCATTCAAACGTGTGGTATGCTGATGCTGACAATATGAAGGACCTTCAAAATAGGACAATTAAGTTTATAGATGACTATGAGAAATAACAACTCGGGAGACGTAAGAGGCCTAAAAGAAACAATGATTATGAAGCAAGAAAGAAAGTAGAAATCGCAGCAGTTAAAAAGGTTACAGATTATTACAAGAAGTTAGGGTATGAGGTTAAATCTGTTGAAGCAGATAATGTTGGATGGGATTTAGAAGTAATAGGAAAAGAAACATTATTTAGAGTAGAAGTTAAAGGAACATCAGGTAGAAATATAGCAGTTGATTTAACTCCAAATGAATATAAGCATATGAATATGTTACTATATAAGAATAGTTATAGATTAGCTATTGTAACTGAAGCATTAACTGTATCAGAGTTATATGTGTTCTCTTTTTCTGAAGAAAAGAAGGAGTGGGTTGACGATGAGGGGAACATTTTAGAGATTGAGAGGATTATTTCTGCTATGTGTTTTATATAGTAAAATATTAATGTAAGAAGTTATACTTTCTTTATGAGGAGATTTTCTATGGGAAAAAAGGAACATTTACGAAAAATACTTAAAATTGTTAGGGAAAATCCTTCATTTGCTGAGATGAATACGGAAATTAAAAGTTATAATAAATTCATTAAGGAATTGAAAGTGGATGCTTTTAATAAGGAAGCAGATGAAATATTTAAGAAGTTTTTTAGTGAAGGGGTTACATTAAAAAGTATGACAGCTAAGAGCAGAGGAAAGGAGTATCTAGAAAGCAAATTAATGGAGTTTGGGAAGATGCAAGAAGACTATTATAAGAAAATAATGTATCCTCCATTTATTAAAGAAGTACGTAAAATGTATAGAAGTTCAGATGCTGATATTATAAAAAATGAACATGAGTATAAACACTCTGTTATTCTTGCTGATGATGATACAAATATTTTTAATTTAGATAATTTCCTATTAAATTATAAAGAAGGATGGGCTGAGTTTAATGGAGATATAAATAGAACTTTGCAGTTGGTATTTAATGATTATTATAAAAAAGATAATTTCAATATACTTAATATTTCTCAGTTTGAAAAAATTATAGAGGAAGCAATCCAAGAATACCTAATTATAAAGGCTAATCATCAAGATTATAAGGGAGAAGTTCAGAATGAAAATCCATATTGTAATCTATATATGTATTGTAGAAATGCATATGTATTAAATTATTTTGAACTGGCTTTGCCAGATGATTCTTTATTTAAAGAATGTAAAAATTTTAATATTCCTATAAGAAAAAAAGAGTTCTATTCGCTAAGGGATATAGCAAATAACTATGCAGTTCTTATTAACATTAACGATTCCGAGGTAGGAAAGGCATATGATAGAATAAAGAAAAACTTTCATCGAAGTAGATACATACAAAGATTTAAACCTGATAAGGAATACTCTTTTAGAAATTTAAGTACTCCTTTGGCATATTACATTTACTATAGAAAGAAGAACCATAACGCTAATATGGATACGGACTGCTTTGGAAATAACTACATCATAGAGGGTAGAGTAGCTCCAATATTAAATGCAAAGATCAATTGTGAGAGTCAAAAATTGAAAGCTGTTTATAAATACTTAGGTTTTATACAAGAGGAATTCAAAGGTATATTTTCAACATTGAACAATAGGTATCAGAAAAAAATGATTAATTTTCTTAAAGAAACAATAGTAAATCTATTTTACAGAAGTGCTGGTTTGGAAAAACAAATTGTATATAAACATTATCATAATTAATATGTTTAAATAAGCCGATTTTATATGATGAAGAATTTTAGAATATTTTAAAAAAGTATAGATAACCTCATACTTTTTTATCTTTGATATAAAATAGTAATTGAAATATAGCATAAACTTTTATTACTAAAGAAAAAGATAGTTTAGATGTTGGGGGAATATTCTACTCAAAAAAATTCCTGGTTTAGTACATAATAAAATGTATAATTTAGTTATTAAGACTAAGGAGGTACAAATTATGGTAAGACATAAATGTATAAGTTGCGGAAAGCATAATGGATTAATTCCAATTTTTAAAAAGGGTACAAATAATGGTGATGAAGAGGATTATTCGAGAAAAATTATTTGTAAAGAATGCTTGGCTGTAAGTGAAGAGTATGGGACATGCCAGTTTTGCAATGAAGAAGTGGCATATCATATTAATGATCTTAAAGCGTATCAAGCAGGGTTATATTGTAATGAACATTATTTAGAAGCTATTCCAGAAGACGAAGATGAAAAAGAAGATTGGGATAGTTTTGAAGAGTATATATTAGACCCGTGCCACTGTAATTAATATTTATTTGAATAATTAGCTTCTCCATTGATTTTAGGGGAGCATAATTGCGCAAATATAATTTTAATGCGTATTAGTATCATTTGACTGCCGAAACACTTGTTGAGTGGGTCGCGCGGATAGAGAGGAAATAGGCTGGTGGCAAAGGGTTAGAAGGTTTTTATGAAAGATTGAAGTGTGTTTTATATTCCCTCAGACTGATAGTTTGGGGGGATTTTACTTTAGGGGGGCTAATGAAATATGCAACTAAGGGAATTTGAGTTAAGGTATAGAGATTTGCGAAATTGTATAGAGAAATGATCCCCTAAAATTTATTGTTAAATGGTTTCCTAACTAATTTATGTTAAGTACATATTTAGCCTTAAAAGTAAAAACTATAGTATAGGATTTTTATAGTATAAAGCGCCTTATAGGATTATAATGTAATTTATAAGAGAAAATAAGTTAATGTATCACATGGTCTAATTACATAAATCATTTGAAAAATAATAATTAAAATTTTGGAGGATATCATGGACAACAAAGTACATAATCAAATAGTTAATTTTATATGGGGCATCGCTGATGATGTTTTAAGAGATGTTTTTGTAAGAGGGAAATATAGAGATATTATTCTTCCTTTTACAGTATTAAGAAGAATAGATGTTTTATTAGAAGAAACAAAAGAGAAGGTTCTTGAAACTAATAAGTTTTTGGATGATAACAATATAGACGACAGAGCAGGACTAACAAGAATAACTAGATATCCTTTCTATAATACATCACCATTTACGATTGGGAAAAATAGTTCTAAAGATTCAAAATTTCATTTTGTTTCTTTATTGTCTGATCCAGATAAAATAGATAGTAATCTAGAAATATATTTAGATGGATTTAGTCCTAATATTCAAGAAATAATAAGTAAATTTAAAATACGTAATCAGCTAGAAACAATTAAAGAAGCGGGTATTACTTTCAATCTGATAGAAAAATTCTCCTTAAGTAGTGTTAACCTGAGTCCAGAGGATGTAATTAATTCAAAGGGCGAAAAACTTCCAGGGCTTTCAAACTTAGGAATGGGATATGTTTTTGAAGAGTTAATTAGAAAGTTTAATGAGGAAAATAATGAAGAAGCTGGGGAGCATTTTACCCCAAGAGAAATAATTAGGTTAATGACACATATAGTGTTTGAACCAGTCAAAGAAAAATTAAAAGAGTTAGATGGTGGAAGATTTACAATTTATGATGCTGCATGTGGATCGGGAGGAATGTTAACAGAAGCAGAAAGGTTTGCTTTGGATATAACTGATAATAAATGTATTTTATCATTATTTGGTCAAGAAGTTAATCCAGAGACTTGGGCAATTTGTACAGGTGATATGCTTATAATGGGAGAAAAAAATTTGAATATCGGATATGGTTCAACGCTTTCAAATGATGCTTTTTCGGGACAGAAATTTGATTTTATGCTATCTAACCCACCCTACGGTAAAACTTGGAAAATAGATGAGGATATGATAGTAGATGATAGAGGAAATAAAAGCAAAGAAAATATAAAGGATCCACGTTTTAGTGTGGGACTACCAAGCATTTCTGATGGGCAACTACTATTTCTTGTAAATATGATTTCTAAAATGAGAGAGGTAAAAGAGGAAAAGGATTTAGGGACAAGGATAGCATCTGTCCATAATGGCTCAGCATTATTTACAGGAGATGCAGGTCAGGGCGAAAGTGAAATAAGAAAGATGATTATTGAAAGCGATTTACTTGAATGTGTTATAGCCTTGCCGACTAATATCTTCTATAATACGGGGATTCCAACATATATATGGATTCTATCTAATAAAAAATTGCCTGAAAGAAAAGGCAAAGTTCAGTTAATCAATGCTATAGATATTTATGAAAAATTAAGGAAAAACTTAGGTCAAAAAAATTGTGAACTTACAGAGGAACAAATAAAACATATAACAAAAACATATATGGATTTTAAAGAAACTTACATATCAAAAATATTTATGAATGAAGACTTTGGTTATTGGAAAATAACTGTAGAAAGACCTTTAAGGTTAAAAGCTAATATTACTAGAGCGGCAATAGAGGGACTTAGATATAATAAAGCAATATTAGATGAGATGCAATGGGCGTATAGAGCTTTTGGTGATGAAGTTTATTTAGGTATAAAAACACATAAAAAGGATATTCAGAAATGGATCGAAAAGAAGGAAATAAAAATAACAGCTATGAATCTTAATAAATTGTTAGATTGCGAATTTTGGATGAAACAAAGATCATTAATGGAGATAGCTGAACAACTTTATAATAAAATTGGAAATATAGAATTTGATGATTTTAATGATTTTAAAATAAAAGTTGCTGATATATGTGATGAATTAGGAATAAAACTAAGTGTAAGTGATAGGAAAATTATACTGGGTGCTTTTAGTTGGAAAGATGAAGAAGCTAAGCCAGTCATTAAGAAAGTTGAAAAACAGGGAACAATTACTTTTGAATCAGATACAGACTTAAGAGACAGTGAGAATGTACCTTTGAATGAGGATATTAATGAATATTTTAATAGAGAGGTCCTAAAATATGTACCAGATGCTTGGATTGATCAAAGTAAGACAATAAAAGGTTATAGTATATCTTTTACTAGATATTTTTATAGTTATCAGGCCCCAAGAAGTTTAGAGGAAATATCAAAAGAACTTCAAATACTTCAAAATGAAATAAAAGGAGTTTCGGAGGAATTTTTGAATGATTAAAAAAGTTAATTATTTTGATAAATATAAAGTGATAGAAGGTTATGATTACATTCAGAAAATACCAGATAAGTGGGAAATACTACCCAATATTGCTATATTTGATGAAAGAATCAGCAAAGGACATTTGAAGGAGGAGCTAATATCTGTAACAATTGGAAGGGGAATAATTAAACAGAGCGAAATAAAGAATAAAAAAGATACTTCAAATGAAGATAAATCTAATTATAAATTGGTTAAACGGGGAGATATTTCTTATAATAAAATGAGAATGTGGCAAGGTGCTGTAGGGTTTAGTAAATATAGAGGTATAGTAAGCCCTGCATATGTAGTACTTAAACCTAAACTACAAATAAATGCTGAGTACTATCATTATTTATTTAGAACAAATTATTATAATAATTATTCTAAAAGATTTTCGTATGGGTTATGCGATGACCAACTTAATTTAAGATACAGTGATTTTAAAAGAATGTATTCTATTGTGCCTCCAATTAAAGATCAAAATCATATAGTGGATTTTTTAAATAAGAAAGTTATTCAAGCAGATATATTTATAAAAAAGCAACAAAGGATAATTGAAATTTTAAAAGAACAGAAAAAATCCATTATATACATTGCTATTACAAGAGGACTAAACCCTGAGATACAAATGAAAAATAGTAATTTTGAACATGAAGGTATACCTAAAAATTGGAAAGCTATGAAATTAAAGTATTGCATACAAATTATGAGTGGACAAGTAGACCCTAAAAGAGAACGTTATTCTTCTCAAATACTAATAGCACCTAATCATATTGAATCTGGAACTGGTAAAATAATTGGATTAGAAACTGCAAAATATCAAGGCGCAGATAGTGGAAAATATTTAGTGGAAAAGGGTGATATAGTTTATAGTAAAATAAGACCTGAGCTAAGAAAAGTATGTATTTCTCCAATAGATGGGTTGTGTAGTGCGGATATGTATGCAATTAAACATAAAAAATTTCTAGAAACAGATTTTCTTTTATATTATTTTTTATCAGATTTATTTACTATATTGGCAGTAAACGCTTCTATGAGAGTGGCAATGCCAAAAGTAAACAGAGAAACATTAGGTGATTTTTTATTGCCAATACCTCCTAAATTTGAACAAAAGCAAATAATTGAATATATTAGCAGGAAAATAGTTATGATAGATGGATTTATTCTACAATCGGAAAATGAAATTGAATTAATCAAAGAGTATTTAGAAACTATTATTTTTAAAGCTGTAACGGGGGAAATAAAAGTAGGATAGTAGAAGAAAATAAAGGGGGGAGCAGGTTATAATGATAGGGACGACAGATATGTCAGAGAAGGGATTTCAGAGATTGATGGTGAAAGAGTTAGTTGAAAAACAAGGGTATATAGAAAGTAATTCTAATGACTTTGATAAAGAATTCTGTTTAAATAAAAATCAATTGCTAGAGTTTATTAAGAATAGTCAACCAGAATCATATGACTTTATTGTTAATAAAGGAGAAAGAATTTTTTTTAATAGGCTTGATTCTAAGATAAAAATTAACGGAATTATTGCAATATTACGAAAGGGTATAAAGTTTTTTGATAAAGGAATAGATTTATTTTATCCAGAGCCTAACTCTGAATATAATATTAAGGATAGATTAAATTATGAATTAAATATTTTTTCAGTAACTCAAGAATTAGTATATACAGATAACAATAAAAATAGAATCGATTTAGTAATATTTATTAATGGAATACCTGTTATTACTATGGAATTGAAAAATGCATTTACGCATCAAGCTGTAAAAAATGCAATTAAGCAATATATGAATGATAGAGATTCAAATGATAAAATATTTAATTTTGCTAGATGTATCGTGCACTTTGCAGTAGACACAGATTTAGTTTATATGACTACCGAGCTAAAGGGAAATAATACATTTTTTATGCCATTTAATAAAGGATTGAATGAAGGAAAATCATATGCTCCATTCGGAAAGGGTAACCCTTTGAACCCAAATGGTTTAAAAACTTCATACTTATGGGAAGATATTCTAACAAAAAGTAGCCTTTGTAATATTATTGAAAAGTATGCTCAATTAGTGAAAGAAAAGGATGGGAAAAGTAAACTTATATTTCCAAGATATCATCAATTAACAGTAGTAAGAGAATTACTAAAAGATTCAAAAGAAAATGGAGTAGGAAAAAGATATCTAATTCAACATTCTGCAGGCTCAGGAAAATCTAATTCCATTACATGGCTTACACACCAATTAGTTGGGTTATATGATAAAACAAACATAAACCCATTGTTTGACAGCGTTGTAGTGGTAACAGATAGGACAATTTTAGACAGACAAATTAGAGCTAATATTAAGGCGTTTGCACAAGTAAAGCATTTAGTAGAAGCGATTACAGGAAAAGCGAGTGATATAAAAAAATTAGATCCAACAGAAACATCATTTAGTAAAACAAACCATATGAGATTAGCACTTGAGAATAATAAAAGAATAATAATATGTACAGTTCAAACTTTTCCTTATGTAATAAAAGCAGTTCAAGATATGAAGTCTAAAAACATCGCATTTATTATAGATGAAGCTCATAGCAGTCAGAGTGGTCAGGCGGCTGCAAGTATGAACGCGTTATTTTCTGATGAAGATATCTCAGAGTTGGAGAAAGACGAAGAGGGAAATATTAATACAGAGGATCTAGTAAATTATCTAATGAAAAGTAAAAAAATGCTTAAAAATGCTAGTTATTATGGGTTTACAGCTACACCTAAAAATAAAACTTTAGAAACATTTGGAGTTAAACAAAATGATGGTACATTTGTTCCTTTTCATACGTATTCAATGAAACAGGCAATTGAAGAAGAGTTTATTTTAGATGTTTTACAAAATTATACCACTTACAAGTCTTATTATAAAATAGTAAGAGGTACGAATTCATCTGAAGAAAAAGAATATGAGCTTAAACAATCTAATAAAAAATTGAAATCATTTGTAGAAGGTCATAAAATTGCTATTGATGAAAAGTCTCATATTATGATAGAACATTTCAATAAGAATGTGAGACATTTAATCAATAATAAGGCAAAGGCTATGGTTGTAACTAAATCAATAGAAGCTGCAATGAAATATAAAGATGCTTTTGATGAATATTTAGCGGAAATAAATTCTCCGTACAAAGCTATAGTATCATATTCGGGAAAAAAAGCCCATTATAAAACAGGAGAAGAAATGAACGAAGTAGATATGAATAGGTTTCTTGATGGTGACAATGACATTCCAGAACAATTTAAGAAGAATGAATATAGATTTTTAATAGTAGCTGATAAGTATCAAACAGGATTTGATCAACCATTACTACATACTATGTATGTAGATAAAGAGTTATCCGATGTTCAAGCAGTTCAGACATTATCACGTTTAAATAGGGCTTATAAGCCACACAAAAAAGATACCTTTGTGCTAGATTTTTATAATGAGACAAGTGAAATACAGAAAGCCTTTGAACCATATTATACTACTACCATATTGAGCAAAGAAACGGATGTAAATAAATTAAATGATTTACAAGATGATTTGGATAGTATGCAAGTATATAGTGAAGAAGAAGTAAAAGAGTTTTTTGTTATTTATTATTCTAAAGGAGATAGAGAAATTTTGGAACCAATCATTAATGGTTCCGTTGATATATTTGATAAAGAATTAGAAAAAGAACAGCAAATAAAATTCAAATCTAGTGCTAAGACATTTGTAAGAACGTATAGTTATTTATCTAAATTATTGGACTTTAATAAGCCCTATTGGGAAATGTTATGGTTGTACTTAAAACATCTTATTCCTAAGATTAAAATAGAGGATGATGAGCTTGATGAAAATATTTTAAATGATATAGATATTGAAAGTTATAAAATAGATCGATTAGGTACAACTAAAATTACACTGGTGGATGTTGAAGGAAATATAGAACCAATACCAGTAAGTACAGGTGGGGGGATTTCAGATAAGAACTATGATACACTTGGTCATATAGTTTCTGATTTTAATAAAAGATTTGGTAATATCAACTGGGGAGAGGATGTTAATCCTGAAGAAGCGGAAAAAATAATATTTGAACAGATTCCTGAAAAAATGAAAACTAATATGAAAATGCTGAAATCTATAATAAATTCACATAAAGATAATGCAAAAATAACAACTGATGAAGAGGTAAAAGATGTAATGGAATCTTTAATGTTCACTCATACAGAGGTATATAAGAAATTTACAAAAGATCCTGATTTTAAAAGGAGATATCTTGATTTTATTTTTGATGTTATGTGGGATGAAAGTAAGATTGCAGAAACAGGGGCGAGCTATAATGCTTAACGATAGGAGGTGGAATAGAGCATGGCAGATATAAAATTTGAAATTAAAGAAACAGCAGGAGTTCTTTCAGAATCAGCTAAGGGATGGAAGAAAGAATTAAATCTAATAAGCTGGAATGATAAAGAAGCTAAATATGATATTAGGGATTGGGATGCGGAACATAAGAAGATGGGGAAGGGAATAACTCTAACAGTTGAAGAACTAAAGGGTCTTAAAGAATTATTAAGTGGGATGGAGTTATAGAGTATAGAATACTAAAACATCAGTATAAATAAACTGGTGTTTTTTTATATAAAAAATTGAAATAATAGAAGGAATAATTACATTTATGAAGAAAAATGTAAATATAAGGTATAGATGTTAATGGGCACAGTATTTATTTAGTGGAGGGAATCATGATTAATAGAATTAAAATTTCTGATAATGCAGAATTGATTTTTTCAGAAGATGAATGCGGATATAATTAAGTTATAAATAATTTTAGAAAGGCTAATATTATAAAAATTGTAACTTTTAATAGTTCAGCAGAAAATTCTAAGTTATTAAATGAAGTAGGAAAGCTTAAAGATACTACGGAGGTAGAAATTATTACTAATATACCTAATAGGTATGCAACTTATTTTTCTGATGTGGCAAGAAAGAGAGCTAGAAAAAATATAATATCATATACAGAACAATTGAATCCTGAAAATTTTCAACCTATGGTATCAAGTTATTTTAATTTTAGCAATCACAGTAAAATCATATTAACAGAGAATATTGCATACATTGGTTCAGCAAATGCATCAGATGAAAGTGACAAGAATTTTGAATCAGGGGTTATTATAAAAGATAAAATGATTATAACGGAGATTATTAGGGATATTATTCCGATGATAAAAGAAGATTCGATAGAGTATTATGGAAATGGAGTATCAATATATATAATTTTAGTGTTGAATCTAATAACAAGATTAAAAAGAATTAAAGAGCAGTTTCATTTTAGTTTTTATAATATAAATGATCACAGGGGAGCGGACATTGAATATTATGACAGCTATAATGCAGATATCTCCAATATTAATTGAAGAAGTTGAAGGTGCTATGTATGAATATGAAGATATAATTAAAGAAGTACTGGAAAATGAAGATATATCTATAGATGATGTTAAAGAAATTAATATCTCAAATATAATAGAATATCTTAGTGGATTAATAGATTTTTCAATATATGATCTTCACATCAAGTCAAATGAATACCTAGAAGAATATTCATATATTGTATATGATGAGAATTTAGATGAATATGCACAGTTAGCCTTTGAGAGAGCTAATAATGAGAAAATAGAGATAGCCGATGAAATTAAGAAAATGGTTATTGAAGTAATCCAAAAATTAGATGGTATTCTTGAAAATGTTAAACGCTTATATGATTGCATTATTGAATATAAGAAATTGAATGAAGAAATAGATAATACTTAGTGCTACTTAAATTTATAGATAGAAAATTAGGAGGCATTGCATGTTAAATACTGAAAATAAGGATCGTTTAATATATGCTCTTACATTAGCAATCGAAGCTAAATTCGATGCTAGTGATTGGACAAAATTAGCTTATGAGATAGATGAAGTAAAAACTATTGAGAATCATAGTAGACTTTTGAGGAGTTTAAGTTGGAGAGATCCTGATTATACACAAAATATTATTGAGGTATTAAAAAAAATAGGACAAGGCTCTGAAAAACTTGTAGAGATTGCAGAATATATTAATTTAGAAGAGTGGTTAAAAAGTAAAAGGTCCGATTTATATAATGAACTGTATAATGATATAGAACCAAATCAACTGTTAGAGGAAAATCCTCTTGATACTGATTCATTTGATTTAGCTAGACAGATAAAACGTATATACGATTCACTAGAAGGAGACCCTGAATTAGCGCTAGGTACTACAAAAGAGATGATAGAAACAGTTTTAAAGACAATTTTAAAAGATAAAGTTATTAAATTAGATGAGCTAGATATGGCAGAACTAATAAAATCAGCTCAGAAAAATATTGAATTGATACCAGAGGATGTAGTAGCAGCTAATAAAGCTACTGACACAGTCAAAAGAACACTAAATAATTTAGGCCAAATTGTAATAGGGATTACTGAATTAAGAAATGCTTATGGGACAGGTCATGGTAAATTAAAAAATAAAAGTGGACTAAAAGATTATCATGCGAGACTAGCAGTAAATGCAGGTGTTACTTTAGCTAAGTTCTTTATGGAGGCATACCAAGACCAAAAACAGTAAATGATTCTTAGATTAAGAGAATAGCAATGGTTTAAGGAGGGCTATGAAGAACAGAGTTCTATAAATTAAATAGTTAAAGGATGTGCCAATAATGCCTAAAAATACATGTAGATATTGCGAATTTTGTTTCCCAGATGATAAGGAGCGTTATATCTGTGCTGATTTTAATTATGGTAAAGATGTATCAGAAACTTTGAATGTAGTGAAAGCTTGTTATTCTGAAGGGGTAGAAGCATTTATTGAAAGATCTGATCAAGAAGCAGTCACTGTTAATACTACTTTAGTGCAACTTAAGATTGATGGAAGAAAAAGAATTTACTTAGTTGACTTAGAAGGTAAGACTCTTAATGTGAATACAGCGAAGGCGAAAAAATTATTTCCAGATCTAGTCATTTTGAAAATCAATCTTGAAGATACATATAATGTTAAAGGTGTGTTTAGTAATGAGGTATTTAAAGGTGGAAGGTATTTGGTTGTTAAATAGGATATAATTCATCAAGCAAAGGGATTTTAGTTGAAAAGATAGATAACTGTTGAGCTGAGGAATCGGTTTGGTGTAAAAAAAGAAAATGTGCTCTATATATTAGAGTTTAGGCATAGATGAATCCATGGTTGTAGAGTGGGTTACAAATGGCAATTATTCAAAGAAGAGGTCCGAAAAGAG
The DNA here is from genome assembly GCF_018861295.1 of Clostridium estertheticum. Classification (GTDB taxonomy): domain Bacteria; phylum Bacillota; class Clostridia; order Clostridiales; family Clostridiaceae; genus Clostridium_AD; species Clostridium_AD estertheticum_D. The sequence continues at coordinate 180,811 of NZ_JAHLDM010000004.1, read as the reverse complement.
TTTCCGTATTATACCCGTTACTGAATACTTTAAATTTAGAAGTAACGGAAAATAATGAAAAGAAGTTAAGGGTAGCTGCATATTGTCGAGTCTCCTCTAGCAGTGATGAGCAGATATCAAGTTACAATGCACAAGTTCAATATTTTAAGAATTATATTATAGAAAACCCTGAATATGATTTTGCTGGTATCTATATGGATAAAGGTATATCAAGAACTAATCTACATAAGAGGGAAGATTTCAATAGGCTTATGCAGGACGCTAGAGAAAATAAAGTTGATATGATAATTACAAAAAGCCTGTCTCGATTTGGGCGTAATACTCTAGACTGTTTAAACAGTATAAGAGAACTTCGAGCTCTAGGAGTGGATGTATTCTTTGAGAAAGAAAACATCCATACAAAAACAAGTGAGGGAGAAGTTCTTCTAACATTAATTTCTGCTGTTGTACAAAATGAAAGCCTAAATCAATCAGAGAATGTAAAATGGGGAATACGTCGCAAATATGAAAAAGGTTGCACACAAAGCATAACAAGCGGGAAGTTCTTTGGATATAACAAGTATGAATCAGGTAAGCTTATGATAAATGAAGCGCAGGCAATTATTGTTATAAGAATATATCAAGAGTTTCTTGATGGGTATGCATACTATAAAATAGCAGAGCATCTTACGGAAGATAGAGTTGTTACTGAATGTGGAGATTCAGTATGGAATTTCAGCACCCTAAAAAAGATTCTAACTAATGAGAAATATAAAGGGGATACACTTTTTCAGAAGAAATACAATACAGATTATCTTACAAAGCGGAGAGTAAAAAACAATGGTGACTTACCAAAGTTTTATCATGAAGACACGCATCCTGCAATTATTGATAAAAATACCTGGGAATGTGTCCAGCTTGAGTTTGCAAGACAAGCTGGATTTATTAAGGAACATAGAATGAACAAATATCATCAGCACAGTAAGGAACTGACCCTTTTGGTAAACTGATTTGCAAGCATTGTGAGCATACATTAGTTAGAAGAGAATCAAATACAAAGGTGAATATTATTGGTGTTGCAAGAGATACAGAGCAGAGAAAAATTCAACAGTCGAGACAAATATGTGTTGTAATGGAATAAGAATAAGAGATGATGTCCCAGCTGAAATGTTTATAAAGGCATGGAACCAGATTGTAGAAAATCAGGAATGGGAGTCTAGTGCAAGTTGTGAAGGTGTACTTGAAAAATACAGACTAGCTGAATTAATTAGGCTGAAAAATAGCGTGGGAATAATTGATAAGATGTCATATGAGCTTATGCTGAAAACTTTGGATTATATTGAAATAGGACTTGATGGCAAAGTAGCGGTAATATTTCTAGTTGGAGCAACAGTAAATATAATTGAATGATTGATTGGTATAGGTAAACCCGTAGGATTAGTAGAAACTACTTTTCTTATGGGCGTTTTTTTATGCGGAAGTGGTAAAGATTTTAAGAGTTCAGAGGGAGTGCTGTAAATTCACTTTGACTAGTTTCTGTTATTGAGGACAAGGGTTTTAGTACATCAAATTTAAACTGTTTCCTTAAAATAATAACAAAAATAGAGGAATAAAATGAATTTTGTAGAAATAATTTGTAAGTATAATATGTAAAAAATACAATAAAGGATATTTAAGGAAATATAAGGGGTGGGATTTAGAAAATGATTAAACTTACGTCAGTACAAATAAAGCTTACAGAACAGTTATTGATAACTGTTATGAAGAAAGAACCTAATGTGGAATATAATGAGCTAGGGGATAGACTCATTCCTCAAATGCACTGGCGTCAAGTTCCAAGGAACATTGGTGTTATTTCAGGGCTATGCTATCAGTTAGGTTTACCTTTTCTTTCAGCAAAGGTGATTAGCAAGGGTAAAAATGTAGCCGGAATTGGGTTCTATAACCTTTAAACACAATATTTTCCTCAGGCTAAAAAATTAACCCCTAGAGAAGTATTTAAAGAAGAATGTAAGAAAATTAGAGAATTTACTGAATGGTATAAGCTTGCAGATTATTTACATATATCTATTGATTTGCCAAGAACCAATATGAAAATCGTTAATGTAGTTAAACCAGCAATAAGAATATTGCCAATGATCAGTAAAGATGAATTTCCAAGAATGAGTATAGAGGATGTTCAGAATAACTATTTCTGGGGAGAACTGATAAATAATCAAGAAGGCATGTATAACTTCAGAAAAATTGGAATGAATGCACCTAAAGATTCATTAGTATTATTTCAGTTTGATAACATTATTATTGCATCTGCTGAGCTCTTAGATATTGAAAAGTTTGTTATACCTAAGGATGGTAAATATTATGGTGCATATAGATTTGATATCAATTCGGTTAAAATATTTGAACCAATTACACTAGCTGAAATAAATAAAATAGATAGTAACATAACTGCGTTTTCACAGGTTAAACAAGAAATTAATTCTCTGTTTATGGTTGAAATTCAGGATTTAATTAAATCAAAGCAAATGCCAATTTTACCCGATGAACTTCCAAGGCAATACTACGGGAAACGTACAGAAGGAGCGAAAAGGCAGATTGTTGTTAATGCTTATGAAAGAAACTACAAAGCAAGGCAAGCATGTATAGAACATTATGGATGCAGATGTGTAGTTTGTGGTTTTGATTTTGCAAAGTTTTATGGCCCTGAATTTGAAGGGAAAATACATGTTCATCATGTAAAGCCACTTTCTGAAATTAATGAATCATATGAAGTGGATCCAATAAATGATTTGAGACCAGTTTGCCCCAATTGTCATTTGGCTTTGCACTCTAAAATTGATGGTAAAGTTTATGATATAGATGAATTAAAGTCTAAGATTAAAAGACTTATTAATAATTAATAAATGGGGTTGGATAATTTGTTTTCAAATGATAAGTATTATTCTTATAGTAACAAAGCACATGTTAACTATGTCGTGAAGGTGAATAAGGATAAAATTAAATGAATATTAAAAGGGACATATGATTTATCTAATTATAAATACAGAGATGTGATGCATATGGCAAAATATACAGATGAAAAAATTTTACTATGTCCAGAAAGTAATTATACCAATTATACCCTATTAAAAGTGGTTGCAAATTTATTTTTAAAAAATAGGAACTAGATAAATAGATGATCGATCATGAGAGGGGTTAAGTCTGATGAGATATGATTTGAGAGTTAATATTTCTAGTATAGATATATTAGGAAAGATTATTTTAGAAGAATTGACTAAAAGGAAGCTCTCAATATTAGAAAAGGAAACGGTATTTTAAATGTTATTGAAGTAATAAAAAATAAACACTTAATGAGATTAGAAAAAAATAGTACAAAACTAATAAAATATTTCTGTTATGCTTTTTAAATACGAAATGCAAATGGATATCTTTGACTTAAGATTAACGTAGTATAATGACTATAAAATAGTAAAGTTAATAATTTGTTGTATATTATGTATAATAATAGTATATTGTGTTTACAAATAATAACATATCAACAAACATAGTTGTATAATTATAATAGTAGGCTGTAGAATGTGTAGAAATATACTATATATTAGAAAGTGTAATTATGAATTAAAAGGGAAAGGATGGAATTGTATGAATGAAGCTACCTTTGAAGCAAATTTAAATAATGAACTAAAAAGAATTTTTCCTAGTTTCTTGATCCCTAAAATATCACATCAAAAAACATTTAGATTAAAATTTGGACATCATAAAATTGTAGTTGACGGAAGTTGTAAAGATGGGTACATAGGTGGTAGGCTTGATGTTTTGCTTGAGATGGATAAAAAGCCTATGGCTGTTCTAGAATTAAAAAAGCCTGGTATAAAGTTGACTATAGAGGATAGAGACCAAGGAATATCGTATGCTAGATTATTAGATAATATGCCTCCACTAGTTATTGTTTCAAATGGAAGTGAAACAATTTTCTACAAAACCTATGATAAAACAGAATGGCATCCCAATAAATTGGATGACCTAGCAATTGAATCTTTATTTTCTAATGCTTTAGCAGCTGCTTCAAATGAAATTGATGATGCAGTAAGACTTTTGATGGGTAATAGATCAGATTTTTGGGAAGGAGTGTTGAGAGAGTACACGAATGAAGCTTTAACAGAATTAAAAGGTGATATAGAGGATTTTTCGTATCCCATTTCAGAAAACTTTTCTATAAAGAGAGATGTTGTTTCTCAAATCACACAATCTATTAATGATGGAGAAAAGTTTATTGCATTAGTAGGTAACCCTATATCTGGAAAAACTAATGCTATTTATCAATTCTGTTTATCCAATGGTTTAAGTAATATAGTACCTTTATATATAGATGCATCATCGATTAGTTATGGAGTATTGCAGCATATATCAAATCAGTTTTCTACTAAGCTTTTTGTGAATACAGATGCTGGTGATGTAAGAAAATGGATAGTTGGCGGATTACGTAATAATAATGATAATAATAATGGACCAAAACTAGTTATTATAATAGATGGATGGTCAACTAAAGCAAAAGATAATATACTAAATGATGTTCAAGAATTGATTGAACTATCAAAAAACAATAACATATCAATAATTATTTCTGTTGATGAGTCTACTTTTAATGAAATAAGCTATATAGATGGTAGGCAAACAAAAAGTAAGATAGGGCGTCTTTTCAACAAGATAGAAATTGAAAGAATAAATGATAGTGAATTTAAGAAATTTCAATATTATATGTTTAATAGTTTCAATGCTATATTTTACGAGGGAGCTAAGTATAACCTTCAGTATAGAAATCCAGGAGTATTGAGGATACTAGTGTCAAGAACTTTCAAAAAAAGTAGACATATTAGCTTAGTGAAGAATAATAAAGTTTTAGTTATACCAAGTGTTTCAAGCATAAATATATTGGAAGCTGTTTGGCAAAAGTATATGAATATTGCTCAATTGAGAAATGATATGCAAGATTTAATAAAAGCATATATATCTGATGTGAATATTCAATCTAATGCTGAATTATTATTAGTTTCATATGGAAAATGCTATATATCCTATGACTCTGTTCAAGATATATTAAGTGATTCTAAAATTGAGAGGTTAAGAAATCAGGGGTATATTGAACTTATTAACGGGCCAAATGGAACAGGATTAGTATTGTTTAAGGTTCCAGAATTATTTTCAGCTAGTGCATCGTATTTTATTTTAAAGGAAATGGAGAGAATGATTTTAAAAAATGACTTTGATGGAGCATATGGATATTTGATTCGTAGATGCCAATCCTTACCGTATAGTGATTTAGTAGGTGCAAAAGTAATTTTTGAGTTGTCAAAATCTCATACAACAATTCTAAAAGAAATGGTTGAAAGATTATTAAATGATACACCGCTAGTTGAAACTAGGCATGAAGAGGGTGATTTCTTAGCACATACATCTATATTAAAGGCATCTGTAATTAACTTTGATAAAAATGAAGAATATACAGTTATTTCAAATATTTATCCTTGGCTTATTTTATCACAATTAGCATGTTACCCAATAGGTAGTGGCGATGGAAATAGATCTATTCACTTTAGAATACTATGTAGAGTTGGATCATTTAAGGAATTATTAAGAATGCCTGAAAATAATGCAGTTGAGGATATGGAAGGATTTCACTATCACTATAGGAAGAATATAGGACATTTCTTGTGTGGTAAAGTTGGGATAGTAGAGCCCATTATTTATTCTATGCAAACATCATTTATTAATATGCCGCAACAAATGATTGAGCTCTGTAAGCTCGCACTTAATGATGATAGATTTTTTTTAGCATGGAGATTAAATAAGGCGGCCACTTCCATGATAACCTACGATGATACAAATGTTGTAAGTATAGTTAAAGAAGCTATAGATATTTTAGAGCCTTTAGTAAAAACTGATTTTACATCAGAGCAATTAATAAAAAGAAATGGAATATCACGAAATGATTTATGTCCATGTAGAAGTAGGAAAAAATTCAAGGAGTGCTGTGGAAAAAGTTGATATATAAATAACATTAGCTACAGTTTTTAATTTTAGTGGATTTCAAGGTCATGTTTCGCCTTCATTAAGGAAACCCTCGACAGAAATATCGAGGGTTTCCTTATGCTTTAGTTTAAAGTGAGTGTGTTTGATTTGTAATCTATTATATAGCGCCATAGCTTGCGGCTTTGGCGTTTTTCTTTTGCCTAAAATATTAAGGGGTGTGCACCTTTTAGCAGAAGTCCTATACAATTTAGCAGAAATAAAATTAATAGCCTTAATAAAAAAAGCCGCTAAATTGTATCAAAGTTATAGTTATTAGACAAGAAGAAAGCCGTAGTATTTCGTCAAACGTTACGTGGGGCTAGCGCAAGAGGTTTGCAGATGGTAAAGTAAGCCTCCCATATGGACATTTTCTTGGCTATGAAAAAGGTGAAGATGGTATACCAAAAATTGTGGAAAAGCAGGCCTCAGTTGCTAGGATGATTTATAAATTGTTCCTTGAGGGCAAGACGCCATCAGGAATTGCAAAGCTTTTAACTACAAAAAAATTCCAACTCTCGCTGGTAAGGAAGTTTGGCAACAAAGCACAGTACTGAGTATTCTTAAGAATGAAAAATATAAAGGTGATGCTATGCTACAAAAAAGCTTTACGGTAGATTTTCTTACCAAGAAAAAGAAAGTTAATGAGGGAGAAATTCCACAGTATTATGTTGAAAATAGCCATCCTGCAATTATTACTCCAGAGGTGTTCGATCTAGTTCAGCATGAGCTTAAGAAACGTAAAAATGTCAAAGGTTATAAAACAGGCGGAGGATGTTTTTCAGGCAGAATAGTATGTGGGGAGTGCGGTAGCTTCTACGGGAGTAAGGTGTGGCACTCCGCCAGTAAATACCGAAGGGTTATATGGCAGTGCAATTCTAAATTCAAAAATGATGAAAAGCGTAGCACACCTCATCTTTACGAGGATACCTTAAAACAAGACTTCCCTGATGCCTTTAATAGCCTACTCACAAATAAAGAAGAAATATTACAAGGATATGAAGCTATAATTCAAGCCTTGACCGATACTTCAAGATTTGATAAGGAGAGGGTAAAGTTACATAATGAAATGGAGGTGGTTACTGAACTTCTACAAAAGTGTGTGGAGGAAAATGCAAATAGCGCTTTAGATCAAGCAGAGTATGAAGAACGATACACAATACTCGCACAACGTTATGATAATATAAAAAAGGGGCTTGATGAAATAAATAATAAACGTCTTGAGCGAAGTGCTAAGCGTGAGCACTCTAACTTTTATTAAAGAACTGGAGCAAAGAGATGTGTTAATAGTAGAGGTTGATGAGGAACTTTGGAATGCTACCATTGAGAAAGTGGTAGTTCACTCGGATAAGGAGATAATTTTTATATTTAAAAACAGAATGGAATTACAATGGAATATATAAGAATATTAGAAGACCCACAAGGCGGGCTAAGATAGGAGTAGGGATTTGTGGGTGTTTTTTATTTCTTAGTAATTAAAAAAATATTCTTGACATGCAAGTCCATACATGCTAAAATCGTTTTTAACAGGTATGGACTTACATGTAATATCTGCTAAAGTAAAACTCATAAACTGAATTATTTGAGAACAGGAGGAAGCTGATATGGCAGTATACAAATTCACATTAAACGATGAGTATTCTCATAAATTAGAACAAATGGCAAAGAAGGATGGTGTATCTGTTCAGGACTGTATTAGGAACAGGTTATTTAATCTAACAACAATTTATACACCTGTTGAAGCTGTAAAAAGAGCAATGAACAAATATGAGAAAGATGTTTGTTTTACATTACCAGAGTTGTATGGAGCGGAGTGGAATATTCAACGAGGAGTTGCTGGTGTGTTCGGTAAGCAATTCTTCAATTACATTTCCCATGAATGCTCTGATAAGATTAAATATGTTGGAATGACTAATTATGGACGTCACGCACAATACAAAATGATGTAGGGAGGTGAATAATGGATGAATAGAAATATTAGAAACATAATACAAAGTTATATAGCAAAAAATGGTCCAACTGACAGCAGAGTATTAATTTCAATACTTGCAAGATGATTCAGCACAACAAAACAGCGTATCTCTGGGAACATATCCTATATGGTTTGCCGCACTGGAACAATTCACATTATAAGGAATAATCCGCACAGCATACTATATTAGAAATTGTGTTCTTTCAATGGCCGACTGGTATGAATTCATACTGGTCGGTCTTTTTTTCTTACTTTAAGTCTGGGGTTGAGATTGAGGTGGAGATGTAGAAAGCATAATGGTTAGAAGTACCTTGTAGGTTGATGAAATTTACAAGGTGCTTTTTAATTTTTGTAAATATTGGTTACTTATATTGAAGGTATCAACCAAAAGGTTTATAATATATAAATATATGCAGGCAAATTATGACAACATATTATATAGTAATACAATTATGTGAAAAACTTAATATAAGTATTGCAGATGCTCTTGGGGTTACCTTTGAGCAGTCTTTCAAAGCAACTGGACATCTGAAAGATAAAGACTCTATTACAATAAAAGGTAGTTACGAGTTTTCCTGGGGACCAGTTTATAATAATAGCAGGTATTACGTAATAGAGGTTTAGGAGGAGAGTGCTAATGTGTAAGAAAGTTAAACCACAAACAAACTATGTACAACACTTTTCAACAAGAATTCCATGGAAGGATAACGATTATACTGGGCGAATTGACAATAATCCTAGGTATAATGTAGCTGCTCAAGTAATCCCCAACATTGCATCATCACGGGACTTAGAGTTTGAGGAAACCAATAAAGGTAAAAGTTACGAACAAGTAGGACCAGTAAGAATGCAAAGCTGGATTACAGAGAACGCTGCGTTTATGAGTGATACCAAGCTTTATCTTAAAATGAACCATCCATATAAAAAAGGAAATGCTAAGTTCAAGCATTTCGAAGAAACAACTTTTGAGATGGACCCTTATTCATTCTTATTGCGCCCTTTTTCATGGACTTTAAAGGATAATGCTAATAAGAAACAAAAGTATTATAATTTTTATTTTGACTTAGAAAAAACAGAACAAATGCTGAGCTGGTCAAGTTCGTGGGTATCGCATGGAGAATCTCAAAAAGGGATTTTCGATTACTTCTTTTCCGGAGTTAGTCCGCACAATTCATTGATCTTTCCATATTACAAACAAGTTCCATTTATCGAAGATAATCGGCGTGTAATTGCAGGAATAGGAAATATAGTATCAAATGTAGAAATTCATGAGTATGAGACTGATGGAAGCAGTGACGAAAAAAACTACATTTGGGAGACAAATGCAGCTCATTCAATAAGAATTGATGGCAAAGATGGATTTTTAATGCCATATCATGAAATTTCCGAGTATGTAAAAAAGCATCCTGATACTGATGTATCGAGTGTCACATTGTTTGAAGCGGCAGGTTTTAGAACGGAATTTTCATACGCAGCTGAATGGGTCAGCTACGATGCGGCTATTGATGTTCTAAATCAAGCGAAAATTGCATTGAAAAATATAGCTAAACTCAAGCTAAAAGAGGCAAATCATGAATGGGTTAATGTTCAACTTGAATATGTTGAAAATCAATTAAAAAGCGTTTGGAATCAACGTGGTATATTCCCAGGATTAGGTTCGATTTTATCAGCTTTCGGTGTTAGATACGGTTTCGATGTTGCTAAACATGTTGATACTTGTGAAAATGGCCTGATTTCTGAATTGAAGTTACACTTTTCAGGTGATAAAGAGACTGGGAACGAAAAATTGGATAACAGCTTAGCTGACAAAGAGGATGAATTTTCTGGTTTACTAAGAGATGAAGACAAAACTCGATTCTTTGAACTTTTGTCTCGATTGAATCTTTCTGTTGAACAAGCTATTTATGCTTGGGGTAACCTGAAAAATTATGCAGCTGAAATTATTAAAAACCCATACCGGTTATACGAACTTACACGAAAAGAAAAGGACGAACATCAAGTTACTATTTCTCAAATCGACAATGCAATGTTTGTGAATCCGTTGGTGGAAAATAGGTATCCTCTCAAGAAACCAACCAAAATGAGAACTGAAAGTGATAAACGCCGATTTAGAGCTATGGTGATATTTGTTTTAGTTCAAGCAGCAAATCAAGGCCATACTTTACTCAGTTATGATCAAATTGTTGAAGAAATTAACAAATTACCATTAGATAATAAAACGGATTTTCAAACAGAAAAGATTGAAGGTGTTCTAGAGTTCTTGCAGGAAGGTGAATTGCACGTTGATGTGGAAAATACTTATATCAAACTGAAAGAATATCAAGATTATAAACAATTGGTAGTCGATATAGTGAATAGCCGTTTAGGAACTAGTTTATCAAGTGAACAAAACTGGAGAAAAATTATTTGCGACCAATTTGGAGAACTTGAAAAAAATAATGAAGAAAACGATGAACTGGCTCGTGATGAAAAGGCGACAGCGTTAAAGATTATTGAATCATCTAGAATATCTGTCTTATTGGGGAGGGCTGGGACGGGTAAAACATTAGCGTTGGGGGTTTTTGCTTCTTCAAAAGAAATTAAAGCTGGTGGAGTATTAGCATTGACCCCTACTGGGAAAGCAAGAGTTCAACTTGAGAATTCATTTAAGAAGAATAGTGTTGAAGCTGAGTTTATGACTGTGGCACAATTTTTAATTCGTTCAAAAGGTTTCAGTTTGAACACAATGGCTTATAAAATGCCAAGCCAAGCTAGTTCGAGTATTGCCAAAACAGTTATTATCGATGAAAGTTCAATGCTGACTGAAGATATGTTTGCTGGCATACTAAAGCTTGTTGATTCTCATGCTGAAAGGATTATCTTTATAGGAGATCCAAATCAATTACCTCCAATAGGAGCAGGGCGCCCATTTATCGATTTGACTAATTATTTAGAGAGTGCTTATCCTGAAAAGGTCGCAACATTGAAAACTGAGATGAGACAAGGTTCAGGTGGTGATGATTTATCATTTGCTCAAATATTCTCTAATTCGGATTCAGTTGATAAAGATGTAGTTTACCGCATTCAAAACAATCAAACAGATAATCGTCTTAAATATATTCAATACACCGATTTAGACGAGTTAGAAAAAGTGTTCTTTGAAGAATTGGTAGAAATTGCAAATATGACAACTAAAGATGATATTGATGGTTTCAATAAAAGTTTAGGTGCTGAGAAAAACGGTAAATATACAAATTATAATACCGGAAGGCATATTGAAGACTGGCAAATTCTATCTCCTACAAAATTTATTGGAACTGGAAGTTACTATTTAAATAACCAAATCCATCAAAAATATCGACAAAAAACAGTTAAAGACTGGCAAACATGGAAATGGAAAAATAAATATGAACCTCAATCTGTTCAAAATATTGTTTTAGGTGACAAAGTTATTTCAAATAGAAATGAAAATAGAGAAGCCTGGGATAAGACAGAAGAATATATAGCAAACGGTGAACTTGGAATATTAAGCAGAGCTCAAAAAAACGGAGTTTATCCTGCTTCATATAGTTTCCGTTTTGGCTCATTTGAAGGAAAAGTATTTTCATATACTAAAGCTGATTTTGGTGGTGATAATAGCGATTCTAAGTTAGAACTTGCTTATGCTCTTACAGTTCACAAATCACAGGGTTCTGGCTTTGGCAAAACCATAGTAGTCATAAATGGTAAAAGTTTATTTGTTACAAAAGAACTTTTGTATACTGCGTTTTCTCGTCAAAGAGAAAAACTAATTGTGTTAAGTGATTTGTCAATTCAAGAATTAGTTCAGTATGCGAATGACTGGTATTCTGATACCAAACAACGATATACAGACTTATTCGAAGTTCCAAACATCATTGAGATAGAGTTTAGTAAACAAAAACGGTACTTTGAAGAAAAATTGATCCATAAAACCATTCGTGGTGAAATGGTTAGATCAAAGTCCGAAGTAATTGTGGCTAATATTCTCGATAAGATGAAAATTGAGTATATCTATGAAGAATCATTAAATGTTAGTGGTAAAACCTATATTCCTGATTTTACTCTACGCTACAAAGGCAAAACTGCTTATTTAGAGCATCTTGGAATGCTAAGAGATAAATCATATAAAAAGCATTGGGACGAGAAAAGAGCAAATTATGAAAGTGTGGGAATTTCAGAAACTCTTGGGAATTTGATAATTACTGAGGATGGATTAGATGGAAGTTTGGATGCAATGTTAATAGGGAGTAAAATTCAAACATGGATAAAAAATAGTTGATTTGTTCCCATCAACTAATGCAGGTTCTAACACAATACTAAATTGTTTCAGAACCCGGCACCTAAAGATAGTAAAACTATGATATGTCACCGTCTACCGATAGTACCAAAAATGCATGGATATGTTTCCGAGAACAGACGGCTCGTAGGACATCAATGCTGTCCTCTCGAGCCACCTTGTTAGTGGAAACAAATCAAAAAATAGAGGGGTATGCACCTTTTAGCGGAAAGCCTATACAATTTAGCGTTATTAAAATGAATAGCCATATTGAAAAAGCCGCTAAATTGTATCAAAATTATAGTCATTAGACATAAAAAAACAACAAGTTTGACACAATGGAAAACCCTTGAATTCAAGGGTTTTTGTTGTTTTTTGGGTAAAATCCAAGCTGGAATTTGAGCTTTGAAGCACAAAAATTTGGATTAAATCCAAATAAATGCAACAATTCTCTCAGCAATCGTTATCTCATAATATATTTAGCCTACTCATTATTGGTTTCTGTTATTGTTGATCTTTTCATACTGTAGTGAGTAGTTCTGCGAGTTTCCCTACTCGCAGATAGCTCAAATGAAAATTTCATCCAATATAATGATTATTGCCAAATTGTAATAAAATAATTAGCCTAACCATCTCACTTTGGAATTAGATTTATATTTAGGCTATGTTGAAGAGTAGTTAAAGAGTAGTGTTGAAAATTATACACACCAATTATAGCCAATATTATCCTTTCGTTGTATAATGGAGTTAATTCGGACTTTTAATTATTAACGTGGAATTTACAAAGGAGAGGTAACGTATGATAAGTATAATAAAAAAAACAAAAATAAAGTTTTCTAAACGAACTATGATGCTGATAACATTACTTGCAATAGCATTATTCTCAATTTTGGTTGTATCAAAAATAGTAACATCTCCAAGTTTTAATGCAGCAAACATAAAATCATTGGACGATAAAAAAGTTATAGTTATGAAACTCGCAGCATCAGCGGCAGCATCCTCAACAGCTTTATCGTTACTACCCGGAGATGTTGCAACGCCAATCGCTAATCAGATCGCAGAATTAAGTTCTTATTTCATTGTTGTATTGTGTGCAATTTTATTAGAAAAGATGTTAATTGCAGTAGTTGGTTATTTGTCATTTACCTTTATTATTCCTTTTGCTTGTATTTTAGGTGCTTTTTATTTATATAAAAATGAAGTTGTATTAAAAAATCTTGCAATAAAACTAACTATATTTGGAATTATTCTATTTATAGCAATTCCGGCAAGTATAAAAGTAAGTGATTCAATTTATTCTTCTTACCAAACTTCAATAGAACAAACGGTTGAAACTGCAAAACAAAACAAAGAATATATAGAAGAAAAGAAAAAAGAATTTTCTAAAGAAGACAAAAATTGGATTGAAAAAATTGGCGATCATATATCCAATTTCACTTCTAAAATAGGGAATGGAATATCTGAAATAACTAAAAAGGGAGAAGATACACTTAGTACATTCATAGGTACAATTGCTGTTCTGATCGTAACCTCTTGTGTTATTCCGATAGTTGTAATACTAATTTTTGCTTGGGTTATTAAAATCTTATTCGGCTTTGATATTAAAGGGGTACTGCCAGCAAAACGCGAAAATAATACGCTAAGAATTAAATCTAATCAAAACAATGATTTAAACCTCTAACGTTGCAAATGAAACGCTTGTTGAGTTTATAATTTTTACTTGCTCAATGTTCGGGGTTATGCTCCTTATGTGGTAATTCACAATATTCATATATGACAAAATAAAGGCAGCCTTGAGAGGTTGCCTTTCAATTTCAACATTATTCTTTAACAGAGCCTTTATTTAACATAAAGATTTTTGGTTTTAAAGGGCTTTGTTGTTTTTGCAGAGGAATTTAATGATAATTAGGCTAAAATCAAGGAACCGGATTGTGAAAGTATGTGCACAATTTAGGTGCAATGATTTTGTGGAATCTGCATTAATATTAGAAAGTAATCTTGTTTGAATATCTATAATGACTTGCTATTAAGAGCGAACATAACACTACCGAAACTAGCGGTAGAAAGGGGAGTTCGCCATGAATCCTCGAAATGTAGTCATTATACCACCCTCATTCCCAAATCAGCGGAGTCGATATTTAGGAACACCAGGAAAAACTCATGTAGTAGGTTATGTCCGTGTTGAAAAAGGAAGTGGTGCTGGTGTGCAGATTCGAAAAAACATCAGACAAATAATTGCAGGTAAACAAGAATGGGAATTATTATATGTAACGATAGACTATTATCAAATCCAAAATCAAGATTCAACATATCGTAGCCTTTTGAACATATGTAAAGCTATAAGAGAAGGTTACGTTGATGTTTTGATTATCCATTGTGATATAACAATTGAGAAGACGGTTATTTTGTCGCAGAAAGCCTAGTTCAGTTTTGCAGGGAATGCGGGATTGAAGTATACATTGCTCGCTACAATTCACTGTTTTAAGTATGCGATTTTATGCTATAACGTATGCTAAATTGTATCAGAATGTGGGTTTAGCCTAATCATCTCATACATAAACAATAATATAGATACAATAGAAAACCCTTGAATTCAGGGGTTTTCGTGTTTTGGTAGAGATAAAAGAGTAGAATCTTTAGGTTTAGAGATTAAATTTATAGGGGTGTGCATTTTTTAGCAGAATTATGAGAGGGCGTATAGCAAAGAAATTGGAAATGAGCATGTTTGATATAAGTGTTCCAATAAAAATAATAAGAAATATTCTTTAACAGATTACTAGATATATAGTATAATTATCAGATAAATGAAGCAGATATAAAATGATTAAATATATAATTTCATGGTTCAAGAGAAGGAACGACGGACTTATCATATGTGATATCGTGAAGATGGAGATGGCAATTTAGAAAGGATTGATGAAAATGAAATACAAGATACTGATTGTAGAAGATGAATCAGATATAAATGGACTGCTGGTTAAGATATTAGAAAAAGCAGAATACCAAACTGTACAAGCTTTTTCGGGTACAGAAGCAAAATTATTATTAGAGAAAGAAATTCCAGATCTTATTTTACTTGACCTTATGCTTCCTGGAATATCAGGAGAGGAACTATTGCATGATATTAGGGAGAATAAACATTATAATGTTCCTGTCCTGGTACTATCATCAAAAAATTCTTTAGGGGATAAAGTATCTTTATTAAAGAATGGTGCAGATGATTACATCACTAAGCCTTTTGAACCAGAGGAAGTGATTGCAAGAGTTCAATCGGCTTTAAGACGTGCAGGGAAAGAATTTAGCTCTAAAAAAATTCTAACATACAAGACTTTACAACTTTATCCTCAATCCAGAAAAGTAACAATTGGTGGAACAGAAATCGTATTAACAGCTCATGAGTATGAAATTCTTTACCTTTTCATGCAAAACCCAGAAAAAGTGTATTCCAGAGAAAGTTTGTATGAATTGGTGTGGCATGGTGGATATTACGGTGAAAATAACACTGTAAATGTTCATGTTAGCAATTTAAGAAAAAAATTAAAAGAAGCGGATTCCGACGGAGACTATATTCAGACCGTATATGGCATTGGATTTAAACTCCAATAAAAAACTTTATGACTTCTTTAAAAGTTTTTTATGACTTATTAAAGACTGAACTGTTATAATATGTTTGTTCAATGAGGAAATCCAATAATTGATAAACTTATTTTTATATGGAGGTAGATAAATGAATGATTATGTTATAGAAACTAAACAAGTTACAAAGGCATATGGTTCGCTCCTTGCATTAGATCATGTAAATATTCATGTGAAAAGAGGAAGTATTTATGGACTAGTTGGTGATAATGGTGCTGGAAAAAGTACCCTTTTAAAATTGTTAGCTGGACATAGCTATGCAACAGATGGAGAAATACAGCTTTTTGGAAAATATGGAGAAAAGGAGTTGGAAAGTACCAGGAAAAAAATAGGGTGCATGATTGAACAGCCTAGTTTTTTTCCCAACATGACCGTAGAACAAATATTAAAGTATTATTGTATTCAAAAGGGGATTCCAGATAGAGAAAAAGTTGATAAAATGGTAAAACTGATGGGCATTACAGAAAAGCGAAACAGTAAATGCAAAAATCTTTCAATGGGACAAAAACAGAGATTAGGTCTTGCGATTGCCATGATGGGAGAACCACAGCTTTTAGTTCTGGACGAGCCTATCAACGGACTAGACCCTAGCGGTATTATCGAATTTCGTAATTTACTACATCGCTTGAATGAGGAAAAGAACATTACAATTCTACTGTCGAGCCACATATTGTCTGAACTTCAACAAATTGCAACCGCATATGGGTTTTTAAACAAAGGGATTTTGATTGAAGAAATCTCGTCACATGCATTACTTGAGAAATGTTCGGATTGTATTGAAATTACAGTATCGGATGTGGAAAAATATTCTGTTGTATTGGAAAGGAATTTTCCAAAAGAAACCTACAAAGTTCTTCCAGAAAACAATATTCGTATCGATAGACCACAGGAGCAAGCAGAAGCTTACAGCAAATTAGCTTCTAAAAACGGGATTTATATAACAGGTATGAGAACAATTCAATCTTCTTTGGAAGATTATTATATGGAATTAAAGAAAAGGGGTGAAGAAAAATTATGAATTATATAAAAAGTGAATTTTATCGGGTATCCCACAGCAGAGGTATTTATTGTTTAACTGCAATTTTAGCAATTCTGTCATTTTTACTGAATGCTGTATTATGCTGGTTTGGAAGAATGGACGGTAAAAGTTTTCGATACGATACAACTTCGTTTTCATATTCAAATTTAGTAGCAAACCCAATGTTTTTTTGTGTTATGGGTGCTGTTATTGGAATTTTTCTCTATGAGGGAAACAGAAAATATGGCAATTTAAAAAATACAATTGCTTTTGGTATTTCCAGAACAAAGGTCTTTGCCGGAGAATGTATTGTAGCCACTGTTTCAGCTATCTTTTCTTTGATTATAGTCATAAGTGTTTATATTATAAGTGCAGTTGTTTTTTTGGAACATACAGGCCCCGTAAATTTGATGGATTTATTGACACAAATTCCAGCCGTATTTTTTATAGCTGTCGCTTCGTTGATTTCGGGAATTGTATGTATAGAAGCATTTGAGAAAGCTTCTACCGGAATTATTATTTGGGTTACAATTTGGTTTATTATTCCTAAAATCTTTTTTTACTTGGGTCTTCGTTTTGATATGATTCGAAATATTGCTATGTGGATGCCCGATAATTTTTTTGGTGCAAATGGAATGAGCGTCAATATGTCACAGAGTATTACTGCATGGGGTACAGCAGAAGGAATGGCTAAATGCTTAATGTCCGGCATAATTGGAACCGTTGTTTTTTCCTTAGTGGGTGTCATATTATTGAGAAAAAGAGAATTGTAATTTATATGTCTGATTTTGGATAGGAGGAGCGAAATGCTGTATATTATTTTAGCTATTATAGGGGGTTATTTTGCATTTCGCTATCTTTCAATTCTATATGCGTTTCGTGAGATAACAAAAGATATACGGGAAATACAAAAGGACCTTACACAAAACCAAATTCTTCATTTGCCGATACCGAATAGGGATTTAGAGAAGGTCTTGTGTTCATTTAATTATACTTTAGATGAAATCAGAAAAGAACGGCAGAATTATGAAAAAAGAGAAAAAGGGTTCCAGAAGCAAATAGAAAATATCAGTCACGATTTACGAACTCCTTTAACTGTAATCTTAGGTTATTTAAAACTTATCAAAAAAACGGATAAAGAACTTAACATGGACAAAGAACTGGCAGAAGCGTTAGAAATTATCGAGCATAAAGCGGAAACCATGAAGATATTGGTAACTCAATTTTATGATTTTTCCCGCTTAAATGCAGGAGATTTTGAATTGACACTGAATAATGTGGATATTTCCAGAACTTTAAAGGAATCTCTTATGGGCAATTACCCAATATTGGAACAATCGCATTTAGCAATAGAGGTTAATATACCAGAACACCCGATATGGGTAATGGCGGAAGATTCTGCACTAGTAAGAATATTTCTTAATTTATTACAAAATGCTGGTAGATATGCCGATAGTTTTCTAAGAATCTCAATGAAAGAAGACGACGAAAATGTATTAATTTCATTCATCAATGATACAAATATGCTTTCTGAAGATGATATTCCACATTTATTTAATAGATTTTATATGCAGGATAGTTCCCGAAATCAAGGCGGTACAGGATTAGGGTTGACAGTTGCAAAATTGCTGGCAGAAGAAATGGGAGGAGTATTGGAAGTTAGTATTGTTGATAAAGAATCATTAAACTCTGAAAAGTATAAATTCACTATTTGCTTTAAATTGTGCATAAAAGTAATAAAATAATAAGGAGGAAGCAATGGAAAACCCTTAAATTCAAGGGCTTTTGTTGTTTTTTGGATAAAACAGAGTAGAATTTTCAGAGCTTTGGGTTATGTATTTTTATATTTTATTGAACTTTTTAATTTAGATAATTAATTTATAAATTAATATATTTAATATTTAAACAAGAAAAAGTAAAAATATTTAATACTAATATTGAATTTATTAAAAAACGGTAGTATAATAAAATTATGGAGAGTGATGATTAGTATGGCATACAAAATAATAACTCAGTGCCCAGTATGTTCTTCCAAACTTACGGTTACAAAGCTAAAATGTAAAAAGTGCGACACTGTTATTGAAAATGACTTTGAATTATCTAAGTTCTCTTATTTAACCATGGAACAGCTAAATTTTGTTGAGGTCTTTATAAAATGCCGAGGTAATATTAAAGATGTTGAAAAGGAACTAGGAATATCTTATCCTACAGTTCGAGGTAAGCTGGAGGATCTAATTGCATCTTTGGGATATACACAAATCAAAGAAAAAGAGGATAACAGTGCTGATGTAATTGATAAGCTTGAAAAGGGAGAAATTACAGCCGAGCAAGCATTAAGTTTATTAAGAAAATAGTATTTAAAGGAGTTGTATTATAATGAATGAAGAGGTAATGAGAGTATTAAAAATGCTAGAAGAGGGAAAAATTGATTCGCAAAAAGCCGGGGAGTTAATAGAAGTTTTAAACGCAACAAAAAAAATTGTTCCAGTTACTGCGAACAATACAGATAAAACACTTAAAATTAAGGTCAACTCATCAACTGGAGATAACGTAAATGTAAATATACCTGTAAAGTTTATAAAAACTTTAGGAAGTGCTATTAAGAGAATACCTAAGGTAGAAGGAGTAGAAGGCATTGAGGACATAGATATACAGGCTATTCTTCAAGCTGTAGGCGAGGGATTAGATGGAAAGATTGTAGATGTGAAAAGTGAAAAGGGAGACATTGTAGAAATTGTAGTTGAGTAGCAGTACCGGAGGTGACTATTATCTATGAGAATTTATATAAGAGAAAAAACAGGCAGGAAGTTTTTTATTCCTGTGCCATTAGGTATTGCAGGTGCTGCTTGCAAAATAGCTGATTTTGTATGTAAGAGGGTAGATAAGCATATTGATGCTCAGACAAAAGAAATACTAGATTGTATAGATTTCAATGAACTTGCAAAAAGCTTGAAGTATTTGAGAGGATACAAGGGACTTAAACTGGTGGAGATAAAATCACAGGAAGGCGATGAGGTAACTATAATTCTGTAGTCTAATTTTTAGTAAAAGAAACTTTGAAGTAAAAAGTTGGTAATAAAATCTTTTAAAAAAATGATATACAATGCTTAAATGAATAGCATTTTGCAAAATCATAGTTATTAGACAGTAAAATCCACAACTAATTAAGATACTTAATTAAAAAAATGTCTAAATAAGTAGACCAATTAATTTAAAGAACAGATCATTGCAAATTTTTAGCAGTAATCTGTTCTTTGATTTTTATAAGAAAATAGGTAATGATATACGTCAAATAATCTAAAGGTTTAACGTATATACATAAGATAATTGAACATCATCCAAAAGTGGCAAAAACTGCCTAAAATTATAAATACATGGAATATTTCATGGAAACCGAACCAAGGTATATTGAAATTAGGCTTTTTTAATCCATAAATGATACCACCAATGCTATAAAAAAGTCCTCCTAAAACGAGCCAGAAAAGACCACCTATAGGTATAGTTTTAATCATTGGATGAAATGCAATTATAATCACCCAACCCATTAATACATATAGTATAGTTGATACAGTTCTTGATTTCCCCGTCGATATAGATTTCCATACAATACCTATTATAGCCAAACCCCATATAACTCCAAACATACTCCATCCCCACCCACCCCTTAAAGGTATTAATGCAATCGGAGTATATGTACCCGCAATTAAAAGATATATTGCCATATGGTCGAAATATCTAAATACTTTTTGAACTTTAGAACCTACTGGTAACATATGATATAAGGAACTCATTGTATAAAGTAATACTAATGTTGTTCCAAAAATTGAAAATGAAACTATATGCCAAGCTGTAGCTTTTAGAGACGAAAATACAACTAATAATACAAGTGCAGCTATAGCGAGTACCCCGCCCACAATATGTATTATTCCACTTACCCTAGTTTTAGAAATCATTTAATCAACTCCTTTGCTATGTAGATCTCGGTACCGAATTTATGTTTATGGTACCAGTATAATTATTATAATTGTTTTTGTCAATACGTGAAACGGCAACTGAGGCAAGGCGAGATAGGAAAATAGAAAAGCTAAATTTGATTTTTTATAATTTTATGTATTGACAAAAGAACCTCTAGTAAATACAATGGTACTGTAAATTCTAAAGCAGTACCTGCGATGTTAGGGGAAGGAATGTAAGTATATGGAGAAAAATATATATCTAAAAACTTTAAAACTTTTTGCAAGCAAAGGATCTCGATTCACGACTGAAGATTTGGCAAGAGAACTCGGTACGAGTAAACGTAAGATTTATTCTTATTTTTCTACCAAAGATGAAATTATAGAAAAAACGATAGAATTTGTTTTTAGTGAAATCATTAGCTCAGATGCTGAAATACTTGAAAATAATGAACTTACGCTTCAAGAAAAAATCAAACTTTATTTTAACAATATACCGGATGCGTACAATCTCGGGTCTATTATTAGACATATGGATGATCTTCAACGATATTATCCCTATTTGTGGGAGAAAGTAAATAATCACCTGAATACTATATGGGATGCAGTTATTCAATTGATAGAGCAAGGTATAAAAAATGGAGAACTTGAAGAAATAGATACTGTTATACTCAAGTTAATGTTGAATGAAACCCTAAAAAAGCTTTTAGACAATGAATTTCTTGCCAAGAATCAGGTCAGCTTTGATTCTGGACTAAAAGCAATAAATAATATTATTTTATATGGCTTAATAAAAAGAAAGGATGATTGAATTGTGCATAATTACAAAATTATTATAATAAATGGGTTAAACAATTTAGTAGACATCCAACAGGAGTTCATCGTCTCTCATCTACACTATTAAACCCACGACAATAGTATTTGTTCTTAAAAAACTATTGACAAAACTATAGAGAGAATGTATTATCTTATTAAGGACTGAAACGGGTTTCATAACTTATTTCAGAAGATCAGAAGGGAAACAAATAAATGAAAAATGATGAAATTATAAAAAAGGATACAACAATTTATGATATAGCAAAAGAAGCTAATGTTTCGCCCGCAACAGTGTCAAGAGTTTTGACAGGGAGTGCTAAAGTAAAGGAAGATAAAAAAGAAAGAGTGCTAGAAATAATAAAATTACATAACTTTCAACCTAATGCAGTAGCAAGAAGTTTGTTTAAAAAAAGATCAATGATGATAGGGGTTATTTTACCTGATATAACCAATCCTTTCTTTTCAACAGTATTTTTAGAAGCTGAGAAAGCTGCTTTAGAATTTGGTTATTCAATGATTTTATGCAATTCTATGGATAGCTCGAAAGTTGAAGCGTTACACATAAAATCATTATCAGAAAAGCAAGTTGATGGAGTAATTTTTATGGGTCACAGAGTGAATGCAGTAAAAACAAACATAAACTATGTATTAGATTTACAAAGACTTGCGAGCAAAATACCGTTTGTGATTATAAATGGGAAGATGACGGGAGTAGATAGTTACAAGATTATTACTAATGAAGAAGATGGCATAATTAAGATAGTTGATTATTTAGTGGGGCTTGGACATAAGGATATTGCTATTTTAGGAGGCATAACAAATTCAACTTCAACTTCAATAAAGCACATGGCATATGCAAAAGCCTTAAAAAAGTATGAGATAAAAGTGGACAAAACTTTTATAGTTAACGAAGGGTTTTCTATTGAAAGTGGTATCACAGCAATGGAGAAACTTCTTAAAGGTAAAAAGGTTCCTACAGCAGTTATTGGTATAAATGATTTAGTAGCGATAGGAGCAATTAGGGCTATAAAATCAGCTGGCATCGAGGTACCGAAAAATATTTCAGTGACAGGCTTTGATGGAACATATATCTCAGAACTTGTTAGTCCACAACTTACAACGGTGTACCAAAGTTATGAGGATATTGGCAGAGAAGCTGTAAATACCATAATTGATGTAATTAAAAATAAGGAAACATCTAAAAATAAAATTATTAAAACAAAACTTATAATAAGAAAATCTTGTAGTACAAAACCCTAAGAGAATTAGGGCTTAAAAAATAATCTTCATGAAACCGGTTTCCTAATGTATAGCGGATATTTTTGGAAGCAAAATATAAACAATTGCAAAGGAGGTGTCTTATAATTATTGATTTATATTAACTTAAATAAAAAAAAGAAAATTGGTACTTCGATTAATATAAATACTTTTATTAATATAAACACTTCCACAATAAAAAAAATTTTAATTATTTGTTTAATAATGATGCTAACGGCCACTTCATATGGGTGTAGTAAAGCGGCAAAATCATCTAGTAATAATGTTACAACTACTTCGCTTAACCAGGAGTTGAAGCAGAAAGCTAAAGTTTATAAAAATGAAGAATATCAGAATGGAAAGGTTCCATTACAAACATATATCAAAATGGAAGGGAAAATTATTCAGACGGACAATAAAAACAAACAAATAGTAACTAAAAGTGATCGCTTTATTTTAGAGAATAATGGGACGAAATATCAAATGATTTGTGGAGAAAAAATAACAGTTAAAGTAGGAGATAAAGTTACTGTTTATGGAACGTATTATGGTTTAGTGCAAGTAGACGAAATTGATGTAATTATGAATTAAGGAGTAATTATGAAATTTATTGAAAATACAATTAATAAATTACTGGTGGAGGAAATATTAGCCGCAAAAGATGATATTTTAAAGATGAAAACTATTCCTAGCATCGATTTAAAAGGATATCAGATATATTTAAAGGAAGGTAATCGTAGCGTTTTTGAAACTCAGTATTTTGAGAGAAGAAGGCTATTAAGTGTAATGGGATTATCCATGTTAATTGAAAAAAACAAAAGTGATATTGAATGTTTAGAAAACATTATCTGGCAAGTATGCTCAGAATATACGTGGGGCTTGCCGGCTCATCTACCAATTAAGGATAATACTTATGAGAAAAATGCTAGATATTGTATAGATTTATTTTCAGCTGAAACAGCACAGACATTAGCAGAATTTTACGAGTTATATAAGGAAGTTTTTTCTACTGAAATTAAAGACAGAATTATATATGAAATTAATAATAGAGTGTTTACACCACTACTAGATAAAAAATGGGACTTTGAAGACAAAGAAAATAATTGGAGTGCAGTTATTGGAAGTTCAGTAGGAATGGCAGCTATAAGTATATTGGGAGACAACCCATTAAGGCAAAAACAGATTTTTCAAAAGGTTGATAAATGTTTAGAAAGTTATTTAAAAGGTTTTAAAAATGATGGGGCTTGCGTAGAAGGAGTTGGCTACTGGGCATACGGGTTTGGATACTATTGCTATTTTGCAGAAAAATATAAATTGGCTTTTAAAAACAATAAATATTTAGAAAACCCATTGTTAAAGAGTATAGCTAATTTCCCAGTGGGTATGGAAATTGGCAGAGGTAAATTTGTACAATTCGCAGATTCAACAATTGCTGAGTTACCAACAGGACTTCTATGTTATTGCAAAAAACAATTTTCAGTATCGCTTCCATATACTAAAAGAGTAAGTGTACTTTACGATAATGAATGTTATAGATGGGCAGAGCTTTCAAGAAACCTATTATGGACAAATAGTACTTTAAACTTGGGTGATACAACGTTTAAAACAAAATACTTTGAAGATGAGCAATGGTTAATAATAAATGAAGAAAATGGATTTTTGTTTGCAGCTAAAGCTGGGAAAAATAATGATTCTCATAATCATAATGATGTAGGTAATTTCGTCTTGGGGTTTAAAGATGAATTGTTTTTAATTGATTTTGGCGCTGGAAAGTATACCAAAGATTACTTCAATGATGAAAAAAGATATAACATGTTAGTTAATCGCTCAATGGGTCACTGTGTTCCAATAATTAATGATAATGAAGAAATTTTTGGAAATTATAAGGCCTCTAATGTAATTATAAATAGATCCAAAGAAAAAGTAACTTTTTCAATGAATTTAGAAAACGTATACCCAATTATTACTAAGCTGATTAGTTTTAATAGAGAGTTTGAGATATATCCTAATAAAAAGTTTATAGATATAAAAGATAATATGTTATTCAATGAAAACGATAACGAAGTTTATCAAAATTTTGTAAGTATTATTAAACCTATAATTAACAATAATATAATAAAGTGGACTGGAAGGTATGGAACTTTAACATTAGAAAGTATCAGTGACATAGACGATGTAGTAGTACTACAAGAAAAAATTACTAATCATTATGGAACTTACGAAACAATATACAGAACATTAATTAGAAAAAGTTTTATTTCAAAAACATATAGTAGTGAGTTAACTTTTTATATAGATACTTAATAATATGGCATCGCAGATGAGGATTAACTAGGTAAAAACTAAAATAGAAACTTGTACTAAACATTACTGTGCAAGATTTTATATATAAATTTAAAATAAATGGGGGAATAATGATGAAAATCAGTAAAAAATTAATGACATTGGTATTAACTACCGCAATTATTGGGACAACACTTGCAGGATGTTCAAGTAAGACTAGTAGTACTCAGAAAAGTAGCAGTGATAAAATACAATTAAGTGTAACCACATGGAATTATGACACCACACCAGAATTTAAGGCTCTATTTGAAGCTTTTCACAAAGCTAACCCTAATATAACCATTAAGCCTATAGATATCGATGCATCTCAGTATGATAATAAGGTAACTACAATGCTCGCAGGAGGAGATTCAACAGATGTATTAACAATGAAAAATACTACTTCTTATTCAGGTTATGCATTCCGTGGACAATTAGAGGACTTAACCACTCATGTAAAACCAAATGTTGCAAATGCTAATTATAAGGGAGCATATGATTATCTTAAAATAGATGACAAATATTATGCGCAGCCTTATAGAACTGATTTCTTTGTTTTATATTATAACAAAACTATGTTTGATAAAGCGAAAATTGCTTACCCAGAGAATTTAACATGGGATCAATATGCAACACTTGCACAAAAGTTAACAGTAGGTACTGGATCTACTAAACAATATGGAGCATATAATCATACTTGGCGTTCGATTGTTCAAGCGACAGCTAGTGCCCAGACTAATTCAGATTTAGTAAGTGGAAAATATGATTTTATGAAACCATATTATGAAACATTTTTGAAAATGCAGAAAAGTGGTTCTTCAATGGAGTATGGTACTGCAAAATCAACTAGCAGCACATATGCTTCACAGTTTGAAACAGGAAAAGCTGCTATGCTTCCAATGGGTACATGGTATATGGCAGGTGTCCTAAATTCAAAGAAAAAGGGAGCTACGGATGTTAATTGGGGAATAACTGCAATGCCACAAAATGAATCTAATGGTAAAGTTACAACATTCGGTTCTCCAACAGCATTTGCTATCAATAAAAGTTCTAAACAAAAGGAAGCAGCACAAAAATTCCTAGATTTCGCAAGTGGTGAAAAGGGAGCTACAGTACTCGCTAGTGTTGGTGTTGTACCAGCTTATAGAACAGATGTTATAAATAAGAGTTATTTTGATTTAAAGGGAATGCCTACAGATGCAATTTCTAAAAAAGCATTTTCACCTGATAAAATTGCCCTTGAGATGCCAGTAAATAAACATTCGGCAGCAATAGATCAAATACTTACAGAAGAACATGATTTGATTATGGTGGGAGGTTCAACTATAGATAAGGCAATAGCAAGTATGTCTAAAAGAGTACTCCAAGAAATAAAAGAGTAGTGGTTTATAGGTAGTGTATGGTTTATTAAATTATACACTACCACTTCTATTAGAATAGAGAGGAGGTCTGTGAGGGTTTTTATAATCTAAGCAGAATGTATATGGATAATAATGTTGAAGTTATACCAATAAATAATAAAAATTTTCCGAGTAAAAGAAATAAACAAAGCAGAAAAAATCTTTTGACAGCTTGGTCATTTATAATACCTAATTTTGCTGGGTTTTTCATATTTACATTAATCCCCATTATAGCATCATTCATTTTAGCATTTATGAAATGGGATTCATTTAATCCACCTAAATTTGTTGGCCTATCAAACTTTACAAAGATGTTCTCAGATGATACTTTTAGAATTTCTTTGTTTAATACATTTTATTACGCGGTGTTTGTTGTTCCATTAAGTTTAATATTTTCGCTGGGGCTTGCAATATTACTCAATAAAAAAATCCATGGTGTAAAAGTCTTTAGAACAGCAATATTTTTTCCTTATGTTACATCATTGGTTGCAGTTGCAGTTGTTTGGAATATGCTTTTCCACCCAACACTTGGACCTATTAATCAGTTTTTAAGAGCTATTGGGATTTTAAATCCTCCAGGATGGACTTCTAGTGTTAGCTTTGCTATGCCAGCTATAATAATTACAAGTGTATGGAGAGGTATGGGCTATTATATGATTTTATATCTTGCTGGACTTCAAGGTATACCTCAAGAATTATATGAAGCAGCGTCTATTGATGGGGCGAATAAGTGGAAACAATTTTGGAATGTTACAATTCCTATATTACGTCCGACTACCTTTTTCGTTACCATAATGCTTACAATATCTAGTTTTAAAGTTTTTGATTTAATTCAGGTTATGACTAATGGTGGACCAGGAAGGTCTACAAACGTATTAGTATATGAAATTTATAATGAAGCATTTGTAAAATTCAACTTTGGGTATGCTTCTGCAATTTCACTTGTTTTATTTGTAATTGTATTAGGTATCACAATTATTCAGTTTAAATTAGATGATAACAATAATTAAAGTATAAAATAAACATATTTAAGTTTAAGGAGTGATCTCAATTGCTTATGAATCTAAAAACAAATAAGAAAGGAAATAAGGAGCTACTTACAAAAGGTTTTATATTCACCTTTTTGTTAATCTTATCTTTGTTAATATTAGTGCCATTTTTCTGGATGATTTCATCATCTTTAAAAATTGATAATGAAGTATTCACAGTTCCTATACAATGGTTACCTAATAAAATTCAGTGGAGTAACTACAGTAAAATATGGACTGTTATACCATTTGCAACTTTTTATAAAAATACGGTAATTTTAAGTGTAACTATTACTATACTTCAACTTCTTACAAGTAGTTTTGCTGCCTATGGATTTTCTAAACTTCGGTTTCCAGGTAGAGATGCATTATTTCTTGCATATATAGGTACTATTGCAGTTCCTTGGCAGGCATATATGATACCACAATTTATTATGATGAGAAGTATGGGACTAACAGATAAATTAGTATCGTTAGTATTGCTACAGGCATTTAGTGCCTTCGGTGTATTCCTCTTAAGACAGTTTTATATGACTATTCCTGACGAATTATGTGAGGCTGCTAGAATTGATGGTCTAAGTGAATATGGAATATTTTTTAGAATAATGTTGCCTTTAAGTAAACCGGCATTAGCCAGTTTAACTATTTTAACTTTTGTAAATACATGGAATGATTATATGGGTCCATTTATTTACTTGTCATCAACAGAAAACAAGACTATTCAATTAGGACTTAAAATGTTTGTTTCTTTGTATGATGCACAGTATTCATTAATAATGGCAGCATCGGTTGTATCCATTTTACCAATTGCTATAGTGTTTTTGACACTGCAAAAATACTTTATTCAAGGAATTGCAACATCAGGAATGAAGGGATAAAATAAGCTCTCGTCTGCATGTAACCTAGGTGAATTATGAGGCGAGAGATACCTAGTAAATTAGAAAGGAGTGAATAACTTTTGAAGAAAGAAAATTTTATGAATTATAGTATCTATTCAAGAATATTTGAGGCTGTTTACTATTTCCTTATGATGAATATTTATTTTGCAGTTACCAATATATTATTTTTAATAGTTGTTGGTTTGGTTTCTTTTAATAGTAATCATATTTTGATTTATGCTATTTCACTTATTCCAACGGGTCCGGCTCTTGTTGCATTAATATCTTGTTTGAATAAATATCATAAAGAAAAGGATTTGAATGTAACAAAAGATTTTTTTACATATTATATTCAATCTTTTAAAAAATCAATTACTGTTTGGTTATTTTCATTAATTATATTAACTATTGTTATCTTAGATTACTTTTTTCTAATGAAGACCAAATATGTTATTATATTCACTCCTATTCTCTTTATAATATTTAATATAGTTTTAAGTACTACTATTAATTATTTCACTTTTCTTGTGAAAAATAGACAGTCTAGCATTAAAGATATATTAAGAATTTCATTTTTCTTTACCTTTAAAAAATTCTATATTGGTTTTGTAAACAACATTGTTGTTTTAAGTATATTGTTTATAACAATACTTAAACCGTTATTATCGGTGATCTTTTTAGTAAGTATATTTGTATATTTAATTTATATAAACAACAATAATTTATATAAAACACCAATAAAAGAGAAAT
Source organism: Clostridium estertheticum (assembly GCF_018861295.1). GTDB lineage: Bacteria > Bacillota > Clostridia > Clostridiales > Clostridiaceae > Clostridium_AD > Clostridium_AD estertheticum_D. The sequence goes on along the minus strand of NZ_JAHLDM010000004.1, from coordinate 151,460 downwards.
AATTTTAGCAGATGATTAAAAGAAGCAAAAAATAAAAACAATAGGATAGGGCGGGATAATTTATTATGGAGATTAATTGGAAAAAAGAGGCGTGGAATTTTATTGAAGAGAAAACTACATTAAATAATGATAGAATTGGTGTGAATTTTCCTCATGTAAGTGAAAACAAACACTATAAATTAGAAAACGAACAATGGTGGACAGCGGGTTTTTGGCCAGGAATTTTATGGCAGGTATATCTTAAAAACAAGAATGAAAAATTAAAGATTACAGCAGAAAAATGTGAAATGAAAATGGAGCATTTACTTTGTGATACGGAGATTATAGATCATGATTTAGGTTTTATGTGGATACTAACAAGTTTAGCTAATTATAAAATAACAGGAAATAAAGAGTCTAGGCGAAGAGCATTACTTGCAGCTAATCTTTTGATGGGAAGATTTAATATAAAAGGGAACTATATTCGTGCCTGGAATGCTTGGAAAGGAAATAAAGATAATACTGGTGTAGTAATTATTGATTGTATGATGAATTTACCATTGCTTTATTGGGCATCAGAAGAAACAGGAGACCCAAGGTTTAAGCATGTTGCAGAGAAAAATGGTGAAATGGTACTAGAAAATTTTATAAGAGCAGATGGTTCAGTGCAGCATATGGTTATTTTTGATTCGGAAACAGGGGAAGTAATTGAAAAGGCTGGAGGACAAGGATTTGATGTTAATAGTGCATGGGCAAGAGGCTGTGCATGGGCAATTTATGGCCTAACACTTTCCTACAAATACACTAAAAATAATGAATTTTTGGAGGCAGCAAAAAAAACAGCACATTATTTTATTGCTAATATGAAAGATGATAAATGTCCTGTTTGGGATTTTAGATTGCCCAAGGATGGCGAGATAAAATACAAATATCCTGATTCTTCAGCAGGTGCAATAGCAGCATGTGGGTTACTTCTTTTATCAAAATATGTGACCAAGTTTGAATCTTCATTATACATGGAGGCTGGGGAAAACATGCTGAAGAACCTATATTATGAATGCGCAACAAATGACGATATAGAGGAGGAAGGTTTAATTAAGCATGCCACTGGACATTTTCCAGAACAAAAAAATTTAGATGTACCAATAATATATGGAGATTACTTTTTTACAGAGGGTATAGCCATGCTAAATGGAGAAAAAATGTTATTTTGGTAATAACTAAAATTAACAATATTAATTTATAATAATAAAATATTTTTTAATCAAGGGGTTGAATGCATGAGTAAAATAAATATGTATAATGAAAATATTAAACATAATCCACTTAAAACTAAAGAGGATCTTAGAAAAGCACTATATGATATATGTAATCCTCTTATACCACTACTAAAGGAGCAAAAACCTGGACATTTATGTTTGGGTACTAGTGGATCGGTTTATGATGAAAATGCAAGAGAAGTCGAGGCTTTTTTAAGACCTTTATGGGGAATAGGACCTCTTGTTACAACTAAGTCTGAAGAGAGTACAAAGTTATCAAAATATTTTGTAGAAGGTCTAATAGAAGGAACTGATCCTAAAAGCAAATCTTACTTTGGAAAAGTTCATGACTATGACCAGTTATTAGTTGAAATGGCGTCAGTTTCTTTATCTTTAATTTTAGCTAAGGACACCTTTTGGGATGTTTTAAATAAAGATCAACAAGATAATTTATATAATTGGTTGATTCAAATTAATGATCACGTAATCCCTAAGACAAATTGGTTATTCTTTAGAGTGCTTGTAAATATTGCAATGAAAAAATGTGGGAGAGAGTGGTCAAAACAATCAGTTTTAGATGATCTTGATAGTATAGATTCTTATTATTTAGATGATGGTTGGTATTTTGATGGTTACGCGTCTCAAATTGATTATTATATTCCTTTTGCTATGCATTTTTATGGCTTGATTTATGCTAAAACCATGGAGACTGAAGATCCAAAGAGATCAATCCTATACAAAGAACGTGCAAGTGTTTTTGCACAGGAGTATAAAGAGTGGTTTTCGGCAGATGGACCATCTATACCTTTTGGAAGAAGTTTAACTTATAGGTTTGCCCAATCAGCTTTCTGGTCTGCTTTAGCTTATGCAGATGTAGAAGCCTTGAACTGGGGAGTTATAAAAGGGATTGTTATGAGGAATTTAAGATACTGGTTTAGAAGTGATATCTTCTCTTTAGATGGTCTTTTGACTATAGGTTATGGGTATCAGAATTTAAACATGGCAGAAGGTTATAATGCACCAGGTTCACCTTATTGGGCGTTAAAAACATTTTTAGTTTTAGCAATTCCGGGTGGTCATGCATTTTGGACATCTGAGGAAGAAGATTTAGTTTTTACACAAAATAGTGTACAACCTAGTCCAAGAATGATAGTTTGCCACGATAAATCTGGTAGTGAAGTCCAAGCATTTACTTCTGGGCAGCATTCAAGTGAGCATGCTCATGGAGATGCTAAGTATGAAAAATTTGTATACTCAACAACATTCGGTTTTAGTGTACCTAAAGGTGGATTATCATTAAAGCAAGGGGCCTTTGATAGTTGCTTAGCCTTGGCTGAGTGTGATGGACATTATAGATCACGTTTTGGCTGTGAAAGTTATAAAATAAATCAAGATTACATTGAATCAGTTTGGAAACCTTGGAATGATGTTGAAATAAAAACTTTTATTGTTCCTTTAACCCCATGGCATATTAGAATACATGTTATTAATACTAATCGTATATTAGATACTGCAGAGGGTGCTTTTTCTGCGCCGGCAGGGGTTGGCACGTCATATTGCTTTAAGGATAAGATCTTTTATAAGTTCGGTAACAAAGTTACTGGTATTGTTGATTATAATGGAGATCGAAAGGTCGAAATAATTACACCTGAACCAAATACAAACCTTCTATATCCGCGTACAGTTATACCAACATTAACAAGTAGAATTAATACAGGAAAACATATTTTAGTTTCTGCTATTATAGGTGATGTAAATGTTAAAAATGATTTTAAATGTGATCAAAATCCTATTGTAGAAATTAAAGAAAATTGTATTACTATCTTGTTTAATGGAAAAGAAATAGTGTTATAAGGAGAATAATTATGGATGGAACAAATATAAATGAGTTAAAAATAGAGATAAGAGATAAATTCAATGATACCATAAGTGAAATAACTGGAAATGAGGCAGTTTCAATTGTTTATGCACAAAGTTATAAAGTGGGTGATAAAATTTGTTTTGCAAACTCATCTGAAAATAAATATCTGATTATTAAAATAGACGATGAATTAGATGAGGCCCTAATATATTTAACTTCAAATACATTGGAATTTCAGATACCATTTGGTGAGGATGCTAAGGCATATTCTGAGAATACTTTTAATGGCAGAGAACATAATATTAGTGTACGTATAGCTAAAAATGAGGAGATATACACATATAGGGATATAGCGAAAAATGTAATTGATCAGCGGGGGGATACAACATATTACCCTCATTCAACAGCTAATGTAGAGACAAGAAATGAAGCAGTATTCGCAGCTAGGAATGTAATTGATGGACAAATATCTAATAAGGGACATGGTATCTGGCCTTATGAGTCTTGGGGAACTTGGCAAAGAGAAGATGCGCAAATCATGGTTAACTTTGGGAGAGAAGTAGAGGTGGATAAAATAGCTTTGTACTTAAGAGCTGATTTTCCACATGATACTTATTGGAAGTCTTTGAAAATAGAATTTTCAGATGGTACAAGCAAAATAGCAGAAACAATAAAAACTAGTGATGCTCAATATATAAGGTTTAATAAAAAGACTATAAGATGGATTAAATTACTGGATTTTAGAAAGTTTGATGAACTAACTGATTTTGCAGCATTAACGGAAGTTTGTGTATATGGTAATGATATTCAAAAAAGACAGAGAAGAATATAATCTCTGTCTCTGTTTTATTTATTCTGTTAATCCAGCACTTATAAGTCTCTTTTTAATTTGAGGTCCAATCAATGATGCAATTACCATTTTTACTATGTCCCCAGGAATAAATGGAATAACTCCAACTGCTAAGGATGCATTAAATGTCATATTTAACTGATAGGCTAGCCATGCTGTTCCAAATATATATGTAGAAATTGTACCCAAGATCATCCCGAGGAAACACATATAAATTTTAGTTGAAAATTTGTCAATGAAAAATCCACTAATAAATGCCATAAAAATAAATCCAATTAGATATCCACCTGTTGGTCCAAATAATTTAGTGAATCCTCCAGAAAATCCTGAAAATACGGGTAGTCCTACAAGGCCTATAAAAAGATAAACTATATAACTAAGGGTTCCTCTTTTTTGTCCTAGTACATATACTGAAAAATAAATTGCAAGATTAGTTAATGAAATTGGTACTATTCCAATAGGCAGTGATAGAGGGCCTAATATACAAATAACCGCTGCCATAACCCCAATCAATGTTAAGTGATGAATATTAATTTTCTTTGCATTTTCCATAACTTAAGTCTCCTTCTATTTTTGAATATCAAAACCAAGCGCTGTAAGCATAATTTTATCTTGATCAGTATTATTTCCCACAGTAGTTAACATATCACCAGTAAGTGTTGCATTGGCACCAGATAGGAAGAGTTTTGAGCCTCCATCTGCAAAATAAGTTCTGCCAGCTGCCATACGAATATAAGAAGTTGGATTTAAATAACGAAAAATTGCTATTGTCCTTAAAATATCGACCTCAGAAATTCTCTCTAAATTGCCAAATGGAGTACCTTTTATTGGCATTAATACATTGATTGGAATTGATATAATTCCAAGTTCTGATAAACTAATAGCCATATCAATTCTATCTTCCCATGTTTCACCCATTCCTATAATTCCACCTGAACAAACTTTAAGTCCTGATTTCTGAGCAAGTTTAATTTCTTTGATTTTATCTTCATATGAATGAGTAGTGCAGATATTATGAAAGTTCCTTTTAGAAGTTTCAATATTTTCATGATACATTGTAACGCCAGCTTCTTTTAAGCGTATAAATTCTTCTCCTGTCAAAAAACCATGGGATGCACACAAGTTAATTTTACATTCTTCATGCATCTTTTTATAGGCTTCTATTGCTTTATCAAAATCGTGGCCAGTTAAGGATCTTCCGGCTGTAACAATAGAGTAGCGATGTACGCCATTTGCCTCATTTTTTTTACAATCTTCTAATATTACATCTGGGTTTAAAAAATCATATTCTTCAATGCTTGTATTATGATGAGCAGACTGAGCACAGAATTTACAGTTTTCACTACATTTTCCGCTACGTCCATTAATAATTGTACAAAGATCTACTTTTTCTCCACATAATTTTTCGCGAATGCTATTAGCTCCTGAGCAAAGTTCTTTTAAATTTGTTGTTAATAAAAATTCCAAATTATCATCTCTTTTTAAACGCTTTCCATTAATAATTTCTTTAGCTAGTTTTTCCATACAAGTTTACCCCCATAATTTTAAAAATAAATTTAAATTTAGTATAAAATTTATCCAATGAAATGTCAACCTATATTTTAAATGCGGTTTACAATTACTTTGGGAATATAAAGATACTTAAGGACATTTCAGAAGTTATAAGTGACTTAACTATTTTTTAAGTATTGCAGAGAAAGCAAAAAAACTATATTGACATTATATAATTATGTTGTTACAATGTGTTAAAGAGTGATGACTAAGGTCACACGAAGGGGTACACCACCACGGGTGTAGTTCTTTGTGTGACCTTTTTTGTTGTATACAAATTTCGGGGGGTGGAATTATGATATACATAAATGGCAATGAAATAAGCAATGCAAATAATTTGAGGTTATCTGATTATCTAGTACGAGAAGGTTATAAAATTTCTTGTGTTGCAGTTGAATGCAATGGTTCTATTGTGCCAAAAACTCAATATGAAGAAAAAATATTAACTGATTGTGATGTTATTGAAGTTGTAAGTTTTGTAGGAGGGGGCTGATTTGAATATAAGAATTAATGGTAAACCAGTAACAACTAATTGTTTAACTCTTCATGATTTGCGTTTAGAGCATTATGATTATGAAAAAAATATAATAACTATTTTGAATGGATTTCAAACCTTTGATGACTATAAGATTAGTGAAAATGATGAAGTAAGTTTTATTGAAAAAGGTAAAATGCCATCACAAGATGAATTCGAAAGCTTGATGTGCGCAAGACATACTCCACATGTATTTGAAAAAGTTAAAGCTGCAAAGGTTGCAATTGCTGGTCTTGGAGGTCTTGGTTCTAATATAGCAATAAGTTTAGCAAGAACAGGAGTAGGTCATTTACATTTAATTGATTTTGATATTGTAGAACCCAGCAACTTAAATCGTCAGCAATACAAAATTAAACATCTTGGACTATATAAAACAGAATCATTAAAAAATGAAATTTATGAAATAAATCCATTTATTAAAGTAACTATTGATACTGTTTTAGTTACACGAGAAAATGTTCAAGCATTATTTGAAAATGATGACATTATTTGTGAAGCTTTTGATAATCCCAAAGCTAAGGCTCTACTTGTAAATACTATTCTTGAATGTTATCCACTAAAGAAAATTGTAGCAGCTTCAGGAATGGCGGGGTATGAAAGTAGTAATACAATAATAACAAAAAAAATAGCAAATAATTTTTATTTGTGTGGTGATGGGAAAAATGGAGCTATGGTAGGGCGAGGGCTAATGGCTCCACGTGTAACAATTTGCGCAGGTCATCAGTCAAATATGGTTTTAAGATTAATACTCGGAATAGAAGAAATATAAATTTAACAGTAAGAAAATAAAGGAGAAGAAAACATGGAAAATAATACGGATAAACTTATTATAGGTGGACATGAATTTAGTTCGCGATTTATATTAGGATCTGGAAAATATTCACTTGATCTAATAAATGCAGCGGTTGAAAATGCTGGTGCACAGATTATTACGTTAGCATTACGTCGTGCTAATTTGGGCGGTAGCGCTAATATTTTAGATTATATACCTAAAAATGTTACATTACTTCCAAATACATCAGGGGCTCGTAATGCGCAGGAAGCAGTTCGTATTGCACGTCTAGCTCGAGAGATTGGATGTGGAGATTTTATTAAAATTGAAGTTATCCGTGATTCAAAATATTTGCTGCCAGATAATTATGAAACATTAAAAGCTACTGAAATTCTTGCAAAAGAAGGATTTATAGTAATGCCTTATATGTATCCAGATCTAAATGTTGCAAGAGATATGGTAAATGCAGGAGCTGCAGCTATTATGCCACTTGCGGCACCTATTGGATCAAACAAAGGATTGTGTACACGTGATTTTATTAAAATTTTAGTTGATGAAATTGAACTTCCAATTATTGTAGATGCAGGAATTGGGAGGCCTTCTCAGGCTTGCGAGGCTATGGAAATGGGAGCTAGCGCTATTATGGTTAATACTGCAATTGCCTCGGCCGGTAATATCCCAGCTATGGCTGATGCTTTTAAGAAGGCAATAATTGCTGGAAGAGGCGCATATCTTTCAGGGATTGGTAGTGTAATTTATAATGGTGCCTGCGCTTCATCACCATTAACTGGATTTGTTGAAGATTAAGGAGGGGTTTTAAATGGAACAACGTGTTGATCATATGAAATATATGGAAGGTATGGAGGTGATTGAATCTAATGTTATGGATCAGGTTATCTCAAAAATGCAATCATACGATTCTGAAAGATATACAGCTCATAATGTGCTTATGGCTCTTAAGAAAGATGTATTAGATATTGAAGACTTTGCAGCTTTATTATCGCCGCAAGCGTTACCTTTTCTTGAGGACATGGCTAAGCGTGCTAAAGTAGAAACACATAAGCATTTTGGTAATTCAGTTTATATGTTTACTCCAATTTATATTTCTAATTATTGTGAAAATTATTGTATTTATTGTGGTTTTAACTGCTATAACAAAATTAAGCGTGCGAGACTTAATGCAGGTGAAATAGAAAAAGAAATGCAAAGTATTTCGAGTACTGGATTACAAGAAATATTAATTCTTACTGGTGAAAGTCGTAGTATGTCTGATGTTTCGTATATTGGTGAAGCTTGTAAAATAGCTAGAAAATATTTTAAGGTGGTTGGTCTTGAAGTATATCCAATGAACTCAGATGAATATGCATACGTACATAAATGTGGTGCAGATTTTGTTACTGTATTCCAGGAAACTTATAATTCAGATAAATATGAAACATTACATTTAGAGGGACACAAACGTGTTTTTCCTTATCGGTTTAACGCACAAGAAAGGGCATTAAAAGGTGGGATGCGCGGTGTTGGATTTGCTGCGCTTCTGGGACTAGATGATTTTCGAAAGGATGCTTTAGCAACAGGACTTCATGCATACCTTCTTCAACGTAAATATCCACATGCTGAAATTGCTCTTTCATGTCCAAGATTATGTCCAATAATTAATAATGACAAAATTAATCCAAAAGATGTACATGAGAAGCAACTGTTACAGATAATTACTGCATATAGAATATTTTTGCCTTTTGCAAACATTACTATATCAACTCGTGAACGTGCTGGTTTTCGTGATAATGTAATTGGACTTGCAGCAACTAAAATTTCAGCTGGAGTTTCAGTTGGAATAGGTGGTCATAGTGCTAAAGATGAGGCTAAAGGTGATGAACAATTTGAGATTTCGGACCCCCGTACAGTATCAGAAATATCTGATGTAATTAAGGATCATGGTCTTCAATCAGTTATGAGTGATTATATATATGTATAAAGTGCTTGCAATTACCAATCGTCATCTTTGTAATAATGACTTTTTACAGCAGATACAAGCAATATGTTCATTGAATGAAAAAAACACAATGATTAAGTCGGTGAGTATAGTACTTAGAGAAAAAGATTTATCTGAAAATGATTATAAGGATTTAGCAACTAAGGTATTAGAAATATGTAAAGAAAATAATACAGAGTGTATATTACACACTTATTATAAAGTAGCTAGAGAACTTAATTGTAAAAAGATTCATCTGCCTTTACATGTTTTAAAATCTAAGCCGGATATATGCAAAGAATTTAATGAAGTTGGAGTGTCTATCCACTCAGTAAATGAAGCACTAGAAGCTGTTAATTTAGGTGCAACTTATATTATAGCAGGACATATATTTGCGACTAACTGTAAAAAAGACGTTCCACCAAGAGGCCTAAACTTTTTATCATCAGTCTGTAGCTCCATAAATATTCCTGTTTATGCTATTGGGGGCATTTTGCCTGCAAATGCTCAAAAAGCTATTAATGCAGGTGCAGATGGTGTTTGTATTATGTCAGGGTTAATGACCTGCGAAAATCCTAGGGTATTTATATAAAAAGCAAATATTCACATTAAAATAATTCAATATTAGTATAATTTGGGTTATAATATATCTAAGTCATAACAATAAAATAATGTGAAATATGGAGGTCTTTTTAAATGAATAAAAAATTAGTCTTAGGTGTAATTTTAACAGCAGCAAGTTTGTTTGTAACACCTATAAATAATGTATACGCTGATTCATATAAAAGTGTTACTATAGGGGCTGATTTGTCGAATCAACAGAAACAAAACATGCTAAAGTATTTTAATGTAGATAGTAATAGTGCAAGTGTTGTTGAAGTTACGTCTACTGAGGAAAAGAAATATCTAGGAGATACTGTATCTAAAGGTCAATTAGGCAATAAGTCGATATCATGTTCATATATTGAGCCAACAACTACCGGTGGTTTAGTGGTGAATACACATAATGTAACTTGGGTAAATGCTAGTATGATAAAGAATGCTCTAATTACAGCAGGAATTGAGAATGCTAATGTTAAAGTTTCTGCACCATTTACTGTATCAGGTACGGCAGCTATGACTGGTATATTAAAGGGATTTGAAAATAGTAAAGACGGTAAGAAATTAGATGAAAATACAAAAAAAACAGCTAATGAAGAGGTTGCAGTTACAGGCAAATTAGGTGAAAAAATTGGACAAGATAAAGCTTCCGGATTAATAAATGAAGTAAAGAGTGAAGTTATAAAAGATAAACCTAAGGATGAGGAAGGCATAAAGAAAATAGTAAATAATGTAACGGATAATTACAATTACAAGTTGTCTAAGGATGATGTAAATAATATTGTTGGCTTAATGACAAATGTAAATAAATTAAACTTGGATTACAATAAAGTAAAAGGACAACTTGAGGGCGTAGCTAGTACAATGAAAAATACATTACAAAGTGATAAAACTAAAAGTTGGTTCGCGGGTGTGTGTGCTTCTATTGGAAATTTCTTTAAAGGAATAGCAAGTAGCTTAAAATCATAAATGAGATGAGGGTGGGAGGTATAAGTTAATGGGTGAATTCCATCTATGTAGTGAATTTCACCCATAATGCTTCGCCTCCATCAGTAAAACTCACAACTAATTAATAAATTAGTTGTGGTTTTTTTTATACTATTATTTATAATGGGGTGGAATATGGATAAAAGAGCTAAGATTTTAGTAGTTGAAGATGAAAATGATATTAATAAATTACTTTGTACTATGCTTGAGAATAAGAGATATAGAACTAGAGCAGCTTTTTCGGGAACAGAAGCTTTAATGTGTGTAAAAAACGAATGGTGGGATATGATTTTATTAGATTTGATGATTCCGGGGATTAGTGGAGAAGAGGTTATAGTAAAAATTAGAGAAATAACAAAAGCTCCGATAATTGTAATAAGTGCAAAAACATCCCAAAAGACTAAGGTAGAATTATTAGAAAAAGGAGCCGATGATTTTATTTGTAAGCCTTTTGATCTAGATGAAGTGGTTGCAAGAGTTAATTCTAATTTGAGAAGGTATTTAGAATTTTCTGCCAATGAAAAAAAGAAAAATAGAGATAATATTTTGTCTTATAAAGATATCAGTTTAAATATAGAAAGTAAAGAAGTAAAAGTGGGACAAAATATAGTTGCGTTAACTGCAAAAGAATTTGCATTGCTAAAATTATTATTAACTAATCCAAATAAGGTATACAGTAAATCTAATATTTTTGAAAGTATATGGGGAGAAGAATTTTCAGGTGATGATAATACTGTAAATGTACATGTGAGTAGATTAAGAAAAAAGCTGTCTATTGCAAATAATAGTCAAGATTATATAGAAACAATTTGGGCAATGGGGTATAAACTAAGAAAGTAGTAAAATGACCATTAAGAAGATTTAAGACTTTTGAAAGACTTTAGTAAAGTTTTCTTATGAAACATAAGTTATGATAAAAGTATGATTCATAAGGAGGTAAAAAATGAGTGGATATGTAATTAGAGCTAGCAATATTACAAAAACATATGGTAAGTACGAAGTTTTAGATGATTTGTCCATAAATATAAAAAAAGGTGATATATATGGTGTTATAGGAAAAAATGGTGCTGGAAAAACAACTATGATTAGAGTGCTTACAGGTCTTGTTATACCTAATAATGGACAAGTTGAACTGTTTGGACATAGTGAGGAGAAAGAGATTATTAAGGAAAGAAGTAGAATTGGTACATTAATAGAATCGCCAGCTCTTTATCTTAACATGACTGCGGAGGAAAATCTTGAACTTGTCAAAATCCAAAGAGGAATTCCAGGAAACAAATGTATTAGTGAGACTTTAAATTTAGTAGGACTTAAGGATGTAGAGAAAAAGAAAACCAAAAATTTTTCACTAGGAATGAAGCAAAGACTAGGAATTGCTATGGCGTTATTAAGTGAGCCAGAATTTTTGGTTTTAGATGAGCCTATGAATGGATTAGATCCAATTGGAATAAAAGAAATAAGAGAGCTTTTACTTAAATTAAATAAAGAAAGAGGAACAACTATTTTAATATCAAGTCATATGTTATCTGAACTTACTCACATTTCAAATAGATATGCTTTTATAGATAATGGGAAATTAATTGAAGAAATGACGGCTAATGAACTTTCAAATAAATGTAGAACTTATCTTCATTTGAAAGTAAATGATTCTTCAGATGTTTCAGTTATTTTAGAAAATGAGATTGGAATAAAGGATTTTGAAGTTTTTCCAAATAATATCATAAGAATATATGATGAATTTGACGGAGAAAAGGTTACTATGGCTCTATCTAAACATAACATAGGAGTTAAAGAAATAATGCAAATGGGTGAATCTCTGGAGGATTATTTTACTAAGTTAGTTGGAGGAGAAGGGAATGAGTAATCTAATTAGAGGAGAATTTTATAAACTAAGGAAAAGTAATTATTTTATTGGAATAATGTTTTTAGCAATAGTAGCCTCATTTTTTTTAATTACTGTATGGGATAAGGATATGCAACGACTGCAGAAAGTACATTCTAATTTTCTTATGAATGGAGTATTCTCAATACAATACGGATTCGAATATATTATATATACTAGTTTTATATTTGCATTATTAGGCGGAGAATTTATTGCTAAGGATTTTAAAAATAATAATATAAGTAAAAGTTTCAGTTATGGATATACGAGAAGAAAGGTTATATTAAGTAAATTAATAGTATTTATAATTGCTTGTCTATTTTTAGAAATAATTTATACAACAATTTTAGTTACATATGTTTCAATAAATTATGGATTTTGTGAAGTATTAAATTTAAGTGTTATTTTATATTTAACCAGAGTAGTTATTATTGGAATAATGTATAGTGCGGCCACAATATGTATAATAGCTATGATTGCTATAACAACAAAGAGTGCTCTTTGTACATTTGCTTCACCAGTTATATTCTTGTTGATTCAATTATTTTTTTCAAACATAAGTGCATATATACTTCCTTATGTTGCTGGGCGAGGGTCAATATCAAGATTTGCACCTAAAGGAGAGATTATATTTGGGATAATTTCATCACTTTTAACTTTTATTATAACAATTGGAGTGAGTATGTTATATGTAAGGCATGAAGATATTAAGTAAAAGATAAGTAAAAATTTTATTATATGAGTAGGAGAAATGAGATGTATATAGCTATTATTTCAATAATTATTTTTCTAATATTAATTTCAACAGTAGCGCTTATTAAGTTATATTTATATAAAAGAGAAATAGGAGCTATAACCAAGCAAATCAAAAATTTTAGAGTGCGAGAAACCAATAAAAAAGTTAATATTGAAATAGATGATAAATATATAGAAGACTTAGCTTTTGAAATTAATGAGTATTTAGAACTTTATAGAAGAAGTGAACAAGAAAAAGTAATGTTCGAAAACACATTAAAACAAGGGATAGCTAATATGTCTCATGATTTAAGGACCCCATTAACATCAATAATAGGATATTTGAAACTTCTTAAGCAGAATGCTATAGATAAAGAAGAGGCATTAGTGATAATTGAAAATAAAACTAATAATTTAAATGTGCTTATTAATGATTTTTTTGAGTTAGCTTCAATAGAAAGTGAAGATTATGAATTAGAGATGACAAAAGTAAATTTAACTAATATAGTGCGTGACGAAATTTTATCACTTTATGAATCTTTTGAGAGCAAAGGGATAGAACCTAAAATAAGCATTTCGGATAAACCAATTTTCATAATGGGGGATAAGGATAGCCTAGCGAGAATAATAGATAACTTGCTTTCTAATACATTAAAATACGCGGTGAAAGATATTGAAATCAAATTAGAAGAATATAATGATAAAGTTATATTTTCTATTTCAAATAAATGTGTAGGCATTGATGAAAAAGATGTATTACATATGTTTGATAGATTCTATATGGCAGATAAGGTGAGAATGGGAAAAGGTGTAGGACTGGGACTGTCTATTGTAAAAAGTTTAATGGAAAAGATGAATGGAGTTGTAAGATCAAAGCTTGAAGAAAATACAATTTCTATAATATGTGAATGGAAGTGCATAAAAAAAAATATATATTGTAAGTATCGGTTCGATTAAATCAGTAAAACCCACAACACACTAATTGGTTGTGGGTTTTCTTATGTTTTAGCTTAACTGATTTTTTGAAGTTAAGATTTGTTTTTTTGAAAACAAAACTCCGATAGCCATTATAATTGCAAATACAATTAGATATGCAACGACTGATATTCTATGAGAAAAACAAGCGGCAATTATCATGAATACACATCCTGCTAATGAAATAATAGGCATTACGAATCTTTTAAATGAATTCAAATCCTTCTCTTTTTTCATCATCATAATAAAAACAGGAATATATAATGCATAAATAGTAACTATAGGTAATTCTGATGAATCAAAACAAAAGAATCCAAACCAACTTTTTGAAGGGTCTGTTAAGTTAGCACCATAGAAGTATACTAACCATATGGCACAAAGAAGTAGTCCTAGTATAGATGAATTTGTTGGCATATTAGTCTCACTATCTATTTGTTTAAATATATTTGGTTTTGGTCCAAAGCCCCTTGCTGCTAATGAATAAATACCGCGAGTACATCCGAGCATTAATCCATTTAAAGTTCCGAGGCAAGAAATAATAACAAATACAAATACTATAGTACCACCTGAAGAGGAAAATATTTTTTGAAATGCCAATTTAGCGCCTGCTTCTCCGCCATTCATCATAACTTGGTTTGTTACAGCTCCAGCTAGGCCCATATAATAAAGAATATAAACAACCATAATTATAAAAGTACCTCCAACAAGAGCAAGTGGAAGATTTTTTTTTGCATCTTTTAGTTCAGCATTGATACTTGTAGCAATAATCCAACCCTCATATGCAAAGGCGGTTGCAACAACTGCTGTAAATAATGCATTTGCAGTATTTACTTTTTTCACTACTGTTGTAAAATTAATCATAGTCATACCGCTATGAATACCTACGATTGTCCCAATTATAGCCATTAAAATCAGTGGGATTAGTTTTATAACAGTTGTGCTAACTAGAAATTTACCAGATAAAACTGGTGATAATGCATTTAAAGCAAAGCTACCTATCAAATATAGACAGGCAATAGTCATACACTCCCCACCTGTAATTGGAAATCCCAATAATACACAGGTATATCTAGCTGAAACCCATGCTAAAACTGATGTCATTGTTGGATAGTAAATTAGTGCCATAAACCAGCCAACATAATATCCATATTTCTCACCCATAGTAGCTTCTGCATAATCTACTATACCATTTACTTTCTCGTATTTAGTTGCCATTACAGCAAAAGTATAAGCACAAGAAATCATAATAATACCGCCAATAACCCAAGCCAAAATACCTAGTGTAAGATTACCCCCGGTTGCAGTTAATACTTTTTCTGCCTTGAAAAAAACGCCACTACCTATAACGATACCGACAACCATGGCTATAGCAGTAATAAGGCCGTACTTCTTTTCTAATTTCACTTCCATAATTAAACAAATCCTTTCAAAAAAATATAGTTTTTAACAAATTCCTTATATCGTTACATTTTACAGTTTTATAAGGATAAAATCAATAGTAAGTGGGTTGCTTCGCATGACACTAGGGCAATTGTGACCTAGAAAAAATATTAAATATAATGTGTTGAATTTTCTTGTAAAAAAGAACCTCTTGACTTAAAGCTAACTTTAAGTGGTATGCTTGTTGTAAATACTAAGCAACAAATAATAACATAAAAAGGCTATATTCAGTAATGTGGCAAATACTAAAAAAATTAAAGAATTATTAAATAATGAATGAAGCATTGACTTCTGAAAGGGGAAATTTAAATGGAATATAGAGAATTACCTCATGGTGGAGGAAAAGTAAGTACAATAGGAATAGGTGCGGGTAGCTTAAGCGAAGCATCTCCACAGCAGGTGCGTAAAATAATAGAGTATGGTATGCAGCAGGGAATCAATCTTATGGATACAGTTATGTATGATTCTAGTGCACAGCCAGCTATTGCGGCTGCATTAGAAGGACAAAGGGATAAGATGGTAATGCAGATTCACCTTGGCGCCTATTATCCTCATGGACAGTATGTGCGTACACGAGACCTAAAGCAGTTGCAGAAAGGTTTTGAACAGGAACTAAAAAGTTATCACACTGATTATGCAGATATAGGTATGATTCATTGTGTGGATGAAATAGAGGATTTAGAAAATATTATACATGGCGGCATTTTGGATTATGCTGTAAAATTGAAACAGAATGGTATAATTCGTCAGTTGGCAGTTTCTTCTCATTCTCCAAAAGCATGTTTGAAGCTTTTAGAAACAGGAAAGATTGATATATTTATGCTCAGTCTTAACGCTGCCTATGATTTTGAACCATTTGGTGAAAAATTGACGTTATCAGATACAAGAATGAAACTTTATCAGGAATGTTCTAAGCGTGGTGTTGGAATAACAGTTATGAAACCTTATGGCGGAGGGCAATTACTGAATGATAGTACTTCTCCAATTGGAAGAAAAATGTCAATATATCAATGTATACAATATGCACTTGATCGTCCAGCTGTTTTATCCTGTTTGCCAGGAGTGCGTAATCTACAAGATTTAAAAGATGTTCTTAAGTATTATGATTTAGCGCAAAATGAAAAGGACTATTCATTTATAGGCGCTATGCAACGACAGGACATACAAGGGAGTTGTATTTATTGCAATCATTGCCAACCATGTCCACAAGAAATTAATATCGGTTTGGTAAATAAATATCTTGATTTGGCAAAGGTAGGAGATAAATTGGCAAGAGACCATTATGAGAAGTTGAGTCACCATGCATCAGATTGTATAGAATGTGGTGCATGTGAAAAGAATTGTCCATTTCATGTGGAAGTAAGAAAAAAGATGAAGGAAGCTGTAGAATTTTTTCAATAGTTTAGTTATATCTCAGAATGCACCTGAAAATGGGTGCATTTTTGCTTATTAAAGAATTTATTAAAGCGTTTAGTGAGTACCTTTGACGGTATATATATTGCAGTAACGTATTACTTATTGGTTTTAATAAATAAATTTCATAAGTAAAAGGGCTTGACTTGGAGTGCACTCCAAGTGGTAGGCTATATATAACATCACTTAAAATAATTGGTATAACTCCTAATAAATATAATTCTCTCACAGGAATTATTGGAAATTTATTCATAAAGTCTTATAAAATGAGTGAAGAGATGTTTCATGCTATGGAATGTAGAGGTTTCGTAGGAGAATATACTACAAAAGCAAATTTAAAATTAAAGAAAGTAGACTATGTATATTTTATAATAAGTATACTCTTGGTTAGTTTATTTATATACTTATAATAAAATTATATCTAAAAAAATAAGGAGAATTATTGATGATAAAATTAGAGGATATTTCATTTACATACAAGAATAAAATAGCTCTTGATAATGTAAATGTCCATATAAAAGAAGGAGAATCTATAGCTATTATAGGTCCAAATGGAAGCGGGAAGTCAACCGTGTTAAAACTATTAAATGGCATTATTTTTTCAAGCCAAGGTAAATATATGTTTGATAACAATGAAATAAATGAACATACATTAAAGGATACTAAGGTCTTAAAACTATTTCATAAAAAATTAGGATTTGTATTTCAAAATTCTGATGCTCAACTATTTTGTTCTACTGTCTTTGAAGAACTGGCATTTGGACTTATGCAAATGGAAATACCAGAGGAAGAGGTAAATAAAAGAGTAAGAGATTGCCTTAATCTACTTAATATAGATAAGTTAAAAGATGAACATCCGTATAATTTAAGCGGAGGAGAAAAGAAGAGAGTTGCAATTGCTAGTGTTTTAGCTATGAATCCAGACGTAATAACTTTAGATGAACCAATGAATGGGATAGATCCAAAAGGAAAAAAATTCTTAAAAGAATTACTAATTGATTTAAATAAATGCGGCAAAACTATAATTTGTGCAACACATGATTTTGAATATATAGAAGCCGTTTTTGATAGAGCTATAGTATTTTCAGAAGATCACAAAATAATAAGAGACGATAAATATGAAAAAATTATAAATGATTTAGATTTTTTAAGAAAATATAACATTATATAATTTTAAACATTGGACAAGATAACATCTAAAATTTAAATAGTTAGAAGGAGTGATAAACATGAAGATTTTATATTACGATTGTTTTTGTGGAATAAGTGGCGATATGAATTTAGCGGCACTTATAGATTTAGGAGTTCCTAAAGAAAATTTAGTGGAGGGACTTTCAAAAATAAACTTAAATTCTGAATATGAAATAAAAATTGAAAAATCTGAGAAACTTGGAATAACAGGAACCAGGGTAGACGTCATATTAAAAGATAAATTAGATGATGAGATACATATTTCAGATAAAGATTTACATGGGCATAACCATGAACACAATCATCATAATGGCGATGAAGAGCATCATCATGAAAATAACCATAGTCACGAACATCATCATAGAAACTTGAAGGATATAGAGGGAATAATAAATTCAAGTGATTTAAGTGATAAGGTTAAAAAACTTAGTTTAGATATGTTTATGAAGGTTGCGAAAGCTGAAGCAAAGGTTCATGGAAAACCCTTATATGAAGTACATTTTCATGAGGTAGGAGCTATTGATTCAATTGTAGATATTGTAGGAGCAGCTATTTGTTTAGACTACTTAAATGTTGATAAAATTATTGCATCGCCAGTTCAAGTTGGAGGAGGATTTGTTAAATGTGCTCATGGTCTTATGCCAGTACCAGCTCCTGCAACAGTAGAAATCTTAAAGAATATTCCTATAAATGCCGGAATAGTACAATTTGAAACGACTACTCCTACTGGGGCAGCAATACTCGCGGCAAACGTTGAAGAATTTACTCGAAATGTTGATTTTTCAATTAAGAAGATAGCATATGGAATAGGCCATAGAGATTTAGAAATTCCAAATGTCTTAAGAGTATATTTAGGTGAAAAGGAAAGTCCTGAAAAAGTAGGAGAGCATTATATACTTGAAACTAATATAGATGATATGAATCCAGAACTTTATGGATATGTAGAAGAAAAACTTTTTGAAGCAGGAGTCTTAGATGTATTTAAAACACCCATATTTATGAAAAAGGGAAGACCGGGGATAAAATTAAGTGTGTTAACTAATGAAAAAGTTGAAAAGGATGCTTTGGATGTTATTTTTGAAGAAACTACATCTATTGGTGTTAGAAAATATAAAGTTGGAAAAATAATGCTTAATAGAGATTTTTCAAAAGTAAAAACAGAGTATGGAGATTTTACAATAAAGAAATCTTATTATAAAGGGAAGCTATTGAAATACAAACCAGAATATGAAGAATGCAAGACTATAGCAAAAGAAAAAAATATATCTATAGATAAGATATATAAGGCAATTTACAAACAAGATGTAAAATAAAATTATGTATTATGGTGAGAGGCGGAAAGATAAATGATAAACAATGAAAAGTATAATGAATTAATAAAATATATCAAAGGTTTAGGAAAAGTAGTTTTAGCATTTTCAGGTGGAGTAGATAGTACTTTTTTACTTAAAGCAGCAAAAGAAGCTCTTGGGGATAATGTAAAAGCAGTAACAATTATGTCTCCATATATTCCAAAGTGGGAAATAGCAGAAGCGAAGGAATTAGCTAAAAAATTAGGAGTGCAGCATGAAATTATTGAGGCTCCCATTATTGATTCAATTAAATTTAATCCAGAAGATAGATGTTATCATTGTAAAACTGCAGTGTTTGGCATGATATTAGCTTTTGCTAAGAAGCAAGATTATAACTGTGTAATAGATGGAACTAACTTTGATGATATAAGCGATTATAGGCCAGGTCTTAAAGCATTAAAAGAATTAGAAATAAAAAGTCCACTTTTAGAATGCAAAGTAACTAAAGCAGAAATAAGAGCTTTTTCCAAAGAATTAGGACTTAATACTTGGGATAAGCCAGCATACGCTTGTCTTTTAACAAGAATACCTTATGGAAATGAATTAAAAGTAGAAGATTTTGAGAAGATTGAAAATGCAGAAAAATATATGATGAGCATAGGGTTTAGAGCCATTAGAGTAAGATGTCATGGAGATTTAGCAAGGGTTGAAGTAAGTAAAAATGACAGAAGTAAATTATTTGATGAAGCGCTTTTAGACACCATTGCTAAAAAGATAAAAGAATGTGGTTTTAAATATGTTACTTTAGACATGCAAGGATATAGAGTAGGGAGCTTCAATGAAACTATAATGAAAAATTTAGATGAACAAAATAAATAAAAAATAAACTTGGACGAACAATAACTATTAATAGAAAGGGAGAAACCATTACAGAGAGTTATATAGCGATTGTTGCAGCTGGTACTTCTGACTTGCCTGTTGTAGAAGAAGCATTTGAAACTGCTAGAATATTAGGAAACAAAGCTATCAAAATAATAGATGTAGGTGTTGCAGGTATACATAGACTTTTCTCAACATTAGATGTTATTCGCGGAGCTAAAGTTGTTATAGTGATTGCTGGAATGGAAGGAGCTTTAGCTAGCGTTGTGGGAGGACTTGTAGATAAACCTGTAATAGCAGTTCCAACTAGTGTTGGATATGGAGCAAGCTTTGGAGGGATTGCAGCTTTGGTATCTATGTTAAATAGTTGCGCCAGTGATGTTAGTGTAGTAAATATAGATAATGGATTTGGTGCAGCATATAATGCTAGCATAATTAATAAGCTATGAATTAAATATGATTAATAGAAAAATTTGGAGGTCGTAAAAATGAAAAACAGTGCAAAAAAATTAGGATTTGGATTTATGAGACTGCCACTTATAAGCCCGGAAGATCAGAAAAGTGTCGATTATGAGCAGGCAAAAAAGATGGTAGATGTCTTTATGGAAAGAGGATTTACATATTTTGATACAGCATATCTGTATCATTCATTTATCAGTGAAAATGTATTGCAGGAAGTTTTGGTTAAGAGATATCCTAGAGATTCCTTCACGGTTGCTACTAAGATGCCAATGTTCATGGTAAAAACAGAAGATGACTTGGAGCGCTTATTTAATGAGCAGCTTACAAAGTGTGGCGTAGAATATTTTGATTACTACCTGTTGCATAATATTGCAGGACAGTCCTATGATCTTGCAGAAAAAGTCCATGCATTTGAATTTATTCAGAAGAAGAAAGAAGAAGGAAAGATCAAAAATATCGGTTTTTCTATGCATGATTCTGCAGATCATTTAGATGGAATATTGACAAAACATCCAGAAGTAGATTTTGTTCAGATTCAGTTGAATTATCTCGATTGGGAAAACCAGGGTATCCAGTCAAGGAAATGTTATGAAGTAGCAAAGTTACATGGTAAGCCAGTAATCGTAATGGAACCAGTGAAAGGCGGTACTTTGGCGAATGTGCCTGACGCAGCAGCAGAGATTATGAAAGGATATCATCCAGATATGTCCATTCCTTCCTGGGCTATCCGTTTTGCAGCGAGTCTTGACAATGTCATGCTTGTATTAAGCGGAATGTCAAACATGGATCAGCTTTTAGATAATACCGGATACATGCAGGATTTCAAACCATTGGATGAGAAAGAGCATGAAGTTGTAAACCAGGTTGTTGATATCGTTAATGAATCTATTTCCATTCCTTGCACGGCATGTCGTTACTGTGTAGATGGATGCCCAAAGAAGATTGCAATTCCTGATTATTTCGCATTGTATAATGCTGAAAAACAGGATACAAAGGGAGGATTTAAATCTCAGAGTATCTATTACACGAGCCTGACAGAGCGTAACGGAAAAGCTTCTGACTGTATTAAGTGTAAAAAATGCGAAAAGATCTGTCCACAGCATCTGCCAATCACAGATTACTTAGAAGATGTCAAAGGCATGTTTGAATAAAATGATATGGTATGTAAAAAGTAATTTAAAGCAATTTTAACTTTTAAAACCCAGTAGATGGAAGCTAATTCTGATCTACTGGGTTTATTTTATAATTTATATCAATGCTTTACGATCTAACTATTTATTTCACAAATGATTTATTACTTAGAAAAAAATTTCAATATAGCCAGATAAATATGAACAATTAAATACTGTTAACATTCGAAAAAAGGTTACACCACTTAAAATTACACCAGTAATTAATAAAAGCGAAGAAATTAATATATACAAATGAATTTCTTTATAATATAAATTTTTAGATATAGTACCTACTCTAACTATTTCAAGGCATTTTCTACTGGTAATTACAAGAACTATTACTATAATAATCGATATGATATTAATTAATCCCAACATTATAGTCATTTCCCCTTCCAAAGTTATGTTAGATTTATAATATATTGTTATTGCGATATCTATTATTAATTCATGTTAATGTAAATTATTCATAGATGTGACGCACTATTTTTTTGCTTGTATATCTTTGTTGTATATATCCTATCACTTAAAGTTAACTATAAGTCAAGCAGTTTTCTGAAATAAAATAAATCCGATTCAGGCACATAACTATGACCACATCGGATTCTTCTATTCAAAATATTAACTTTTTATCCAACAATCTTAGTAGTATTGTAAATCAAACAATCAATACACCGATTGCAAATGCAAACACCATAATGAATAAAATGTAAATCAAGAAATGTCGCCAACCAAGAACTGTTTTCAACGCACCAAGATTTGTAATTTTTGTGGCAGGACCTGTAATCATAAAGGTTGTTGCTGCACCAGGACTCATGCCTGAATCCAACCATTCCATTAAAAGCGGTATAGTACCACCACCGCATACATATAAAGGAATCCCAACAGTTGCTGCCATAAGTACACCGAAGCCGTGATGGTTTCCAAACAAATTTGCAAACGTATCTGACGGTACATACCGAGCAAACAATATAGATAAAACAATACCCAAAAGAAAATATCCGCCTGTTGCCTTTATGTTACGTCCTATATTTCTTAAAATACGTATAAAGATATTGGAGGCAGTATCGTGGTTGGATAGCGAACCAAATCCATCAAAATTGAAGAATTTTTCTTCTTTAAAAAAGAAGTGTACCAATATTCCTGCAATTATTCCACACAATACACAAGATGCAATCCTAATCACTAACATCTTTCCACCCAATGCCAAAGTGTAAAGAATCAACTGAGGATTCAAAAGCATAGAGCTCATAATAAACGCTGCAAGCCAATCATCTCGCATACCCTTTTGTGAGAAAGATGCTGCTATGGGAATGGTGCCATACATACACAATGGAGACGCAATTCCTAATAAACTAGCTGGAATCACACCTAAAATACCTAGTTTTCTATTTGCTATAGATGCAAACAATGTATGGATTTTATCTTTTCCAAATACTGAAATGATAGAACCTAACACAATACCAATCACCCAATATCTAAAAATCTGTTCAAACTGAATGGCAAAATAGTACCATAAATAAACGGCTTCGCGATGTATAATACTATTCATCGATATTTTTCAATTGATAGGTTTGAGAGCCCATACCTAATTCTACCGCATGGTCTAAAATCAAGGTACCATTACGAGATTCCATACGTTTAACTAAGTCTTTTCCATGCGGATCAGCATAGACTAAATCTACGCAAGCACGATCTAATGCAACCGGATCATAAGATGATAAGATACCGATATCTCCCAGTGTTGGTTTAGCTGGATTAGAGTCGCAGTCACAATCTACAGATAGATTGTTCATAACACTGATATACACCATTCTGCCTTTTTTATCTTGCATAACTGCACCAGCAGCTTCCGCCATAGATTCTAAGAAATCATTTTGGTCACCAGGCGAGAAACTCTTATCAGTGCCACCGCCAGAATGAATATACATTTTACCACTTCTAGATGCAATGCCTATTGAGATGTTTTTTAAAGCACCACCGAATCCACCCATAGCATGACCTTTAAAGTGAGATAATACTAAGATAGAATCATAATTTTGCAGATGCGAACCTACAGTGTCTTTTTTCAAATGAATACTACCAGGAACTGGGGCTAATTCTTTAGTGCCTTCTTCATCCATAATATCTACATCTGCGATTGTATTGAAACCATGATCTTCAATGGTTTGTCGATGGGCTGCTGTTGCAGAACGGGAACCGCCATAGGCAGTATTAGACTCAATGATAGTGCCATCTACAGCATGTACCAAATCGCCGATTAATTCCGGATGCAAATAATAATTGCCACCAGCTTCGCCTGTAGAAAGTTTTACACCTACATTACCTTGTGGTTTCCAATCAAGTGCTTTATAAATTTTCATTAAGCTCGCAGTACTTATAACTTTTGTCATATATACAGCAGAAGCATTTTTAGTAGAAGTTCCATTTTCTGCAACATTACCACTAGTATGAGTACCATTGCCTCCATCACTGATTGTGGGTGTTTTAGTTGTTGATACTGGTGTTGCTGTTTTACCACAACCAACTAATACGACAGCTATCATAGCTATGCTAAGCAAAATATTAAAAATTTTTCTTTTCATTGTTATTTGTCTCCTTTCAAAAAACATGCTTGTTATATTTTAATGGTTACCAGTGTATTAACTATAAACCATTAAGTCAACATGAGGTCAAGCACTATATTCTATTCATGACACGCATTCTTTCGTAAAAACTTTATATAAAAGATTTGCCAATATCATAAGCCTGTTGCATAGCAGGTGTATTAGGTTTCAGGCATCGCAAGCATCTGAATTCAACGTAAAAATGTTTGTTGAGAGCCAAGATTAACTTGACATGGTACTTTTAATATGCTATTTTTTAATAAAATAACTTAAAGTTAACTTTAAGTTATCGTAAAAAGGAGTGTGCCAAACATGAAATATTCTATTGGAAAGGTTGCAAAAAAATTCAATTTATCATCTTCAACTTTGAGATACTACGATAAGGAAGGTCTGTTTCCTAATTTGGAACGTTCAGAATCCGGTATCCGCTCTTTTTCAGATATTGA
Organism: Clostridium estertheticum; assembly: GCF_018861295.1. GTDB lineage: Bacteria > Bacillota > Clostridia > Clostridiales > Clostridiaceae > Clostridium_AD > Clostridium_AD estertheticum_D. The sequence continues at coordinate 126,598 of NZ_JAHLDM010000004.1, read as the reverse complement.
TCTGGGATCACTAAAAATTATTGAATGTTTAAAAAATACGGGAATGCCTATTAAAGATATTAAGGTATTCATAGACTGGTGCGGAGAGGGAGATGCAACACTGCGTGAACGCTATGAGATGTTTATTGAGAGAAAAACAATTATGGATGAACAGATAGCATCATTGAATAAAACACTTGAAGTTATAGATTATAAATGCTGGTACTATAAGACAGCTCTTGAGGCAGGTACAGAAAAGATACATGACAAAGAAAACAAGCAAGGTACCGAAGAAGTAATATCTTAACCGATGTTTATAATGATGGAGGCGGTCATCTAATGACGGCTTTTTTGATTGCATGCAAACTATTTTACGATCCTCTTTAAGATGAAAATTGAAACTACCACATCTGATGAAAATAATAATTAAACAAATGATACTGCAAAAAATAATTTTGGAAAGAAACATTGACTTAAAGTTAACTTTAAGTTGTATAATTATATCGAACTCAATAATCTAAGTTTAACATAAATAATATTTTAAATAAATGTATATTAATGATTTGTTAGCACACTTAAATCGAGGTGAAGCGGTTTAGAGTGGTTCGGAATTACACCAGGTAATGATAGACGCCTCTCAGGAAGCACTACAATTGGTGACGGTGCTATGCCGCTGGTGCAGTTGTGACCAAGGATGTACCTGCAAATGTTATTGTAGGTGGTGTTCCTGCGAAAATTATTAAGAAAATTGAAACCAGTCAGGAGTAATTCTGTTGTTTTCATCTTATTGTAGATTATATGGCGATGATTGATTTGTGGCAATGTATTGTGTATCGTAGCAAAATGCTATTATTTTAGTTTACACAGAAAGGATATTAAACATGAAAAAAGCAATTTCGATGCTATGTTTGATTATTACGGTTGGGAACAAGGTATTTCCGGCAAAGTTTTATGATAATCAAACGACGCAGGCGTTAGTTAAACAATTTCCGCTCACAGTTGATATGAGCGAACTAAACGGCAATGAAAAATACTATTATTTATCGAATACGCTTCCTACAGTTTCTAAGCAACCGGGAAAAATTCATGCCGGAGATATAATGCTTTACGGAGATAGCTGTCTGGTGGCGTTCTATAAAACCTTCTCAAGTTCTTATCAATATACCAGTCTCGGATATATTGAGGATGCGGTCAGCTTTGTACAAGTTGCTGGTGATGGTAATATTAAGGTTACTTTTGATTTGGCGAAACATGAAAAAACTTAAGGAGAATAAATTGGTGTAGTAAACGTATATTGTTCCAAATGCCGGGCAGGGTGATTTTTATGATTGTAAAGATCTCATTTCGTTCGATAAACCCACGGAGTTTTTCAATAAATACCTGAATAAAAAACAAGAAAACATGTGTTCTAAAAAAACTGAAATAGTAAATAATGTAAGCAATGAACGGTGTGAACAGGTAACGAATGATGAATACAATAAACTGAAATAAATCATAATGAGTAGATAGACCACCGATTAAGTAGAATAAGTTCTTGATTAGTGGTTTTCTGTTTGAGATAAATTTAAAAGTCCATATTGCACATCATTGTTTTATTATAAAATCTGAAGTTGCGGAAATGTCATGTACGGCAAGATAAAGTATATAAAAGTTAACTTTAGGTTATTGTAAAAAGGAGTGAGCCAAACATGAAATATTCCATTGGAGAGGTTTCAAAAAAATTCAATCTATCAGCTTCAACTTTAAGATACTACGATAGGGAAGGTCTGTTTCCTAATTTGGAACGTTCAGAATCCAGTATACGCTCTTTTTCAGATATTGATCTAGGAGCACTGGAAATTATTGAATGCCTAAAAAATACGGGAATGTCCATTAAAGATATTAAAGTATTCATAGACTGGTGCGAACAGAGAGATGCCACATTGCGTGAACGATATGAAATGTTTATTGATAGAAAAAGAATTATAGATGAACAGATGGCATCGTTGCAGAAAACACTTGAAGTCATAGAGTATAAATGTTGGTATTATAAGACAGCTCTTGAGGCAGGTACAGAAAAGATACATGACAAAGCGAATCAGCAGGATACCGAAGAAGTAACATCTTAACCGATGGTTCTAATAATGGAGGCGGTCATATTGACGATGCCTCCATTAATTTTGTCTATATTCCAATAATCCCATTCTACGCAGCAAAAATTGCTGCGTTTTTTTATGAAAAAGACTTGACTTAAAGTTAACCTTAAGTGATATGCTGATACAAACACAAACAAATAATTGTTTTAAACGGAATGGAAAGATTGCATTGAGCATGTAGTTAAGATTGGATTAGGCACGAATGAATACGAATTAGTACAAATATAGTCGTGTAAACTTATAGTTTATAAATTCACCAAAAAAAGAAAAAATGAAATTATCGGATATTTTGGATAGATATAAATCAGGGGAATGGATTACACTAAACGATCCAGAGTGTCAAGCCTTACATAGACTTTAACTCTCCAATAACATTCAACACTATTGGTTGTATTAATATGGTTATATCCAAATCAAAAACATTACTGGAGGTTTGTTTATGAAAAAATTATTGACACCTACACTGACAATTTTAATGGTGATTTCTTTGACTGCATGTATCGGAAATCAAGATAACAGGAATGAAAAAAGCTCTGCAGGAGGTTACTTGGTTGAAAAGGCTTCCTCTACCATAGAAGGTAGTAATGTTCAGGATACATCGAGTAAATTAATGATGGTTTCTTTGACTGCATGTAGCGGAAATCAAGCTAACAGTAATGAAAAATGCTCTGCAGGAAGTTCCTCGGTTGAAAAGGCTTCCTCTACCATAGAAGGTAGAAATGTTCAAGATACATCGAGTAAAGCTTCGAATGACTCCGCGCAAGTTCTTCCGAAAGGTTCTAATATGGCTACCCGTACGATTAAGAATGGTACAGCTATTACGATGACGGTTGGAGATACGGTAATTCCGGCCACTTTAAATAATTCCACATCTTCAAAGGAACTGTTGTCCCGTCTGCCATATACGGTGCATATAAACCGCTTCTCTCATGACTATTCTGGTGTAATGAAAGATCCTTTGAAATATGATGAAAAGGATGTCCATAACGGCTGGATGAACGGCGATATTAACTTTGAACGGGATGTAAACTATTTTACAATCCTCTTTGAAGATGAAAAAAAGTCTAAAATCTATGGCGAGCAGGTAAACATGGGAAAGGTTGATTGTGATTTATCTGTAATAAAAGGATTAGGAAGTTCTATAGATGTGCAGATTGATTTAGCACGCTAAGTTATATCGAACTCAATAATCGGAGTTTGATATAAATAATATTTTAAATAAATGGAGGAATTAAAAATGAACTTTAATATGTATGTACCAACAAGATTTATTTTCGGATGTGGAAGGCTTAACGAATTGCATGAGCAGAAACTACCTGGCAAAAAGGCAATGGTAGTTATTTCAAACGGAAAATCAACTAAAGAAAATGGTTCCCTTAAACGAACTATTGAGGAACTTACAATAGCAGGTGTTGAAAGTGTTGTCTTTGATAAAGTACAGACAAATCCGTTGAAGTCCACGGTTATAGCAGGAGCAAAAACAGCAAGAGATAACGGATGTGATTTTATTGTTGCTCTTGGTGGTGGCAGTGTTATTGATGCCTCAAAAGTAATGGCGGCAATGACAACAAATGATGGAGATATCTGGGATTATATTTCTGGTGGTACTGGAAAAGGCAAAGCGATTTCAAATGATCCGCTTGGGGTAATTTGTATTACTACAACAGCAGGAACTGGTTCAGAAGCAGACCAGTGGGGTGTTATAACAAATGATGAAACCAATGAAAAAATTGGATTTGGTGGTGATGATCGTTTATTCCCGTTGATTTCTATAATCGATTCTGAACTTATGAAGACGGTTCCATCTAAACTTACCGCTTATCAAGGATTTGACGCACTTTTCCATTCTACAGAAAGCTATATTTCAAAATATGCAAGTCTTATGAGTGATATGTATGCACTGACTGCTATTGAAAATGCAGCTAAATATCTTACACGTGCGGTAAAAGGCGGTAGCGATATGGAGGCAAGAGAACACATGGCATTTGCAAACACCCTTTCTGGTATAGTTATGACTGTGAGCGTTACTACTGCTGAGCATTCTATTGAGCATGCAATGAGTGCATATCATCAGGAGTTGCCTCACGGTGCAGGACTTATTATGATTTCAAGAGCGTTCTATGAATTCTTTATTGACAAGAATGCTTGTGATGAGAGATTTATTGCGATGGCAAAGGCAATGGGAATCAAAGAAGCGAATAAGCCGGAGGATTTCATCACTGCGCTTGTGGGCTTGCAAAAGGCCTGTGGTATGGCGGAACTTAAAATGAGCGATTATGGTATCTCGCCTGATGAATTTGATAAAATTGCGACCAATGCTCGCGAAACTAACGGTTTTCTGTTTACAGCAAATCCATGTGAAATGACACATAAGGATGTTGTAGATGTACTAAGAAATTCTTATCGATAAGGAGGATACAAATGGATATCAATGATTTATTAGCGCACTTAAATCGAGGTGAAGTGGTTGAGGGCGGTTCGGAATTACATCAGGTAATGATAGACGCCTCTCAGGAAGCATTAAAGTTGACTGCCGACCTGAACGGTCAGTACCATACTCCACAAGAGGTACGGGAATTGTTTTCTTTGTTGATTGGCAAACGGGTGGATACAACATTTGCCATGTTTCCTCCTTTTTATACGGATTGTGGGAAAAACATCTGTGTAGGCATGAATGTCTTTATCAATTCAGGCTGTCGTTTTCAGGATCAGGGCGGAATTATAATTGGCGATGGTGTTCTCATTGGGCACAATGTAATGCTTGCTACGCTCAATCATGACATTGATCCGAGAAAACGTAGCAATATGCATCCCTCGCCAATTGTGATTGGTAGAAATGTATGGATTGGAGCAAATGCCACTGTCGTTGCCGGCGTGACCATAGGTGACGGTGCTGTCATTGCCGCTGGTGCGGTTGTGACCAAGGATGTACCTTCAAATGTTATTGTAGGTGGTGTTCCTGCGAAAATTATAAGGGAAATCGAAACCAGTCAGGAGTAATCTTGTTGGTTTCATCTTATTTTAGATTATATGGTGATGATTGATTTGTGGCAATGCATTGTGTTAATAGGTAAAAATGAAGAATATAGTAAATTGAAATAAATTATAATGAGTAGTAAACACAATTAAATTTTAAGAATTGGAGGATTGATTGTATGAAAATATTAGTTTTAAACGGGAGTCCAAGGTTAAACGGTAACACAACAGCCATGGTTGATGCGTTTGCAGAAGGTGCACGGGAAAAAGGGCATGAAGTGAATATCATACCTGTTGGACAAAAGAAAATTGGCGGATGTCTTGGATGTGAATTCTGTCATACCCGTGGGAATGGTCAGTGCGTGCAGAAAGATGATATGGGTGAAGTTTATAAAGAATTGGAAACTGCAGATATGCTGATATTTGCTTCACCAATTTATTTTTTCTCTATCACCGGTCAGTTACAGTCTGCCATCACACGTTTCTACGCAACTGGAAAACCGCGTAAAGTTTCACAGACAGCCTTGTTCTTAAGCTCAGGTGCTCCGGAGGTTTATAATGCTGTAATACAGCAGTATAAGAATATGATTGATTACTTTGAAGCCGAGGACAAAGGAATTAAGATGGTATATGGCAAGAACAACAAATCAGCCGCAATGCTTGCTGATATGAAGACATTTGGAAAATCTCTGTAAAGTTAAGTTTGGAAAGGGAAAATACAAATAAAGAAGTATCTTAGTTATATAAGATACTTCTTTATATTTTAATAGATGGAAAAATTTTTTTGAAAATAAACATTGACTTAAAGTTAACTTTAAGATATATGATTATATGGAACTCAATAATCGTAACCAGTCAGGAGTAATTCTATTGTTTTCATCTTATTGCAGATTATATGATGATTGATTTGTGTCAATGTATTGTGTATCGTAGCAAAATGCTATTGTTTTAGTTTACACAGAAAGGAAATTGAATATGAAAAAAGTAATTTCGATACTATGTTTGATTATGTTATGTTTTTCCATCACTGCCTGCGATAATAGTGAAACGAATGAAAACAATCAGACAAGTCAACATGAAGCACCAAGAAGTGATTCTACACAACAAACAGATAATGGTACCGCATCAAAGAAATTAACGATGATAGATTTGATCATTACGGTCGGGAACAAGAAATTTTCGGCAAAGCTTTATGATAACCAAACGACGAAGGCGTTAGTTAAGCAATTTCCGCTCACCGTTGATATGAGCGAACAAAACGGCAATGAAAAATACTATTATTTATCGAATACGCTTCCTACAGTTTCAGAGCAACCTGGAAAAATTCATGCAGGAGATATAATGCTTTACGGCGATAACTGTCTAGTGGCGTTCTATAAAACCTTCTCAAGTTCTTATAAATATACCCGTATTGGATATATTGAGGATGAGGCCAGCTTTGTACAAGTTGTTGGTGATGGTAATATTAAGGTTACTTTTGATTTGGCGAAACATGAAAAAACTCAAGGAGAATAAAGAGCATTTATATAAGAATGATTTAAATAGGAGGAATTAATGAAGTACTTTAGATTATTATGGAATCTGTACAAGTTAAAAGGAAACACAGTGAAGACCAGAGCGGAAATTAAAAATTTACAAAATAAAAAGTTAAGGAAACTGCTTAACTATGCATATGAGAATTCAAAGTATTATCGCAGAACGTTTGAAGAAGCGGGAATAACAAGAGAACAGATTTCTACACTTCCAATTTCAGCTTTTCCGATTATAGATAAAGATCTTCTTATGGAACATTTTGATGAGTTGGTAACTAACAATGATTTGAAGCAGAATGATATACGAAGATTTGATAAAGAAGAGACTGTAGACCGGATAAAATTCAAGGATAAATATCATGTAGTGCATTCCTCAGGTAGTACTGGAAAACCGGGGTATTTTGTATACGATGAGGAAGCATGGGATCAGATGCTTTTGGGCATTATAAGGGCGGCCTTTTGGAATATGTCCATGCCTGAAATATTAAAGCTGTTGTTCAAAAGACCTCGAATTGTATATATTGCGGCAACAGATGGACGTTATGGTGGAGCTATGGCAGTCAGTAGCGGTGTCGAAGGGGTGCATGCAAATCAATTATTTCTGGACATTAAGACACCTCTTGAAGAATGGATAGAAAATTTACATAAGTTTAAACCTAATATGATTATAGGTTACCCGTCAGCTATCAAGATTCTTGGAGAACTTTTGGAAAAGGGGGAAATTCAAATCGACGCATTCAAGGTGATTTCCTGTGGTGAACCACTTTGTGCCAAATTAAGAGAGTACATAGAAAAAACTTTTCATGCAGATGTTGTGAATATTTATGGTGCCAGTGAATCTTTGGTTTTGGGTGTTGAAACCAATCACGAAGAAGGTATGTATTTGTTTGATGATATGAATTATATTGAGGTGGAAAATGAAAATATGTATCTTACATCACTTTACAATTTTGTACAACCCTTAATTCGTTATAAAATCTCAGATCAGTTAATACTAAAATATTCAGATGAAAAATGTACTTACCCATTTGATAAAGTGGAAAGTATTTTAGGACGAAATGAGGATATAATTTGGTTTGAAGACAAAGATGGAAATAGAGAATTTCTTCACCCGCTTGCAATAGAAGGATTTTGTGTTGAAGGACTGTTGGATTATCAGTTTAGGCAAATAGATTGCAATTCATTTGAAATGATGATTGAAGTTTGTGATGAAGGAAAGAAAAATAGCATTCAAGTGGGAATGCTAAAAAATATGGCAGAAATATTGAGTACAAAGCATCTAGAATATGTGAATTTTAATATACGGTTTGTAGAAGAAATCTTACCTGATCCTCAGACGGGAAAGAAGCGGTTGATTGTAAAGTAAAGAAATAAAAAAAGGAGGTAAGGAGGAAAATATGAAAAAAGTACTTTTATCAGCGGAGGATGTTTGCAAATCATTTGAAACAGGTGGAAATCTTGTGAATTTGCTGAATTATGTGAATGTTGAATTTTATGAAGGTGATTTTACGGTTATTATGGGTGCTTCTGGAGCTGGAAAATCCACACTACTTTATGCTTTAAGTGGAATGAATAAGATTAGTGAGGGAAAGGTTCTATATAAAGATAAAGAAATCAGTAGCTTCAATGAAAAGCAAATAGCAAGTCTTCGCTCGCAGGATTTTGGATTTGTGTTTCAGCAGACGAATCTTGTAAGCAACCTTACATTGTTTGAAAATGTAGCAGTTGCCGGGTACCTGGGAAAAGAGCGTAGCACGAAGGAAACTTACATACGAACAGAAGAGCTACTTAAACAAATGCATGTAAGTAATGCGAAAGATCGACTTCCGTCAGAAGTTTCAGGTGGAGAAGCACAACGAGCTGCAGTTGCACGGGCAATCATAAACAAACCTAGAATCGTATTTGCTGATGAGCCGACTGGGGCATTAAATAAGCACAATACAGAAGAAGTATTGAATATTATCAGTGAGTTAAATAAGTCAGGACAAAGCATTATTATGGTAACACATGATTTGCGTGCAGCTTTGCGTGGTAATAGGCTGCTATATCTGGAGGATGGAAAAATCATTGGCGAAAAGGAAATGCCTTCTTATACACAATCTGATGCAAAAGATAGAGAAGCACAGCTTAACAACTGGCTTGCTTCCATGGAATGGTAGGAGGTTGAAATTTGTATGTTAACATTGTTGAAAGCCGGAATTAAAAGGCAAAAGGGTACTATAGTAGGACTGTTCATACTTATTTTTACGGTATCTGTTGCTTTTGTTATGGCACTTACTGTATATATTAATTCTAGTAATTATGTTAGGCAGGAGATGTCGAGACTGGGATATGGTAACATTACAGCGTGGGTTAGTAACGTTGATAATTTGAATCAGTTGACAAAAAAAATAGCCAGTACTCCAGATGTAAAAAAGGTTAAATCCCAGACAGTTATATTTGCAGGGTACACTATAAACGGTGAAAACTCTGATAATGAGGGACAGTTAATTGCGTATGAACCGGAGCAATATGCTTATAAAATCCTGGACAATGGCTTAAATGGGTATGATAATTTAAAAGAAATAAAAGATGGACAAATTTACATTTCTCCGGCTTTACAGTCAAAATACAATGTGAAAATAGGGGATAAGGTTCATTTTAAACTTTCCCGTAATGGTACGCAAAAGATTTTTACAGTTGAGGGGTATTTTGAAGATCCGTTTATGGGAAGCTCTATGATAGACATGAAAAGCTTTTTGATAAGTAAAGCAGATTTGTCGGATGTTAGGGATACTTTGAGCCAAACATCAAATATTAATAATTTGGCAAGAGATGGTTCAATGCTCCATATTTTTCAAAGTAATGGTAGTAAGCTTTCAACATCAGAATTCAATAAATCCATTAACAAAGTTACAAGCCTTGCTCAATATACAGAGTTTATTTATTCAGATTCCTCAATTTATGGATATATGCTTATTTTACAAAATATTTTTACTGGATTTTTGGTTGCCTTTGTTGTAATTCTTATTCTTGTATCTATGATTGTAATGGGGCATAGTATATCAAATGCAATTGAGCAGGAATATAAAGATATGGGTATTTTAAAGACCATTGGTTGCACAAGTAGAGATTTACGGTTTGTACAGTTTTTACAATATGTTTCAAGTATTGTGGTAGGAATGATTACAGGATTTGCCTGTTCAATTTATGTCATTGATGTAGCCGCAAGAACTACGATAACATCAACTGGTATGCTTATGCCAAAAACACTTCCCTATGGATGGTGTATAGCTGCTTTTGTAATCATATTATGTGTGTTTGCATTGTTTATCTATATAAAAACACTAAAAATTGCGCAGATATCACCACTTAGCGCGATAAATGGTGACATTCAAAAACAGACATCATATATAAAAAGAAATAACATCACCGTGTCGAAGGGATTACTCTTTCAGCTTGCCATACGGCAAATTCTTTCTGGAGGAAAGCGATATTTAGGAACAGGTATTGTTGCAATATTACTTGTATTTTTCGTTTCTTTAGTGGGAAGGATGAATATATGGCTTGGTCCAAATGGAGAGGGACTTATGAATGCGTTCAGTGTTGCTGACTATGATCTTGGTGTTAAGCCCTTGAATGATGATGTGAATATGAAGGAAGTTGAGAATATAATTTCTTCTTATTCTAAAATGAAAAAAACATATGAGATTGCAGAGCAAAGAGTAACGGCAAATGGTGTGAATTATACTGTTAATGCAGTAAATGAACCTTTTCGTTTTCATATATTATCTGGCCATAGCAGCTATGCAGATAACGAGATTGTTGTAACGGAATTTGTAGCAGATGACTTAGGAATTCGTATCGGTGACAAAGTTAATGTTATGCATGGAACAAAAAGCAATACATATACAGTAGCTGGTATTTATCAATGTGCCAATCAGATGGGTGGTAACATAGGAATGAGTAGGGAAGGTTATGCTAAAATTCGTGATGTTAATTCACATATATGGTGTAACCATTACATTCTTACAGATTCATCAAAAAAGGATGCAATCATGAACTATCTTCAAAAAAAATATCCGGTGGATCTCACTGTACATACGAATAGTTGGTCAGGGCTCGAGGGAATTGTGAATACCATGCACTTTTTAACAGTATTTATGTATGTAATTGTTGTAATATTTATTTTGGTGGTAATAGCACTTACTAGCAGTAAAATGCTGTTTTCCGAACAGAGAGATATGGCTGTTTTCAAAAGTATCGGATTTACATCGTTAAATTTAAGAATTGCTTTTGCTATTAGGTTTGGTATTGTTGTGGCAATAGGTACGATAATAGGAACTGCTTTAAGCTGCATATTAGCTGATCCAATTATAACCTTATTATTAAAATCATTCGGTATAAACAAGTTTGAGTCAACGCTTGGATTTGGAAGGGTCATCCTGATTCCTTTCATTATAACCTTACTGTTTGTAGCATTTGCATATATTTTCTCAAGTAGAATTAAAAGAGTAGATTTGACAACTTTAATAAATCAATAACATGTTTAATACACAACAAACATACAAAATATGGATATTAACAATTGTAAAAAAAAGAAGATGCAACATTAAAAAAATATAACTGAGAGGAAGATAATTATGATTAAAAGATTATTTACAATAATGATAGTTGCTTTGATAGTAGTACCTTTTACAGGATGTGGGAAACAAGAGACAGCAACCCAATCAAATACAGTAACTAACAGTAACAGTAACATCAACAAATCTAATACAAAATCAGGAGATAATGCAACCGTGAAACTGCCTGATTTACAAATTCGCTTTGGACCCAAAGGTAATGAATACACTATTAAGATGGATAACAACGATACAGCAAAACAGATTGCAAGGGATGTTGGAGAAGAAGACTGGAATCTACCAATTTATCATTTCGACGACTTTAAAAATTCTGATGTCATGCAGTATTATGATATTGCAAGTAGCTACAAGTTTACGTCTAAGCCAGAAAACGTTACTTCCGAAAAAGCGGGTGAAGTATACTATTCTGATCCTAACAGAATAGTTATCTTTTATCAAGATGCAAAAGTTGTAGGTAAATATATGAGAGTAGGGAAACTTGAGAATACGAACGGCCTCAAAGAGGCTGTAAAAAATAATCCTGTTGTAGAGGGATGGAGTAACAAAATCATTTCAATCAGTCCTGCAAAATGACATTTGTAAACTGTCTTATAAGCAATGGTTAGAGTAGCTCTGTTAAGTAGGGGTAAGGCGGGAAAGGATGGTGAAAATGGAGATTGAATATTTATTGAAAGGAATATGTATAGGTCTTATCTTTGGAGTACCAGTGGGAGCGATAGGTGCTCTTACAATAAGAAGAACAATTACACATGGTACTTTTGCAGGCCTAGCCTCTGGAATAGGGTGCTCTACTGCCGATCTTCTATATTCTTTTATTAGTGTTTTTGGATTGACATTGTTTTCAAGTTTTATGCTGAAATATCAAAGCATAATCAGCCTTGTGGGAGGAGGTATGGTTATCATGATGGGAATTGATATTATTTTGAAGAAGCAGGGGGTTGTTAAGGAAACTGTAAAAACTTCACAGATAATTTCTTTCTTTGTGTCCTCTTTTGCGATAGCTATAACAAATCCGACAACGATTATAACATTTGTTTTAGCATTCTCGATATTCCATATCGGGAGTATTACCTCCAATGTGCAATGTCTTGGACTTTGTTTAGGAATATTCATTGGTACATGTATTTGGTGGGGACTCATTATTTCTATGATTCGGTTGTTTAGAAATCGTATTACTGAGAATGTGTTCGTTAGGCTGAATTACATTCTTGGAAGCATTATTATCATGTTAGGAGCGGGGGTTGGGATTCGCGTACTGCTTTGACACAGCTGATTCTGGAAAATGATCTGTGTGGATAGTTTTTACTGAAGATACTGGTTTCAGAGACTTTTTTATATTATGCTAATGAACAAGCAAATTGCTGAGATCAGAAGGGAGATACAGAATGAAGAAAAAAACAGGTGTGTTAATACTATCCGTACTTTTAGCTATATTTTTGTTGGCAGGATTCGTAGGAATAAGGTTTATGAAGAATAAGGAGGGTTCCACAATGGCAAATGTTCAAAAATATGATGGCAACGTAGTAAAGCCTACCACGCAGCAAACAAAGCTGGAAGATGATTTTTCTGCTGTTAGATATGAGGGAAACTATGGATTTGATAGCTTTCTTAAACAGGGGGGTGCATCTTCCGATACAGCTGTAATTAAATTTTTAACCCAAAATAATCTGGTTTCAAGAGCAGATAAGCTGTCACTTAAAACTGAAGGTTTTGGTTGCAGTACGCTATCTGTCAAAAGTCCCAAGGGTGATGCCTTATTTGGAAGAAACTTTGATTGGCAGGCATGTAATGCATTGGTGGTTTCTTCAAAACCTTCAGACGGCTATGCCTCTGTTTCTACAGTGAATATGGACTTTATAAGTGCTGGATATGGAGGAAGCATAGATAAATTGCCAGAGAAAGTGCGTACCGTGGTAGCGCTTTATGCGCCGCTGGACGGTATGAATGAAAAAGGACTTAGTGCAGCGGTACTGATGATTCAGGACTCTGATAATATCAATCAGAATACCGAAAAACCGGATATTACAACGACAACTGCCATTCGTTTGTTGCTGGATAAAGCTGCAAATGTAGATCAAGCAATCAATCTTTTAAAACAGCATGATATGCATGCCTCGATGGGGTTGATGGTGCATTTTGCTTTGGCCGATACTGAAGGTCACAGTGTGGTTGTGGAATATGTTGATAATAAGATGATTGTAACAAAAAACCCTGTAATTACCAATTTTTATTTAGCTTCTGGTGAAAAGAATGGAATTGGAACAGCCCAATCCCATTCTAGATATGATATTTTAATGAAGCAACTAAGTAAGACAACAACCATGAGCATGGAAGAAGTCCGTGATGCAATGGATAGCGTAAGCAAACATAACTTTAAAGATGCTGAATCTACCGAATGGAGTGTAGTCTACAACCAAAGCAGTGGTGAGGTGCGCTATTACCATCGGGAAAATTATAAAAAGGTGTATACATTCCATGTTGAATAATATAAAATTTAAGAATTTTGATTAAGGTATTGACATGAAGTTAACTTTAACCCTTATGATAGAGGTGTTACTAAGACAAAGAAGGACTTCTACCGTGAGAGGTATTATATTTAAAAATAGCTACAAACCATGCAAGAGCAAGGTTTTAAATAAATAAAATAAAGATAGTGTTAACACTATCTTTAAATGGAAGAGGGATAAAATTATGAAATTAGTAAAAGAACAGATACTTATTGGAGAGAGAGCATTATTTAATAGCAAAGATTTACAGGTTTCCTATTCAACGTTTGCTGATGGGGAGTCTCCGTTAAAGGAGAGTCAGAATATTAATATAGATCACAGTATATTTAAGTGGAAATATCCATTATGGTACTGTAAAAACATTGTAGTAGAGGACAGTACATTTCTTGAAATGGCTCGTTCGGGAATCTGGTATACGGAGAATATTACAATAAGAAATACTATAATTGAAGCACCGAAGATCTTTAGGCGTGCAAAGGGTATTAAATTAGAGAATGTTACTATGCAAAATGCTGGTGAGACTTTTTGGAACTGTGATGAGATTTTTTTGAAAAATGTAACAGCCAAAGGGGATTACTTTGGTATGAATAGTACAAATATTAAAATTGATGGATTCCAACTGGCAGGAAACTACGCTTTCGATGGAGGAAAAAATATTGAAATTCATAATGCGAAAATTCTGGCAAAGGATGCATTCTGGAACTGTGAGAATGTAACAGTTTATGATTCATTTGTTTCGGGAGAATACTTGGGATGGAATTCTAAGAATGTGACCTTTGTAAACTGTACTATTGAAAGCTTACAGGGATTATGCTATATGGACAACCTTGTAATGAAAGACTGCCAATTATTGAACACTACGCTATCATTTGAATATTCCACAGTAGATGTACAGATTAACAGTACTATTGGTAGTGTTACGAATCCATCTGGTGGTATAATCCGGGCAGAGGGTATTGGCGAATTAATTATGGATAAAACTAAAATAGATCCTGAGAAAACACAAATTATAACGAAAAAATAAAGTCTACGGTATGATTTCTTATGATGAGCCATCCTTTTTTCGTTAATTATTTTATAGGAAGTCAGAATTTGCATAATCGTTAATAAAATTTCTTAAGAAGGTGGGGAGTATAATGAGATTGAGTAAGTCAAGATTTATGATTCCATTTTTAGTTTTTTTTTTTTTCTAACCGTGCTTTTCAATTATTGCATATACAAAGTAGATGCTACACCCGTAGTAAAAGTGAAACAGTGGGAGGAAAAGAAAAATATAAGTTCAACTAAGACCTGGACAATAAAATTTAAGACGGAATTAGATTCGAGCTCTGTAGATAAAGCTATTTCAGTAACAAATTCAACAGGAAACATAGTTAATGTTAGAACAACTGTAACTGAAGATGGTAAAAGTATATTAGTATATGCTCCGGAAGAGAAATATACACCAAGAGAAATGTATTACCTTAATATTTCTCAAGATTTAAAATTTATATACAAACTTAATGGAAATGTTCAGACTCTAAAAAATATTAACCAAGCGGTACAGATGAAATTTACAATTAATGATGATAGTTTAGATACTGTAAAAGATACTAAAATAAAATTGTCTTTTAACAACGATGAAGTAATTGTAAAAATGAATGATAATGCAACAAGTAGAGACTTTTTAAAGTTACTTCCATTAACATTAAAATTTGAAGATTATGCAGGCACTGAAAAAATTAGTTATCTTCCGAAAAAATTATTAACACAAGGTGCACCAGCAGGTAGTGATCCATCGATTGGAGACTTGGCTTTATATGCTCCTTGGGGAAACTTGGCTATTTATCATAAAGATTCTGGCTATGCAAGCGGACTTATCGTATTAGGTAAAATTGAATCTGGAATAGAAAAGCTTGCAGGTATTAAGGGCAATTTTACAGTTGAAATTAAAAAAGTTGATTAAATTATTGAAAGGCATGCCTGTGATGAACATTTTATCAGTACATAGTTTTTACAATACGCAAAATTGCTTATTCAACAACAAGTAAAGAATTAAGTGAAATAAAGTCATTTGGAATTGTGAAGCCTTTTTTTAATAAAAGGTGTGTTTTATACCTAATTATGGTATAAAACACACCTTTTGTTTTTTGATTTATTGCTAAATAATATATACTTCACATAGGGAAGTATATATTATTTTTCATTATCCGCATCTTCACAACTGTAGATCTTGTTGTCCGGACCAAAAAGAACATCGCTTAAGCTTATTTTTCGCAGATTAGTTATTCGTTTTGCCATTACTTTTGCTGGTTCGGGGTTATCGCTACATATCCATTCAATGGCTGCATTGATGGAAGCCACAGAATGATATTTTGATGCAAAAATTAATTCTTTCGGCAGTGATTTGTTGCCGTAATGTTGTTGGTGCCATTTCAAATCATAATCAATAGCAAATTTTACAATAAAGTCCATAAGACAATTCTGTTCCCGGCTAGAGCAGGCCTGCTTTAAAAAATTACGATGAGCGTCTATGTTTTTATAGTAGCTTAGTGTGTTTTTATAATAAGTGTTTTCAGGGTTATTATTGAGAAAAATATTTAAAACCTTATGTTCATAAGTCCATTGTATTAAATCATTTTTATCTCTGAATCGATTATAGAAAGTCTGCCTACTGACACCTGTCTCTTCTAGCAAATCTTTAATGGTTATTGAAGTAACAGACTTTTGATCACATAATTCCAGAAGAGCTTCAGCAAGTAGGATATGGATATCAATTGCCATTTTGGGTTTCTCCCTTGTCTTGTTTATATTTTAACTATAGTTTACCACATTACCTTTTGTTAGCACATTAAAAAATTAATTTTAATTTCACATTAACATTTTGACTAATGCATAGAAAATGTCTATATGTAGACAAAATTTATAATGCTGTCTGTACATAGACTTTGTTTCACTATTTGTAAATTGAACAATTTTTTCACAAAGTGTAGCATGAAGATATAAAAGAAAAAACTTACAATAGATAAAGGGGGACTAGAATTTATGGAAACGAGGATGATGTTTACACCTATAAAAATTGGACCAATGGAAATTAGAAACAGACTGGTAGTTCCGGCCATGGGAACTAATTTGGCAGAGCATAATGGGGAAGCCGGAGAAAAACTGATTTGCTATTACAGGGAAAGAGCAAAAGGAGGTTTTGGCCTGATTATTACTGAGTGTGCAGCAGTTAGTAAGGAAGGTCGCTCCCTGATTAATGAATGTGGTATGTGGGAGGATTCCCTTGTTCAAAGTTATAAGAAGCTGACCGATGCAGTTCACGAGGAAGGGGCAAAAATCGCAGTACAGTTAAGGCATTGTGGAAGAGAAACAGAACGCAAATATACGGATGGTGAGGAAGTTTTTGCACCTTCACCGGTACCATGTCCAGCATGTCAGACCATGCCTCACGAAATGACTACAGAGGAAGTCTATCAAATGGTTACGACATTTGGCGATGCGGCACTAAGAGCAAAGAAATCAGGATTTGATGCGGTAGAACTTCATGCTTCCCATGGGTATTTGATTGCACAATTCCTCTCAGGACATGCAAACAAGAGGACCGATGAATTCGGAGGAACTCTTTATAACAGAATGCGTTTTCTGCGACTGATTTTAAGAGAAGTCAAAAGTAAAGTAGGAAGTGGGTTCCCGGTTATTGTTCGTATTAGTGGAACGGAAATGATTACAGGCGGTCGAGAGATTCAGGAAACAAAAGCGGTATGTCAGATGTGCGAAGAGGAAGGTGTAGATGCTATTCATGTTAGTATTTCAACCTATGGAAGTCTTGCATACTGTATCGGTTCAACATATCTTGAGCCGGGATATGAAACTTCGGCAGCGGAAGCCATTAAGAAGGCTGTTAGCATTCCGGTAATTACCGTTGGACGATTTACGGATCCAGAAATGGCAGAAACATTGATTAGAGATGGCAGTGCCGACATGGTAGCATTTGGAAGACAATCCATTGCAGACCCTCACTTTGTTAACAAGGTACTTAGCAGAAGACAGGAGGATATTATTCCATGTATCGGTTGTGGACAGGGCTGTATTATGCATCTCTTTTCTGATGATCCTATAAGTTGCGTTGTAAACCCTAACAATGGCACAGAAGAGGAGTATATTTCTAATCGGACAGAGTCACCGAAACACGTGCTTATCGCAGGTGGTGGTCCCGGAGGATTGCAGGCTGCATGGATTCTGGCTGCACGTGGACATAAGGTTGATCTGGTAGAGAAAGAAAATTATCTGGGCGGTGCATTTCTTCCAGCATCATATCCGCCAGCAAAAAGCAGTATTACAAAAATGATTGGTTATTATATTAGACAGTGTGAAAAATATGGTGTAAATATAACACTTAATACAGAACTGACAGGAGAAAAAGTAAAAGAAGTGAATCCGGATACACTTATTATTGCAACCGGAAGTAAGAATCTTCTTCCTAAAATTAAAGGCATAAATCATCCGGACTTTATGAATCCATGCGATGTACTTCTTGGGAAAGTGGTTACTGGGCATAAGGTTCTGGTTGCCGGCGGTGGGCTCATTGGTGCTGAAACTGCGGATTTCCTTGCAGAGCAGGGAAGAGAGGTTACTATCGTCGAGATGAAACCAGAAATCGGTGCAGATATGGATCCATATGCAAAACCTATGTTACTTCAGGAACTGAAAAACCATGAAGTAACCATGTTAAAGAATGCAGTTATTCAAGAGTTCCTTTCGGATGGAGTCACCTATAAGTATGCCAATCAGGATAATACAGACGTTAAGATATTGGGTGGTTTTGACAGTGTGGTACTTGCGATGGGCACAACAGCATATAATCCTTTCGGGGATTCCTTAAAAGATGTAGTAAAAGAAGTTTATGTCATTGGTGATGCCCAAAAAGCAGGAAAAGTATATGCAGCTACCCATGAAGCAGCAGATGTGGCAATGCATGTCTAAGGGAAATTTAGAGGTGCCTATGGAAAAATCAAATGGAAGAATTGGGAAAATTATTAGTGTTATGGCAGTTTATTTTGCTGCCAATGTAATCTTTGTTGTAAACCCTCCCATGCAGGCTTTTGCAACACAGTTATATCCAAATGTTAGTTATAGTAACGTTCTATTAATTTCAACATTATCCTCGTTATTTATGATACCAGGCTCGCTGATTTCCGGCGCTGTTCTTGGTAAGAAGATATCTTTTAAGCATATGGCGATTTTGTCTTTGGGAAGTATTATTATTGCAGGGATTTTGCCTTATTTCATCAGAAATTTTGCCTTTGTTTTGGTAATGAGGGTTATTGTAGGATTGGGGATTGGTCTGGGATTTCCACTCCAGAGCACTCTTGCTATTAAGCTTTTTGGTGAGAAGGAGCGGCCTGGAATCCTGGGACTAGGAAGCTTTTTTATGGGAGGAGGAGGAATTCTCTATCAGATTGTATCCGGAGCAGTATGCACTATGAATGCTGCGTACTCTTGGCTGGTTCATGGTATCCTAATTATTCCTCTTATTATGGTGATTATCTTTTTAAAGGAACCTGTAGATGAGGGGGATAATGTAGCCAATCAGCCGCTGAATGAGGGAATGGACAAGAAAAGTGAAGGAGATAAATTGCCAGGCATGGCTATCTTTACAGCCTTTATGTTTATGATTATATTCCTGGCCTTCTACCCTATATTATTAAATATGTCAGCGATTATTGTACGGGAAAATCTGGGGACATCTGCTTTAGCAGGAACGATCTCTTCACTCTTTACATTAGGAGGTGCAGCTGCCGGTCTGATGTTTGCAAAGACTCATAAAATGGCAGGAAAATATACGCTTCCTGTAGGGCTGGCACTTTGGGTTATAGGAACTGGGCTTTTCTGTATAGCTCATAACATTCCAATGATTATTATTGCTGTTGTCTTTTGCGGGCTGGCAGTATCGACAGTATGGCCCGGTACTATGAATGATTATTCAGAATATGTACCGTCAAGCAAGATAAGTATGGCTTCTGCCTTGTTTGTTAGTGGTATGAATTTGGGATGTTTCCTTTCGAGTGTCCTTATTTCTATGGTAGCAAATGTAACTGGAAATTCAGATCCAAGACTTCCGTGTATTGTCGGATTTATTATTGTCTTGATTGTTGCAATTATCTGGTCTGTTGTG
Organism: Clostridium estertheticum; assembly: GCF_018861295.1. Classification (GTDB taxonomy): domain Bacteria; phylum Bacillota; class Clostridia; order Clostridiales; family Clostridiaceae; genus Clostridium_AD; species Clostridium_AD estertheticum_D. The sequence continues at coordinate 106,690 of NZ_JAHLDM010000004.1, read as the reverse complement.
GAAATTAAGCGAAAAAGAGACTAAGTAGGAAAATCATATAAAGGTCAAATAAAATAAATAAATAAATAAAATAAATATACGAAAATAAAGAAAGAAAAGGAGAATAAAAATGAATAATTTTGTTTATCAGAATACAACGAAGGTTTACTTTGGAAATAATCAGATAAGTCATCTTGGAGAAGAAATTAAGAAGTATGGTAGCCACGTACTGATGGTTTATGGTGGCGGATCCATCAAAAAGAATGGTATATATGACAATGTCATGAAAGTATTAAAAGATGCAGATATTCAGGTTACAGAATTTGGTGGTGTGGAACCAAATCCTCAAAATATTACAGTAAATCGCGGAACTGAAGTATGCAGAAACAATGATATTGATGTAGTGTTGGCAGTGGGCGGAGGTTCAACAATTGATGCCTCAAAAGTAATCGCACAGGCAGCTTTTTATGATGGAGACTGTTGGGATCTGGTTACTGGAAAGATAAAAATGGATAAAGCATTGCCAATTTTCACTGTAGTGACCATAGCGGCAGCAGGTTCTGAGACAGATGCATGGGCGGTTGTATCTAATGCCGATATTAATGATAAAATTGGACCAAACAGCCCATTTTATCAGCCAAAGGTTTCCTTCTTGAATCCGATCAATACATTTACGGTGAGTGCATATCAGACGGCGGCAGGCAGTGCGGACATTCTTTCTCACATTACAGACTGTAGATATTTTATTCCGGAAAAGAAAATGGAATTTGTAAGTGAGATGATGGAAGTTATGGCTAAATCGGTGATTAAATATGCGCCAATGGCTATTGCAGAGCCGGATAATTATGAGGCAAGAGAAAATCTATTGTGGATTAGCTCTATGATTACAAGTGGAATTATGGACATCGGAAGTAAAGCAGATATGATTATGCACATGATGGAACACGAGATTTCTGCTTATTATGATATTAACCATGGACATGGCATTGCCATTCTCATGCCTCACTGGATGGAATATGTATTGAATGAAAAAACAGCCCCTGTATTCTATCGATTTGGTGTAAAATGCCTTGATATAGATCCTTATCTTTTTGATATAGATGGAGCAAAGCAGACCATCGAAACATTGAGGGATTGGTTCTTCAATAAACTGAAGCTTCAGAGCAAGTTGTCAGATTTGGGAGTTGACGACAAGAACTTTCATGCTATGGCAGTGAAGGCGTGTAACGAAGGTACCAATGGAATGCTTTGCGGTTTAACCAGTTTAACTGCTCAGGATTTAGAGAATATTTACAGACTCAGTCTGTAATGACAAAGTTAAGAAATTAATTTTTGACCGACGAGTGTAAAATAAAGTGTGTAAGTTGATAAAACAAAATCAGCTTATGCACTTTGTTTCGTTCCAGATGGGGGAAGATAGTCAGAAATGATGAGATGTACACAAAGTAATATTGTCATTGATTTTTGCTACACCATGAGATTAATAGTCCAATGAAAAACTAAATCTGTTTGTTGCATAGCAACCAGGCGGCTGTACAATGTCAGCAAGTTAAAATGTAAAAACATAGCAAATTGAGCAAATAGCAAAATAATTTTAGATTTTTTTTATAAAGATTAATCTGATGCTGCAAATCAAGCCACTTTTTTATTTGACAAAAATTCATTAGGTATAACTAGCTATGAAAAGTCTATGAAGGATTTATTATTAAAATCAGAGGGAAACTTTGGATGTAATCAATTAAAAAATTGAAAAAACACTTGACCTGAAGTCAACTTTAGGGTTTATAGTTATTCTATCGTTGAAAAAGAATCAAAAGGCAAGAAAATATGATTTTTAACTCGAAAGGAGAATAAATATGAAAATAACAGTTATTACTGGAAGTCCACACAAGAAGGGTACTTCTGCATTGCTCGCAGATAAATTTATCCAAGGAGCAAATGAAGCAGGACATGAGATATCTCGTTTTGATGCAGCATTTGAAGAGGTAAAACCATGTCTGGCATGTGATTATTGTGCAAGTCATGATGGCCAGTGTGTACGAAAGGATGCTATGAACGCATGGTATGAAAGGTTGATAGAAGCAGATATGATAGTGTTCGTAACGCCGCTATATTATTATGGAATGTCAACACAGATAAAAGCAGTTATCGACCGTTTCCATGCTAACAATGCAAAATTGGCAGGTAACAAAAAATCAATGCTTTTGGCTACTTCCTATGGTGCAGATGATTGGACAATGGAGGCATTGGAGAAAAATTATGAATCCATACTTCGTTTTATGAATTGGAATGATGCAGGAAAGCTATTTGCGACAGGGTGTCCAGTAAGGGAAGTAATTGAGCAGACGAATTTTCCAAATCAGGCATATGCCTTAGGAAAGTCTTTAAAATAAATAAGGATAAATAGTAAGAGAAGGAGGAAAAAATATGCCAGTAATTACTTTAGAAGCAGGAAAATTGAATAAAAATCAGAAAAGCCAGATGGTAAAAGAATTTACAACAATAGCATCAAAGGTTATGAATGTACCGGAGCAGGCATTTACTGTTCTAATAAAAGAAAATGAGCAGGATAACATTGGATTTGGAGGACAGCTTTTGTCTGACAAATAAGTATAAAATGTGTAAAATAATAAAAAATTATTTAATGCACTAAAAATGTGCAGGAATGGAGAAAAGAATGAATTTAGATTTTACTTATCAAAACCCAACAACAGTTTATTTTGGAAAGACTGCTTTAGATAACTTAGGCAGTGAACTTGTAAGTTATGGTGATACCATTATGCTTGCTTATGGAAAAGGTGCTATTAAGAAAAGCGGACTTTATAATCAAATTGTATCTATCTTAAAGAAAAGTGGTAAAAACATCGTTGAATTATCTGGAATTATGGCAAATCCAACTTATGAAAAAGTAATGGAAGGTGCTGCTCTTGTACGTGAGAATAAGGTAAATCTTATTTTAGCTGTTGGTGGCGGTTCCGTTATTGATTGTGCAAAGGCAATTTCGGTATCTGCATATTGTAAAGGTGATGCGTGGACACGTTACTGGTTAAAATTTGAGCCTGTAGATAATGAAATAATACCAGTTGCATCTATTCTTACATTGGCAGGAACAGGATCCGAAATGAATGGTGGATCAGTTATTACAAATGATGATATGAAACTTAAGATGGGTCGTGTTTTTCCATCAAATATGAATCCTAAATTTTCAATATTGAATCCGGAATATACATTTACATTACCTGAATATCAGATGGTAAGTGGAATTTTTGATATGATGTCACATTTAATGGAAACTTATTTTTCAGGTGAAGATGATACTACTAGTGATTATATGATTGAAGGACTACTTCGCTCTATCGTAAACAGTGCAAAAATTGCAGTGAAAGATCCTAAAGACTATGAAGCAAGAAGTAATTTAATGTGGAGCTCTACTCTTGCAATGAACCCGATTATGGGGTTAAGTAAAACACAAGACTGGGAAGTTCATATGATTGAACATCAGCTTGGTGCCTATACGAATTGTACACATGGTATGGGACTGGCAGCAATTTCGTTCCCATATTACCGATATATATATCAGTTTGGTTTAGATAAGTTTGTTCGCTTTGCTAAGCAAGTATGGGGTGTAGATGAAACTGGAAAGACAAAGCAAGACGTTGCTTTGGAAGGTATTGAGGCTATGGAAACATTCGTAAAAGAATGTAGTATAGTTACAAGCCTTAAGGAGCTTGGTGCAACAGAAGAAATGCTTCCACTAATTGCAAATTCAACTGTGCTTTTAGGCGGATATAAAGTGCTTACAGCAGAGGAAGTCTTAGAGATTTTAAAGACTGCATATGCTGCTGAATAAGATTATGAGTAAACAAAAGAATACTTGAAGACTACAATATGAAAGAAGCCCACTGCCGCGGTAAAAAACGGCAGTGGGCATGACTTTATTTTCTCATTTTTAAAACTCAAGATAGCTTGGAAGTATGTCTTTGGTTCTTTAAAAATATCGGTTTACACATGAAATTTTCTTCTCAAATTTTATAGCTGCAGCTATCATGCAGTTATTTTTAATTGTGAAATTATCGGTTAGTGACAATATTAAAAAGGGAGGAATAAAATGGAAATAAAAATGAAAGTGACAAGAAAAAAGGGAAAAAAAGTCATATTATATTTATTAAGTATTCTACTAGTACTATGCGTGGGTATTATATTATTTTTAAATTTAGAACCTGCCTTCGGCGGAAATCCAACTAAAGAACAAAAAAATAGTTATAAACAATTTAGTAACTATGTGAATGGGAAATTTGTTAATGATGTTCCGACAAGTTTAGCCATGAGTTTATCAGACAATTTTTCAATGATTAAGGAGACTTTTTCAGGTGCTAAAGATCGAAAACCAGATGGTGTAATTCCTGTTTCAGTGATTGATTGGAATAAAATTAAAAGTGATAAAGACAGTGTAACTTGGTTTGGACACTCTGCTTTTCTACTTAGTATCGATAATAAAAAGATACTATTAGATCCTATGCTGGGGCCTGTTGCATCACCAGTATCTTTTGCAGGAACCAAAAGGTATAAATATAGTGAAAACATGCTCAATATTATTGATAAAATGCCACCAATTGATGCAGTTTTTATCTCACATGATCATTACGACCACTTAGATTATCAATCAATTGTAAAGTTAAAGGACAAGGTAGCGCATTTCTTCGTTCCTCTGGGAGTAAGTGATCATCTTATTAGATGGGGTGTGCCAAAAGAAAAGATTACAGAACTAAATTGGTGGGACGAAATGGATTACCAAGGTTTAAAGGTTTCGCTGACTCCATCCTTACATTACTCTGGAAGAGGCGTTTTTAATAAGAACTCTACCTTATGGGGTGGTTGGGTCATTCTTGGAAAAAAAACACGTTTATACTATAGCGGAGATGGCGGATATGGTGAACATTTTAAAAAAATCGGAAAAAAATATGGACCTTTTGATATAACATTGTTGGATGGTGGCCAATATGACAAACTTTGGCCTTGGGTACATATGAGACCAGAAGAAGCTGTCCAAGCTAATTTGGATGTAAGTGGTAAGAATATGATGTTAATGCATTGGGGAGCATTTTCATTAGCTTATCATGGCTGGAATGAACCTATAGAACGAGCATTAAAAGCGGCAAAAAAAGAAGATGTAAATCTATTCGCCCCTAAAATTGGTGAAAATGTTCGATTAGATTCAGATTTTCACATTACGCCTTCTCCTTGGTGGAATTCACTAAAATGATTGTACAGGCTTATGAAATTAGAAAGAATGGAGGGATAAAGTATGCGGTATGATTTTGAAGCATTAACAGACAGGCGCAACACCAATTCGCTAAAATGGAATGTTGATGAAAATGTGCTTCCAATGTGGGTAGCAGACATGGATTTTAAGACAGCGCCGGAGATAATAGAAGCAATTCATGAAAAAGTATGTAAAGGTATCTTAGGTTATACCATTGTACCAGATGTTTGGTACAATTCTTTAAGTAACTGGTGGGAAAGAAGGCATGATTTTAAGATAAATAAAGAATGGTTGATTTTTTGTACGGGAGTTGTGCCTGCAGTTTCTAGTGCAGTTAGAAAAATGACATCAGTAGGAGAAAACGTGCTGGTGCAGACACCTGTTTACAATATATTTTTTAATTCTATTGTGAATAATGGCAGAAATATTGTGGAAAATAAGCTGCTGTACGATGGAAAACAATACAGCATTGATTTTAAAGATCTAGAAAACAAACTAACAGATCCGGAAACAACTATGATGATTCTCTGTAATCCTCACAATCCCATAGGAGAAATATGGGACAAAGACACATTGGAGAGGATTGGGGAATTGTGCTATAAACAACATGTTCTTGTTCTTTCAGATGAAATCCATTGTGATTTGACAGATACACAGCATGATTATATACCATTTGCATCTGTTTCGGAGATATGTGCAAAGAATAGCATTACCTGTATTGCACCGACAAAAGCATTCAACATAGCAGGTGTGCAAACCGCAGCAGTTGTAGTTCCAGATGAGGTGCTTAGACACAAAATGAGTAAGGCATTAAATACAGATGAAATAGCTGAGCCAAATGCAATAGCCATGGAAGCGACAGTTGCGGCATTTACTAAAGGAGAAGAGTGGCTGAAGGAACTCTGTTCTTATATAGAAGAAAACAGAAAGTTTGCAGAGAAGTTCATAGAAACTGAGCTGCCAGAATTATATCTAGTGCCTGCCAATGCAACGTATCTGTTGTGGGTTGACTGTAGTGGGATTACACAGGATACGACTTGTCTGTGCAAGCTTCTACTAAGTGAAACAGGGCTATATGTTTCAAAAGGAGAAGCCTATGGGGAAACTGGAAGAGGCTTTATTCGAATTAATATAGCATGTTCAAGAGAACGGCTTGAAGACGGTCTTGCACGTTTGAAAAAAGGAATTGAATTATTTAAAAAAAATTTATGGAAATAAAAGGTTCTAATAGTTTATTTATATATGTGAATTAAGCTGGTTAGTCCAAAAGAATGCATGTCAGAACAGTTATTCCTCTTTTTTCGTTAATTATTTTATAGGAGTGATTATATGTCAAATATTTTTAGTTCATTTCAAGTAAAAAATGTATCATTTAGTAACAGGATAGTTATGGCTCCTCTTGTACGCTTTGGTTTACCGAGCTATGAGGGAAGTATGGGTGAAAAACTTATGAATGACTATTTGAGTAGAGCCGATAAAAAAATTGGGCTAATCATCAGTCAAGCACTTTCTGTATCGGCTGACTGTAATACATCAAGTAAGGCTGGTGGTACATCTGGCGGGGCTGGCGTCTACTCCGACCAGCATGTCGGATATTTGAGCAAAATAGCCGAAGCTTATCATAAAAACGGAACCGCTTTTTTTGCACAGCTTGCTCTTCCTGGTTTTGGTTTTTATGATGATAATTCCAGAGATATCAATAAGCTGACTAAAAAAGATTTAATTAAAATTAGAGACGAGTTTATCAGGGGGGCAGAGATTTGCAAAAAGGCCGGCCTTGATGGAATTGAAATGCATGGAGCACATTCTTTTTTTCTGAACATGATGGCATCTGAGCATTCCAATAAGCGTCAAGATAGTTATGGCGGTGATTTGGACGGAAGGCTGACTTTGGTGAAGGAAATCACGGAGGGAATTAAGAGCTTCGCTGGAGATAGTTTCATCGTATCCTATCGGATGGGCTGGGGGGATAGCTTGGATGCAGACGTACAGATTGCGCAAAAACTGGAAGACATAGGAATTGATATGTTGCATGTGTCTACAGGTATACCAGGAGAAAGAAAGCTAAAACTTCCTTCCGATTTTCAGTATAATGAAACAGTTTATACTGGCGGATATGTCAAAAAACATGTCAAAATTCCTGTTATCTGCGTAAATAATATTAGGACGCTGGGTAGAGGCAACGTGCTGATTGAAAGTAATTACTGCGATTTCGTTGCATATGGGCAACCGTTTTTAGCTGATGCCAGCTTTATCGAAAGGTCATTAAAAGACAGCAATTACAAGCCCTGCTTTGAATGCCGTAACTGTCAATGGTTTACAGATGGGGAGAAGTGTCCAGTACAATTGAAAGCGAAGGTTAAAAGTAACAGTCTACATTAATCCGTGTGCGTCCTCATACGCCACGGACTGGGCGGAAGTGATTTTCTCCTGTCTTTTTAAGTACTGCATCAGGCAAAAGTATAGGAGGCTATGTTTTTCTTTTTTAGAAAACATAGCCTCTTATATTTTTTCTGAAAAAAGACTTGACTTAAAGCTAACTTTAAGCTTTAAACTGTAGTAGTACAGAGATAACAGAGCTGTTTCAATTGACAGATTTGGAGTATTTAAAAATATTGGAAATATTAAACCAAGGCAAGCAATTAAACGTTGTGCTGAATCAATCATACCTGCACTTTAATGGATAGGTTGCCTAAAATTGGAATTAAAAAGAAAGAGGAGATTATTATGAAAATGAAACTTTTTAGTAACAAATCAGCAAAAACTATTATGGTGGGGCTTGCACTTATTATTGTCATCGGTGGTGCTGGAGTTGCTTTAGCGGCGCAACGTGGGAAACAGCCGTTGATTAAAGCGAATAAGAGCCTGCCAGCAGGCGATATTTCCCGTGGTGCAGACAACTTTTACAAGAGCGACAAAGTAGATGTTCAAAAAGTTACGTTTCACAACAGTTACAATATGAAGGTAGCTGGTAATTTGTTTGTGCCAAAGAACTTGGATAAAAGCAAAAAACATTCAGCCATTGTTGTCGGACATCCTATGGGCGCAGTAAAAGAGCAAAGTGCAAATCTTTATGCTCAAAAAATGGCAGAAAAGGGATATGTAACGATTTCGTATGATATGTCCTTCTGGGGTGACAGTGAAGGGGAACCTGGCAACAATGTATCACCTGACATTTATGCGGATGATTTCAGCGCCGCAGTTGATTTTCTTGATACTTTGGCTTATGTAGACCGTGGAAACATTGGAGTCATTGGTATCTGCGGCAGTGGTAGTTTTGCCATCAGTGCAGCTAAAATTGATCCACGTATGAAGGCGGTTGCTACAGTCAGCATGTATGATATGGGAAGTGTAAATCGTAATGCACTGAATCACAGCCAGACGTTAGCGCAGCGTAAAAAGATTATCGCAGATGCAGCAAGTCAGCGTGATATCGAATATGCAGGCGGTCAACTGAAATATACAAGTGGTACACCCGAAAAAATTGATGCGAAATCTTCGCCAATTGCTAAAGAATTTTACGATTTCTATCGTACTTCCAGAGGAGCTGCTAATACAACTACGCATCCGACGCTTACGGGCAATATGAAATTCATGAATTTTTATCCGTTCAATGATATTGAAACAATTTCACCACGTCCATTGCTTTTCATTACTGGTACAGAGGCTCATTCTATCGAATTCAGTAAGGACGCTTATGCAAAAGCTGCTGAACCGAAAGAATTGTATCTTGTTCCAAAGGCTGGGCATGCTGATCTTTATGATCGTACAGATTTAATTCCGTTTGATAAACTCACACAGTTTTTCAATAAATACTTGAATAAAAAATAAAGAAAATGTACCCCATAGAGTAGACAATTAAAAAAGTTACTCTAGGGGGCATTTTTATGGATTTTTTTGAAAGAAATATGATATGAAGCGTGTAATATGAGCACTAAAGAATTTACAGCGGCTGAAATATATATGCTTTCAAATAACATATATATTAAAAAGGGTAGTGGCAAAGGTATTTCTACAGTTTTAATTAATGAAAAGGATTATGGAACTATGAATGTAAATGATTATGTTTTATCAGTTAACATATAATTTGCGCTATATTATAAGCACAGTGGTAAATGTGCTTATGTTATCACTGATGATACTTTTGATGATAACAGGAATTATGATATCAAAAGATGTGTTTGCATTTCTTGAAATAAGTGGCGGATTTGCGGTACGTGGGTTACATACATTTGCAACTACATGGAGATTAGTATTTATGTCTGTACATGTTGGTATGCATTGGCAAATGCTTATTAATATGACAACAAAAATAACTGGGCATACTGATAAGAATATTATAGTAACAATTATTAAACGTGTAACAACACTTGGTATTGTGGTATATGGAATTAAATCCTTTTTGATTTGGATATCAGTTAAAAGTTATTCATGCAAACAACTTTTAGCTATTGGAATTTTGACGAGTCGACCATAGGATTTTTCTTATCTTATCTATCAATTATGGGCATCTATATTGTAGTAACATATTACTTATTAGTTTTAATAAATAAATTTCATAAGTAAAAGGGCTTGACTTGGAGTGCACTCTAAGTGGTAGGCTATATATAGTATCGAAAATATGAAATACAAAATATAGAAAAGAAATGATAAATACAATGAGTAATAGAAAAACTAAAACGAACCAATAAAAATTATTCCTTTTTGGATCACCAGTGCATTGGGCATCAGCAGGTGGTGCTATAACATCATTTTTAGATAGAGTATTTTATGCAGATCTTAATAGTGGCAGACAGTCATTCTATTTAAAACCTGCGGCATGTGTCATATCAGCAAGAAGAGCAGGAACAACTGCAACCTTTGATCAATTGAATAAGTATTTTGGATTAATGCAGATGCCAATTGTTTCATCACAATATTGGAATATGGTTCATGGCGCAACTCCGGAGCAAGTAAAACAGGATATAGAAGGACTTCAGATTATGAGAACTCTTGGAAGAAATATGGCATTTTTCTTAAAATGCAAGGAAGTTGGTCTTAAGAATGGTGTAGAAATGCCAGAACGAGAAACTGCTATATTTACTAATTTTATAAGATAATTTTAACATTAATATAGTAGCTAATTTTTATACGCGAACAATTATTTAAGAGGAGTGAATGATATGAAATTATTATTAAAAAAGAAAAACAGTAATAACCAAACTAAAGCTTCGGTATATATGACAAAAGATATCAGTGCAGAAGGATTAATGGCTATTTACGAAGCATTAGATCGCAATGCAACAGGAAAAGTAGCTGTCAAAATATCAAGTGGTGAACCTGGAGGTCATTATTTCCTATCTCCAAAATTGATTGCACCATTGGTTCAGTCAGTTAATGGAACAATTGTAGAATGCAATACTGCATATGGTGGAGGACGTGGAGATACAAAGGCTCATCGTCATGTTGTAGAAAGACATGGATTTACAGAGATTGCGACCGTTGACATCATGGATGCAGATGGTTCTATGAGTATCCCAGTTGTTGGAGGAAAACATCTAAAAGAAGATATGGTTGGTTCACATTTTGCAGATTATGATTTTGTAATTAACCTTGCACATTTTAAAGGTCATGCCATGGGTGGATTTGGTGGAGTTCTTAAAAATATGTCCATAGGAATTGCGTCTTCTATGGGAAAGAGTCTGATTCATAGTGCAGGTAAGGAAAAGACTGGATTTTCAATGAATACACCTCAGGATGATTTTTTAGAGTCCATGGCTGAAGCTGCAAAAGCTGTTGCCAGTTATGTGGGAGAAAACATTATTTATATCAATGTTATGAATTACTTATCTGTAGATTGTGACTGTGATTCTAATCCGGCAAAACCAGAAATGGATGACATTGGGATACTTGCTTCTTTAGATCCAGTAGCACTAGATCAAGCATGTGTTGATCTAGTATATGCAGCTCCTGATGGAAAAGCACTGATTGAGAGAATGGAGTCTAGACATGGAATTCATACAGTAGAATATGCAGAAGAAATTGGAGTTGGAACTCGTAACTATGATTTATATACAATTTAGAAATTATTGCTGCCTATGATCGAGGAACTTGTAATCCTTTTTGGAGTAAAATAAAGGAGAAATTAAAAATGGCAATTACAGACTTTTCAAAAGAGTATCATGAAAAGATGTTTCCAGGCTATGCATCAAAGTTATTAGAAACAGACCCAGAATTTGTTGAGCGATTTGATAACTTTACATTTGATGAAGTTGTAAATCAGGATGATTTGGACGATCATACTAGAATGATGGCAATTATTGCGACATTAATTGGATGTCAAGGTATCGATGAGTTCAAGGCAATGGTACCTGCTGCACTTAATTTTGGAGTAATACCAGTAGAAGTGAAAGAAATTGTATATCAGGCCGTAGCTTACCTCGGAATTGGAAGGGTACTACCATTTCTTCATGGTATTAATGATGTACTAACAGCAAGGGGTATTAAGTTACCACTTGAAGGACAGTCAAATACTACAACTGAAAATCGTTTAGAAAAAGGAGTTCAGGCACAAGTTGACATCTTTGGAGATGGAATGAAAGAATTCTATAAATCAGGACCACAGGAATCACGACACATCAATCATTGGTTAGCTGATAATTGCTTTGGTGATTATTATACACGTAGCGGCCTTGATTACAAACAGCGCGAAATGATTACTTTCTGTTTCTTATTCGCACAGGGTGGTTGTGAGTCACAACTTACAAGTCATGCTGTAGCCAATATGAAGATTGGTAATGATAAGCAGTTTTTAATTAAGATTATTTCACAGTGCCTACCGTTCATAGGTTATCCGAGAAGTCTTAATGCACTTAGCTGCGTAAATAATGCAGCTACTCAGATAGCAAAATAAAAGCTGAAGCTATTACTTGGCTTGAAGTTAACTCTAGGTAGTAGAATGATTATGTTGTAAATTTTATTGTAAAAGGAGATTATATAATATGAGTAATAAAAAGGATTTAAATAACAATACAATTTTTCCAAAAGGAGAGCCACTTCCAGAGAAGTTTTCCAAATATTTTATTGGCCAGGCATATTTAAATATGCTTACGACTACTGGTGTACCAATTGGAAATGTAACATTTGAACCAGCATGCCGTAATAATTGGCATATTCATCATAAAGGTGGTCAGATTCTTCTCGTAACAGAGGGAAGAGGATGGTATCAAGAATGGGAAAAAGAGGTGCAGGAGTTACATCCAGGTGATGTTGTTAACATTCCAGCTGAAGTAAAACATTGGCATGGAGCAGCAAAAGACAGTACTTTTTCACACTTGGCAGTGGAAGTGCCCGCAGAAGATGCCTCTAATGAATGGTTAGAAGCAGTTACAGATGAAGTGTACGGAAAGTTAAAATAAATAAAATGAACACATTATAATCAAAAATGAGAATTACGATGAATAATTTTATATATGATATTCCAACAAAAGTCTATTTTGGTGAAAATCAATTAGAACACCTTGGTGAGGAATTAAATAAATATGGAAAAAAAGTACTTTTGACATATGGAGGAGGTTCAATTAAGAAAAACGGTCTTTATGACAAAATTATAGCAGAAATTAAGAATGCTGGTTTAGAGATTTTTGAGTTAAATGGCATTGATCCTAATCCACGTGTTAGCTCAGTAAATGCTGGTGCAGACATCTGTAAAAAAGAAGGAATAGATGTGCTTTTAGCAGTTGGTGGTGGGTCTGTTTTAGACTGTACTAAATATATTGGAGCAGCTACCTATTATGATGGAGATGCTTGGGATATTTTATTGGGCAAGACACCAGTAGAAAAATGTCTTCCTGTTATTACCGTGCTAACACTTGCAGCTACAGGCTCTGAAATGGATGCAGGCGGAGTTATTAGCAATCCTGATACAAAGGACAAGATTGGTATGATTTTCCCACCAATGCAACCAAAAGTTTCTTTTCTTGATCCTACTAATACTTACACAGTAAGCAAGTTTCAGACTGCTTCTGGTGCAGCAGATATGTTAAATCATATTATGGAAGTTTATTTTAACATGGATCAAGATCTCTACATGTTAGATTGTGTAATGGAAGGGCTCATGAAAACTGTTATTAAATATGCACCTATTGCATTAGCAGAGCCAGATAATTATGAGGCACGTGCCAATCTGATGTGGACATCATCATGGGCAATTAACGGATACATCAATGGTGGAAAACGTCAGGCATGGAGTTGTCATCCAATGGAACATGAGCTATCTGCAATTTATGATATTACTCATGGCTTAGGTCTTGCTATTTTAACACCACATTGGATGGAGTACACATTAGATGAGACAACAGTATCAAAATTCTATCAGTTTGGTATCAATGTATTTGGAATTGATAATAGAATGGAACCTATGGAGGTTGCAAAGAAGAGCATTGAACTTGTAAAAGATTTCTTATTTACTAAATTAGGTTTAAAGAGTACATTTACACAAATCGGTATCGATGAATCTAATTTTGCAGTGATGGCAAAGAAAGCATGTATGGGTGGAGTGCTTCCAGCATTTAAATCATTGAATCAGAACGATATTGAAAATATATTTAGAATGTGTCTTTAATAATTTAGTTGATTAACTGTAACGCACTTGCATCAAAAGCAGGCGTGCTCTAGTTGTTTTGGTACAGGCTATCCTTGTGTACAATATATATAATAAATGGCATGTCAAGAAAACTCTGAAGTATCAGAGACCTTGATGTGCCTTTTTTAATAAGTTGTATTGATTGATTTCCAGTTAGCCTTTTGCCAACTATAGACTTCCACCCGTTAGTTTAAGACATTCCTTTTATTGCTCAAGCTATATGCCTTAAAACTCTCTACAATATTACCACCACAAATTGGACATATACCTATAAGATTTCTTGCATCAAATTTTTTCATTACAACATCTGACATTGTCACCCCATTCACACATACTGTCTAGAATCGGTATTAGCGACTTGCCGCGCTCAGTTAGGCTGTATTCCACCTTTGGAGGAATCTGTGGATACTCTTCCCGATGGATCAAGTGATCTGCTTCCAATCCTTTCAGCATCACACTCAAAGTTTTATACGAAATTGTATTGATGTACTTCTTCATCTCATTGAACCTTACTACCTTGAACTCCATGAGACAATAGAGAATCACCATTTTATATTTGCCGTTGATAAGGGACAATGTATAGCTGAATCCTGTTTTTTCAAGATCAGCATCTGCAATACATGATATGCCCATCTTTTACACTCTCCTTTTGGTAAGTATTAAACGCTTTTGTTAGTATCGCACATAGATGTGCGTACTTGATTGATTTCCTATTTGCAATATAATCGTAGTAGATAAAAACATTGTTGTCAATCAAATCTAACTTTCCGACAACGGTGCCGTGATTTGTGATTCCGGCGACGGCATACAAGTTGGAAAAATCATGCAGGCGGTTTTGGGTGGATATGAAATTGCCAACAACATCTAATCAGATAACTTGGATCAATGATCCTTATTATAATAAATTATTAAAAAGGAGTCTTTTATCATGAGAAACAATATTAGCGATTACGAAGCAGTTGAAAAGGCAGCAAGAAAGTTTGCCGAGGCTGTTGCCACGGGTAAAAGTGAAATCTGCAAACCGTATTTCTATGACGAAGCAGTAATGTTTGGCTATCTGGACGGCAGACTGGAGCACGGCGGTATCCAAAATCTCTACGACAACCTAGATAATGCAGGTTCTGATCCGAAATATGTTTATCGTGTTGACGTTCTCACCATCGAGGAAACCGTAGCCATCGTACAGGTTATCGAGGATAACTGGGGCGGACACAACTTCACTGATTATTTGATGATGATGAAGATGGAGGACGGCTGGAAGGTCGTAGCTAAGGTTTACAACCAGAATTCCAACACAATCAAAAAGTAATTTTGAGACAAGGTGATTAGGTTGAAACATCCAGCCACTTTTTCTAAACAATTAAAACAAAAAAGGAGATAAAACATGAGAAAAAGAATTGTAATTATTACCGGCAGTCCCCGGAAAACAGGAAACAGCTTTGCAATGACTGAGGCTTTTATTAAAGCTGCCGAGGCAAAAGGCCACACCATCACCCGCTTTGATGCGGCTGGAATGACCTTAGGAGGCTGTCACGCCTGCGAAACTTGCTTCAAGACTGGAAAGCCATGCAGCTTTGATGATGACTTTAACAAAATGGCTCCGGCAATTGAAGAAGCGGACGCAATCGTGTTCACCATGCCGGTTTACTGGTATTCTATGCCTTCGCAGATAAAAGCTGCAATTGATAAGCTATTCTGCTTTGTAGTTGGCGGTAAGAATATCGCTGGAAAGGAGTGCGCTCTGATCACCTGTTGTGAGGAAAATGATATATCTGTAATGGACGGTGTTCGAATTCCTTACGAGCGTATCGCGGCTTTGCTAAAATGGAAATCTGTCGGCGAGGTGCTGGTTCTCAATGTTCTCAATACTGGCGATATTGATAAAACTGATGGTATAAAAAAAGCGGCGGCGCTGGCCGATTTATTTTAAGGAGATTTTAAATATGATTAAAAAAATTATTATTCTGAATGGTAGCCCAAGACCAAAGGGCAACACTTCCGCATTAATTCAGGCATTTACAAAAGGTGCAGAGGAAGCCGGCAATATCGTTACAACATTTTTTTTGGATGGCATGAACGTTAATGGATGCAAAGGCTGCTTTAGCGGTGGCAAAAATTCTGAAAGCCCTTGCGTACAGACGGATGACATGAATAAAATTTATCCGTTCTACAAAGAAGCTGACATAGTTGTGCTTGCATCTCCGCTGTATTACTGGAGCATTAGCGGTCAATTAAAGGTTGCTTTTGACCGCCTGTTTGCGGTTGCTGAATGCGATCCTAACTATCGCAATCCACAGAAGGACGCAATTCTTCTTATGGCAGCTGAGGGTTATGGCTTTGAGGAAACTGTCTACTATTACAAATCTTTGATGAAACACCTGAACTGGAACGACCTCGGTCAGGTGCTCGCTGGTGGTGTGATGGCTGTCGGGGATATTAAAGGCAAGTCTGTTTTAGAAGAAGCCAGAAATCTGGGCGTTACGATTAATTAAAACAAAATAAAGGAATAAGAAATTTTAGGAGGTATTATTATGAGCACTGTAAAAGTGTTACTTATCAATGGAAGTCCAAACGAGCATGGATGTACCTACACAGCGCTTTCGGAAATTGCAGATACGCTTGATAAACACGATATTGAAGCCGAAATCTTGTATTTGGGTAAGAAACCTATTGCAGGTTGTATTGCCTGCATGAAATGCGTTCAAACAGGCAAATGTGTGTTTGACGATCAAGTCAATAGCGTATTGACTGTACTGGATGATATTGATGCGATTGTAGTTGGATCGCCCGTATATTATGCAGGAGCGACCGGACAACTCACATCTTTTTTAAATCGCCTGTTCTTTTGTAGTGAACCCCGTATGGCTGGAAAACTCGGCGCATCTGTTGTATCCTGCCGTCGAGGTGGTGCATCAGCAGCATTTGACCAACTGAATAAATACTTCACGATTTGCAATATGCCTATCGTGTCCTCTCAGTATTGGAACCAGGTACATGGTTTCACCCCTGATGATGTGCGCAAGGACGAGGAAGGATTACAGACCATGCGAACACTCGGTGAAAATATGGCGTGGCTCTTAAAAAACATTGAAGCAGGACGCAAAAACGGTGTTCCCGCACCAAAGTATGAGCCACGTATGAAAACGCACTTTATTCGTTAACAGTTTTGAGTATACAACACAAAAGCAAAGGATACTTACATTTAGAAATATATCACATACTTTCTTGGACGAATTGATATTCATAATAAAGGCAAATACAGTAGGAACGAAAATGTGTGAATTTAAGTGGATAATTTATCCGATTTGCGGAAATAAAACTCGTATACAAGTAAGGGTTGACACTCTACTTGTAAATTTTCATCTACTGCCTGAAAAAGAAAGCGATCCAATAACAAAAAAGGCATTGGATAAATAAAGACGGCTCATTGAGCATTATAAATCTTGATTCGCCAGTAGAGGTTTGCAAATGCAGATATTGAAAATATATTTAAAATATAAGCCGAAGTAAGAGGGGAGTGTATCTGTAATGGGTACATTCTTTTTGCTTTATATGGGATTATAAAACTTTGTAATTGTGAATAACTTTGAGTTAAGACGAAAGGGCAGGCTTTTCAAAATTTTTTATAAAACCGCTTGACTTGGAGTTCACTCCAGATGATAAACTATTACAAGGCGTTGGATCTGTATGAACTATACCAATATTAATAACACGTATTGCGGCTGCAGTTATTATTATCACCTTAGCTTTAAACAAAAGGAATCCAATATATATAAAGAAAAGTTTAAAACACAAATTTAACTGGCCAATGATTAAAAAAATCTTAAGTATTGGTGTTCCATTTGAAGTGGAAAATGGTTTGTTTTATCTGGGAAGAATTATTGTACTCAGTCTTGTTGCTACTTTTGGTACAGCAGCAATTGCAGCAAATTCGGTGTCAGGAACCATTGTAATGTTTCAAGTGTTACCAGGTATGGCAATTGGTCTTGGATTAACTGTGGTTATATCAAGATGTGTCGGTGCTGGGGATTATGAGGAATGTTCGGCACATGGGTGGCTATGTTTATTGACTGGATTGTTAAGGGGATTATTTATGTATTCAGGTATATGAGTGGGAAATGGACTACCTTTCATGCAATTTAATCGATAAGGATTTGGAAGTGGGGAAATAAGTAATACATATTTTATAAGATAAATAATTATTTGGGGGTATACGATATGGAATATCGAATTTTAGGAAGAACAGGAATTAAAGTAAGTGCCATTGGTATTGGCGGTGAGGGATTTGAGAAAAAAGGTTATGACGGATGCGAAGCAATTATTGATTGTGCAATAAATGAAGGTGTTAATTTTTTTGATATATACAATTCAAATCCGGAGGTCCGAAGTAATGTGGGTAAAGCGTTAAGTAAATATCCTCGAAGCAGTTTTGTTATTGAAGGACATCTAGGTTCTACCTGGGATAAAGGACAATATAGACGTACAAGGGACTTAAATGAAGTTGTCAGTGCATATGAAGATTTTTTAACTAGAATGAAGCTGGACTATGTGGATGTAGGGATGATTCATTATATTGATGATCAAAAGGATTTTGATAACATTTTTAATGGAGAAATAATTAAATATGCAAAAGAATTAAAAGAAAAAGGGATAATTAAGTCTATAGGAATATCAACACATAATACAGATATTGCTTTTAGAGCAGTGGAAACGGGAATGGTTGATGTAATTTTATTTAGTATCAATGCTGCTTATGATATGTTACCAGCCACTGAAGATGTAAACATACTATTTGAAAAAAATACTTTTAAGGACAGGACTTATGAAGGTATTGATCCAAAACGCGATAAGCTATACCAAACTTGTGAAAATGCCGGTGTTGCTTTAACTGTTATGAAAGGATATGCTGCCGGAGTGTTATTAAATGAAAAAGAATCGCCTTTTGAAAAAGCACTGACCCCGGTACAGTGTTTACATTATTGTTTAACTAGACCTGCAGTTGCCTCCGTAATGGTGGGAGTAGATAATAGTTCTCAAATACTTGCAGCAATGGCCTATGTGACTACAAGTAGTAAAGAAAAGGATTATAGCGAAGTTATTGCAAATGCGCCAAGAAGTTCATTTAGCGGACATTGTATGTATTGTGGGCATTGTGCCCCTTGTTCAAAAAAGATAGATATTGCATTAGTAAATAAATATTTAGATTTATCATTAATTCAAGAGAATGTTCCTGAAACATTAAAAAATCATTATGACTTATTAGAGCACCACGCAAGTGAGTGCATAGAATGTGGAGCATGTATGAAAAACTGTCCATTTGGTGTGGATATTATCAATAAAATGAAACAGGCTGTTAAACTATTTGGCAATTAGACAATTATACAATTCATAAAATTGAGTAGTTAAGAATAGGAGATTGGAGGAAAGCAAAGATGACTATTACCGAAGTAAGTAAAAGATTTGACCTTTCTCAGGATACATTGCGTTATTATGAGCGTATCGGACTGATACCACAGGTAAACCGTACGAAAAGTGGTATCAGGGATTATACAGAAGAATCCTGTAAATGGATTGAACTCGCAAAATGCATGCGTTTGGCTGGAGTGCCAATAGAAGCCCTTATTGAATATTGCCTACTTACACAGCAAGGAGATTTGACAGTAACAGCCAGAAAAGAACTTTTAGTAGAAGAACGCAGAAAACTTATGGAAAAAATGGCGAATATGGCAAAAACGTTAGATAGACTGAATTATAAAATAGACAGATATGAAAAGGCAGAAGTAACAGGCGTTTTATCTTGGGATAAGTAGAATAAAGATTTGTAACAGGATTAGAATCTCCGTGCTCTTAAAATAGAGAGTACGGAGATTTTTTTGATAATAATTGCTTGGATGCAATTATGGTATTATAATAAACACACAGAGATAAAAACACATTCCGGTAGGTAGTTCGGCAGCAACATTCATAAACAACGAGAAGCAGAGAAAGAATGCCGATTTGGACTGAAATAATAGAAAAGAGGTTTGTTATGATAAATATTTTAGTTCTAGAGGATGATGAAAAACTGAATTATATTGTATGTTTATATTTAAATGACAATGGCTATCATGCCATCAGTTGTAAGAATGCTATGGAGGCATTTGATAAGATGATGGATGAAACAGTTAGCATTATTATTTCAGATATTATGATGCCAGAAATGGATGGATTTGAGTTTGCAGAGGAAATTCGCAGGCATAACAAAACGATTCCGATTTTATTTATGACGGCAAGAGATGATATTACTTCTAAGAAAAAAGGGTATCATATTGGAATAGATGATTATATGGTAAAACCCATTGAGATGGATGAATTGATTTTGCGAGTGTCGGCACTTTTAAGACGTGCAAGCATTGCAAATGAGAGAAAGTTGGAAGTTGGTTCTTTACTTTTAAATGAAGATGAGACGTCTGCATATGTGAACGGAATTGAAGTAGCACTTACTGTACGTGAATTTAATATTCTTTTTAAATTGTTATCCTATCCCAAGAGAACTTTTACAAGAAATCAGTTGATGGATGAGTTTTGGGGATTTGATAGTGAAAGCACACCTCGGACAGTTGATGTGTCCATAACAAAAATTAGAGATAAAATTTCAGATTGCAGTAATGTTGAAATTGTCACAGTTCGAGGCCTTGGGTATAAGGTAGTGATTAAGGAATGAAGGTACAATATGAAGAACAAAAGGATAATAGGATTAATTCAAGACGTTCATTTGTAAAAGAATATCTGATTGTTTTTGCGGTGGTTTTGTGGTGTTGTTCTGGTTCAGTATTGATATTTAATGCACAGATGCAGCAAAATGCAGATCCATGGTTTATGGTTCTTATAGGTAGTTCCTATGTATTATTTATAGGAGTGGTTGTTTATGTTGGGATAAAAATTTTAATTCGTAGTAGTTTTACAAAGCCAATACATGAAATAAGAAAAGTTGCAAGAAAGGTTGCAGAGGGAGATTTTACCGTCAGGGTACACTCACAACGTAAAGATGATAAGAAAGATGAAGTAGAGATATTGATAGATGATTTTAATAAAATGATAGAGGAACTCGCAAGCATAGAAACTTTGAAAGGAGATTTTATAACAAATATATCTCATGAGATTAAGACTCCGCTTGCAGTAATACAAAATTATGCCTCGGTTATGCTAAAAGAATCATTGCCAATAGATAAACGGATGGAATACACAGATACCATATTGGTAGCATCTAAAAAACTTTCTACATTAGTAACTACAGTTCTTAAATTAAATAAATTGGATAATCAGGAAATCATTAAGAAAAATACATATTCATTGGATGAGCAATTACGATGTAGCATTCTTGCATTAGAAGAAAAATTTGAAGAAAAGGATGTTATGCTTGATGTGGAATTAGATGAAGTAATGATTACGACAGATGAGAATTTAATGGAAATGGTATGGAATAATTTATTGACAAATTCAATTAAGTTCACAGAATCTAAAGGAACAGTAAGAATAAAACTTAGAAAGGGAAAAGGCAAAATAATTGTATCAATAAGTGATACTGGATGCGGAATGAGTAAGAAAACCGTTGAGCATGTGTTTGATAGGTTTTACCAAGGGGATACTTCTCATTCGTCAATTGGAAATGGACTGGGGCTATCCTTAGCAAAACGTATTATAGACTTAGTAGAAGGGGAAATTAATGTTGATAGCGAGTGCGGTAAAGGAACAGATTTTACCGTAATACTTAAAGAAAATTAAAGATAGATATTTGCATAATAGGAAAAGCTCTCACATTTTGAAATGTGAGAGCTTTTCATTCTTATTATATGGTTATAACTATAAAATTTCTTGAAAAAAGGGAAAATAATCATTTTAACAAAACTTTAACAATATATTAACGTTCGGGAATATTTGAGGGTTAATATACAGATATGAAGTGAAACAGAAAAATGAAAGGAGAAAATAATAATGGCAGAAAACAAAACACGTAATAAATTTATAATGAATGAGTATATTGATGTCAATGTAGATCAGAATCTTGTGCAACTTTGTAGTGATTGTTATACGGAGTTAGGATGGAACATAATAAATACAAGTAGCGCAGTAAATTCGGTTTCAATTAAAATGCAGCGTGACCGTAAAATCAAGAATCGTGCAGCGTTATGTGATTTACAGCGAAAATGTGAGGAAGCATTTACCTCTATAGAAAAGTTGGAAAGAACGAAAACAAGTAAAGCAATGGTAATATCACTAGGAATAGGAATTATTGGAACGGCTTTTATGGCTGGTTCAGTGTTTGCTTATTTGACATCAATGATTCTGCTGTGTGTTATTTTGGCAATCCCTGCATTTGCTGGATGGGTACTTCCATATTTTTTTTATAAGAAAATATATAAGGAAACAGGTACAAAAGTAAATGTAATGATTGAGCATAATTATGATGCGATTTATGATTTATGTAAAAAGGCAGGTCATTTATTATAAAAGCTAAAGTCATAACTTTAGTGAAATATGTACATCCGTATAAAGAATTTA
This sequence comes from Clostridium estertheticum, assembly GCF_018861295.1. Taxonomy (GTDB): domain Bacteria; phylum Bacillota; class Clostridia; order Clostridiales; family Clostridiaceae; genus Clostridium_AD; species Clostridium_AD estertheticum_D. Next base: position 84,284 of record NZ_JAHLDM010000004.1, on the reverse strand, counting down.
CATTTTAACATAACTTTAACAAAATATTAACGTTGCAGAACATTTTTAACCTATTATATATTTATTAGATAAACAAAAACCTAAAAATATTATAGATAAAGTGAGGGGTAAATATTATGAAACTTAAAGAAAAAATTGCAATAGTAACAGGAGCTGCTTCGGGGATGGGAAGGTCCATTGCCATTCTATATGCTCAGGAAGGAGCAAAAGTGGTGGTATCTGATATTGATTTAGAAGGTGCAAAAGCAACTGTAGCTGAGATTGAGGCAAATGGTGGATCTGCTTTGGCAGTATTAACCAATGTAACCAAAGAAGAAGACATACAAAACCTAATTGATACTACCGTTAAAATTTATGGCACAGTTGACATCCTAGTCAATAATGCAGGTATAATGGACAATATGGCAGGCGCGGCGGATGTTACAGATGAACTATGGGATAGAATATTTGCAGTTAATACTACTTCAGTGATGAGAGCTACCAGAAAAGTGTTGCCAATATTTTTGACTAAAGGTACTGGGGTAATTATCAATATAGCTTCAGTAGGGGGACTTCGTGGAAGTACAGCTGGTGCCGCATATACTGCCTCCAAACATGCAGTAGTAGGCTTTACCAAGAATACAGGATTTCAATATGCAAAAGAAGGCATCCGATGTAATGCCATAGCTCCAGGTCCAATAAAAACCAATATCAATGCATCTATGGGAAATGTTAATCAGCGGGGTGCAGCAATATGTAGAACTGGTATGAGTACAATTTGCCGACTGGGTGAACCGGAGGAAATAGCGGGAGTTGCACTGTTCCTGGCAACAGACGATTCCAAATTTGTTAACGGTCAAGTTTTGGCTGTCGATGGAGGCTGGACTGCTTATTAATAATTGTATTATTATTTTTCTTGGAAATAGGCCTAACTTATTATATAAATATAAATACAAAAAAATGTTAGATAAAAGAGATAATTATTATGAGTGATGTTATAAAAAAAGTTGAAGAGGTATGGGAAAAAACAGTGGATACAAATGTAAATGCATGGAACAGAGTTGAGGATTTTTTTGTAAACGGTAATGGAAATCTAGCAAAACATTTTACTAATGATGAGGAGAATGTTTCCGAAGAAAAGGACAAAGAATAGGAGAACGTTTATGAGTAAATATAACATCCACAGTGATTTTAAAAAATATGAAAATACGAAACTCCCTTTATATCCATTGTTACTGCCACTTATAAATACACTTATAAATAGCAGTGTTAATAAAATAAAACCTGCTGAGGGTGTGAGTGCAACAAAAAAGAAGATTAAAGGATATCAAAATGGAACAATTGAGCTAACAATTTATGAACCAAAGGAAATTGAAAAGAATGCTCCTTGTCTTATCTATTTACACGGAGGAGCTTTTGCCCTAAAAGCAGCACCATATCATAAGAAATTAGTTTGTGAGTATGCCTTAAAGACACCTTGTAAAGTGATTTTCGTTGATTACAGATTGGCACCTAAATATGCTTTCCCTTTTGGGGTTGAGGATTGCTATGCTGCATTTGAATGGGTTTGTAAAAATGTAGAAGTACTTGGCATTGATAAAAACAGAATAGCTATTGGCGGAGATAGCGCAGGTGGTGGGCTTGCTGCTGCTGTGAATCTAATGGCTCGGGATAGAAAAGCTCCTAGTATTTGTTTTCAAATGCTCATTTATCCGGTAACAGATGCAAGACAGATTACTGAATCTATTAAAAATTATATAGACACTCCTATGTGGAATTCCAAACTTAATGAAAAAATGTGGAAACTTTACCTAAAGGATGAAGTACATATCAATAGAGAATATGCATCTCCTATGGAGGCAACTTCTTTAGAAAATTTGCCCGATTCCTATATTGAAGTTTCAGAGTTCGACTGTTTACGGGACGAAGGAATAAACTTTGCTGAAGCCTTGCAGAAAAATGGTATTCATGTTGAACTGCATAAGACAATAGGGACAGTTCATGGTTTCGATATTGCAGAGAAAAGTGAAATTGTGCATCAAAGTGTAGAGAGAAGAATAGAGGCCTTGAAGAAAAGATTCAATCCCATAGATAATTTATCCACAAGGTAACGGATTTAATATAAGGTTATGATAAGAGATATATGACTTTCGTGCACAAATATTACATATAACTTTGAAAGAGAGGAATAATTATGAGAAAAATACGTTGATTCGATGCATTTATACAGTAGTGGTACAAAAGGACTCATTTTGAATATGTTGTCGGCAGGAGAATATATTACAGTTGATTTATTACAAAGCTTTGAGTCAGAGCAATTCGCGAGTGGATTTATGCAGTCATTAGAAGAAATTGGACTTGAATATAACTCATCACAGCGAATTGATTTTACAACAACCCGTGATAAGACTTTTGTTACAGGAGGACGGCAGGCTGAAAAGTATTACGGAAAATTTGAAAACTAAGTAACAAAAGAAGATAATAAAATATTTGAGGTTTAGATGTACTGAAAAATTTCATATATAGTGAAACAATATAACAAAAACTAATTATCAGAGATTTAAGATACTAATATAAAACAAAAGGGATGGATGAAAAATGTCAAATGCGTTATTTATAAGTATGTTCGGTACAGGGCACGTTAACCCTACTATAGGTTTAGTCAAAGAATTAATGAATAGAGGAGAGCAGGTTACATATATTTCAGGTGAGGAATTTAGAGGGAAAATAGAAAAGACAGGAGCTAGATTCAAAGGTCTTAAGAATTCAGCAAATTTTGAAGATAGTAAGCAACCAATGGAGACCCTTGCTAGGTTAGAAAAAATGTTTGAAGAAATACTTGAAATTGTAGTTACTACAAAGGAAAAATTCGATTATATTATTTATGATGCAGTCTTTATTATAGGTAATGAATTGGGGAGAGTGTTAAAAATACCTACAATTTGTTCTATTACTACTTTTGCAACTAACGAAAATACAAATATTTTTTCGGATTTATTTAGGCAAGTAGGACCTATAATACAGCCTATTTTAAATAGTTCAGTTTACATAAATTTTGTTAAGAATTTACAAGAAAAATATGATATAACGTTTCCTAGTATAACGACTGCAGTTGGTGGCACAGGTACTATTAATATTGTATATACATCTAAGTATCTTCAAATTTGTGGTGAAAGCTTTGATGAAAGTTATAAGTTTATTGGACCATCAATAGCAGATAGAAAGGAAAATATGAGCCTTTCTTTAGAAACTAATGATAAAAAAGTTATTTATATAGCTTTAGGTACAATATTTAATAATTCTATTGAGTTTTATGAAAGTTGCTTTAAGGCTTTTGGTGATATGGATGTAGAGATTATTATGTCTGTGGGTAAAAATATAGATGTTAATACATTTAAATCTATTCCGTCAAATTTTGTTGTTAAGAATTATATATCTCAACTTGAGGTTTTAAAACAAGCAGATGTGTTTATCACCCACGGTGGTATGAACAGTACAAATGAAGGGTTGTATTATGATGTCCCATTGATTCTTATTCCTCAATTTGCAGATCAACCTTTTGTAGCAAAGAGAGTAGCAGAACTTGGTGCAGGTATTATTATTGAAAAAGATAAAGTTACCACTGAGATATTGAAGCAGTCAGTAGTTAAGATTTTTTCAGACAATAATTTTAGAAGAAACAGTGAAAAAATTGGAAAATCACTGAGAGAGGCAGGTGGATATAAAAAGGCTGTTGATGAGATTTTTAAGGTTTAGAGATTAAATTTATAGATTTTTATGTTGGACATGCACGTCAAACATAAAATTTTATCCCCTTTATACTAATGTGTATATTAATCCCTGATTACTTATGATCTCAAATTCTATGCCATTTTTTTAAAATAACCATAGAATTTGAGTTTAATTATTAGGTCAATGATCAAATACTTTTTTTAATACGGATTTTAACTTCCTCAAAAGGTAAATAACCAGCGGATACTAAGGATGATTTTTCATTATTAACCAAAATTAAACTTGGATATGAGCTTACATCTAACTCACTTGCAAAGTTAAATTGCTTAAAAGTCTGATCAATTAATTTCTTTGAAGAAAATTCTTTTTTGAAGCTATCACTATCTATTCCGAAATCTTCAGCTATTTTAGAATAAACCTCTACATCATTCATATTTTTACCATTAATAAAAAATTCTTTCTGTAGCGTTTTCAGATAGCTAAAGCTAGCTTGAGTATCAAGGTTATTAATAACATTAATAGCCTTAGAACCTGGAAGACTATCTAAAACTGTATTACTATCTTTAAGCATAAGATAGTAATCTTCTCCAAATTCTTTCCCTGAAAGTTGAGTTATTCTAACATTATTTTCTCTAATAAAATCACTAAATCCAGGTGTCATTTTTTTACATCTTCATTTAACCACATTCCTGCAGGAACAATTGTAAAATCTACTTGATCTTTAAATTCTTCATAGATTTTTGTAACAACATCGCTGAAGGAATAGCACCAACCACACATTGTATCCATTACATAATATATTTTAGGTTTCATTAAAGTACATTCTTATTTGTTTGTACAAATTCAACTTCAATGCCATTTTCTTTTAAAGCATCTGCATAATTTTTTCCTTCATCTCTTAATGGATCAAATTCAGCTACTTCTACATAAACTCTTGGAAGATTTTTAAATGATTTTCTTGCATTGGTGAAGCATATTCCATTATCACCATTTCTTAAATATACATTCCATATCATTGCATTTCTAGGTGAATTCCATATTGGTGTGTCAATAAACATTTCTACTGATTTAGTTATTTGTCTGCTATCTGTTACTGGATAACATAACATTTGAAAACAAACAGGAAAATGTTTTCTATCACGTGCCATTTGAGTTACTGCTGCAGCAGGTGCTCCACCAGCACTATCACCTACAACCGTTATTCTATTAGCATCAATTCTTAGATTGTTTGCGTTTGCGTATACCCACTTTAGCGCACTATAACAATCTTCTACTCCTGTTGGAAATGAAAATTCTAAAGCTAAATAGATACTATTATGCTAAAGATAAAAAATATTGGAGTTTTAGCAACATTAAGAGGCCTAATGGACGATGGAGGAATTATTGAAGAAATAGCTTTTAATTCAATAAAACCGCATGATATGGAGCTTAGTAGAGATATTTTACTGAAAAGTAAAGCTATAAAAGAGGGCGATATTCTTATCAATGATAGGGGTTTTATTTCAAGATCTGTAACGAATACATTAAAAACTAATAAAAAAGTCGATACTTATATACCCGCTAAAAAAATATGATTATTTATGAGCAAGCAGTAAGCATCGCCAAATTAGAGAATCAGTGGCAGCCCCATCCAAACAAGAAAAGAAAGACGCAAGAAATACAACTAGTTAAAGAACTAGGCTCCTCTTGGAAGTGAAAATCCAAAAGAAGATGTAGAGCTAATAGCTGGTTTTATTTGTTGTTTTTAAATTAAGAATTGAAGGCAGTATTAGTTTTTACTTGTACTTATTTTTATATGCTCAAATTATATAATTCAGAGTATATATTACTCAATAACCAATATTTAAATTTATGTAACATAATGCACAACTTCACTTTCATTTATGCATTATGTAACAACTGAAATGAAAGTATTTCCATAAATAACCAAAACAGGGATAGTCGAATACGTAGAACGTTTATACTGATTTTTATCAATTACTTAATTATATAATTTAATATCTTTCCATACTTCAAATGCTTCATAACTCGGGTTATATTCAACAGAACATTCATCATTAAAAATAAATGTTGTTCTTTTTTCATCTGTATAAGGCTCCCATAGTATAGGAATTGTTCCATTTGGGTCACCATTCTTAGCAAAATTCACCCAGGAACCATGCATATATTTATGAATTCTATCAATTCTTTCCTTCGGTGTCTGCTCATTAAAATTTCCTACATAGGTATCCAATGCTGGCCCTATATCAGAACTATGCATTGCATTGAATCCGTTTACTTTCAATAACACGGTTGTAAAATCAAAGCGGTATTCATATGCCTTTCCATGAGTACACTGTGCATTTACACATTTAATATGATCTGCCCAGAACGCTCTGTCTCTACCAAGCTCCATCATTGCCTGCTTTTCACTTTTACCAGAATATAAATTCATTAAAGTTTCTAACTTTTCCGAGCATTCACTAAGCACTAGCATTTTTTCAACTTGCTTCCAGCTTGTTGGAAACATCTTCGCTTCATAAAATAAACTTCCTTCATCATGGCATGTACCAAAAACAACATCTACACCATCCGCACTTCCAGATTCCATTGCCTCCCATGGATTCATCGGGATTAAATCATCAATAACTGGACCTGGAACCAAAATTCCCGGATATGAAACACAGTTTTTTTGACAAACATACTCAGATGAACTATACATTTTTTCTATTGGCATATTTTTTAGGTTATTTATCTCTTCCCTTTTCATATTCATTTGTTCAAGGAACAATCCTATTTGAAGTTCCTGACTCTTTTGTGTGGATATATTTCCTGGTAAACCACTTTGTGCAATTGCTTTATTAAATAAAATTTTTGCACTAGGAGCGGAAAGCATAGAATATACTGCTGTCCCACCTGCTGATTCTCCTGCAATCGTAATGTTGTCAGGGTCACCACCAAAAGCTTCAATATTTTCCTTCACCCATTTCAATGCATTGATCATGTCTGATACTGCACAATTTGAATCAAAGCTATCATCATACATAGAAAAATTATAAAATCCGAGTGGCCCTACACGATAATTAAAATTTATATAAATAATACCATCCTTAGTAAATGATTCACCAAAATATTGTGGATCAGAGCCTTCACCAACTGTATTTGCTCCACCATAAATCCATACGAACACAGGGGATTTCTTTGCCTGCTTAGAAGCCCATACATTTATATAAAGACAATCTTCACTTTCCGGAACTGACTTCATATCTTTACCAATCCCCCCCATAGTGGCAAACTGATATGGTCTATTTCCAAAGGTGCTTGTCTGCTTTATACCATCCCAATTATCGCAAGGAACTGAACGCTTAAAACGTAATTCTCCAACTGGTGGCTTAGCATAAGGAATTCCAAACCATTTATACATTCCATATGCTTCAAAACCCTCGACTTTACCATTTTTTGTTTCAATAACTAAATTTACCATTTTCAATTCCTCCTGATTTATAAATTCCAAGAAATATATTACTCACGTGTTGCTTATCTTGTGATTTGAATTATAATATTTATGGTCCTTCATATCAATTACCAAATATAACTCATATGTGGCGTAACTTTCAAGATATAAATAAAAGGAGAAAAATTAATGATAAACAAAAATGATGCACGATATAAACGCACCCATAAACTACTAATGGATACCTTTAAAAATATGATTATTGAAATGGATTTTAACAAAATTACGATTAAAGATTTAACTACTATATCTGGCATAAATCGAAAAACATTCTATTTACACTATTATTCTTTAGATGAAATACTGTATGAACTTCAGAACGAGATCATAAACGATCTGATAGATATACTAAATCAAGGAGCTTCAGGTGAAAATTCTATTGATATTCAAGAATTTATGACGGCATTTTCAAAATTATTATCAGATGATCAACCGCTTCATCAAAGACTATTGTGTTGTGAAAATTATCGTTTTGTTGCAGAACAAGTTCAAAATATTGTAACTGAAAAATGTTCAGAAAAATTTTTTGCTGGTAAACATATTGATACTTCACATAAAAACATGGTTACGGCTTATCTAAGTTATAGTATTTTGACTTTATGGCGAAACTGGCTTCTATCTGGGTGTGAAATGACTAAAGATGAAATGATCCATTTTTCCACTCAACTTGTTGAACATGGTTTAGATAGTATCAACTAACATAACAAGTTAAAAACTAATATGCTACATATAGAAGTTTAATATAATACATATCACTACTGTTGCATTAAAATATTTTCAGAAAGTCAAATGGTAATTTGATACAAGACTTTCTGGAAATATACTTATATGATGATTACATTTTTATTAAAAACCATAAATATCAATACCAATTCATGCATAAATATGGTAATTGAAAAAATTAAAAAAGATACCATTTAAATATAGATACATATTTAATTTTTGTTAATTATATAAGTATTTTATGAAGATCATTCTCAAATTGTCGATTGATTCAGCATATTTCTTCTACATGTTTCGTTCCCATCTTATATTGCTTCCACTCTACAGGGCACATATCTCAAAATAGGGTTACCTGTCAGTTTATCTATATGTTTGACGCTGGTCAGCGTGTTGACCCCCACACCGTACCTTTTTCCGTTAAAGTCAAAACCGAACTGATGCGGAATAAGTACGTAGCCCTTTCTTGTTTGGTAGGTAAACTGTGCTTCGATCTCCACCGAACCAGCTTCCGTCGTGACTCTGGTCATCTGCCCATCTTTCAACCCCAGCTTTTTACCATCTTCAGGATTGATGGCAAGCGTACAGGGATTACGATACTCATAGGTAGCAGGATTGCGCATAAAGCCATTATGTCCGCCGTCCGTATGTCTGCCTGCGCTAAGGATAAGAGGATACTCTTTCGGAAATATCAACGCCTGCTCTTCTTTTTCAGGTGTGATGTCCTTGATATATTCATCAAGAACATCGACAAACAAATGTATTTTTTTGTCATCATTAACTATATATTTGAAGTTGTTCTCGCGTTCTTCTACGGCAGCCAGCACACCTTCCGGATGGTCGCACACAGCCTGGAAAACGTCATCCATCATTGCAGGCCCAGGTTTAAAGCCAGCACCAGGAACTTCTTCCTGAAACCTTTGTGGTGCAAGCATTAATGCTCCCCAAAACATGGCTTTGTGAGCAGAACCCATGGCTTTGCCCAATGTTTTCCCGATAATAAATGGCGCTGCAGGCATGTATTCAGGGTTATTCTGCAAATACACCATCAATTCTCCAAAGTATTCCATGCGACTCTTGTTCCGCGCTGTCTCGTACAGCGAATCTGGAATTGTAGGAATAAATCCCATCGCATCGCCCAGCCTCAGCCAGATCTCCCCACTCTCCATCCGCTCACCCTCCGGTTGAACTACAGGGTGCTTCAACATACAATATATTTCCGGATAAGTACACTGGACAACGCTAAAGTCATAGGCCTCATAGGCAGACATTGCGGGAAGAACGTAATGTGCATATTTCGCTGTCTCCGTCATGCATATATCGCTGCAAACCAACAGATCAAGCTTGGAATATGCTTCTCCTTGAGCTGTTGAGTCAGGGAAGGAGCGTACCGGATTAGTCGTTGACATCAGCAACGCACGAATTCGGTTTGGATTGTCGTTCATAATCTCTGCCGGTAAAACTGCTGTCGGGAAAATGCCTGTAACCGGAGCAAACCCGGTTGCCAATGTCCTCCAAATTTTAGGATCCTGATCATCAGTGTGATTACCAACAGACGCAAATCCCCCCCATGCAATAGAACCTCCCGAGACAAACATGACTCCGCAAACACATATCAGATTAAATAGCAGACTTGTACTCATAGTATTGTGACGGCCCATGAATATGCCGAGATCTTGATGCACACCCCATTTGCGTGTCGTGAGAATCCTGCATAATTTTCGCACTTGCTCGTACGGCACCTCGCAAACGCGGCAAGCTTCCTTGATGTCGAAGTTCGTAAACCACGGTTTTACCTTGTCGAAATCGCTGACCCACTTATCCAGATATTCCTGATGCTGCCATCCTTCCTGTATGATAAGGGTTATCATCGCACGCACCAGCAAAGCGTCTGTGCCGGGACGCAAGGCAATATGCATGTCGGCCATACGCGCTGTCTCGGAAAGTCGAGGGTCGACCACAATATACATGCGGTCGGGGTCTTCACAAATTTCGCGGGTGAATCTCCTTGCATTGTTAGTCTGATGAGAGACATATGAGTTGCACCCCCACATGACCAAGACCTCATTGAGTTGTTCGTCCGGTTCAATCCAGTGGGATTGATCCCCAATCATTTTGCCGACGTTCCAAAAAAGTCCCATAAACTCAAGACCCGTCGGGCTAAAAGAATATTGAGACCCCACCATCTTCATAAATGTCTGTACATAGGGACCTTCACCTTGAACTGCTGCTCCCGCGCCGCCCACATTGCCCACAGCCCTTGGCCCGTACTTGTCCAAAATCTCGCACAGCTTTTCCGCAATTTCAGTAAATGCCTGTTCCCAAGAGATCCTTACAAATTCCTTACCTACTCGTTTGAGCGGATAGTTCAAGCGGTCCGTATTGTTCTGAAAATATTTGGAACTCCTTCCCTTTCGGCAGCAATAACCCTTAGTCCGTGGATTGTCCGGATCCGGTCTCACATTAACTATCCGATTGTTTTCGATCTCCATTTCTAGACCACAATGTGACCCACAAAAAGCGCAACTAGTTTTTTCCAATTTATTCACAAACACATCTCCTCTGTTCATTAATAATCATCAAGCAGCCAATTTTTTTCATTTCGCTTTCTTTCTGTACTTATAAAAACACACACTATATTTTACAATTGGGTCTATGGGTATTTCATTCAAAGATCTAGCATACCATAATCATATATTATATCACGAAAGCGTATGGTATACCACGCGTAATTATGATTTTAACGTATACCGTTATATACCAATCATCATATTTTTGTAATCAAAACAAAAGTGATGCTACAAAACAGGTTCTACAATAAATATCTTTATTCTTAAGGAACTCTTAACGTAATGCATATGAACTTAAAAATTTTAACAGGGGAGGTTTAGTATATGAATACTAGTGAAAATATAAATTGGAGCAGCTAAAGCGCTTGGTTATGACCAAAAGCTATTACCTTATATGAGAACTTTTCTAACAAATGGTTGTTTAGAAATTGATAATAATCAGCTGAGAGAGATGTAAAGCCATTTGTAATCGGCAGTAAAAACTGGATGTTTTCAAAGACAGTAAAAGGTGCAAAATCTAGTGCATTACTTTATAGTATTACTGAAACGGCTAAAGCCAATGGCTTAGTAGTAGAAAAGTATTTAGTATATTTGTTTGATAGGCTTTCTAATACAGAAGTTAAGGAAAGTGACATACTAGAAAAATTTATGCCTTGGTCTAAGAATATTCCAGATGAACTGCACGTTAAAACTAGCAAATAATTATTTCTATATAAAGTTTTATCCAACAGAGAATATAATTTTTTCTGTTGGGTTTATTTTATCACTTAAGTTATCTTGCTGCTATGCGTCGATTCTTTTACGCTTACAAAATAAATGCTTTCGCGTCGATTTTTATCTGCGAAAGTTGAGTTATTAACTTTCTTATTGAAATGACAGAAAAAGGAAGATTTTTTTAATCTAGAGAATTTTAATATCTTTATTTTTTTAGACTTAATAAATACGATATTATAATATATGTTTCATAAAAGGACTTACTTAACACTTACACTTTGTATTTTTTCAAACTATTATCCATATCTTTGGCTATATCACTTAATTCTCCTGCTGATGTTGACATTTCTTCAAAGATTTTCAACTGTGTTTCAACACTTGCAGCCAATTCTTCACTAGCAGCTGCGGTTTGTTCAGATACATTAGCTGTATGTTCTATACTAGCTATAGATTCACTCTTTAATGTCTCCATTTTCCTTATTGTATTACTTGTATCATTAATCTTTAATGTAATTAATTCAATTGCCTCTGCAATTCTTCTAAAAGAAATTTCGGTTTGGTCAACTGCTATAAGCTGCTCCTTTGAAACATTTTGCATTGATCTCATTGCATTAATTGCTTGCTGAGAATCATTTTTAATATTGTTCATCAAACTGCTTATTTCTTCTGTTGAATTTTTACTTTCTTCCGCAAGCTTCCGTATCTCATCAGCTACCACTGCAAATCCCTTACCAACTTCACCTGCTCTTGCAGCTTCAATAGCAGCGTTTAATGCTAAAAGATTAGTCTGATCCGCAATGTTTTGTATGGCAGTTACAAATAGTCCAACACTTTCAAGAGTTGCTGTAAGATTTTCTACAGCTACAAATATTTCTTCAGAAGAGAGATTATAATCATCAGATTTTTCTCTTAATTTTTCTACAATGCAAAGACCTTCTTTATTTAATTGATTTACATTATCAGTTTCTTGAATAATATCACGATAACTATTATTAACCAAGACTATATGATCCGATAGTTTTCCTATCTTATCAACGCTTTTTTGAGTTTCGGATACTTGTTCTGAAGCACCTATTGCAATTTGATCAATTGTTTTTTCTATTTCTGTTATTGAATTCATAGCTTGATCTACTTTATCTGTCATATTAAAAGAAGCATTAACAATAGCTTTTGTGAGTTTATAAGTACCTTCTATAATTTTTCGCATCTCTGCCGTTAGGGAGTTTAAATGCCCCTGTATACTACTTAGTAATTTATTTTCTTTTAAGTTCATGCTAACAGACAAATCACCAGAGTTTATTGAATTAACTACATTTCCAAAATTATCAGCCGCTTTTTTCATAAATACTGTGAAAGTAACAAAAAGTACTATCTCTATAATTATATTTGATATTATACAAAATAGGATGAGAGATAACGATTTATCAGAATTAGTAATTGCCTTTAGTATAACACCAGAAATTGTTCCCTCAATTACAGCTAGTAGTATTATTACCAATATTGAAGTTGTAAATACTGCTGATAATACACCAGTTAAGCTAATTGTTTTACCTTTCTTTTTCTTAATTAGTTCCTCCATAAATATTCCCCCTTTAATATTCTCTTTTGTTAATATTTCTATTACATCGTCTAATTCAATTCGATATGATTATATCAATTTCTTTTTCTGAAAACATTTGTTCTTCTTCTTTTTTAATACTTTTGTTTTTTTTTATAATCTTTAGAACTAGTTCTTAGAGAATTACTATATGCTTTTGCTGTCCTAACCTGTAATTCATAACGTTTTTTCATTGGATATTATAGTCCCTAGCTATTCCTCAATGTATAGCAAATCTCCAGGGCAAACCCAGCCTGGCTCCAAAACCTTAGCAAAAATGCCTTCTCGGGGCATGACGCAGTCCCCACAAGCTTTGCGAATAGCGCAATCATTGTGGCATTCCTTGCCAATTTGGGTGATCTGACACATTGACTGCCCTATCCGAAGATTAGTTCCAACTGGTATCTGATAAAGCAGGATGCCTTCCGTCAGAATATTTTCGGCGAAAGCGCCATTTGACAGAGGAAATGATATCTTCTCCTGCAATTGCTCGACACTTTCCCTGCCAAGCAGGCTGACCTGTCGGTGCCAGTTCCCAGCATGGGCATCGCCGATAATTCCGTGTTCAAGTGTATGCGGGTTCATTAGAACACGCCCACTCGCAACAGCAGTGCGATGGGTGTCTGACTTGTCTCCAACATCAACCATATGAGCATGTCCTTCCATATTAAAATGTGAAATTTTTCCATAATTTTATCCTCCAATCTCATTCATACAACGACCTGCTTGACTTGGGAAAGCAGGGGATAATAGTTCGTGTTTCAATGGCTTTTCCAAAATCGCCTGGCAGATGGCCTGCCGCAATTCTTTTCCTCTAAGTCCTTTCAGAGGTATTTCCTGTGAGGAATGCAGGCATGGTTTCAATCTTCCATCTGCTGTCAGCCGTACCCTGTTACAACTGCTGCAAAAATGTTGACTTATGGGACTGATTAACCCTACACGTCCTTTTCCATTCGGCAGACGGTAGAGGCGTACTACCCCTTCGCGATGAGACATAGGTTCAAGCTCCGGAACCCGCTGCAAAATGGTTTCAGCAGGAATAAAGGCTTCAGAGTGGAAATTAGCACCTTCTCCTATGGGCATCAGTTCGATAAAGCGAATCTCAATATCTTTTGTTTTGGTAATTTCCACAAAATCCTCAATTTCGTCATCGTTGTAGCCTCCAATTAAAACCGTATTTAGTTTAATTGGATACATTCCAGCGTCCTCTGCAGCACGAATACCATTAATTACTTCCTCAAAATGGCCCTTGCGAGTTATATTACGATATTTTTGAGGGTTAAGCGTATCGAGGCTGATATTAACCCGGGAAATTCCTGCCTTTTTCAAGTCCATCGCCATTGTAGGAAGAAGAATGCCATTCGTTGTCATGCTGACCTCATTAATACCTGAAACATCAGCAATTTCCCTACACAAATTCACAATGCCTGGTTTGGTTAACGGCTCACCACCAGTAATCCGAAATTTTTTGAATACCAAGCTCCGCAGCCATCTGAACAATCTCCACAATGTCTTCGAAACTCAAAAGATCAGAGTTCCTCAGTTTCGGAACTTCCTCTTCTGGCATACAGTAGACGCAGCGTAGATTGCATAGATCGGTAACAGAAATGCGTAGATATGTAATTTCACGGCTAAATCTATCTTTCATAACAGTATCTCCTCATCTATATTTTAAGTCCATGACTTATGCATAGACATGTATTTTTTATTTTCTTTTAGTAACGCCCAAAAGTACAAATCGGATAGTGACAAATTTCGCAACCAAGACAAGAGCCTCCCTCAGCCATGGCCACAAAATCTGCCTTATAAAAGCGTTCTCCAGTAAAAAGTTGTGGTAAAACCACATCCAAAATTGTTGTGGAGTGTTGGATTGCAGCACTTGGAACTCCAATCAGGGCAGTATTACCAAGATACGCCAGCATAAACATATTGCCTGGCTGAATAGGAACCCCATGCGTGATGACCTCTGCTCCAGTTGCACGCATAACAGTTGGCGTAATATCATCCGGATCGACTGACATACCTCCGGTAAATATTAGAAGGTCTACGTCTTTTCGAATAAAAGTAGATGCTATAGACTGAAGCATATCTGGAATATCATCACAGATAACAATATCCAAAATATCCGCTTCGAAATAACTGAGTTTTTTTCGAATAAGTGGCTCAAAGCGATCTTTTATCCGACCATTGAAAATCTCTGATCCGGTGATGATAATTCCAACCTTCAATTTTTGATAAGGTTTTATAGTAAAAAGTGGAATCGGACTTTGAGCACAAATAACCTCTGCCTGCTCAATCTGCTTCTTTTCAGTAGTGAGTGGTACGATACGCAGACCAGCCAACTTCATATCCGGTTCAACTCTAAAATGATCGGGCAGGGTGGTAATCGTTATGTCCCCGATCGTATTGAGCTTACTCAACAGAGTCTTGTTTACCCGAAACTGCCCTTTGACAGCCGCTGTAAGGGTCATTTTCCCTTCATATGGTCCAGAATAAAAAGTTCCTTTGACCGGAGCCATAGAAGCGAGTCTCAGCGCAGCATCATCCTCATGAATTTCGTTCTCCTGATCCTCCCAAATAAAAATATATTTTTTCCCCATGTCTAAAAGGTTGGGAATGTCCTCTTGCTTAATTACATGACCTCTGGCGAATGCACGACCTTTAAACCCATCTCTCACAGCAGTAATGTCATGGCATAATATTTTCCCCACCGATTGTTCAACAGCAATTTTTTTCATAAGGAACACCTCCGATGATCTAATCTATTAAATAGGCTTTTAGGACAGTTCCCTTTGCCAAAGCTTGAGAACCAGCAGGTACAACAGCTAGTACATTACAACCAATCATAGAATGAAGAACTCCATTTTTCTGGTTCTCCGGTATTCGCATCCTAATCTGTCCACTATCAAGTTCCAATTTTCCTCTTAGTAATCGAGTTTTAGGACTTCTTTTTGGAAAGTCATTCGCAAGTGTGATATATGTAGTGACAGAGACAGTACGTGAATGACCCGAAAGCTTACGAATAAGAGGTATGGTAACTGCATAAAAGTTTGTCATAGAAGATGCTGTATTTCCAGACAGACAACAAATCATCTTTCCACCCTTGCGAGCATAAATGCAGGCACCGCCAGGCTTTAGAAACAAATCACGTACCAAAATTTCAGCTCCCAAAAATTCGAGAGCGGCTGGCGTTCTGTCATAGTCTCCAACACAAACACCCCCGGTACTGATGATCATATCACAGGAATCGAGTCCCTTTTCTATTACGAATCGAATGTCTTCCTCTATATCCTTTGCGCATCCTAAAAAGACAGGTAAAGCTCCCGCATGCAGGCACGCAGCCTCCAATGCATAGCGGTTTATGTCATGGATTTTACCTAAAGAAGGTGCATCTTCGGCGTTTAATAGCTCGTTGCCTGTTGAAAGGATTCCAATCATTGGTTGACGATAAACCAATGGCGTTAAAATTCCCTGTGCGGCTAGTACTCCCACTAAGGAGGGATCAATAACCGTCCCCTTTTCAGCCAGTAGATCTCCTGCCTTAACGTCTTCTCCAGCTGGCACTATGTTAGACCCCACTGAAACTGAGCCATATAAAGTTACTTCGTCTTTACTAAAATTAGTATCCTCATATTTCACGATGGCATCAGCACCTATAGGTACAGGTGCGCCAGTCAAGATTTTTATAGCTGTCCCCCCCACAACCGACTGAGTAGGAACGCTCCCAGCTGCAACCTCTTCTAAAATACGCAAAGTTACTGGCCTATCTTGGGAAGCATAAGTAGTATCTGACGCAAAAAAAGCATAGCCATCATATGGTGAACGGTCAAAAGGGGGAACATCTGTAACAGCCCTAGTATCCTCGGCTAGCACCCGGTCAACCGACTCAGAAATGGAAATCTCCTCGGTAGGAAGAGTGGTGCACAGATTGATTAAAAGATCTCGGCCATACTCAAAATCTAAATTATGTTTCATATATTGTAATACCTCCTAAAAAACTCTCCTCTGCTTTGAAAGGACAGAGCGTTCCAGAACAACAGACTCCGGGAGTATTAAATTCCAGAATAGTAGCTCTCCTTTTCAAAGATGGAAGGCACCGGCGTTTCCACCGTCACCTAGAAACCTAACCGAATTGATTTGGTTTCGGACCGGACCGCATGATTGCTTTTAGCGCGCCGGACTCGGAGAAAATATTCATATTGTTTTGTTTTCTATAACAATTTTGTTGTTAGTTAATCGTAACATCATTCCTCAGCTATATAATTCATAGTGTACTCGTAAATCAGTTCAGCGAGTAAGTCAATATCATCTAAAGAAAAGCAAGGAATTGAAATATCAAGCATCTCGTCAGTCATAACAGCTAAGCACTCATCTGGCCTGCAAAGAAGCGTAGATGAGCTAACTGCGCGGCGGTGAATCTCGATTTTCGGATATACACTTTTCTTATATCCCTCGGTTAAGATCAAATCTACTGGAGGCAAACGGTCAATTACTTCCTCAATTGTCAGCTTATGACGGCATTTTTCGATGAACGCAACCTTCTCAGCCGAGGAAATAGCCACTACATCAGCACCGGACTGTGCAAAGCGATAGCTGTCCTTGCCGGGATAATCGATCTCAAACCGATGGGCATCGTGTTTAATTACAGCAATAATCAATCCTCGTTTTTTTAAAAGGGGAATCAATTTTTCGAGAATTGTAGTCTTTCCGGTTCCGGAATTTGCGACAAAGGTAATTATAGGCGACTTTTTGTATTCTTTTTTCATTGATTTATCTAATCTCCTTGCTTATAGTAGATAGAAGGTGGTGCTCCATACTACCTGTTTGAGAACTTTGTACACTGGCGCCATATCAGGTCTGAGGCTGAAAGAATGTGATTGTAGTCCTCTGGTGTATTTATGTTTTGAAGCATTATTGGTTTAAAACCTGGAAACCTTTCTGCGGGTATATATAGCGGCAGAAGTTCTTTCTCTATTAATCGAAAAAGTGTAAGACGCTTCTCTTGGATGGCCTTTCGCATGATAGGCAGTGCTGCTGCACGCCTGAAAGCCGATAACACAGGAAAAGCCCTTCCATTTCCAGTCAGGATCAGAGCATCGTTTTCCATACTGCGATAGCTCAAAATAAACTCTAAAAGCTTTTGTGGCACCATCGGCATGTCGCATGGAATAAAAATTACCCACTCCGCCTCTGTTTTTTCCATTACAGACACCATTCCAGATAATGGCCCACATTCGGTTGCTTGATCCAGAATATTTACAAAGCCTGGTAGAGGTTGGTCAATATCATCAGCAACCGAGAAATATCGTTCAGAAAAAAGGGAAAGTTTTTTCGCTGCCAGCTCTTGAAGGGTCTTTCCTCCCAGAAGCAGCTTTCTTTTATCGGTACCCATGCGGCGACTCTGTCCTCCAGCAAGAATAGCGGCTGCAATTTTCGTCGTGTCCTTCTCAGACAACCATGTATCCGACGTGGAAAACTCTTTTGTTTTGCGATCCATACCTATCCCTCCTAGTATAATGGATATTCTACTTGCTGATCGATTGATTGCCACTCTTTAGGTGCTAATCTAGGGTACTACGCGCATTACGGCCTTTCCCAGTGGCACATTGGCGCTGAATGCAGCTCAAAGTTCATAATCATTTTAATCAATAATTATGATGAAGGCAATTAGGCATTTATCCTTACAACATTGTAAGGTGAAATGCCGTTTTTGACTTCTGTCAGTAGTTCACGAACCTGCCCAAGATTTTTTGCAACTGCTGCTTTAACGTTGGTGTTACCAATATACAGATCTAATTTTTCGGTATTGTTGCCGACTTCCCAGGTAACAGGGGCGAACAGCTTTCCGAACTGCACATAAGAGTTTTCAATCGATCCAAAACTATCAAGCTCAGATGGATGAATCCTCTTTGGATTAACGCCTGTTCTCAGGAATATACGGTATAGCTCTCTGGCGTTGACAACGAAATCAACACTTCCGTTTTCCACTGCTTCTGCTGCGTTTTCGTTATCTGAAACAATTGAGATCGTGCGGATATTTTTAGTTCCAAGCTGCTTTTCAGCCGCGAAAACTGTCTTCGCATATTTTCCGAACTCTTGCTGAGGTGATGCATAATTAAGTAAAAGCTCTGAAAAATCGGCAAAATTATGCTTCATGAACTTAGCCGCCGCATAGCTATCTGTAATGATAATAGGGCTCTTCTTGTCACGTTTAATTTTATCGGCCAGTGCCGATGCGGCTGCATTTATAGCTTTCGCTGAAGCGAAATCATCTGTTACAACATAGTCGACTCCAATTTTGCGTAGTCCTGCAGCTACAATTCGAATATCAAGCTCAGAGGAGCCAAATTTAAATAAAGTGGAAAGCTCTTCCAAAACGTCTGAAGAAATCTGGGCAATCGTAGTAATGTCATAATTGTGTGTGTTGTACAGAAGTGCGTCAATATGTTCCTTAAAAAACAACGCACCTGTCGGGCATGACTGCACGCATCTTCCGCACTGAACGCATGAACTGTCAGCATGTCTTTTTTGACCTTCTGTAGTAACCATAATTTCAGATCCACGGTTAATAACGTTCAAGGCATGTACTGTCTGCACTGAATTGCAGATATCTGAGCAGCGTCTGCATTTGATACATTTGTTGGGGTTACGTACTATAGAGCCTGTGGAACTATCAATTTCATACTTGTATGGCTCCATCTCATATGGCAAGGCATCTACCTTGTACTCACGTGCCAATGTCTGTAGCTCACAGAATCCGTCTCGTACACAGTCACAGAAGAAGCACATCTCGCAAAACTTCGGATCCAGATCTTCGCATTTGCTGCTACCAATTCTCAAGCAGTGGTGGCAATCTACAGCATGACGGGATAGAAGAAGTTCGAGCGTTGTCTTTCTGCTCTTGCGGAGTGCTGGAGTATCAGTCCTGACTACCATACCTTCGGACACTCTCGTAACGCAGGCAGGTTTGTAGGTTCTGCCACCCTCAACTTCGACCACGCATATACCGCAGTTCGCTCTGGGATTGAGCATTTTTATGGTACAGAGGGTTGGAATTCTGATACCGCCTGATACCGCTGCAGCCAGAATGGTGATTCCCTTGGGAACTGACAACAGCTTGTCATTGATTGTTACATTCACAAATTCCATTTTATCATACCTCCTGAGTGCTTAGGATAACACTAAAATCATCTGGGAATAAATTCATTGCACTGATTATTGCTGTTGTGGCTCCTTGTCCCAGCGGGCAGAAGCATGTCTTACCCATATACTCAGACAGCTCGCGGATCTGTTGCATATCTTTCACTGTACCTTTTCCGTCAGCTATCTTTTCTGTCAACTGCGCCACTCTGAGCGTCCCTTCACGGCACGCAACACATTTACCGCAGGATTCATGTTTGAAAAAATGAGTAATACCCACCAGCATATCAACCATATTATGGCTGTCGTCGATGACGAGTACCGCGCCTGAACCAAGTGCACCGCCAATTGCTCTCATGGATTCGAAGTCAACAGGAGTATTAAGCTGATCAGGCGTTAAAAAACTGCACGAATTTCCTCCGACTTGAACAGCTTTGAGCTTGCGTCCGTTTACTACACCGCCGCCCAGTCCAAAGACGATATCCCGTAGTAAGGTGTTCGTCGGCACTTCAAAGCATTCTTTATTGACAACATCGCCGCTCAATGTTACTTTATATTTTGTATTCATGATTCGCTACCTCCTAATATTGCTTCTACTCGGCACGGCACATACCGTGCTATTGGGTCCCCTGTCATCTCATCCATATGCTTTGCAGGTAGCAGGGTGTTTGCGGAAATGCCATATTTTTTCCCATTAAATTCTAAGCCAAAATGATGAGGAACGAGAATATAGCCTTTACATGTCTGATAAGTAAATTCCGTTTCTATTTCTACTGAACCAGATTGAGTCGTTATCCTAACCTTCTGGCCATCCTTTATACCAAGCTCTGCTCCGTCTTCGGGATTCATTGCAATTACACAGGGATTACGATATTTATTTGTTCTGGGGTTTCTCATTACGTTGTTGACTCCAGCGTCTGTGTGCCTGCCGGAGCTCAGTACAAGCGGGAACTCTACTTTGGTCGTAAGTGCCATATCTTCCTTTTCAGGTGTAATTCTCTTAATATATTCATTAATATCTTCATTAAACAAATGTATCTTTCCGTCGGAATGCGCAATTCTGTGGAAGTTTTCATTATCGGCAATACCGAATACTATCCCCTCAGGGTGATCCATAATTTCCTGAAAAACAGCATCCAACAGGCAAATATCTTTAAGCTTTGGTATTACCTGCATTATCCTGTGAGTATTTTTTGGTTTGTGGCCTGCACGCTCGATCTGGCCGGTGCCAGCCAAGGGAGAAGTTATCGTGGCTGCCCACGTCAAAGAACAGGCTACGGATCCCATTGCTTTGCCCAGGGTTTTAGCGATAATCATCGGCAGAACATCAGCGGACAATTTCTTCTTGACAACAAACAACATAAGCTTTTTCAAATACTTTATGCGGTCTCCGGTAGCCACAGCATTTTTTGCCGCTTTGTAGAGACTCTCCGGAATTTGGGGGATAAGGCCCATGGCATCGGCCATTCTCATCCATATCTCGCCACCCTCAAGGCGCTCTCCCTCTGGTTTCAGCACCGGGTGCTTTAAGTGGCAGATAGTCTTAGGCCAGCTATATTGGAAAGCGCAGAAATCATAGCCTTCATATGCGGTAGTCTCAGGCAGAATGTAATCCGCAATCCTTGCTGTTTCACTCATGCAAGTTTCCATAACAACTAAAAGATCAAGATTGTTAAGAGCTTTTTCCATCAAGTTTGTATCTGGGTAGGAACGTATTGGATTACTCATCGCCACAACCAGTGAACGCAAATGTTTCGGATGATCGCTCAAAATCTCCTCTGGTAGGCAACCCACAGGAAAAGATCCTTTGACCGGCGCATAGTTCGACTCTAATGTTCTCCATACCGTTTGGTCATGATCGTCAGTACCAAGACCTTGGTCGAACATTATTTCTTGCACGACGCAGCCACCGGGAACACAGAGCACTCCGCAGACACTCATCATAACGATAAGTAGGTAAGGCGACAGCGTATTGTGACGTCCCATTGATATACCTAAATCCATATGCAGTCCCCATTTACGGGTTGTTAAAATTCTACATAATTTTTTTACCTCTTCATACGGGATCTGACATATGCGGCAAGATTCCTCTATATCAACATTTGTAAACCACGGCTTAACCTTGTCGAAATCCAGAGCATGTTCATCCAAGTAATCTTGATGCTGCCAGCCCTCCCGAAGGATAAGCGCTATCATCGCACGAATAAGCAAAGCGTCCGAGCCAAGGTGCGGAGCAACATGCATATCTGCCATTCTGGCTGTCTCCGAAAGGCGGGGATCAACTAAGATGAGCATCTTTTCGGGATCCTCAGAGAATTCGCGAACGATAGTCCTTGCCCGTGCAATCTGATGTGTAACATAAGTGTTTGTTCCCCAAAGTATAAGGACCTCATTTCGTGCTTCATCAGGGTCAGCAAAATTGAACTGGCCACCGAGTATCTTGCCGTAACTCCACCATGGTCCCATAAATTCAGCACCTATCGCTGTGAACTGATTCTGGGTTCCGACCAATTTCCTAAAAGTCTCTGCCATTGCGTAGTTTGCCTGAGCTGCAGGCAATGAACACCCCACAGTACCGATAGCACGTGGACCATACTCATTCAGAGTCTGGTTCAATTTCTCTCCAATTTCTTTAAGCGCCTGTTCCCAGGATATTTTTACGAACTCATTACCTACGCGCTTGAGTGGATAGTTCAGTCTGTCAGTATGATGCTGATAATTTTTGATAGAGCGACCTTTTCTGCAACAATAGTTTTGGCTTCGAGGACTTTTCGGATCCGGTCTTACATTCACAATCATGTTGTTTTCGGTTTGCACTTCCAATCCGCAAGCCTGTACGCACATGTTACAGTTGGTTCTTTTCCATTCTCCCATTGAATTTCCCCCATTATGTATATTTTTAGAAGTGTCAGATGGGACACTTCCAAATTACAATATATTACTCATCTACTGATATAAAAAAATAATATTTCTATTCTGATATAGCCTAAAGCTTTCTATAACAATCGTAAATCAGTCATATTTTTTCATTTGCCTATCTTTCTGTACTTATAAAAATACGCACTATATTTTACAATTGATTCTATATATGTAGTTTGGTATACCATATCACATTATAATTTTATCATACATTTATATGGTATACCAGATATAATTATATTTTTTTGATATGGTT
The DNA here is from genome assembly GCF_018861295.1 of Clostridium estertheticum. Lineage (GTDB taxonomy): Bacteria > Bacillota > Clostridia > Clostridiales > Clostridiaceae > Clostridium_AD > Clostridium_AD estertheticum_D. Next base: position 61,164 of record NZ_JAHLDM010000004.1, on the reverse strand, counting down.
TGGTTACATCTAAGCATCATGTTTTTTCGCAATAAAAAAAGCGCTACTGCAGTAATTTCCACAGCAACGCATATTTGTCAAACACAAATTAATCATAAAAGTCATTCATTCTGTTAGTCGAAAGCCAAGTGCCTTTCCAGAAGTGTCGATTTCGTCCATAATTGCTTCTCTTGCCTCAAGTGCATTTTTATTGCGAATAGATTCAAAAATCTTCCGCATGATGGCTAAGCATTGCTGTTTTCCGTCTTTTCCCGTCAATATGAAGTATTTTTTATTCAGTGCATAGACAATGGGATAAAACGAATTATACATCAGGGGATAGATGATATTACCGGAGGCAATACTGACGCTGTGATGAAACTTGAAAGCAAGTTCCGCAAGTTCCGCAATATCATCTGTATTTTCCATCTTAATCAGGTGCGACTCGATGACCTCCAAATCCTCTTCACTTCGGTTCAACGCCGCCTTCATCGTATTGGTATTTTCCATATCCTTTCGAAACTGCATAAAAGATTGCAGCATCTCTATGTCAAAATCATCGCCGTTGTATTGCATGATGGAATTTAGCACCTCCACCTTGCCCTTATTTTTATAATTAGAAACATATGTTCCTGTACGCGGAATTACTTCTAGAAAACCCTTTGCCTCCATATCCGTTATCCCGCCGTTTACAATTGCGCGGCTGACCTTCATCTTTTCTGAAAGCTCCCGCTCAGTAGGCAGTTTCGTCCCTATAGCCATCTTGCCGGATAGAATCATGCCTTCCATCTGTTTTACAAACAATTCTCTCAAAGATGGAGTTTGTAGCTCCTCAAAAAACAATTCCATTATTAACCCTCCTGAACACTCTTTAAATTGAATTATAATACTTTGACGTCACATGTCAATACTTTATTATAATATACTTAAGTAGATATTTATAAATATTTTAATAACAATATAATCCCTTTAGTAATTAGTTGTGTTAGTTAATACTATCTAAACCTTGGCGAACAAGTTGAGTAGAAAAACGGACCATTTTATCTTTATCCATCTGGCATCCGGATAGAAACCAGTTTCGCCATAGAGCAAAAACACCATGAACCATAATTGACAATTAATTAATTAATTAATTTCCATAGTAATTTATAAAATATATAAAAAATATTTTATGATAACATGAGAGTTGCAGTTAAAAAATTAACAACTTTTTAACATTAATATTGTATAATATAATTATTAATGAAGTCTTATAAGATGAATGGAGGAACGCAGGCGATGTTTAATATTCTTGTTGTTGAAGATGATACAAAATTGAATTATATTATATGCGCTTATCTTAACCGTAATGGGTACAACGCTTATGGATGCAAGAATCCGATAGAAGGATTTGATAAAATGGCTTCCACCATGTGTGATTTGATTATTTCAGATATTATGATGCCAGAGATGGATGGTTTTGAATTTGCAAAGGTTATGAGGGAACAGGATAAGACAATGCCAATTCTATTTATTACTTCCCGTGATGATATCTCATCAAAGCAGAAGGGGTTCCGTATTGGCATTGATGATTATATGGTGAAACCGATAGATATGGATGAATTAATACTCCATGTTGGAGCTCTGCTGAGGCGTGCGAACATTGCTAATAAAAGGAAGATTACGATTGGAAGATTGGAGATGAACATTGATGAGATGACAGCAACCTTGGATGAAGAAGAAATTCCGATAACAGTTAAAGAATTTAATATATTGTATAAATTGCTTTCCTATCCGAAACGTACATTTACTAGAAGTCAGTTGATGGATGAATTTTGGGGATTATCCAGTGAAAGCGGTTGTCGAACTGTGGATGTATATATTACAAAAATAAGAAATAAATTCTCCGATTGCAAAGACTTTGAAATAGTAACGGTACATGGGCTGGGATATAAAGCGGTGCTAAAATGAAAAAGGATAGAAAAACAAAAGATAAGCGAATTAATGCAAGCCTTTTTTCACTAAAAGAATATTCGTTAATATTTATTATGCTTTTTATAGTAATCAATACTTACAACGCTGTTAATTACAGTTTAAAAAGGGAACATGATTCGTCCTTTATTTTTATTAACGGTTTATTGCTGGGAAATTTAATCTTTTTATGTTTAGTCATTTGCATCGCACTAGGAGTAATAAGAGAGCATATTATAGGTAAACCGATTAAAAAAGTTTGCAAAGCTGCGAATAAAATTGCTGATGGCGATTTCTCGGTAAGAATTGCGCCATTTCGTACAGCTGGTAAAAAAGATGATATAGAGGTTTTGATTGATGTTTTTAATAAGATGGCAGTGGAACTGTCAAGTATTGAAATGATGAAAAATGACTTTATCTCTAATGTATCACATGAGATTAAGTCGCCACTTTCTGTGATTCAAAGCTATTCTATGGCATTACAAGATGAGGATCTTTCATTAGAAGAGAGGCGAGAGTATACGAAGACCATCGTAAATGCAACACAAAAATTGTCATCCCTTGTAACGGGTATCCTAAGACTTAATAAATTGGAGAATCAGGTTATATTTCCGGTAGCTGTGGAATATAGTCTGGACGAACAATTACGTTGTTGTGCGCTTGACTATGAGGAAAAATGGGAAGAAAAAAATATTACACTGGAAGTGGAACTTGATGAGGTGACTATAGCTAGTGATGAAAGCCTATTAGAAATTGTCTGGAATAATTTGATAGGAAATGCAATTAAATTTACTGATGAGGGTGGTATTATAAATCTGAAATTGAGAAAAGAAGAAGACACAGCCGTTGTAACAATTGGGGATAGTGGATGCGGCATGCATGAGGAGATAATAAGACATATTTTTGACAAGTTTTATCAGGGAGATGTATCTCATTTTAAAGAAGGAAATGGGCTGGGACTCGCTATGGTGAAGAAAGTCTTGGATATTGTTGATGGAGAGATTAAAGTAGATAGCAGACCAAATGAGGGAACTACTTTTACTATAAGTTTACATATATAAAGGCAATGAACTTTTGTAATAAGATTACATCATAAAACTACATCATAAAAATGATAAGGAGCTGTCTTTTCTAATGATTTAAAAAATCATTAGAAAAGACAGCTCTTTTTTAATGGAAAAAAACTCCTATATTCAATTTAACATTTTTCTAAAAATATTTCAATTTAACATTTTTTTAATATTTCTTTAAAAACATTTTAATATCGGCATAATATAATAAAAACATCAAGTAAACAATTAAATATTAAAAACAATTTACAGAAAAAGGAGATATATTATATGAAAATTAAAAAAGTTATTATACCGGCAGCAGGACTTGGAACAAGGTTTCTACCTGCGACAAAGGCAATCCCTAAAGAAATGTTACCTATAGTCGATAAGCCTACAATGCAATATATTATAGAGGAAGCGGTTGCTTCTGGCATAGAAGAAATATTAATTATTACAGGAAGAAATAAAAAATCTATTGAAGATCACTTTGATAAATCAGTAGAACTTGAGCTAGAATTAGAATATAAACATAAGGATGAGCTTCTTAAACAGGTTAGAGACATATCAAACATGGTGAATATACAATTTATAAGACAAAAGGAACCAAAAGGACTTGGACATGCTATAAATAAAGCAAGAGCTTTTGTAGGTAATGAACCCTTTGCTGTAATGCTTGGTGATGATATAGTTGATGCTAAAACTCCATGCTTAAAGCAGTTAATGAATTGTTTTGAGGAAAAGAATGTAACAATAGTTGGAGTTCAAGAAGTAGCTAAAGAAAATGTTGATAAATATGGCATAGTTGATGGAGTTCAAGTCAGTAATCGAGTATACAAAGTAAATAATCTTGTTGAAAAACCTGATGTTAATGTAGCACCCTCTAATTTAGCTATACTTGGTAGATACATAATAACTCCAGAAATTTTTGATATATTAGATAATACATTACCTGGCAAGGGCGGAGAAATCCAGTTAACTGATGCTCTAAAAACATTGATTTCAAGGCAAGATATGTATGCATACGTATTTGAAGGACGTAGATATGATGTAGGTGATAAATTGGGATTTCTTGAAGCAACAGTGGAATTTGCTTTAAAGAGAACTGAATTAAAGATTCCATTTATGAAGTATCTTCAAACCTTAAAAAATAATGATAACTTTAAGGGGATATATGAAGAAGCAACTTGTGACAATGAAAAATAAGAACTATACATTAATATACTAATAAAATAAAAAGGATGGTTAAAATAAAATGGCTAAAATATTATTTATAAATTTGTTCGGTAATGGACACTTTAACCCTACAATAGGTCTAGTTAAGGAATTAATGAGTAGAGGAGAACAGGTTACTTATACTGCTGGTGAAGAGTTTAGAGATAAAATAGAAAAGACAGGAGCTAAATTTAAAAGCCATACGAGTTTATCAAGTTCTATTAATGGACATTCAAATTCAGATTCGAAAAATAGTAAGTCTCCGATGGAAGAGTTAAAAGAAATGATTGAAGAAATAACTGACTATGTATTTAATTCAAAAGAAAAATTTGATTATATTTTTTACGATTCAGCTTTTATTATAGGAAGTGAAGTGGGAAGAATATTAAAAATACCTACAATTTGTTCTATTACTACTTTTGCAACTAACGAAAAAGCAAATATTTTTTCAGAGGTATTTAAGCAATATGGACCTATAATACAGCAACTTGTAAATAGTCCCGTGTACATAAACTTAGCTAAAAATTTAAAAGAAAAATATGATATAAAGATTCCTAGTATAACTACTGCAGTTACTGGAACAGGCACGATTAATGTTGTATATACTTCTAAGTATTTTCAACTTTGTGGTGAAAGTTTTGATGAAAGTTATAAATTTATTGGCCCATCAATATCAGATAGAAAGGATGAATTGGATTTTTCTTTAGAAACTAATGATAATAAGAAGGTTATTTATATATCTTTAGGTACTCTATTTAATGCTTCTATTGAGTTTTATGAAAATTGTTTTAAAGCTTTCGGTAATATGGATGCAACGGTTATTTTGTCTGTAGGTAAAGACACAGATATTAATACATTTAGTGATATCCCATCTAATTTTATTGTTCGCAATTATGTATCTCAACTTGAAGTTTTAAAACATACAGATGTATTTATTACCCATGGTGGTATGAACAGTACTAATGAAGCTCTGTATTATGATGTTCCATTGGTTCTTATTCCTCAATCAGTTGATCAGCCTGCCGTAGCAAATAGGGTAGCGGAGCTTGGTGCAGGTATTGTTATTGAAAAAGATAAAATTACCTCTGAGATATTGAATCAATCAGTGGTTAAAATTCTTTCAGACAATACATTTAGAATAAACAGTGAAAAGCTTGGAAGATCGCTTAGAGAAGCAGGCGGATATAAAAAAGCTGTTGATGAAATACTTAAATTAAAGTGAAGATATTATTGTCAAAGTTGAGATACATATAAACTTTGGTCACATTTTGGGGCAATATCCATAATGTGGCTATATTTATCAGGCTCGGGGAACTTTCGAGTAAAAAAAGATCAAAATGAATGGGGATGATACTTATGATTAAATTATTTAGGTTTTTAAAACCGTATACGACGCAGATAATAGTAATAGCTATATTAACTTTTGTTCAAGTACTTGCAAATCTATATTTACCTACGCTAATGGCTGATTTAGTTGACAAAGGTATATCGCATAAGGATGTAATGCATACTGTTTCGTTTTTAGGATTTAGTGGTATGTATAAAGGGATAGATTATATTCTTAGAATAGGTGGACTTATGTTGATATTTTCAGCAGGGGCTGTTATATGCTCAATGATAGTTACATTTTTATCATCAAAGACTGCTGTAGGGCTAGGTAGAATTATTCGTAGTAAATTGTTTGCTAAGGTTGAAGGATTTTCGCTACATGAGTTTGATAAGGTCGGTACTGCTACCCTTATAACAAGAACTACAAATGATGTTACTCAGGTTCAAACAGCATCAATAATGATTTTTTCTATTCTGCTTCCTGCTCCTTTAACAGCTATAGGTGGCATTATTATGGCTTTAAGAGAGGACATATCACTAAGCTTAATTTTTGCAGTTGTAATTCCACTACTTGGAATAATTATTGCAATAACTCTTAAATTTGCTATTCCATTATTTAAAGTTATGCAAGTGAAAATAGATAAATTAAATCTTGTATTACGTGAAGGACTTACTGGTATTAGGGTTGTACGTGCATTTAATCGTATAGATACTGAAAAGGCTAGATTTGATCTAGCTAATACTGATTTTATGGACAATGCTGTAAAAGTTAATAAAATTATGGCGTTTTTAATACCTATAATAATGTTAGTAATGAACATTACAACGCTTGCTATAATTTGGTTTGGTGCTAAAAGAATAAATGTTGGAAGTATGGAAGTTGGTTCATTAATAGCATTTATACAATATGGAATGCAAATTTTAATGGGGTTCTTGATGCTTGCTATGGTGTTCATTATGTTACCAAGGGCTCAAGCCTCTGCGGTAAGAATAAACGAAGTGCTAGAAATGGAATCTGAAATCAAGGATCCATTGAATACAAAACTAGCTGATACAAAAAGTGGATATGTTGAGTTTAAGGATGTAACATTTAGTTATCCTGGCGCAGAAAAGCCAGCTATTAACCACATAACATTTAATGCGAGTCCTGGCGAAACGACTGCAATTATTGGCGGTACAGGTTCTGGTAAATCAACTCTTATAAATCTAATACCACGTTTTTATGATGTAACTAGTGGTGTAATACTTATCAATGGAGTAGATGTACGTGAAATGAGTCAAGAAAGCCTAAGGGCCAAAATAGGATTTGTGCCTCAAAATACTGTACTATTTTCTGGTACAATTGCTGAAAATATTAAATATGGTAATAATGAGGCTTCTATTGAAGAAATAGAGCATGCAGCAAAAGTTGCACAAGCTTCGGATTTCATTTGTGAAATGGAAGAAGGATATGAACATCCGATTGCTCAAGGAGGTACAAATGTATCCGGTGGTCAAAAACAGCGTCTATCAATAGCTCGTGCTTTAGTTAGAAAACCAGAAATATATATTTTCGATGATAGTTTTTCAGCGCTTGATTTTAAAACTGATGCAAAACTTCGCGGGGCACTTAAAGAAGAAACGGCAAAATCTACAGTAATAATAATTGCTCAAAGAGTTGCAACGGTTATGGATGCAGATAGAATTATAGTAATAGACGAGGGTGAAATTTGCGGCATAGGAACTCACGAGGAACTTTTAACTAGTTGTAAGATATATCATGAGATTGTATCGTCACAGCTTTCAGAGGAGGAATTATCATGAGTGCAAACAATAAAGAAAATAAATCAGCAGGTGGAATAGGAGACTCAGACGGTCCAATGGGATCGCTTGCGAGTCCTAAAGCTAAAGCCAAAGATTTCAAAGGGACGCTTAAAAGACTTTTAGGTTATTTAAAGCCACAAAGAACTAATTTTATTCTAGTATTTATATTTGCTATCATCAGTACTATTTTTACAATAGTAGGACCTAAGATTTCAGCAAAAGCGATAGACAAATTGGTTGAGGGTATAACAAACGTAAATGGCGTTAATATAGATTTCACATATATAAAAAATATTATTCTTATATTAATTGTATTGTATTTAATAAGTACAGTTTTCGGCTTCCTTCAACAATATATTATGTCCGGAGTTGCGCAGAAAACTGTTTACAATATGCGTCTTGAGGTTGAAGATAAGCTATCAAGGTTACCTCTTAAATTCTTTGATGCAAGAACTCACGGCGAGATATTAAGTCGTGTAACAAACGATGTTGATAATATATCAACAACGCTTCAACAAAGTCTTACACAACTTATTACGTCTATTGTTACGATAATTGGTATTATCGTTATGATGCTCACAATAAGCCCGATAATGACACTTGTTGTAATTTTAACATTGCCATTATATATTGGTGTGACAGCATTAGTCGCAAAAAGGTCTCAGAAATATTTTGCAGCCCAGCAAAAAGAAATTGGAGAACTTAATGGTCATGTTGAAGAGATGTACACTGGTCACAAAATTGTTAAATCTTTTGGACATGAGAAAGATTCAATTGAAGAATTTGAAAACATAAATGATAGGTTATATGACGCAGGCTATAAAGCTCAGTTCATATCTGGGATAATAATGCCTATTATGAAATTCGTTGGTAATATAGGTTATGTAGTAGTTTGTGTTGTTGGTGGACTTTTAGCAACACAGGGTAAAGTTACTATTGGTAATATTCAAGCCTTTATCCAATACTCTAATCAGTTTACACAACCAATAGTTCAAACTGCAAATATTGCTAATATTATCCAATCAACAGTAGCTTCAGCTGAGCGTATTTTTGAATTATTAGATGAGGTTGAGGAACTTGTAGAAACTTCTGCGACTAAAGTAATTAAGATTCCGAAGGGAGAAGTTAAGTTCGAACATGTTGATTTTAGTTACAACTTAGAAAAATCACTTATAAAAGATATGAATATTGATGTAAAGAGGGGACATACAATTGCAATTGTTGGACCAACAGGTGCTGGTAAGACTACGCTTGTTAACTTGCTTATGAGGTTTTATGAAATTGATGCTGGTAAAATTTCAATAGATGGAGTTGATATAAGAGATATAAAACGTGGAAATCTACGTAATATGTTTGGCATGGTACTTCAAGAGACTTGGCTCTTTAATGGTACTATAATGGAAAATATCGCTTATGGCAGAGTTGGTGCGACAGATGAGGAAGCTATGCAGGCAGCAAGAGCAGCTCATGCACATCACTTTATTAAGACTCTTCCTGATGGATATAATACAATGTTAAATGAAGAAGCTTCAAATATATCACAGGGTCAAAAACAACTTCTCACTATAGCTAGGGCAATACTTGCAAATCCAACTATTATGATACTTGACGAAGCCACAAGCAGTGTCGATTCAAGAACAGAATTTTATATACAAAGGGCTATGACAGAACTTATGGAAAATAGAACAAGTTTTGTAATTGCACATAGATTATCTACAATTAAAGATGCAGAGTTAATTTTAGTTATGGATAAAGGAAGCATTATCGAAATGGGTAACCATAATGAGCTTATTGCTAAAAATGGATTCTATGCAGATCTTTATAATAGTCAGTTTTCTGGGGCAAACTTAGATAATGACGTTGTATAAATAAAAGACTCAATTTTGCTCATTAAATTCTAACAATACATTAACTTCTTTTGTAATACAAAGAAAAGTCCTTGAGCTCAAGGGCTTTTCTTGTACATTGATATTATTGACAAAGAAAGTTTTAAGAGTTAATATTAATTCGTACCCGAACGAACGAGGTGAATGAATGAAAAAAAGCTGTATATTAGGTATGATAAACGAAATTAATTCTATTTCTAATAAGTTTATTGAAAAAAAAATAAAAGAAGAAGGATTACCAATATTAAAAAATCATATTCCCTTATTCTATATACTTCCTGAAGATGGAAGTGCTTTGGTTTTTAGCGAAATATCAAACATATGGAAGATATCCAAATCTTCTTTGTCTGATATTATAAATAAGTACGAAAATCAGGGACTAATAAAAAAATGTATTTGTACTGAAGATAAGAGAAGTGTATATATAAGTTTAAAACCAGAGGCGCTATATATAAAGCAGAAGATTGAGAGTATAGAAGTTGAAATCTTAGATTTAATGTTAAAGGGTTTTGATAGGAATGAAAGACAAATTTTTGAAGAAAACTTTGATAAAGTTTTAAAAAATATAAAAAAAATACAGAATTAGTAGAATAATTAAATATGGAAAAGGGAGGAATAGTAATGAAAATAGAAGTGTGGTCCGATTTTGTGTGTCCATTTTGTTATATAGGTAAAAGGAGATTAGAAATTGCTTTAGAAAAATTTGAATATAAGGACGAAGTTGAATTAGTTTTTAAAAGTTTTGAGCTTGATCCGTCATCTAAAAAGAAATTTGATGGAAATATTCATGAGATTATAGCAAAAAAATATGGCATACCAGTAGAACAAGCTAAAGCATCAAATAACCAAATAGCTGCGGAGGCTAAGGCTATAGGTCTTAACTATAATTTTCATGATTTAATTCCAACGAATACTTTTGATGCTCACAGGGTAGCACATTATGCAAAAACACAAGGTAAGATGAATGAGTTATCAGAAAGAATTTTAAAGGCATATTTTGTAGATTCTTTAAATATATCTGATAATAAAGTATTAGCTAGTCTTGCTTACGAGGTCGGTCTTAATAGCGAAAAAGTATTAAGTATTTTGGAATCAGCTCAGTATAGTAACGAAGTACGAAAAGATGAAGAAACAGCTTCAGGGCTTGGAATCAGTGGTGTTCCTTACTTTGTAATTAATAATAAATATACGGTATCTGGTGCTCAACAACCTGAAATATTTTTAGAGGCACTTGAGAAAGCAAGAGAAGATGAATATAAGTTATAGTTTGCACATCGCCATAGGAGCTGAATTATTGATAGACAAAATGCGCTTTTAGTGGCTTATGCAATTGTAAGTCTGATAACATAAAATTAGCTTTATAAAGGAGGAAATGTAGTTATGGTTGTATCAAAAATTTTAATAGGATTAATAGCTTTTGAACATTTATGCATAATGTGGATTGAGATGTTTGCATGGACTACATTGGGTAAAAAAGTATTTAAAGTTTTACCAGAGGACTTATTTCCTAAAACTAAAGTCATGGCAGCAAATCAAGGGTTGTACAATGGATTTTTATCTGCAGGCTTAATATGGTCTTTATTTATTAAAAACTATATGTGGTCAAATAATGTTGCTATATTCTTTTTGTCTTGTGTAATAATAGCGGGTATATATGGATCAATTACTGTAACAAAGAGCGTATTTTTCAAACAATCGCTTCCAGCAATAATAGTTATGGCAGTACTTTTTCTAAAAATATTATAAAATGCTGATATAATGTTTTTAGAATAGTTATAAAGGAGTTATTAAATGAAGTATTATTTAGCACCAATGGAAGGAATTACGGGATACGTATATAGAAATTCTTATAAAAAATTTTTTAATAATATTGATAAATACTTTACACCTTTTATTGTTACAAATAAAAGTAGAAGTCTTAAGTCTAAAGAATTAAGAGACGTTTTGCCTGAAAATAATAAAGGAATGAATGTAGTTCCACAAATACTTACTAACGATTCAGAAGGTTTTAAAATTACTTCTAGAAAATTACAACAATTAGGTTATAACGAGGTTAATTTAAATTTAGGATGTCCTGCTGGAACGGTTGTTTCAAAAAATAAAGGCTCAGGATTTCTAGCCAAAAGAGAAGAACTTGATATGTTTTTAGATGAAATATTTAAAATAGATGATATGAAAATTTCTATAAAAACTAGAATAGGAAAAGATAGTCCAGAAGAATTTTATGAGCTAATAAAAATTTACAATAAATATCCTTTAGAAGAATTAATTATACATCCGAGAATACAGAAAGATTTTTATGGGAATAAACCTAATTTGCAGGTATTTAAAGATGCTTTATTTTTAAGCATAAATCCAGTATGTTACAATGGGGATATTTTCACTAGTGATGATCATAATAAATTAATGAAAACTTTTCCAGAAGTAAAAACGGTAATGCTAGGAAGGGGAATAATAGCCAATCCAAGGTTAATGAATGAAATTAAAAATAATGCTAATATAGATAAAAAAGTATTAAAAGAATTTCACGATGAAATTTTAAATAAATATATAGAAGTATTTGATGAAGATAGAAACGCAATATTTAGAATGAAAGAACTATGGGGATATATGATTTACATGTTTTCAGATAATAAAAAATATGCTAAAAAAATAAAGAAGTCACAAAGTTTAAGTGATTACAATGAAGCTGTCTTAAGTTTATTTACTGAACAGGAGATCATAGAAGGGGCTGGATTATTTAATAATTAATATTAAATAAGTATGATTAAGAAGAGTAAGAGAAGAGAACTATCTTTATGTTTTTGCGAGGAAAGATGATATAATATCAATATCTAAGAATAAAATTGTCTAATAGATAAATTGATAAATTAGGATGGGTTAGGGCGTCGAAATGATTAATACATATAAATTATTGATAATTGAAGATGATAAAAACATGTGTGAAGTGTTAAGTAATATTCTAAGCAAATGGGGATTTGAAGTAACTGTATGTGAAGATTTTGAAAAAATAATAGAGTGCTTTAAAGAATGTGAACCTAAGGTTGTTATTATGGATATTAATCTTCCAATTTGTGACGGATTTTATTGGTGTAAAAATATAAGAAAAATATCTAAGATACCAATTATATTTGTATCTTCAAGGGATAGTAATATGGATATAGTAATGGCAATTAATAATGGTGGAGATGATTATATACAAAAACCATTTGATTCAAATGTTTTAATTGCAAAAATACAAGCTATTATAAGAAGGACATATGAGTATAAAAATGAAGAAGCAAGAGTATTAAAATGTGATGATTTATTGTTAAATTTAGATAATACAACCCTTTTATATAATAAAAATTCTTTAGAACTTACAAAAAATGAAATGCTCATTTTACAAACTCTTATGGAGAATAAGGGAAAAGGGGTTTCTAGAAGCAAACTAATGAAAAAGCTTTGGGATGATGATATATATGTTAATGAGAATACTTTAACAGTTAATATTAATAGATTAAGAAATCGCTTAGAGCAAGTTGGAATAAAAGATTTAATAATAACACAAAAAGGCATTGGATATATAATATTATGATATTAAGTCAACTGTTTGGATAAAAATCCTGAATGGTTGGCTTTTTCTTAAGAGACAAAAAAAATACAATTATTTATATAAAGGATAAAAAGGGGAAAATAGTAGATGAGGTTAATTGATTATATGAAGATTAATAAAGTATGGTTAACAAATAATATAATAATTTTTATAATAACTAATTGTATAGTATATACCAGTAGTACTATAAATAAAGCGTTTAAAGATATTGTGTATATGGACGTACTTATTTTATTAATAGAATTTATAACTTTTACCTATGGATTTATAAAAGAAAAAAATAAATACAGTAATATTTTGAAATGTAATGAGGGATTAGCTAATAAAACAAATGATTTTCATTTAAATATGGTTTCAAATATTTTAGAAAAACAAAGTTTAGAATATTTAAAGAAGGAAGAAAGTTTAAAAAACAATATAAATGATTTTGAAGATTATATTACAAAATGGGTTCATGATATTAAAATTAATATTGCTATTGTTGATTTATTATTAGAAGACTTGGAAGAGGATGAATCGCAAAAGATAATATCTGAAATGAAACAAATGGAGTTTAGTGTAAATCAAGTTCTATATGTTACAAGAGCAAATAATTATAATTTAGATGTGAAAAGTGAGCAAGTAGCAGTAGGAGATGAAATTAGAAAGGCAATAAAAGTGAATGCAATATTTTTCATAAACAAAAACATTGAAATAATATTAGAGGTTGAAGGTTTTAATATAATAAGTGATAGAAAATGGATTCACTATATCCTTTCTCAAATTATTAATAATAGTAGTAAGTACACTAATGAAAATGGACAATTACATGTTTTGAGTAAAGAGGATAGCAAGGCCTATTATTTACATATTAAAGATAATGGAATTGGCATTCCAAAGGAAGATATAAATAGAATATTTAACAAAGGATTTACTGGAAAAAATGGAAGGGCAAGAACTAAATCAACTGGCATTGGTTTATATTATGCAAAAGAGATGTGTAATAATTTAAATATAGATTTGAAGGTAGAAAGTAGAGAGGGAGAGTACTCTGAATTTATTTTAAGCTTTTACAAGTTAGCCGATTACTATAATGTTACACCAATGTCACATTAAAATCTAATTTGTAACCTTGATAGGTGGAGGAGTAATCGGGTATAAATTATACTATAGATATGAGGTGATAATATGAAAAAAATTGTATCGGTATCAAAATTAATTAAAGAATATGGAAGGTTAACTAATAAACATAAAGTATTAAAGGAAGTAGATTTAGAAATTAATGAAGGTGAATTTATTAGTATAATGGGACCTTCAGGTTCAGGGAAAACTACCCTTTTAAATGTCATGTCAACAATAGACAAATCAACTTCAGGAGAGGTTTTAATTGATGGTAAAGATGTGAACAATCTAAAAGAAAATGAATTAGCTAGGTTTAGGAGAGACGTAATTGGTTTTGTTTTTCAAGATTTTAATTTGTTAGATAATATGACAATAAGAGATAATATTGCATTGCCATTAACATTAAACAATGAAAAGGTAGAGATAATATTAGAAAAAATTAATAAACTAACAAAGCTCTTAGGTATTGAAAAACATCTAGATAAATATCCTTATCAATTATCAGGGGGCCAAAAGCAAAGAGCAGCAATCTGTAGAGCATTAATTACATCTCCAAAGGTGATTTTTGCAGATGAACCAACTGGTGCTTTAGATTCTAAATCAGCTATAGAAGTTCTTGAATGTTTTGTAAATATAAATAAAAATTATAATACTACAATTATAATGGTAAGCCATGATGCCAGGGCTGCAAGTTATGCAGATAGAGTAATGTTTTTGAAGGATGGCAATATGTGTGGTGAATTAGATAGCAATGGAGATAAAAACGAGATGTTTAAAAAGATTCTTAATATGATAGCTATGATGGGGGGAGAAAGTGATGAACTCATTTAAACTATCATTGAAGCTTTTTAAGGATAATATAAAGGTATATAAACTTTATTTACTTATTACAATTGTATCTGTTGCAACTTTATATAACTTTTTAGCTATAGAATACAACGATGCATTTACTGCAATTAGTGAAAGGTTTCAGGCAGCAAGTGTAGCAAGTCTTTCATGTGGATTTATCTTAGTATGTACAGTAATATATTTTATATTTAATGCAGATAAATTTTTCCTATTAAATAGGAAAAAAGAGACCGCTTTGTATATGTTAATGGGAATTACTCAATCAAAAATTGGACAAGTATTTGCAATAGAAAGTTTATTACTTGGAGTTACATCTATAGTTAGTGGACTTGCATTTGGAGTGATATTATCTAAATTATTTTTTATGTTACTCGCAAAATCAATGTCTTTAAATGTAGAGATACCTTTCAAAATATCATTAAACTCTATTTTTATAGTGATTTTAGTATTCTCATGTATTTTTGGAATATTAGGTTATAAGAAATATAGAGTGGTAAAAAAAAGTAAACTCATAGATATGATTAATGCTACAAAGGAAAAAGAAAACCTACAAAAGTTAAGGTATTTTAAGGGGAGTTTAGGGGTACTATTAATTTTAGCTGGCTACTTAGTTGGAGTTATGATTAAGATATGGGATCTAGATTTGATGTTTTCATCTATGACAGCACTATTATGTGTTTCAATAGGAACATACTTTTTCTTTGGAAGTTTCATGTCCATAGTTTTGAGTAAGATGATTAAAAACAAAAAAATGGTATATAAGAATGTTAGGTTAGTAAGTATTTCTAATGTGTATTTTAGACTAAAAGGGAATTATCGCAATCTAGCTATGACGGCAATATTATGTGCAGCAGCTATAACAGCCTTTGGAGTAAGCTTATCCTTTGAGAAAGTTGCTCAAAAAGAAATTATTAAAGAATCTCCATATAGTTTTAGTTATGAAAGTAATGATGAAAAATTAAAAGAAAAAGTAGTAGGAATAATTAATGAATCTAATCATAAGTTAATTGGAATTAATGAAAATAAATTTTTCCTCGGAAAGATTGACTATATAAACTATCATAGAAAAGTAGATTATAATAATGAAGCAATAATAATAAGCTATTCAACATTAAAAAAGAATTTAGAGTTTCTGAATTATAAAGTAACAGATAATATTAAGCCTAAGGAAGGCGAGGCTGTTTTTATAATAAGTGCAACAACATTAGCATCTCCATTGAATGCTCTGAAAAAAGAAATAAAAATAAAAAATAGAGAATATTTAATTAAAAAACAAGTAGATGTACCTTTTACTGGGATTATAGAGAAATTAGGAACAAAGAATATATATGTTTTAGAAGATGATGAATATGAAAAAGTTAAGGAAGGCTTTAATGAAACATCTTTAAATTGCGTTCAAATAAGTAAAGAGAAAGAGGCAGATCAATTAATATTAAATATAAGTAAAGTCATAAAAAAGGATAAGATATATCCACATATTAATCAATATACATGGGATTATTATGCAATAGAAATATTTCATTTTTTAGGGTTAATAATGTCTATAATATTTATAATTTCAACCTTTAGTACAATTTATTTTAAAATATTAAAGGATGCCTTCATGGATAAAGAGCAGTACAAAATATTGAAAAAAATAGGTATGGGCAAAGAGGAAGTAAAGAGATCTGTGTATGTACAAGTTGGAATTTCATTTATTTTACCTGGTAGTGTAGGGATACTCCATAGTATTATTGCAATGAAGATGTTAGAACAAATAATGAATTTTTCATTTAATACTCAGTTAATAATTGCGATATGCTTATATTCAATAACAATGATTTTATTCTATTTTTTCATAAGTAATAATTATGTGAAGATGGTCTATGAAGAAGGTGATAATAATGCTTAAAAAGACACTAAAGATATTAAAAAAAATTATTATTGTGATATTAGCATTGTTAACAATTATATCTATAGTAGGTCAAGTTCGAAAACATCTAGAAAAGGACGATGTTAATCATTTAGGTACATTAGTTAAGGTTGATGGTAAAAAAATGCACGTATATTCTGAGGGAGAAGGAAAGAAAACAATTGTTTTAATGCCAGGTTTAGGAAGTATTGCACCCTCAATTGATTTTAAACCTTTAATTAAAGAATTAAAAAAGGACTTTAAAGTAGTCGTTGTTGAACCCTTTGGTTATGGGTTTAGTGATGAAACTTCAAAGGAGCGTAGCGTAGAAAATATTGTTGCTGAAACCAGGGTGGCATTGAAGGAAGCAAATATAGCTGGACCATATATACTTATGCCTCACTCTGTATCAGGCATATACGCTCAGTATTATGCAGCGGTTTATCCGAAAGAAGTTGAAGCAATAATTATGATGGATACAACATTAGTTAAGGCATGTCTAGAAGAAGCGGATAAAGTTGATTTATCTATTGGTAAAAAGCAATATATCGCAGCTACTGTAGGAAATTTCTTAGGCATTGATAGGATATACTATAATAATATTTATAAAGATGAAGTTTGTTTTTCACAAAAGGATAAAAATGATTTAGTTAAAATGGGAGTACAAAATCCATTTAACAAAACTATGGAAAATGAAGTTAATATGATATTAAAGAATTGTGAAACAGTTAATAAAACTAAAATACCAAAGGATTTACCAATACTAAAATTTATCACAATTAGATCTATGAAAGATATAAATAATGAGAAATATACAAAAATAATGAGTAAAAATTTAAATGAATTTAAGGAGTATACTAAATTTAGTTATTCTACTATAGAAGGAAAACATTACATTTTCTATACGAAATCACAAGAGATTGGAAAAGAAACTCGAGAGTTTTTAGGCAAGTATGATAATTAATATTCTTAAGAAGAAAGGTGGAGTAGTGGATTTTAAAGGTTGTGTTTAGCATCCACAAGTGAAAAACTTGACTGAAATACATATGACATTTAGTATAGTAAATGTATATATAAATAATGGGAAAGGAGGTATAGCATGTATAAAATATTGATTGTAGAAGATGACCCAACTATATCAAGTATATTAAAAAATCAATTGTGCAAATGGGGTTATGAGGCAGAAATTATTTTTGATTTTAATAATGTTATTGATGAATTTATAAAATATGATCCGCAACTGGTGATTTTGGATATTACTTTGCCTTTTTATAATGGATTTCATTGGTGTATGGAAATTAGGAAAATATCAAGGATTCCAATAATTTTTGCTTCTTCCGCCAGTGATAATATGAATTTAATTATGGCTATTAATATGGGAGCTGATGATTTTATTGCAAAGCCTTTTGATTTAAATGTAATAGTTGCAAAGATACAGGCCTTACTTAGGAGGACATATTCTTTTCAAGGACAAGTAAACATTTTAGAAAGTGATGGAGCTGTTCTTAATTTAGGAGAGCTGACTCTTACCTATAAGAATGATAAGCTGGATTTAAGTAAAAATGAGTTCAAGATATTACAGATTCTTTTAGAAAACAAAAACAATGTGGTTTCCCGTGATGATATTATGAGGAAACTGTGGGAAAGTGATAGTTTTATTGATGATAATACTTTAACGGTTAATGTCACTAGATTTCGAAAAAGGCTAGAGGATATAGGGCTTAAGGAGTTTATTAGGACAAAAAAAGGCATAGGATATATAGTGGGTGATTAAGATGAAAAAAAATTATATTTGGACTATTATAATTTCCTATTGCATGGAGAAAATAAAAACAATTATTAAATTTTTGATTTTTATAATGATATTTTTCATTGTATATTCGTTATATCATCTTCCAGTAGAGCCTATTTTATATGCAACCTTACTATCAGCTACATTAGCCTTTTTATTTAGTCTTTATGATTTTAGTGTATATTATCATAAGCATATGATTCTTCAAGATATTCTCAGTGGGATACAATTTAAACTGGATAAGCTACCAAAGGCTAAGACCTTAATAGAAAAAGACTACCAGAGTATTATTACAACTATATTTAAGGAAAAATCAGAAGTATTATATAACACGGACAATAAATTAAGTGAGATGGTTGATTATTATACAATGTGGGCACATCAAATAAAGACCCCAATTGCGGCTTTTTCTATGATTATTCAGTCTATGCAGGCAGGTATAGAAAAAAAACTTATGGAGCAGGAGCTATTTAAAATTGAACAATATGTAGAGATGGTGTTGCATTATATAAGGCTAGGGAGTTTGTCCTCTGATTTAAAATTAGAGGTATATTCACTACATGACATTATTCGTCAAGCCGTGAAGAAATATGCAGTCACTTTCATATATAATAAAATTTCACTGAATTTCAAGGAGTTTGATTGCAAAGTAATAACTGACGAAAAATGGATTACATTTGTACTAGAACAAATTTTATCTAATGCATTAAAGTATACAAAAAGCGGCAGCATTTCAATTTATATAGAGGGGAATTTGGAGAAAACCTTAATAATTGAGGATACTGGCATAGGAATAGCCTCTGAAGATATTCCAAGGGTTTTTGAAAGAGGGTTTACAGGGTATAATGGCAGAATGGACAAGAAATCAACAGGAATAGGATTATATTTATGTAAAGAAATTATTACAAGATTATCCCATAAAATATCAATGACCTCAGAAATAGGAAAAGGAACAAAGGTAGCTATTGATTTTACTACAGATAAAATAAATATAGACTAGCCTTACATAAATGTAAGGTTAAAGAAGGAAGTGTAAGCTTAAGTTAAGGCAGAGCATTCCTTTTTTTTGTATAATTAATTTATAAGTTAGGAAATAACGTAAATCAATTTCCTAAAGTAAAAATTGGAGGGGTCAATATGGTATTAGTAGAAGTTAAAAATTTAAAGAAGATATATTCAACAAGATTTGGGGGTAATAAGGTTCAAGCCTTAGATGATGTTTCATTTTCAGTAGAAGCTGGTGAATATATAGCTATTATGGGGGAATCAGGATCAGGTAAAACTACATTGCTTAATATATTAGCATCACTTGATAAACCTACAAGTGGAGAAGTCTTATTAGAAGGTAAAAATATTGTTAACATAAAGGAAAGTGAAATATCAGCTTTTCGTAGAAATCATTTAGGTTATGTGTTTCAAGATTTTAATTTACTTGATACCTTCTCTATAAAGGATAATATATTCCTGCCACTTGTGTTATCAGGAAAAGACTATAAAGAAATGGATAGCAGACTACAACCAATTGTAAATAAGTTAGGAATTAAAGATATATTAGAAAAATATCCTTATGAAGTATCAGGAGGACAAAAGCAAAGGGCAGCAATAACCAGAGCTATTATTACAAATCCAAAATTAGTTCTTGCAGATGAGCCAACAGGTTCATTAGATTCAAAGTCCGCAGGGGAGATTCTGAAATTATTCTCAGCTATAAATAAATCTGGTCAAACTATCCTTATGGTTACACATAGTACAATAGCTGCAAGTCATGCTAGTCGTGTACTTTTTATAAAGGATGGAAAGCTCTTTAATCAAATTTATCGTGGAGCTATGAGTAATGATGAAATGTATCAAAAGATTTCAAATACACTAACTCTGTTAACTACAGGAGGTAGTGAAAATGAATAGTTCCTTTTATTTCAAATTTGCTAAGACTAATTTAAAGAAAAACAGTAAAACTTATTTGCCCTATATATTAGCTTGTATAAGTGCAATCATTATGTTTTACACCATGGATTGTATAGCATTAAATGAAGGATTAGATAAGATTAGACATCCAGAAACATTAAAAATGATTCTGAAATTTGCAGTTAAAGTTATAGCAATATTTTCTATAGTATTTCTATTTTATACTAATAGTTTCTTAATAAAGAGAAGAAAGAAGGAAATAGGTCTTTATAATGTGCTTGGAATGGAAAAAAAGCATATTGCCAAGGTTCTTTCTATTGAAACCTTAATAGTAGCTGCTATTAGCTTAGTTTTAGGTATTTTCGGTGGAATTATAATTGGAAAATTAATATTTTTAATATTAATAAATTTAATGAAACTGGATATTACTATTTCATCTTCATTTTCAATATCAGTGCCAGCAATAATACAAACTATAGAATTATTTAGTATAATTTTTGTAGCTATTTTAATAGGAAATCTTCTACAAGTTAAGATTACCAATCCTATTGAATTACTAAAAGGTGGGCAAAAAGGGGAAAAGGAACCAAAGACATCTTGGATATTAGCTATTTCTGGTGTTATTGAATTAGCTGCTGGGTATGGCCTTGCCATTAATTTAGAATCACCATTGAAAGCATTTGTTATATTTTTTATAGCAGTAATTTTAGTTATTGTTGGAACCTATAGTACTTTTACAGCTGGAAGTATAGCGTTTTTGAAGATGTTAAAGAAAAATAAGAAATTTTTCTATAAAACAAAGAATTTTGTTTCAGTATCTGGAATGATCTATCGTATGAAGCAAAATGCTGTAGGTCTGGCTAATATTTGCATTTTAAGTACAGCGGTATTACTAACATTATCAACTACTGTTGCTTTATATGCTGGACAAGAAAGCAGCTTAAAAATTGCTTATCCACTAGATGTAGCATTATCTATAGGAAATGCAGCAGCAAAAGAAAAGGATAGTGTAGCAAATATGATAAAAGAAGAAGCTGCTAAGAGTCATGTAACACTAAAAAACCAAGTAGAATTTGACGATAAAGAACTAATGACATTACAAGAAAAAAATTCATTCAAAATTCTTAAAGCAGATGTACCTGATGTTAGTGATATAAAAAGTATACATTTTTATACCTTAGAAGATTATAACAAAATGGAAGGTAAAGCTGTATCTTTAAAAGATAATGAAGTACTCATCTTTTCAGTAGGTAAGGAATTTAATTATGATTCTATTGTTTTAAATGATAAAAAGTTTAAAGTGAAAGAGAAACTTAATAAAATAAAGATAGCGAATAAAAATAAAAATAACTTAATAGATGAATATAGAATTATAGTTAAGGATATGAATAGCTTAAAGGATACACATGAAGGAAAAAATGCCAAAGGATTTGTAAATGCTACTCATCGTATTGCATTTGATATTGATGGTAATAAAGAGGATACTATAAAATTCTGTGATTCATTAAAAAGCCATATAAATGTTATGAAAGACAGTGATTTTCAAAGTATTTATACAGATAGAGAAGAGTTTTATATACTTAATGGTGGATTCATATTTATTGGATGTTTTTTAGGACTATTATTTACAATGGGAATAGTTTTAATAATTTACTATAAGCAAATTTCTGAAGGGTATGATGATAGCGAAAGATTTAAAATCATGCAAAAGGTAGGTATGAGCAAAAAGCAGGTAAAAAACACTATAAACAAGCAAATACTTATGGTGTTTTTCCTTCCACTAGCAGTAGCAGCAATCCACATTGCAGTTGCTTTCAACGTTGTATCTAAAATATTATCTTTGTTTGGTCCCTTTAGTACCAGTACATTAATACTTGCAATATCTGGGACTGTTGTAATCTTTGCAGTGTTATACGCTGTAGTTTATAGGTTGACAGCAAAGACTTATTATAAAATTGTGCAGCAAGAAAATTAGATAATAAATTGGAGGAGCTAAATGCAATTTTAGTTGCTCCAATAATTGTTTTTTGTGAAAATTATGAAAAAAGTATTTTAAAGGTAAAGTACAGCCTCCATCATTAATACCCTCAGATAATTATACAACTGCTAAGGTGATTTTTGATAAAGTTTGACAATTACAGCATCAAGTATTAAAATTGTTAGTATGCTAACATAATGGGGAGATGCTTTATGGATCGTTCAAAGGCTATAGGATTTGTAGTAAAAACACTTTCTAATCAAGTGAAACGACAAATTGATATTGGCGTTTCAAAATGTGAGATTGATGGCATAACAGGAATGCAGTGCTGGATCATTGGTTATCTTTGTGATAACGTAGATAAAAGAGATGTTTTCCAAAAAGATGTTGAAATTGCGTTTAACATTAGGAGGTCTACAGCTACTGTTATTTTACAACTTATGGAAAAAAATGAACTGATAACTAGGGAAGCGGTGTCTTGCGATGCACGATTAAAAAAACTTATTCTCACTGAAAAAGCTTTTGGCATTCATCTAAAGATAGAAGCCCAAATTATTCAAGTAGAACAAAAAATTGCGAAGGGTTTAACAAATGAAGAAATTGAAACTTTCCTTCGGCTTGTGAACAAAATTTCAAAAAATATAGAATAGTTAACTATCTTGTTAGGAATAGACAGACGGTTATTTTTTTGCTGTGTTGTTAGTTACCTAACTGTATGGATAATGACAAATACTAATGTATGGAGGTTACCAAATTATGATTAAACGACTTGCAAAATGCGTAGGTGAGTATAAAAAAGACACCATCCTTGCGCCCGTTTTTGTAACATTTGAGGTTATTATGGAGGTTATAATACCTTTCCTAATGGCACAAATTATTGATAACGGAATCTCAAAAGGAAATTTAGGTTACATCAGTAAAATGGGTATTGTCCTAGTGCTGTGTACTATATTTTCACTTTTTTTCGGTATGCAATCAGGAAGATATGCAGCCAAAGCATCTGCAGGATATGCAAAAAATGTAAGGCGAGAAATGTATTACAATATACAGAGTTTTTCATTCTCGGATATTGAAAAATTTTCAACTGCAAGCCTAGTAACTAGGTTAACTACAGATGTGACCAATGTTCAAAATTCTTACCAGATGATTATTCGTATTTTAGTACGAAGTCCGTTAATGCTTATTTTTTCTTTGATTATGGCATTTAACCTTAATGCAAAATTAGCTTTAGTATTTCTTGTAGCTATCCCATTTTTAGGATTTGGGCTTTACTTAATTATTATCAACGCCCATCCTATTTTTGAGAAAGTATTCCGTACTTACGACCATCTAAACAATGTTGTACAAGAAAACATAAGTGGTATTAGAGTTGTAAAATCTTATGTTCGTGAAGAACATGAAAAAAGCAAATTTGGAGAGGTATCTACAAAAATCTATAATGATTTTTCAAAAGCAGAAAAATTATTAGCTTTTAACGGTCCACTTATGCAGT
The DNA here is from genome assembly GCF_018861295.1 of Clostridium estertheticum. Classification (GTDB taxonomy): domain Bacteria; phylum Bacillota; class Clostridia; order Clostridiales; family Clostridiaceae; genus Clostridium_AD; species Clostridium_AD estertheticum_D. The sequence continues at coordinate 37,350 of NZ_JAHLDM010000004.1, read as the reverse complement.
TTACCATGTATACATGTATTCTCTTAATCTCTTGGTTTGGTGCAAAGATGATTGTAGGTTCAACTATGACCATAGGTCAATTAATGAGTTTACTGGCTTACGCTGCACAAATTTTAATGAGTTTGATGATGCTTTCAATGGTTTTTGTCATGATTACAATTTCTCGTGCTTCAGCAGAAAGAATTGTAGAGGTTCTAGATGAAAAAAGTGGTTTGCATAACCCAGAGCAGCCTATTTATGAAGTGCCTAATGGCTGTGTGAACTTTGAAAATGTAGATTTTAGCTACAATGATGACAAAAATAAACTCTGCCTTAAAAAAATTGATATCTCTATCAAGGCTGGTGAAACCATTGGTATCATTGGTGGTACTGGAAGTGCAAAAACTACTTTTGTTCAACTAATTCCTAGACTTTATGACGTATCAAGTGGCAATATTTTAGTCGGTGGGGTAGATGTGCGCAAATATGATATACAAGCCTTACGTGATGAAGTTGCCATGGTTCTACAAAAAAATGTACTTTTTTCAGGAACAATCAAAGAGAACCTTAGGTGGGGAAATAAAGATGCTTCGGATGATGAACTCATAAGAGTGTGCAAGCTAGCACAAGCGGATGATTTTATTGCGAAATTCCCACATAAATATGACACCTACATTGAACAGGGAGGTTCCAATGTTTCTGGGGGTCAAAAGCAAAGGATTTGTATTGCACGTGCACTGCTTAAGAAGCCTAAAATATTAATTTTAGACGATTCTACTAGTGCTATAGACACGAAAACAGATTCTCTAATCCGCCTTGCATTCAAAGAGGAAATCCCAAATACCACAAAGATTATTATAGCTCAGCGTATATCCTCGGTGGAGGATGCCGATAAGATAATTATAATGGATGCTGGTAGAATAGATGCCATAGGGACTCATGATGAACTTTTAAAAACCAATAAAATCTATCAAGAAGTCTATACTTCACAGATGAAAGGGGTAGAGACAAATGAAAAATAATAATAAGTCCAAACCTAAATCAGATGGAAAAACCATGAAAAGATTATTTTCATATGTTACAAGTGCTTATAAAATACAGTTTATAATTGTTATTATATGCATATTATTCAGTGCTCTTGCAGGGGTGGGGGGTTCACTTTTTCTTCAAATAGTGATTGATGATTACATTACTCCGCTACTGAAAGTTTCAAATCCAGTGTTCTCTGGACTTTTAAAAGCTATACTTGTGATGGCTGGTATTTATTGTATTGGCGTTGTGGCGACATTTCTCTATAACAGATTAATGGTAACCATAGGCCAAGGGGTACAAAAGAAAATTAGAGATGAAATGTATTCTCATATGCAAACTTTGTCTATAAAATATTTCGATACTCATTCACATGGTGACACTATGAGTCGCTATACTAATGATATAGATACCTTAAGGCAGATGTTATCTCAAAGTATTCCACAGATGTTTTCCTCTGCAATTACTATTGTAAGCGTATTTTTGGCCATGCTTTATGTCAGTTGGCATTTAACTGTGCTTGTAATTATAATGGTGGTAGTTATGCTATTTATTACTGGGAAAATTACTGGGAGGAGTTCTGAATTTTTTATTAAACAGCAAAGTTCTATGGGTAAAACAAATGGATTTATCGAGGAAATGATTAATGGACAAAATGTGGTTAAGGTGTTCTGCCATGAGGAAGATTCAAAAGAACAGTTCGACCTTCTAAACGAGGAACTTTGTGATAATGCTACAAAAGCAAATAATTATGCAAATATACTTATGCCTATTATGTCGAATTTAGGTAATCTCCTTTATGTCTTGGTTGCCATTGTTGGAGGAGTTTTAGCACTAAGTGGAATTGGTGGATTAACCCTAGGGGCTATTGCCTCATTCTTACAGCTTAGTAAAACTTTCAGTATGCCTATTGGTCAAATTTCTCAACAACTCAATGCTGTTATTATGGCACTGGCGGGTGCACAACGTATTTTTGAATTGATGGATGAAGAATCCGAAGAGGATGAAGGTTATGTAACACTAGTAAATGCTAAATATGAGGGTGATATTTTATGTGAAACTAAAAAGCGTACAGGAATATGGGCTTGGAAGCACCCACATGAAGATGGTACTGTTACCTACACTAAATTAACAGGAGATGTGCAATTTTTTGATGTAGATTTCGGTTATAATGAAGAAAAAACTGTATTGCATAATGTAAGCCTTGATGCACATTCTGGTGAAAAGTTAGCATTTGTTGGTGCAACTGGTGCTGGAAAAACCACCATAACTAATTTGATTAATCGTTTCTATGATATTCAAGATGGTAAAATTCGATATGATGATATCAACATTAACAAAATTAGAAAAAGTGATTTGCGTCGTTCTCTTGGAGTTGTGCTTCAAGATACAAATTTATTTACTGGAACTATTATGGAAAACATCAAATACGGCAAGCTTGATGCTACGGATGAAGAAATTTATGCAGCTGCAAGACTTGCAAATGCTGATGGGTTTATTTCCATGATGCCAAAGGGTTATGATACTATTTTATCAGGAGATGGATCTGGATTATCACAAGGCCAAAGACAATTATTGTCCATTGCAAGAGCTGCTGTTGCAAACCCTCCAGTTATGATCCTTGATGAAGCCACTTCTAGTATCGATACGCGTACAGAGGCGATTGTACAAAGAGGTATGGATTCGCTTATGCAAGGTCGTACGGTATTTGTAATTGCTCACAGGCTTTCTACAGTGAAAAATGCTGATGAAATTATGGTGCTTGATGAAGGCCGAATCATTGAATGTGGTAACCACGAAAATTTAATATCAGAGAGAGGAAAGTATTATCAGCTCTATACTGGCGCCTTTGAACTTGAGTAAAATATTTACTATTAGACCACCGATTTAATAATAGTTGGTGGTTTTATTCATGCCAAAAATAAGAACCGTATTGAAATATTCAATACAGTTCTTATTTTTGGTATCTTAGAATTTTTAATGATAATTCAAATTTAAACAAAATATCACTGTTACTTAGTGAAATTTTCAATAATTCTTCTATCTTATGGTAACGGTAAAAAAATGTACTACAATGTATATTTAGTTTTTTTGAGGTCAATTTTGCATTCCTATTACTTTCTAGATAAACCATTAATGTTTGTAATAATACTGAATTATTGTTTTTATCGATCCATATAAGCTTGTTAATCGATGGATCGACTAATGTGTGTAGTTCAATTTTTTCAATACTATTATCCTTGCTTTGCAATATATGAAATAGATAGTATTCTATATAGTCTTTGAAATAAAATAAGAAACCCTTTATGTTTAAGTTTTCTGCTAATTTTAAAGCGTAAGTAGCCTGTTTATAAAACTCCTTTGTTTCAAGTATGCTTTGAAATGTCAAACTAATCCCGGCGTTTAAATTGTTGAGCTTTAAAAAATTTATAAACCTTGTTTTTGTGTTTTCAGAAAATACTTCATCATCATCTTTACTTACCATGAGAATGATACTATCTTCATAATAAGCAGAAATACAATTTCCAAATATATTTTTAGTAGTAACAATTAACTGCTTTAATCCAAAATTATGACGGTAATCTTGATATGTTTGGCGAAAAGGTATAACAATTAATAATATATTTTTATTTAATTTAAAATCTATATTTTTTAGTCTTTCTTCTATATAGTTTAGATTACTAATTGAATTTTTTAATAAATCCATTAAATAATATTCTTCTTCTAGTCCTGAACTATTTATAAATAAGTTATCCTTTTGCATTTGTATAGAAAGAGTTTGCGCTAAAGTGTTGGTTAGTTCTAAATCTTCTTCAAGAAATTCTCGATTTCCTTGTAAAATACATATGTACGCTACAGTAACGTTATTAATACGAATACCACAAAAGATAAGGTTCTTATCAGAAGCGTGAAAAAAAGATGTACTTGAACTATAAATATTGTCTATACATTTATCTTTTTTCATAAGATTAACAGTATCAATTAACAGATAAGTTTGATCATTATAAGTTTCTATACTAGATGTAATAGAATTAGCAAAAGTGGAACGACCAATAATACGATAACTAGTATCTAAAATAAAAATAGGATTATTTAAATAGCTTTCACATATATTTAAAGTTTTATTAATATCATTACAAGCAGATAAGCTATTATAAATATTCAACTTTTTAGCAAATAGTTTATATTCTGTAAACATAAATTCACAAATTAATCTATAAATTTCTTCTATACTATTTTTAGTCTCAATCTGCAACGAGTGAATGTTTTCACTTGCTTTATTTACGATAGTTAAAATGTTTTCTCTATTAATTAATAAAGATTTATGTTTTTTTGTTGTTAAATATAAAGTGTTGGGAGAAAGCTTCATATTATCTTGTAAAAATAATACTTCATCAATAATAGTATCCGGATTATGTTTCCCCGAAATTTTAATGTTTGATTTGTTTTCAAGAAAATTTAATAATGTTTTTAGTTTAGGCAAAAAATTACCTCCTTATGTAGATTAGAAAAATTTCTAGAATTATACTATTAAAGTATGGCAGTTTCATAATTATTTCTGATGAATGGTGTATTAATTTATGTTAATATTATAAATGTTCACTCATTAGTGTAACAAAAAAAACACGTATTAACAATAATATAGTAATATATATGATATATAAAGAGGAGATTTTATTATGACTTTTAAAGTAATGGGCGTTACAGCTGGTAGAAAAGATTCAAATTCTGAAATTTTATTAAAGGAGGCACTTTTAGCTTGTGAAAAACAAGGGGCGGAAATCACAATGATTAATCTAAGGAATTACAACATTATGGATTGTACAGGATGTACAGCATGTACAAATGGTATGACTATTGGTAAAAACGTTGGGTGCAGCTTAGATAAAAAGGATGATAAAAAAGCAATTATGGAAGTTATGTTAAATCAAGATGCTGTTATTTTCTCAGCACCTACATATGATTTAATGCCAACTGCAACATTTTTAAAATTTATGCATAGAAATTTAAGTTATGAATCTGCATTTTTAGAATCAATTGGTGAAATTGAGCATAAAGATAGAGTTGGTGCTTTAATTGCTGTGGGAGGATCTACTCGTTCATGGCAGTCCATGGCATTAGAAGCTATGCAGGCAACTTGTTTTACAAATGATTTTAAAATTATTGATATGTATTTGGCCACTCGTGTGCCAGCTCCAAAACAATGTTTATTGCATGATGGTATGATTAAACGTGCCGAAGAAATTGGTAACAATGTTATGAAATCATTAAATACCAAAGCAGAAAAAAGAGTGTGGTTAGGGGATGAAAATATGGGTTGGTGTCCAAATTGTCATTCTAATGCATTGATTTTAGGGGAAGCTCAATGGGATGGGTTACAATTCCCAATTGAATGTCAAGTTTGTGGTGCTGGTGGAGACTTAGAAAAAACAGAAGCTGGTAAATGGAAATTTGTTATTGCGAAAGATGGATTAAGTCGTGACCGTACTACTATTAAAGGAAGAGAACACCATTTAGAAGAAATTTACCATACACAAGGTGGATTTTACACAGATGAAAATTTATCAACTGTTAAAGAAAAGTTCGGTAAATATAAAGATCTAAAATTTCATACAATAGAAATTAATAAAGCGTAATTTTATCAAGTAATGGTTAATGAAGGAATATTACGGTGCGTTTTCGTTTGATTATATCGTATAAAAAATGTCTAAAGTGAGTATTTATGTCTAAGTTAGGTAGAAATTAAATAGACTAATATATAAAATGGAATTGGTTAGAGGAAACTAACTAATTCTATTTTTTATGTGGAGATTTTATGAATAGATTAAGTTAAAATCTTTATGAAGTTAAGCTGAAAGGAGAAAACTAAATGTTAAGTAAGCTTTTGTATTATGGAAATGAAAACAATGGAAAAATAAGGTTATTTGTATTTTTTCTATTAATTGCAATTATTATGGGAGTTATTCCTTTTGTAATGGCCTACCAGATTATTGTACCCTTGATTCATGGAAAACAGATTACAGAAAACTATTTATTATTTCGTGTTGCAGGAATGTTAATCGCTCTTATTTTACAAGGGGTATTCTATGGGAGAGGATTGGCTTTATCCCATGAAGCAGCCTATGAAACATTGATGAATTTACGTGTTTGCTTGCAGGAGAAATTAGAGAAACAACCCCTTGGAGTGATTTAGGCCAAAGGTGTGGGAATGCTCAAAAAAATGTTATGAGTGTTTTTATTATTTATCTTGCTATGTTTCTCGTTGACTGGAAGCTTGCACTTATGACTCTTGCTTCCATTCCACTTGGAATACTATCCATGATGATTATGTACGCAATAGGAAAAAAAAGAATGGGTGATTATTATAAATCAGCTCAGGTCATGAATTATAGGGATTTTACATTTGAAAATGAATTTTAATATTAATTGAATTTAAGGTAGTTTAATAGGTGTACTTTTAGGTTTAGTTAGTATAACTAAATAGAAAAGTAAATTTAATATTTGAATAAAAATGAATATTATAATCAAAATATATAAAAAGGGGATTGAACTTTTATAAATAGAGATGGTTATACTAAATACTCCAGAGGAATACAGATATAAAACCATATGTGTAAAAAAATTCTAAATAATAATGAAAATCACTTTCATTATTTTTATGTTATGCTATAATAGAAAAGTAAGGCAAATAAGAACGCTTATCAAACGAGGTTGTTTATCAATATCTTCAGAATGACAGAGCTGATTATTTTAAATTAAAATATCCTAACATTTAAGGGGGAATTATTATGCCAATAATATTAGCAGCTACTGGAAATGAAATGAGTATTAAGAAGATTACTGGAAATGATAAAACTAGGAGGTTTTTAAGTAGTCTAGGCTTTGTTATAGGTGAAACTGTCACTGTTATATCTGAACTAGGAGGGAACCTGATTCTTAATGTTAAAGGTAGTAGAATTGCCCTTGATAAAGGTATGGCAAGTCGAATAATAGTCTAGGAGGTATAATAATGAGTACATTAAGAGAGATTCGGGTAGGACAAACCGTTAAGGTTAAAAAGGTTGAGGGTGAGGGAGCTATTCGTAGACGTATTATGGATATGGGGATTACAAAAGGCTGTGAAATATATGTGCGTAAGGTAGCACCACTTGGAGATCCATTAGAAATAAATGTTCGAGGATATGAATTATCACTTCGTAAAGTTGATGCAGAAATGATAGTAGTAGAATAGTAGGAATAAGGGGGAATGAAAATGTCAATTAGAATAGGTCTTGCCGGCAATCCAAACTGCGGAAAGACAACTATGTTTAATGAACTTACAGGATCATCACAATATGTTGGTAATTGGCCTGGGGTTACAGTAGAAAAAAAAGGTGGTAAATTAAAAGGAAATAAAGATGTGGAGATCGTTGATTTACCAGGGATTTATTCATTATCACCATATACACTTGAGGAAGTTGTAACTCGAAACTTTATGTTAGATGATAAACCAGATGCAATTATTAATATAGTAGATGCATCTAATATCGAGAGAAATTTGTATTTAACAACTCAAATTTTAGAACTCGGAATTCCAACCGTTATAGCACTTAATATGATGGATATCATAGAGAAAAACGGTGATAAGATAGACGTTGATAAATTATCAAAAACTTTTGGATGCCCAGTGGTTGAAACTTCAGCGTTAAAAGGTAACGGCATAAAAGAGGCAGCACAAAAGGCAATAGGAATTGCGAAGGCAAAAAAGAAAATGGGTTTTGAGATGCAATTTTCAGTAGAGGTTAAAGAAGCTCTGAAAGAAATAGAAAAAGTAATTATCAAAATTTCTCATGATGGAATTGAAACACGTTGGCTTTCAATTAAACTTTTCGAACGTGACAAGAATGTTCTTGAGAAGTTAAATATTTCAAAAGATATATTAAATGAAATAGAAACAATAATAAAAAAACATGAAGATGAATTTGATGATGATAGTGAGAGTATTGTTACTAGTGACCGATATGTATTTATTAGCGATGTGGTCTCAAAAACAATTAAAAAAAATAATAAGGGAAAAGCAACAACATCAGATAAAATTGATAAAATTGTTACAAGTCGTTTACTAGCACTCCCAATTTTTGCAGCAATTATGTTTGGTGTATATTATATTGCAGTAAGTACTGTTGGAACAATAGTAACAGATTGGACTAATGACACGTTATTTGGAGGAATCATTCAAGGTAACGTTACAACCTGGTTAGCAAACGCAAATGTAGCAGATTGGTTACAAGGATTAATTATAGATGGAATTATTGGTGGTGTAGGTTCAGTTTTAGGGTTTGTACCACAGATTATGGTCTTATTCTTTTTATTATCAATTCTTGAGGATTGTGGATACATGGCTCGTGTTGCATTTATTATGGATAGGGTTTTTCGTAGGTTTGGGCTTTCAGGAAAAGCGTTTATACCAATGTTAATTAGTTCAGGTTGTGGAGTGCCAGGTATTATGGCAACTCGTACTATGGAAAATGATAGAGATAGAAAGATGACAATTATGTTAACTACATTTATTCCTTGTAGTGCTAAACTGCCAATCATTGCATTAATTGCAGGTGCACTTTTCGGTGGGGCCTCTTGGGTTGCGCCATCTGCATACTTCTTAGGAATAATAATGGTTATTGTTTGTGGTGTTATATTGAAGAAAACTAGATTGTTTTCTGGAGATCCATCACCATTCGTTATGGAACTTCCACAATATCGTATCCCAGGATTAAAAGGTGTTTTAATACATATGTGGGAAAGAGCAAAAGCCTTCATTATTAAAGCTGGTACAATTATTTTTGCTGCTTGTGTAACCATATGGTTCTTACAATCATTTAATTGGTCACTAGATATGGTGGATGCAGGAGATAGTATTTTGGCAAGTTTAGGTAATATTATTGCTCCAATCTTTAAACCACTTGGGTTTGGAAATTGGCAATCTGCTGTAGCTACTGTCACTGGGCTTATAGCTAAAGAAAATGTTGTTGGTACCTTTGGTGTTCTATATGGTATAGCAGATGCTGCAGAAGATAATGTTGCACTTACTAGTAATGTAGCAGCATTATTTACAGCTTCAGGTGCCTTTGCATTTATGGCATTCAACTTATTGTGTGCACCATGTTTTGCAGCAATTGGGACAATGCGTCGTGAAATGGGTTCATGGAAATGGACATGGATTACTTTAGGATTTCAAACATTAACAGCGTATTTGGTGGCACTTCTCATCAATCAAGTTGGAGGTTTTATATTTGGTACAGGAAGTTTATTTGGAGCTGTAATCTCTGTGTTAATTGTTGCTTTTGTAATTACAGTAGTTTTGGCTACCGGAAGGAGTTCTAACGCAAAACAAGTGAATGGTAAATTTAGACCGGGATTAGGCGAAGAAGTTTAATTTAAGCATACCTACCTATATTAAAAAGGAGGATTTTTATGATAATTACAATTGTATTAGCTATGATTATATTTGGATTAGTTGCTTTAGTATTGGTAAAACAGTTTAAAAAAGCTAAAAGTGGAGAAAGTAGCTGTGGTTGTGGTTGTTCAGGCTGTTCATCGGATAGCTCATGTCATGAAAACAACCTGAAGAAATAATAGATTAATAAAAAGCTAGCATGTAAACAGAGACCACTGAAAAACTATATAAAAAATCGTCATCAAACTAATAATGATGGCGGTTTTTTTAGTGTTATTTTTTTATTATATTGTATAAAAAATGTATTGACATAAAACAATGAAAATGTTATCATAAATATAAATTAAATAATAGGATTGTTACTGATTAGCAGGCAAAACCTAATTTGAGATGAGTGTAAACTTTGTCTTGTTTTGGGTTTTTTTATTGCAATTAAAGATAATTGCCTTGTGATCATACAATAATATTGTATGTTAGTGTAAAATTTCAGCTTTATATTTGAATACAAATCTAATAATTATAGTGACATTGGGGTGAATACTATTATTATAAAAAGGATATTGAATAATAATGTAGTTACGGCTATAGATGAGAAGTCTAAGCGTGAAAAGGTAATTATGGGCAGAGGAATTGCTTTCCAAAAGAGAAACGGAGATATGGTCGACGTTTTGAAAATTGAAAAAGTCTTTATTTTGGAAAATAAAATTGAGAATGAGAAATTTTTAAAATTGATAAATGAAATCCCGATGGAGCATATAAAATTATCAGAGACAATTATAAGCTATGGGAAAGAAAAATTAAATACACAATTTGATGATCATATTTATATTGCATTAACAGATCATATTGATTTTGCTATTAAAAGATACAAAGAAGGTATTAGTTTAAAAAATCAGCTACTTTGGGAAATACAAAGGATTCATAAAAAAGAATACGAAGTTGGTTTATGGGCACTGGATTGTATTGAAGATGAAATAGGTATTAAAATGGATTTAGATGAAGCGGGTTATATTGCTCTGCATTTAGTAGATGCTGCTCTTAACCAAAGTATGGATAATACAATAAATATTATTTCAATAGTTCAAGAAATATTAAACATAATAAAATACTTTTTTAACATAGAATTTGATGAAAATGATATTTCTTATGATAGACTTGTTACGCACTTGAAGTATTTCTCACAAAGGGTAATTTCAAATAATAGGTTGCCAGAAGATAGTAATGAGTTTTTGAAGATGGTAGAAATAAATTATCATAAACCATATACTTGTGCATTAAAGATAAAAATATTTATTGAAAAAAATTATTATTACACAATAAATGATGGAGAAATAGTTTATTTGAGTCTTCATATTCAGCGAGTTATTTCTAGTATAAGGTATAAGATATCTTCTGAAAAATTATAGACTTATACATTTATTAAAAAGTTAATATCAGGATTGTTACTGGTTATGCAGGCAAAACCTAAGTTGAAAATTATACACTAGTTGTATTAATTCAATTTAGGTTTTTTTATTTAAATTAGCCACAGCTACTTAATGGACACAAAATAATATAATAATTATTTTGTGCAGATAAAAATATAGGAGGGTAAAAATGGATTACAACAAAATAGCTAAGGAAATTTTAATGTATTTAGGTGGAGAAAACAATGTAGCAAGTGCTGCACATTGTGCTACAAGATTGAGATTGGTTCTAAATGATGACCAAAAGGCAAATATTAAAAAAATTGAGAAAATGGAAGCTGTTAAAGGTGTATTTAATAGTGGGGGTCAATTACAAATTATTATTGGTCAAGGAACAGTAAATAAAGTATATAACGCCTTTATTGAAGGAACTAAAATAGGAGAGTCGAGTTTAAGCGATAATAAAAAAGCTGCAATGAAAAATATGAATCCTTTTGAGAGATTTGCAAGAATGTTATCAAGTATTTTTCTTCCAATAATACCAGCAATAGTTGCTAGTGGGCTTTTAATGGGGATTTTAGGAATGCTTCAAAATTTCCATTTGATTGATTCTAAAAGTGGAATATATATATTATTAAATATGTTTTCAAGTGCCGCTTTTGTGTTTTTGCCTGTTTTAATTGCGTTTAGTGCGGCTAAACAATTTGGAACTAATCCTTTTCTAGCGGCAACATTAGCAGGAATAATGATACATCCAGATCTTCAGAATGCTTGGACATTAGGAAATGGAATTAAAAATTCAATGGATTTTTATGGACTTCATGTAAGTATGGTTGGTTATCAAGGACAAGTGCTTCCAATATTAATTGCTGTTTGGGTTATGGGATATATAGAAAGAAGCTTAAGAAAAATAGTTCCAGATATATTAGACATTTTACTAACACCATTCTTAACAATATTGATTACAGGGTTTTTCACATTTTTTATAATAGGACCAGTAGGGAGATTTCTAGGAGATGGACTGTCAGTTGGTTTAGTAACGATATACAATACAGCAGGTGTTTTTGCTGGTATATTATTTGGAGGATTTTATTCATTTATAGTTATTACCGGGATACATCAAAGTTTCCAAGCTGTTGAGGCAGGGTTACTTGCTAACCCGAGTATTCATAGGGATTTTCTATTACCAATTTGGTCAATGGCGAATGTTGCACAAGGTGGAGCTGCTTTTGCAGTATATTTTATCACGAAAAATGCCAAAATGAAGTCAATAGCTGGTCCAGCATCATTGTCAGCGGTGCTAGGCATAACTGAACCAGCAATTTTCGGAGTAAATTTGAGATATAGGAGGCCATTTATTGCGGCAGCTATAGGTGGTGCTATAGGTGGTGGTTATGTAGTATTTACTAAAGTAGTAATGACTGGCATGGGTGTAAGTGGAATCCCAGGTACAACGATTGTACCGCCATCATCTATTTTGAATTATATAATAGGTATGGTTATAGCTTTTGCAACAGCTTTTGTAGTTACTTCTGTCCTTGGAATAAAAGAAAAAGAAGAAGAAATAGATAAAGATAAAGATAATAATGATGAAAATAATGAAGATATTTTACTTTGTAATGAAGAAAAAGCAAATACTGTTTCAAATTTAGTATCACCTGTAAATGGAAATGTTATATTACTTAAAGATGTTCCGGACAAAACTTTTTCTGATGAATTATTGGGAAAAGGAATAGGAGTAGATCCAGAAGATGGAATAGTGGTTTCACCAGTAGACGGAACTGTAGTATGTTTGTTTGAAACAAAGCATGCAATAGCAATTAAAACTAGTGATGGAATGGAAATACTAATTCATATAGGAATTGATACAGTCAAAATGAATGGAGAGGGTTTTAAGTCATTTATTAATTCTGGAGATGTGATTAAGAAGGGACAAAAACTAATGGAATTTGATTTGGATTTAGTGAAGGAAAAAGCTAAATCAGCTATTGTATTACTTGTAATTACAAATTCTGATTCTATGAAGTTTGTTAATCAGTTAAAATCTGGTAAGATTAAACAAGGGGAAGAATTGATGCGAGTTGGAATTAGTTAAATAATCTAAATTTGGTGGTGTTATTATAATTAAAAATGATGAATTGACAAAAATCTCAATAAAAACATCTAGGGAATTGAATGAAAAAGTAAATGGTGATTACTATAGATTAAAATATCATTTAATGCCAAGTGTAGGCTTTTTGAATGATCCTAATGGATTTATTCAGTTTAATGGTGAATATCATCTATTTTATCAGTTTAATCCTTTGTATCCTAAAGATAAAATGGTTTATTGGGCTCATGTAAAAAGTTCAGATTTAATTCATTGGAGTATGTTATCACCTGCACTTTGTCCAAGTGAATGGTATGAAACTCATGGATGTTATTCTGGCTCAGCTGTAAATAATAATGGTAAATTAACTTTGATTTATACAGGAAATGTAAAAAATGAATTAGGGAAAAGAGAAACCTATCAGTGTATTGCACAAAGCATTGATTGCGAACACTTTGTTAAATATAAAAACAACCCTGTTATAAGCAATGTGCCTAAAGGTTATACAACACATTTCAGAGATCCTAAAGTTTGGAAATATGATGGACTATGGTATATGGCAATTGGAACCCAAACAGAAAAAGAAGAAGGAGTAGTACTTTTATATAGGTCAGAAGACTTACTAGCTTGGAATAAAATTGGAGAAGTTGCTGGTGCAAATATAAATGGATTGGACTATTTAGGCTATATGTGGGAATGTCCAAATTTATTTAACTTAGATGGAAAAGATATATTACTTTTTTGTCCTCAGGGGGTAGAGCCTAAGGGTGACTTATATAATAATAGATACCAATGTGGATATTTGTTAGGTAAATTAGATTATAAAACGGGAAAATTAGCCTATGGTGATTTTATTGAGTTAGATAGAGGTTTTGAATTTTATGCTCCTCAAGTTACACAGGATGAAAAAGGACGGTTACTCTTAGTTGGTTGGATGGGTATTCCAGAAGAAGAAGATAGTCCTACGGTAAAAAATAATTGGCTTCACTGTCTAACAATTATTAGAGAACTGCATATTAAAAATAATAAAATCTATCAAAATCCAGTAGAAGAAATAAAATTACTTAGAACTAATGAAACTAGGTATGATAATGTATTAATAAATAATGAACAGATTAAATTGGATAATATTTATGGAGATTGTTTTGAGCTGATTTGTGATTTTTCATGGGAAAATGTCTTGGAATTTGGAATTAAACTTAGATGTGATGACAAGGAAAATGAGAAAACATTGTTATATTATAATACAGAAGAGAAAAAAATAATATTGGACAGATGTAAAAGTGGGTTAAGTAAAACGGGTGTGAGAAAGTGCGAAATAGAGAAGTGTAAAAAATTAAGCATACGTTTATTCATGGATAAGTCATCTGTTGAAATATTCATAAATAAAGGTGAAGAAACTTTTTCATCTAGAATTTACCCTAAGAAGGAGAGCAAAAACATTTTCTTTTATGCAAAAGGAGGAATAGTAAACGTCAATATAAAACACTGGAATATTTAATATTTATTGTGTATATTGCAAACTGAAAATGAAATAACGACAGCAATGAGATGGAACCTATATGATAGATACTTAAAAAAATCTATTCATATAGGTTCTTTTTTGTATAATAAACGAAAAGGATACCACATAGACTTTCATTATTTTAAATAATGAAAGTCTAAGGTTATAACATTTGATAACAGAGAATATAATATTAGAACAAGCCTCGCGTTTTTATGGAGAATCATGACGAAAAAAAGGTTGGAATTAAGGTTGCAATGTGTATTTGTTAGGTATACAATGAAACTATACAATTTAGGTACACTTTAAAGAAGACGTTTACGAATTTACATTTATTAAACAGATTAATTAAAGGGAGGTATTATATATGCTTTTTAAGACTAAGCAGCAACATGAAAATTTGAGGATTAAAATTAGAGAGTTTGCCCAGGAGGAAGTTAAACCTATTGCATTTATGTTAGATCAGGAAAATAAATTTCCGGATGAGGCTATTAATAAGTTAGCGGATATGGGGATGATGGGAATACCATATCCAAAAGAGTACGGTGGAGCAGGTCTTGACATAATGAGTTATGTAATTGCCGTTGAGGAATTATCAAGAGTTGATGGTGGGACAGGCGTAATTTTATCAGCTCATACATCACTAGGTTCTTACCCGATTTCAGCTTATGGAACAGACGAGCAAAAACAAAAGTACTTGGTTCCATTAGCAAAGGGAGAAAAACTTGGTGCATTCGGTCTTACCGAGGAAAATGCTGGTAGTGATGCTGGTGGTACTGAAACCACTGCAGTACTCGATGGTGATAATTATATTTTAAATGGTGAAAAAATCTTCATCACAAATGCTGGTAAGGCTGATATTTATATTGTATTTGCAATTACTACGCCGGATATAGGTATCCGAGGTATAAGTGCATTTATTGTGGAGAAGGATACAGAAGGTTTTACCTTCGGTAAGCATTACGATAAGATGGGTATTCGTTCATCTGTTACTGCTGAGCTAATATTCAATGACGTGAAGGTTCCTAAGGAAAATCTATTAGGAGCTGAGGGTAGTGGTTTTAAAATTGCTATGGCAACTTTGGATGGTGGCCGTATTGGTGTTGCAGCTCAGGCCCTAGGCATTGCACAAGGTGCTTATGAGAATGCACTTGAGTATTCAAAGGAAAGAGTTCAATTTGGAAAACCTATATGTCAGCAACAAATTATATCTTTTAAGTTGGCAGATATGGCAACAAAACTTCGCGCAGCTAGATTACTTATTTACAGTGCAGCAGAGCTTAAAGAAAATCATGAGAACTACAGTATGGAAGCTGCTATGGCTAAACAATACGCTTCAGACGTTTGCCTTGAAATTGTGAATGATGCACTTCAAATATTTGGTGGAAGCGGTTATTTAAAAGGTATGGAAGTTGAAAGGTCTTACAGGGATGCTAAGATTTGTACAATATATGAAGGAACGAATGAGATTCAACGTGTCGTCATCGCTGCTCATATTATAGGCAAGATGCCCAAAAATGAAAACCCAGGTAAAGCTACTAAGCGTGGACCTGCTACAGGTTATCGCAAAAAAATAATTTTTAGAGATGGAACTGCGAGTGAAAAAGTAAATGCACTTGTGGAAGCTCTTAAGGCAGATAAATATGATTTTACAGTTGGAATTCCAATGGACACCCCTATAACCAAGGCTGAAAGGGTAGTCAGTGTAGGTCTAGGTATTGGTGAAAAGAAAAATATGAAACTTATAGAAGACTTGGCAGTTCAAGCCGGTGCAGCTATAGGATCTTCCCGTCCAGTAGCTGAAACCCTTAAATATTTACCACTAAATCGTTATGTGGGAATGTCTGGTCAAAAATTCAAAGGAAATCTTTATATTGCTTGCGGTATTTCAGGTGCAGGTCAGCATTTGAAAGGTATAAAGGACGCTAGTACAATTGTTGCTATAAATATTGATTCTAAAGCTAAAATTTTTAAAAATTCAGATTATGGTATTGTTGGAGATATAATGGAAATATTACCACTTCTAACTGCTGCTTTAGATAATGGAGAAGCAAAGAAAGATGCTCCACCAATGGTGAAGATGAAGTCAGCAGCTCCGAAGGTGGTTATTCCAACTTGGAAACATTATGTATGTAATGGATGCGGTTATGAATACGATCCTGGCGTAGGTGATGATGAAGGCGAAGTAGCTTCGGGCACTCTCTTTGAAAATATACCAAACGAATGGACTTGCCCTGCTTGCGGTGAAGAAAAAGATATGTTTATAGAGGTTTAATTTTTATAATAATTAAATATAATAATATGTTTTTAGTGTAAAGGAGGATTATATATATGTATTGTGTTAGAAATATAACTGAGGATCTTTATTGGGTTGGTGGAAGCGATCGTCGTCTTGCCCTTTTTGAAAACATTCATCCTATTCCAAGGGGTGTTTCCTATAATTCTTATCTACTAATAGACAAGAAGACAGTACTTTTTGATACAGTTGACTGGTCAATTTGCCGTCAGTTCATTGAAAATATTCAATCAGTTTTAAAAGGCAAATCTTTAGATTATTTGGTAATTAACCATATGGAACCGGATCATGCAGCGTGCATTGAAGAGATTATTCTTCGTTATCCGAATGTAAAGATTGTATGCAACCATAAAGCTTTCTTGTTCATGCATCAGTTCGGTTTCCATATCGATGAAAACGTAATAGAAGTTAAAGAAGGCGATACAATGTCTTTTGGAAAACATGTAGTTACATTTGTGGCTGCTCCAATGGTACATTGGCCAGAAGCTATGGTGACATTTGATACTACAAATGGTGTATTATTTTCCGCTGATGCTTTTGGTTCTTTCGGCTCATTGGATGGTCAGTTGTTTAATGACGAAGTTAACTTTGACCGCGATTGGATTGATGATGCCAGAAGGTATTATACAAATATTGTAGGCAAATATGGGCCCCATGTTCAGGACCTTTTAAAGAAGGCTGGAACTATCGACATCAAGATTATCTGTCCACTACATGGACCGGTATGGCGTAATGATTTGGGATATTTTTTAGGTAAGTACGACAAGTGGAGCAGGTATGAACCTGAGGAAAAAGGTGTAATGATTGTTTATGGAACAATGTACGGCAATACTGAGGCTGCTGCGAGTGACCTAGCAACAAGGCTCGTGGAAAAGGGAATGACAAATGTTGTGATGTACGATGTTTCTAAAACTCATGTCTCATATTTGATTTCTGAGACATTCAAATATAGTAATGTGGTTCTTGCATCTGTAACATACAACCTTAAGATATATCCACCAATGCTTTCTTATATAATGGATATGAAAGCATTGAATGTTCAAAAACGTAATTTTACTCTTATAGAAAATGGTTCATGGGCTCCTCAATCTGGTAAGCTGATGCGTGAACTTTTGGGTGAGATGAAAGAAATAACTATTTTAGACAATGAAATCTCATTAAACTCTAGTATGAAAGAAGACGATGTGGATTCAATGGATGCAATTGCTGAAAGTATCATCGAGTCAATGAAGTAATTTCATAAAAATATAAATTTGGGACCTGCTCATGGATAAAATTTGTGAGTAGGTCCATTTTTATGGTAAAATTAAGTAAATATTACTTTTTTGTTGACAAAATACAGTAAGTATCTTAAAGTATAAAGTATACCAAACGAGTGTACTTAGGGAGATATATTATGAAAATAACACAAGAAGCAGATTATGGTCTTAGGGTAGTAATTTATTTATGTAAATTAGGTTATGGCGAAAAGGTAGAATCAAAAGTAATTTCAGAAAAAGAGAGGATACCACTAAGATTTCTCTTAAAGCTTTTAAGAAAGCTAATACAAGCAGATATTATAAAATCTTATAGGGGAGTAAAGGGAGGATATGCTATAAATAAATTGCCAGAGGAAATAAACTTAAGAGATGTTATTGAAGCAATAGATGGTCCAATATGTGTTAATAGGTGTGTAATTGAACCAAGTTTTTGTAATTTGAATATAAGTGGTGTATGCATTGTGCATAGAGCAATGACAAAAGTACAAAAAAGTTTAAATGCAGAACTAGAAAGTATAAATTTTAAGCAGCTAGTAGATGGAGATATCTAAACAAATAAAATAATTTAGTAAACTAGTTTACTAAATTATTTTTTTATGTTAATATAATAGTATAGGAATATAAATTATTTAAATATGGGGTTAGATATGACGCATTCAGGTAAGATTACGATTAGAGAAATTGCAAATTTAGCATGTACTTCTAAAACGACAGTCTCTTTTTATTTAAATGGTAAAACTGAGAAAATGTCTGAAAAAACAAGACAAAAAATAGCAGAGGTAATAAAAGAAACAAATTACAAACCTAGTATTGCTGCTAGAAGTCTAAATTCAAAAAGTTCTAAGTTGCTCGGAATAATGATTGGAGATATTACTAATACATTTTCAAACCAAATTGTTAAAGGAATTGAAGATATAGCAAGTAAAAAAGGTTATCAACTTATTGTAGCAAATAGTAATTATGATTATTCTAGGGAAGAAAACCTTATAGATAGAATGTTATCTATGGGTGTTGATGGGTTTATTGTACAACCTACAATTCAATTTAAGGAAATTTCTAAAAAAGCAAAAAAACCAATGGTTTTTTTTGATAGTAATGTATACGATTATAAAACAAAATGGGTAAAAACAAATAATTATGATGCTACTTATGAAGCTACTGTTGTTTGTATAAATAAAGGATATAAAAAATTTATTCTAATCACAGCTGATCCAAGTTTATTAAGTACTCGTGTTGAAAGAACTTCTGGATATATTGATGCTTTATTAGATCATGATTTAGCTTATAAAAAATTAATTGTTGAAGATAATGATAAAAAAAATCCTAAAAAGATACTGGATTTTCTTGTTAAACATATTAATGAAAAAGAAAAACAATTAATTTTTGTTCCTAATTGTTGGGCTTTACCAATGGTATTTATTGCACTAAAAGATTATTATTTTTTAATGCCTAAGTTAGGTCTTATGGGATTTGATAACACTGAGTGGACTAATTTTGCAACGCCTAGCATAACAACTATTGTGCAACCTGCTTTTAAAGAAGGACAACAAGCAGCAAGCATTTTAATAGACCAAATTGAAAGTAAAAATGATGAAAATGGTCAACAAGTATTAGAGTGTATTGTAAATTGGAATGAATCTACATTGTAAGGTGTTAATGGTACGTTAAAATAATTGAAAATTTTAAAGAAACATATAAATAATATATATTTCTTTAATATATATAAATATTATAAATTCGAGGAGGAATATTTCATGGATATAATTAAGAAATTTTCATTAGAAGGTAAAGTTGCATTAGTTACAGGTGCATCATATGGTATTGGATTTGCTATTGCAAAGTCTTATAGTAATGCGGGAGCAACAATAGTGTTTAATGACATAAATCAAGAACTTGTGAACAAGGGAATAAAAGCTTATGCAGAAGAAGGTATAAAAGCTTTTGGATATGTATGTGATGTTACAGATGAAGAGATGGTAAATGAATTAGTTAAAAAGATTGAAAAAGAAGTTGGAGTAATTGATATTCTTGTAAATAATGCAGGAATAATTAAGCGTGTTGCAATGATTGATATGAAAGCAGCAGATTTTAGAAAGGTTATAGATGTAGATCTAAATGCACCATTTATAGTATCCAAAGCTGTAATACCTGCAATGATTAAAAAGGGACATGGTAAAATAATAAATATATGTTCAATGATGAGTGAACTAGGACGTGAAACCGTTTCAGCTTATGCAGCTGCAAAAGGTGGACTTAAGATGTTAACTAAAAACATTGCAGCTGAATATGGTGAATACAACATTCAATGTAATGGAATTGGACCCGGATATATAGCAACACCTCAAACTGCACCACTTAGAACAGAAGGACATCCATTTAATAATTTTATTATAGGGAAAACTCCAGCTGCACGTTGGGGAACAACAGAAGATTTAGTAGGACCAGCTGTATTCCTCGCATCTGATGCATCAGATTTTGTAAATGGACATGTGTTATATGTAGATGGTGGAATACTTGCTACTCTTGGAAAACAACCAGAATAAGATAGTTTTTGCACTATCCATTATACGAGGAGGAATATAAATGAAAATTGCCTTAATTAACGAGAATAGCCAAGCAGGAAAAAATGGAATCATATATGAAACATTAAAAAAAGTAGTGCAGCCAAAAGGCCATGAAGTATTTAATTATGGAATGTACAGCGCAGATGATGAGGTGCAATTAACATATGTTCAAAATGGTATTTTAGCAGCTATTCTTTTAAACTCAGGAGCAGCTGATTATGTAATAACTGGATGTGGTACCGGAGAAGGAGCAATGCTAGCATGCAATTCATTCCCTGGAGTATTATGTGGTCATGTACAAGATCCTTCAGATGCATATATGTTTGCACAAGTTAATGATGGAAATGCTATAGCAACGCCTTTTGCTAAGGGATTTGGATGGGGAGCAGAATTAAATTTGGAAGACATATTCGGGAGATTATTCCAAGGCGAAAGCGGTAAGGGGTATCCAAAAGAAAGAGTTGTTCCAGAACAAAGAAATAAAAAGATATTAGATGAAGTTAAAAAAGTAACATATAAAGATATGGCAACAATTTTAAAAGATATAGATCAAGACCTATTAAAAGGCGCTATAGGCGGAGAAAAATTCAAAGAATATTTCTTTGCTAATTGTAAATGTGAAGAAATGAAAGAAACAATTAAAAATATATTGGAAAAATAATGTGTTTTAAATATGGAAAAACTAGAATCAGGTTTTATTAATCTGGTTCTTCTTTTATGTCCGGGAGATGATTTAAAGGTAAAATCCACAACTAATTAATAAGTTGTGGGTTTTCTTATTGTGTATGCTTGGGAGTATAATTTAATGGAGAAAGCATCAAGTGCAACTTGACAATGCCAAAACAGTTATAAAAATTATTGGAGCAGGGTAAGGAGGGTGAGATATGAGTGAAAAAGCAATTTTAGGCAAAAGTATTAGCTATTATCAGCGATTAGGTATTAATAAAGAAACCGCAGCATGGGAAGATGGAATGAGAAGCACTGGTGGTAGAGGTACATACGAATGGTGGTATTTTGATGCTCAGTACTCAGATGGTAGTAAAGTAGTTGTTATATTTTATACAAAAAATGGATTTGATGTAAGAGGTCTTGCGAATCCAACGGCATCACTTGAGATAACTTTTCCAAATGGGAAAAAGTTAATAAAACGTATTTCTGAGGGGAAGGGGCAAAAGATTCGTGCTTCAAAGGAGTTATGTGATGTATTAATTGGTCAAAGCAGTATTAAATATTCAAAAGGGATTTATTTAATACATTTTGTAGATGGCGATGTTGAATATACTTGTACAATGAAACCTAAATTACCAATGTGGCGCCCGGGAACAGGACATTGGTATTATGGAGAAAAACAGGAATATTATTTTGCATGGATTGTTGCACAACCATCTGCACACATTAGTGCAACTTTAAAGATCGAAGGAGAAAAGTTTGAGTTAAATGGTGATGGATATCACGACCACAACTGGGGTAATATACATATGAGAAAACTCATGAATCATTGGTATTGGTGTCGTGCAAATATTGGTCCTTATACAATAATAGCGTGTGATATTATTACGGAAAAGAAATATGACTATACTAGATTGCCGGTTATGATGATAGCTAAAGATGGGATTATATTAGATGATAATGAAGAAAAGACAGTAATTAAAAGATTGAATACTAAATATCACGCAATAACTAAAAAATTCATTGATAATAATTTGACGTTTATACATAAAGTGGATAATAAAATTAAATATCAAATAGAATTTAAAAGAGAATATGATATTTTAGCTTTCAATATGATTGATAGACTGGGAATCGCTCCAATAAGAAACTTTATAGCTAAAGCTTTGGGGGTCAATCCTACTTACATAAGATGCATTGGTGAAGTCAAGTTAACGGTTGAAAAAAATGGAAATATAGAGGTTTTTCAGAAAGAAGGATTATGGGAGCAGATGTTTTTTGGCAGCAATAAAGATGCTATTATAGAAAATTAAAACGCTCGACTAATTATATTAATAAATTAGTCGAGGGTTTATTATATTTTGAATTCGTTAGTAAATTAAGTCATTGTATAATCTCCATTAGACAATATTGTAATGATTCTTAAAGTTTATACATTGTTTATATTTAGTTTATAAAAAGTAGAGAAATTAAACTTAAAATAGAATTATTGGGATTACTAACCTCGCTATTAAAAAATATTTAACTTTGGAGGATAAGATGATTAAAATATTGTTTATAATGGATGCTATAGTGCTAATAATAGCATTAGTTTTTTGGATTATTGGGTTAAAGTATCAGAGAAATGATGCAGACAATTCAAAAGGTGCTGAATATATATTAGGGGCTACTGGTGTTACAGGAATCTGTATTATTTTTAGTGCTATACTTTTTATACCAATGTTCTTTCCAATTTAAATCAGAAAGTTTCAGTGAATCATATACTAAAGATAGAATTCAATTAAAATACATATATATTTATTAGAATATGATTTATAAAATAGGTATCTAAAATATTATAAATAAAGGCTATATCGGTTAATACAACTGATATAGCTTTTAATAATTAAGGAACATATTATGATTATTTTTGATAAGTTGTAATATTAAGGGTTGATTAGGAGAATAATAATCATTTATCGGACTAATTTAATAAAAATTTAATACATAGGTAAGGAAATGTTGATACTTATTGATACTTATCGTGTAAAATATAAACTATTGAATTTATATTTTGAATTATAAATATGTAGGAGGTTATCATGAAAAAGAAAATTATTATTGGCGTAGTAATAGTAGCAATTATAGGTATTATTGGAGGGATTCAGTTCACTTCAAGAAATAAGAAACAGGTTATAACTGTAAAGACTTCAAAAGTTGCAATAGGTGATGTAAAAATGTATTTATCCACCACAGCTACTATAAAATCTAAAAACGAAAAAGATTATTCTGTATCCGCGGCAACTAAGATTTCAAATGTTAAAGTTAGTGTTGGTGATAAAGTTAAAAAAGGGGATATTATATTAATTTATGATACAGCTGATCTGTATAATCAACTAGAATCTGCTCAAATTAATTATAATAATGCTATATCTCAAAAAAAGGATGCAGTGAATAAAAATGATAATGCAAATGTATTATCTGATGAAAAGATAAACCAACTAGATAATGCTGTTTTAGCAGCTCAGAACACTCTTGATTCAGTAAAAATTAAATTATCACAAAACTCAAATATTACATCTGACATTGATGGAGTAGTAACGGAAGTTAATGTTATAAGTGGTCAAACTGGAGGACAGGGAACGGCTATAATTGTTCAGGATATATCAAATTTAAAGGGAATTGTTAAAGTTGGAAAATATGATGCTGCTAAAGTTGCTATTGGGCAATCAGCAACAATTTTAAGTAGTGGTAAGAGTTATAAAGCTAAGGTCTCAAAAATTTATCCAACGGCAACGGTTAATACAACAGCCACAGGGGGAGATACAACTTTAACTGTAGAACTTGATGTACTAGAAGCAGCGCCGCAGTTAAAAGTAAACTTTGACTCAGATGTGGATATATTGCTTAATCAAGTATTGGCCACTCTGAAGGTTCCTGCGCAATCAATATTAACTAACAAAGATGGGTCTACTTATTTGTTTGTTGTTAGTGATGGAAAAGCAGTCCAAAAAAATGTAAAATTAGGACTTCAATCAGATACTGATATGGAAATCGTAAGCGGTGTAAAAGTAGGGGAGAGTGTAATATTAAATCCAGGCAGCACCATTACAAATGGTGTAATGGTTAAAGATGTTGTTAATCTAGGAGGAAAATAATGATAGAAGTAAAGGGTGTATTAAAAAGATACATAACTGGAGATATTGATTTCACTGCACTTAAATCGGTAAGCCTTAAAATTGAGAAAGGTGAATTCACTGCAATAATGGGACCTTCAGGTTCCGGAAAATCAACCTTTATGAATATTTTAGGATGCTTGGATAGAATGGATAGTGGTACATATTTTTTAAACGACCTGGATGTCTCCAATCTTGAAGATAATCAACTTGCATTAATAAGAAACAAAGAGATAGGATTTGTATTTCAAGCATTTAATCTACTCCCAAGGATATCAGTACTTGAAAATGTTATGCTTCCAATGCTTTATGCAGGAGTATCAGCAAAAGAAAGAAAGGTTAGGGCCCTAAGCGCACTTGAAAAGGTAGGTCTTAGTGACAGAATTAAACATAGGCCTAATGAAATATCCGGTGGACAAAAACAAAGGGTGGCAATTGCAAGAGCAATGGTTAACAATCCTGCAGTTATTATGGCAGACGAACCAACAGGTAATCTAGATACAAAATCATCAATTGAAATCATGAAAATATTTCAAAATTTAAATGCGGATGGTGCTACTATTTTAATGGTTACACATGAAGATGATATAGCAAAATGTGCGAAACGAATTGTAAGATTCCTAGATGGAAAAATAGTTGATGACTACCCTGTTTCAGGAAGAACAATATTATAGATAATATATTATGCGTAAATATTTTCACGATAAAATGGAGGGCAGTTATGAATATTTTAGAGAGTCTCAAAATGGCTATAGCAAGTATCCTATCAAATAAAATGAGATCTTTTCTCACAATGCTAGGAATTATAATAGGTATAAGCTCGGTAATTACTATTGTTGCGCTTGGTAATGGAGGGAAAAATTATATTGGAGATGAATTTGCTAAAATGGGGTCAAATACAGTTACTCTAAATGTGGATCCATCGAAAGTAGAGCAAATAAGTGATTATTTTACACTTGATGATGTAAAGCAAATAAAAAACAGAGTAGATACTGCTAAGTATATTTCTCCAACTGTTTCAAAAAAAGGAACAGCGAGAACTGATACAAAGACTAATACAGCAAATGTTACCGGAGTTAATACGGATTATTCATTAATAAGTAATGTGGAAATTGTATATGGAAGATTTTTAAATGAGAGAGAAGTTGAAGAAGGTAAGGCTGTTGCAGTAATTGATCAAACTTCAGCAAAGGCACTATTTGGGACTGATGATGCTGTAGGTAAATCATTTAAATTAGGACCAGTAGCTTCTAGTAAAAGTGCGACTGTTGTTGGTGTTTCAAAAGCAAGTAGCATGTTTGGCGGTAGTAGTGGACCACGTAGCAGAAGTGGTGATAGTACGCCAACACTTGTAACAGTGCCAATTACATTTCTTGAAACACTATTCCCATTAGATTTTAATATATCAACGCTTACTATGACATCTACTTCACAAGCGAACTCTGTGCAAACTGGAAATGAAGCCTTGAAAATTCTTCAGGCTAAACATGATAACAAAACTTTAGACCTTTATAAGGCTACTAATTCGGCTAGTATGCTTGAGTCAATTAATCAAGTTTTAGGGATTTTCACAGCCTTCCTTAGTGCAGTAGCTGCGATATCTCTTTTGGTTGGAGGTATTGGAGTTATGAATATAATGCTCGTTTCTGTAACTGAGAGAACAAAAGAGATTGGTATTAGAAAAGCAATTGGGGCTACCACTAATGCTATATTATTTCAATTTTTAACTGAATCCGTAATACTATCTCTTATAGGAGGGCTTATAGGTATGACACTTGGTATAGTTGCAGCTAAAATAATAGGATCGTTTGCAGGCATTACCCCTAGTGTTTCCATCCTTGTTATATTAGAAACAATATTGTTTTCATCAGCGGTCGGAATATTTTTTGGGATTTATCCTGCAAGAAAAGCTGCAAAATTAAATCCTATAGATGCACTTCGATATGAATAGATTTTAATAATAGGGAATATACGGGAATTTAATAAAGTAAATCCATGTATATTCCCTATTATTTATTCTAAATGACATATATTAATTATTTAGGTGGCATAACGGTTGCTATACCTTTAAGAACAACAACGCCATCTTGATTAGTACATGTTGTACTTAATTTCATAATATTTTTTTCTTCCTTTTTTTCTATAACTTCAACTTGCGCTTTTATAGTATCTCCAAATCTAACTGGTGATGTAAATCTGAGTTCTTGACCTAGATATATAGTGCCTGGTCCAGGTAATTTCATGCCGAGTACCGCAGAAACAAAACCTGCTGTTAACATGCCATGCGCGATTCTACCTTTGAACATTGTTGTTTCAGCTTCTCTTTGATTTATATGAGCAGGATTTAAGTCACCGGTTATGCCTGCATAAAGATACACATCAGATTCACTTATAGTTTTTTCAAAAGAATCTGTATCTCCAATATTAAGATCTTTCATTGTTAAACCTTTCATTAAAAATCCTCCTTTATTTTGAGCAATTATACAAAATGAATAATTGATTGTAATCCAATTAGTAGAAAACATGTTGCTGTCTTAATGATAGTAATAGCAAATATGTCTTTATAAGCTTGTTTGTGGGTTAAACCTGCAATGCCAAGGAGTGTAATAACAGCTCCATTATGAGGTAATGTATCCATTCCACCAGAGGCCATAGCAGCAACTCTATGAAGCAATTCAGGACTTATACCTGTACTTGAAGCCCAAGCCAAGTAGTGCTTGCCAAATGTATCTAGGGCTATACTCATTCCACCTGATGCGGAACCTGTTACTCCGGATAACACATTTACTGTAATTGCTTCGGATATAAGTGGACTACCATGTGGATTTATATTTGTTAAAGCATGAGCAATTGATTGAAAACCAGGAAGTGTTTTTATAACATTACCAAAACCGACTTCAGATGCCGTATTTAAAACGGCTAAAAGAGAGCCTATAGCACCGGCATTGATGGCTTTAGCAATATTACCTCGCATACGTTTAGGATTAATTGCCATGGCAAGAATAATGCCTATAACGAGTGCAATCATGAGTGCCCAATTATTCATTGTTCCTACAACGCCTTTTGAAAGCATATTGTAAGGTTCTTTTGTAACCCATGATATTATATTCCAATTAGGAAAAATCAATTTTTGTAAAATAAGGGTAACAACTAGTACTGAAACTAACGGTATCGCAGATATTAATGCATTTGGTAAACTATCATCTTCAACCATAATAGGTTCGTTAGTATGTTTTTTACCATAGCCTTCTCCAGCGGCCTGCGCTTTACGTTTACGCCACTCTAAATAAGCCATACCGGATGTTAAAATAATAATTGCTCCGAGTATCCCCATGACAGGTGCGGCATAAAGATCTGTATTAAAAAATTTCATCGGAATTGAGTTTTGAATTTGTGGTGTTCCAGGAAGTGCGTCCATAGTAAATGTGAATGCCCCAAGTGCAATAGTTGCTGGAACAAGACGTTTTGGTATGTCCGCTTCTTTAAAGATAGATGCTGCAAATGGATATACCGCGAATGCTACAACAAATAAACTTACACCACCATAAGTAAGGATAGCTGCTGATAACACTACTGATAACATTGCTCTTTTTTTACCTAATTTTTGAACTATGGTTTTTGCAATTGATTTCGCAGCGCCAGATTGTTCCATTGTTTTTCCAAAAATAGCACCTAATAAAAAGAATGGGAAATATGTTGTTACGTATTTTCCTAGATTAGGAAGAAATATTTCGGTATATGTTGGAAGAACATTTAGTCCTGAAAATATTGCAGCGAGTAATGCGAAAATAGGGGCGAAAACGATGACTGAGAAACCTTTATAAGCCATATACATTAATAGTACTAAACTTAATAGAATTCCAATAACTCCTAACATTAAAAAAACCTCCTAATTATATTTTGATTAAATCATTTACTTATTCTTAGCTAATTTGATTCCTATAATACCCTCATTAAATAATTTTTTATCCATCAACTTTAAATCTTTAGATATAATAGGAGTAAAATCCATTTTATCTAGAATATCCTTTTGCATATCAATACCAGGAGCGATTTCTTCTAAAGTTACTCCATCTTTAGTTAATCTAAAAACTGCTCTTTCGGTGATGTATAAGACTGGTTGAGAGGTATCCAAAGCATACTCACCACTAAAGGTTATTTGTTCAACAGTTTTAATGAATTTATTAGATTTACCTTCTTTAATTATATTTAATTTCCCATCATGAATTTCAATCTTTAACCCACCTGCTGTAAAAGTTCCACAAAAGACAACTTTTTTGGAATTTTGAGTTATATTTATAAAACCGCCACAACCTGCAATTTTAGGGCCAAACTTACTTACATTAATATTTCCTTTCTCATCGCATTGAGCAAGACCTAGGAAGGCTATATCAAGACCTCCGCCATCATAGAAATCAAATTGGTTACTTTGATCAAGTATGCTTTCAGGATTTATTGAAGCTCCAAAACTTAATCCACCGGCAGGGATTCCGCCTATTGGGCCTGATTCCAAAGTAACTTTAAGATCATTTGCTATTCCTTCTTCATTTGCAACCATTGATATGCCTTCAGGTACTCCTATTCCGAGGTTAGTAATAGCATTAGGGATAAGCTCCATTGCAGCCCTTCTTGATATTATTTTACGCTCATCGAGTTTTAAACCAGAAATATCACTAAGCGCCATTTTTATTTCTCCATTATAGGAGGGATTATATTGCTCTGCGTAGGTTTGCATGTGATTTTCCGGTTTTGAAATAACAATAGCATCCACAAGTATTCCTGGGATTTTAACTTTTCGTGGATCAAGGGTGCCATTTGCTACAATTTTTTCAACTTGAAGTATTACAATTCCGGAAGAATTTTTGGCTGCTTGAGCCATAGATAAACCATCAAGGGTTACAGCTTCTTTTTCCATAGTCGCATTCCCATTCTCATCAGCATAAGAAGCACGAATGAGTGTTACATTTATTGAAAATGATTTATAAAATAAATATTCTTTATTATCAATTTCGATAACTTTTACTATGTCTTCTTTAGTAACAGAGTTTAATTTACCACCATCAATTCTGGGGTCTACAAAAGTTTTTAATCCTACATGTGTTATAGTTCCTGGTTTACCAGCTGCGATATCTCGATAAAGGTGAGAGATTACTCCTTGAGGAAGATTGTAAGCCTGGATTTTATTCTCTATAGCCAGTTTTACAAGTTTAGGTGCAAGGCCCCAGTGTCCACCTATTACCTTTGAAACTAAACCCTCGTGGCCAAGATGATTCAGACCTTTGTCTTTTGAATCTCCCTGACCGGCAGCATAAACTAAGGTTAAATTATTTGGAATACCTTTTTCAAGAAAACACTCACTAATTTTTATGGTTAATTCTTCAGGGTGTCCGCAACCGATAAAACCTCCCACTGCGACGGTATCTCCGTTTTTAATTAAAGAAATTGCGTCAGTGCTAGACATAACTTTTTTCATTTTAAGACCTCCTTTTATAGTATTATTAGTCAAACTTCTTTTAATTATAAGGAGGAAATATTATTACCAGGAAAAGAAATTAAAAGCAATTTTAAAAAATTAGGGTATGATAACGAAAAATGAACGGTATTCTTAAGATATTAAGAATACCGTTCATTAAAAACATAGTTGTATTTAATTATTAAACAAAATGTAAAATTGATTGTAATCCAATTAGAAAGAAACATGTTCCTGTCTTAAGTAGAGTTATAGCAAATATATCTTTATAAGCTTGTTTATGTGTTAAACCTGCAATTCCAAGGAGTGTAATAACTGCTCCATTATGAGGTAATGTGTCCATTCCTCCAGATGCCATAGCAGCAACTCTATGGAGTAATTCAGGACTTATGCCTGTATTTGATGCCCACTGTAAGTAGTGTTTACCAAAAGTATCCAGAGCGATACTCATACCACCGGAAGCGGAGCCGGTTACTCCAGATAGAACATTTACTGTAACCGCTTCAGATAGTAATGGACTACCATGAGGATTTATATTTGTTAAAGCATGAGCAATGGATTGAAAACCAGGTAGTGTTTTTATAACATTACCAAAACCTACTTCAGATGCCGTATTTATAACTGCTAAAAGAGAGCCGATAGCACCAGCATTGATAGCCTTAGCTATATTACCTTGCATACGTTTAGGATTAATAAGCATTGCAAGAAGAATTCCTATGATAAGTGAAATCATGAGCGCCCAGTTATTCATAGTTCCTACAACACCAGCTGATAACATATTGTAAGGTTTCTTAGTTACCCAAGATATGATATCCCAATGTGGGAAAACTAATTTTTGCAAAATAAGAGTTACAACTAGCACAGAAACTAGTGGTAATGCTGATAAAAATGCATTTGGTAAACTATCATCATCAACCATAATAGGTTCATTAGTATGGTTTTCACCATATCCTTCTCCAGCTGCCTGAGCTGTACGCTTACGCCATTCTAAATAGGTAATACCACATGCCATAATAATAATTGCTCCAAGTATTCCCATAACAGGTGCTGCGTAAAGATCTGTATTAAAAAATTTCATTGGAATGGAGTTCTGAATCTGTGGTGTTCCTGGAAGCGAATCCATAGTAAATGTAAACGCACCAAGTGCAATTGTACCTGGAACAAGTCGTTTTGGAATGTCTGCTTCTTTAAAAATAGATGCTGCAAATGGATACACTGCAAATGCTACAACGAAAAGACTTACACCGCCATAAGTAAGGATAGCTGCTGATAAAACAACAGAGAGTATTGCTCTCTTTTTTCCTAGTTTTTCTACTATAGTTTTGGCAATGGATTTTGCCGCACCTGATTGTTCCATTGTTTTTCCAAATATTGCTCCCAATAGAAAGAACGGAAAATAAATTGTTACATACTTACCGAGATTAGGCAGGAATATTTCTGTGTATGTGGGCAAAATAGCCATTCCGGAAAATAAAGCTGCTAGTAGTGCAAAAATAGGGGCAAAGACAATGACAGAGAAACCCTTATATGCCATAAACATTAATAGACATAAACTTAATATGATACCGAAAACTCCTAACATTTATAAAACCTCCATTAATTAAAATTTTATTCTCTTTTTTTTAACCGTTTACTTTTCATATTTTAGCAAAAATTATATCAATATTATTATTTCAAAGACTGTATTTATTAATTGGCCAATTTAAGACCTATAATACCTTCATTAAATATCCTTAAATCCATTAGTTTTAGGTTTTTAGATATAATTGGAGTAAAATTCATTTTATCTAGAATATCCTTTTGCAGATCAATACCAGGAGCTATTTCCTCTAAAGTAACACCTTCTTTAGTTAATCTGAAAACTGCTCTTTCAGTAATGTATAAAACTGGTTGGGAGACATCTACAGCATATTCTCCACTAAAAGTGATTTGTTCAACATTTTTAACAAATTTGTTAGATCTACCTTCTTGAATTATGTTTAATTTTCCATCACGAATTTCAATTTTTAAGCCACCTGCTGTAAAGGTCCCACAGAAAACAACTTTTTTAGAATTTTGAGTTATATTAATAAAACCACCACAACCTGCGATTTTAGGACCAAATTTACTTACATTAATGTTCCCGGTTTCGTCGCATTGAGCAAGACCTAGGAATGCTATATCAAGACCTCCACCATCATAGAAATCAAATTGGTTACTTTGATCTAGTATGCTTTCAGGATTTATTGAAGCTCCAAAACTTAGTCCACCTGCTGGGATTCCGCCTATTGGACCTGACTCCAAAGTAACTTTAAGATCACTCCCAATTCCTTCTTCATTTGCTACCATTGATATTCCTTCAGGTACACCTATTCCAAGATTAGTAATAGCATTAGGAATAAGCTCCATTGCAGCTCTTCTTGATATTATTTTTCGTTCATCTAGTTTAAGTCCAGGAATATTAGTAAGTGCCATTTTTATTTCACCGTTATAAGATGGATTATATTGTTCCGCATAGGTTTGCATATGATTTTCAGGTTTTGAAATCACAATAGCATCCACAAGTATTCCTGGGATTTTAACTTTTCTTGGATCAAGGGTGCCGTTTGCTACAATTTTCTCAACTTGAAGTATTACAATCCCACCAGAATTTTTAGCTGCTTGAGCCATAGATAAACCATCAAGTGTTACAGCTTCTTTCTCCATAGTGGCATTCCCAAACTCATCAGCATAAGAAGCCCTAAGAAGTGTCACATTTATAGGGAATGCTTTATAAAACAAATATTCCTTATTATCAATTTCAATAACCTTAACTATGTCTTCTTTCGTGATATCGTTTAATTTGCCGCCATCAATTCTAGGGTCCACAAAAGTTTTTAAGCCAACATGAGTTATAGTTCCAGGTTTACCTGCTGCAATATCTCGATATAGGTGAGATACTACTCCTTGAGGAAGATTATAAGCCTGAATTTTATTTTCAATAGCTAGTTTTACAAGTTTGGGAGCAAGTCCCCAGTGACCACCGATTACTTTTGAAACTAAACCTTCCACGCCAAGACGATTTAAACCCTTATCTTTTGAGTCTCCTTGTCCTGCGGCATACACCAAAGTTAAGTTATTAGGAAGTCCTTTTTCAAGAAAAGACTCATTGATTTTTATTGTTAGTTCTTCAGGGTGACCGCAACCGATAAATCCTCCAATCGCAACAGTGTCTCCATTTTTGATTAAAGCAATCGCATCATAACTAGACATAATTTTATTCATTTTTTAACCCCCTTCATTAAAATATTGTAAAGCTTTTCATAATTATAAATAGCAAATATCATGCCAATAAAGAAACAATAAAAAACAAATTTTATGTGGCTTTTTATTGATTTTTAAGTACTTTTAATAAGAATCTGTCTATCGAGTTTAGTGGTGTGTTCAGTAAAATGAACATGATTTATGTAAACATTATCATGGTGTTCTTAAAATGGAACAGTATTTTTAAAATATAAAAATACCGTTCTATAAAATAAACACTTATTTTATAAAAGGGGCAGGTTTTATTTAGGTGGCATAACAGTTGCAACACCTTTAAGAACAACAACTCCATCTTGATTAGTACATATTGTACTTAATTTCATAATATTTTTTTCTTCCTTTTTTTCTATAACTTCAACTTCGGCTTTTATAGTATCTCCAAATTTAACTGGTGCTGTAAATCTGAGTTCTTGACCTAGATAAATAGTTCCTGGTCCAGGTAATTTCATGCCAAGTACAGCAGATACGAAACCTGCTGTTAACATGCCGTGGGCGATTCTACCTTTGAACATTGTTGTTTCAGCTTCTCTTTGATTTATGTGAGCCGGATTTAAGTCACCAGTTATTCCAGCATAAAGATATACATCAGATTCACTTATAGTTTTTTCAAAAGAATCTTTATCACCAATATTTAGTTCCTTCATTGTTAAACCTTTCATTATTAATTCCTCCTCATTTTTTACTTTTAATTATTATGAAACTTTTAATCCCATAATTTTCTCCTCAAAGATTCTTTCATCCATAAATTTTAAATTTGATGAAATTACTGGCATGAAATCCATATGTGCCAAAATATCTTTTTCAAGATCAATCCCTGGAGCGATTTCAGTAAGTAAGACACCTTTACTGCTAAGTTCAAAAACAGCTCTTTCAGTAATATACAATACTGGTTGGGAGACATCTACAGCATACTCGCCACTAAAAGTTATTTGCTCAACAGTTTTAATAAATTTATTGAATTTACCTTCTTTGATTATATTTAACTTTCCATTTTTTACTTCAATTTTTAACCCACCGGCAGTAAAGGCACCACAGAAAACAACTTTTTTAGAGTTTTGAGTTATATTGATAAAACCACCACAACCTGCAATTTTAGGGCCAAATTTACTTACATTAATATTTCCTGATTCGTCGCATTGAGCAAGTCCGAGGAAAGCTACATCAAGACCACCGCCATCGTAAAAATCAAATTGACTAGTTTGATCAAGGATCATTTCAGGATTTATTGCAGCTCCAAAACTTAATCCACCTGCAGGGATTCCACCTATTGGTCCTGATTCCAAAGTAAGTTTCATATCACTACCGATACCTTCTTCATTTGCGACCATGGAAATACCTTCAGGTACGCCTATTCCAAGGTTAGTTACGGCATTGGGTATAAGTTCCATAGCTGCCCTTCTAGATATTATTTTTCGTTCATCTAGTTTTAAACCGGGAATATCATCTACTGCCATTCTTATTTCACCATTGTATGATGGATTGTATTGTTCCCCATATGTTTGCATATGATTTTCAGGTTTTGAAATCACAATAGCATCCACAAGTATTCCTGGAATTTTAACTTTTCTTGGATCCAGAGTGCCATTTGATACAACTTTCTCAACTTGAAGGATTACAATTCCACCAGAATTTTTAGCTGCTTGTGCCATAGAAAGAACATCCAATGTTACGGCTTCTTTTTCCATAGTGGCATTACCACTTTCATCAGCATAAGTAGCACGAATAAGTGCTACATTTATAGGGAAAGCCTTATAGAACAAGTATTCCTTATTATCAATTTCAATAACTTTAACTATATCTTCTTTTGTGATATCGTTTAACTTACCGCCGTCGATTCTCGGATCTACAAAAGTTTTTAAACCAACATGTGTAATAGTTCCTGGTTTTCCCGACGCGATATCTCTATAAAGATTAGAAATTACACCTTGAGGAAGATTATAAGCTTGAATTTTATTTTCAATAGCAAGATTTGAAAGTTTGGGAGAAAGGCCCCAGTGACCACCTATTACTTTTGAAACTAATCCTTCTTCGCCAAGACGATTTAAACCTTTGTCTTTTGAGTCTCCTTGTCCGGCTGAGTATACCAAAGTTAAATTATTTGGGCTTCCGCTTTGGGCAAAAGATTTATTAATTTCTATGGTTAATTCTTCGGGGTGACCTGAACCGACAAATCCTCCAATTGCAACGGTGTCACCATTTTTTATTAAAGTGATTGCGTCATAACTAGACATAGTTTTTTTCATTTTTTATCTCCTTTTATCATATTATTAACACTTGTTATAAATATAACAAGCAAGAAGTATGCCAACAAAAAGCGACTAAAATATACAATAATATCGTGTTAACGTTGGGGTCTGATGATTTTATCAAAGATTGTGTAGATTAGATAAAACTCTGTGTACGTCATTAAGAACTTAATATATGCATATAAGGATTTTTAGTTCGAAAAAATGAACGGTATTCTTAAGGTTTAAGAATACCGTTCACTTTATAGAACAATTATAAAGGTATATTATATTTTTGAATTTTTTCATATAAACTTGTTCTTCCAATTTCAAGTTTTTTAGCAGCCTTAGTTTTGTTTCCGTTGGTTGATTTAAGTGCATCCATAATAGCTTGCTTTTCTGCTTCTTCTATAGTTGATTCAAGACTTTTAATAGGTTTAATCTGTTTTCTTCCTGTGATTTCATCAGGTAGATCTATAGGACATATAGTATTACTATTTTCTATTACGTTAATTGCCCTTTCCAATATATTTTCAAGTTCCCTTATATTGCCTTCCCATGAATAATTTTTTAGAAAATATTCTGAATCCTTAGACATACCTACAATTTTCTTATTCAAATCTTCAGCAATTTTTGTGATAAGGTGATTTGCAATAAGTAAAATATCATCACGCCTTTCACGAAGAGACGGAATAGTAA
This sequence comes from Clostridium estertheticum, assembly GCF_018861295.1. Classification (GTDB taxonomy): domain Bacteria; phylum Bacillota; class Clostridia; order Clostridiales; family Clostridiaceae; genus Clostridium_AD; species Clostridium_AD estertheticum_D. The sequence continues at coordinate 1,290 of NZ_JAHLDM010000004.1, read as the reverse complement.
TAGTCACTACATTTAATCTATAATAAAGATCTTGCCTAAAGTTACCTTCATGCATAGATTTTTCTAAGTTTCTATTTGTTGCAGCAATTATACGAATATCAATTTTTTTACTTCCTAATGAACCAATTTTTTCAACTTCTTTTTCTTGAATTGCCCTTAGTAGTTTAACTTGCATATGAAGAGGCATATCTCCTATTTCATCCAAAAATATTGTTCCACCATCCGCTAATTCAAATTTTCCGATTTTACCTTCTTTTTTGGCACCTGTAAAGGCACCACCTTCGTAACCGAAAAGTTCAGATTCTAATAAATCAGTCGGAATAGCTCCACAGTTTACCTTTACAAAAGGTGCATACAATCGATCACTAGCTAAATGTATTGCATGGGCAAATAGTTCCTTCCCTGTGCCACTCTCACCAAGTATAAGCACATTAGAATGTGTTTGAGCAGCCTTGCGGGCAATAGATTTAGCCGCCAATATCTTTTCGCTTGAACCTATTATGTCATCAAAGGAATAACTTGCAGTATTTAACTGTTTTAACTGGGTTTTATAGGTTTCAAGTTCCTTTTTCATAGTTTTAATTTTACTATAAAGAGTATTCAGCTCTTTTACATTTCTAAATAATACTTTACCAATAGCACCAATTATTTCTCCATTTTTAATTATAGGCATTCTAGTGGCTATCATGTAGCTTCCTTTTATAGATTGTAGCTGAGCAGTTTCTGTAACCCCTGTTTGTACAATAATATGCATCCTTGTATTTTGGATAACATCAGTGACAGGTTTTCCTATAGCATTTTCTTCTGAAATTCCCATAAATTCACAATATGATTTACTAATCATGGTTATAATTGCATTTTTATCTATAATGATAATACCATCATAAGCATTGTCTATAACAGTTTTTAATATTTCTACAGCATCTTTTTGAAAATCCATTATAAAATCAGCTCCTTCATATATATTGTGTATAAAGCATCATATTAATACTAATATTTTAGTTTATTTAGAGTCATTTGGAAAGTGAATTAAATTTATTACATATATTCAATAAAATGCTTAGAAAATTAGAAAATAAAATTTTTGTAAAAAAAAAGAGCGATTTTGATGTAGAAATACATCAAAATCGCTCCAGTTAAACTATTTATTTTTTAATGTATTAATTTGAGCTATCATTTCTGGGATTACTTTCAAAAAGTCTCCAGCTATTGCTACATCAGCAGCTTTCATGATAGGTGCAGTTGCATCTTTATTTATAGCTATTATGAAATCAGAATCTTGCATACCAG
>NZ_JAHLDM010000003.1:0-344324 GCF_018861295.1 Clostridium estertheticum | reverse complement strand
AAACAGGTAAATTTTCTGTTTTTATTTTTGCTGCTATGTTCCATTACATAATCTTTTAAATGATCCTGTATCTCACTAATACATCTTTCTGTAATTTTGCTAATCATAAATAACCCCCTAATTACTTTTGTGCGGCTTAGATCACTAAGCATTATCTCTAGGATAAATCCCTGAAAAATAACAAGAATTGTGTTTGGATTACACTTTCAGTAAATATATATGCTCTTGTGATAGGTATTTACAGTAGAATCATAAATTATTACTAATTATTTTTAAAAAATAGTAATGTTGTAAATAAATATGAGATATGTAATTAGCTTAGTTCATTGATTTATAAGGCTTTATAAGTGATTTGCTTATTGAATTACAAAATTATCAGAGGGGGTATATAATAGAGTAGAGTTTTAAAAGTTGGAAAATTATTTATAAAGACAATTTTCATTTTATATTAATAAGGTGTTTTTGTTTTTTTGTAATATATATATATATTTATCTTTCAATGTAGATATCTTAGGGGTTTGCGATAATTACAAGAGGTGGTAATAAATTAAAATAAAGTGTAATGGTAGAAAATCAAAGAACATAGAAGGAGGAGGAATTAGTTATGTTAGGAACACATATCAACTTTTATTATTATTCAGGAACCGGAAATACATTGTTGATAGTTAAAGAGATGATAAAAAACTTTTCCGCAAAAGGAATACAGGTTTCGTTATATAAAATTGAAGATACTGATCCAAAGAAAATAGACATTGCTACTCCTTTCGGGATTGCCTTTCCGGTTGCTTTCCAATCTACATTGCCATTCGTATGGAATTTACTTGAAGCGCTTCCAAGGGCTGAGAAAACACCTGTCTTTATGGTGGATACCATGATGGCTTTCTCCGGTGCTGTTGTAGGTCCACTGAAAAAGGTTTTAACAGAAAAGGGATATAACTGTATCGGGGCTTGTGAGATTGTAATGCCTAATAACTGGCTTCCCAAACAGATAAATGAGGAAGAAAATAGAAAAAAAATAAACAGTGGTCTTAGAAAGGCTAGAGAATATGTAGAGAACCTTATTGAGGGTAATACCTCCTGGGGGCGTATCCCATTTCTTTCTAAAGGACTGTATCATGCCTGCTGCAACAATTTTGTGATGCAACATATAAATCTGGCTGAAGGACGAAAAATTACCGTGGATAAGGGAAAATGCATTAAATGTGGTCTATGCTCTAAATTGTGTCCGGTGAACAACATCAATATGAAAGAGTATCCCCAATGGTACGACTCGTGCGAGTTATGCATGCGATGCTTAAGTTTTTGCCCAGTTAATGCAGTAATCATTCCGGGTAAAAAGTTCAAACAATATCGAGCCGTTAAAGCAAAGGAGCTTACGGAGAAAACACTTGGAGAAAATTAAAATCACAGTAAAATGATAGGAAGTAAAAACTTACAGTTTTTGCTAGAACCTCGGAGGTCATTGCATAGTCGCATAAATTGTAAGCACGTGTTTTCTATAGATGATGAAGTATATGAGCAATTATCTGCATCTTGCTAAGAGTGATTTAAAGTATGCGAATTTTGGTCTTACAAATTGCACAGACGAAGTAGAAATTAATTATGCGTTAGCAAATTAATGTTGCACATAAAATTAGACTTACCCTTTAGGGTAAGTCGTTTACTTATAATATCATTAATATTTTTTATACCTAACTTATTTAAGTCACTCCATTTTTTGTTATAAGCTAGACTTTCTAGCGTCTTCTTCCACCAATAAGATCAAAAATAAATATAATTACAGCGATGACAAGCAACGTGTGTATCATGCCCCCACCAATATTAAGTACAAATCCCAATAACCATAAAATTATCATTATTCCTACTATCGTTCTTAAAAGTCCCATATATATCACCTCCTTTTTTGGTATAATAGCTTTCTATGTTAAATTTATTTAAACTATTAACTTCTTTTTCAAATACGCTCATTCTTTCAAATCTAATATAAGATTAAATATCTTCTTATTGGATTAATTTGTTACACATAAATGCATTGGGCCATCAGAATATTGCCATAGATAATATACAAACAGAATGTTATAATTATAGCATGACTAATTAACGTAATAAGCTATCATTTACGACATAATGCGACAAACATATTAAGGAAATGGTTTTATATTATTCCAATAATTAAGGAGAGGTGTGATGCTATGTATAAATTTAAATTTAAACTTGAAGCAGTGAGAAAACTCAAATGTATGACCCAAAAGAGATTAGCATATTTATCAAATTTATCACAAAGCCATATTAGCGAGTTAGAAACAGCGAAGCAAAGTCCCACATTGAAAACCGTAGAAAACTTAGCGGATGCACTAAAAACACATCCAGATAAATTATTAGAGGTAGATACAAATCATTAATAGAAAAGAGAATTCAATAAATGAATTCCCTTTTAATATATATACATATTTAATTTTAAACTAAGTAGAGTATAGTAATTTATTTTAATATAAGTTATTTTTCTTTGTCTTATCACATATCGTAAAGACCTCTTATTTATAAGCTTTTACTACCCTCTAAAAACTCTGAAGATTTAATTTGATGTATTGGACTATCCCCTTTCTATTAGCGATTATTTTTACTTTATCTAATGAAGGTTAACAGTTAATTATGCTTCTTTGTTTATGAGATAATGATACCATGGTAATCGGTATTTGTAAAGAGTTATTTTTAATTAATAATAAATATTGATAAAAATAAAATTAAAAGAAAAATATGGTATAATACTATTAAGTCAGGCGACAATATATTAAGTAAATATATTACTTCACAGTAGTTTTTAAAAAAGCAATTTCCATATGATTTGAAGATAAATAATAATTTATATAATAGAAACAGCAAAGGAGAGTGTAGTATGATTGAATACAAATTTGATACGCAATTATTAATCGAAGGACATAATCTTTCTGAAGATGCAATAAACGAATATATTACAAATAATTTTAAAGGTGATTGTTTGCTTGCTGTTGGTGACGATGAATTAATTAAAATTCATTTTCACACCAATACACCATGGAAGGTGCTTGAGTATTGTACTTCTTTGGGAGAAATTTATGATATCGTTGTAGAAAACATGGAACGTCAAACCCTGGGGCTCAAAGGTTAAATGCATGTTTTATCTAATTAGATAAAGAGAGGTTGAAAATTGTGACGGCAATTTTTCTAAAATAATTCTTTTACTTTTATATGTGGATTATGGTATCTTTCTTTATTTAATGAATCATTTTTATATTCAATTGCTGTATTTGGACACCAGTGAAGGCACGCCAAGCATTGCTCGCAATGTTGTTTCCATAAAGGTTTTTTGTTTAACATCTCTATATTTTTAACAGGGCATACTTTTATGCAAATTCCACAGTTAGTACATTTTGAGTTCGTCCAAAAACCTTTAGAAAAATCTTTTGGATTGAAATTAAGGTGCATTTTTTCTTCAGAGATCTTATCGTTTATAGTATCTATTTTGGTAATTATATTATTATTAATTTTTGAGACTATAGTTAATGTGATTGATTTTTGATCATTTATTCTATTTATAAAATCTTCCTTTGGGTGTGGATAATACATAAACCACATATTACCTGGCATAGCTATGCTGAAATTTGCAGAAAGTTTTGTACCTTTAGAAATAAGAAGTTCATCTATTTGCTCAAAAGTTAGAGCAGCATAACTTCCAAAGTTAGCAACAGCAAAAATGTATGTTTTAGGATTAACTTCGAGGTTTTTTATAAATTCAGCTACAAGACGCGGAAGTCCCCTATAGTATACGGGAAATACGAATCCTATTTTCTCAGATGATGTGTCACTAGTGATTTTCATGTTCTCATTGCATATACGGATAGTTTTACTGTCAGGTAAGTTATCACTTAAATCTTTAGCTATTTTCAAAGAATTACCTGTTCCACTAAAATAGTAAATAGTTGTACTCATTAAATCAACTCCTGATAAGTAAATTTATTATAGTATCATACTTGTGACACACTTATTCTTTCGGTTGGGCTTATTCCCCAAAATGAGCTTTCGCTACTAGCTGGAGTTAAACTTGATCCCCGTACTAAAGGCGCGTAAAATAATATTATTTAATCATTTTTAAGAAATCTTTTTTTAAAAAATTTTCAATATCATCTGAAGCACAATGAAAATAATCAGGATATTCTTCAATTAATGCTTTCTCTTCTTTATTTTGCTGAGTAATGTGTAATTCTATTAATATTTTAAGATCTTCGACATTTTCATCCAGTATCAATTTTAAGAACCGCTCGTGCTGGTCAATTACATAGTTCACTACTAATACATTCGACAAAGCCATAAATCGAACTCGCCGATAATGACCAGACATATTATCTAATGCTTCCCAGCATAGCATCTTATTAGATGCTCTAAAGAAGACTTCGTGAAATTGATCATCATATTCTAAAAATGATTCCATGTCTTTTTTAGAAATACATTCCTTCTGCTTTTCCAAATTGTCCTTTAGCTCAGCCAAATCTGAATCTGAGTGGCATTTTAAAAATAATAATAATACCTTTTCTTCCACGCACAGTCGTAAAAACCGTTCTTCCTCAACTCTGTTTAAATCTATTTTTGAAATAATAGTCCCTTTTTTTGGTATCGTTGTAATGAGCCCTTCCTTTTGTAATTTAATAAGTGAATCTCGTACTGGAGAACGACTAACCCCCAACTGTTCTGCAATTTCTTTTGTATTAATAGATTCACCAGGTTTTAAATTTAAATACATGATATTCTTTCGTAAACTATAATAAACGCTGTCACCAATTGTAACAGCCCGTTTTTCTTCATAAGACATAAGATACCTCCAAAGTATTTGTTATATGCTAATCTAATATTATACCACATAATATTAGATTATTTCAAATATGCAAATATATATTCTGAAGTTTACTAGAGCATTTATTGATAAAGATTTATCAAAATGTTATTAAAAGTTTTATTGACATAAATATATAACCATGGTAACATACTAATATGCTAACATGTTAGCAAACAAAATAAGAATTTAGTTTTTGATAAATTAAATTAGTTATTTTTTTTGACCAACATGTAATGGTTTACTTATATGTAATAGCTCTTTAAAAAATACAAATATTAGGGGGATTAATATGAATCTAGAAGTGAAAACTCAAGTTGACGCTAAAATGGAAAGAAGAAAGAATTTAATTTTACTGTTATTATTTCTAGCAGGTGTAGTGAATTATCTGGATCGTTCTGCGCTTTCTATATCGGCACCGTTCATTCAGAAAGATTTAGCTTTATCATCAATAGAAATGGGTGCTATTTTCAGCTGCTTTTCTATTGGATATGCGTTATTTAACATAATCGGAGGAATTGCGTCTGATAAATATGGTGCAAAAAAAACATTATTAGTAGCTATGATTGTGTGGTCATCTTTTAGTGGAGCTATTTTCTTTGCAGTAGGTTTTCTTAGTTTGATAATCATAAGGATTTTATTTGGAATGGCTGAAGGTCCATTATCAACTACAACTAACAAAATGATAAACACTTGGTTTCCACCAAATAAGAGAGCTAGTACAATGGGAATTGCTAGTAGTGGAACACCACTTGGCGGTGCAATTTCTGGACCTATTATAGGATTTATCTGTATTAAATATGGTTGGAGAATTTCTTTTATTATTATCATGTCTGTTGGGTTTATTTGGGCTATTGCTTGGTGGAAAATCGCTAAGGAGAAATCAAATAATGAATATCAAGATGTGGAAAGTCAAGAAGAAGTTTCAAAAAATATGCAAATCGAACAAGAAAAGCCTATTAATAAGATAAAAACTTCTTTTTACTTAAAACAGAAAACGATTATATTTACTGCCATCGCATTTTTTTCCTATAACTACATTTTGTTTTTCTTTTTAACTTGGTACCCAAGTTACTTAATTAAAGAGAGAGGATTATCTATAGCAACAATGAGTATTGTAAATATAATTCCATGGACGCTAGGGTTTATAGGATTAGCATTTGGAGGGATTCTTTCTGATAAGTTAGTTAAAAAATTTAAAAATAGACATGTTCTATTTTCTAGGAAAATTATTGTAGTTAGTTGTCTGTTTATTGCCGCGGTTTCTATTATTTTAGCAGGAGTAGTGACAAATACAGTAGGATCTATATCAATGTTAGCAATTGCCGTATTTTTCATGTATTTGACAGGTGCTATATATTGGGGAATTGTAGACGATGTAGTAGATTCTAACAATGTAGGTTCAGTAGGTGGATTTATGCATGCAATTGGGAATTGTGCAGGTATTTTAGGACCTTTGGTAACTGGATTTATAGTGCAATACACAGGTGGGTTCACAATAGCATTTATTTTAGCTGGAGTTATTGCTTTGATCGGTTCTTTAGGAGCATTGAGGTTCGTAAAACCTATTTCGAAAGCGGATTATGAAAATGCTCCAAGAGTTGCTATAAAATAGAATCTTTAATACTTATTCAAATAAAATAATTTAGGAGATGTCAAAATGAAAGCAGTTATGATTAGAAAACCTTACGACTTACAAATTGTAGATATGGATGAACCTGTAATTACAGAGCATGATAATGTATTAATTAAAATGAAAGCGGCTGGTATTTGCGGTTCGGATGTGGGCATTTATCATGGTCAAAATGCAGCAGCTACTTATCCAAGGGTTATTGGACATGAGATGGTTGGAGAAGTAATAGAGATTGGTAATAATTGCACGAAAATTAAAGTTGGTGATAGGGTAATTATAGATCAAGTAGTTAACTGTGGTGAATGTTATGCTTGTAAACATGGGAGAGGAAACGTTTGTGCAAACTTAAAGGTAAGAGGAGTGCATATTCATGGTGGATATCGTGAATATATTGCAGTGCCAGAATCTGATGTATATATATTGCCAGATGATTTATCATATGAGGATGCGGTAATGATTGAACCAGCAACGATTGCAGTACAAAGCTGTTCTAGAGCAGAGCTTTGTAAAGAGGATACTTTACTTATACTTGGATGTGGTGCTTTAGGAAGCAGCATATTAAAGATCGCAAGATTAAGTGGAGCTACAATTATAGCAGTAGATGTAGTAGATGAAAGGATTGAAAGAGCAAAGGAAAATGGTGCAACTTATGGAATAAATATTTTAAAGGAAGATGTGGTGGCAAGGGCTAAAGAATTGACTGAAGGATATGGACCAACAGTTTCTATTGATGCAGCTTGTACGAAAGACTCACTTGCAACATTGTTAGAATTAACAGGAAATGCAGGTAGAGTAATTACAATGGGATTTTCTATAGATCCAACAGTTGTTACTCAATTTAAAATTACTTCAAAAGAACTGGATGTAAGAGGTTCTAGATTACAAAATAAAAAGTTTCAAGAAGTTTTAAATTTAGTTAAAGAAGGAAATTTAGATTTGAAAAATAGTATTTCTCATACATTCAATTATCTAGATGCGCAAAAGGCATTTGACTTTGTAGATAGTAAAGATCCTAGTATTAGAAAGATAGTATTAACTTTTGATAAGTAGTTAAAATTTATATAAAAATAAAACTTTATAATTAGAGGAGAAAAAAATTATGGATATGACATTAAGATGGTTTGGAAAAAAATTTGATTCAGTAACTTTGGAACAAATTAGACAAATACCAGGAGTTACTGGAGTAATTACAACACTATATGATACAAAACCTGGAGAAGTATGGGAAACTGAAAAAATTCGTGAAATTAAAAAAGAAATTGAAGATGCAGGATTACAACTAAAAGGAATTGAAAGTGTAAATATCCATGATTCAATTAAAGTAGGAACACCTGATAGGGATAAATATATTGATAATTACATTAAAACTTTAGAGCGATTGGGACAGGAAAGTGTAGATTTGGTATGTTACAATTTCATGCCTGTATTTGATTGGACGCGTTCAGATCTTGCAAAATTAAGAGAGGATGGGTCTACAGTATTATCCTATGATCAAGAGTTAATTGATGCAATCGATCCAGAAAAAATGATGGATTCTATGGATAAAAAGTCTAATGGTTTTGTGCTTCCAGGATGGGAACCAGAACGCATGGCAAAAATCAAAGAATTATTTAATTTATACAAAGATGTAGATGAAGAAAAATTATTTGCTAATTTAAAATATTTTTTAGAAAGAATTATGCCAACTTGCGAAAAATATGGGATTAAGATGGCAATTCACCCTGATGATCCATCTTGGCCAGTGTTTGGTTTGCCAAGGATTATGACATCAAAAGAAAATTTATTAAAATTAGTAACTATGGTTGATAGTCCTTGTAATGGAGTTACTTTATGTACAGGCTCCCTTGGATCCAATCCAGATAATGATATTCCTGATATTATACGTTCTTTAAAAGGAAAAATTCATTTTGGACATCTTAGAAATATTAGACATCTTGCACCAGGTAAGTTTGATGAAGCTGCACATTTGTCTTCTGATGGTTCTCTTGATATGTTTGAAATAATGAAAGCATTATATGATATTGGATTCGATGGAGTTATTAGGCCAGATCATGGAAGGGCAATTTGGGGAGAGGTAGCGATGCCTGGATATGGCTTGTACGATAGGGCTTTAGGAGCTACGTATTTAAATGGTATTTGGGAAAGTATAAAAAAATGTCTAAGTAAGTAAATTTAAGTGATATATAAGTTGAAATAAATAGGAGGAATAGTTTTATGAAATCAGTTTATTTGGAGAAACCAAATGTGATAAGAATTGAGGAAATTAAAGAACCTATTAGAAAAGAAAGTGAAGCATTAATAAAAATTAAATCAGTAGGTATCTGTGGCTCAGATGTAGGAGCATTCAGGGGGTCTAATCCTCTTGTTAGTTATCCAAGAATTATAGGACATGAATTAGCAGGCGAAGTATTGGAAATAGGCGAAAATAAAAGAGGTATAAAAGTTGGAGATAAAGTAATTATTGATCCATATATATATTGTGGCAAATGTTACCCATGTAGTATAGGAAGAACTAATTGCTGCGAAGATTTAAAGGTATTAGGAGTGCATATTGATGGTGGCATGGTTGAAATGTTTACGCATCCTTCGGAAATGTTATATAAGGTTCCAGATAATATACCCTGGGAACAAATTCCAGCAGCTGAGCCTTTAACTATAGCTTTACATGCTATTCATAGAACACATGTTAAAGCAGGAGAACATGTAGTTATCAATGGAGCAGGTGCCATCGGTGTTCTTAGTGCTTTATCAGTAATAGCCTATGATGCAATTCCAATATTAGTTGATATTGTTGATGAGAGATTACAATTTGCAAAAGGATTAGGAGTAAAGTATATTATTAATCCTAATAATGAGGATTCAATCAAGGTAATAAAAAAAATTACTAATGAAAGAATGGCAGAAGTAGTAATTGAGGCTTCAGGTGCTAATTCCGCTATAAGAAATACTATTGATTATGTATCATATGGAGGAAGAATTGCTCTTACAGGATGGCCTAAAAAAGAGACAAGTATTCCGACAGATATGTTAACAAAAAAGGAAATTGATTTTGAAGGATCAAGAAATAGTGCAAATGAATTTGAGGAGGCATTAAGATTAATGTCTAAAGGAACTGTTGATGTTAAATCGGTTATTAGTAAAGTAGTAACATTAGATCAGGTTCCAAAGGCAGTAAAAGAGCTTTCAGAACATCCTGAAAGATATTTTAAAATTAATGCTATATTATAAGAATTAAGAAAATTTTTAAGTTAATAATATAGATTGTCTATGTAACGTTAGACATCTATATTGTTAATTTCAATTAGTACTGGGTTTAAATATAATTAAAAACTATTTATAAGAGAGGATGTTCTTAAATATGAAACAAATAAACTTAGAGTTAAATAAATCAAGTATTAAAAAAGTAGAAGGATGGAAAAAAGCAGGAATAGAACTTCCAGAATTTGATTGTGATAAGATGTCAGATTTAACAACAGAAAATCCTACATGGGTACATTTTGGAGCAGGAAACATATTTCGTGGATTTATTGCAAATTTGCAACAAACGTTATTAAATAATGGAATTGCAGATACGGGTATTATTGCAGTTGAGGGATATGATTATGAAATTATAGATAATATTTATACTCCTTATGATAATCTAAGTTTGCTCGTAACTATGAAACCAGATGGTTGTTTAGATAAAAAAGTCATTGGAAGTATAGGTGAAAGTTTAGTATGTGATTATTCAAGGAAAGATGAATGGAAACGCCTACAAACAATATTTACAAGAGCATCTCTAAGTATGGTAAGTTTCACGATAACTGAAAAAGGTTATAGTTTAAAAAATATTTCACAGGAAGATGTAGCAGATGGACTAAAACATCCGAGGAGCGTTATAGCTAAAGTTGCATCTCTCATGCATGAAAGGTATAAAAGTGGCGAATTGCCTATTGCACTTGTAAGCATGGATAATTGTTCGCACAATGGAGAAAAACTCTATAAAGCAATAAATACAATTGTAGAAAAATGGGTTAACAATGGTTTGGTTGAGAAAAACTTTCTAAAGTATATCAATAATCCAGATAAAGTATCATTTCCATGGAGTATGATAGACAAAATTACACCAAGACCCTCGGATAGTGTTAAAAAAACATTGAATTTATCTGGGTTTGATAGTACCGATATAGTTATTACAAAAGGTAATACTTATATTGCACCTTTTGTTAACGCAGAAGGACCACAATATCTTGTATTAGAAGATAGTTTTCCAAATGGACGTATGCCACTTGAAAAGGCTGGAGTGTTTTTCACTGATAGAGAAACTGTGGAAAGGGTAGAAAAAATGAAGGTGTGTACTTGCTTAAATCCACTTCATACAACACTTGCAATTTTCGGATGTTTACTTGGATTTAATCTTATTGCAGATGAAATGAAAGATCCTGCTTTAAAGAAGCTGGTGGAGAATATTGGATATATTGAAGGGATGCCAGTGGTTGTTAATCCTAAAATATTCAATCCAGAAGATTTCATTAAAGAAGTAATTGAGGTAAGACTTCCTAATCCATATATACCAGATACTCCACAAAGAATAGTATCAGATACTTCTCAAAAAATTGGGATAAGATTTGGCGAAACAATTAAATCTTATATAGAAAGAGAGGACCTAGATCCTAAAAGTCTTAAATATATACCACTTGCTATTGCTGGTTGGTGTAGGTATTTAATGGCTAAAGATGATAATGGTAAGGAAATGGAACTAAGTCCTGATCCTTTACTAAATAAACTTAAAGCTTATGTTTCGGATATAAAGTTAAGTGAAACAGAAAAGGTAGGTAGTAAGTTAAAACCAATACTTTCTAATGAAGAAATATTTGGGTTGAATCTTTATACTATAGGTCTTGGAGAAAAAGTGGAAAATTATTTCAATGAAATGATTGCTGGTGTTGGAACAGTAAGGCTTACATTGAATAAATATGTAAATTGCAAGTAACTTTTAATTTATGTAGTATAAATCAGCATCCGTGCATACAAATGCTGGGGTAACTGTTGCTGTGGCATTAATGTCAATAGGTATTTGTTTCTTATATCTAATTGGATCCATTTATTGGGCAATTGATAAAAAATGACTTTATAGAAGTAGATATTATTAATAAGTGATTTTTAATAACAAAAAGGGAATTCAATAAAATGAATTCCCTTTTAATATATATACATATTTAATTTTAAACTAAGTAGAGTATAGTAATTTATTTTAATATAAGTTATTTTTCTTTGTCTTATCACATATCATAAAGACCTCTTATTTATAAACTTTTACTACCCTCTGAAAACTCTGAAGATTTAATTTGATGCAATGGACTATCCCCTTTCTATTAGTGATTTTCTTACTTTATCTAATGAAGGTTAACAGTTAATTATGCTTCTTTGTTTATAAACTAATAATAACATGGTAATCTGTATTTTTAAAGACTTATTTTTAAGTAATAATAGATATCGAACAATCTGAGCTTGAGATGCTTAAAGCATTCTTTTATTTAAGGGCCTTGATTTATTAAAAAAAAAGGAGTATATTAATACAGTACTATAGTGTACTCAATGGTACTTATGAGTTTTAGTGGGAGATGATTAAGATAGACGAAAAGCAAAAATTGATTATGGATGTAGCAAAAGAGTGTTTTAGTAAGCAGGGACTTCAATTTACTTCAATATATGATATTGTAAAAACATGTAAAATATCTAAAGCCACTTTTTATAAACATTTTTCAACAAAAGAGGATTTAGTTTATGAAATATTGGCTTATTCTAATAAAAATTTTCTAAGTAGAGCGAGAGCTATTGATGAAAATCTTGAAATAAATAATAAAGATAAATTAAAAAAGAAGATAATTCTAGTGTGGGAGTATATGATTTCTAATACTCCTTTTAATTTATTTATAATAGAAAATTTTTCTCAGATCAAAGGACAACCAATGTATAAATTTAAAGAAACTATAAGAGATAATTTATTATCAGAGTATCACAAGAGTTTAACTACGCTATATGGAGATGAAATAGAATCTATTGTGTGGGAAACGGTTTTTTTAATAGACAGTTTAGTACATGAATTTATTTTGATTATGCGGATCAAAAAGGAAGAATTTGAACCGAGCTTTGTTGGTGATTATGTTATACGAATTATAGAAATGACAATAAAAGAGCTAAAAAAAGTTCCATCTGTTATAGATAAATCCTTTTTTTACTCTGGGAATGGTGATGCAAGCGATAATTTATTTTCATCTGAGCAATTGATTATTTATAAAACAATAGGAGAGATAAAGGATCTTATTGTAAAACATGATACTGTTATTGACCCGAAAAAATTAACAGAGGCAATAAACATGGTAGAAAAAGAAGTTGAATTAGGATTGTATAATTCCTTAATTATGGATGCAATGCTATCATTTTTGGAAAAAGAAAAATCGTTAAAAATAGAGATAGCTATATTTAACAAGTTGAAAAGTAAATTAGGGGATGATACTCGTGGAGGTAATAAGTAAAAAAGAAAGAAATATAATTGTATCTATAGTAATAGTAGGGTCGTTTTTAAGTTTGCTTAGTCAGACAGTGCTAACGGCAGCACTACCAAGTATAATGAAAGATTTTAAAGTGGATGCTAACATAGGTCAGTGGTTGACTACAATTTATTTGTTAGTACTCGGTATAACTATTCCAACTACAGGATATTTAGTAAATAGGTTTAGCACAAGAAGATTATATCTTAGCGCTATGGGACTTTTTTTTATAGGATGTATATTTTCTATATTTGCTACAACATTTAATCTTATGGTAGCTTCGCGTATTATTCAGGCAATGGGAGCTGGTATTCTTGTACAATTGGTACAAATTATTGTACTAAAGTTATACCCTATTGAGAGCAGAGGTGCGGCTATGGGTATAATCGGGATCACAGTTGGGTTCGCTCCATCAATTGGGCCTACACTTTCTGGATTTGCAATCGACGCTTTTGGGTGGAGGAGTTTGTTTTATATACTTGCGGGTATATCTATTTTGGATATTGTAACAGCGTTTTTCTTATTAAAAAATGTTGGTCAAACCAGAAAAGACAAATTAGACATAAGATCTCTCATTTTATCTACATTGGGATTTGGAGGACTACTTATTAGTTTTAGTAATCAAGGAAGTTATGGATGGGTAAATCCAATTACATATGTTCCATTAGTTGTTGGCGTTATATCACTTATTATTTTTACACGAATACAAATTAGTTCTGAAACTCCATTTTTAGAGTTAAGAGTGTTTAAAAGTAGTGTGTTTACGGTTAGTACTATTTTAACCTGTATTATTTATGCTGCTATGATGTCAGCTACGATTCTGCTTTCTATTTATATCCAAAGTATTCGTGGGTATTCTGCTGTTAGCTCTGGGCTTATAATGCTTCCTGGTGCTTTGTTTTTAGCTATATTAAGCCCTACGACGGGGAGAATACTAGATAAACATGGCCCACGTATTTTATGTATAGTTGGTATGTCAATGCTAGGTATAGGAACATATGCTTTTTCATATTTAGGTGAAAATACTTCAGTAATCTACGTATCTATTATGTATTCTTTTAGAATGATAGGTCTGGTCATGATCTTATCCCCACTTACCACTTGGGGAATTAACTCACTTGATAATAAGCAGATTGCACATGGTGCTGTAATTAATAACACATTACGTCAAGTATCGGGCGCTATTGGTTCAGCTATTCTGATTACTGTAATGACAAATGCTGTTAAGCATAGTGGACAAACATCAGCTATACTTGCGAGTATTCATGGAATGAATGTATCTTTTAGAATGGCCTCAATTTTAATTGCAATTGGACTTGTAGGTATAGTCCTTTATGTAAAAGATGGAAGGTCAAGAGAAGAAGTTGTGAATTTTGAAAATTGTACAGCGGAGTCAAATGAATAAATAAAATGAAGACTACTTAGCATAAGCTGTCTTTCTAATTTTTAACAACAAAAAGGGAATTCAATAAATGAATTCCCTTTTAATATATATATATACATATTTAATTTTAAACTAAGTAGAGTAATTTATTTTAAACAAAAGTCTATAAAAGTGTTAACAAAGTTCCCCTCTATTAGTGCTAAATTCTATTTCTAAGTTTCTATAAATGCTATCCAATTCAATAGCGTACTTATAAAGAATTTTACCTTCATCAGTTAATTTTATACTTTTCCAACATTTCTTTATAAAAATTACACCATAATATACCTCAAGAAATTTTATATTCTGAGATACTGCCGGTTGAGTTATATTTAAAATTTCACTAGCTTTTGTAAAACTTTTTATTTTTACTACAGTTATAAAGCTTTCGGGCTTTGGGCAGGTACAGCTATAAATGATACGTCTTCCGTAGTTGCTGCTGGATATGTATATAGTAATGCAGCAGGAGTCTATGCTACTATTGTTAAGCTCACAAGAACTACTATGATTATACCGATATCTCTTATTTTTGCCTTTGTTACTGCTTATAAAAAGAAAAAAGAATCCAAAAATCATTCAAAGGTTAATTATAGTTTCAGAAAAATATTTCCCTGGTTTATTGTATGGTTTCAGTAGCTAGCGTTATTATTTTGGTGCAATTTGTTACTGGGCAAATCTAATACATTGAAAAGAGAACATAATGTTCATCTTTAAGCAATATAGTACATTTGTCACTTTCATAGTTAAACTAAAATCTCTTGCTCCAACTGAAGCCTTAACCACAAAATTCGCTCCTATTCCTTAAAATAGACGTAATGAAATCATCAATCATTATTTGAAAACTCGTCTCTAAGTTTACCGGATTTTGAAAATATCCATGTGCACTTAAAGAGACAAAGCCATGCAGAAGGCTCCTCAATTCTCTACTTTTATGAATTGTGAGACTTTCGTCCGTTATATAATAATTTAAAATCTTGCGTATAATAATGTTAATTCCATCGGCTAAACGTTTTACATCATCATCTTGTGTATTTGGAACATTCATATAAACTCCATAAGCAGTCTTATTTTCCAAAGCAAAATCTCTATAAGCGTATGCAAACTCTCTGATAGCAATTTCACCACTTTTACCAACTAACCTTTGCATTAGCTCTAAATTCAAGTTAGTTAAAAGATATACTGTCATTTTTATTTTAAGATTATCTATATTAGCAAAATGATTATATAAAGATTGATATTTTATACCCAGTTTTTCCGCAATCTTTTGGAAAGTAATCTGATTAATTCCAATTTCATCGGCCAACAAAACAGCTGTTTCAATAATTTTTTCCTTGGTTAAGTTTCGCTTTTGCATAATTTAATCGCCCTTTCCAATTTTACTTATTAAAAATAGTTTATCATTATAATCTATTTTTATCAAACTACAAACAGTATTTTTAAACTATGTTTTATAGTTTACAAGCTTTCTAATATAGTTTATTATTATATTAGAAAGCATCATATGATATAACGTTTATTTTATTACAATAAAATAAACATAAATAAGAAGGGATAGATATATTTATGAAAATATGGAAAAGAAATTTAATTGTTTGTTGGTTTGGAACATTTGTTACAATGGTAGGCATCAGTCAAATAGCTCCTATTATGCCTCTTTATATAAAACAGTTAGGAATACATAATACAGAAGCAATTGAGCAGATATCAGGAATTGCTTTTGGAGTTACATATATTTTATCAGCAATTTTTTCACCAATATGGGGTTATGCAGCAGATAAAATTGGAAGAAAACCTATGCTTTTACGTGCAAGTCTTGGAATGTCTATTGTAGTTGGAAGTATGGGACTGGCTCAAAATGTATATCAACTGATAGGATTAAGAATGCTTCAGGGAGTGATAAGTGGGTATTGTACAGCGTGTATCACTCTTATAGCAACTCAGACAGAAAAAAGACATGTAGGATGGGCTCTAGGAGTACTTTCAACAGCATCTGTTTCTGGGTCTCTACTTGGACCTTTAATTGGTGGATCTTTGGATGAAATTTTAGGATTACAATTTACATTTTTTTTAACTGGAATACTAACATTTGTTGCATTCATTGCAACTTTGTTGTTTGTTAAAGAGACATTTATACCAGAAGAAAAAAAGGTCTTAAGTACCAAAGAAGTATGGAGGCAATTACCTGATTCTAGCCTTATTGTAACTATGTTTGTAACTTCATTTGTATTACAACTTGCCTATTTTTCTATTGAACCTATAATAACTGTATATATATCTCAGTTATCAAAAAATACATCGCATATTGCACTAATTTCTGGTATAGTATTTTCCGCAGCGGGACTATCAAGTGTAATAGCTGCTCCTAGGCTTGGAAAATTGTCCGATAAAATTGGACCACAAAAGGTTATGCTTATAGCTCTTATTGTGTCAGGGATTATATTTATACCTCAAGCTTTTGTAAAAAATCCATGGCAACTAATGGGGCTACGTTTTCTACTTGGATTTGCAACGGCCGGATTAGTTCCATCAATTAATTCATTACTTAAAAAGATAACTCCAGATGCTATTGCCGGAAGGGTCTTTGGATTTAATATGTCTGCATTTTACCTAGGCAGTTTTAGTGGTTCTGTGTTTGGAGGACAAATAGCTGCGCATTTTGGTATTAAATATGTGTTTTTTATTACAAGTAGTTTACTTCTTTTAAATGCAATATGGTTTTACAATAAAGGATTTAAAAAATTAAATTTGATTACTAAAGCAAATAGTATTGAGGAAAAAACAATATAAAAACATAGATAAAAGAGATAAAAAAAGCCTAGCAATTACGCTAGGTTAAAAGAAGAAAAGAAATTTTTTTGTTTATTTATTAGCTTCAATAATAGCAATACTTGCACTTGCACCGATCCTATTAGCGCATGCATTTATCATATCCATAGCTAAATTAAAATCCAATTATAGTATCTAGTTTCTTTTGTAATTTCTCTGTAATTTCTACTAAGGGTAATCTAACCTCTGAAGAATCTATAAGCCCTAGCCTTTTCAAACAATATTTTAAAGGAGCTGGATTAGGTTCTTCAAATAAACTTGGTATAAACTTATATAGTTTATTCCAAGTTTCTAATGCTGCTTTACTATTATTGCTTGCAATATCATTATATACTTTAATAAAACATTCAGTATTAATATGTGCAGAGGCTAGAATACCTCCGTCTCCACCTAAACAAAGTGTTGTGTAAAACAAAGCATCCTCGCCGGTTAATATAGAAAAATCTTTAGGTTTATTTAAAATTAATTCTATTGTTTGAGCAATATCTCCGCTTGAATCCTTTATCCCAACTATATTTTTTAGCTCAGCTAATTTTTGAATTGTTGTATTTTCTACATTTCGTCCAGTTCTATAAGGTATATTATATAATATAATATCTAAAAAAGTTGCTTCTGATATACTCTTAAAATGCTGGAAAATCCCTCTTTGATCAGGCCTGGTATAATAAGGTGAAACAGATAATATTCCATCTATTTTATATTTTTCCAATATCTTAAGTTTCTCTACTACTTTTTTTGTATTATTCCCACCTAAACCAACATAAATAGGTACTGATCCATTCGTGTACTCAATAGTTTTTTCAAGTACCTTTTCATATTCTAGTTCTGAAAGTGTATGACTTTCACTAGTTGTGCCCAAAGGAATAAAACCATGAACTCCTTTATTTAAATAAAAATCAACTAAACTTTTATATGAAATATAATCTATTTTGCCTTCTTTAAATGGTGTTACTAATGGAATGAAAACTCCTGATACGGACATATTATGCCTCCTAAAATATTTTTTTACAAAATAAGAGTTTTGGAAAAATCCAAGGCTCTTTCTCCCATATTAATTATTTGCTATTATATACTACTATTTTCATTAAATCAAATTAACGTTTCTACAAAAATTAACAATTCATTTAATTCTGTACTGGCATAGATGGGACTTTTATTTATTGATATATAGGTTAAACTATATTAACCTAATTGTATAGTAAATTTTATTTTAAGGGATTAATTAAATTATATAAATGTGATAAGGGGGTGCTATAAAATATGTATATCGGGTGTAATTGGTCAAAATCTTTGAAATTTCTTCTTGAAAAGGAATCTGTTAGTGTAGATTATATTAAGTCAGGTGCATATGGGACATTTAATGAACAGTTTTCAATTATGCGTTCAATGCGACCACTTCTACTCCATGGTCTAGGATATTTTGAGCGTACGGGAATGGAAAATATAGAAATCATAGATTTTAATTCTGCAAATAATCTTATAAAAAAGTGCAATTCTCCGCATTATGGTATTCATCTTGCAATTAAAAATTCAGATATGTATCCTGGTATGACTGATGAAAATATATATGAACGTATGTCTAAACAGATTCAGATTTTTAAAAACAAATTAACAGTTCCATTATTACTTGAAAATATTGCTGATACGCCGAAAGAGCATTTAACCTTAATAGGCGGAATTCTCCCATCCTCTACAGGTGGGGGATGGACAGCCTTTATTATTTTAGGTTAGATACATAAAATAATAAATCTTTGGCAAACTATTAATAGTAATATGTGGTCAGTAGTAAATTTATAAGGTAGGTGATATATTGGAATTAGATACTAATAATCATTCGGTATTCTTGCTAAATTATCATTTAGTATTGGTTATAAAATATAGAAAAAAAGTAATAAATGATGAAATGTCAAATAGACTAAAGGAAATATTCGAGTATATATGCCCCAAATATAATATTACTTTAGATGAATGGAATCATGATAAAGACCATGTGCATCTATTGTTTCGAGGTTATCCAAATACGGATATATCTAAGTTTATAAACGCATATAAAAGTGCTAGTAGTAGACTTATAAAAAAAGAGTTTTTATCAATCAAAACCCAATTATGGAAAGAGTATTTTTGGAGTAAAAGTTACTGCCTTATAACAACTGGTGGTGCCCCTATAGATATAGTTAGAAAATATATAGAAAACCAAGGATTGAAATGAGGTGAGAAAATGTTAAAGGCTTATAAATTTAGGTTATATCCAAATATTGAGCAAAAAATATATTTAGCCAAGACTTTTGGATGCACTAGGTTTGTATATAACCGAATGCTTGATGAAAGAATTAAATCATATGAAGAAAATAAAGACCTAGATATTAAGGCAATGAAATATCCAACACCAGCACAATACAAATCTGAATTTGAGTGGCTAAAAGAAGTCGATAGTCTTGCTTTAGCTAATGCTCAAATGAATTTAGGTAAAGCGTATAATAATTTCTTTAGAGATAAATCAATTGGTTTTCCTAAGTTCAAGAAGAAAACTAATACCAATAGTTATACAACTAATAATCAAAATGGTACTGTGTATATTGAAAATAAGCATATCAAAGTACCTAAATTAAAGTCTATGATAAAAATAAAGCAGCATAGAGAATTCAATGGGTTAATTAAATCTTGCACTATATCACAAGTTCCAAGTGGAAAATATTATGTATCTATTTTAGTTGACGCTGAAAATATTCAATTGCCTAAAACAGGTAGTAAAATAGGTGTAGATCTGGGAATTAAAGAGTTTGCAATAACAAGTAATGGTGAGGTTTTTCATAATCCTAAATACCTAAAGAAATCAGCTAAAAGGTTAGCTAAACTTCAAAAAGATTTATCAAGAAAACAAAAGGGTAGCAATAACAGAAAAAAAACTAAAATAAAAGTAGCAAAATTACATGAGAAAATATCTAACCAAAGGAAAGATATGTTGCACAAAGTAAGCACTCAATTAATTAACGAAAACCAAGTTATAGTGATTGAGGACTTAAAAGTTAGCAATATGGTAAAAAATCATAAATTAGCAAAATCAATATCTGATGTTAGCTGGTCAGAGTTTAGAAGAATGTTAGAATATAAGGCAAAATGGTATAGTAGAGAAATAATAGTAGCACCATCAAATTATGCAAGTAGTCAATTATGTTCTGAGTGTGGTAATCAATCAAGTCAAACTAAAGACTTATCATGCAGAACTTATATATGCCCAGTATGTGGGATGATAATGGATAGAGATATAAACGCTAGCAAAAATTTACTAAAATTAGCAATATAATAAAAGATATATTGTTAGAGAGGTTGGAATGACCTTGATAGCTTGGATACGTCTCTGCAAGAGACGCACACGGCTCCGGAAGAGACGAACTTGCTACAGTAGTAGTATTGACCAAGAAGCCATCCACTTCTATAAGTGGTGGTAGTTCACTAACGATTGATCATTACCCTTATATTATGCCAGAACAAATTAGTCGATTGTTAACAGATAATGATGTATCATTTTTGCTTGATCTTACCCACGCAAAGATTACTGCACAATATCGTGGCTGGAATATTCATGATTACATTCGAGGATTACCACTTAATCGTGTTGCAGAAATCCATATAAATGGTTCTGGTTATGATAAAAATGGTTTTCCGGAAGATACACATCAAGCTATGAAAAATGAAGATTATAAATTGTTAGAATGGGTTTTAAATTATACAAATCCCAATATAGTTTCATTGGAATACAATGGAGTAGAGTCAGAAAATGAGGAAACAGTTACTTGTTCTTTAGAAAAACAACTAAATAAAGTTCAAAATATATGTAATTCAACAAAAAGGGAATTCAATAAATGAATTCCTTTTTAATATATATACATATTTAATTTTTAATTAATAATAAATAATAAATATCGTTAAGAGTGAGGTTACAAAGTAGCTATTTCAGATTAACATCCACTTGTTCACTACTAGCTATACTCATAACACAAAGTTCTTTTAGTACTTCTGCAAATAACTCGTAAAGCTCTTTAAGTCGTTCAATATCCCTAATTACACCATTTACCACAAAATACAATTCATCTACATTGCTTGGAAAGTCACTAGCAAAAAAACCGTCATCATCTTTAACTTCTAAGTGTATTGAGCTTTGTAGTTCTAATAAATTTCTTATTTTTTCATTTGAAAATAATTGAGTTAGTCTTTCACTGTTAGTACCCTTTATTATAAAGTTCTCATCAAATTCACTATACCCAACACTAACATCCTGCATACCTAAAAGTTTGCCTAAATCACTAAAAAGTCCTTTTCTATAAATTTTAAAATAAAAGCTATCAAAAGTTTTAAAGGGGGCTCTTATTCGTGTATATGTTCTAGAATTGTTCCCACTACCAGAAGAATATGTATCAAACAAGATAATCCAATTACCCACACGCGCCTCTACCATACCGTTTTTAAAGAAACCGCCCTCTATATAATCTGCATTAATCTCCCTAGATAGTTGTTCCCAAACTTCTTTTTTACTTGGTCCAAATAACCCCATTTTATTCCTCCTCATATAATTTGTACTACTATAAATATAAACTATGTTAACATCATATTCTATATATTTTTGTAATTAAATACTTAAAACATAAAACGTCATTATGGCGACATGAAAATACAGAAATATAACTTATAAATGCTGGATTTTTAAAAAGTATTAAAATAATTCAATAAGAAAATAAAAAATTATTTGTATTAACAAGTAAGTTTAATGACAAAAAGGGAATTCAATAAATGAATTCCCTTTTAATATATACATATATTTAATTTTAAATTAGGTAGAGTTAGCAATTTGTTTTAATGTAAGTTATTGTTCTTTGTCTTATCACATATCCTAAAGACATCTTATTTATAAAATTTTACTAACCTCTAAAAACTCTGAAGATTTAATTTGATACATTGGACTATCCCCTTTCTATTAGCGATTTTCTTACTTTATCTAATGAAGGTTAACAGTTAATTATGCTTCTTTGTTTATGAGTTAATAATAACACGGCAATTGGTATTTGTAAAGAGTTATTTTTAATTAATAATAAATACTAATTAAAAAGATCGATTGAAAAAGATTAAGATATAAATATATTGTTATAATAGTACATAGTAAAGTAATATATGGTGAAACTAATTTATATTATAGGAGGAGAAAATGCTTAATTTTATTGGAATGGGAAGTGCTTTTAATACAGAGATTGGTAATACAAGTGCATTTGTAAAGAAAAATGACAGTTTAATTCTTATTGATTGTGGAGGAACAGTTTTTCATAAGTTGCAAGAATTAAGCATGTTTGATGAACTTGAAAATTTGTATATTGTTATAACTCATACACATCCTGACCATGTTGGGAGTCTTGGAGATGTTATATTTTATTCGTATTATATTTTAAAACATAAACCAACTATTTTTTTTCCACAAAAGGAACTAATAGAAAAGTTTTTAACTAGCATAGGGGTAAGTACTGAAATGTACAACCTTAATAGTAATAAAACAGAAGATATAAATGATATGCAACTTGGAGATTTTAGTATAGATTTTATGCCTGTTTCTCATGTTGATACAATACCGGCATATGGATTTATAATGAAATTAAATGGAAGCGCGTTTTATTATAGTGGTGATGCTAATGGTATAAGTAATACAATAGTAGATAAGCTGAAAAATGGACAGATTTGTAGAATTTATCAAGATACATGTGGATTAGATTATGAGGGAAATGCTCACTTATCACTAAGAAAACTTTGTGATACAATTCCTCACGAATTCAGAAATAAGGTTTATTGTATGCATCTAGATAAAAATATAACAGCTGAAGATATAAAGCATAATGGATTTAAGGCTGTAGACATATATAAATAGGAATAAAGATTAGAATAAGATTCTCTATTAGCTTGTTCATCTCTTTTATCCATAATTCCACGCTCCTACAATTTCAAGTACGTTAGCTCTATTTTATTAAGAAAAAAATAATAACAGCCAAAATAGTATTAGTTGATCCTATAACCATCGCAAAATTAGTGATTTTGCTTCTTACCATTTTATCGTCTTCTTTGTCAATGGAGGTAACTGATCTAAACATGTTTTTTCTGATAGAACTACCATTTAATGTTCCTGCTAAACCAAAACATACTAAAGCTATACTTCCACAGATTTTAATAGATAATACCCAATTGCTTAGGACTTTACCTAAAACAATACTAACACACATTATAATAAAACTTGAAATGATTATTTTTTTAATTTCTAACACCCCTTAACAAATGGATTCATTTTAAAACTTATTTAAGAACTAAAATTAAATTTCCTATGTTATTATTTTTCAGTTTTACAAGACTTACTTTAATTAACATCATAGTCTATATAATTTTGTAATTAAATACTAAAAGCATAAAACGTCATTATATTGACATGAAAATACATATATATAACTATAAATGCTCAATTTAAGCAAAGTATTAAAATAAATCAATAAGATAATTACTAATAATAAAATGAAAACCACTTTTATTAATAAGTGAATTTTAGCAACAAAAGGGAATTCAATAAATGAATTCCCTTTTAATATATACGTATATTCAATTTTAAATTAAGTAGAGTATTGTGATTTATTATAGATATATACTAAAATACCTGTAATAGGGAATATAATAATACTCCATTGACTAAAAATACATCCGCGAATAAAGAAAATAGATCCTGAAAGTGACCAAATTGCAGCGACAACTCTAAGGGTAAGTTTATTATGGTGAGTCTTTATTTTTGAAAAGTCTTTTTTATTTAAAAGTATTTTATAGCCCTCATTAATACAACCAACATAGATGAATATAAAAGCAGCAATACAAACTATTGTAAGCATAGCAACTATTCCGTAATTAGATTGGTCATTATAAAACTTGTTCTCCATCCCAATTGCTGAAGGTGACATAATAAAAAGGCATCCAGCAATAAAGGAGGACCAAAAGTAAATTAATACAAAAGCAGAGTCTCTTAGTTCAATAGATAAAGCTACATCAAGAGAATAATCAAAACCATTTCTTAGATATTTGTACTTTTTTAACTTCTTACCGGAATAAATTAAAAAAGGTATAGCGGATAAAAGGATAGCTAATGGTACAATTAGTCCAAGCATATCCTCCCAAATAATGTAGTCGTCTATGAGGGTGTACATTAATATTGACGAAATAACTGCAATATTACATAAAGATACACCAATACTAAGTGCAAGCCCAGATAACTTTTTGGCACAAATAAAGCTATCTACTTCCTCTTGCGAAAGAATTATTGCTGATTTTTTAGTATTACCGATTCCATGATGATTGATTAAATTATTAATATTTTCAGAATCATTTTTGTGTTTATTATATTTTTTCACCATTTTACGTCTTCTCCTTAAGAAATTTTAGAAAAAAATCCTGGACAGTACTTTAATGTAGTACTGTCCAGGATAATCCCAATTTACTTGTAATATGCAAATACATCTTCTATTGATTTTATCCCGAAATTTTGTGGAAGTGGAAGACCTTTTAAATCTTTTCCTATAAAGTTACCATCTACATAATATTCAACCCCGAAAAAGTTCTCAAACCACATAAGAATTTTATCAATAAATGGAGTTTTAACTTCCGCCAATTCGCAAAAACTCTTAATAATGCATAGTCCATATGGAAAATCTTCAAGAAAGTATCTTGAATTAAAATCTGGAATATACCCATTTTCCGTTTTTATAAGTGGAGAGTGTATAGTTTTAAGTGCAGGTTTATTGCTGATTTGCGCAGTCATCTGCTCTACGGAATCCGCTCCGAAATACTCCTTTATAAAACCAAACTTCTTCAAATCAATAGTCCCAAGTTTTAGGCATAAAGTCTGTAACTCTTCATCAGTAGCTATTAACAGCTCTGAGCATTCATCCGTCCACTCGTTATAAAATTGAATCATACTTTCAAAATATACTCCTTCTTTATAATGGTGAAAAATTTCATAAAGCCTTGCAGTATGAAGAATTGGATTGCCTGGTGATAGTGAAACTTGCAGAAAATTTTCTAGTGGATTACACTTCATGCTAAGTATGGATTCTAATGCCGTGCATACTTTTGATGTATTACTAGCAGGAATAGCTCCTATAAAAAGTTCTTCTTTCTTACCTAAGTCATATACAGATTTTCCGTACTCCTTTAATCTAGCTATGCCATAAACTCTCTGAAATCCGAATATTGTACAGCCGTTTTCAATAAGTTCGTTGCAATAGAATTCTCCACCACCATTACCTGGCATCATGCCAATCCAAACTCCCTTTTTAAGAAAAGGCTTTATTCTTTGAAGCGTTTTGCTAAATATATAAGATGGAAGTGTGGATATAATGATGTCAGCATCTTTTATTATTTCCTCTGGGTTATTAGATATAATATCTATCCTTCCCGTGTGTTTAATTGTACCATCATTATCACAAACCTCAATAATATGGTTCCAATCATCTGGTCTGGAAGTCAATAGCCTTACAGAAATATTCTCGTTTCTTCCGATGTCTCCCATTAAAAGTGTACCTATATTTCCACCACCTAATATACATATATTCATTTGTTGTCCTCCTAAATAATATTTTATTTTTCGAGCTATATTAGTATTATATCATATAAGCTCATATAACCCCAGTATAACTCAAATGTAAAATATATCTTAAACAAGCTTCGGTTTTGTCTGTTTTACTTTGAATTGCTTTAGAATTAAGAAAAGTAAGTAAATTTTCTTTGTATTATTACATATATTAAAGACATATTAGTTACAAATTTTAGAGAGTGATAGTTCAGAACTTGGCGGAATCGTACGATAATAAAATATATTTAATATGTAATATATCTCGATTTAGAAAGGACGGTTTTATGGAAACAAGAGGCATTAGAAAATATTCTAGAATTGAATGTAAGACACCAATTTGTACACAAATTTCTATTGTTAAATTTAATAATAAAATTGTCACTACAGGAAAAGGAAATATCTGTGTAGAAAATATCAGCTCTGGTGGACTCAAGTTTCTTTCTAGCTTAAATCTGCCAGTAAGTGATATTATGATTATTGAGTTTAAGTTGATAGTTGAAGAGGAGTGTACTGCTTTTTATGGTTATATTGTGAGGAAAGAAGAAGTCGATGGTGGCATATATAGATATGGAGTTAAGTTTATTAATAAGGCTGGCGATGATGACCATGAACAGTTTATGATAAGGCTTAATGAATTAAATAAAAATGGAACTTTAGAGAATTCGGATAAGTGTTCATATGATGTAGATTGTATTAGAAAATGTACGGTGAATGTTGATAGAAGAACATATAAAAGATATAAACTTAATAATAATTTTGTTGCGAAAATGAAAGTGCACAAAATAAGTAATAAATCGGGCATTTCGCAGTGGGTCACTATACGAATAGATAATATCTCACATGATGGTATTCAATTTATTACTGATATTAATTTAGTAATAGATGAGAATACAATCTTAGAATTTAGTATAGTTATTGCTGATACAAAAATTTATGCTAAAGGTTATATGTCGTGGAGAGAAGAAATTGAAGAAAATAAATATATATATGGAGTGAAATTAGATATTACTGATTCAGAAAAAGAAAAGATAGTTAAAGTTTTAGAGCATGTAGTGGATTTTTCTTCAGAAAAGGGATTACTTACGCGTGAATGTTTTGGACAAAGGTTTAATTATGCTAGGCCTAAAAATCATAATTTTGAGAGACTTATATAAAAAATATTTATAATCCAAATAATTTGATTCAAATCACATTATTATAACTTAAATAAGGATAAAATAAAGACATAGGAAAGCAAGAATATGTGAAAACAAAATATTAGGAGGAAAAAAATATGAACACTAAATTTTTCAAGAATATAGAGGTTGCAAAGGCATTAGGACTAAAAGAAGAGGTATTATATGTAGAAAATCAAGTTGTGAGTAAAACATTAACACAAACTAATAACGTTAGCATAACGCTATTTGCTTTTGATAAGGGTGAAGAAATAAGTACACATTCAGCACCGGGAGACGCTTTAGTATATGTAACAGAGGGTCAAGTTACAATAACAATAGGAGATAATGATCCAGTTATTGTTAATGAAGGCGAAATAATATTAATGCCAGCAAATACACCTCATGGACTCGTGGCTAATGAGAGATTTAAGATGATGTTAGTTATAGTAAATGGTTAAAAGTAATATTTTAATGAAAAGTAGAATTTAATGTAGTATTATCATTATAAAAGAATAAATATATTTATACTAAAGGAGGGTTTAGTTTGTTAGATATAAAAAAAGGAGTAAAGAGTTTTTATGTGGGTGATAATGAAGAAAAACCACTCGCTAAGATGGAATTTGTATATAGTGGAGATGCAATAACTATCGATCATACTTTGGTATCTGATGAGTTAAGAGGCCAAAATGTAGCTAGACAATTGTTAGAAAAGATTGTTAGTTTAGCGAGAGATACAAACAAAAAAATAATTCCTATCTGTCCTTACGCTAAAGCGGAATTGAATAAAAATGACAAGTATTTAGATGTATTAGTGGAGGAAGTAAAATAGAGATTAATAGCAACAATTTATAAAAAACCAGTATGATTATACTGGTTTTTTGTTTTTACGTGACTAAGTTACGTAATTTACAAAATATCATAAACTTCTTCTTGCTCATATTCCATAATTGTATTAAAAACCATAGTTGCTATATCCTCAGACATATCATTATTTAAAAATAATAATCCTATATCGTTATATCTAGTACCAATAACATCTTTTACAATTACTTTTCCAATATTTTCTTGTAGAATATCTGTAATATGTTTTCCAAGTTTATTAGGAATTTCTTTTTGATTCCAGGAAGTAAATCCAATCAATGATTTTGATATTTCTGGATTAATTCCTTTCTTTATTAAAATTTCATGCCAAGTTAAACAAGTTGTATCAGATTTTGTTTCCATAGGACATCTCCTCATAAATTTTAAATTGTTATATATTATATATAATTGATTATATTCATTA
This sequence comes from Clostridium estertheticum, assembly GCF_018861295.1. Lineage (GTDB taxonomy): Bacteria > Bacillota > Clostridia > Clostridiales > Clostridiaceae > Clostridium_AD > Clostridium_AD estertheticum_D. The sequence continues at coordinate 315,959 of NZ_JAHLDM010000003.1, read as the reverse complement.
AAAATATTCAGTTTTTTATTTTCATATTATCGGATGAATATATAAGGCGAATTTAAAAGATTTTAAAATCAGGAAAGCAATTTATATTTAATTTTGTTAAATATTTGAACAACTATATTACTATATTGTATAATTATATACGGACACAACAGTAATCTTTTGTGAATGAGAGGATTGAAATTATGTTAACACATGTTGGTACTGCGAAAATTGAAACAGAAAGATTAATTTTAAGAAACTTTGAATATACAGATGATGAAAATATGCTAAAATATTGGATTAGTGACCCTGAAATTCAATCACTATATTCTGAACCAGTTTATAGTACAAAGCAGGAGGTTAAAGAACTACTCGATAAGTATCTTAGTTCTTATGAAAAAGATGGTTACTACAGATGGGCTGTTATATTAAAAGAAACAGATGAATGTATAGGTCAAATTGCATATTTTTTAGTAGATAACAATAATCATTTTGCAGAAATTGAATATTGCATTGGAAGTCTTTTTCAGCGAAAAGGTCTTGCAACAGAAGCAACAAAGGCTGTTATCAAATATGGTTTCGATAAAATGAATTTGCATAAAGTTCAAATATGTCATAAATCAATAAATATCCCTTCTCGTAAAGTTATCGAAAAATGTGGATTGGTTTATGAGGGAACATTGCGAGATTTCTTTTATCATGATGGAGAATATATAGATAGATTATATTATTCGATTTTGAAAGATGAATTTATGTCAAAGTAATTAATTTTTGTTACGCGATTTTCTAAAAATTGTAATATTATCAACACTGTTATTAAACATAAGCCAATATTAAGGGATTAGCAGGACTCTGCAATGTTTTGTAGAATCATATAATCACAAAAGAAAATATAGGTGGATAAGATTTAAAATAACATTATGTGCAGGGGGGTAAGGGGGAATAGAATATGACATTACATCATTATAAAAAAGACACAAGAGTAATATTAACTAAAGAAAACTTAATAGATCAATTTACAAATTGTGGATTAGCCAAAGGGCAAACAATATTTGTGCATACTTCATTAAAGAGTTTAGGGTTTGTTGTAGGCGGAGCAGAGACGTTAATAAGAGCGCTTATTGAAATAGTAGGAGAAGAAGGAACATTAATGATGCCATCTCAAACTTGGAAAAATCTTGATCCATCAACTGGAGTACATTGGGAAGAACCAGAGGAATGGTGGCCTATAATTCGTGAAAACTGGCCCGCATATGATAAAGAAGTTACACCTGCAATTGGTATGGGAGTAGTGGCTGAAATGTTTAGAAAGTGGCCAGGGGCGAAAAGAACAGAGCACCCAGCACGCTCAATAGCAGCATTCGGTAAACATGCGCAGTATATTACAAAAGAACATGATTTAAGCAATATTTTTGGCGAAAATTCTCCAATAGATAAATTGTATGAATTAGATGGATATGTATTATTAATTGGTGTTGGATATGAAAAAAATACATCACTACATTTGGCTGAAACTAGAGCAAACTTTTCTAAGAAAAAATTTATGAATGAAAGTAGTGCAATAATGACTAGTGGTAAGAGAGAATGGGTAACATACAATACTCAAGCAGTAGATGATAAAGATTTTGTAAAATTAGGAAATGAATACGATAAAGCAAAAAATATTATAATTCATAAAGTTGGAAATGCCGATGTAAGATTTATGAAGCAAAGACCATTAATCGATTGGACTGTTGAATGGATGGAGAAAAATAGAGATTAATTCCTTTCTTTATTAAGTTTTCTTCGTTAATGGATAAATAATTTTTCTTGTAAATATACCTTTTAATGTTTTCTTGTATAATAAATATCTTTGTAGAGATAATAATAATGATAATAGATATTTATTAAATAAAACAAAAGGGGATATTAAATTATGAAAAACAAACCAGATGATAGAAGAGATAATGTAGATAAAATCCAAGAAAATATTAGTAATACTATTGAAAACTTTAATCTTACACAGGATACTATTGAAATAACAGATAATGATAAAGAGAAGAAGACACTAGAACAAAAGAATGATAGAAGAGAAGATGCAATTGATGGTATGAGATCAGAAATTAGAGATGAGGCAATAGATAAAAAGAACGGATATAGATAAATTATAAAAATCTCGCTGCTATGCAGGGGGATTTTTATAATTTGTTTTATTAGATGTAGAAGCAAATTGCTTTCTCATAGTATAATATAATAAAATGCCACTTGCCACGTTGGTGGCACAAAAGGGAGGGGGGAATGAAGAATATGTCAGAGTATATGCGGTTTATTTCTAAGGCGTGGGAAGAATTTGTGAAGCAAGGGGATATGAATAATGATGTAAGATTAGAAATAGCAGACTCCTGGAAAAGATGCAAAGGGTATGGTGTAGATTTTATGGATGGTCGTGGTAATGATGTTTATGCGGTATCTGTAGAATCTAAAATCAAAGAAAATGCGGAACTTGTTTCCGTAGCCCGTCCTATAATGGAGGATATACATAATATTATAGCGGGTTCTGGATTTGCTTTGTTCTTATCAGATAGAGATGGATATATACTTGATATTATTGGAGAAAGTAATATTATACAAAAGGCAAATGAGTTGAATTTTGTAAAAGGAGCTCTGTGGACGGAAAGGGCAGTGGGCACCAATGCTATAGGAACAGCTATCCACTTAAATAAACCCATACAGACAATAGGGGCTGAACATTATGGCATAAATCAACATTCTTGGACATGTTCTTCAGCGCCTATTCATGATGAAGAGGGAAATATAATAGGGTGTATAAATATGTCAGGTATTTGTCGTGATGCACATTTACATACATTGGGAATTGTTACAGCCGCAGCGGAGTCCATAAAAAAGCAGCTAGCACTTATTATTTCTTATGATTTATTAAACATAACTTTTGATTCAATAGTTGAGGGTATGATTGTAATTGATGAGAATTTTAATATCAAAAGGATAAATGATAGGGCTGAAAATATTTTAGGTATAACACAAAATGAGATATTTAAAATGAATATAAAAGAAACACTAAAAGATTTAAATTTTGATCATATGATATCGAGTTCTAGGCAAGCTTATAATAATATAGAATGTGATTTTCATATAAGAAATAAGAGAATAAAATGTATAATAAATGCAGTTGCTATGAAAGTTAATCATAAATTTATGGGCAGCGTTATAACTTTTAGAGAAACACAATATGTACATAAGTTGGTTAACAAAGTAGTGGGATATAAAGCAACCTATAAATTTGATGATATTATAAGTGATAATGAAAAAATGAAAAGTTTAATAGAATTTGCAAAGAAAGCTGCAAAAAGTGATTGTAATATACTAATTGAAGGTTCAAGTGGTACAGGTAAAGAGCTAGTGGCTCAATCAATACATAATTATAGTAAAAGGCAGCGGGGTCCTTTTGTAGCTATAAATTGCGCATCTATTCCAAGAGAATTGGTAGAAAGTGAACTTTTTGGGTATGATAGAGGCGCATTTACAGGAGCAATTAAAGAGGGACACCCTGGAAAATTTGAACTTGCAGATGGAGGAACTATTTTTTTAGATGAAGTAGGAGAACTTCCTTTAGATATTCAATCTAAACTATTAAGGGTACTCGATAACAATAAAATTGTTAGAGTTGGTGGAACCTATGAGAAGGAGTTAAATGTTAGAATTATATGTGCAACTAATAAGAGGTTAAAGGAAGAGGTAAAAAAGAAAACTTTTAGAGCGGATCTTTATTATAGGTTAAATGTAATGAATATAAAAACTATTCCACTTGTAGAAAGAAAAGAGGACATAGGAGTACTTGCAAAATATTTCATAGACATGCTAAATATGAAAAATAATGATAAAATCAAAGTCATGAATAAAAATTATATCACAAATCTTATGGAATATGAATGGCCGGGTAATGTGAGAGAACTTAGGAATGTTATAGAAAGAGATTATTATTCAAGCGAAGATAATATAATTGGAATAGAGTCTTCAGATATAGTAGAAATAAATAAATGCATAGAAAAAACTAAAGATAAAGAAATTAAAGATATAGATATTATACCTATAGATATTTTAGAGAAAGAGAGTATAATAAAGGCTCTTAAATTTTGTGATGGGAACCTAGTAAAAGCGGCTAAAATGTTGAAAATAAGTAGATCTACTATATATAGAAAAATTAAAAAATATAATATTAACAATGTTTAAAAAAATATTGTATATTTAACTTTTAAATTAAATATAAACAACTATAAAGTGTATCAAAAAGAGAGTTAAAACATGTAAAATGTCAAAAAGACACACTGATTAGTGTGTCTTTTTGACATTGAGGCTATTTTCAATAATTTTTATCAGCCTTTTTATTTTGTGAAATGACAAAAAATAATTGATTTTTAAAGCGGTAGCTATTATACAGCATTTTTTTTTATAATATTATGATGAAATTATTATCTTGGAATGATAATTGCTATATAAGTATGTGAGAAAATTAACAATAAAACATATAAGTATATCATTTAGGAGGGATTTTTATTATGAAAGCAGCATTATGGTATGGAGTAAGAGATGTTAGAGTTGAAGAAATAGAAGAACCAAAGGTTACTAAAGGAAATATTAAAATTAAAGTAAAATGGTGTGGAATATGTGGATCAGATTTACACGAGTACCTAGGGGGGCCAATTTTTATACCAGTTGGAGAACCTCATCCTATAAGTGGTAATGTTGCACCAGTTGTTTTAGGTCATGAATTTTCAGGTGACGTTGTAGAAATTGGAGAAAACGTAACTAATATTAAGGTTGGAGATAGAGTTACAGTGGAACCTATTGTAGCTTGTGGTAAATGCCCAGCATGTAAAGAAGGAAAATATAATCTTTGCTCATCATTAGGATTTCATGGACTTTGTGGAAGTGGCGGTGGACTTGCTGAATATACTGTATTCCCAGAAGAATATGTTCATAAAATACCTGACAATATGTCCTATGAACAAGCAGCATTGATAGAGCCAATAGCAGTTGCTCTTCATTCTATTAGAATGGCTAATTTTAATACAGGAGATACTGCGATTGTACTTGGTTCAGGCCCAATAGGTCTTGCAACAATAGAATGTTTAAAGGCTGCAGGAGCAAGACTTATAATAGTATTACAAAGAAAATCAATAAGACAAGAATATGCAAAAAGAGCAGGTGCAAATGTTGTTCTTGATCCAAATGAAGTTGATATAGCTAAGGAAGTTAAAAAACTTACAGGAGGAGTAGGTGTAGATGCAGCGTTTGAAACTACTGGTGCAAAAATAGGTTTTGATATAGGTATTGATAGTTTAAAATACGAAGGAACTATGGTTATAACAAGCATTTGGGAAGGGGATGTAAGCTTTAATCCAAATGTTTTGGTATTCACTGAAAAGAAAATAGTAGGAACATTAGCATATAGGCATGAATTTCCATCAACAATTGCATTAATGAGTGATGGTAGAATTAAAGCTGAAGGATATATAACTAAAAAGATAGCTCTTGATGATATAGTAGAAGAGGGGTTCGCAGCTTTAACTGGACCGGAAAAGAAGAAACATGTAAAAATACTTGTAACTCCGGATAAGTTGCTTTTATCTGACTGTTAAATAAACAACAAATGACTTTGCATCACTTATGATTTTTAAGTTATGCAGAGAAAAATGTAGATATAAAAGACAAATAAAACATAGGATTAACGACAATATCGTTAATCCTATGTTTTATTTTTTATTAAAGTCAAATTTTAACGATTACACAAGAAAATCATAGTTATTTAGGTCAATTATGACAATAAAATGTTATAATAAAATAATTCTATAAATTAATATGAGTGGATTACGAAGTCAGGGTTAAAGGGGGATAAAATGCAAATATGTTGTACAAAGAAACTACAAGATGAGATGGGAATAGTGCTTCAAAATGAAACTGAAGAGGAAGATTTCTTTTGCTGGAGTGTACATTTGATTACTGTAAATCGAAGAAAGACAATTGTTATGGTAAATGATAGCAATAGATTTGGATTTGTTCTTTATGGGTTAAAAGCAAAACAATTAAAAAATTTAAATGAATTACTCATCATGGGAATTAGAAATTGTTTGAGAGATGAAAAAATTAAAGAAGAAATCGTAGAGAAGTATCTAAAAAGTGCGGGAGGATTTATTTATTCGAAGACAAGAGGTTCGAAATATGTGGCGAGACTTAATAAAGGTTGTGAACTTATAAAAGAATTTGGAGATAGTTTAGAATTAAGTGAACTTTTTCAAACTTCGGCAACTAGAATAATGAATAAAGACATTGTGAAAATTAGTAAGGAATCTGATTATCACTATCCGTATGAACTCCTAAGCAAGGATCTTAAAATATTTGCTGGTGAAGAAATTGTTAGATGTGAGGCAGTAGATTTAATAGTTAAGCTTAAATTATATCCTAAAATAGCATGGAGAAGAATTATAACTCCTATAAATACTACATTTAAGGAACTTCATGAAATACTCCAAGTCGCTTTTGATTGGAAAGACTACCATCTGTATGAATTCAATATTATTGATGATTCAGGTAAATATGTCTTAAATGTTATTAGTGAATTTGAAGAAGTTTATGAAGAATCGCAGGAATGTAAAATACTTTTAGATTCACAGGTTGATATTTCAGAATACACTAATCAGAAATATCGAATAGTTTATTGTTATGACTACGGGGATAACTGGGAGCATGAAATTACTATACAAGGTGTTAATGCGGATTATGATAAAAATTATCCAACCTGTGTAATGGGTGTTGGTAATACTCCGCCAGAAGATGTTGGAGGTATTACTGGATATAAGGAATTTTTAAAAACAATGGCAAATCCTAATCATGCTGAATATGAAAACACGAAAAAGTGGGCGCAGGGTCAAAGGTATAAGGACTATGATTCGGACTCTGTAAATAGACGGTTGAAAAATGTTTTGCGCAGATAAATTAGAAGGAGTGATTTGTGTCCTAGTGGAAGTGGCAATAGGGAGGTAATTTCTTATTACCTCCCTAAGGGATCATGTTTTCTAATATTTATTCTATTCTCCAGATAAACGATCAAATCCTATTCCCTTGCCCCATACTGAGATAACAGGTAAAACATCTACAAAGGCATCTGGGTCAGTTTCTGCTATATACCTCTTAATTAACATAGATTCTCTTGGAGAACAGAGTGTTAGAAGTTTTAAGCGTGGTAAATTTTTATAACCGCCTTTTACTTCATAACTGGTAACTCCTCTTTTAATAGTGTGGATTATATATTGAGTTATAGCTTGATGATGATCGCTTATTATTTCAAGTTTTACCTTCTTTGAACCAAATCCAAACATTACAGCGTCAATCATATTCACCATTATAATTTGTGAAATAATAGCATAAAGTGCGATATTTGAATTATATACTATAACTGATGATGCAATCAGTGTTCCATCAATACAAAGTAGAATCTCGCTTATGCTTACAAAGGTAAAAATCTTATGATGAAGAATTTTTGCAACAGTATCAGTTCCTCCCATTGAAAAACCTCTTTTTAGCACAAGACCAGAGCCAATTCCACAAATAAGTCCAAAATAAACTGAAGCTAGCATCATATCATTTTTTATAAAGCTATAATTAAATCTTTCAAAAATTATTAGTATAATAGGAAATATTATGGAGAGAGTGATTATTTTTATACCTTCTCTTTTCCCCATAGATATCCAAGCAAAGGTTAAAACTGAAATAGATAACATATAATTGATATAGGTATATTTAATATGAATTAATTTTTCTAGTATTATTGATATCCCAGTTATGCCACCAGTTATTAATCCATTTGGTCTTAGTATAGAAGTAATTGAAAATGCAATCAATAAACAACCTATGCTTACAAATAAGAAATCCAATACATTTTTATTAAAGTCAATTTTCTTCACAATATCACCATCCTTGCGATTTATTACATATATAATTATTGTAACAGATATTGTTTCGCACTTATAGGTGGTTTAGATTAATTTAAATAGAATTAAATAAAAATACTGCACTTAGGGGGATCCTAGTGCAGTATTTTTATTTTTTGCTTATTTACCAATTCAATAATAGGTTGGTGTATTTAAATTATTGACAATTTATCAAATTTTATTCACTTTAATTATTTATATAGTAATGTTTTTTTAAGCAAAGAATAATTTACTAGGTTCAAAATATTTTACTATACTTTTTACATTAAAATAATGGTACTATATTAGATAATATTACTAATACTACTAAATTGTAAGCGTTTAAAAAAAATTATGAGGTGAAAAAATGATAAAAAAATTTCCGCTAATAAATGAGAAGTTAAAGCACTTTTATCACGGAGCAGACTATAACCCAGAACAATGGCTTAAATATCCTGGAATTTTTGAAGAAGATATAAGACTTATGAAACTTGCAAAGTGTAATGTAATGTCTATAGGTATATTTTCATGGGTTACAATAGAGCCCGAGGAAGGAGTATTTAATTTTAAGTGGCTTGATTATGTTTTAGATAAACTCTATGAAAACGGTATCTATACAATTTTAGCTACTCCAACAGGAGCACGGCCTGCATGGATGGCAGCTAAGTATACGCAGGTTCTAAGAGTAGGAGCAAACCGTGTTAGAAATCTTTATGGTCAAAGACATAATCACTGTTTTACATCTCCAGTTTATAGGGAAAAGATACAAATAATAAATAGAAAATTGGCAGAGAGATATTCAAATCATCCTGGAATAATCGCTTGGCATATTTCTAATGAATATGGCGGGGAATGTCATTGTGATTTATGTCAGGAGGCTTTTAGAACTTGGCTTAAAAATAAATATACGTCTTTAGATAATTTGAATGATGCTTGGTGGACTACCTTTTGGAGTCATACTTACACGAATTGGTCTCAAATAGAGTCACCAGCTCCTCATGGGGAAGCAGGTGTACATGGATTAAGCCTAGATTGGAAGAGATTCGTTACAGATCAAACAGTTGATTTTTGCAAACAAGAAATAAAACCTTTAAAAGAAATAAATTCTAAGTTGCCAGTTGTAGCAAATCTTATGGAACTATTTGATGGATTAAATTATTGGAAGTTTACAGAGGTACTTGACATAGTTTCGTGGGATAATTATCCAAAGTGGCATGAAAATGCAGATGAATCTTCTTTAGCTTCAAGGATTTCTATGAATCATGATATATTTAGAAGCTTAATGGGTGGTAAACCATTTATGTTAATGGAGAGCACTCCAAGTGCTACAAATTGGCAGGCTACTAGCAAGCTTAAAAAGCCTGGGATGCATCTACTTTCGTCTCTTCAGGCTGTTGCTCATGGATCAGATACAGTGCAGTATTTTCAATGGAGAAAAAGCAGAGGATCAAGTGAAAAATTTCATGGAGCAGTAGTTGATCATTGTGGTCATGAAAATACTAGAGTATTTAAAGATGTTACGCAGGTGGGTGCGGTTCTTGAAAAGTTAGATGAAATTTTAGGCACTAGTGTACAACCAGAAGTTGCTATAATATTTGATTGGGAAAATAGGTGGGCTATAAATGATTCGCAAGGTCCAAGAAATTGTGGAATCAAGTATGAAGACACTGTATACGCGCAGTATAAACCATTTTGGGAAAGTGGCGTGCCGGTTGATATAATTGATATGGAATGTGATTTTTCTAGTTACAAATTGCTTGTAGCACCTATGCTTTATATGGTAAAACCGGGTGTAGGAGAAAGAATCGAAGCATTTGTAAAAAATGGTGGAACGTTTGTAGCAACCTATTGGTCTGGCATAGTAAATGAAAATGATCTATGTTTTCTTGGTGGTTTCCCAGGACCTCTTAGAAAGGTACTCGGAATATGGTCAGAAGAGATAGAGAGTCTTTATGATGGTGAAGTAAATAATATAGTATTTGATAATAACAATAAGTTAGGGCTAAAAGGTGAATATGAAACTGTAGAGTTAATTGATTTGATACATGTGGAAGGTGCACAGGTACTAGCCACTTATAAATCAGATTTCTTTGCTGGGAGACCTGCTCTTACAGTTAATAAATATGGAGACGGCTCAGCTTACTACATTGCATCGAGAAATAAAGATGATTTCAATGAGTTATTCTATGGCGATTTAATAAGGAGACTTGGGATTAAACAAACAGTTAAGACAAAGTTACCACAGGGAGTTACAGCGCAATTACGAACTGATGGTGATAATGATTTTATATTTTTAATGAACTTTAATAATTGCGATGAAAAAGTTTCTTTAGATGAAAATTTATATGAAGATATACTTTCTGGAAATAAAATAGAAGGAGAAATCAACTTAACGCCATATGGTTTTAAAATTATGAAGAGAAAATCTTTGATATAAAATAAGAAACAAAACACAGGACTCGCTTGAATCCTGTGTTTTATTTTTTATGAATTATAATACGAAACCATCTTCATGCACGGTAGCTGGAATTTTAATTTCTACTGTAGTGCCATGTCCGTACTGGCTTTTAAAAGTTAAGCCGTAACCTTCACCATAAGAGAGCTTTAACCGTTTATCAATATTCTTAAGACCATAACCACTTCCAGTTTTGCTACTTATATCATCTGTTAAGATTTTATCTATTTTATCATCAGGGATGCCGATACCGTCATCTTTCACATATAGAGTTATATCATTATTTTCTAATTTACCACTAATTAGTATCTCCCCGCATACATTACCACGGCCAAGAATGCCATGTGAAATAGAATTTTCTAAAATGGGTTGTAGTGTTATTTTTAAAATACTATAACAATAAAGCTCCTCGGGTAAATCTATTATGAGCTTTATTCTATCTGAGTACCTCATGTTTTGAATATCAACATAAAGGGAGGCATGTGTTAATTCATCTTTAATCGAGACTTTAGATTTACCTTTATTTAAACTTATCTTATAAAAACCTGCGAGGCTCTTAACAGCGCTACTGATTTCTTTATTCATATCCTTGAAAGCCATCCAATTTATCATATCCAAAGTATTATACAGAAAGTGTGGATTTATCTGTGCCTGAAGAGCTTTTAATTCTGCATTTTTAACTTCCTTGCCAGATTTATACTGTTCATCAATAAGTATTACCATCTTAGTAATCATAAAATTATAATTATCTATGAGCTCACCGATTTCATCAGAACTTGAATCTTTAATATAAGTTTCAAGGCTTCCCGTGTGGACCTGTCTCATAGACTTATTAAGTTTTGTAATTCTTCTAGTTATTGAATTTGAAAAGTAGTATGCAAGAGTAAAAGCTATTGTTCCAAGTATACTTAATAACAAAATCAAGGTATTTCTTATAAATTTAATTTTAACAAGAATACTATCATAAGGTATAATTGTAGTCATATACCAATCTGTATTATTAATTAATGAGCTTTTCAAAAGGCATTTATTATTATTTATAGTAAGCTTTTGAAAATTTTGTGTATTTGATGAAAGGCTGGTGGTTAAAGTATTGTTAAGATTATATTTAGCAATTAAAGAGTCATCTGTAGAGGATACAATTACTCCTTTGGAATTTTGTATATATGTAAAGCTACCATCTATTGAATTTGTCTTTTTTATAATATCGTCGACCATTGATTTTTTAAAATCTACACGAAGAAACCCAATATCCTTGGAAAAGTCATTTGGATTTTTTATAGCAGATACAAGGGAAAGTTCTTTAGGAGAGCTAGTAGGTTTATCCTCAAGATAGGAACTAGGACACCAGAGATTTCTTGTGTTATTTTCCTTAAATATAGTAAGCCATTTAGAATTCTTGGCCTTATTAAGGCTAAACATATTATAGTCTTCAGTGGAATAAAGAAAATCGTTATTTACATAGAGTTTTAAATTACTTACATCAATATTGTTCTCATAAGAACTAAGATATTTACGCAGAAAAAACATATCTTTAATTTGTTCATTTATAGGATATGTATTAGGGGACTTACCAAGGATAGTAATTAAATTACTATCAATTGTTGTAATATTATTATCATTAGAAATTATATCTGAAACATCATTAATTCTATATAATTTATATGATAAAAAAGAATATGTTTGCTCAAAAGCTTGTTTTGTTGCAGAGGTAATATAGGTCTCTAAAATAGTAGAAACCGTTTTGTATGTTATAGAAGATAAAAGAATTAATGGAATTATTATTAGCATGAAATAAGATAACAGGAATTTTTGCATAAGTTTTAGATTTGAAAATTTTATCCTTCTCATCACAAAAATTTCTTCTTATATTCAGAGGGCGTTAAACCCGTTTCTTTTTTGAATATTTTTGAAAAATAATTTCCATCACCATAACCTACTTTAGTTGTTATATCAATAATTTTCATGTGAGGGTCTTTTAAAAGATCTTTTGCTTTATTAATTCTGTACTTGGTAATATAACTGTTTATAGTTGTCCCAGTTTCTTCTTTAAATATGGAGCACATGTATGCAGTTGATAGATAAGTTTTATTACTAATATTTTGCAGGGACAAATCTACGTCTGAGTAATTATCATGTATATATTTTAGAATAGATGAAACTGGGTTTATATTCGAATTTTTTTCTTCAACAGCGTCAAAAATAGTATGTATTTTTTCTATCATATAACTTTTGATATCCATAAGGGTGTAAGAATTCGCAAGATATTCAAAAGGACTTTTATTATCCAAATCATTTTGATTTATGATTAAGTTTCTGTCATATGAAAACTTTAATAATTGATGTAAAAGTCTATAATAAACATCTTTTGTATAATTTATTGGAGTGGAAGCACTCCCTTTTATTTCAGAAGTAAGCCTGTTAATTAGAAGAATGCTATTTTGCTTATCTTCATTTAATAGATTTTTCGTGAAATTTTCAATAAGATTTTCATCTAAGTTGTAAACAAGGAGGCTAATTTTATCATAATAAATTACAGAGTTATAATCATAAAAAAAAGCTTTGCTCAATGCGTCCACAGCAAAGCTGTAGGAAATCGGTATATTTGTAAGACCTATAACTTTTTTACCTTGGCAGATAAAAAAAGTTGTGAAACTCTTTAGATATTCAGATATTAGGTTATATATATTTTCTAATACTGTATTAACAGATAAAGAGTTTATGTCAGTATGAAAGTATAAGTGCATAAGTATAAGATCGTCTTCTTTATAACATAGAATACAATTGAAATTAGATTTAACTACTATTCTTTTTAGCTCAAGGAGAACAGCCTCCTCTATAATTTTGTTTTTATTTAAAATATTAATCAAAATGGTAATGAAACTAGTCCCTGTAAGTTTACTTTCAGGAATTACATCTATATATTTACCTAAATTATAAAAATCAGCATTTTTTTCAATAAGTTTAAGTGCAATATTATTTTTAATATTCAAAGTATTTTCTGTTTCTTTTAGTTTAAGTGTTATTGCATTTTTAATTGCGGATTGAAGTTCTTCAATATCTATAGGTTTTTCGACGTAACTAACGGCTTTAAGCTCAATAGCTGATTTTAGATACTGCTTATCCGAATAGCCACTCAAAAATATAATCTCACAGGTAGGGTAGGTTTTTCTAAGTTCAAAAGATAATTCTATTCCATTCATTCTAGGCATTTTTACATCAGTTAATAAAATATCAGGCTCAAACTTTTCTGCGACCTCAAGAGCATTTATACCATCATAGGCTTGCTCTATTTCAATAGGACCTAGGTTAGCCCAAGGAATTTCAGCGATTATTCCTTCTCTTGTGAAAATTTCATCATCAACTATTAGTACCTTAATCATCATACCCCCCCTACTAACAAAATTTTTAAATTAACGTTTACATAGTAATTATATAGTTAATTGAAGTTATAATCAAATCACTCCATATAAATATGATTTTACTAATATCGTAAAAAATTGCTAATAAATTCTAAACTTGAAGATGATATACTCATGTCATAGTAATGAAAACGTTTATAAATTGAAAGGATGATGATTATAATGGAAAATACAAGCTTTTTACATAAGGTAAAAAAAAATAAAACCTTATTATTAATGCTTCTACCGGCGGTACTTTTTTTCTTTATATTTAGCTATCTTCCGATTGCGGGAATAGTTGTTGCATTTAAGAGTTACAACTTTAAGGGAGGAATATTTGGAAGTCCATGGGTTGGTCTTGATAATTTTAAGTTCTTCTTTATGTCGGGGCAAGCTTTTATAGTAACTCGTAATACAGTTTTATATAATTTGGCATTTATATTTGTTAATACAGTACTTCAAATTGCAATGGCTATATTTTTATCAGAGATAAAAAACAAATATTTTAAAAAGATAACTCAATCACTTATGTTTCTACCATATTTTATATCTTGGGTTATAGTGGGGGTTATATCTTATAACATATTTAGTTTTGAGCATGGAACATTTAATTCTATACTTAAATTCTTTCATATTGCAGCAATAGATATGTATTCAAAACCACTTGCATGGATTGTCATTATAATTATATTTTGCGCATGGCAAGGGCTTGGATATGGTACTGTGCTTTATCTAGCAGCGATAATGGGCATTGATACAGAAATTTATGAAGCAGCAGAAATAGATGGAGCAAATATATTTGAGCGTATTAGATATATTACACTTCCGTCGCTTGTTCCAACAATAACAATACTTACACTACTTGCGGTTGGTACTATATTTAGAGGAAACTTTGATATGTTCTATCAAATCATTGGAAATAATGGTACGCTTTTCAATGCCACTGATGTTATTGATACATTTACAGTTAGGGCACTACTTCAAACTAACGAAGTTGGTATGGCAGCGGCTGCAGGCCTTTATCAGTCAGTATTTTGTTTCATAACAATAATGGTAGTAAATACTGCAGTTAAAAAACATGATGAGGATAATGCATTATTTTAGAATGGAGGGGTAGGAATATGAAGAAATTATCAAAGGATAGAGCAGCATTTAATATAATAGCTTATCTTGTTATAATAATTATGACATTGTTTTGTATAATTCCATTAATAATTGTAATTTCGGGCTCATTTACATCTGAGTCATATATTTTAAAACATGGGTTTAGTTTAATACCAAAGGAGTTTACAACTTCGGCCTATGCACTTGCTTTTAAGGAACCTATGGTAGTACTTAAAGCATATGGTGTTACTATATTTATAACAATTGTTGGAACATTTGTTGGGCTACTTGTAACTGCGATGACAGCATATGTACTGACTAGGAAGGATTTCGAATGGAGAAATAAATTTTCTTTCTACTTTTATTTTACCACTTTATTTACCGGTGGACTTGTACCATGGTATATATTAATGGTTAGATATTTAGGTATGAAGGATAATTATTTAGCACTTATACTTCCATTACTTTTAAGTGTTTTTAATATATTGATAATGAAGAGTTATATGAGTAGCATACCGGATGCCATATCTGAGTCTGCAAAAATTGATGGCGCTGGGGATTTTACTATATTTATTAAACTAATACTACCATTATCTAAACCAGCTCTTGCTACTGTGGGTTTGTTTATTGCTTTAAGATATTGGAATGATTGGTATAATGCAATGTTATTTATTCAAAATGATAAAATGTATAGTCTTCAATATTTTCTTTATAAAATAGTTAATAATATTGATGCTTACAAAAACATATTAGCAACTTCAGGAGGAAGTGTTAATGTTAAAATGGATTTGCCAAGTGAGTCTTTAAAGATGGCACTTACAGTTATAGTTACAGGGCCGATAATATTCTTGTATCCATTTGTGCAAAAATATTTTGTACAAGGACTTACAATAGGTGCAGTTAAGGGGTAGTACCCGTTAATTAAATATATATTATATTATGAGGGGGAAAATTAGTTATGAATAAATTTATGAAAAAGTTCGGGGTTACATTTTTAGTAGCTGGTATCATTATGTCATCACTTTCGGGTTGTTCAACAAGCAAAAATACAACTTCGACTAAAGCAACTGTTGATACAAAAGATGCGGTAAAACTAAAAATGTATATTCTAGGAGATAAGCCAAAAGATGCTGATGCTGTTTATGGTAAAATGAATGCAATACTTACGCAAAAAATTAACGCAACCATTGATGTTAATTTCATATCGTGGGGAGACCAAGCTACAAAATATCCATTGCTATTCTCTTCAGGGGAAGATTTTGATTTGATTTTCACAGCAACAGGATGGTGTTATTATAACCAAATGGCTACTAGAAATGGATTTCTTGAGTTAACCCCTGAACTACTCCAAAAATATGCGCCTCAAAGCGTTAAAAATGAACCTAAACTTGCATGGGAACAAGCTAAGGTTAATAAAAAAATATATATGATTCCTAACGACCAAGATGAGTATGCATATTCAGTTGTAGGTATTAGAGGGGATTTAAGAGAAAAATATCATATACCCGCAATTACAAGTCAGGCAGGCCTTGAAAAATATTATGAGACTATAGCAAAAAATGAAAAAGATATAGTTCCTATAATTAATGGCGGAGGACAAAATCTTCAATTTCCTTTAGAGCTTCAGGCAAATGGTTTTACTGGAGTAATGGGAACCTATGGTTCTGATCCTATTTTAGGATATAAAATGAATGATACTACTGGAAAAATATTTTCTATAATTGATACACCAGAATACAAAGACTACGCTGTAAAAATGAAAAAATATGCAGACAGTGGGTATTGGTCTAAGAGTTCTATTTCTAGTAAAGAAACAAGAGATGATGGATTTAAAGCTGGAAAGTCAGCATCAATGGTTTGGAATATTGGATCAGTTGCGAATGACCTTAAAACAATGAATGCAGCTCATCCTGAGTGGAAAGTAGAAATAGCAGATATATTACCAGGAAGCAAAAAATTTGCTAATCCTTACACTAATAATGGTATGGCTATAAATGCAAATTCAAAAAATTCTGAGAGAGCATTGATGGCATTAGACCTTTTAAGATATGATAAAGATTTAAATGACATAACATTTAACGGAGTAAAAGGTACTCATTGGGATGCTGTCGGTAATAAAGAATTCAAAACTTTAGGTGCCACAGCTAATTTCCCAGCAGGAAACGTTTGCCCATGGGGATGGCATACATCTATAACTCGTACAGATGTTGCTAGACCAAAGATAGTACCAGAAACTATTGCTAAATGGCAAAAAGAAGATACTATCCACAATCCTTTAGAAACATTTACATTTGATGATAGTCTTGTGAAAAATGAAATGGCAGCAATAAACACTGTAGTTACTCAATACGGTCTTCCTCTTCATCTTGGAATAATAGCAGATCCAGTTAAGGGAGCTGAAATTTACAGTCAAAAATTAAAAGCTGCAGGATTAGATAAGGTAATGAAAGCAGTTCAGGAGCAAGCAGACAAATTTATTAAATCTAAAAAATAAAAAAATTAGTTAAATAAGCAAATTTCTCTTTTAGTATAAGTATATTAAGTTAATGGCATCATAATATAGAATAATTATTAAAGGAGATGTTTTTTATGAGCCAAAATAAAACCATAGCTGAAAATAACCAAAATATTATACCTAATAGTGATAATAGTCTTAGTAAAAATATGAGCATAAAACAAAAGGACCAAAGTCTTGTTGCTAATAGCTTAGATAGTAAAAATGCTAACAATGGATATAAGGTTAATGGAAACGCTAGCGTCCAAGCTGCGAATGAAGGGACTAGAAACAAAAACTAATTAATTAAAAACATTTAAATTTTAAAACACAGTAGATATATATTTTTTATCTACTGTGTTTTTTATAGTGCGCCCAGCATGGGCGCAATCTAAAGGGTGGAAGTCCCTAGCATGGGTTAATAGTGCCAAATGCATAGCTTAAGACAAGGGTGTCCATGGTGACGTGGAATCTGAAGGAAGTCGGCGGCAAAACTCTGGTCTGACGAACAGAAACTACATATAAGGCATATACTTGTGGGTAAGTTTGCTACACAAAACGAAGCCCAAAACTATTCAAAACAAGTGATGTAAATGTAGCAGATAGATGGAGTGAAAGATTGCGTTCTTACCTGGGGAGGTCTTAGATAAATGTTACAGAAATGAATTTTGAAATAACAACCTTTGCAGTGATGTAAAGTTGAAATCTAAGAAGTCAGCAGAGGTCATAGTAGCAGAAGGTTAATGAGCCTTAGGTGAAGGACTGAACGATAGGAGGTTTTGAAACTTTGAAAAACACAAAGAAATGTGATAATAGCAGACAACTTCATAATGAAGGTTACCTACAAAAGGATAGAGTGGAACTCGAAGAGTGTGTAGGAGCGCCTAGCATTTCATTGACGATAGAAAAGCAACAGAACGCCGAAAATAAATACACCAATGGACTGTTTGAAAGGATTATTGACAGAAACAACTTAAATCAAGCATTTAAGAAAGTTAGAGCCAATAAAGGTAGCCATGGAGTTGATGGTATGAAAGTAGATGAACTTCTACAATACTTGAAAGAAAATGGCGCCAGCCTTCGGCAATCATTATTGGAAGGTAGTTATAAACCTAATCCAGTAAGGCGAGTAGAAATACCTAAGCCTGATGGAAAGAAACGACCACTAGGAATACCAACAGCTGTAGACCGAGTAATACAACAAGCTATCGCTCAAGTTCTAAATCCAATATTTGAAGAGAAATTTTCAGATAATAGTTATGGATTTAGACCAAATAGAAGTGCACACCAAGCAATTCGAAAATGCAAAAAATACATGGATAAAGGTTACAGATGGGCAGTAGATATTGATTTGGAGAAATACTTCGATACTGTAAATCATGATAAATTAATAGGATTGGTTTATAAAGAAGTAAAGGATGTTAGGGTAATAGCCCTTATAAGAAAATATCTTCAAGCAGGAGTAATGGAAAGAGGCGTTTTTAATAACTCACAAAAAGGCGTACCGCAAGGTGGCAATCTTTCACCATTACTCAGTAACGTCATGTTAAATGAGCTGGATAAAGAATTAGAAAAGCGTGGATTATACTTTTGTCGTTATGCTGACGATTGTAATATTTATTTAAAATCAAAGAAATCAGCATACCGTGTAATGGCAAGTATAACAAGATTTATAGAAGAGGATTTGAAACTCAAAGTCAATAAAGACAAGAGCAAGGTCGATAGACCGTGGAAGTTGAAGTATTTAGGATTTACATTTTATCCAAAAAAAGGTGAGATGGGAATAAGAGTACATCAAAATTCTTTTAAGAAACTGAAAAGTAAGCTCAAAGAAATAACAGGAAGAAGTAATGCTATGAGTATGGAACTTCGTGCTATTAAACTAAGACAAGTTATAGTTGGATGGGTAAACTATTTTAAATTAGCAGATATGAAAAGTACACTTAAAACCTTAGATGAGTGGTTAAGACGAAGGATTCGGTTATGTTATTGGAAACAATGGAAGAGAATTAAAACAAAACATGATAATCTCAAAAGGCTTGGTATCAATGAATACAAGGCTTGGGAGTATGCGAATACAAGAAAAGGCTATTGGAGAATATCCCATAGCCCAGTTTTAACAAGAACTCTAACTAATAAATACCTTAAAAAACAAGGGTTTATAACATTAACTGAAAAATTTATGATTAGGTAATTCTTATTGAACCGCCGTGTACCGAACGGTATGCACGGTGGTGTGAGAGGTCGCTAAATAAATTAATTATTTAGCTCCTACTCGATTATATTTGCATGATGGTTTGTAGATAGTAGAAGACTATGATAATATATAAACGAATGAGAAACTAACGTATCTTCTGCGAAGCTGTTGCAGCACCGCAGGTGATGATTTAACAATGAAATCTAGAAGGAATTATATGCTAGAAACAATAACGAATGGAGGAAATGAAATTATGGCTGATTTGCCAAATTGCCCAAAATGTAATTCAGAATACACATACGAGGATAGAAGTCTTTTTGTTTGCCCGGAATGTGCAAATGAGTGGACTTTAGGATCAGAAACTGAAAATAGTGAAGAGAAAAAAAATATCAAAGATGCAAATGGAAATGTATTAAACAATGGTGATTCTGTAACACTAATTAAAGATCTTAAAGTAAAGGGAAGTCCAACATCCTTAAAAAAAGGTACAAAAGTAAAAAACATTCGTTTGGTTGATGGAGATCATAATATTGATTGTAAAATTGATGGTTTTGGAGCTATGGAATTAAAATCTGAATTTGTTAAAAAAATATAGATAATATTTTATAAACAAAAAAAATAGAGGAGGTGATTTAATTGGTTGATTTAGCACTTCTAGGATGTGGAGGAGGGATGCCAATTCCAGAAAGATATTTATCTTCACTTCTAATAAGTTATAAAGGAAGAAAAATATTAATGGACTGTGGAGAAGGCACTCAGGTATCTATGAAAATACTTGGGTGGGGATTTAAGTCAATAGATGTGATTTGTTTAACTCATGGACATGCAGATCACATTCTTGGACTTCCAGGGTTGCTTTTAACAATTGGTAACAGTGGCAGAACGCTTCCAATTACTATAATTGGGCCTATAGGTATTACGGCTATTGTGAAAGGGTTAATGGTTATAGCCCCTTATCTTCCTTATGAAATTAATATCTTAGAAAATCCACAAGAACCTGTGAAGATAAAAGCTCCATTAAATGCTACACAAGCTACATTAGGAGAATTTAATGACTTGATAATTTCAACACTGGAGCTTGAGCATTCAACTAATTGTTTAGGTTACAGCCTCTATTTTAATAGAAAACCAAAATTTGATGTTAAAAGTGCAATTGAAAATGAAATACCAAAAGAATTTTGGAATAGACTCCAGAAAAATGAAGTTATAATGGACCACGGGAAAACATACTTGCCAAAGTTGGTTTTTGGAGCTGAAAGAGTAGGAATAAAGATTAGTTTTATAACAGATACAAGACCAATTTCTAAAATAAAAACATTTATTAATGGAAGCGACTTGTTTGTATGTGAAGGTACTTATGGTGATGAAAATGATATTGAAAAAGCTATACGGAATAAACATATGACCTTTAGTGAGGCAGCCAAGCTTGCTGTAGGTGGAGAAGTACAAGAACTTTTATTAACACATTTTAGTCCTTCAATGCTGAGCCAAGAAGAGTATAAAGATAGAGCGGAAGTCATTTTTAAAAATACTTTTATTGGTACGGATAGAAAGATACGGACTCTTTCTTTTAAAGATTAGAAAAATATTATTTACAAAACCACTACTTATGGGAGTAGTGGTTTTTGATATTTCCTAGGAAATTTAAAGGGTAATTGTAGAATGATATTGAAGCATGTAAGCAGAGTGTTTTGCTAAAAAATGTGATAAGATAGTAAAATTAAATTTTTAGGGTTATTTAACGAAATATTTGAATACTATAAATAGGAGCGTAGGTTAAGAGCGATTAGTTAAATTATAAAGGGGAGGGTGAAAACATGCCACAACAAAGTAGCGATTTGAAACGTAGGGCAAGGGAACAGTTAAATGGTAAATGGCTTCAAGCTGGGATCGTGTGTTTTATTGCTTGGTTAGTTACAATGTCATTTTCAGGGGGGAATTTTGTACATTCCTTTCGAAATGTTTGGCAGAATGAAGAATTGGTTAGAGTTCCAATGACGTACTCATACAATGGCTTTGGTAATTTGGTAAGTTTTGTTTTGTCTGGACCAATAACTCTTGGTGTATCAGCTTATTTTCTTAAGCTTATACGGAATGAGGGGCCAGTTATTGAAAATATGTTTAGTGGTTTTAAATTTTTTGTGAAATCATTTGTTCTAAATTTTCTTATTGGACTTTTCACATTTTTATGGATGTTACTTCTTATCATTCCAGGAATTATTGCTTTATTAGGATATTCAATGTCATACTATATTATGATGGATAATCCTGAACTAAGTGCCTCGGAATCATTAGAACGAAGCAAACACATGATGGTTGGCTTCAAATTTAAACTGTTTAGTTTATGGTGTAGTTATATAGGGTGGTTTATATTAGGAATATTAACTTTTGGTATAGGATTTTTATGGATTAATCCTTATTATGAAACGGCTAAAGCCAACTTTTACCAGGATATAAAATTTAATATAATCTAAACGTTTATACCCTAAAAAAACAGAGGGATATTATTCAGTCCTTTGTAGAACATTAGATGTAGTATTTTTAAAATATTATATTATGGTTTAGGGAGGAATATGAATGTCAAAGAAAAATAAAATCTATGAAATTACAATTAGCGAAGATGGTCTAGAAAATTATAAAGGTCAAGATATTAGTGCAAAGGATATGGCTGAAGATTTGGGAATTGATAGCGTAATGACCGATTTTCAATGGGACGAAGATTTAAAAAAAGGTGTAATTCTTACTGGTAGGATTTTAGACAGTATATCTTTAGAAGATGCTTTTGAGGAATTGGAGAACGCTGAGTTTATTGAGGACGTAGTGGAAAGCTAAAGAGTTTATACTATAGCCTTAGTGCAAAATGGTATGACATGATATTTAGATATTAACTGTAAGTCATTAGCTTAGTAATATATAAAATCACCTGTAGTTATTTAAATAATAACTACAGGTGATTTTATTAAGGTAATACCATAAAAGTGGATACTACTTTTCTTTCTCCGGAAATATCACATGGATTATTAATTACTTTACCGTTATAATACATGGTTGATGAACTTCCTCCATCAAGATTTGATGCATATACAGCGCCATGCTGTAAAAGTATATTTTGTACATCGAGTAATGTAGCGCCTAAAGATTTAACACTTCTACCATCAATAGTTAATAAAATTACTGAACCATCTTTTTTCTGACCTATAACTGTTCTTGGAGCAATTCCCCAACAACCATCTCCTTTGGTTATTGTAGGGTTACCATTAACTATAAGTGCAGGTCCAAAACTAACGGCTTCTGTTGTATTAAGCTTATTTAGCTCATTTAAGGAATATTTACCAACTAGAAGGGTGCCTTTATTTGTAAAAGCAACTATATCTCCTTTAATATTATTGTCTGCTATATCATTAAAAATAACCTTTCCATCATGCATTATAAGTCCGGAGGGGGACATTGTTTTGCCAGAAACGTCTTGTGTAAATCCTCCTGCATTGATAGCAACTATTGCATTACTTTCTTTTGCTATTTGACTTGTGGTTTTTGTTACTTTTGAAATATCTTTGTTGAGCCCAACAACAATTTTTTTATCCTTTGGTATTATTAACATTGTACCGTTAAAATGTTTACCTTTAATATCATATTGTGTAATGGAGCTTTTTTTATCTTGCTCACTCAAAGTCTTGTTAGAGTTTATGCTCTGACTATTCTTATTGCCTGCAAGCACTGGTTTATTTTTAGCATTAGTTAGCATTATACCTCCCAATAAGGTTAATGTTACGATAGGAATGATTGACCACTTATAAGAATTTTTCTTAAATAAAGAGATCATAGTAATTCTCCTTTTAATTTGAGATTTATCGTTAATAATGTAGGACATACCATAAACTTGAGGCGTTTTCTTATAGTTTTCTAGCAATTTTATAATAGTTTTACCGTAGTTTATATAGTTTTCACATTTAACATGAGATAAAGCTAAGGCATCACAAGCGAGTTCTTTATCATTAGACATTCTATAAAACGAATACCATATAATTGGATTAAACCAATGTATTATTTGAAGTACTCCTGTTATACAACTAACTATTATATCTTGGCGTTTTACATGAGCTAGTTCATGTAAGATTATAAATTCTAATTCAGTTTTATCTACATAGTCCTCAATTCCAATTGGTAGTAGCAATTTAGGTTTTATAAACCCATAAATGCAGGGGGTTTTAATTTCAGTAGTATTTATAACTTTAATAATAGATTTTATATTTAGTTTATTCTTGCACTGTAACAATAGCAGCATAACTTCCTCATTATCACACACATGACCATTTTTAAACTTAGCATTTAATTTCATCGTCATTACAATTGTATAAACACCAATTATAATAACTACAAGTAACCATATGCTACTTAACAACTGTAAATATAGAGGACTTTGGTCAGCATTATATGTATTACTTGGTAAAATAGAGTTTATAACACCTTGTGTTACATCTGCATTAGTTTTATTAGTATTTACAATTTTGTTGACCTTTAGATTTTGAGTATAAGTTACTTGGGTAACTTGCTTACTGTCAAATTCAATAAGATTAAAAAGACTTAAGGAACTTTGTAATCCGTAGGGAATTAATAATCTAATTACTATAATAAGCCAAATAGCATAGTGCCACCTAACGCCTAATTTATTTTTAAGTAATAATTTAAAAAGAAGAATTATTAAACTTAAAATACTTGCTAAAGCAGTTGAATATAATACCCATTTAAAAATAGATATAAGTAACAACATAAATACACCTATTTAACCTTTCTTCTTATCAAGAATATTTTTAAGTTCTTTAATTTCCTCATCAGACAATTTTGATTCATTCAAAAAGTTTGCAATCATACCATTTAATGAGCCATTAAAGACGCGGTTTATAAAGGATTCACTCTCAGCTTTTATACACTCATTTTCTGATAACAAAGGAAAATAATAATATGTTTTTTTATCTTTTTTATCTATGTTGTAACCTAAAACTTCTTTTTTGACTAAACGATTTATTAAAGTTCTAATAGTATTTGCCTTCCAATCAGTCCTTTTACTTAAAGCATCAACAATCTCATTTGCAGTGCAGGTAGGATTTCCCCAAATGCATTTCATTACTTCCCATTCTGAATTTGATATTTTAGAGGCGTCAGCCATTTCTTCATCACCCTTTATATTAAAATTTATATATTACAGCTGTAATATGTACTATAAATATATATTACATCTGTAATATTAAATTGTCAATATAAGTTATAAATATATTTTTATAGTTATTTAGTTATTTAGTTAATAGGTTAGTAGTTAAGATGATGAAACAAAGTATGAGGGAGCATTGTTATAGAGTATAATTAATTAAAACTATGTGAGAGGAGATACGTTATGTTTGGAGAAAGAATTAAAAATGATGGAGATGGAATACCTAATAAAAAGGTATATAAGGAAATTTGTAAGCAGCTTGGCACAGGACTTTTTGGAGGAATTAGTGTTAAGAGTATGTTAAAAGCTACAGAATTAACTTTAATACATATGGAGATTAGTGATATTTCTTTCTTAAAGTATTTTCCTAACTTAGAAAGTCTTACTTTATGTAATAATAAAATAGATAATTTAGGTCCTGCAAAAGATTTGAAAAAACTTAAGGTGTTAAATATTGGTATCAATAATATCTTTGACCTAGAACCATTAAGTAGTCTAACTACTTTAATAGAAGTTGAGGCAGAGGAAAATCGAATTAGTAATATATATCCATTACGTAATCTATTAAATTTAGAATCACTTGGCATGGGCAATAATAAGATTTCAGATATTTCAGTTATTAGTAATTTAAATAATTTGGTGTATATAAATTTTGAAGGAAATAATGTCAAGGATATTTCTGATATTAGAAATTTAGTAAATCTTGAAGAGATTGATATGAATATGAATGAAATTGAAGACATTTCTACCCTTGTTAAATTATCTAAACTTACATTTGTTTTTTTCAACAACAATAAAATTAAAGACCTATCTCCTTTAATTAATCTTGTTGGACTTAGTGATGCTGATTTTGCTAATAATCCATTAGAGGAAATAGATTGGAAGGCAAAGCTTTCACATATTGATGAATTATTAATTTAATAACGTGTTTTTAATAATTAAGAGCGCTTATACTTATTATCGAATATACTACAGCAGCAGAATTGTTTGGAAGTCGATATAAAGCCAAAGGTGTAACTTATTGTACAGATGCATCCATATTTGTTCCGAGTTTTAAGAAGAAACGCAAGCTCATAAGCCAAATGAATACGTAAAAACAAGTAAATATATTGATTCTATTAAATTATACAAGGAAATAGCATTACGATATTTAAAATAATAAAAAACACAATTTTTTTTGTGAAAAGGTAGAAATACATGATAAATATTAGTATAATAGAGATAAATTAAATTAAATGTAAAAATTCTGAATGTGAGGAATATATATGATTGAACCAATGCTTTTAGCACTTGTTTTTGCAAAGATAAAAGGTTATAAAATAAAACCACTTTTTAAGACCTGGGCGATATACCCTGTATTAACATTTGTACTATTGTATGTAATTTTAGAGGTTATGATATTTAATAATAATTATGAATTTATAAAGTATACTAGTATTTTTCATTATCTTTATCTTTTAACTTTTATAATTTTGATTATCAAATATAAGCTTAATATTAGTGCAATTATAGGGTCAATATTTATTATTATTGGAAGTATCTTAAATAAGATTGTTATAGCTGCTAATAATGGAAAAATGCCAGTATTTCCAACATTATCATACTTAACTGGTTATGTAAAATCAGATTCTTTTATGAAAGTTAAGGATATACACATTTTAGGAAGTGGAGTTACTAAACTGAAGTTTTTAACAGATATAATTGATGTAGGTTATTGCATTATGAGCATTGGCGACATATGTATAAGAGTTTTTGTTTTTATCATTCTATTTAATACTATAAAAGTCATTAACAAAACACAAATAATAAAGAATGAAACCTTGATTGAATAGTATGTAAAATTAGTTAAATTACACTAATAAATATATACTATTTTGTAATATTAATGATATAATTAACAATATATACAAAAATATACACAGGGGTGTTAGGAGAGAAACAAAAGATGTTGAGATTGACGTTATTAGATGTATTCTTAAGAGTTCTGCCAGAGGGGTTTTTAATTGTATTTGCAGTTTATGCATTTTCTAAAACTGTTATTAATATAAAAAAATATATAATATCAAGTATAATATATGTTTTTGCAGTTTATTTAATAAGGTTATTACCAATTCAATATGGGGTACATACTATTCTTAATATTATAGTAATTATGGTATTAACTATTAATATAAATAAAATAAGTATAATTAATTCTATAAAAGCAAGTATTATGGCAATGATTCTTGAATTTATTTGTGAAGGAATTAATGTTTTTATGATTCAGTATGTATTTAAAGCAAATGTGAGGTCTGTGTTAAACGATCCATCATTAAAAACATTATATGGTATTCCATCATTGGTAATTTTCGTAGTAATAGTAGGTGCGTATTACTACTATTTGATTAAAAGAAAAGAACTTATGGAGAGTAATAAATGGAAAAATTAGCTGATAGCATTGCTAATAAAGTAGCCTTAGAATTATCTCTTGATGAGAATAATAAAGAAGTAATTGCCTATGGAATGTTTGCTTTAATACAGATGCTTATTTCTATAATTCTTGTTTTTATATTTGGATTTTTGTTTCATGTAGCGATTGAAGCTTTGATAATATCTTTTACAGCTGCGATTCTTAGAAAATATTCTGGAGGGGTACACGCAAGTTCACCAGGGATTTGTACATTTATAGGAACAATCGTGTCTGTAGGACAAGCAGTAATAATATCACTATTGACAAATTTGGTGGTTAATTTGAAATTAGTTATAATAATAGGAGTTGTAATTTTTATATGGTCCTATTATATAATTTATAAATTAGCTCCAGTGGACAGCGCCTCAAAACCTATAGTAAAACAAGAAAAAAGAAATCGGATGAAGAAAGGATCTATAATGCTTTTAAGTGTTTATTTGGGTATAACAGTATTTCTTATCTTGTTATATATAAGTAGTGGAGAAAAAAAACTTGTGTTTTATGTTTTATGTTTACATTCAGGCATATTATGGCAAACTTTTACTATTACGTCTCCAGGGCACTTATTAGTAGGTAAGGTAGATTACTTTTTAAATCATATAATTAAAAAAAGGTGGTAAATATTATGAAATTTTTAAAGAAACACTTATTCACTTTAATTGCAGTAGCAACAACACTTGCTGCGACTTCTGTAGCATCTTCGGCATGTTATTGGGCTTCGTATCAACCTGAAGAACCAAAATGCCTAAGAGAAAAATAATAAATAAAAAAGGTCAGGTTACTGACCTTTTTTATTTATTATAATGAATTTGATGAGGTAGTGATAATATGGGTGATTTAAAAGAAAACAAACAAAAAAAAATTGGTGAAATAGTGTCAATAGTAAAGTTATCTTCATTATTGTTTTCAGGAATGGTATTTCTAAGATATTTTTTTAAGGGTAATACCATAGCAGAAGTCATAGTAGATACTAATTATAGTTTTATTTCATTTTTCATAGTAATACTAATATTATTGTCGGTATATTTTATATGGTCAATGGCGACTATTAAAAAGATAGATTCTAAATATATTAAAGTTGTACAAATCATAGAAAACCTTGTTTTTATTCTGTTTTTTATTATTGTTATATTTTATTCAGGCAAAAATACAAGTGATTATAAATTTCTGTTTTTATTTATTATAATAACTTCAACTCTACAACAAGGTATGAACCAAGGTATGTTAGTGGCAAGTATTTCCTCAATTTTTATATTAGCATTAGATCTTATTATGGGTACACCTAATGCACAAGTTAATCAGTTTTTTGAGAATGATTTAATTTTAGCTGGAGTTTTTATACTTACTGCATGGCCATTGGGGTTTTATGTGAGAATAGAAAATGAACATATAAAAAAGCTCGAGGGATTAGCAAATGAGGATGGGCTTACAGGGCTTTATAATCATAGATTTTTTTATGATGCATTAGAGGGAATAATGAAAACTAGTGAAAAAGAGAATAATTTAGTCGCGATGATTTTAATAGATATAGATTACTTTAAAATTTATAATGATATGAATGGACATCAAATGGGTGATGAAGTACTTAAGTCAGTTGCTTTTATATTAAAAAATAGTTTTAGAAAAGATGATGTAGTTGCGAGATATGGGGGAGAAGAATTTGTTATAGTTCTTCCAAATACTTCTGAAGAAGATGTAATTAGGCTAGCAGAAAGATTAAGAAAAAAGATAGAAGTAACCTATTTTAATGGTGAAGAAAATCAGCCAAATGGTAAATTGACTGTCTCAATAGGAACATCAATTTATCCAAGTAAAGCTAAAAATGCTATTGAACTTTTTAAAAGTGCGGATGATGCACTTTATAGGGCTAAGTTTTTTGATAAAAATAGAGTTGAAAGTTATACTTCTATATTGGAAGAATTAAAAATTGATACAGAAGGTGAACATATAGATATTATTACATCAATAAAAACTCTGATAAGTGTTATTAATGCTAAGGATAAATATACATATGGTCATGTGGAAAGGGTAGTTATTTATAGTAGGTTACTAGCTGATAAACTTAAAGTAAATGAAAAAAATAAAAAGGAATTAATATATGGTGCTTATATGCATGACATTGGAAAAATAAATATTCCAAAGGAAATATTAAATAAAAACATGCCATTAACCCCAGATGAATGGCAAATAATGAAACAACATTCAGTAAATGGAGTAGAGATTATAAAATCTGTTGAATCACTTAAGGAAATTGCTCCTCTAATATTGCATCACCATGAAAGATACGATGGTAATGGATACCCAGATAATTTAAAAGGAAAAGACATACCTTACCTTGTGAGGATGTTAACAGTAGTAGATTGCTTTGATGCTATGACGTCTTCTAGACCTTATAATATAAGAAAAACTTATAAAGAAGCTATTGAAGAGCTTAAAAGATGTAGTGGTAAGCAGTTTGATAAAGAAATTGCGGATTCTTTTATTGAAGTTATTAGTGAAAATGAAAACCGGATTGGTAATGTATATGATTAGCAGATATTTTTTAATCTATTCTAAAACCACAAAAAATTCAGAAAATGTGGATAACCTTATCATCATTTTCTGAATTTTGTTATTTGTTTTCATATTTTAAAATTAATTTTACATTATATAATTCTTTTGCATTTAATTCTGGATCAGTTCCCTTAAAAAGAGAATTTTGTTTATACCAAGACTTATTATTGAAATAGCTCTTAAAAGGTTCACTTTTAAATACAAAACCATGCCTTGCAAAGATTTCATTTCTAGCTAAAGATAAATCTCCTTTTACTAATTTAGATACATCAGATTCTAAAAGATTTTCACTACTGCTTTTAGAAAAAATATAAGAATCAGTTGAATCAGCTTTATTTGTAGATGTAGTAGCTTTAGATTTTGTATTAGGGGTTTTATTACTAGGAATAACTTCGTTTTTTATAGAAGTTGTGTCTGAAGCTTTAGTAGTTGTGGGTGAAAATTTAGAAAATGAAATATAATAGCTAATACATCCTATTGATAATACTCCAATTACAACAGCAATTATAATAAATTTTTTAGTATTATTAGGTTGATTTTTGATGCTTGCCATTGAAGTAGTCATTTCATTTGAAGCATTAATTTCCTTTGAAGTAGTGGCGAGTGGTATAGTTGAAATATTTTCAGGATTTATTATACTTTGTTTTGTGTTTTTATTACCACATTTAAAGCAAAAATTGGCGCCATCTTTTATCTCACAACCACATTTAGAACAATACATAAATCACCGTCTCCTCTTTAAGCTTTATAATAGATATTATACTAAAATAAATGTGGATTTTAAAGGTTTAAAATAAAAACAATGAATTTATGGAGAATTTATGCTAAAGTTATAAAGTAAGGTAGCTATAGAAGAAAGGGGATACAAATGAAAATAGATAAAAAATTATTACAATACTGTTTATATGGTGCGGGGACAGTGCTTTTAATTTATATGGGTATAACGATTTTCAATGATATAGGTGCTATATTTTCTTTTTTATCAAGCTTTATAGGGAAAATTATTGGACTTGTAAAACCACTTCTTATGGCATTGGTAATTGTGTACTTGTTGAAGCCAGGTGTGAAAACTATTGAAAATTTCTTGCAAAAGAGAAAGATATTTAAACGAGCAGCTCCTAGAAGATTAGTAGGAATTTTAGCAATTTATGTTTTGGCAATAGCTGGTATTGCAGCTCTTATCAGTGGAATATACATTATGATTGGTGGAAAGCTTTCTAATAATATAACTATAACTAATATGACAGAATATCTTACTAAATATTTAAATAACCCAGCGTTGTCAGTTAGTTCAATCACTGAGAAATTACAAAACTCAAATATTTCAATGTTAGGAAATCTAAATGATAAAATAACTAAAATTGTAGGTTATGTTCAGACATATTTTACGACAAGTATAGGAGTAATGACAGATTCTGTTTTATCTATAGGTGGCAATATAGCTTCATTTTTTATAGCTTTAGTATTGAGTATATATTTAATACAAGACTCGGAATACTTTATGGATTTATGGGAAAAAACTTTTAATCTCATATTTGGGAAAAGTAAAGTGGGAAATAAATTAAAAGAAATTTTATCAATTATAGATATTACCTTTTATAAATATATAAGAGGTCAATTATTAGAGGCTTGCATTGTAGGCGTTTTATCAGCTATCGTATTGTATTTTGTTGGAATCGATTATGCTTTAATAATAGGGATTATTGCAGGTATTTGTAATATGATACCATATATAGGTCCTGTTGTTGGAACTATTCTCGCAGTAATTATTGCGTTACTAAGTGGACAACCTATTAGAGCAGTATGGGCAGTTGTTGGCATGATTGTAGTCCAGGAGGTGGATAATAAATTACTTGCACCGAAAATTGTTGGAGACAGTGTAGGACTACATCCGGTATTTACTATGCTTGCAATTATAATAGGTGGAAGTGTATGGGGACTTATAGGTATGATGATAGCGGTACCAGTTGCTGCTTGTTTTAAAGTATTAATTAGCAAATGGTACACCTATCATATGGAGAAAACTGATAACTAAATATAATATTTAGTTATTAGTTTTTAATATTGCAGCTCCGCAGGAGATAACTTAACTAGCAATTTTTAATTTAGATTGTCTATTATTTTTATATTTAATTAACCTTAAAATTGTGTATGTACCAAATATAATTGTGTAACTACTTAATTTTAACAGATCAATTTCTTTTTCATTTACCATTATAATCAGGATATGTACATACACTAGAAAGTAAAATATATATGCTCGTTTTTGCAATTTTCGCCACTTTCCACTTTGCATTTTAGACCTAATTTTTTTAAATGAGGTAATAAATAAGGGAAGCATTATAACAAATGCTATAATCCCAACAATAATATAAGCTATATATAATTTTGGTATTACACCTGTGGTAAACATTTTTGGAAGTTTAAGTACTATGAAGCGAACAAAATAAATAAGAGCATGAGGTATTATAAATATAGAGGCCATAATTGCGAGTTCCGCCCTTATGCTTTGGAGTTTTCTTGTTATTTTCCATTTAGGATTTAGAGCACCTGCAAACATTACTAAAATAAAAAATGCTATGGAAATATAACCTCTTATAAATATTTTTTCTAGGAAGAGAGGAAATCCATAAAGTTTGACACCTGAAGTTATTCTAAGAACTTCATAAACAGTAGTAATGATTCCAATAAATATGGAAATTAAATAATAAGTCCAATAATTTTTTTTAATGTTTGATGTGAGAATTAACGATAATAGTAAAGCGAAAATTAAAGAATAGATAAAAATCATGTAAAAACTCCTCTGTTAACTTCTTATTTGATAATGATTATCAAAACCATTCTACTTTATTAATTTCATGAAGTCAATAACAAATTGTATTTTTTAATATAAAGTTGTTAATAAAATTATATGTTTACTATGTTTATATGATAAAAAATAAATATACCCTCTAATTTTTTAGAGGGTATATAAAAATAATTACTTATTTGGCCATTTTTCTGCCCATTTTTGGATTTCATCCATAGTTTTTTCTAAGTCCTTGCCTTTCTCGGTAAGTCCATATTCTATACGTACAGGCATTTCTGGGTAAACACTACGAGTAACAATGCCTAGTTCTTCTAATTCTTTAAATCTTTCTGTAAGTACACGAGAACTTAGAGCTGGAATAATCTCTTGTAGCTCTGAAAATCTTTTTGAACCACTTAATAAGGAACGTATAATTAATCCAGTCCATCGTTTTCCTAAAATTTGAAAAGCTGCTTCAAATCTTGGACATAAATGAAATTTATCCATGCTAAATCATCTCCTATAATTATTTTAACATACTTACTTGACAAAAGTAAGTATGTTAATGTATTATAACAATATAAAGTAATTTGATTACAAAAAGTATATAAGTTACTTTATGTAACAAAGCATTGGAGCATATAAAATTAATATTAAAACAATACTAATTATTTAAATTTAAAAAATATAGTAAAGAGTGAAAAGGGGAATGTAAAAATGTCAAAAATATTATATATAACTGCAAATCCAAAAACTAAGGAAAATTCGTTTAGTTTAGCTGTAGGAAATGAATTTTTAGAAGCTTATAAAAAATCTAATCCATCTGATGAAATAATAACTTTAGATTTATATAAAACAGAGGTTCCATTTATTGATGAGGTAGTATTCAGTGCTTGGGGAAAACTTGGAGCAGGAGTTACATTTGAAAAGTTAGATAAAGAAGAACAGAATAAAGTGGTTGCTATGAATAATTTATTAGACCAATTTATAGCTGCTGATAAATATGTATTTGTTACACCGCTTTGGAATTTCACAATACCTCCAATGATGAAAGCGTATTTAGATAATATATGTATAGTTAATAAGACATTTAAATATACACAAAATGGTCCTATTGGACTTTTAACTGATAAAAAAGCAGTTCATATTCAGGCTAGAGGAGGCGTTTATTCTGTTGGACCCGCTGCTGATCTTGAATTAGGAGACAGATATATAAATACAATATTAAATTTTATTGGGATTACAAATAAACAATCAATTATTGTAGAAGGCATGAATGAGGCTCCAGATAAAGCAAATGAAATAAAGAAAAATGCTATAAACGAAGCAAGGAAAGTAGCCCAGAAATTTTAATATCTAAATATAATTATTTTGTTAATTAATACAACAAAACTCCCTTTCTTAAACTTAAGAAGGGGAGTTTTGCTTATTTTAAAAGATAAGTAGAGATAAAATTTGTAAGTATTATGGTATACTTTATAAATGAATTAGAAAAAGTACTAACTGGGGGAGAGTAATACATGGTTATTTTAACAACTTTATATTTTTTATGTGGAATTACATATGTGATTTTGGGTATCATTACATTTTTAAATGATTCAAAAAATGAATTAAATAAACTGTTTTCTGTAATGGCCATAAATTTGGCATTATGGTCATTTATGGTCTTCTTGATGAATTGTTCAAGGAATGCTAAAGCTGCAAGTGATTTTTATTTATATGCTACATTTTTTTGGTCGATTTTTTATTGTATATTTTTAAATTTTATAATTATTTTAACTAATAAAGGCGCTTTTTTTAAAAAGAAATTCGCTCATATAATTTTATATTTACCAGCAATAATATCTATTTATCTTTATGTTTTCCATACAGAAACATCGCAAAACTTTGTTGAAACAAATTTAGGTTGGGCTTATATAGCATCAAAAAATAAGGGGTTTATTTGGTCGAATTTTTTCAATATATATTGGTTTTCTTATATAATTTCAGTTATATTTTTATTATTTAAGTGGTGGAGGAATTCAAAAATAGTAAGGGATAGAAAACAGGCAAAACTTATATTGGTAACAACTTTTATTGCAGTTGTTGCAGGTGGAATTACAGATAGTCTAATTCCAATGATTAGAAGGCCATTTATGCCGTGTATTGGTATTATAATTATTGTAATACCTGTAATTGGAGTATGGTATTCTATTAAAAAATACAAATTAATGGACCTTAATCCTGAAAATTTTGCTCTAGAGGTTTTGAAAATAATGAGGGAAGGGTTAATTATTGCAAATCATGAGGGTATTATAAAAGATATTAATAAAGGAGCACTTAAATTATTAGGTTATGATAAAAGTATGATAATTAATAAACCTATAAATTATTTATTCGCAGATACAATAGAATTATCTAAATTAACAAACTGTAGTAGTTTTGAAATTGAAATTTTACAAAGTAACAATAATAAATTACCAATACTCTTGTCTTCTTCAGTCTTAAAGGATGAGTGGGGAGATTCACTGGGGATTGTTTGCATTTTTCAGGATATATCTGAAATTAAACATGTTCAGCAAAAGTTAAAAAAATCATATGCTGAACTTGAAATTAAGGTGGGGGAGAGAACTAGGGAGTTAAGTAGTTCTAATGAAGAACTCGAGTGTGAAATAAGTGCACGTATAGATATGGAATTTAAAATCAAAAAATTAGCGTATTATGATTTCTTAACGGGGTTACCAAATAGAACATTATTTATTGATAGATTAAATCAGGGGATTTTTAATGCGGATCTAAGCAAAAGTTTCCTAGGAGTATTATTCCTTGATTTAGATTCCTTTAAAAGGATAAATGACACAATGGGACATGCAAAAGGTGATGAGCTTTTAAAAATGGTTTCAAAGAGGTTAACAAACACAATGTTGGAAAGTGATACAGTTTGTAGGGTTGGAGGAGATGAATTTCTCATTCTGATTCAAAATATAAAAAACGACGAAGAGATTAAAGCTGTATCAGAAAAAATACTTACTGATCTTAAAAAACCATTTATAATAGATAATACTGATTTATATATAACTACTAGTATTGGTGGGTCCATTTATCCAATAGATGGTAGTGATGTAGAAACATTAATAAAAAATGCTGATATCGCAATGTATAAGGCAAAAGAAAAAGGTAGGAACAAATTTGAGCTTTGTACTGAAATTATTAAGGAAAGTTTAGTTGAAGAGATGAAGTTAACAAAGAGTTTATTTGGGGCAATAGAGAGAAATGAACTAGAATTATTTTATCAACCACAAATTAGTTTAATAACAGGTAAAATAATTGGTCTGGAAGCCTTAATAAGATGGAACAATACAGAACTTGGAAGGGTAAATCCAATAGACTTTATACATATAGCAGAAAAAACAGGTTTGATATTGCCAATAGGTGAATGGGTACTTAAAACTGCATGTAGACAAAACAAAGAATGGAAAGATAAGGGTATTTTAAATGTACCTATAGCAGTTAATATTTCAGTGAATCAATTTCAAAACACAAAAATAATTGAAGATATTATCACAATTTTAAAGGAAACAGGGTTAGAACCAAATGATTTGGAAATAGAAATAACAGAAAATATAATCATGAAGGAGACAGAGTACATCATTGAATCTTTAAAGCAATTAAAACAACTTGGGGTAAAAATTGCAATAGATGATTTTGGTACAGAATACTCTTCTTTAAATTATATTAAACAATTACCAGTTGATAAAATTAAGATAGATATTTCGTTTGTTAGAGGTATAAATATAAACAATAAAGATGAAGCAATAATTAAGGTTATAATTGCGTTAGCTAAAAACTTAGAATTAAAGGTGATTGCTGAAGGGGTGGAGACCAAAGAGCAGATAGAATTTTTGAAAAAGGAAGGATGCGATGAAATACAAGGTTATTACTATTATAAACCGATCCCGGCAAAGCAAATAGAAGAACTAATGAAAAAAATTAATAAATGAAATGCCAGTAGGCTTATATAGATAAAAGGTATAGCAGAGTTTTGCTATACCTTTTGTAATTAAATTCATTTTGTAGAAAAGGATTTATATCTATGGTAGTTTAACTTCTAATAAATCATTTCCATTTAAACAATAATCAGTTTCATAGACTAATAGGTTTACGGGTATTTCATTCTCGTTTTGTATTTGAATGGTTTCTTTAGTAAATTTAATGTTTAAAAGTGCACCTCTAAACATTATTTTGAAGGAACATGAGCACCAATGATCTGGAATAAATGGGTTTAAGATTAACTTGTTGTTAATAACTCGAAGCCCACCAAAACCATGTACTACTGCCATCCAAGTTCCAGCCATACTAGTTGTATGACAGCCGTCTTTTGTGTCATTATTATAATTATCAAGGTCAAGTCTAGATGCCCTTAAATACATATCATAAGCTTTTTCATGATTTCCAATTTTAGCAGCGAGTATTGTATGAATGCATGGGGATAAGGACGACTCATGTACAGTTCTTGGTTCATAGAAATCAAAATTTCTTTTAATTGTGGCTATGTCATATTCCTGCTCAAATAAATAAATACCTTGAAGTACATCAGCTTGTTTTATAAAGCATGAGCGAAGTATTCTGTCCCATGACCAGTTTTGATTTATTGGAATATTTTTTTTATCTAGATCTTTAACTAATATTTGCTCTTTATCCATGTAACCATCTTGTTGAAGGAAAATTCCAAGTTCTTCATCACGAGGATAGTACATGTTCTTAGTTATATCATTCCAATTAATTATCTCATCATCCTTAAAATTAACCTTTGATTTTAGTTCATCTAATATTTTACTTTCATGTTCACTTAAATAATTTATAACCTTGAGGGTATACTGCAGCGTCCAGCAGGCGATTTTATTAGTATACCAATTATTGTTTACATTATTTTCATACTCATTAGGTCCAGTAACACCTAAAATTACATATTTATTTTTTTTGCTTGAAAAAGTTGCCCTTTGAGCCCAGAACCTTGATATAGATATAAGCACCTCAAGACCAAATTCATAAAGGTAAGACTTGTCGCCAGTGTAGTTTACGTAATTATATATAGCATAAGCTATGGCTCCATTTCTATGAATTTCTTCAAAAGTTATTTCCCACTCGTTATGGCATTCTTCTCCATTCATTGTAACCATTGGATATAACGCTGCTCCATTTTTAAAACCTAATTTTTTTGCATTTTCTATGGCTTTGCCTAATTGGTTGTATCTATATAATAAAAGATTCTTTGATACTTTTTCCTTTGCTGTACTTAAATAGAAAGGAATGCAGTAAGCTTCAGTATCCCAGTAGGTGCCACCACCATATTTTTCACCTGTGAAACCTTTTGGCCCTATGTTTAGTCTAGAATCTTCTCCTGTATAGGTTTGATTTAATTGAAATATATTAAAGCGAATGCCTTGCTGAGCAGATACATCACCTTTTATAACTATATCACTTTCTCTCCACTTTTCACTCCAAGCATTAGATTGTTCCTCTAGAAGCAGCTCAAATCCATCTTTTTTAGCCATGTTAACAAGTTCTCTAGTTATTTTAATTAATTCTGGTATTTTATAATATCTTGATGAGGTATTTGCAACATATTTATAAATTATAAGTTCATCATTTTTATAACAATCGACTGAGACAGTATTTGAAACATATTTTTCGCTTTCATTAAGTGTTACAATTGGTTTAATTATTTCACCATTTTTAGTTAGCTCGAAAGTCATGCTTGTACATATGTGGAAATCTAATTTCTTAGTTTTTAACATCACATATGCTTCATATGGTTTGACACCTTTTGCAATTTCATCCCAAAATGTTTCATCATAGTTGGAATCACAGTTCACAACGTTTCCATCAAGGTAAGGTGAAACTTCTAATTTACCACTGAAATTTAATAACCTAATGGAATACTTTATAACACCTATCTCACTTCTGGTCATGCTTATAAATCTTTTAGCATTTACTTCAATCTCATTTCCATTTTCGAGTGTAGCCACAAAACTTCTTTTCAGATATCCTTCTTTCATATTCAAAACCCTTTTAAATTCACGAACACTGCATTTAGCAAGATCTAAAGTAAGGTCATTAATTTTAATGTTTATTCCGATCCAATTTGTTGAGTTTAAAACCTTAGCAAAATATTCTGGGTATCCATTTTTCCACCAACCAACTCTTGTTTTATCAGGATAGTAAACTCCAGCTATATAGTTTCCAGGAAGAGTACTTGCGCTATATTCTTCTTCAAAATTTGCTCTTTGTCCCATAAACCCATTACCTAAGCTGAAAATACTCTCAGATATTTCGTTATTATTAGAATCAAATCCTTTTTCAATAATGTTCCATTCGTCAAGTTCATAATAATGTTTCATTAAAATCCCCCTTGCTAGTCTCATAGTTAATCAATTAATAGTCCCAATTTATCAAAAGTCATATCAGAAAATCCCGAAAGGACTAAATTAGCTTTTTTTAGTATATTTTTAGAACCTATACCGATGCAGTACATTCCAGCATTAATTGCAGCGTCGATTCCAGCCTGGGCATCTTCAAATACAATACACTGACAAGGTAATACTTCTAGTGCTAGTGCACCCTTTAAGAAAACTTCAGGATTTGGTTTTGCGCTAGAAACTTTTGTGCCATCAATAATAGCATCAAAATAATCCGTTAATTTTAAGTTATTAAGGATAAGCATAGAATTCTTACTTGCAGAACCTAAGGCAATTTTTAATCCATTTAGTTTAATACTTTTTAAAAAGTCTATAACTCCAGGTAAAATATCAGCGGGGGTTAGTTTAGAGATATATTCCACATACCAGATATTCTTTTTATCTGCTAGTTTAATTTTTGCATCATTATCTAATGTAATGCCACCTATCCCAAGAATGATTTCTAGGGACTTCATTCTACTTACGCCTTTTAGTCTCTCGTTGTCTTCTATAGAAAATTCAATGTTTAACTCTTTTGCTAGCCTTTTCCATGCTAAATAATGATATTTAGCAGTAGCAACTAATACGCCATCTAAATCAAAAATAATTGCTTTAATGTTTCGCATATAAGTCTCCTTTATTTTTATTTTACTGACATCTATATTTATATAATAATATAAAATTATAGATTTGTGAATGCGTTTGCACAAAATAATTTTATTTATTTTTTATTAACGTCATTATCGCTGTAATATATATAAAATATCATTCTACTTAGCTACTTTAGAATGTGGCACTATTTGCATGCGTTACCTTGATTAATATCACAATTAATAATATAATAAGCATAGAATATTTGTACAAATTGGGAAGTGAAGGTAACATGTCAGTAACTATAAAAGATGTAGCAAAGCTCGCAAATGTATCACCATCAACAGTTTCAAGAGTAATTGCAGATAATCCTAGAATTAGCGATGAAACAAAACAAAGAGTATATAAAGCAATGAAGGAAATGGATTACCATCCTAACGCAATAGCTAGGAGCCTAGTTAGTAAAACAACAAAGACTATAGGACTTATATTACCTAACACTGATGAAGATTTATTTGTTAATCCTTTTTTTATTCAGATTATGAGAGGCATAAGTCATTATGCTCAGAAAAAAGGATATTATATCATGTATACATATAGTAATAACGAAGACCAAGAAGTAGAACACATAGCGAGTTTGATAAATAGTAGAAGAGTTGACGGAATTATTCTGGCTGTAGCTAGAAAGGATGACAAATGCATTGCTTATTTGAAAGAAGCAGATTATCCTTTTGTAGTAATAGGTAAACCAGAAAACGCCGAGGGGGTTTTATGGGTTGATAATGATAATTTTCATGCTATGTACAGTGTTGTCAATTATCTTATACAAAAGGGTGAGAGAAAGATTGCATTTATAGGAGGTTCACCTACACTTAATGTAACTATAAATAGATTAGAAGGTTACACAAGAGCTATGGAGAATATCGGAGAAAAATTTGATGAAAATATGGTCCAAGTAGCTGAGTTTACAGAAAATAGTGGGTATGATGCTATGAAAAGAATATTAAGTAAAGGGAGACCTACAGCTGTTGTTACCACTGATGATCTAATAGCTTTTGGTGCATCAAAAGCCATAAGTGAAGTGGTGGGCCAGCATATTTCAATTATTGGTTTTAATAATACACCAATTGCAGCATTTCGAAACCCAACATTATCTTCAGTTGATATCAATTCTGAAAAATTAGGCCATTATGCAGTTAAGCTATTAATAAACAAATTAGAAAATGAGAAGCAAGATATCAATAATTATATTATTGATACAAAATTAGTAGAAAGAGATTCAACAAAAAAATTCATAGGAGGCGCAAATTAATGAACTCTTTTTTATTCTCTACCCCTACAGAAACTCTTGATTATATAGGGTGTCATTCTGACCTTTCATTTGTTATTTTTGCAGGTATTTCATTAATTCAAAGTTTATCTACAACTGCCCCAGATAACGTTATTCTTTGCTCAACTTCGGGTGAGTTTTCTCCTAAAGGATATAAAGATAATGTAATTACGGGTTTTTCATATGATTCAGAGATTGCTGAAATTGTTGAAATAATGTATCCACCGGCCAAAAGCCTTTATAAGCTAAAAAAATCATATGAAAAAGTAAAAAATAATCCTAATGCTTTTACCCTATTGTTATGTGATGGTCTAGCTGCTATGGAAGAAAGTATAGTTACTACTTTTTATTTTGCAGACCCTAACTTTAAAATTATTGGAGGAAGTGCTGGCGACAATCTCAAATTTGAAAAAACTCTGATTTATATTGGTAAGAAAGAAGTACATAGTGTTGCTATTTTCTTTGATATGAAAAAACGAACACAGCTAATTAAAGAAAATATTTATATCCCTTCAGGAAAAAAATTATTGGTTACTGATGCAGATCCTATTAAACGTACTGTAAAAACTTTTAATAATAATTTAGCGACTGTAGAATATGCCAAAATGTTAGGAATTAAAGAAGCTGATTTACCTAATCATTTCATGAACAATCCATTAGGGAAGGTTTCTAAAGGGGAAATTTATATAGCGTCACCTATGAAGGTTAATCCAGATAAATCAATTGCATTTTATTGCCAAATACTTCCTAATACCTTTGTTGAAGTTTTACAGCCTGCTAATTATAATTTAGTTATGAAGGAAACAGTGACATCTGCTGTGTTTAAACCAAGTTTTGTTTTATCAATAAATTGTATTCTTCGTTCTTTAATGTTTTTAGATAAAAATTTATGGGGAAATGTAAGTTCGAACCTCTTATCTTTATGTGAAAATCAAACAGGATTTGTTAGTTATGGTGAACAATTCTACCAAAATCACTTTAATCAAACTATGGTACTTTTACTAGTAGAATAATAGGAGGCATAATAACATGGTATTAAAATTTAAAAATAAAAATGGGAGCTTAAATAAACAGGTTCAACCATCTCCTTTATTGAATGAAGCTAATTCTAAATCATCAAAGTTCAAAAATTTAGAAGAAATTTTTGAACTAGCGGACCAAACTAATATACAAATTCATAATTTACTTAAAGAAGAAGGCACAATTACTTTCGGTTTTTCTGATCTTCTAAATGGTACTGGACGTACAACAAACCAAATTGAAGAAGTAGAAGCTTATTTAAAATTATTATCCCAAAATGCCTATGATACCCAAAGGCAAGTATCTACAGTTTTTAGTAGTTTAAGTCATTCCTCGGAGGAGGTTAGTTACGCTAAGTCTGGAATTAACGATTTAGCGAATGAAATGAATAATGTTTCTACAGTATTTGAAAGTTTATTGAATCTTTTTAGCCAAATGCAAAGCCAATATACTAATATTAACAATTTTGCAACAATTATTACGAGTATTGCCAGTCAAACTAATCTTCTTTCATTGAATGCTGCCATTGAAGCTGCTCGAGCAGGGGAAGCTGGGCGTGGTTTTTCTGTTGTAGCAAATGAGATTAAAAAATTATCCCAATCAACTAAAAATAGTGCAACAGATATAATGGATGCATTGAAAAATATGGATGTTATTATGGGCTCATTAAACAACAAATCTGTTGAGGGCAAAACAGTTATGACGAATACACTCCAGAATATTGATAAGTCTATTAGTCTTTTAGATAATATTGTAATAGCCGAAAATGGTGTTCATGGAAATATGCAAGAAGTTGAAGAATCACAAAATTTAAATATTCAAAAAATAGAGCAAATAAGTAAAAACTTGACTAACGTTGGTGAGCGTTCTAAAACTGAAGGAGAATATCTTGAAAAACTTATCTCATCGGTTCAAAT
This sequence comes from Clostridium estertheticum, assembly GCF_018861295.1. GTDB lineage: Bacteria > Bacillota > Clostridia > Clostridiales > Clostridiaceae > Clostridium_AD > Clostridium_AD estertheticum_D. The sequence continues at coordinate 273,068 of NZ_JAHLDM010000003.1, read as the reverse complement.
AAAGTCAGATTACTATCTTCAAATTTTGAATCACTTAAATCAAATTAGTATTTTTAGTGAGCAAAATGAAAGTAAACGTTAAATAGACATTATAGATATAAATAATTAATCAAATTGGACAAAAACATAATACATACTTATATAATATTCAATATTATATAAGATGTATATATTTTTTATCATTTTATGCATTCGTTTGCGCGAAAAAATAGGAAGTAATAATAATTATGTTGAGCAGGGTAAATTAGAACTTGAAAATAAAATAATTATTTTTAAAATTCAGTTTGACATATAAAGAAATTAATAGTAAAATAAATTTAGGCAAACGGTTGCATAGAAAATTACAAACGGTTTCAAACTTTTTAAAAACGATAATTCATTTAAAAAGTATTTAAGTAATTCCTGAATTTTTATTTTCACAAATTTTAGGGGGGTAAAGAAATGAAAAAGATTAAATCAATTTTGGCTATTGCAATGATATCAACATTAGTAGTAGGAACACTTGCAGGGTGTGGTAGTAAGGCGGCTGATAAATCATCATCAGTAGATTCAAGTAAACCAGTAAGTTTAGCGTTCTGGGAACAAGATGATGCGAGTGCACAAAAGGCACTTGATAAATTAATTACTGATTTTCACACTGCAAATCCAACTATAACAGTTAAAAGAACACATTATGAGACTGAAGATTTAAGAAAAAATTTCTCAACGGCATCACTAGGTACAACAGGACCTGATATTGTATTATCACCAAATGATAATCTTGGAGTATTTGTTCCAGGTAGTTTAGTACAACCTATTGATACTATTGTTGGAGCAGATTTCATGAAAACATTAGACCCTAAAACATTAGAAGCTGGTAAGTTTACAGGAAAACAATATATGATTCCAGATAGAAATGGTAATGAAGTTTTGGTTTCTTACAATAAAAAACTAGTAAAAACTCCACCTAAAACTTTTGAGGAATTAGAAGCAATGGGACTAAAACTTAAAAAAGAAGGTAAAGTTGATTATGGCTTAGTATTTAATGAAGTTGAACCATTTTTCTCAATTGGATTCTTAGGGGCTTATGGTGGTAAAGTATTTGACGATGTTAATGCGGCTTCACCTAAACCAACACTAAATACACCAGCTGTTACTCAGTGGATGACTTTCATGAAAAAAATACACAGCGAAGGTCTAATTCCTAAAGAATCTGATGCAACAGTTGCTGACAACTTATTCAAAGGTGGAAAGGCAGCATTTATAATCAACGGACCATGGGGTTTTGCAGATTATAAGAAAGCTGGAATTGATTTAGGCATAATGTCAATACCTACGATAAATGGTAAATCTCCAGCACCTTATTCTGCTGTTAAAGGATACACAGTATCAGCAGGAGTAAAGGACGCAAATAAAATGGCTGCAGTTAAGAAGTTCCTTATGTTTGTAAACTCAAAAGATGCGCAGTTACAGATGGTTGATGCACATCAACAAATTCCGACTAATCTTGAGGCTATAAAAGATGCTAAGATTACTGGAAATCCATTAATAGCAGGGCAAAAGGATCAATTGTCTAAAGCAACACCAATGCCAAATATTACACAAATGAGAGCTATTTGGGATGCTATTAAACCAGTTCAGCAAAATGTATTGTCAGGAAAAACAAAACCTGAAGATGCAGGAGCAATTATGCAAAAGAAAGCTGAGGAAGGAATTAAAGCTTTAGGTTTATAGAATATATTTATAAAAGGGGAGAAATCCTCTTTTATTTTAAAGAAAGGAGTTTTGGCATGAAGGGGACTGTTAAAAAATTAAAAAAGAAAAAAGGCAATGTTAGTTTAGGAATAGGACAAGGTAAGATGACACCTTTCTTTTTTTTAGCACCAGCTGTTATAGTTTTAGTACTTGTTGTTGCTTATCCACTTATATATGAAATTATAATTTCATTTAAGAATGTAACTTTACTAAATTTAAAAAGTCAGAATTATCCTTGGATTGGTCTTGATAATTACAAAAATATACTTGCTGATAGTTTATTTTATTCAACCTTAATAAGAACTATATTATGGACTGTTATTAATGTGGTTTTCCATGTTAGCTTTGGATTATTTTTCGCTATACTTTTAAACAGAAAATTACCGGGTAAAGCATTTATAAGAGTTTTGCTTATTTTACCTTGGGCAATACCACAATATATTGCTGCAATGACATGGAAAGGTATGTATAATGTTGAATACGGTTCTGTTAATATTATTTTATCACATATTTTTGGTAACGTGGTAGCTATTCCTTGGTTATCTGTACCGAGCTGGACATTTGTAGGGTGCATAATAACTAACATATGGCTTGGAATTCCTTTTATGATGATGATATCACTTGGCGGACTTTCAAGTATTCCAGAAGAATTATATGAAGCTGCGGATCTTGATGGAGCAACAGGTTTACAAAAATTCAAAAGTATAACTTTACCACTTTTAAAACCAATACTTACTCCGGCTATAGTCCTTGGAACAGTATGGACATTTAATATGGTTAATATAATATATATAATTACGAGTGGTTCAGCTTCAGATGAATCTCAGATTCTTATAACTATGGTATTTAAGAGAGCGTTCCAATATTTCAGGTATGGTCAATCAGCAGCGCTTTCAGTAATTATATTCTTGATTTTGTTAGCATTTAGTACATTCTTTATTAGAGCTCAAAAATCAGAAGATTAGAGGTGAAAGGCATGAAAAGTAATAAATTTAAAGCAAAATTTAATAGAGGAGATTCTCCTTTAAAAATAACACTAATATATGCAATTTTAATAATTGCATGTATATGCTCTATATATCCGATTTTAACGATATTAACAGTATCTTTAAGACCGGCAGATGCATTATTTACTAAATCGCTAAGTATAATACCTGCGAATGCAACATTTGATAATTTTAAGCAAGCGTTTATACAATATGATATGTTAAATTGGCTTATTCATAGCTTAATTGTATCAACTTTCTCTTGCGCTTTTAGTATAATTCTTTCTGTTACAGCCGGGTATGCATTTTCTAGATTTAAATTTAGAGGTAAACAGATGGGATTATCTTTGCTTTTAGTTACCCAGATGTTTCCATTAGCTATGACTTTGTTACCTTTATATTTAATGATAATTAAGTTAAATATGACAAATAATTATTTTGCATTGGCAGTAATTTACGTATCTACAGCAATTCCATTTAATATTTGGATGATGAAGGGATTCTATGATACCATTCCGAAGTCTCTTGAAGAGAGTGCCTATGTAGATGGTGCTTCAATATTTAGGTCTTTTTATCAAATAATATTACCACTTGCAAAACCAGCTGTTGCATTATCTGCATTGTTTTCATTTATGGCAGCTTGGTCTGAGTATATAGTGGCAAGTGTAATCATAAATGACGCAGGAAAATTAACGTTGCCTGTTGGGCTTGTAAGTATGCAAGGACAATTTTCAACTGCATGGGGTATATATTCAGCGGGTGCTTTAATTACAGCTGTCCCCGTAATGATATTATTTGTTTGTTTGTCTAAATATCTTGTTGGTGGGCTTACAGTAGGTAGTGTGAAGGGTTAGTATATAAATATATGAGCTAAAAGTATGGTATTAGTTTAATACCATACTTTTAGCTTATTTTTTTACTGTATTATATTTTTGAGTATAAAGTAATAAGCAAGTGGTGTTATAATAAGCATAATCTATTATATTATATTTAAAGTAAAGAGAAGCACTAAGAAGTAGTTTGTCATAGGTTGATAATAGAAATATTTAATTAAGTAGGGAGTGATTATGTTGATTAAACTTGTATTAATAAGACATGGTGAAAGTCTTTGGAACAAAGAAAACAGATTTACTGGTTGGACAGATGTAGATTTATCAGAGAATGGACTAATTGAGGCAAGAAAGGCTGGTCAAATACTTAAGGCGAATGGGTATATTTTTGACATAGCATATACTTCTGTATTAAAAAGGGCAATTAGAACACTTTGGATTGTTTTGCATGAGATGGACTTAATGTGGATTCCTGTATATAAGTCATGGAAGCTAAATGAAAGGCATTATGGAGCACTTCAAGGTTTAAATAAGGCAGAGACGGCGCAAAAATATGGAGATGAACAAGTCCATAAATGGAGAAGATACGTAGATGTAAGGCCACCAGAACTTTCGGTTGAGGATGAAAGGTATCCTGGATCAGAGTTAAAATATAAAGCATTAAGAGAAGAGGAGATTCCTAAAACTGAAAGTTTAGAGGATACTATAAAGAGGGTTATGGTAGAATGGTTTCAAGAGATAGTACCTCAAATAAAAGTAGGTAAGAAGGTTATAATTTCTGCACATGGAAATACTTTAAGGGCTTTAGTCAAATATCTTGATAATATATCGAGTGACAACATTGTAAGTTTGAATATACCTACTGGAGTCCCACTTGTATATGAATTGGATGATAATTTAAAGCCGATTCGTCACTATTATTTAGGAATAGATGGTGAATTACCAGAGAAAAAAATTTCTAAAAATTTATAAATGTAAAGAATTTTAGTATTTATTATTTTAATATATAAATTCCAAAAATTTCATAGTATTACAGCGGTGAAAAAAGCCTAAAATAATACTATTGCTTTAAAGAAATGAGGAGGGATTTGTATGTCAAATAATAACAATATATATTATAATGAAAACAATGATGTTACGGAGGTTCTAAATAATATAGAGGAAAGCCATAGTATAAAAGACCAACTTATTAAAAAGCATTCTGATATTGGATCATTAGAAAATGGGAGCAAAATTAGAAATAAAAAAGATAAGAGAGAAGACAATAGTGATGGAACATATAAAATCATAAATTTTTTATAAGTTATAATAAAAACAGGCTAATTCTTTGAATTTGCCTGTTTTGTTTTGTATTTTGTATGGTGTAAAGAATTAAATTGAGTTTACTTAGAGGGATTTAACGCATTTTATAGAATGGTATAGGGGGATTCTAAAATTAAGGAGTGAAATTATGAAAAATACAAAAAAACTCGGTTTATGGACGTTAGTAATGTTAATTTTTGTTCCAACTTTCGGATTTGGGAATATTGCTTCAAATGCGGTTACACTTGGACCAGCGGCTATTCCATCATGGCTTATAGTTGCATTATTATTCTTTTTACCTTTGTCAATAATGATAGCAGAACTTGCTTCTGCTAATAAAGACAAAGAGGGTGGGTTATACAACTGGATAGAATGCTCAATTGGACCCAAATGGGCATTTATTGGCACTTGGTCCTACTTTGTTGCTAATTTATTCTATTTGCAAATGGTTTTTGCGAGAATACCAGTAATGATATCTTGGACTCTTTTTGGAGAAAATAGATTTAACGATGCCAATGCATATTTATTACCTTATATAGGTATGGGACTAGCAATAGCATTAACATATATTGCTACAACCGGAGTTAAAAGATTCTCTAAAATAAGTGATTTAGGTGGAAAATTAACTTTAGCTGTTACAGTTGTATTTATATTATTTGCAGTTGTTGGAGTATTAGTTGGAAAACAACCATCAGCTACAGCTTTTACCGCAGGAACAGTCATTCCTAAATTTGATGCAGGTTATTTTTCAACATTTTCATGGCTAATTCTTGCTGTTGCTGGAGCTGAGGTGGCAGGGACATATATTAAGGATGTCGAAAATCCTAAAAAAGTTTTCCCAAAGGCTGTTATCATTGCTACTACATTTGTAGCAGGAGCATATATACTTGGATCACTTGCAATATGTTTAGTTGCATCACCTGAGTTAATAACTAAAGCTGGAGTTAAAGATTCAGGGTATGTTGTTTATAAGATATTAGCAGAAAACTGGGGTTTAAATGGTAAAATATTTGTTCAAATATATGCATTTATTTTAACTATATCATCTGTAGCAGCATATGTGGTATGGCTGGAATCTCCAATTAGAGCTATGTTCTCAGAAGTTCCTAGTGGAACATTCCCAAATTTTTTAACAAAAAAACGTGAGGATGGAACATTAGTTAATGCACTTTGGGTTCAATGCATCATATTATTAGTATTAATAATAGTACCACTTGCAGGATTAAACAATATAGATAAATTCTTTAATCTATTAACTACGTTGTCAGCTTTATCACTTGCAATACCTTATATTGTTCTTGCAGCTGCATATTTAGCATTTAGACTTAAAGGTAATGTACCTCCATTTGTAATGTTAAAATCAAAAGCAGCTGTAATAATAGCTTCAACTGTTGTTTTTGTATTAGGTATATTAGCATTTTTTGGAGCAGGATGGGGAAATATTGCAGGAGCTAAGAACTTCTCAGAAGCAATAGTTCCAATTTTAAAAAATTATGGTGGTCCAGTAGGATTTATAATTTTTGGATTCTTTATATCATATTTAACAAAAACATTCTCTAAAAGTAATATTAAAGATAAATAGCTATAAGTTAAATTAAAATAAGTATAAAAAATTTATGGCACAAAAAATAATCTCATAGGACTTATTTAAAGTTATAAGTCTTAAGAGATTATAAAAGGTGAACTCTTAGATGAAATATGCGAGCCTAATTATATCTTTTGCACGTCTTTGATTCCAAAGCATATTTAAGTTTATCTCTCGATGTTCACCATAGGTGGATACCGAGATGTAATATATATTGTCTTTCAAATTCAGCTCTAGGCCAGTTATAGTCATCCAATGCCAAGCATATTCTTTAAATTCCTTTACTGGATGTTTAAGAACTAAGAGGGCTACTGGAAGTCTTTGTGATAAAGCCTCTAAAATAAAGGTTACAGCTTCATCAATACTATTAGCACTATAATCTAAAATATGAGGCGTTAAAGATACATTTCTTTTTTTTGCAAAATCTAAAACATTATCTGAAAATTGCTGAACAGAGGTAAGTCCAAAGATTCCTGGCTTTACATATTTTCTAATCTCAATCATATGCAGGATAAAATCATTTTTATTAATAATACCCTTATACGGGTATAAATTGCTGTATTTATCTGGGAATATTTGAGCTAAATATGCAGTTATATTAGCAGCAACAACTGGACCACAACCACTAAGTTTATTAAGTTTTTTTGGGAACCAATACTGACTGCCACCGTAATATGAATTTTCTAAGTCAGATATATTAAATTTAATATCCTCAAGGTGAGTATAATTTGGTGTTGTAAAATTTCCCATGGTTATCACCCCTTCGTATAAATTTTAAATAATTTAGGTAAGTTTTCAATAATAAAATTATTGTAGTTAGTATATAATATACTACAATTTTTAGAAGGTGTAAACAAGGTTAAATCTATGTACATATTTTAATTTTTAAAGCTACTTATAGTCATTAAATATCGAATAGTGTAATAATTTATCGTTTTTTTAATTTTGGGCATAAAATAAGATATAATGTAGTGAACAAATTAAATGAAGAAGGAGTTTTATTTTATGAAAGAATTACTTAAAGAGATCGAATATAATAATGGGGAGTTTCCAGAAGAACAATTAAAAGAGATAATAAATTGCAGGGATGAGTTTATACCTGAATTACTTGAAATATTAAAAAATGCTAAAGATAATTATGAAGAGATTCTAGAAAAACCCGATTATTTTGCACATATATATGCAATATTTTTGTTAGCACAGTTTAAAGAAAAGAGGAGCCTTAATCCAATTATAGATTTGATTAGTATACAAAATGAAATTTCTACCGATATTTTCCGTGAATATCTTACTGAAGACTTACATAGAATTCTAGCATCAGTTTGTGGAAGTGATACAGAGCCATTAAAGAAATTAGTGGAAGATAGTAGTATTAATGAGTATGTTAGAAGTGCTGCTATTAAATCTTTTATTGCACTCCTGGGCGAAGGGGTTATATCTCAAGAGGAAGTTATTGAATACTATAAGAGTTTATTTGAAGGAAAACTTGAACGTGAATTTTCACAAGTTTGGAATGAACTTATATACGATTCTTGTGATGCAGGCCCTAGTGAATTATATCAATATATAAAAAAAGCTTATGCGGATGAATTAGTTGATGAGGAGTGTATATCACTCGAAGAAGTGGAGGTCGCAATTAAAATACATGACATAACAAAATTCCCGAATTTGAAGGACGAGGGTTATTCGTTTTTTAATGATACTATAGCAGAATTAGGATGCTGGGATTGTTTTGCTAAAAAAAACAATGACTCTAAATCTCAATTCATGTTAGGAGTTAGTAAGTTAAACAAAGGGAAAAGTAAAAACAAGAAAAAACAGGTAAAGGCTACTAAAAAAAAGCAGAGAAAAAAATAGTATTATAGAATAAAACAGTATTAATTCCTAATACTAATTATATTGCTATATGAGGAGGATAAATATGGATACACTTGATGTAAAACGTAAAGAAATAGAACATATTTATGGTAAGGTAAGTCCATTTGAACTTAAGAATAAATTAATTAGCCTTGCAGAAGATTCAAAAGAAAAGGGTGCACATGCATTACTAGATGCAGGTAGGGGTAATCCAAATTGGACAGCAGCAACTCCTCGGGAAGCTTTTTTTACATTTGGTCTTTTTTCGGTTTTAGAAACACGTAGAGTATGGAATAATAATGATCTTGGTGGGATGCCAGAAAAAAAAGGAATTGCAGATAGATTTAGAGATTTTATTAGAGAAAATTCTACTTATCCAGGAATTGATCTTCTTGAAAATATTATTAATTATGGAATAATATCCAAAGGATTTGATCAAGATGATTGGGTGTATGAATTGGCAGATGGGATTATAGGCGATAACTACCCAGAACCTGATAGAATGCTTGTACATGTTGAAAAAGTTGTTCACGATTATCTTATTCAGGAATTGTGTTATAACTCCCCAATAGCTGGGAAATTCAATTTATTTGCTGTAGAAGGTGCAACGGCTGGAATGTGTTATATATTTGATAGTTTGATTGCTAATAATATACTATCTATTGGTGATAAAATTGCTTTAATGGCACCTATATTTACTCCTTATCTTGAGATTCCACATTTACCACGTTATAATTTTGATGTTGTGGAGCTTTTAGCTTCTGAGACGACTTCTGATGGAGTCCATACTTGGCAATACCCTAATGATCAAATTGAAAAACTTAGGGATCCATCTATAAAAGCTTTGTTTATTGTAAATCCAAGCAATCCACCATCTGTAGCAATGAAACCTGAAACAGTTAAACTTATAAAAAGTATAGTTAAAAAAGATAATCCCAATTTAATGATTATTTCAGATGACGTTTATGGTACTTTTGTTGATAATTTTCGCTCATTAGTAGCTGATTTGCCATATAACTCAATAGGTGTATATTCTTTTTCTAAATATTTTGGAGTAACGGGATGGCGCCTTGGGACTATTGCTCTTTATGAAGATAATGTATTTGATAAATTATTAAGAGAATTACCCGAAGATAAAAAAGAAAGGGCAAGGAGACGTTATTCAACATTATCAACTAATCCTGAACAAATACCCTTTATTGATAGAATAGTAGCAGATAGTAGGCAAGTAGCACTAAACCATACTGCGGGTTTATCGACACCACAACAAATACAAATGGCTTTTTTCTCCGTATTTGCACTTCTTGATAAAGAAAATAAATATAAGCAGCTTACTAAAGATATTTGCCATCGTAGGCAAAAACTTTTATTTGAAGGGTTGGGTTTAGAGCTTCGACGCGATCCGTTGGATGCAGCATATTATACAGAATTTGATTTGTTAGAGTGGGCATGTAATTATTATGGTGATGAATTTGCAAAGTATTTGCAAAAAAAATATAAACCTGTGGATATTCTTTTCCGTTTAGCACAAGAATCTTCTATAGTGTTACTTAGTGGTGATGGATTTCATGGCCCTGAATGGTCAATTAGAATATCCTTAGCAAATCTTGATGATGAGCATTACAGTAAAATAGGAAAAGTACTCCATAAGATACTTGAGGAATATGTGGCGGAGTGGAAGAATTAGATAATAAAGAATTATACATAATAAACGAGTATTAAATGATTAGGTGAAAAAAGATAAATTTACAATACAAAGGAGAAAAATAAAGATGGAAAAAACAATTTCTGACAATGAGGTATTAAACGCGTTCAATACTTTATTACCGTACTTACCCCATTTCTTTGATGATGATGATGTTTCTTTTGGGGTAGCAGATACACAAACATATTTGAATGTAGTATGTAATCCAAACTTAGATTTGAAATTAAAGGAAGGCGACAAAATACCACAGGGTGGAGCACTAAATACGGCAATGAAAAATGATAAGGTTCTTGTTAAAGATGTACCAAAAGAGGTATATGGAATTCCATTTAGATCTTATGCAATTCCTGTTCATAATAAACAAGGAGTAGTAGAAGGGTGCATTGTAATGGGTAAAAGTTTAATTAAAAGAAATGAGTTAATGAGCATTTCTCAAACTTTATCATCAGCTCTTGGGCAAATATCAGATGCTGTTAATGATCTTTCTTTAGGAGTACAAGATGTGGTTAATATGAATGAAGATATAGTATTAAAAGTTCAAGAAACTGATAAAAGCTCAAAAAATACAGATGAAATTCTAAGTTTTATTCAAGCAATTTCATCAAAAACAAATATGTTAGGTTTAAATGCTGCAATTGAGGCTGCAAGAGCAGGAGAGGCAGGGAGAGGATTTAAAGTAGTTGCAACAGAAATTAGGAAATTATCAACTTCAACTAGTGAATCAGTTAAAAAGGTGGATGATGTATTAAAAAACATTGGTGCTTCGATAAAAAGCATAAACGAAAAAGTAAGTAAATCAACAGGGGTGTTTGAAGATCAGGCCGCAACACTTGAGGAAATAGCAGCATCACTTGAGGAATTAAATTCAACAGCTGAAATGATGGGGAACCTAGCTGAAAAAATATAAAGAAAAATTGGATAATATAAATTTAATATTAATTGTTTAAAAAATAACTGTCTCTAAAGGTAAAAAATTACCTTTAGAAACAGTTTATTTTATATCAGCTAAAGATTTAAAATCCGGGCGTGCAGCTGAATCTAATAAGTAAGAAGAGGTGGTTGCTTCTTTTATTCTAAATTTATTTAATTCACTAATTATTTCGTCAGCATCTCCGATTCCTATGCCATGCCCATAATAAAGGCCATTACTAAGGTCTATAACATTTTCTCCTTGCCACTCAGGTGCTACGGGATCTACATCCGGATTGTAAAAATATCTTCTATCACCTGGGAAATAGTCACTTCGTTTTTTTATAAAACCGACATCTTCAAGAAGATTATCTATATAATGCCAATTCATTAACTGTATATTTGGAAATAATCTATTGAAAAGATTTGCAGAAAATATATTAAGTAATGCTTGATAATAAATAATAATCATGGCGGTTGCACATTCAGTACCATATTTAGAACTATTTATAGAAATATCCTTAATAGCATCACTAGGGGCTACTCCTTTTTTTAATATAAAACCACCTTCCTTAGTACGATCCCAATAATCAGTGTTACATATTGATTTACGAAAGGTTCTGAAATCCATGTCTCCTTTATTTAGATTTTTTGCAGCAATAACAATGCTATATCGAAAATCTAACTCAAATTTAAATTGAGTCAATGAATCATATTTATATTGCGATTTACTTAAATCCATCTTAGTTATAATATCTTTTTCAATATCATTTGGATTATAATCATGAATAAAAGTATTAACGTCAACAACATTATTAGAAATTATTATCATCTATTAACCTCCGCTGTGTTTATTTGATTAAGTATGGGTTGGTTAATCCATGACCTCCATAAATATTTATTTTTATATTGAATCTTAAGAGAGAAGTTTGAGAGTAATTGTTTGTTATTATCATCTAATTTGTTAAAATCATTAGATAAGGTATTTTCCTTTTTGGTTAACGGTATAAAGGGCTCACCAGTATAAACTGATACCCGTTTGCATAAATATTTGGCATCGATTGCTATTGCATAAGGCTTAGGGTTGCTTGTTCGTTGGAAACTTTCACCTGTAAAATATAAAAAAGGGTAGTTTTCTTTAAGATAGTAGAAAAAAGATATATATTGTTTTTGAATATCCCAACCTCGAGTCATATCTATGGAGGGCTCAAAGTCTAAAAGTTGACCAGCTAATTTAATATCATTTATGTTCTCTGAATCCAGGTAATTTGCAATTAACATTAAACTGTAGGGATCTCTTGCTTGAAAAAAAGCCCATATTAGGTCGTGATTAAATTGACCCCTTCTGTTTCTAGAAAAAATAGTATCTACTATTGCGGGCAAAATTGTCTTGTCATTGTGAGTCTTTATTAAAAGTGAAGCAGTAACATCCAAAATTTCATCATTGTCATCACTTAACTCACGGCTTAATATACAGCTTTCAAATATGTCCTTCAAATGGGGATGGGTCATTTCTCTATAATTAGAATATAAATACTTAAGTGTAGATAAACTTGAGTTCCCTATATTATTTATTCGCATATAATCTCCTCCTTTATTTCGTATTCTAGATTTTTAATATAAATAAAGAAACCTATTATATAATATTATTGATAGAGTCATTTTGTTAAAGTTATTATCAAATCTGGTAATGAATATTGAAATTGGCATTGAATAGAGGATAAATGTATAATGATTAGTGTGAAATAAATAGATAGGAAAGGATTTTGATTATTTTGAAAAAGAAAAACATTTTTACAAATAAAAAAGTTGTAGCTATTATTGCAACGTTTTGTTGCTTTTTATGGGGGAGTGCATTCCCCGCGATTAAAAATGGATATACAATGTTTAATATTTCCGTAAATGATATACCTTCAAAGCTCATTTTTGCAGGTTATAGATTTATTATAGCAGGGCTAGTTTTACTTGTTATCGCAAAAATTTGTGGAAAGAGAATATTTAATATTTCTAAAAAAAATGCTCTGGATTTAAGTTGTTTGGGGGTAATTCAAACAACACTTCAGTATATATTTTTTTATATTGGTGTTTCTAATACCACAGGTGTTAAAGGGTCTATAATGAATTCTACTGTTACATTTTTTAGTGTTATTTTAGCTCATTATATATATGTAAATGATAAATTGAATATGCAGAAAATACTTGGATGTATTGTAGGATTTATAGGAGTTATGAGTATGAATTTTAGTACTGACTTATTGGATTTCTCTTTTAGGTTTAATGGAGAAGGATTTTTAATGATTGCGGCATTTGTTTCTGCAGTAGGTGCTATATATGGTAAAAAACTTACTAAAAGCATGGATGTAATGGTGGTGACGGGGTATAGCCTTTTTGTAGGAGGAATAATGTTAATGTTACTTGGAATGTTATCCGGTGGTAGCGTTTATCATTTTACAATGGATTCTTCACTTTTATTAATGTACCTTGCTTTATTGTCATCAGCGGCATTTTCATTATGGAATCTGCTTCTAAAATATAATAAGGTAGGTCCCGTGTCCATTTTTAATTTTTTAATACCCATTTTTGGATCAATACTCTCAGCAATATTTTTAAATGAAAATATATTTGAATATAAAAACATATTTGCGCTTGTATTAGTATGTATAGGTATATGGATGGTTAACAAAGAAAAGGTAACTGCTAATAAGTTAAATAGTGTAAACTAACTTAGGTAAACACATAGTATAATTAGGATATATAATCATAATAATGAACATTATGGTATAATTAGAATAGAAATTTTTAGAATTATATTTTTTTGTGTTAGATAAACGAGAGGAGTTTTTTTAAATTGTCAGAAATTATATTAGAAATAGATAATATAATAAAAAAGTTTGGAAATCAGGAAGTAATTAAGGATATATCGCTAAAGGTAAATAAAGGTGAGTTTTTAACGCTACTAGGGCCAAGTGGCTGTGGAAAAACAACAACCCTGCGAATAATAGCAGGTTTTGAAAAACCAACAAGTGGGAGCGTTTTACTAGAAGGTTTACATGTTGAAAATAAGCAACCTAATGATAGAAATGTAAATACAGTATTTCAAAACTATGCATTGTTTCCACATATGAATGTGTTTGATAATATAGCATATGGTTTAAAAATTAGAAAGGTGAATAAGATAGAAATAAAAAAGAGAGTTATTGAAATGCTTAGTTTAGTGCAGTTAGAAGGATATGAGAAAAGAAAAATAGATGGACTAAGCGGTGGTCAAAAACAAAGAGTTGCAATAGGCAGGGCGCTAATAAACAATCCTAAAATATTACTTTTAGATGAGCCGTTAGGTGCACTTGATTTAAAACTTAGAAAGCAAATGCAAGTCGAACTTAAAAAACTTCAAAAAAAATTACAAATTACATTTGTATATGTTACGCATGATCAAGAGGAAGCACTTAATATGTCTGACCGAATAGTAGTGATGAACGATGGAATTATAGAGCAGATAGGAACACCCGAAGACATATATGAGAGGCCTAAGACAAAATTTGTAGCAGGGTTTATTGGAGAATCTAATTTAATTAAGACAAAAATAAAAAAGATTGATGAAGAAAAGATATCAGCTAAAATTGGTGATTATGATATAAATTTGAATTATAAAAATTATGATAATTCAAGAAATAAAGAAAGCTATATTTTAATCAGACCGGAAAACATAAAATATACTAGGGAAAAACCGCCACTCGGGCTTATTGCAATAATAAAAGAACATAGTTATATTGGATCTATTATTAAAACTACTATAGAAATTGAAGGCGGGCAGGAAATTATAGTTTGTGATTATGATAAGAAAAAAGATTTAATAGGTATAGGTAGTGAGGTTTGGATGTACTTTGAACCTGAAGATGTAGTTATAGTTGAAGAAGGTTAGGTGACTAAAATGAAAAATATGAAAGAAAATATTTTAAAGGTTTTGACAATAGTTCCAATATCTTTTTGGATGCTCTTCTTCGTGGCTATCCCACTTTTGTATATTGTGTTTATTAGCTTTATGCAAAGGGGCGATGACGGTAGTATAGTTTATATATCAACAATATCAAATTATACAAGAATGGCTAGACCGTTATATGTCAAGGTGTTTCTAGATTCTATAGTAGTAGCTTTTGTTACAACATTATTTACATTGGTGTTTGGATATCCTTTTGCATATTTTGCTACCAAGATAAAGAAATATAAAATTTTAGTAATGCTTTTAATAATGGCACCATTTTTAACTAATTCATTAATACGTACTTATGGGTGGATTGTAATTCTAAGTACTAATGGAATATTAAATCATGCACTACTTATAACTGGAATCATAAAAGAACCATTAAAGATGTTGTACTCTTATGGAGCAGTAATGATTGGGATGATATATACAATGTTTCCATTTATGGTACTTCCGCTTTATAATTCTATAGATAAAATGGATAGGGCTTATATTGAAGCAGCTAAAGATCTTGGGTCAAGTAGATGGAGGACTTTTAGAACAGTTACAGTGCCGCTAACTATGCCAGGAATAGTTGCTGGTTGTATTTTAGTATTTGTACCTTCTGTAGGACTCTTTTTCATACCAGATTTAATGGGTGGAAGTAATGTAATGCTTATTGGAAATCTAATTGAAAATCAATTTATGGGAGCAAATGATTGGCCTTTTGGGGCAGCGCTGTCAATAATAATGATTTTTATATCCTTAATTTTAATTTTAGTTTATATAAAAATTGTTGGTAAAAAATTAGACACGGAGGTGTTCTAATGGATTCAAAATTATCAAAAGGACTGGAGCGAACATATATATTTTGTATATTTGCGTTTTTGTATGTTCCAATAGCAATAATTATTATGTACTCTTTTAATGCAGCTAAATCTAATGTAGTTTTTAATGGTTTTACTCTTGATTGGTACACTAAGTTATTTAGCGATGAGGATGTAATTACAGCGCTTGTAAATAGTTTAACCATTGCAACTATAAGTACAATAATTTCAGCGATAATTGGAACTCTTGGAGCAATCGGACTAAAAAGGCATAATTTCAAAGGAAAAGGAATTATAAGTTTACTTGTTTATATTCCAATTGTAATTCCAGAGATAATTATGGGAGTATCATTACTAATTTTGTTCTCAACTCTTCAAATTGATTTGGGCATATTTACATTAGTACTAGCACATACAACATTTTGTACACCATTTGTGCTTATAAATGTTAAATCAAGACTTGCTGGGCTTGATTTGTCAATTGAAGATGCGGCGATGGATTTGGGTGCATCAAAACTTACGGTGTTTAGAACAATTACATTTCCAATGATTTTACCAGCAGTGCTTTCAGGAGCTATGCTTGCTTTTGCACTGTCACTGGATGATATAATCATAAATATTTTTT
Organism: Clostridium estertheticum; assembly: GCF_018861295.1. Lineage (GTDB taxonomy): Bacteria > Bacillota > Clostridia > Clostridiales > Clostridiaceae > Clostridium_AD > Clostridium_AD estertheticum_D. The sequence goes on along the minus strand of NZ_JAHLDM010000003.1, from coordinate 256,747 downwards.
TGAGTGGACCAGCAAGTACTACACTTCCAATTAAAATATTCTCAATGCTAAAATTTGGGCTTTCACCTGAAATAAATGCATTGTGTACAATAATGCTAGTAACAACTTTTGCCTTTTTAATATTATCACAGGTTATAAAAATAAAAAGGGAAAAATAGAATACATTTAGAATTAATTTTTCTTTTGTTAAAGAAATTAGGGGGGATTTATATGTTAAAAAAAAGATTTAAAGCTTTAATAATTTTACTCGCAGTTTCAGTTATAGGATCAACATTTGTTGGGTGCGGAAAATCAAATACATCAAAGAAGAATGATGAAAAAGAAGTTAATATTTATACTTGGGCAAATTATGTTCCAGATAACGTTGTAAAAGATTTTGAAAAAAAGACGGGAATTAAGGTCAATTATAGCAACTTTTCTACAAATGAAGCGATGCTTTCAAAGCTACAGGCATCAAAAGGTGGAACATATGATGTAGTAATTTGTGCGGATTATATGGTTCAAATTATGGCGAAACAGAAAAATTTATTATTACAACCTATTGATAAAGCGGCTATTCCTAATTATAAAAATATAGATAAGGCTTATTTAGGTCAATATTATGATAAGACAAATAAGTATTCAGTGCCTTATTCGCTTGGAAGTGAAATGATAGTTTATAATCCAGATAAAGTTAAAATAGATATTAAAGGCATAAGTGATTTATGGGATCCTTCATTGAAAGGTTCTGAGGTATTACTTGAAGACTCAAGATCAGTTATTGGTATGGCATTAACAAAGCTTGGTTATAGCATTAATGAGACAGATCCAGCAAAACTTGCACGAGCTAAAGCGGAACTAACAAAACTTAGACCAAATGTTAAAGTGTTTGATGCAGATACACCAATGACTAGCTTAATTAATGGAGATACAAATATTGGAGTTATGTGGGGATCACAGGCATCCGCAGCACTTAAGGGTAATAAAAAGTTTAAAATTGTTTATCCAAAAGAGGGAATGCAATTTGAAGAAGATAATTTAATAATGCCTGTCAATGCACCACATAAAGAAAATGCTTTGAAATTTATAAATTTTGTATTAGAGGGTAAAGCAAGTAGCGATATTACAACTAGCATAGAGTATATAAATGTTAATACAGCAGCTAAGCAATTTATGCCAAAAGCAGTGCTTAATAACAAAGCAATCTATATACCTAAAGATGAATTCAGCAAAGCTAAACATTTACAGGACGCTGGTAGTGCCTCTAAGGTGTATGATTCAATTTGGTCAGAATTTAAACAAAAATAGAAAATATTAAGGAAATAATATATACTTGTATATAAATTTGTATTATTGTATAATTAAAGTTGCTCTTTTTGTCAGTTTATAAATGAAATTATGGAAATATAATAAAGAGCAACTATAAAACTAAAGAAAAGGATGAAGATATGACTAAGAAACTAAATTTATTTAAAAGACTAATTCTGTTTTTTGTAGGAATGAGTATAATACAGCTGGGGGTAGCCTTGTTTTTAAAGACGAATATTGGTTCTGATCCCTTTACTTTATTCACTCAAGGATTAGCATTTTTATTACATAAAACACCTGGAAATGCTAATATGATTATTTTATTTGTATTATTTTGCATAATACTTTTAGTTGAAAGAACTCGTATAAAAATAGGAACAATTATATGCGTAGTTGGAGTAGGCCCAATTATAGACCTTGGAGTAAAGGCTGTTTCATTTTTCCCAATAGCATCTTTAAATATTGGTTTAAAAATGCTTTTAATTGTATTTGGATGTATTCTAATTGCGATTGGATTTTCTATACTTTCGGCAAGTGATATAGGTGTTGCGCCAAATGATATTATTCCATTTATAATTCAAGATAAAACTAATTTTCAATATCGTTGGATTCGAATGGCATTAGATATTAGTTTTTTAGTAATCGGTTTTGCACTGGGCGGGGTGTTTGGTATAGGTACAATAATATCTGCATTGTTAACTGGTCCATGCATACAATTTTTTCTCCCATATGGAAAGAAGTTCGTAAATGTTATTGTTAAAAATGCAGCTGAAGATGATGAAAAGGAAGAGAATATATCATTAGGAGCTTAAACTTAAAAGCTAATGATGCTTCGAAAGGCTAAACTTTGGAAGCATCATTAGCTTTTTATTTACTATTTGCCATTTCATTTAATGCATCAGATAAAGTTGTAACTTCCATAAGATTAGAAGTGACCTCTTGAATTGCAGCTGATTGTTGCTCTGTAGTTTCAAGTGTAGCATGAGAAGTTTCAATAGTCTTATCAACAGACTCTTGTATTTTAGTTGTAAGTGCTAATATTTTAACAGCAGTTTCCTTTGAATTTTCTGATAAAGACCTTATCTCAGTTGCAACTACACCAAAACCTCTACCAGCATCTCCTGCTCTAGCAGCTTCTATAGCCGCATTTAATCCTAGCATTTTTGTCTGAGTAGCTATACTTTTTATAGAATCGAGTATTGTATTTATATCTATTGATATAGCTTTTACGTTAATGATTTCATCACTTAAATTTTGCTGATTATTTGTTACAGTTATTGAAGAAGCACTGAGTTCTTCCATAGTTGCAGATATCTGGCTAAAATTATCGGAAAGAGTTTGTGACATAGTGCTTAGTTTAAGTTTTTGATAGCCTGCTTGTGAAAGCGAATTTGCTACAAGATATAATACTTCCGCAGCTGCTGTTATATTTTTTTCAGTGGTTAAAGCTATCTTATTAACTGCATCAATATAACCTTCTTCATTAACACCTATCTCATTTGCTACTTTTCTATATCTAGATTCTTCTGGCGCAGAAGTTAAAACTTGACCTCCTAACATGGTACCTATTAGATGGTCACCTATCAATATAGGTGCAGCAAAGTCAATTAGTCCAGCATGACAAGTATATATGTACGGTTTTAGAGTTCTTGCAGCTTCTTCGCCACCTTTCTTGTGTGATAATGCACATCTCTCATAGCCTATTTTTGTAGACTGCGTAAAATCTAAACAAGACCTTGTATATGAACTCGGCTTAGTTACAGGGGAACCATCTTTATCTACAGTAACACTTGCCATAGTCATTGCAGTGGCGAAATTATCTTGAAAGGTTTGAAGCAATTTAATATCAATAACATCTTTAATTTCTAGTACAGTTACATCCAATTCACCATTTGCTAATTTTTTAATCATTTAAAAATCCTCCAATATCTAATTAATATTAATCCTGTATTTGAAAGGTATTTGTTAGTTACTTTATCGACATTTAAAGGTAGAAACTTTAGCATTTTTGTAAAAAATTAATCTACATGCGTACAATTCATTGAAAATATACTTGGTTATAACTAAAATTCTTTAAAAATAAAAAAAAAGACGAATAGTTGTAAATTTTCAAATAAACTTCCAAAATATTGTTTGTTGCAAAACTATCAATAATAAAATGAAGTTGAAACTTTATTCATTAATTATGTGTATATTATAAAGAGATGTTTTAATTTCTACGCTGGGAGCGAAAGGAGATGTTGAACGAATTGAAAAAAAATTAATAGCTGGATGTAAAAAACATGACAAGTCTTCCTTTATGGAACTTTTTAAGATTTACGAGCGATATTTATATAGTATTTGTTATAGTTACACTCAAAATGAACAAGATTCTCTTGATATTGTACAAGAAATTTATATAAAGGTTTTTAAAAATATATCAAGTTTTGATGAAGATAGGCCCTTTCGCCCTTGGATAAGAAGAATTACAGTAAATACTTGTATAAATTATAAAAGAAATATTAAAAGTAATATTATTTCATTAAATTATGAACATGCGAGTGGACTTTGCTTAGAAGACACAATTGTATCTGACTATAATTTAGAAGAGGAAGTTCAGAAAAAGGGGTTAAAAAAGATAATAAAGGATGGACTTATAAATTTACCAAGTAATTATAGAATGGTGATTGCATTAAGATATTTTGATGATCTGAGTTATTTAGAGATTTCAGAATTGCTAAATAGACCGCTTGGAAGCATTAAAACTGATTTATATAGGGCTAAAGCTATATTAAAGAAACAACTAGAAAATGATATGGAGGTGTAATTATGTGCTGTAAATTTGATAAAGAACTTTTATATGCTTTTGATGATAATACAATTCAACCACTAGAGAAAATATTCGTTGAAGAGCATATAAAATATTGCACTGATTGTCAAAAGGATCTAAAATTAATAACTATGATTAATCAAAATATTAAAGATGAACTTATTAATATTAAATTTCCTGATAAACTAAGTATAATTTCACAACTTGTTACAGAAAACTGTATATCTGAAATGGAGAAAACTACTATTAAATCTAAAATACATAATGTAATAAAGCTGTATAGTGGTATAAATAAGGCTATTAAAGGATCAAGTGTAGTTTATAAACATAATCCATATAATAATTTTATTAATAATAAAATTGAAACTACTTTTAATTTTGTAAAAAAACCTATAAATCACTTGGTTAAAAACAAGTTAGATGAAATAAATATTTTAAAAAAACTAAAATTAGGTTAGAATCTTAGGGAAAAGGAGATGTTGGTTTGTTTATTTTATTTTTAATATTAAAAATACTCCTTTATTTATTAATCTTTATATTTGGTATTATTTTATTATTTTTAATAATTCCCTTTGAATATTATATAAGTTCAAAAATTGATGAAAAAATTAATGTGGATATAACCTTATTATTTTTTAAAAAAATTATAAAAGTAATGGTGAGACATGAAGACACAAAAGAAATATTTTTATTAAAAATTATGGGACTACGCATTATTAGAAAAGAAATAAAAAGTCCTGATATAAAAATTGAAAAAGAGGAAAAAGAAAAGAATAAGAAGAGTAAGAAAAAGAAAAAGAATAGTTTTAATATAAGAGAGTATATAGAGCGTGAATTCATAAATGATTTAATCAATTATTTTAAAGAGATAATAAATATAGTAAAACCCAGAACAGTCAAAATAAATGGTTTTTATGGATTTGATGACCCTTCGCTTACAGGTATGATTTGTGGGATTATCCCTCTAATATCAAATCTTATCCCTAAAAGCGATATTAATTTACAACCAGTATTTGATGATGAAATAATTGAAATTGAGTGTGATGTTCATGGCAAGATTTCTTTATTATCAGCTATAATAAAAACACTTAAATTTATATTTAAGAAAAACAACAGACAAAAAATATTTAAAAAAGCATAAAAAATCTGAAACTTTTTAATGAGTTATGTGTACTGTTAAGTGTAAAGTTAATAATGATTACATAATAAATAAATAAATAAATAAATAAATAAATAAATAATTTAATTTAAAATATTAGGAGGAAAAAGTTATGATAAATATGACAGAGAATGCTGAAGCATTATTCTCAAATCTTGAAAGATTCTTAAAGACAGAGACAGTAGTTGGTGAGGCAATAATTGTTGGAGAAACAACACTAATACCACTTATTACAGTTTCATTTGGATGCGGAACAGGGGGCGGAACAGGGAACACTCTTAAGGATGGCGAAGGTACTGGTGGAGGACTTGGAGCAGGAGCTAGGATAACCCCAACTGCTATTTTAGTTATAAAAGATGGAAGTGTAACAATGCTTTCTATAAAAGGAAAATGCAATCTTGAAAATCTTATCCAAATGGTACCGGGATTAGTATCCAAGGTAAGCTCAAAAATGGGTGGATTTAAGAACAAAACAGATAAAAATAAAACGGAAAATGATATCTAATTTTAAATTAGAATGATAAATAATAAAATTGACTTAAACGGCCAGATTCCTGAATTATATGGGGTTATGGCTGTTTAATATTTTTTGTAAGCTATTAGTATTGTGAAGATTATATATCCGTCAATTTGAAATTATTATTGATTATTTAAATAAAATCATCTATGATATTGTTAAAGTCCACATTAATCAGTTAAATATTATACATTGGAGCAGGTGAATAAAATGAGTTCTAACAGATATTTAAAGTTTTTAGCAAATATAAGTAAAAATAAACCCAATAGCATTAAAAATAAGAAGACTCCATGCCCATTTTGTAACAGAGAGGGGCTAACAGGTATTATAGATGAAGAAGGGCCATTCATTTTAATTAAAAACAAATTTCCTACATTAGAAAATACATTTCAAACAGTGCTAATAGAGACAAGTAGTTGCGATGTTGATATTACAATGTATGATAAAGAATATATGAGAAATTTATTAAGATTTGGAGTTCGTCATTGGATTGATATGGAGAAAAGTGGTGATTTTAAATCTGTGATTTTTTATAAAAACCACGGTCCTTATTCAGGTGGGAGTATTAATCATGCACATATGCAGATTGTTGGATTAAAATCTATAGATTATAAAGAATCTTTAAAAGATGAGTATTTTGAAGGGATAGTAATTAACGAGTCGGATGAATGTGTCGTTAATATTTCAACCAAACCCAAGGTGGATTTTACTGAATTCAATATTATAATAAATAACATTGATAATTTAGATATATTAGCTGATAATATACAAAAAATTGTTCATTATATATTAAATGATTTTTATGTGAAATGTAGTAGTTTTAATCTTTTCTTTTATGATTGGAAGGGTAAAATAATCTGCAAAGTTATACCTAGATTTATTACATCTCCATTATTTATAGGCTTTTCTATTTCTCAAATTACAAACCAAACAGATGAAATTGTAAAGCAGCTTCAACAGTTGTATTTTAAATCTGAAGTCTAACTAAACATTTATTATATTAAGAGAAGTTTATTATGGCTTCTCTTAATTATAATTGTTACCCATTGATATTCAATTAGGCAGATAAACTCCTTCGTCTATATACGCTCATAATGACACCTACAGAAAGCATATTAATAAGACCTAATGAACCACCGTAACTTAAGAATGGGAGTGCGACTCCAACGATTGGGAATAAATTTAAATTCATTAATATATTCGAAACAAATTGTACTATAAATACACTAATGAGTCCGCTTATAAGTAATCTGCCATAACTATTCCTAACATATTTTGAAATGTGTAAAATCCTATATATGAAAGAAATTATTATAGAAATAATAACTGCGGCACCTAGCCAGCCAAAGGTGTGTACTATGAAACTAAACACGTACTCTGATTCCATGGAAGGTAATTCTAACATGGTTCCTGTTGAAGACAAACCGTGTCCAAAAATTCCAGATGTATGAGTTATATTATACATTTGCACACCCATGTATCCACTTCCAGTTGGATCGGAGAATGGATGTAAGAAACTAATAAGTCTAGCTGTTCTATATGGCTGGGATATAAAACAAAATACAGCTGGAATAATATTAAAGGCAATAATGTAAAGAGCATATCTTTTTTTCATATCAGATTTGAGTGCTAAAACTATAAATGTAATAAAATAAATTCCACAGTAGGTTAATCCTTGAACTTCTATCATAAGAATTAATGGAATAAATAAATACCCAATAGCTTTAATTAAATTTATTCCTTTGTTCCAGTCATAGTTGTTGAATATACCTGCCAGAGATATTACAAATACATATAAACTAATAGCTTTAATGTCAACTGAGAAAGAGCCTATACTAATGGATAGGCTTCCATTTATAGGATGTCCTATGAAAAATAATAAGATAAATGACAAACACATTCCTACGAAAATATGTTTTGAATATTTTTCTAATCTTCTATAATCAAAGAAATATAATAGTATGACACCTACAGTACCAATTGCTGAATATAACAAGCTATGATTGAATAAATAATCACTTGGCTTATATGAGTTTTTATATTGTATAAGATACATCAAACCAACACCAGCATTTACAAGTATTATTGTTAAAAGTAATGTAATCCAATCGGGGGTTCCTTTATGTGCTATGTTTAACTGCTTGCCTATAGCTTCCCCGTCGCCCATTCGCTTGATAGCTTCACTAGTTGATTCTACCTCTGATAATCCTTTTTCATTATTTTCATCTACGATATCCTCTATGTGTGATAATAATTCCTCTTTTATTTCTTTGTGAGATCCCTTAAATTTCACATAAGAACATATATTGTCTATATATTCATTAATTTTAGAATTATCTTTTATGCCCATATCACAACCTCCAATAACATATTATCAACAGCTGTTCGGAAAGTAGACCATTCTTCTTCTTTTTCTTTTAAAGATAATTTGCCAGCTTCCATTATCCTATAGTATTTTCTCTTGCGTTTTGAGGAACCCTCGTCCCAATATGATTCTACTAATCCTTTTGCTTCTAATGTATGGAGAATTGGATAAAGAGTCCCTTCCTTCAATGTGAATATACCATTTGATTTTTCCTCCATTTCTTTTATCATTTCATACCCATACATTGGTTTTTTATTAATTAGTTTTAAAATAAGAATTACAGTGCTCCCTTTTAAAAGTTCTTTATTTATTGGCATTTTTAACCTCCTTATACATAGACAATCTATACATAGTTAATCTATGTATAATAATAACATTATTTGATTAAATGTCAATATATACAGTAAAACTTATTATTTGGTATAAATGTTTTTTTTAAGATTAGTTGACATTATAATAATAAAGTTATATATTTATAGTGTACTATAAGTAGTAGTACACATAGTACACACTATACAACTAGTAAAAAAATTAATTGATTGAAAGAAGGTGAGGCCATGATAAATATTGATAGCAGAAGCAGTAAGCCTATTTATGAACAGATTATTGAGAAGGTAAAGGAAAACATAATAAAAGGAATATTAAAACCAGGAGATAAACTGCCTTCTGTACGGGAACTCGCAGCAGCTATAACGGTGAATCCTAATACCATAAGTAAAGCATACATTGAGCTTGAGAGAATGAAGACAATTCAGGTTATAAGGGGAAAAGGAACTTTTGTATCAGAAAATTTTAAACCTGTTATGGATGAAGAAAAAATGAAAGAAATTAAAGAACATATGAAAAAAATAATAATAGAAGCCCATTATATAGGTCTTGATAAGGATACTTTAATAGATATATTAAATGATATTTATAGTGAGTTTTAGCAATTAGAAATTTTAAAATGGGGGGATTACATTGATAGATATAAAAAATATGAGCAAAAAGATAGATGATAAATACATTTTAAAAAATGTAGATTTGCATGTGAATAAGGGGAGCATATTTGGAATAATTGGCGAAAATGGTGCTGGTAAAACTACACTTATTAAATGTTTAACAGGTATTTATAGAGTTAATGAAGGAAGTATTTTAATAGATGGTGAAGAAGTTTTTGATAACGCTAAAATAAAACAGAGGATAGGTTATGTATCAGATGAAAATCAATATTTTTCATCTTTTAAAGTATGCGAGCTCTTAGAATTTTATAAGAGGGCCTACAATGATTTTTCCAAGGAGAGATTTGATGAGCTTAATATAAAATTTAAAATTCCTTTAAATCGAAGAATACGAGAACTTTCTAAAGGAATGAAGATGAGAACAGCTATCCTTTTAAACTTAAGTATAAAACCAGATATCTTAATACTTGACGAGCCAACATCTGGACTTGATCCTGTGATTAAAAAAGAATTAATGTCAATTATTGTGGATGAAGTAGCATCTAGAGATGTAACTGTATTTATTTCATCACATCATTTGGATCATATTGAGAGAATATGTGATAACATCGCGATAATCAAAAATGGCGCCATAAAACTTAAAAGTTCTATGGAAGATGCTAAAAATAGCATGAAAAAACTTCAAGTGATGTTTAAAGATGCAGCTGATATAAATGAGAAATTATCTTCTATTAATGGAGTAATTAAGGTTGAAACTATAGGTAGGGTAAATTATATAATTACTAAAAATTACAGCAAAGATTTTGAGAAAAAACTTTATGATATGGGTGCTGAATTTATAGAAATTGTAGATATGAGTCTTGAGGATATGTTTATATATTTCGTAGGAGAAGAGAATGAAAATGAATAGGATTATAAATAAGGCACTTTTCTATAAGGAATGGGTATATGTAAAATGGATAACTCTTTTAACTATTCTTATAGTTTTATTTAGTAAGGCTAACGAGGTTATAGTAGCATTACATGACAAAGGAATGATTCATCGGCAAGGAGGAGAGAATTATTATTGGTTTAACAATGTAGTTTATACAGAAAATATTGGTATTTTCATAATGGTACTCGTTGTGTTAATATTAGCTGCAATTTTGTTTAGTGGTGAGAAAACCAGCGAAACCCAAGGCTTTATGGCTTCTATGCCATTTACAAGGAAAGAAATAATTTTTAATAAATGGCTTGTTGGAGTGGTAAGTTTACTTATAAGTTTTGCAGTAACGTATATATTTCTAAGCTTATTTTATTTATTAAATATTAAAGGCCTAGATACAACAATAAATCCATATTCCGATATAATTAAGTGGTTTTTTATGAATACATTCCAATATATTTGTATTTTCACTTTTATGATGCTTATTCAGGCAGTTATGGGAAATAGCATAGTATCTAGCATAGTAGGTGGAATAATAGTTATGGTACCGTTATTTATAACTTTAATAGCACAGTATTTAAGCGTAAGAGACTATGGGTATACTCATTATCAATATATGATTTTTTATAAAATAAGTAATTGGTTAAATATTTGTTTTTATAATTTATCTCAGCAGTGCCTAGTTAAAACATCAATAAATAATGTGTATTCTAATATATTTTCTTATTATAGTAATTATAAATTAAAGTTGTTAGTGCTTTTCATGCTAACTTGTTTATTTTTATACTTCGCTTATGTAGCCTATAAAAGGAGAAATATAGAATATAATTTAAGACTAATAGTCTTTAAAAATTTAGAACCTGTATTTATATGGGGCGTTGCTATATGTTCAGGACTTTTGGCTGGAGCTATTTTTGGAAGTGATCGCTTAAGAGAATTTGGAATTTGGTTTGCCATATTCACTACTATAGGATATTTTATATCTAAACTATTAATTAAGGTATTATCGTCAAGGAAATAATTAAAACAAATAAGAGATGGCTATATATTTTGTAGAGGAGGATGGAAATGAATAAGGTTGTAAATAAGGCACTTTTCTATAAGGAATGGATAAATGTACGGTGGGTAACGATTTTAACAATTATTGTACTTTTATTTTATAAAGTTTATGGTGTTATATCATTACTAAATCAAAATAAAATGTATATGAAATACAATAGTGGGATGAGGATTAACAGGTGGTTTAATAATGGACTATATGGTGGGAGGACGACTGACAGTAGTTTTAGTAATGGACTATATGGTGTGAGTAGTTATTATTTTGTAATGATATTTGTTGTCATAATACTTGCTATAATTTTATTTACAGGAGAAAAAACCTCTGAAACAGAGGGGTTTATAGCTTCAATGCCATTTACAAGGAAAGAAATAATTTTTAACAAATGGATTGTTGGAGCTCTAAGTTTATTAATAAGTTTTATAGTGACATATATATTCTTAAGTCTATTTTATGTTGCAAATATTAATGATATTAATACAACATTAAATCCATACTCTGATTTAGTGAAATGGTTTTTTATGGACTCGGTTCAATACATTTGTATTTTTACTTTTATGATTCTGGCACAAACAGTTATGGGAAACATTATAGTTGCAGGGATAGTCGGTGGAATAATCCCCATATTACCATACTTTATAATAAGGGTAGTACGAATCTTAATTACACTACGCTATGGATTTATTCAATATATAGTTATAGGTTTTAATAAAATTGAAGGCTGGTTAAATATTTATAGTTATAATTTGACTTATCAGAATTGGGTTAAAACTGAAACAAATGCTAGTTGGTTTTATTATACAAACTATAAATTAAAGTTATTAGTACTTATTATATTAACTTGCTTATTCTTGTACCTAACATATGTATCTTATAAAAAGGTGAATTTAGAATATAATTCAAGACTAATAGCATTTGAAAACTTAGAACATTTGTTTATAGGGGTGGTTGCTATATGTTCGGGTTTTTTTGGTGGATACATTTTTGGTGTTAGGGGAATTCAGGGAATTGAAAGTCTAAATTCATTTTGGGTATGTTTCGTTGCGTTTGCTATTATAGGTTATTTTATATCAAAGCTTTTACTTAAGGTATTATCGTCAAGGAAATAATAAAAAATATTAGGAATATAAAATGGGGGGATTACATTGATAGATATAAAAAATGTTAGCAAAAAGATAGATGATAAATATATTTTAAAAAATGTAGATTTGCATGTGAATAAAGGGAGTATATTTGGAATAATTGGTGAAAATGGTGCTGGAAAAACTACACTTATTAAATGTTTAACAGGTATTTACAGAGCTAATGAAGGAAGTATTTTAATAGATGGAGAAGAAGTTTTTGATAACGCTAAAATAAAACAGAAGATAGGTTATGTATCAGATGAAAACCAATATTTCTCATCTTTTAAAGTAAAGGAACTCTTAGAATTTTATAAGAGGGCCTACAATGATTTTTCCAAGGAGAGATTTGATGAGCTTAATGTAAAATTTAAAATTCCTTTAAATCGAAGAATACGTGAGCTTTCCAAAGGCATGAAGATGAGAACAGCTATCCTTTTAAACTTAAGTATAAAACCAGATATATTAATACTTGACGAGCCAACATCTGGACTTGATCCTGTGATTAAAAAAGAATTAATGTCAATTATTGTGGATGAAGTAGCATCTAGAAGAGTAACTGTATTTATTTCATCACATCATTTGGATCATATTGAGAGAATATGTGATAGCGTAGCAATAATTAAAGAAGGCGCCATAAAACTTAAAAGTTCTATGGAAGATGCTAAAAATAGCATGAAAAAACTTCAAGTGATGTTTAAAGGTGCAGCTGATATAAATGAGAAGTTATCTTCTATTAATGGAGTAATTAAGGTTGAAACTATAGGTAGGGTAAATTATATAATTACTAAGAATTACACCAAAGATTTTGAGAAAAAACTTTATGATATGGGTGCTGAATTTATAGAAATTGTAGATATGAGTCTTGAGGACATGTTTATATATTTCGTAGAAGAGGAGGATAAAAATGAATAAAATTTTAAATAAGGGACTTCTTTATAAGGAATGGATAAATGTAAGATGGGTAACTCTCTTGACCATTATAACACTTTTATTTTTTAAGGTTTATGGGATTATGACAGCATTAAATCAAGAGAAAATTCATGAGACAAGGCAAGGATGGGTACTACCTAATAGATGGTTCAATAATGGACTTTATAGAGGGGATGATCATTATAGTATATATCTTTTTATAATGGTAATTGTAGTAATAATACTCGCTATAACTTTGTTTATAGGTGAAAAAACAAGTGAAAATCAAGGATTTATAGCTTCTATGCCATTTACAAGGAAGGAGATAATAATCAATAAATGGCTTGTTGGAGTAATAAGTTTGCTTATAAGTTTTGCAGTAACGTATATATTTTTAAGCTTGTTTTATTTTAAAAACATTAGCAGCATTAATACAATATTAAATCCATATTCTGATATAGTTAAATGGTTTTTTATGGACACGTTTCAGTACATCTGCATTTTTACTTTTATGATGTTAATGCAGTCAGTTATGGGAAATAGTATAGTATCTAGTATAGTAGGTGGAATAATACTTGTGGTTCCCTACTTTATAACAATAGTGCTACAGAGTTTAATTGTAAGGTGTTATGGATTTACTCAATACAGATATATGATTTTTAATAAAATTTGTCATTGGTTAAATATTTATGGTTATAATTACACTAATAACAACTATTTAAGTAGTACAGCAATAAATGGAATGTGTAACATCTCTTACACTAATTATAAATCAAAGTTACTAGTACTCTTTCTACTAACTTGTTTATTTTTGTCCTTAGCTAATTTAGCCTATAGAAAAAGAAACATTGAATATAATTTAAGACTAATAGTCTTTAAAAATTTAGAACCTGTCTTTATAGGGGGAGTTGCTATATGTTCAGGGCTTTTGGCTGGAGCTATTTTTGGAAATGATCGTTTAAGAGAATTTGGAATTTACTTTGTCATTTTCACTATTATAGGATATTTTATATCTAAACTATTACTTAAGGTATTATCTTCAAGGAAATGAGTATTTAATTTAAGGAGTGGGTTAGATTGAAAAGAATACCATATATAATTTTGTTGGGTTGTATAATTATTGGAATTTTAATATCTGTTTGTGGTGAAAAAGACGTTAAAAACAATCTCATTATAGGAAATAAAAGTTCCGAAATCATTAGCAATATAGCAATTCAAAGAAATGGTAAAACTGAGATTAGGGGTAGTAATTTGAAGCAGAATCAGCATTGTTATTTTGATATGGGAGTGCAGAAAAATTGTATTTATAAAGTTGAATTTGAAGATAGAAATAACAAAAGTACTCTTAGCAATGAATTTACGTGTAATTTTAATAACCAAGGAATAGTAAATATAAATGTTCTAAAAGACAATGATGGAAAGTGGGAAGTTGTTTTAAATTAGAGGAGTTTAATTGTGAGCATATATAAGATTTATTATACAATGTTGTTTTTATTAAAATAAATATTAAAAATTTAATATAAATGCCATAGTTGTGTTCACATAACTATGGCATTTATAGTTTATAACTATTTAAAGTATTCTAGTATATTAAAATATAAAATTTAAATGCTTACATATACTTAATATATTGACAAAATACTTATATGTACTTATAATTAATTAAGAGGTGATTATATGTATCAAGAAGAGAGGCTTGTAAAAATACTTGAATACTTAGATTATGCAAATAACCTATCTGTTCATGAAATCTGTAAGATGTTTACTATATCAAGGGATACAGCACGGCGAGATATAGTGAAACTTGTAGATAAAGGTACTGTAATTCGTACTCATGGGGGGATTACTCTTCCTGGTTTAATAGATACAATCCGAAATTATAGGCAACGACTTGAAGCTCATTCGGAAGAAAAAAAAGAAATAGCCAAAAGAGCTTTAATGTATATAAATAAAAATGAACATTATTTTTTCGATGTATCTACAACTGTAAGTTACCTAGCAAAAGGGCTAAACAAAGACGTTACGGTATTTACTCACTCTCTTGATAATATTGAGATACTTTCAGAAAACAAACAGGTTTCTGTTCATTGTATTGGTGGGTGTCTTAATAAAAATAATCGCTTTTTTTATGATATAGATTGTAAGAATTCTCTTTCTGGAATTCATTTTGATATCGCTTTTTTAGGTGCAGCTGCCATAACTGTTGATGGGATTTATTATGCCAACAATGAAGATGCGTTTATCAAACAAACTTCTGCACAACAATCTGATAAGGTGATTTTACTAGCTGATTTTCATAAATATGGAAAAACTACTTATTACAAAGGATTGAATTGGGATCAAATAGATATCATTATTTCTGATTGCATGCCGCCACCTTTATATGTGGACATTATTAGAGAGCATAATATTGAGTTAGATATTATAGAATAAGGAGTGTGAAATATAATTTATGAATAAAATTAAAATGATATGTTTAGACATTGATGGGACATTGCTTAATTCACAGCATAAGATTTCACAAAGAACAAATGATATAATCAGAATAGCTACGAGTGTAAAACAAATTCCAGTAATATTGGTGTCTGCAAGAATGCCAAAGGGAATATTGTTTTTGCAAAAGGAACTTAATATAAATGAACCAATTATTTGTTATAGTGGTGCTTTAGTTATAGACGCAAAAGCTAATATTTTATCAAATAGCGGTATAGCAATTTCAGATGTCGTGCTAGCATATAGTTTTGCTAAAGAATTGAATGTGCATATGAGTTTATATAAAGATGATGAATGGTATATTGAAAAGTTAGATGATTGGGCAAAACAAGAGAGTGAAATAACTAATATATCGCCAAATATTACTAGCTTTACTGGCTTGTTTAATGGATGGGAATGTGAAAATTCAGGACCTAATAAAATTTTATGTATGGGAAAGCCTAATGATATAAAATTATTGGATGCAAAAATTAAAAATGCTCACTCAAACGATTTAAATGTATATCCTTCAAAGCCTACGTATCTAGAAATAATGCCAAATAATATTTCAAAAACTTCAGCTATAGAAATTTTAATGAGAAAGTTTAATATACAAAAATCAGAGATAATGGCTATAGGTGATAATTATAATGACATTGATATGATTGAATTTGCAGGTATTGGAGTTGCTATGGGGAATGCTCCAGACAAAGTTAAACAATATGCGGATTACGTAACTTTATCAAACGATAATGATGGTGTAGCCCAGGCTATAAAAAAATTCGTTATATCTTAAGGAAATTATTCTATATTTAAATTTTGTAAAGTACCTAATATTATTAAAAGATGATTGAAAACGTTATCAAATAGTAGTGCAAGCACAGTTATGCGAGGAATTGTTTATACAATTAAGTTTGAGAACTAAATTGGGGGGGATATAAAATGAATAATGGAAAAACAATAAAACTAGTAGTAGTTGTACTTATGATTATGACCACAATAATTATTTCTTCAATAAGAGTGTTAGCAGAGGAAAAAACGTCTACGTCAGATATTTTATACAAGTCATCAATAAGTCAAAAACGCAGTCTGAGTAGTAATAAGGGCGTTAAAACCGATTATTTAGAAAATTATCGTGAACAGTATCATTATTCTCCCGCTAAGGCATGGGCAAATGACCCGAATGGAATGGTTTATTTTAAGGGGGAATATCATTTATTCTATCAATATAATCCAGATGATGTTGTATGGGGACCAATGCATTGGGGACATGCAGTTAGTAAAGATTTAATTCATTGGAAAGAACTTCCAATTGTTTTGTATCCAGATAAAGGCGGAACAATTTACTCAGGATCAGCAGTTGTAGATAAAGATAATACTAGTGGTTTCTTTGATGGAATTAAAGGTGGCGGATTAGTTGCAATCTTTACTCAAGATTATCTAAATGATAAGGGTATAGAAAAACAAAAACAAAGTATCGCATACAGTAAAGATAATGGAAGAACATGGACTAAATATGAAGGAAACCCTGTTATTTCGACAGAAAATGATCCATTAAATAATGGAGCATTTAGGGATCCTAAGGTATTCTATCATAAAGAATCTGGAAAGTGGATGATGGTAGTCGCAGGTGGACCACTACGATTTTTCTCATCAACTGATTTAAAGCATTGGAAACCCGAGGGAACGCAACCAGCAATTCAAACAGAATGTCCAGATTTATTTAAATTAGAAGTAGGAGATAGTGGTAAAAATAAATGGGTATTAAGTGAAGGGGGAAGATATTATCGTGTTGGTGATTTTAAAGAGGTAGATGGTGTATGGAAATTTGTTCCTGATAATGATAAACGTATTGTTATGAATTTTGCTAAAGATTCATATGCAGCTCAAACTTATTCTGGCACAGATAAAAATGGTACACCTGATGGAAGAAGAATTATGATTAACTGGATGAATAATTGGGATTACTGTAATAATATTGCTCCAATAACAAAAACATTTAATGGGCAATTTACTTTGCAAAGCGAATTAAAACTAGTTAATACAGAGGAAGGAATCCGTTTAACTCAACAACCAATTAAAGAATATGAAAAATTACGTAAAGGTGTCAAGAACTTTGAAAATGTTACAATTTCTCAAGATAAGCCTAATATTCTGAATAATTTATCAGGAAGTCAATATGAAATTGTTGCAAAGTTTAAACCAGATAAAAAAACAACAGAGTTTGGATTTAAACTACGTGTTGGTGCAGGTCAAGAAACAATAGTTAAATATAATACTCAAACTCAAGAAGTAACAATTGATCGTTCAAAATCTGGAAAAGCACCAAGTAATTCAAGTGCTTTCTTAGAATCATATAGTAGTAAGGTAAATAAAACAAAAGATGGTAAAATTCAATTGAATATCTTTGTAGATTCATCATCTGTAGAATTATATGGAAATAATGGTGAGGTATGTGGTGCAACTCAAATTTTCCCTAATCGTTCTAGTGAAGGAATAGAAGTATACTCACTTGGAGGAAAAACAAAAGCTACAATTAAATATTACCCATTAAGGGGTATTTGGAATAATGATATTAAGGGAAAGAGCTCTGTTTTAGTATCATTAAGTGAAGAAGAACTAGAAAAGACTGTAGGTGATGAATTTTCTATTTATACAACTACGATTCCTACAAGAGCATCTCAAGGTGTTACATGGAAATTTTCAAATCCTGAGGTTTTAGAAATTGTAAGTCAAGATGATACACAGACTACATTTAAAACAAAAAAAGTAGGAAGTACAACTTTAACTGCTACTTCTAAAGATGCAAAGGCCCAAAAAACAGCTAACTTAAATGTTTACGGTAAGGATACAAGTGATATTATTAAAGATTTAACTAATTTTAGTACTACTGGATCTTGGTATGTTAAGAAGGGTGCTTATGTAGGAAACAATGAAGGTGATGGATTCACAGTAGCAGAACAAACAAATGCTGATCAAAAATCAACGTATACTTTAGAGGCTGAAGCTAAGCTTATAGACATAGGTAGTACTGCTGGGATTGTATTAGTATCACAAAATGAAGATCCTAAAAAAGGATCTATTATAGCAAATATCAGTAAAAATGGTAATTATAGGGTGTTTGTGTTTACAGGAGAATTTGATGATAATGGTAATCCAAAAGTTAAGGATTTGATAGAAGGTACAGTTCCAAAAACAGAAGATAACAAGTACAATTTAAAAGTAGAATTAAAAGGAAACCATATTAGTTATTGGATTAATGGTGAATTAGTATGTGATACTAATCAAGATTATTATAAAAAAGGACGCTTTGGATTAAATGTATTTGGTGGAACAACAGAATTTAAAAATGTAAGTTTTAACAGTACTACATCAATTAATTATACAAATGTTGAAGGTTCAGGTTTAACTTTTGACCAATCACCAGGAAATTTACATGCGGCTAATGATAGTTATGTAGTGAATAATGGCAAACAGAAGACTGGTGTGGCGATTTCAGATCAACAAATAGACATTAACAAAAATATATATACTTTAGAAATAGATTCTAAAGTTTTAGGAGATTGGCATGCTGATAATCCAGCAAATGGTGATACTATGGGAATTGTATTATTCTCTCAAAGTGATAATTTATTTAGAGATGGTGGAATTGTGGCTAATGTTAATAAATGGGGTTCGTATAATTTGATTGCACATGTGAAAGACGAGAATGGTAATCTTAAAGAGGTTAACCTTGCAGGCGGTAAGGCTTATGAAGCGCAATATAATAAATATAAGTTAAAAGTAAAATTAGAAGGAAACCGAATTAGTTTCTGGATAAATGGAGAATTAGTGTGTGATAATATACAACAAAATTATTATCAAACAGGAAAGCTTGGATTAATTGTATGGAATGGACCTTCAGAATTTAAAAATGTAATTATTACTAGTGATGAGGTTACTCTATTAAAATAGTCTAGATGGAGTAAAACAGTATGCTAATGCGATAGCTTTTTCTAATGGTTAAATCCTTAAAGGCCACCTAATAAGTTTTATTAGGTGTTTTTTTGTATTAGAAAGAAAATTTAGAATTTTAGATTATATACAGTTAGTCTTTGTGGAAATAACTTATATAAGGTGTTACAATAAAAGTGTAACATTGTAAATCGATGTATAATATTAAAACATTATAAAAGCCACATTAGAAGACTTAATAAAAGGATAAACAATTGTTACGGGGGTAAAATTATGGTGAAAGTAGATAGAAAAAGGTGGGGAAATACGTCTATAACTAGGATTACATTGTTTGTTATAAATTTTTTAATGATTGTATTTATGTCTATAATTAGTTCTAATACAATAGGACTTATATGCGAAAATAGTATGGCAAGGGAATTTATTGAAAAAATCAAATCGGTTCCTACAGTTGCTTGGAAAATGCCTGTATTTACTATGTTGCTTTTATTTATGCTTACTTTAGGTGTCATAGTCAGAGAAATGTTTTTTATGGAGAACCAGTTTGTGCTTTATATTTTTTGTATTTATGATATTTTATTATGTATTTTAATAATGGGTTACCTTAATATGGACTATAAAGGAATATTATTTATAGCAATAGCTAATATAGTTATTTATATTGATGGTAAAAAAAGAAAAAGCGTGTTCATTTTAGCTATAATTATTATTTATATAATACTTGACTATAATATTTTGTCTATTAAAGTTAATATATTTAATATAAATGATTATGCTCAGTACTATACATCATTGCAAAGAATTTATTATTATAGTATTAAAAATATACTTAATTCTACGAATGATATTATTTTTATACTGTTTATGATTCAAGTTATACAAAGTGAGAGGGATGAAAACAAGAAAATTTCTGAGTTATATGGCGAATTGTACAAATCATCTGAAGAATTAAAAGTTATAAATATTCAATTACAAGATTATGCTAGGAAATCTCAAGAAGCAGCTAAAATTAAAGAAAGAAATAGGCTGGCAAGGGAAATACATGACACTATAGGACATACACTTACTGGTATAGCAATTGGTTTAGAAGCATGTATAGAATTATCAGAATTTAACATTAGTAAGATGAAGATTCAGATGTTAAAAATATCAGAGCTTGCAAGAAAAGGTCTTTTGGATGTTCGAAGATCTATGAATGAGCTAAGACCGGATGCACTTGAAAGATTTTCGTTAATTGAAGCAATTTCAAAGTTGTCTGAAGATATAAATGAGTGTACAAATACTAAAGTAAAGATTCAAATTACAGGACAAGCTCCCAAAATGGGCGCGGATGAAGAAGAAACAGTTTATAGAATAGTTCAAGAGGGAATAACAAATGCAGTGAGGCACGGGGCGGCAAGTGAAATTATTGTGGCTTTAAAATTTGCAGAAAATAAGTTGCAAATCAAAATAATGGATGATGGAATAGGAGTTGGTGAAATTAAAGAAGGGTTCGGATTAAGGCATGTTGAGGAAAGGGTAGAAATGCTTGGGGGAAAAGTGCATTTTTGGGGAGTACCATCGGAGGGATTCATTATTTCTGCTTACTTGCCTATAAGGAGGAAAATTAAAAATGATTAAAATATTAATTGCAGAAGACCAAGATATTATTAGCCAAAGTCTAGAGATAATTCTTGGCAATAAGCCTGATTTAAAAGTAGTTGGTGTGGCAGAGGATGGCGAAAAAGCTGTTAGATTGGCTCAAAAACTAATTCCAGATATTATCTTAATGGATATACGTATGCCTGGAATAGATGGAGTAAAATGTATAAAGATTATAAAAAAAGTATTACCACAAATAAAGATTATAGTACTTACAACCTTTGATGATAATGAATATGTGTTTAATGCTTTAAAATATGGGGCAAGTGGCTACCTATTAAAGGGTCTATCTTCTATAGAATTGGTGGGGGCTATTAGAACTGTATTTAATGGAGGGGCTCTTATAAACCCTAATATTGCAATGAAGGTAGTTGAATTTTTCCATGAGGCCGATAAGGTGGATTATAAAATCAATGTAGATGAGTTAGAATTTAATAATTTAAATAAGAATGAGTTAAAAATAATGAAATTAATAGGGAGGGGGATGTCAAACAAGGAAATAGCTTTTGAAACTAATTTTAGTGAGGGTACTGTGAGAAACTATATAAGTAATATTTTAAGTAAACTAAACTTAAGAGATAGGACTCAAATAGCCATATTTGCAATTCAATCTAGATTGGAGCTGAAAAAGATTGAAAATTAGAATAGCAAAAGTAAGTCCTAATAAGATTGTTATATTTCTAATTATAGCAATAATAATGTCTGTTTGTTTTGCTTATTATAAATATACAAATAAAACGGTAGTATTAGAGTTTGGTACATTTGTTGGAAGTATGTATGATGTACCTGATTGGAAATCTTACAAAGCTTTAGATGATGCAATATATGAGTTTGAAAAGGTGAATCCTCATATAAAGGTTAAATATAAAAGTGGTATTTTAAAAACTGATTACTCAGAGCAATTATCTCAAAGAATATTAAAAGGAACTGAACCCGATTTGTTTTGTGTTTTACCTGGTGATTTTAATACTTTTGCATCTATTGGAGAATTGAAGAATCTTAATAATTTAATCAAAAATGATAAAACTTTAGATTTATCTAAGCAATATGGAACTGCAATAAAGTCTGGAAAATATCGAGGTTCTCAATATGCCATTGCAAAGGAAGTTGATCCTGAATTAATGTTTGTAAATAAAACTTTGTTAAAAAAGCAAGGAATAAAGTTACCTAGTGTGGATTGGACCTGGAATGATTTTTACAAAATATGTAATGAAGTGACCATAGATAAAAATAAAGATGGTAAGATAGATCAATTTGGAACTGTAGGATTTGACTGGAAACAAGCTGTTTATACTAATGGTCAGAAGCTTTTTGATGAAAATGGAAATAAAGCAATATTTGATAATGAGGGTGTTAGTGAGGCAATAAAATTTATTATAAAGCTTAACAAGCTAAATCAAAATTATATAGTTAGTCTAAAAGATTTTGATGATGGTAACGTTGCCTTTAAACCTTTTCCATTTTCAACATATAGGGCATATAACGTATACCCATATAAGGTAATCAAATATGGACAATTTGAATGGGAATGCATAAAATTACCTAAAGGACCTGAGGGCGAAAATGCTGGACAGCTTAATAGTTTACTTATGGGAATAGGTTCAAGAACAAAACATGAAAAAGAGGCATGGAAATTTTTGAAATTTTTAACTAATGATAAAGATGTTCAACTGGATGTATTTAAATATTCTCATGGGATGCCCGTTTTAAAAGACGTAGTGGAATCAAAGGAAACTGACAAAGAACTCTCTAAGTATAATTCAAAAGGAAAAAATTTTATTGATAAGAAGATTTTAAGTGAAGTAGTAGAACAATCTATTGTAACTCCAAGTTTTCATAAATATGAGGCAAGTATGGATATTGCCGATAAGGATATATTTCAATTGATTAATAGTGGAGGAGATGTACAAGAGACATTAAGAAAGCTGAACTATAAATTAAATACATATCTTAAGCCTTAGACAAATATTAGGAGGAAGCAAATGTCTAAAAAAATTATTGCAATAGTCTTAATAATTTTCATGATTTTGTTTTTGGGTGTACTCAGCGTATTTATGAGCTTTAATAAAGATTTTCCTTTTGGAGAAAAAAAATTAAAATTTGGTGCAACCTACATGAATATGAATAATGCATATTGCGTTAAACTTAATGAGGGTATAAAAAAGGTTGTTGAGGCTCAAAATGGAAAACTAATTTCACTTGATGCGCAGCTTGAAGTTTCAAAACAAATATCTCAAGTTGATGATCTTATAGCTCAAAAGGTGGATGTTATATTTTTAAATACTGTAGATTGGAAAGGAATAAAGCCAGCATTAATAGCTGCAAAAAAAGCTAAAATACCTGTTATAGTTATTGATTCTCCTGTTTTTGATGATAATTTAGTTGATTGTACGGTGACTTCTGAAAATTATAATGCAGGAGTCTTATGCGCGAAAGATTTAGTAGTGAAGTTAAAGGGGAAAGGAAATGTTGTCATTATTGAACATCCAACTGCAAAATCAGGTATTCAGAGAATTCAAGGCTTTGAGGATATAATAAAGAAATATAGTGGGATTAAGATTGTTGCTAGGAAGACTTCAAATGGTCAGCTAGAACTTGCTATGGAAGTTATGGGTAGTATAATTCAAACCAATAAACACATAGATGCTGTTATGTGTCTTAATGATCCAACAGCCTTAGGTGTTATTGCAGCATTTGAAAACAATAAAATAGATAATAAAGCATATATTTATGGAATTGATGGATCTGATGATGCAATAGCGATGATTGAAAAAGGTAAACTTACAGCAACTGTTGAGCAGTCGCCAGATATGATTGGAAGGATTGCTGCAGATACTGCTTTAAAAAAGTTAAAAGGGATAAAGATTGAAAAATATATAAATGTACCTGTAAAACTAATTAACAAGTCAAATTTGGTGTATCCATAAAGCTATGGGTACATTTTTTTATGAAATTTTATTAGCAAAATAATAATCTGATTTAGAAATCATATAGCCCAGAAAGCCTAAATGATAAATGTAACAACTTAGGTGACAATTGTCATGATTTGAATGACAAAATGTAGGTGAAGTGAATGTAAAATTAGTTCATAATATATTTAAGACATAAATCATTTACATTTAACTGATAACGTTATCACATATGAAGGAACTAGCTTAAGTAATTGATAAAAAACAATTCTTATTGGAACAAAATGTGATTTAAACAATACTATTGTGGAGGGGTGATTGCTCTAGTAATAAGTGTTAAGTAAAAAATTGTATTAGGAAATGGAGGAGTTAACATGGTGGCTATTATTGTTGGAACGCACGGAAGTTTTTCAAAACAAATATTGAGATCAGCTGAAATGATATTTGGCATGCAAGAAAACGTTTCATCAGTTACTTTTGAAACAGGTGAAGGACTTGACGATCTTGTAGAAAAGTATAAAAATGAATCAGAAAAATTGGATTGTAAAGATGGAATACTTTTTTTAGTTGATTTGTTTGGAGGAAGTCCATTTAATGCAGCAAGTAGAATAGTAACAGAAAACGATAACATGGATGTTCTTACTGGTATTAACTTACCAATGCTACTTGAAATTTATGGATCTAGAGGGTTTTCTAATCTTGAAGAGCTAGTGAGTATAGGTAAAAGAGCAGGAGCTGAAGGAATAAAATCATTAAGAGAAGTTTTTTCAGAGCCAGAGGATGATGAAGAATTATTATAATATTTAACAGGAGGAATTAAAAATGGAAATAAACTTTGTGAGGATAGATGACAGATTAATACATGGTCAAGTTGCAAGTATATGGGTAAAAGAAACAAGGTGTAATAAAATATTTGTGTGTAGTGATGAGGTCGCTGAAGACAAATTGAGAAAAACATTACTTTTAAAAGTTGCACCTCCAGGAGTAAAAGCTTATGTATTACCTATTGATAAGGTACTAGAGGTTTACAAAAATCCCAAATATGATTCTTTTAAGGCACTAATATTATGTGTAAAGCCTGGAGATGTTTTAAGACTTATTGAAGGTGGTATGGTTATGAAATCCGTAAATCTTGGAGGAATGTGTTTTAAAACTGGAAGAACACAGATAAGCGGTGCAGTTTCTCTTGGACCTGAAGATATTGATGCCTTAAATAAAATACATGATTTAGGAATTGAACTTGAACTAAGAAAAATTGCAAGTGATTCGAAAGTTGATGTAATGAGTAAAATAAAGGATTTATAAATTTATCGTTGTAAAGGTTTATATAACTAGAAGCTAAAAAGAAACACAATTTAAAAGGAGGGTTATTTATGACTACTATTCAATTTATTTTAGTACTTGTTGTCGCTATGATAACAGGCATGGGAAGTGTGCTTGACAGTATGCAAACACACAGACCCATTATAGCATGTACTTTAATTGGTCTTGTCTTAGGGGATTTACAAAAAGGAATTATTTTAGGTGGTACATTAGAACTTTTAGCTCTAGGTTGGATGAACGTTGGAGCGGCTATGGGACCAGATAGTGCACTTGCTAGTGTTATTGCAACTGTTTTGGTAATAACAGGTAATCAGCCAATTGGGACAGGTATAGCAATTGCAATTCCAATCGCAGCAGCTGGGCAAGTTTTAACGATATTTGTTAGAACTATAACAATATTTTTCCAACATCGTTGTGACAAATATGCTGAAGACGCTAATTTTAGAGCCATAGAAATTGCTCATTTTGGAGCATTGCTATTGCAAGGCCTTCGTATTGCAATCCCAGCGGCACTAGTAGCAGCTGTAGCTGGTACTAGTGGAGTTACTGCTATGCTAGCAGCAATACCTCTACCTATAACAAGAGGATTACAAATTGCTGGTGGAATGATCGTTGTTGTTGGTTATGCTATGGTAATTAACATGATGGAAGCAAAATACTTAATGCCATTCTTCTTAGTTGGTTTTTCAATTGCAGCATTTACGTCATTTACACTTGTTGGATTCGGAATACTTGCTGTTTCAGTAGCTATATTCTATATCCAATTAAATCCAAAATATAGTCAAGTTCAAGTTTATGATGAATTAGATGATTTGTAAAAGGGGGAGATAATATGAGCGAAAGTAATTTAACTAAAAATAACATTGGGAATGACAAAACATTGAAAGCGAAGGAAATATCTAAGGGCGAAAATAGATTAACCAAAGGTGATTTAAAAAGCATGTTTTGGCGTTCATGGTTTATATTAGGATCATTTAACTTTGAAAGAAATCAAAGTATGGGTTTTTGTGTAAGTATGATTCCGGCTATAAAGAGATTTTATACAACTAAAGAAGATCAATCAGCAGCACTAAAAAGACATTTAGAATTTTTTAATACTACTCCATATATGGCTGCACCTATCATGGGTGTTACAGCAGCTATGGAACAAGAAAGAGCTATTGGAGCACCAATCGATGACGCAGCTATTAGTGGTGTAAAGATTGGACTTATAGGACCACTTGCAGGTGTAGGCGACCCTATATTTTGGGGGACATTAAGACCACTTTTCGCAGCATTAGGTGCATCAATTGCAGTTACTGGAAGCATTCTAGGACCATTGCTATTCTTTATACCCTTTAATATTTGTAGAATACTTACATTATGGTTTGGTCTTAAATTTGGATATGAAAAAGGGACAGCGATTGTATCAGAGGCATCTGGTAACACGTTACAGAAAATAACTGAAGGTGCTTCAATAGCGGGACTATTCATAATGGGAGCACTAGTTTGTAAATGGACTAATATTAATGTACCATTAGTAGTATCAAAAATTAAAGGTGCTGATGGTAAAATGGTTGTTACCACTGTTCAAACCATTTTGGATTCTTTAATTCCAGGATTGCTTCCATTATTATTAACTTTTGGTTGCATGAAATTATTAAAGAAAAAAGTTAATCCTATGACAATAATATTTGGAATGTTTGCTGTGGGCATATTAGGTTATATGGGTGGATTCTTAAAATAAATTTGAACTACTAATAAAAACTGAGAAGCCATTTAATGATTTTATAATATAAGTTAAGGCTATTTCTTAAGAGAGGGATAGTCTTAACTTATATGATTTTATCTATAAAGGAGATGTAAACTATGATCGTTAATATTGTATCGATTATTGTAGTAGTAATAGCACTAATTATATATTTATTTTTCATAATTTTTAACTTTTATCAACAAAAATATTATTATCAGGCATATAGTCCAAAATCAATAAAAACAGGTGAAATACTAAAATATCCTGAAAAATATAATATAGATGGGTTTGTTAGCGTATCAAGTCAAAAACAATATCAAGAGGCTGCTGCACTTAAAATGATAAATGACAAAATTAATACAAATCAAAATATATCCATAAATAATATTAACTTTCTTATGGGTTATACATACGGAGCTAGTTTTAATAAGCTAAATAAAAACTTTGTACCATTTCTAGAGCCAATTTCATGTGTAAAAATTTCTGCACCATTTTTGGGATTGGATATGGATTATCGTACATCAAACAGTCCTAAAATATTTATAGATGCAGTAAAGTATTACATTTCAAAGGGATATCCTGTATTAGCACAAGTGGATATGGCTACTCTTTTGGGGAGAAGAGGTTTCTATTCAATAAGCGAACTTATAGTGGGTTATAATAAAAAGGGATTTTATTATTATGAAACGCTTGGAATTAATAACGAAAAGAAGAAGTACATTTCAAACAAACAATTCATTGCTGCCACTAATAAATTGAATACAAAATTTAAAAAACCATGGAAATATGGTTTTTGTATTTTTAAAGCTAGTGAAGAAAAGGAAGAGATTAAAAATGCAATTAAAAACAATGGAAAAAATCTTATTGGAGAAACAAGTGATAGGACTGCTTCAGGAGCACAAGCAATAGCAGCATTTGCAAAGCATATTAAAGAAACAAAAACGTTTGACAGTGGATGGGTAATTGAAGCTTTAGAATATTCAAGAAGAGATAACGCTGAATTCTTTGAAGAATTTTTTAAAGATAATTCTGATTTAAGCAAAGTAGCTAATTTGTTTAGAGTAGTAAGTAATAATTATAATAAAGCTTTAAAAATTATTAAAGTAACCATGACCGACGAAAACATAGAGAAAGTAAGCGATCTTTTATTTGAAAATTCACAAATAGAAGAACAAATCGGAAAAATATTAGAAAAGGCTTCTTAGGAGGTTAAATCTAATTAATAAATCAAAAATGGTGTACCCATAAAGTTATGGGTACACCATTTTTGATTTTATAAGGGTTTGTTTTTAAATTGTGATAACCATAGTTAAGAATATATCATAGTGAACGATATAATAAGAAGGCGGAAGTTATACAGTGTTCTATTAGAAAAGAATGTATTATAACAATAACAAATCTAAAAGATCAATAAATCAGGAGGTATTACATATGAAAAAAATGTTTAATAATTTAAAAATGTCAACTAAATTGCTATCACTAGTTATCTTTCTGGCTATATTTATAGGAAGCGTAGGTTTTTTAGGTCTATATAATATGAATAAAATTAATTCAAATGCAACATTATTACATGACTATAATTTAGTTAACATAGAACAAGTAAATACCTTAAGGCAAAATTATTCGGATATCAGAACAGCGTTAATTAAGATGGTTTATAAGGAAAGAAAAGATAAAGGTGAGGATGAAGAGATTGTTACAGAGATAGAGGGTTTAACTAAAAAAAATGAAAAGTTATTTGCAATAATAAAAAGTACTAATGAGAAGATGAGGGTAAACAAGAGTCAAGCAGATCAAGAAAAAGATAAAGTTCTGTTTGATAAAATTGAAAGCTCATCAAAGGGATATTTAGCTTCAGGGAAAAAGGCAGCCGATTTTGGAGTAGCAAAAAATTTCAAATCAGCTGCAGGTCAACTCTCAGAGGCATCAAAAGATAGAGCAGCTTTATTCGAGGGTATTGATGGGCTGAATGCTAGTAGTGTTAAAGAAGCCGATTTATTTTACTCAGATAACAATATAACATTCAATGGGTCTAAAATGATCATAATAACAATTACTGTATTGGGATTTGTTTGCTCAATTATATTAGGACTTTTTATAGCTTTAGCTATTTCAAGACAATTAAAAAAAGTTGTTAATTTTGCTGGAGATATGGGAAATGGAGATTTAACTAAGGACATAGATATTGATTCAAAAGATGAAATAGGGGATCTTGCTAGAGCGTTAAATAGAGCAAAAGACAATATGAAATTACTTATATCAGAAATAATTAATAGTTCTAGTGATATCAGTGCTGCTAGTGAAGAGTTGTCTGCAACATCTGAAGAGGTTTCTTCAAAAATGGATATTGTTAACGAATCTACTGATCATATAACCACTGGAATTCAAGATTTAAGTGCTACAACGCAGGAAGTTAGTGCATCAACAAAGGAAATTGAAAGTACAACAATGGCCTTAATTAATAAGGCTAATGAAAGTTCTAAATCTGCAGTAGAAATTAAGAAAAGAGCAGCTGAAATAAAAGTGAAAGCTACAAAAAATATAGAGCAAGGTAATGAAATATATGAGAAAAATCGTATGAATATACTAAAGGCAATAGATGATGGAAAAGTAGTTAAGGATATTACTGTTATGGCAGATTCAATTGGGGCTATAGCTGAACAAACAAATTTACTTGCATTAAATGCTGCTATTGAAGCTGCTAGAGCAGGTGAAATGGGTAAGGGATTTGCAGTAGTTGCAGATGAAGTAAGAAGTCTTGCTGAGCAATCATCTGTTGCAGTAGAAAATATTCAGAGCATGGTAAATAAGATTGAAGTTGCGTTCAATAATTTATCTATAAGTGGACAAGAGGTTTTAGAGTACCTTGAAACTGGTGTAAAACCAAGTTATCAATTACTTATGACTACTGGTGTTCAATACGATCAAGATGCAGATTTTATTAATAATATGGCAAGTGAAATAGCTAGTACATCAAAACAAATGAAAGAAGTTATAGATAAGGTAACTTATGCAATAGATAATTTATCAGCAACTACTGATAAATCAGCTGCTAGTACAGAAGATATATCTAATAGTATAAATGAGATAACAATGGCGATAGGTGAGGTAGCAAGTTCAGCTCAAAGTCAAGCTGAAACTTCTCAGAAACTAATAGATGTAACTAATAAGTTTAATGTTTAAATAAATATTATAGTAAGTATTAAAAATGAAGCCATATTGGCTTCATTTTTTTGAGTATATAAAAACTGATTTTGATAGTTAACAACACTTTTAAGGTTAATGAATGTTTTTGCTTAAAAAGTTATACTGTGATTAGTTACAAACGTATACAGTAACCGTATACAAAAGCTGTATATTTTAAGTTTGATTACAGTGGATTTTCAAACTGATTTGTTGTAAAGTAAAAGCAATTTTTTTATGTTATTTATGTAAACGTATAATAAAACGATGAGGTTAAGTTAGTAGAATTAAATTATACATAAGGAGGAATTTTAAATGGTTCGTAAATGTATTGTAATGAAAGTATTTAGTGGATTTCATGCTGAGTATAAAAGACGTCATGATGAAATTTGGCCTGAGATGGTTGAGATGTTACATGAGTATGGTGCAAAAAACTATTCTATTTTCTTGGATGCAGAAACAAATAGTCTAATTGCTTATTTAGAAATTGAAGATGAAGTTTTATGGAGTAAAAGTGATACAACCGAGATTTGTCAAAAATGGTGGGCTTATATGAAAGATGTTATGGAAACAAATGCGGATAATAGTCCAGTTTCAATGGAGTTAAAAGAATTATTCCATTTAAATTAAAAAAAGGAGGAATAACAAATGATTAGTAAAGAAGAAAATAAACTGGCTTGGAAAACCACTATTTCAGCATCAATGGCAAATTACATTGATGCAGGTTCTATAGTTGCTGGTGCTGCAGGTTTATCACTATGGACTTCATATCTTCATATGAGTGATGCTAAACTTGGATTATTAAGTGCTTTAAGTTCGAATGCTGTTTCAGCAGCTATTGGTGCATTAATTGGTGGTTATATCTGTGATAAATATGGTCGTAAATTGGTTTACAATTTCTCTATGATATTTTATATGTTTGGTATGTTATTTATCATTTTTTCACAGAATTTTGGAATGATGTTAACTGGATATATTATTGTAGGATTATCAGTTGGTGCTGACATTCCAGCTTCTTGGACCACTATTGCAGAAGGAGCACCTGCTAAAGAGAGGGCGAAGCATTGTGGTACAGCACAGCTTGCATGGGCAGCTGGCCCTGTAATTGTTATGATTCTATCAGTTTCACTAGGACATTTAGGACTACTTGGTAGCCGTATAGTTTTTGGTCATTTATTTGTAGTGGCACTTGTAACTTGGTTAATAAGGAGAACTTTGCCTGAGTCACAATCTTGGTTAGATCAAAAACAAAAGGAAAAACAACTTATAGCAAAAGGAAAGCTAAAAAAGGTAACTATTAAAGATTTATTAAGACCAGTAAATTTTAAGTCAATAATGTTTTTACTTGGTGTATATTTATTTTGGAATTTGGCGGCAGGTACAATGGGATTTTTCATGCCATTAATTTATCAAACAGTTGGTAAGGTTTCAGCAGAAACAGCTAACTTACTTCAAGCAGGTTTATTTGCATGTACAGCTATGGGTACTTACTTTGTATTTATGAGACTTGGAGATAAGGTAAGTCGTAGAGGTATTTATGCGGTATCATCCATAATGGCAATTGGTGCATGGTCAATATTCTTATTACCAGCGTCAAGTATGAAACCTAGTATGCTTTTAATATTTGTTGTTGGATATGGACTTTCATGTGGATTTGGCCAACAACCATTTTATCAATTATGGGCTAGTGAACTTTTCCCAACAAAATATAGAGCAACTGCTCAAGGTGTAATGTTCTTTGTTGTTCGTATAGCACTTGGTTTATGGAGTTTTGTCATCCCAACCATTATGAGCAAGTTTGGTTTCCAATTAGCAGCAGCATGTATGATAGGATTCCTTGTAATTAGTGCTTTAGTTGGTATTGCATTTGCTCCAAATACTTCAGGAAGAACACTTGATGATATAGAAAAGGAACGTTATGGAAGCATAAGTTAATATATTTTCATAGTAATATAATCACCATTAGGTTTAAATTGTAAGACTAAATTTATAAGGTTATAATAAATTCATAAGGCCATAATAAATAAAGAATTATAAAATAAAAAGTGATGGTGATAATATGAATATTAGAGAGCTTGATAAAAAATTAAAACAATTAAATGATATAGAAAAAAAAACATATGATTTATATAATACTAAAATTAATACAGATCTTGATATTAAACTTAAGGAACATTTTTCTAGTAAAGTTAAAAATGATTTGTGGATAATAAACAATGAAAAATTGATGAACGAGTCAGAAGTTATAGCAATCCATAAGCATGATAGGTTTATAAAATTTGACAAACATAAACATGATTATTTAGAAATGATGTTTGTATATTCAGGAAAAATAAATCAGGTGATTGAAGGTGAAAAATTAGTAATAGAAAGGGGAGAGATTTTATTATTAGACATGAATGTTGAACATAGTATTGAGGCTGCGGGTTTTGATGACATTGCTATTAATGTATTAATAAAAAAAGAATTTTTTGATTGGATTTTTATGAGTCAAATTGCTGATAATGATCTAATATCTAATTTTATTGTTGAAGCAATATATGGTAAAAATAAGTTCAAGCAATACATTCATTTTAAAACATCCGAAAACGATAAGGTTTGTAATTTTATGATTCAGATACTTATGGAATACTATGATAAAAAAAATGGAATGGAAACTGCTATCCGTGCTTATATGATGCTACTTTTTAATGAAATGTTAAGGGATTATAAAAAATATTTATCCAGTGAGATGGTTTCTAAAATTGATTCTACAATATCTACAGAAATTCTAAATTACATTAACAGAAACTATAAGGTTATAACCTTAAAAGGTATGGCAGATCATTTTAGCTATAATCCTGATTATATAGGTAAATTAGTTAAGAAAATTATAGGAAAAAATTTAACTGAACTTGTAAAAGAAAAGAAAATTAAAGAAGCAGAATATCTATTGCATAACACAAAGATGCCAGTAATTGAAGTAATTACTGAAGTTGGTTACTCAAACGTAAGTTACTTTTATAGGCAATTTAAAGATCAAGTAGGGGTTACACCTGATGAATACCGAAAAAAGTAGAAAATAATGTAATAGTTTGATTGCTTATTAGGACAGTAAGATTCTCTTTATAGGAGATAGGATTAATTACACTATTAAACTAAAATATTAGCTATAGACAAAGTTATATGATAAGTAGACGTTTTCAAAAGATTGGGGGGAACTTATGGAATATTATCTAGCCATTGATATTGGTGCTTCAAGTGGAAGACACATACTAGGCTCAGTCGAAAATGGAAAATTGAAATTAGAAGAGATTTACAGATTTGAAAATGGAATTAGTAAAGTTTCTAATGAATATTGTTGGGATATTGATAAATTATTTGAAAACATAAAAATAGGAATAAAAAAGTGTGTTGAACTTGGAAAAAAACCAAAGAGTGTAGGAATAGATACTTGGGCTGTAGATTTTGTGCTTCTAGATAAAGATGATGAAATTATAGGCGATGCAGTATCTTATAGAGACGATAGAACTGAAGGTATGATGGAAGAAGTGTTTAAGATTATCCCAAAAGATATGATGTATTTATACACAGGCATTCAGTTCCAAAGATTTAATACTATATATCAATTACTTTCAATTAAGAAAAATAAGCCTGAAATTTTAGAAAAAGCAAAAACATTCTTAATGATTCCAGATTATCTTAATTTTCTGCTTACAGGTAAAAAAGTTAATGAGTATACAAATGCAACAACAACTCAATTAGTAAATTCTTTTGATAGAACATGGGATCCAAAGATTTTAGATGATTTAGGTATTAAAAAAGACATATTCCAAGAGATAAAATTACCTAAAACTAAAATTGGTGGTTTACGTGGTGAGTTAATTGACGAGTTCGGATTTGATATGGAGGTTGTACTTCCTGCAACTCACGATACTGGTTCAGCATTTATATCATCAGTTTGTAATGATAGTGATAGTCTTTATTTAAGCTCGGGTACATGGTCATTAATTGGCCTTGAAAATAGATTTCCATTATGTGTACCACAAACTATGGAATATAATTTTACTAATGAAGGTGGTATAGATTACAGATTTAGATTTTTAAAAAATATTATGGGACTTTGGGTAATTCAAGAGGTTTCAAGAAATCTTGAAAATAAATATTCTTTTGCGAAGCTCGTAGATTTGGCAAGAGCAAAATCAGATTTTACATCAATAGTAGATGTTAATGATGATAGATTCTTAAAACCAGAAAATATGATAAAGGAAATAAAAGATTATTGTTTTGAGACGGATCAAAAGGTTCCTGGCGATGTTGGTGAAATAGCAATGTGTGTGTATAACAGCTTAGCTCATTGTTATAAGAAGGCTGTCCAAAATATTGAAGAAATATTTGAGAAAGAATTCAAAAGAATAAATATATTTGGTGGAGGATGCCAAAATAATTTCTTAAATGAGTTGGTTGCCAGGGTTACTGGAAAAGAAGTCTTAGCTGGACCAGTTGAAGCAACTGCAATAGGAAATATTGTAGCTCAACTCTTAAGTTATAATATTTTTAAAGACTTAGGAGAAGCAAGAGGAGCTATTAAAGAATCTTTTAATATTGTTACATTTAAACCTGATGAAGTTTAAGTAGTTACAATTATAGAATGAATTATAAGGGAGGCAAATATAAATGAACATTAAAGAAAAGTATGAGATGTCTAAAAAAGAATATGAAAAATGGGGACTTGATGTAGATAAGATCTTAGAAGAACTGAGCAAGGTGAAAATATCAATTCATTGTTGGCAAGGAGATGATGTAACTGGTTTTGAAAAAACTCAGAATGCATTATCTGGCGGTATAGCTGCAACTGGTAATTATCCAGGAAAAGCTAGAAATGGAGAAGAATTAAGAAAAGATTTAGATAAAGCTCTAAGCTTAATTCCGGGAAAACATAAGGTTAATCTTCATGCTATATATGCTGAGACTGATGGAGAGGTAGTTGAAAGAGACCAATTAAAGCCAGAACATTTTAAAAAATGGGTAGATTGGGCAAAGAAAAATGGATTAGGTCTTGATTTTAATCCAACAATATTCTCACATCCCAAAGCTGCAGATGGATTAACTTTATCTAGTCCTGATAAAGAAATAAGAGACTTCTGGATTAGACATTGCAAGGCATCTAGAAAAATAGGAGAATACTTTGGTCGCGAACTTGGACAAACTTGTTTAACAAATATTTGGATTCCAGATGGGTATAAGGATGTTCCAAGTGATAGAATGGGACCTAGAAAACGACTTAAAGAATCTTTAGATGAAATATTTACACAAAAAATAGATAAAAAGTATAATCTTGATTGCGTTGAATCAAAGGTATTTGGTCTTGGAGCAGAAGCTTATACTGTAGGCTCAAGTGAATTTTATATAAGTTATGCAGCAAGAAACAACATAATGTCATTAATGGATACAGGACATTATCATCCAACAGAGGTTGTTTCAGATAAATTATCCGCAATGCTGTTATTTAATGATAAAGTTGCACTTCATGTAAGTAGACCAGTAAGATGGGATTCAGATCACGTAATACTTTTTGATGATGAAATTAAAGAACTTTCTAAAGAAATTGTAAGAAATGATGCATTAGGTAGAGTTATTATTGGTCTTGATTTCTTTGATGCTAGTATTAATAGAATAGCAGCATGGACAATAGGATCAAGAAATATGATAAAATCATTACTAAGTGCAATGCTCACACCTAATGAGAAATTAAAAGAATTACAAGACACAGGAAACTTTACAGAAAGATTAGCTCTAATGGAAGAATTTAAAACTTATCCAATGGGCGATATCTGGAATTATTATTGCGAAAAGAACAATGTTCCAGTAGCGGAAAAATGGCTTGATGATGTAAAGGACTATGAAAGGACTGAATTGAGTAAAAGGAGTTAAATCATCTCCTGCGGAGCTGCAATATTAACAACTTTGGAAGCAAATGTAGACTGCCACCAAAGCAATTTTCTAGACTAGACAACTGCCACTTATAGAAGATGGCAGACTTGAAGCTTCCAAAATGTTGTTAATTGGATTAAGTATAGAATATAAATTATGAGTGAATTTAGAAAAGGGCCAGCAAATGCTGACCCTTTTCTAAATGTAATTTGTTATTAGTTAAATGTTTCTTGATACTTCATATGCATCCCAGATTGCGTACATAATATTCTGAACTTGTCTTGCATCTCCTAGCAGATGAACCTCTGGTACTTTAAACCTTAGTTCATCGTATAAACTTTTTTGTGAGTTATAGCCAATTGCAACAATTGCGCAATCTGCCTTTATAGCTTCCTCTTTTTCGCCTGATTTTAGTATGAAGCCTTCATTAGTAGCGCTTGCTACCATTGTATTAAATTTAAGATCTATTTTCTTGAAATTAACTAAATCGCGAAGCATATCCTCATTTGCATGGCACAAAGGGCCACCTACTTTTAAGATGTCACTTTGCATTTCAACAATAGTAACTTTTTTGCCTTGATCTGCTAACCACAAAGCGGCCTCGCAACCTACTAGCCCACCACCAATAATTACTACATTATTGCCAGCATCTTTTCTTCCGAGAAGAACATCCTCTGCGCTATAAACTTTACTAGAATTATCAATATTAAGAATTCTAGGAGTTGAACCAGTAGCAACAATTACAACATCAGATTTAAAATTAGTTATGATTTCCTTAGTAGCTTCTGTATTAAAATGTATATCTACTTCTAAATCTTTTAATTCATCTGTATACCATTTAGCAAGGGCTCTGTCGTCGTCCTTAAAATCTGGCACTCCTCCAGCTATAATATTTCCGCCTAGCCTATCACTTTTTTCAAGCAAAGTAACTTTATGACCCCTTAGAGTACAGACTCTAGCTGCTTCACAACCAGCTACCCCGCCACCAATGATGACCACTTTTTTGATTTTTCTAGCAGAAGATATGCCATATTCATTTTCTCTTCCACAAGCTGGGTTTACAGCGCAAGATACTGTGGCATAAGTAGCGAGCCTTCCCATGCAACCTTCTTGGCAGGATAAACAAGGTCTTACCTTATCAAATTTATCAGCCATTATCTTATTAGGTATCTCAGCATCTGCAAGGAGAGGTCTTCCAAGCGCAATCATATCTGTTTTTCCTTGTAGGATAGCTTCACTTGCAAGTTCAGGGTCTTCCATTCTACCAGCAGTAATTACTGGAACTTTAAGTACCTTTTTTAGTATTTCATTGTACTCTAAATACATCCCTTTTTTCTGATACATCGGTGGATGACTCCAATACCAAGAATCATAAGAACCTACATCTCCATTAAAAGCATCATAACCAGCTTCTTCAAGAATTTTAGCTGCCTCAATACCTTCTTCTATATCTCTACCTTTTTCCTCGAAATCTTCACCAGGAAGGCCACCTTGTCTCCAATCTTTAATAAAACTTTTAATGCTATAACGTAGTGAAACTGGATAATCTTGTCCACATGCTTCTTTTATTGCTTGTACAACTTCTATAGCAAATCTTAGTCTATTTCTTAAATTTCCACCATACTCATCTGTTCTATTATTAAAAAATGAAATTGCAAATTGATCAAGTAAATAACCTTCATGTACGGCATGAATTTCAATACCGTCAAAACCAGCTTTTTTAGCTATAACAGCTGACTGCGCAAATTTTGTAATATAAGTTTTTATTTCTTCTATAGTTAATGCTCTACAGGTAACTCCATCAAGCCATCTATGAGGA
This sequence comes from Clostridium estertheticum, assembly GCF_018861295.1. Taxonomy (GTDB): domain Bacteria; phylum Bacillota; class Clostridia; order Clostridiales; family Clostridiaceae; genus Clostridium_AD; species Clostridium_AD estertheticum_D. The sequence continues at coordinate 218,708 of NZ_JAHLDM010000003.1, read as the reverse complement.
ATTGGAGATGGTGCTACTGCGGTTTTGCCTACAATTGAAGGTATACTTACTCTTCCAAATCCAGCTGACAGCTGCAGAAACATTTTTGCCCCATAAGCATGTACTCTTTCAGTCATAATTTTTCCTGTTTTAACAAAGTTCAAAGGATTAAGTGTTGGACAAGGCATTGATGGTAAAGCACATTTTTCAATGTCATTTTCAACCATAGTTACTCCGGTAATAATTAATCCGGTACCGCCTTTAGCCCTCTCAACGTAATACTCTACTCCACGTTCATTATAAGTTCCATCGGCATCACATAACCCACCAGGACCCATTGGTGCCATAACAAATCTGTTTTTAATTTCTAATTTACCTATTTTCATTGGCTGAAAAAGAATTTCATACTTTTTTTTCAAAATAATACCCCCTATGAAATAAAGTCTAGTGAATTTATTCAACGAACAAACTCACTGAATAGATTCATTATATTGATATGTTATATTTCTGTCAATACAATTATAAAACTAAAGCCTTATAATTATATTGACAAACCATATTAATAAACTATACTTTACTTAGAAAAAGATTATAGTTAGGAGATTTATTATGGATGAACAAAAGTTAAACAATAGACAACTACAAGCACTTAACACTAAAAATAAAATATATAAAAGTGCAATTGACCTTATGGACAAGAAAGGTTATAAAAATATTAAAATACAAGATATATGTAAAAAAGCCGGAGTTTCTGTAGGTTCTTTTTATAATTGTTTTAAATCTAAAAATGAGATCCTTATAGAAATATATAAGCGAGCAGATGAATATTTTATTAAAGAAGTTGCCAATAATATATATTGCGATAATGCTATAAATGAAATTATTAAGTATTTTGATTATTATGCAAAGTATAATGTTCAAGTTGGAATTGACACAATGAAATTATTGTACAACTCAAATAATAAGTTATTTATAACTAAAGGTAGGGATATGCAAAATCTACTGAATATTATTATAGAAAGAGGGCAAGAAAAAAATGAGCTTAGTAAAGAGATGTCTAAAGAAAGTATTACTGAATATTTATTTATAGCTGCGAGAGGGGTTGTATATAATTGGTGTCTTTATGATGGGAAATTTGACCTTTTAGAAGCAATGAATGAATATATGAAGCGTTTTATAATTATATTTAAATATGAAAATAGTATCAAACAAAAGAATAGCTAATAGGTAATTATTTTAAACTACATATTAGCTACCAATAACATTCTATTTATAAACAAGATGACTTAGTTAATTATTTTGATGAATTATTGTCTATTAATTATGGTTTATAGATGGTTAAGTGCTTCCACAAGAGCCATTATAGTTAATGATTGTCCATAAGCCATTGGAGCTATAATTATATTCTTATAATGATCTACATTATATCCCATGCCAGTTCCGCCGGATACTTTTAATACAGTGCCATCTTTTTCTATGTTATTACATAATGCTTTTATTGTTTTCTCAGCATATGGTTTAAATGAGTCATCAAGTATTCCAAGTCTAATTCCAGTTAAAATACCAGTGACTATAGCTGCAGAGCCAGAAACTTCCTCATAACTAGTAACATCGTCTATAACTGTATGCCATAAACCGGACTCTGCTTGATATTTAACTAAGGTATTTACTTGAGATTTAAAAGTATCAAGTAAAAATTTCTTGATCCCTGGATTCATTGTGCCTTCAAATGCCTCGATATAGTCTAAGATTCCAAAAGTAAACCATGAATTACCTCTGCACCAAAAAACTTCACCGAAATTACTGTTTTCATTAAAACTCCAACCGTGATAGAAGAGACCAGATTTTTTATCATATAAATATTTTATATGAACTAGCATTTGATTAATTGATTCATCGACCCAATCCTTCCTATTATATTTTTGACCCATTTTATTTAAAAATAACACGGTCATAAATATGGTATCTATCCACATCTCACTTTCATTTAACCGTACTGCTTGCCTATCACCGTTTGCACTAGTTACATGTTGAAAAGCACCTTCTTTAGTTCTTGGAAGGCAATTTATGAGCCAGTCAGCCCATGTTAAGCAAAGGTTTTCATATTCGGGATTATTAATAACTTCACATAGGTTTACTAAGGTTAGTAAGGGGGCCGTAGTATTGATGTTTTTAGAAGGTAATCCTATTTCTATGTTAGTTTTATACCAATTAGTTAAAAAGTCTAAATACTTATCACTCTTGTCGTGTTTATCTAATTTTAATAAACCATATAGACCTACACCTTGCGGCCAATCCCATTCTTGAATACCAAAATCTCTAGGAAATAATCCTATGGCTTCGCCGCCTTCTTTAGGTAACTTTTCTTCAACGGTTGGACTATCTAGGTTAATTAGTTTATTAACAACTAGATTTAGTTTAATACGTATTTCTTTTTCTGTTAATTTCATAATACCACCTCACTATATTATAGTTTATAATTAATTTTACGCTGTATATAAATTATACATTACAAAAGACAATAAATATATACATAAACAAGACAAAACAAATAAATACAAAATAAAAACATATAAAACGTGTTGACTTTGAGTTCTATTTAAAGTAATCTATAAATGTAAAGGATTCAAGTAAACGATGTCAAATAATAAAATTAATATTAAATTGATTAACAATTACAATATTTTGTTATAAAAAGAGCTACCTTAAATTAGAGAAAATTTCTAAAAAGGTAGCTCTTTTTAATAATATTCATCAAAATTAAAGAAAAAATTTAAATGCTGAAAGAACAATTGATAATGTACCTTTTTATAAAAGGTCAAAGAGTAATATAGATAATAAAATTTATTTAGGGAGTGGATTAGATTATGAGAATTGGAATTCGCGGACATGATATAGGACAATACAAATTAGATGAACTTGCAGAAATATTGGAAAGTAAAAATCTTAAAAGTATTCAATTTGTACCTAAAAAAATAATAACTGAATTTAAAATTACGAGTGGTAGTATGACACCAGGAATGGCTGAACATATTAAGCAAATACTTACAAAACATAATTTGAATATAAGTATACTCGGATGTTATATAAATTTAGCAAATCCAGATGATAATGAACTTAATAAACTATTAGAGAATTTCAAAGAACATATACGTTTTGCAAAATATTTAGGATGTAATATAGTTGGGACAGAAACAGGAGCACTTAATAGAGAGTATGTTTATACAAAAGATAACAATACAGAAGAGGCATTTAAGAGGTCTCTAAGTTCAATAAAAATACTTGTAAAAGAAGCAGAAAAGTTTGGAGTTGTAGTTGGAGTGGAGGGAGTCACAAAACATGTGATGAATACACCAGAAAGGTTAAAGAGAGCAATAGATTGTGTTAATTCAAATAACCTACAAGTTATATTTGATCCTATTAATTTTATAGATGAGACAAATTTCGATAAACAAGATGAGATAATAAAAAAATCATTCGAATTATTCGGTGATAAAATAGCAATTATCCATGCTAAAGATTTTGTGTTTGCTTCTGGAAAAGTTCAACAGGTATCAATTGGTAGTGGACAATTTAACTATCCATTATTATTATCTTTAATAAAAGAAAGAAAGCCATACATTGATATAATACTTGAGGACACAGTTCCAACAGATTTAGATTCGAGTATTAAATATATAGAGGAATTATATAAAAAAATATGAGTGTAATTAACATTTATGTTATAATATAAACTAATAATTCAAACTATTTAAGTTAGACATGAATTAGTGGGGTTATTAATATATTTTATTCTATAATAAAAGGAGACCTAAAATGATATCGAGTAAGATGAAAGATTTAGTTGCTAACAGTTCTATAATAAGAGCTATGTTTGAGGAAGGTAAAAGATTATCTGATATTTATGGTGAAGAAAATGTTTTTGACTATAGCTTAGGTAATCCAAATGTTGCCCCACCTGAAAATATTAAAATTGAAATTAACAAAATATTAAATGAAATAGCGCCTAAACTTGTCCATGGGTATATGAATAATTCTGGATATGAAGATGTTAGAAGAAAAATTGCTGAATTTTTAAATAAAAAGCACAATATAGATATTTCATACAATAACATTGTTATGACTTGTGGCGCAGCCGGAGGATTAAATATTTTACTGAAAACATTACTTAATCCAGAAGATGAAGTTATTGTTTTTGCACCATTTTTTGGTGAATACAGAAACTATGTGAATAATTTTGATGGTAAACTTGTTGTCGTTTCTACAGATATTGATACTTTTGAACCTAATATGGAGAGTTTAAAAGATAAAATAAATAGTAAAACAAAAGCAATTATTATCAACTCACCCAATAATCCAACGGGTGTCATATACTGCGAAAAGGTTATACAAGACTTATCAAATTTGATGAATCAAAAACAGGATGAGTTAGGTACAAGCATATATCTTATATCTGATGAGCCTTATAGAGAAATAGTTTATGATAATGTTGTTGTTCCATATATTTTAAAATATTATACAAATTCATTTATTGGATATTCCTACAGTAAATCATTATCACTGCCTGGGGAAAGAATAGGGTACGTAGTTGCAAATACAAAGATGGATTGTTTTGATGATATAATGATATCTCTTAATGTTGCAAACCGAATCCTAGGATTTGTAAATGCGCCATCACTTTTCCAGAGAGTTATTGCAAATTGCCTTGATGCCGAAGTTGATGTTAGTATATATCAAAAAAATAGAGACTTATTATATAACTATCTTACAAAAATAGGATTTATTTGCGTAAAACCACAAGGAGCATTTTATTTATTTATTAGAACACCAATAAAGGATGATAAAAAATTCTGCGAGGATGCAAAAGAATTTAAGCTATTATTAGTAGCGGGATCTGCTTTTGAATGCCCAGGGCATGCAAGGTTATCATACTGTGTTGATTACGAGAAAATAGAAAATTCATTACCAGCTTTTGAAAAACTAGCAAAATCATACAATCTTAAATAGTATAATTTTAAAATTATTATTTTTATTTTTAAATTATATATAGTAAAGAAATAGAAATCTCAGTTTGCATACATAATGTATCAAATTGAGATTTTATTATGAATTTATAAAATGCAATGTGCTGTGTGGCAATATAATTAGTTATATGTTAATATATAACTAATTATATTATAAATGTAGAAATAATATAAGAAATAGAAAGAGTCACTATCTATATTACTTAATTCGGTAATATTTTTTTAAAATAAAAGGATTTGTCAATTAATTGTAGAATTTATAATTATTAGGATATATAATTGATATGTAAAGGAGATTACAAACATGGAAGAGAAAAAAATAAATATAATTATTGTTGATGATAACAAGGAATTCTGTAATATTCTTAATGATTACTTACTAACACAAAAGGATATAGTTGTTACCGGCATTGCACAAAATGGAATAGAAGCAATAAAATTAATTGAGGAAAAAAAACCTGATCTAGTAGTACTCGATATAATTATGCCGATTCTTGATGGACTAGGAGTTTTAGAGAGGTTAAATACAATGGAGATCCAGCCAAGGCCACGTATAATAATGTTATCAGCAGTTGGTCATGAAAAAATTACCCAGAGAGCTATATCACTTGGAGCAGATTATTATGTTATAAAACCTTTTGATATGGAAGTGTTTGCTAATAGAATAAGACAAACGCTAAATGAAAATATATGTAATGATGAAACACCGAAAACGCTTTCGTATGCTGGCAATGATGAAATTAAAACCAATAGAAGTAAGCCAGTTGATGTAGATATGATTGGTCAAATAACAAGCATTATTCATGAGATTGGAATACCGGCTAATTTAAAAGGTTATATGTTTGTACGCGAAGCAATAAACATGGTAGTGAATGATATTGATCTTTTATCATCGGTTACAAAAGAATTATATCCATTAGTAGGCGAAAAATTTAATACTACTGCGAGTAGAGTAGAAAGAGCGATAAGACATGCAATAGAAGTAGCATGGAATAGAGAACAAGTAGAAACCATAACCAATCTTTTTGGTTATACAATTAATAATGAAAAAGGCAAACCAACTAATTCAGAATTCATAGCAATGGTTGCTGATAAGTTAAGATTACAAAATAGGGTTAGCTAAAACGGCTTATATTAACGGGTAATGGGATTTGAAAAGCAATAAACCTTTTCTATTTATAGATGAAATAGAGGGGGTTTATTTTAATGCAAAAAAATGAGTATATCATTTATGAATTTATGAATTATTGTCAATCTAAAAACTTAAACACTTAGGTTATTTTTTAAATATTTGCAAGAAGAAAAAAATATAGAAGACATTAATAAAATTACGAAAAAGGATATTAGGGAGTATGTTGTATATATAAAAAACAGAGGTAAATATACGGTAGTGATAGATAAAAAAACTCTAAAAGGTAATATTCCTGAATGGTTCTTATTTAAATATAGTATAATTTAGAAATATATGTTGTAAATAGTCTTAAAATGTAATAATATTATTATATAGCAAATTTTATGGAATGAGTGAATAATATGAATGAAAAGATTAATTCACATCAGCCTAATTGTCCAGATGAAATTTTGCTATAAAAATATTGCCTCTTTTAGGGAAATACTATAATCACAATACTTCAAAAGAATCAATACTTTATTGAGGAGAAGATATGACATGACTAGAGAAATAATACTTGATATCTTAGAAGCTTTATTATTATTAGGAGTTTTTAGCGCTTTAACTAATCAGAAAAAATATATATTAACAAATAAATTAAAATCAGGACTGTTTTGTATATTATACGTTTGTGCTACTTCTTTAAGTACATTTTATGTGAATAATTTGTATCATACACTGACTAATATAGTAGTTTCTATTCTACTATTAAAATTGATTACAAAAATAAGTCTTTATTTATCTACTATCATATTTTCTCTGTTTTTTACAATAATCTTTACTACAGAAACTTTTGTTCAGTTCATTCAAATATTTTTACTTAAAGTGAATTTAAATCAAATTTTAACAGTTAATAAATACTTATTTATCTTCCTTATTTTGTGCAAATTCCTACAAATAGTGATTGTTATATTACTTTTAAAATTCGATGTATATTTTAAAGATATATTGCTTAATGAGGAAAAATCTCTTTTCTCTGAATTTCTAATACAAATTGGTATCTTCAATCTATTTATATACATTTTAATTTTTAGTGTGTTGGACATTAAGAGTAATAAAATATATAATATATTAATTTACAGCATATTTTTTGTATTTTCAATAATTGCAGTTCTATATTTAAAAGAAAGAGAGAAAATGATTAATATAAATAACAAATATAAAATTCAAAATCACCAAATTTCTAATATGGAAGAAATAATGAGCATCATCAGACAAGAAAAACATGATTATGCTAACCATATCAATGTTATACAAGCATTATGTTGTTTAAACAAACCGAATGCTGTTGAGAAAATAAAAGAATATGTATCAAAAATTTCGGATACAATTCATACATCATTTACATATCTAAATACAGGAAATGATTATATCGATGGATTATTATCAATAAAAAATAATTATGCAATGAAAAATAAAATAGATTTTAATGTGATAATTGATGAATCTTTTAATTTTTTAAAAATTAGGGAAGACGAATTAATCAGTATTATTAGTAATATTATAGATAATGCATTTGAAGCATTCAAATTAAAATCATATACTGAAAATAAGGAAATATCGATTACTACTTATTTAGAGAATACAACATTTTGTATCGAAATAGCAAATAATGCAGAGAGAATTCCGGAAGAAATAAAAAATAAAATTTTTGAAAAAGGGTTTTCTACAAAAACGAAGCAAGAAGGTGACCATGGGTTTGGGCTATATATTACTAAACAATTAGTAGAGCATAATAATGGGAACATATCTGTAGAACGTGTTTCGGGAAAAACCAAATTTCTAGTTGAATTTAAGATGTAAGAGTATATAGACCAATGAATAAATTAATCTGTTGTATAGTAAAAGAAATCGGGTTATATAAATAATGGATTAACTAAAAAACGAATAATTACAACTAATGAGCTTTAAGTTAAGATTACAAAATAGGGTTAGCTAGTCTTAGTTATACCAATAGACTTTTTCTATTTATAGATGTAAATAGAGGAGGTCTATTTTAATTTAAAAAAATTAATTTATTTAGAGTACTATTTTCATTCACATTTAGACTTATTATGAATACATTAGTAGTGTAGAATATACATTATTTATATTCTATCCAATCCCATTAATTAAACTTTTAAATTTAGAATGGAGGCAATTCAAAATATTAATCTGATTTAGTAGAACATATATCAACGTATAAGTCTTATGTTGAAAATATATTATAGTGATATATGTAGCTATAAAATTCTTGATGACGAGATCAGTATTAATAGGCAGTGCCTTATTTAAAATTTATATATAAAAAGGAGTTTTATTAAATGGGTAAAATTGAAAATTGTAGTAAGTGTTCATGTGACTTATGTAGTGTTATTAATGCAGATCCAGCAGATATGGAGAAACATGGTGCTAGATTACTAACTGTAAGAATAAGAGTAAACAATGTATGTTTTGATAAAAAAGTAGCCGTTGCAGTTATAATATATGACAATTGCCACAGAATACTTGCATTTAGAGGCTTTATTACAGTGGTATGTAAAGAAAATGAGTGTAGAGATGAATGTGGTACAATTGTACGGAAACTAGTGTTTGTACTTCCAGATGATGATAGTAGTGACCCTGATGAAATTGAAGTTCGTACAGCAGCCAATTATATATATCCATGCGAGTCTAATTGTTAATGGTGGCTCATAGACAAAATATAACTGTTGATCCAATAGTATATGAAGAATTTTGCAAGTATGCAAAAATGAAAGGTATGAAAATTTCTACATGGGTGGCTATGAAAATGAAAGAGGCAGTAGAGGAAGAGAAAGAACTTAAAAGAGAAAATAACTTATAAAAGATCATAATATTAAAAAAACTAACTAAGGACATTCTAAAAGTTACAGACCTTTCTATTTATTGGTGTTTTATACAATAAATAGAGAGGTCTGTTTTTATAAAATGTAGTACATATATTATACTTATTGGTTTTTATTTGATCCAAAAACAAAGAATGAGGGGAAGGCTGTCATTACAATTTAAGTAAATAATGGTATAATTAAATAAAAAATTATAAAAGGTTGAAGCGAGTGATATTAGGGGGAGATAGAAATGTCAGTTTTAAACGCGAATAATGTAGTGAAAATTTACAAAGGATTGGGTAAATCAAATTCTACAAAAGCTCTTAATGGTATTTGTCTTACAATCGAAAATGGTGAATTTGTTGCGATAATGGGACCCTCTGGGAGTGGAAAGACAACGCTTTTAAATATTCTAAGTGGGATAGATAAACTTACAGCTGGTGATATTGAAATCTCAGGGCAAAATATAAATGTAATGACAAAGGACGAATTAGCTCTCTTTAGACGTCGACATTTGGGTTTTGTTTTTCAAGAGTTTAATTTATTGGATAGCCTTACACTAAAAGAAAATGTCATGTTACCGATGATACTAGATGATAAAGAACCAGAAGATATTCAAAGTAAGACAGATGAAGTTATGGCAATGTTTAATATAGAAGACATTATGGAAAAATATCCATATACTGTTTCTGGGGGTCAACAACAAAGAACGGCTATAAGCAGAGCTATAATAAATAATCCAGATATAATATTTGCTGATGAGCCCACTGGAAACTTAGATTCCAAGTCTTCAAAGAATGTAATGAAGTGTTTTGAAAAATTAAATACTATAAATAAAAATACAGTATTAATAGTAACACATGATTCTTTTGCTGCCAGTTTTTGTAACCGTGTGATTTTCATAAAAGATGGTCTTGTTAATATGGAAATTAGGAAAGATGGTACTAGAAAAAAATTTTTCGACAATATACTGGGTTGCCTTGCGCTAATTGGAGGTGCGGAAGATGACCTTTAACCAGATTGCTTTTAAAATTTTCAAAGCTAATTTGAGAAGATATTTGCTGCTTTTTTTATGCAACAGCTTTTCAATTATGGTTTTCTTTACTTATGCCACAATCTATACAAATAAAAAGTTTATGAATCCTTCAAATATTAATTATTCTATTACAAATAATATGGTAGCTCCTGGAGTCATGGTTATGCTTTTTTCAGCATTTTTTATATTTTATGCTCAGAATTCTTTTATCAAATTTAGAAAAAAAGAATTTGGACTTTTTATGGTGTTAGGCATGACAAATAAGAATATACAGAGAATGATGATTATAGAAAATGGTTTAATAGCAATTTTTTCTTTACTAACAGGGTTAGTTTCAGGAACAATATTTTCAAAGTTATTTTATATGCTAATTATCAAAATAATTGATGTTAAAGGAGTACCTTTTTCTATCGCAATTCAAAGTTATATTTACACTGCAATTTTCTTCACAGCTATTTACTTACTGGTAATAATAAAGGGACTTATAGAATCTTTTAGGTATGAAATAATAAATCTTTTAAAATCCACTAGAAAACAAGATAATAACTTTCTAAATAGTCCAATATGGAGTGTAATTGGAATTATCCTAATAGTAATAGCTTGCTTAGATATGATGATTAATAACAGCGTGGAAAATTCATCAGTATCATTACGAAGTTTGGCAGTATGTTTTTTAGGAATTTACCTTTTAATTTCTAATATGGCTTGGCTTTTTTCGAAGGTAACTAATTATTTTCACTATAAGAAGTACAAAAATATTTTATTTATAGCTAATATGAAACACACTTTAGGTCAATCAAAGAAAATCCTCTTTATAATAACTTTGTTTGTTAGCATGACAATATTTATGAGTACTATAGCAGTAATATTAGTAGCGGATTCTAAGAGAATATCCACTGCGTACAATCCATATGACATAGCATATGCAGAGATTTTTGGGAAAAACAAGATCACAGCTCCTCAACTTGATAATATTTTAAAAAATTCTAAGACTAATTTAACTTCTTTAAAATCAATAGATTTTATATCAAAAACATACATAACAATATTATCTGATAAAAATCTAAATGCGAATTTGGGAGCACAGTTAAAAGTTGAAAAAGGATGTTTTATATCACTATTCCAAATAGTAAAAGACGATGGGTATGAACATGACACCACTGCAATTAGTAGTCTTGTTATACCAATAAAGGGTACTAATAATACATATAAACCTGGAGGGGAAATTACGAAGGTACTATTTAACAACATTCCAATATTGAGTAATGGGCATTATGTTATCCTTAATGATAATGACTTCCAAAATATAAGAACTACTTCTAAAAAAGAAGAGGTAGGTAAAATTAAGCTTATCAACTTTAATGATTGGCATAAAACTAAAGAGGTTTTAGATGAGCTAAAAAGCAATTTGGAGACAAGTAATAGAAAAAATAAAACTTATTTTGGAAATATAAATGACGATATTAAATGGTTTAAACCAGCATCAAGAATAGCTGATTATTTGGATGAGAAGCAATCAGGGTCATATTCATTGTTTTTATGTAGTTTTGTCGGAATACTTTTTTTCCTATCGTCAGTGGTAATGTTGCATTTTAAACTTTTGACAGAGTATGATAATGAAAAGATAAAATATAAAAAACTATATAAAATAGGAATTACTGACAACGAGGTAGTTAGACTTATTTCAAAAGAATTAAAAGTATTATTTTTTGTGCCGTATATATTATCAATTTTTGTATCAGCTTTTTATAGCTACAACTTGCCAGTTAAACAAGGAGGTCATATGGTTACTCTAATGTATTCTCTTACAATTAGTCTTATATATTTTTGCTTTCAAATAGTGTTTTATTTAGTTTATAATAAGATGTATGTAAAAAGATTAATTAAGGATTTAGAAAAACAAAAATGAACCTGATTTGCATTCTTTAATTAATAAATGCTCAGAAAAAGAAATTGGTGTTATTGAAGGAGTTGTAAAGCTGATTTTACCCCATCTTGCAAGGTAAGAAATATAATGAATATTTTAATTATGGAATTTTTAAAAATTCTGTGCATATCATATAGTATAGCGTAGGAATAAAGTACGCGATAGTTAATAGCTGTTCTCTTTAAGAGAATGGCTATTTTTTATTATTATTAATAAGGGTTATTAAATATTTCTAAAAACTGCTACATGTACTCAAATTAAAGGCATGAATAGCTGTGAAAAAAAATTTAAAGTGTTTAAGGAAAAATTTTAAAAAATATTGTAGGGTTGTCTTTAGTATAATAAATAAATCTTAAGGACATAATTTAAAAGCAATTACATTGAAGGGAATGATGACCTTATGATATTTAATAAAGTAGAGATATGTGGGGTAAATACTTCAAAATTACCAAAATTAAAAGAAAAAGAAATGAAGGAGTTATTGTACAGGATACAAAATGGCGAGCCTGAGTGTAGAGATGTATTTATTGAAGGAAATTTAAGATTGGTTTTAAGTGTAATAAAGCGTTTTAATAATCGAGGAGAAAATGTAGATGATCTATTTCAAGTTGGATGTATTGGTTTAATGAAATCTATTGATAATTTTAATTTAAGTCTAAATGTTAGGTTTTCAACGTATGCGGTTCCCATGATTATAGGGGAAATAAGAAGATACTTAAGAGATAATAACTCTATAAGAGTTAGTAGGTCACTTCGGGATATTGCATACAGAGCATTACAAGTTAGGGACAGATTAGTAAATGAGAACAATAAAGAGCCTACTGTAGAACAAATTGCAAAGGAGTTAGAATTACCAAGGGAGGATGTGGTATTTGCTTTAGATGCTATACAAGACCCTGTATCTTTGTTTCAACCAATATACCATGATGGTGGAGATGAAATTTATGTAATGGATCAAATAAAAGACACTAAAAACTTAGATGATAGTTGGCTTGAAAACATATCAATTAAGGATGGAATGAATAAATTAAAAGATAGAGAAAAATTAATATTAAATTTAAGATTTTTTGATGGGAAAACTCAAATGGAAGTAGCTGATGAAATAGGTATTTCTCAAGCACAAGTGTCAAGACTAGAAAAGACTGCACTAAAACATATGAAAAAGTATGTATAGGGTCCTCTAGTAGGATCATTTTATACTTGTGGTTTAGAAATGTTAAAAGGTATTTAATTAAATTAGCACTTACAGGGAAACACGATTTAACTGTGTTTTTCTATAGGTGCTTTTTATATTATTTCTATTAAAAATTTCACTATGTTATGGTTAGCAGAAATTTAATTTTGTGGTATATTATAATTTTATTTGTGATAACATAGAATTCCCGTCCTTATCTAACAATACAGTAATGCCTCCATTATAACCTTCTATATTTATAAAGTAATTTGTTATTAAACCTGTATTTACAATTGCTTTGCAACGTACGGCTATTTCATATTCATGGTCATACATTGTTTTAGGCATTTTATTTTGACTCTCATTATTATTATTATTATTATTATTAAACATTTTGCCCTCCTATATTTTAATGACTTATATTATACAGTTATTGCCAAATACATCATTAGTCATTCATAAATCTTTATTTAGCTACGTTTTATTTATTCAATTTGAGGAATATTTAATAGAATACAGATATCTTTGTTTTAACTATTAATATTAATATATGCATTAATCATATATTGGTGTTTTTTTACAAGTTCCTTAAAGAAAAAAATAATTCTAAAAAATGTATAAATTAATGGATTTTGTAAATAATATTATATAGGACATCGTATATAGTTATATGAATAATATACTAGTGAAAACGTTTTTGAAAATACTTTTAAATATTTATCTAATTAATAAAAAATCAAGTGAAGACAATATAACTTTAATAGATGTTTTATATACAATGGCCAAAGTCTTAATAGTGAAAGGAGGGAAAAAATGGTTGACATGTATTACAGGCTTGTGAAAGCAGGCTTAAGAACAATTCAGAAAGTACCGGATCAGTTTAGAGATGATGTGATGACAAATTTGACGACATTAACATCAAACAAAAATGACAAGGCGATACCAACGAGAAATATAAATAGTAAATAGATAAAGACTTTAAATAGCCTTTATCTATTTTTTATTATAATTTAAAAAAAATCACTTTTTTCTCCAGTATAATAAATAACAAGTTGATGTAGTGATCTTGTGCAAGCAACATATAAAAGATTCCTATCGAATTCACTATTATAATTGTTTTTTGATACATTGAAAACTAGTACTACATCAAATTCTAGACCTTTTGATATATAGGACGGAATAACTACGGTGCCCTTTATAATTTCAGTGTCATCTATGTTTAATAATTTAAGGTTATCTAAACTAATTAATTCTTTTTCAATTATTAGTGCTTCTTGCTGCGTTTTACAAATAACTGCAATAGACTCATAACCAAGACTTTCGTATTTGTGAATATCTAGTATGATAGCTTCAAAAATAGACTTCTCATTATCTTTGAATAGAATTATTGGTTCGTCTTCATGCCTATCAAAGGAAATAAACTCTTCTTTGCTATTTAATATTTTTTGAGTAAATGAATTAATTTCAATTGAGGATCTAAAGCTTTTATTCATGGAAAGCTTTAAACTTTTTTTCTTATTAAGAATCTTTTTTAGATCATCATAAATAAATTTATCACCGTGCTTTTCAAGAGTTTGATTAAAGTCACCTAATATTGTAAATTTAGCTCTAGCAAATAGAAGATTAAAAACTTCATATTGAAGGGGATAATAATCTTGAGCCTCATCAATGACAACCTGCTGTATATCTGAAAATTCCCGATTACCATTAAGCTTAAGTTTAATATATATAAGGGGTGCACAATCCTCATAATTAATATGGCCTTTATGGAGACTTTCAGCGGTTTTTAATATCATTTGTTTAATATATTTTGGTAGTTCTAAGCCTTTGGAAAGTTTTAAAAAAAGTCCAGCTTTATTGAAAAGTAATTTATACAAATTTGCATAATCAACCTGCGTATACTTGTGAATATGACTCATTAATACTTTAGCTTCTTTAATTGCAATTAATCTGCTAAAAGATTTTATCTCTAGCTGGTGGTTAGTACCATTTAAAACAATCTTCTGAATCTTTTGAAGCCTTGCTTTTCTTAAAGGGTGAATTTTATTAAGCATCATACTTTCAATTCTTTTAAGTCTTTTTGATATTGGCATATCCATTTTACCGTTTAGGAAAAGATTATTTAGCTGCTGCTTTGTTTCAATAATTTTACCATCATAATATAAGTCTTCAAAATTAGTCAAATTATGTTCATAATAATCGATTAGTCTATCTAAAATTATAACAAAAGTTTTTGAGCCTTTAAATTTAGTGTTCTCCATTTTTATATTTATAGATTGATTATTATTAATAATCAAAGATTCAAGTTGCTCTTTCCTACTTTCAAATATAAATCTATTATCTAAGAAATCAATTATAATATTGTCAAAAGTAGTTTCTTCTACGTTATCCTCGCCGAGTTCTGGTAAAACCCCAGAAATATATTTACTAAATACGGAACTTGGAGAAATTATAATAATATTATTGGAATGTATTTTTGATCCCATACCAACATAAAGCAAATATGCAATTCTATGTAGTGCTATAGAAGTTTTACCACTTCCGGCAACACCTTGCACAATTAAAAGTTCGTTTTCAGTATCCCGAATAATTATATCCTGTTGCTTTTGGATGGTTTCAACTATATTTTTCATTGTTGATGAAGAATTATGGCTCAAAACTTCTTGCAGAATTTCATCATTAATTGTTACACTACTATCAAAAAAATATTGAAGTTTGGAGTTCTTAATTTTATATTGTCTCTTCATAATAATATCACCTGAAATCACTGAGAAAGGCGCATTATATGAGCCTTTGCCTATTTCAAATTGATAAAACATACTTGAAATAGGTGAGCGCCAATCATATATTAAAATTGAACTGGTATCTTTATCTATTAAATTATAAAGACCAATATAAATTTTATCTGTATCTTCATAACCATCTTCTTTAAAATCAAATCTTCCAAAATACGGTGAGTTTAGAATCTGTGTATATTTTTTTATACGTTTAAGTGTTTTTTCGTAGCTATAATTTTGACTATCAACCTCTGAAAGATGTTGAAGCATCTCTGGAATTTTATCAAAATCATTTGAAGAATGAGCAGATTCTTGCCACATATCTTTTCTTGAAGTAATAAGGTCTCTTTTTTTAAAGTTTATATCATATTCATCTTTCGTAAGTTCTTTTTTTAGAAAGTTAAGTGTATTATCAAGATATAGTGTTTCCTCTTTATTAATTAGTTTATAATTACTCATTTTGTCACGCTCCTATTTATTTTTACAAAAACCATTGACATTTACATTCGTTGTGTGATATACTAAAAGTGAGTTATAAGGTATAATAATTATACTTGTATTCACATTTAATTATATACAAAAATCATATTTAAGTAAAGCTTATATGTGGTTTTATTTTTATGTCGAGGTAAAGAAGATAAGGTATGTAAATACCTTTTTTATTATAAAATACAAAATTATATAGTAAAAACACATTATATATAAAGATGTAGAGGGCAATTAGATGCCTTCTTTTTTATTTGTGTGGCAAAATTCAAACAAGGAGGAATATGAATGTTACCAATAGAAAGATTAGAAATTATAAAGCAGACAGCCTTAAGCGAAAAAAAACTATATGTTTCAAAGTTAAGCGAAAAATTTGATGTAACGGAAGAAACAATAAGGCGAGATTTAGAAAAACTAGAACAACAAGGTTTAGTTACTAGAAGTTATGGTGGGGCAATATTGAATGCTCAAATAACAAATGAGGATATACCTTTTTATAAAAGGTCAAAGATTGATATGGAAGAAAAAATATACATAGCATCAAAAGCAATAGAATTTATTAAAGAAGATAGTACGATAATGGCAGATTGTAGTTCAACTGTACTTGAGGTCTTGAAGCTAATTAGAGATAGAAGTGACGTAACAGTTATAACAAATTCAGTTGAGGTTCTTAGTGAACTTAATCAATCGGAACTAAATATTATATCAACGGGTGGCTCAATAAAGCAAAGATCTTTATCACTTCAAGGACCTATAACGCATTGTACTATTAGAAAATATAGTGTAGATTTAGCCTTTGTGAGCTGCAAAGGAATGGATATTAAAAAAGGAATATTAGACTCAAATGAAGAAGAGGCAGAAATTAAAAATGCTATGATAAAGCAAGCTAGTAAGGTGATTTTATTAATTGATCATAGCAAATATGATAAAACATCTTTCGTAAAGCTTTTTGATTATGAAAATATAGATTACATCATTACAGATAAGGAACCAAGAGAAGAATGGTTAAAATTATTACATTCTAATAACATTGAAATTATATATTAGTAAAAAAACTATACAATATGAAGTTAAGTTAAAGAGCTACCAAAAATCATTTTTGCTAGTTCTTTAATTTTTTGCTTTAGATAATAAGAGAAACAAATAAAAACAAGAAAAACAAAACAAAAACAACAGAAAACGATTGTATTTATAAAAAAAATGAAGTATACTTTAAGAAGTTAGATGTTACAAAATGTACTACATAAAATAAAACGTGATAGAATATTAAAATTAAAAATATAATTATAAAATGAAAGTGGGAGATTAAAATGAATATAGAAAACATGAAATTCATACAAAACTTTAAAAAAATTGCAAATGATGCATGGCTTAAGGGTTGGCATGAAAGAAACGGTGGAAACATAACTTACAGATTAACACAAGAGGAAGTATCGGCAGTTAAGGGCATTATTAATGAAGATTCAGCATATACTCCAATTGGAGTAACTGTTGAAAACTTAGCTAATGAGTATTTTCTAGTAACAGGAAGTGGAAAATTCATAAGAAATATGACCGTATGTTTAGAAGAAAATGCAGGACTCATAAAGGTTGATGAAAAAGGCGAAAACTACAAAATAGTTTGGGGATTAATAAATGGAGCAAGACCAACAAGTGAAGTAACATCACATTTAATGAGTCATTCAATAAAGAAAGAAAAAACAAAGGGAACATACAGAGTTATAATGCATTCACATACTACAAACGCTATAGCTTTAACATTTGTATTACCACTAGATGGCAAGGTATTTACGAGAGAATTGTGGGAAATGGCAACAGAATGTCCAGTAGTATTCCCAGGCGGAATAGGCATAGTACCTTGGATGGTTCCAGGTGGAGCTCCGATTGCAGAAGAAACTGGTAAATTAATGAAAAAACATGATGTTGTAATTTGGGCACATCACGGAATGTTCTGCGCTGGTGAAACTCTAGATTTAACTTTTGGACTTATGGATACAGTAGAGAAATCAGCTGAAATCTTAGTTAAAGTATTATCGATGGGTGGAAAGAAGCAAACAATAACATCTCAAAACTTTAGAGACTTAGCAAAAGATTTTAATGTTAATATTTCAGAAGAATATTTGGTTTAACAACATTTTAGAAGGATAGTAATTTATTACAAAATATATTCTAAAAGGAGATTGATTATTATGGCAAATAGAATGGTTTTAAATGAGACAAGTTACATAGGCGCAGGAGCAATAACGAATATTGCGCAAGAGGTTAAAACTAGAGGTTTTAAAAAAGCATTAGTAGTAACTGATAAAGATTTAATAAAATTTAATGTAGCGTGCAAGGTAACAGATTTACTTAAAGAAAGTGCTTTAGAATTTGAAATCTTTGATGGTGTAAAAGCTAATCCTACTATAAGTGTAGTAAAAAGCGGTATAGCAATGTTTAAGGAATCTGGTGCAGATTACCTAGTAGCTATTGGTGGAGGTTCATCTATTGATACTGCAAAAGCTATAGGTATTATTATAAGTAACCCTGAATTTTCAGATGTAAGAAGTCTTGAAGGTGCAGCTATCACTAAAAATAAAGCAGTACCTATTATTGCAATCCCAACAACAGCTGGAACAGCAGCAGAAGTTACTATTAATTATGTAATAACTGATGAAGAAAGAAAACGTAAATTTGTATGTGTAGATCCACATGATATTCCAGTTATTGCAGTTGTTGATTCGGAAATGATGTCATCAATGCCAAAGGGACTAACAGCAGCTACTGGTATGGATGCTTTAACTCATGCAATTGAGGGATATATTACAAAAGGCGCTTGGGAATTAACAGATACTTTCCATTTAAAAGCTATTGAAATAATTTCACGCTCACTTAGAAGTGCAGTAGCAAATGAACCAAAGGGGAGAGAAGATATGGCCCTTGGACAATACGTTGCAGGTATGGGATTTAGTAATGTAGGACTTGGCCTTGTTCATGGAATGGCACATCCACTTGGAGCTTTTTATGATACACCACACGGAATTGCTAATGCAGTAATATTGCCTTACGTTATGGAATATAATGCAGGTTCGACTGGCGAAAAATATAGAGAAGTAGCCCGTGCAATGCGAGTTCCAAATGTAGATAACATGTCTAAGGAAGAATATAGAAAGGCAGCTATTGATGCTGTTAAAAAACTTTCAGGGGATGTTGGAATTCCAAAGACATTAAAAGAAATTGGAGTTAAGAAGGAAGATCTAGAAGCACTTGCGCAGTCAGCTATGGCAGATGCATGTACTCCAGGTAATCCAAGAGATACAAGCGTTAAAGAAATATTTGAAGTTTATAAATCAATTTTTTAATAAACAATGTATATTAAAAGTAACAGGCTATGGAAATTCTGAAAAGCTGCTTAGATGTTTCATAATAGTTATATAGAAAAAAACGGATTACCTTAAGGTAGTCCGTTTTTTCTATATGTTGAAAGTGAAATTAAAAGTGGGTTAATGCTTATATTTTAACATACAAAATATTGCAGATCCGAAGGAGAGGATTTAATTGGATAAAAAGATTGAAATGTTGGAATAGTAATGGTATTGTAATCACATGAATGAATAAGGAAGTTTAATAAATTAAAATGGAGGTGTCAAATGACAGATTTAAAAAACAAATTTGATAGTGCAAAGGATAAGATCATGGGAAAAACTAAGGAGAATGTTGGAAAGGCAACTGGTAGTGAAGAGGCAGAACTTAAGGGGAGGGCTCAGTCACAAACAGGGGAGCTTAAGGAAAAGTTTGGTGAATTTAAAGAGAAGGTAGCAAAAAAAATTAATGATACATTAGATAAGAATGAAGAAAAGAAATAGATGTTTTTAGAAAAATTTGTTTTGGATAAAGAAACTTAAGGATCAAAAAACTTCGGAGAAATACAGCCGAAGTTTTTTGATCTTTTGGATATATTGGTTTGTAAATCTATTTTGTAATTTTAAATCAAATAAATTTAAGCAATATTTTTTTTCTTGTTTTTAGGAATCCAGAACTTTTCGATCTCTTCTAATGATTTATTTTTAGTTTCTGGAACCGACGTTGTAACGAATATAAAGCAAATAACATTTAATCCGCAGAATATCCAAAAGGTAAATGCACCGCCAACACTACTAAGAAGCATTGGAGTAAATTGACCAATTGCCCAGTTAGCTCCCCATAGAAACATAGTTGCAATGCCTGTTGCTCTTGCTCTTAAATAATTGGGGAATATTTCAGGAATCATAATCCAAGGAATTGGACCCATTGAAATACAAAATGATGCTACAAAACCAAGAATCAAGAACAAAATAACCATTCCATTTGCATAATGTGTATAAAATGCTAAACCAATGAATAACATAAAGAAAGCCATTAATGCAGAACCTATAGACATTAACTTTTTACGTCCAACTTTATCTATTAAGAACATGGCAAGTATTGTAGCTAAAACGTCTACAACGCCTACCACGCTTGTAGCAAGAAAACTTGAATTAGTTTTAAAACCTACCATTTCAAAAATTTTAGGACCATAATATGTAATTGAGTTCATGCCAACTGCTTGATTAAAGATGGCAAGGAAAATTCCGATTACTAAAGCTTTACGAAGCCCTGGTTTAAAAAGCTGTTTAAGAGATGAATCTTTTTCAACTATTAATGAATTAGAAATAGAATCAAACTCTTGTTTTCCGATTACAGGGCCATTAATTTTATTAAGTACAGCAACAGCTTGATCTAATTTTCCGGCTTTTACTAAATAACGTGGACTTTCTGGAACGAAAAATAATGTTAATAAGAATACAAAAGATGGGAATATACCACAAGCAAGCATCCAACGCCATCCAGTTGTTGTAAGCCAAGCATCACTACCCATATTTACAATCCATAGGTTTATGAAGTATGTAAGACACATTCCTGATATAGTGAATAATTGATAGAGTGCAGAAAGTCTACCACGAATTGCAGGTGGTGCACATTCTGTAATATAAGTTACAGATAAGGCTGAAGCCATACCGATACCTAGACCTCCAATTATTCGAGCAATAATTAAAGTTTCTACTGAATGTGATAGAGCAGATGCTAGGGCTGATACTCCAAATAAAGCAGCAGCAAACATTAATACTTTTTTTCTACCGATGAAATCACCTAAAAATCCAGAGATACCAACACCGGCAACACCACCAATCATAATACTTGAAATTACTAGACCTTCCATCATTGGTGTTAAATTATATAACTTTTGAAGCGAACCAATGGCTCCGGATATAACGGCTGTGTCATATCCATATAGTAGACCTCCTAATCCGGCAGCGCATGATATTAGTATAATAAACATTAAAGAACGTTTACTTTTAGGTTTCTCTGACATTTTAAATCCTCCTCATATGTTATATTTATTATTTTTATTACTTTTATTATTAGTTTTGCAAGCGATTACAAGCTTATAATAATATATATACGTACAAATGTCAATAAAAATGTAACGGTTGTAGGTACAAATAAAAAACAAATAAACCATAAACCGCTATAATATCGTAAAATAGCTTATGGTTTATGGTTTATTTTAAAGTGACCTTGTTGAATTACGAATAACAAGACTAGGTTCATATAATATAGAATCACTGTTATCAAATTCATTATTATTATTAACTAATTTTATTATTAAATTAGCAGCGTCCTTGCCCATTTGTTCTTTTGGGTGTGTAATGGAAGTTAGTTTTGGAACCATAATTCTTGATAACATAGAGTCATCAAAGCCGATAATTGAAAGGCCTTCTGGAATTTTTATTTTCAATTTATTTGCAATGCTTGACACCATATATGCAATTTCATCATTATAACAAAATATACCTGTAGGACGATTGCCAGATTTGAGTACACTCTCTATTCTTTGGGGAAGTACTGTTTCCACTTCTTCTGAAAGGTAAGTTAAGATTTGATTTGGCGACGATGCAATCTCATTCTTTTGACATTCTGTAATAAATCCATTCATTCTATGGATACCTTGGGAATCATCAACTTTAAATATACCCGTTATATTAGTGTGACCTAAAGAAAGCAAGTGTTTAGTGGCAATTTTACCACCCTTAAAATCATTAACACGTAGGCTTGGGACCTTGATTTCATAATAGGAAGCATTAATCATAATAATAGGAATATTTTTAGCTAATATATTATTTAAATATTCTAGATTGTGAATTTGATACGCACTTTTCGTTGGTTCTAAGATAAGGCCATCTATTTCATGTGCTAGCAAATTTTTCAAATTACTATTCTCAAGCATTATGTTATTACTAGTAGATGATAATAAAAGTGAATAAGATTCAGCATAGAGAGTACTTTCAATCCCCCGAATTATATCTGGAAATATATAATTTGATATATGAGTTGTAAGAACACCTATATTTTTATTCTTTTTTAAGTGAATACTATTTTGTTTCCAATCAGATAGATATATTCCGCTTCCTTGTATTCGGTATACATACTGCGCAGCATTTAAATCACTGATAGCTCTCCTTATGGTATGCCTGCTTACATTAAAGAGAGACATTAGTTCTGATTCAGTTGGGAGCTTATCGTTTGGCTTGTATTTTTCAGTAATTGCCCAATTAATAATTTTATCTATTACTTCTTCGTATTTGTGCTTCATATGTATCTCCTATAATAATTTATTTCATAAAATATTATAGCAGAAGATAGGGGCATTCACAATGATATTTAAAATTAGTACGTATAAATGATAAATATATCTTGACAATTATACGAATAAATATTATAGTTTGTATTGAAAGCGATTACTAAGAAGGGGGTCAATAAAATGACAACAAAATATACAGTTGGAGTTGACTACGGAACTTTGTCTTCAAGGGCAGTGGTTGTAAACTTAGATAATGGAAAAGTTGTATCATCTGCAGTAAAAAATTACCCAAGTGCGGTAATTGATGAAACCTTACCGGGAACTACGATTAAATTAGGTAATAATTGGGCACTTCAAGATCCAAATGATTATTATGAGTGTTTTATAGCAACAGTTAAAGAGGCCGTTAACGAGGCAACGAAAACAATTTCAAAGGATGATATTATAGGGGTAGCTATTGATTTTACAGCGTGTACTGTACTTCCTGTAAAGAACGATGGTACTCCTTTGATGAATATAAAAGAATGGCATGATAACCCACATGCATGGGTTAAACTTTGGAAACATCATGCTGCGCAAGATCAAGCAGATAGATTAAATGCTATTGCTAAAAAACGTGGTGAACCATGGCTTAAGTATTATGGTGGTAAAATCTCATCAGAATGGTTATTTCCAAAATTAATGCAAATTGTTGAAGAAGCACCTGATGTATATGCAGCTATGGATGATTTTATAGAAGCAACAGACTGGTTGACATGGCAGTTAACTGGTAAAAAAATAAAAAATTCAACTACTGCAGGGTATAAAGCAATATGGAATGCTGAAACAGGATTCCCAAGTAATGAATTTTTTAAGGAACTAAATCCATTAATGGAAAATGTAATTGAAGATAAAATTGGTACTAAGTTTTATCCTGTAGGAACTAGAGCAGGTGGGCTTCTTGAAAAAGTAGCTAAGGCTACTGGCTTAAATGTAGGCATTGCTGTAGGAGTTGGAAATGTTGATGCTCATGTTTCAGTTGCACCAACTGGAGTTGTAAGACCGAGAACAATGCTTAATATTATGGGTACATCCACTTGTGATATCACACTTGGGGAAAAAGAAATACCAGTACCTGGTATGTGTGGTGTAGTTAAGGATGGTGCTGTGCCAGGATTTTATGCTTACGAATCTGGTCAAAATGCCGTTGGAGATATTTTTGGATGGTTTGTTAATAACCAGGTTCCAGAAAGATATTTCAAAGAGGCAGAGAAAAAGGGTTTAAATATTCACCAGTTACTTGAAGCAAAGGCTAAAAAGTTAAAAATTGGTGAGAGTGGATTAATAGCATTAGATTGGTGGAATGGGAATCGTTCTATTCTAGTAGATACAGATTTAACTGGTCTAGTACTCGGAATGAACATGGATACAAAACCAGAAGAAATATATCGAGCTTTAATAGAAGCAACAGCATTTGGTAAACGTTTGGTTATAGATACTTTTGAAGAAAATGGTGTGCCAATTGATACTTTAACGGTTTGTGGTGGGTTACCTCACAGAAATCAAATGTTAAATCAAATTTATGCTGATGTTACTAATAAAGAAATGTTTATATCAGAGCATCATCAAGCACCTGCAATTGGAGCTGCAATGTTTGCCGCTGTTGCCGCAGGCAAAGAAGCTTTTGGTTACGATACTATACAAGAGGCATCAAAGCAGATGGCAAGACTTAAAGAAAATTCAATAAAACCAATTCCAGAAAATGTTAAACGTTACGAAGCAATTTATAAAGAGTATGTAAAACTACATGATTACTTTGGTCGTGGCGCAAATGATGTAATGAAACACTTGAAGAAGATTAAGGAATCCGTATCGAAGGAGGGTTAATTTATGTTAGAGGATTTAAAACAAAAGGTATTTGAAGCAAATTTATTGTTACCTTTATATAATTTAGTAACTTTCACTTGGGGTAATGTTTCTGGAATCGATCGTTCAAGGGGTTTAATTGTTATAAAACCTAGTGGCGTTGAATACGATCAAATGAGCGTAAGTGATATGGTTGTTGTTGATATGGATGGAAATATAGTTGAAGGTAAATTAAATCCTTCAAGTGATACACCAACTCATTTAGCTTTATACAAAGCTTTTCCAAATATTATGGGCGTAGTTCATACACATTCTCCTTGGGCAGTTTCTTTTGCCCAAGCAGGTGTTTCTATTCCGGCTGCTGGAACAACACATGGTGATTATTTTTATGGGGATATACCTGTAACTAGGGCGATGACTGAAGATGAAATAATTAAAGACTATGAAAAACAAACTGGAAATGTTGTAGTTGAAACTTTTGATAAAAATAATATTAATCCAGACCAAGTACCGGGAGTACTTGTTAATGATCATGGTCCATTTACTTGGGGTACGGATCCTAGTAATGCAGTTCATAACTCTGTAGTACTAGAGGAAGTTGCAAAGATGGCATATCATTCGCTTCAATTAAATCCACATAATATTAAAATGGATCAAGTTTTGTTAGATAAACATTTTAATCGTAAACATGGAAAAAATGCATATTATGGTCAAAACAAAAAATAAAAGGAGGAAGTAGATTATGTTAGATAATAAAAAGATGGAATTTTGGTTTATAGTAGGTAGTCAAAACTTATATGGTCAAGAAGCGTTAGATGAAGTTAAACAGGATTCGCAAATTATTGCAGATGGTTTAAATAAAAGTGGAAAATTACCTTACACTATAGTATTTAAATCACTAGCAACATCTGCAGATGAAATTACTAGTTTAATGAAAGAAGTAAACTATAATGATAAGGTAGCTGGTGTAATTACTTGGATGCACACCTTTTCACCTGCTAAAATGTGGATAGCTGGTACAAAATTATTACAAAAACCTTTACTACATTTGGCAACACAATTTAGTGAACATATTCCATGGAAAACAATTGATATGGATTATATGAATCTACATCAAAGTGCTCATGGAGATCGTGAATATGGGTTTATTAATGCAAGACTAAAAAAACATAATAAAGTAATTTTCGGATATTGGAAAACAGATGAGATTAGAAAAGAAATTGCTGATTGGATGAATGTAGCAGTAGGGTTTATTATAAGTCAGGAGATAAAAGTGGCTCGTTTTGGTGATAACATGCGTAATGTTGCTGTTACTGAAGGAGATAAAATAGAAGCTCAAATTCAATTTGGCTGGACAGTTGATTACTTTGCTATTGGTGATTTAACTACCGAGATTAGTAAAGTTTCAGAAAAAGAAGTTGATAACACATATGAAGGATTTAAGAAAATATACATTATGGATGCTGGAGAAAATGATCCTAAATTTTATGAGAAACAAGTAAAAGAACAAATAAGAATTGAAATTGGATTAAGAACATTCCTAGAAGCAGGAAATTACACAGCATTTACAACGAATTTTGAAGATCTATATGGTATGAAACAACTACCTGGACTTGCTGTTCAAAGGTTGAATGCGCAGGGTTACGGATTTGCTGGAGAAGGAGATTGGAAAACTGCAGCAATGTCTAGATTATTTAAGGTTATGACAAACAATGAGCAAACAGGATTTATGGAAGATTATATGTACGAATTCAGTAAGGGTAGTGAAAGAATTTTAGGTGCACATATGCTTGAAGTAGATCCAACATTTGCTTCAGATAAGCCTAGCGTAGTTGTTAAACCACTTGGAATTGGTGATAAAGAAGATCCAGCTCGTTTAATATTTAATGGCTCAGTTGGAGCTGGAGTTGCAGTATCTATGCTTGATTTAGGTACGCATTATCGTTTAATTATTAACGAAATAACAGCAGTTAAACCTACTGAAGATATGCCAAACTTACCAGTAGCTAAGATGGTATGGAAGCCAGAACCAAACTTTAGTGATGGTGTAAAAGCATGGATATATTCTGGTGGTGGACATCATACAGTTGTTACATTAAAGTTAACAGTTGATCAAGTTTATGATTGGAGCCGTATGGTTGGGCTCGAAACTGTTATAATAGATCATGATACAAAATTAAGAGATATTATGAAAGATACAACAAGATAGAATAAATAACTAGAGAAAAATAATATAAAAGGTTGGCGGTTTTGCTGACCTTTTATAAGGAGGCTAATTATATGAAATTATTTATTGATACAGCTAATGTAGAAGATATTCGTGAAGCGAATGATATGGGTGTTATTTGTGGTGTTACTACTAATCCATCCCTAATTGCAAAAGAAGGTAGAGATTTTAATGAGGTTATAAAAGAAATAGCATCTATTGTAGACGGACCTATAAGTGGAGAAGTTATTTCTTTAGATTCAAAAGGTATGATAAAAGAAGGAAGAGAAATAGCAAAAATACATAAAAATATGATTGTTAAAATTCCAATGACAGAGGACGGTCTAAAGGCTGTTAAAGTACTTTCAAAAGAAGGGATAAAAACAAATGTAACATTAATATTCTCAGCAGGACAAGCATTACTTGCGGCAAGAGCAGGAGCATCATATGTAAGCCCATTCATAGGAAGACTTGATGATATAAATGCTAATGCTATGGATTTAATAAGAACTATTGTTACAATATTTAAAGTACACGCAATAGACACTGAAATAATTGCGGCTAGCATAAGAAATCCAATGCATGTCACAGATGTTGCAGTTGCAGGGGCTCATATTGCGACTGTTCCACTTAAAATCATTAAACAGATGATAAAACATCCATTGACCGATGCTGGAATAGAAAAATTTGCTAAAGATTGGAAAGAAACTTTCGGAAAATAATAATGAAAGCATTACAAAAAGGGTAACGAACTGTGTTGCTCTTTTTTTTGTTTTTAAAAATATCTAAGGGTCGTTGGTGAAAAAATCCTATTAAGAGATGTATTTAATGTGAATATGATTATATTAAAGTTAAGAGTAGAGGAGCAAAAGGTACATATAAAGTAGTGCTAGAGGGTTTAACCATTACGGGTACCTTAAAATTCCACTTGATAATTTATTAACAATATGTTATTATTTTAACATAATTGAATTGGTATTTTAATGATGGGCAGTAAATATATTTTACGCCTATTTAAAGACGACTAAATTTGATATCTATAATCAACATTCTAAAAATAGGAGAAGTGATACATTTGAGAGCGTTTGATAATGATATACAACTTATAAAATATGAGGTAATAAAAGAAGTGGTTAAACTTTCTATTAAAGGAAATCTGAAAAAAGAAGGTAAAAATCTATTTAAAGTTCTTGTTCCAGGACCTAAAGCAAAAACACGTTGTTGTATTCATAAGGAAAGAGCCATTATTGGAGATCGAATTAAGCTTGTAATGGGTGGAGATAAAAAAAATGAAAATATTATTGAAGTAATAAGTTCTGCTTGTGATGAATGTCCGATCCAACGATTTACTGTAACTGAAGGTTGCAGAGGTTGCATAACACATAAATGTATTCAAGCATGTCCTGTGGGCGCAATCCAATCTATAAATAGGAGATCTTACATTGACCCAAATAAATGTATTGAATGTGGTAAATGTAAAACGGCTTGCCCTTACAATGCGATTTCTGATGTTATGAGACCTTGTCGTAGAGCTTGTAATGCTGATGCATTAAGTTTTGATGAAGATAAAAAAGCAGTAATTAATAATGATAAATGTATACAATGTGGGGCTTGTGTTTATCAATGTCCTTTTGGTGCAATTATGGATAAATCCTCAGTTGTAGATGTTGTTAATTTATTAACAAAATCAAAGGAAAATGAAAAAAAACATGTTTATGCTGTTGTTGCACCCGCAATTGCTAGTCAATTTACATATGCAAAAATTGGACAAGTGGTTGCAGGTATAAAACAAATGGGATTTTATGATGTCATAGAAGTAGCTCTTGGTGCAGATATGGTAGTACAAAATGAAACAAAAGAATTTATAGAAACTATAGAGGAACTTAACACTATGACAAGTTCTTGTTGCCCAGCTTTTGTTTCTTATATTAAGAAAAATTACCCAGAGCTTGGTAAACATGTTTCAAGTACAGTTTCACCTATGATAGCAATATCTAGACTTATTAAAAATACAGACCCTTTAGCTAAAGTTGTGTTTATTGGACCTTGCACAGCTAAAAAAATGGAAATAAAGCAAGCCGATATAAAAGGAATTACTGACTATGTATTGACTTTTGAGGAGCTTGAGGCAATGATTGATGCATATGAAATAGATATTGAGGTCTGCGAGGAACTTCCATTAAATAATGCATCTTATTATGGGAGAATATTTGCTAGATCAGGTGGACTTACAGAGGCAGTAAAACACTTAGTAGATACTTCAGATACAATATTAGAATTTAAACCTATAAGTTGTGATGGCCTTATTGAATGTGATAAAGCATTGAAACTATTAAAATTTAATAGATCAAATGGTAATTTTATAGAAGGAATGGCTTGTTCTGGTGGATGTATAGGGGGTGCAACATCTCTTCATCATACTCCAAAAGATAAAAATGAAATAAATAAATATGGGAAATTAGCTTTAGAAGAAAATGTTACTGAAACAATTAAAGTAATAAAAGTTGAGAAAGTTGATATGCATCGCGGTAAAGACTTTATGACTAAATAATATATATAATGTATGGAACTTTTCTTTAAAAGAAAGGTTCCATATTTTTTTATAAAATCTTGACATTAACTATTATATACAATAGCATTGTATATAATAGAGTAGTTATAAATGAAATTGTTTCAATGGAAATAATATTGAGTATAGGAGTGTTTTTATGGAATCGACAATTTATTGTTTTAGTGGTACGGGTAATTCTTTAAAGGTAGCCAAGGATATAGCTCTTGAATTAAAAGATACAGAAATAATACAAATATGTACAAAAAATATAAATACTGACAATATATCATCGAATAAAATTGGATTTATTTTTCCAGTATACGCTTCTGGAATTCCACTTTTAGTTAAAAAGTTTATTAAAGAAATTAGACTTAAAAAGGATGTTTATGTTTATACCGTTGTAACTTTTGGATCAGCTGCGGGGGCATCTATAAAACAATTAGAAGAGATATTAACTGACAAGGGTGTTAAACTTAGCGCTGCATTTAAAGTCAAAATGCCAGGAAATTATCAAGTGATTTACGCACCTTATTCTGAAGAAAAACAGAAAAAGTGTTTTGACGATGAAAAAGCAAAAATAAGTGGAATTGTTAAAAGTTTAAATAATAATGAGATAGTTGGATTTAGTGGACTAGGAGAAAGCTTGATGAGGACAGTTGGTGGCATGGTTTACAGCAGCTTTAGCCCTTATGAAAAAGATAAAGATTTTTGGATAGACAAAAACTGTAATGGTTGCGGTACATGTTCAAAGGTATGCCCTGCGAGTAATATAGAAATGATGGAGGGTAAACCACAATGGCAACATAAATGTGAGCAATGCCTTGCTTGTATGCAGTGGTGTCCACAAAAATCAATTCAATATAAAAAAGTAACAATAAAAAGAGGTCGTTATCATCATCCGGATGTAGACGCTAAGGAATTGTTCCATTTATAAAAAAAGAGTTATATAAGTTCAGGTTTTAATATAACAATCGTTAGGTTCTTTAAATAGAGATTTAACGTTTGTTTTATTTTTTTGTAAAATTTAGGTTGACAATAATAATAATTAAACATATAATAAAGTTGAGTCAAATTTAATTGTATAAAACTAAAAATAAATTAATTTTGAAAGGAAGTAAAAAATATGAATTTTTATGATTTTTCAGCAAAAGAAATGGATGGACAAGATATAAAGATGGAGCAATACAGGGGTAAGGTTGTTTTAGTTGTAAACACTGCAAGTAAGTGTGGATTAACACCTCAGTTTGAAGGTCTTGAAAAATTATATAACGAATATAAGCAGCAAGGTTTTGAAATTCTAGGATTCCCTTGTAATCAGTTTGCAAAGCAGGATTCTGGTAGTAATGAGGAGATACAGCAATTTTGTTTATTAAATTATGGAGTTAGTTTTACTATGTTTGAAAAAATAAATGTAAATGGACAAAATGCACACCCTTTATATAAATATTTAAAGAATGAAGAAAAAGGATTTTTAGGTAAGGAAATAAAATGGAATTTTACTAAGTTTTTAATAAATACAGAAGGGGAAGTAATTAAGAGATATGCGCCAACAGTGCTTCCATTAAATATAAAAACGGATATCGAAAACTTATTAAAAAAATAAAATTGTATTTAAAAAAACGGGTCTGTAATAAATTACAGGCTCGTTTTTTAGTAATACAATATTTTTAGTGTTTATTACAAAAACATTGACTTTGTATCTATATGGTGCTAAGGTTATAGTATTATAACAATACAAAGTAAATTAGAATGAGCATAGTCATAAAATAATAATAAACAATATAGAAAGGAAAAATGATTATGAGAAATTTAGATATAAAAAATAAGGATGGATTAACTGAAAAAGAGTTTTTGGATAGTTATGTGCCAGGGGATTATGATAGACCCTCTAATACAGTGGATATGCTACTTTTTACGATAGATGATATACCGGTAGATGGGAAAGATCCTGATAAAGCGCTTAAATTGCTTTTGGTAAAGAGGGGTGATCACCCATATATTGGGTGTTATGGAATTCCGGGTGGGTTCGTTAATATTGATGAAGGATTAAGTACTGCTTGTTACAGAGAATTAAAAGAAGAAACTAATATTGATAGTGTGTATTTTGAGCAGTTAAAAACTTTTGGGGATCTAGTAGATAGGGATCCGAGGATGAGGGTTATTTCGATAGCTTATTTGGCACTCGCCGATAAAACAAACATTAAGGCAGTAGCAGGTGATGATGCTACTTATGCGCAATGGTTTACGGTAAAGAAAGATTTTGTTTCATCAGATAATTCTGGAATAGAGAGAGTTGATGTTTATAATATAACACTTATTTCTGACGATGGTGACGTTAAAATAGGTTATGTTGTTTCTGAAAGATTTGTTAAGAATGGCATTATTACAATTAAAGTACCCTCTTATGAGCCACTTAAGTGGAGTAAAGATGAACTTGCTTTCGACCATATTGACGAAGTGTATTATGCGTTAGATAGATTGAAAAATAAGATAGAATACACATCAATTGCTTTTTCATTACTTCCAAAATATTTTACGTTAAGAGAAGCTCAAAAAATATATGAAGCTATTCTTAATTTAGGAAAACCTTTATCAAGGGCTAATTTTAGGCGCAAGATTAAGAAAATGGTTGTAGAAACTGATAAAGAAAAAACAACTGCGGGAAGACCTGCAACCTGTTATATATTTAATGAAAACTGGGAACATAATTTTTTAGACTAATAGGTTAATTATCACCTTTGGCACTAAATAATAAAAGAGAGGAAATGATATGTATGATAAATTTACTAATAAATAAAATATTTGATATGCAAAATGAAATAAAGGGAAATCTAGTTAATCTAAATGACCTTCCAAAAGAAAAAACAGCTTTGATAGTTATGGATATGGTAAATGGTTTTGTCCATGCTGGAATAATGTCTTCACCAAGAGTTGAAACTATTATAGATAATGTTGTAGCTATTAATGAGCGTACATACGGATATAAAAAGGTGTTTTTTTTGGAGCAACATGATGAAAATTCTACTGAGTTTAAAATATACGGAAGACATTGTTTAAAAAATAGTACCGAGGCAGAGCTTATTTCTTCATTAAACTGTGGAGCTACACTTCATAGTAATACTACAATAATCCATAAGAATAGTACTAATGGCTTCCATGCACCAGAATTTAAAACATGGCTTCATGAAAATGAAGCGCAGATTGAAAACTATATTGTAGAAGGTTGCTCAACGGATATATGTGTTAAGCATTTTACAGAAACATTAAAAACATATTTCAATGAAAAAAATATTGATAGAAGAATTATTGTACCAATAGATTCAGTAGAAACATTTGACACTGGAACTCATGATGGTGATTTAATGAAAGTTATATCTCTTTGGGAAATGAAATCTAATGGCATAGAGGTAGTTGATACTATATTATAGTTATTTCATTAATAGTGTAGATTATAAAATTAGTTCCTTTTATTGCCTAAAGGAACTAATTTTATATATAAACTAATAGTATGAAATTTTCATATTGACAATGGAATGGTATATGATATAATGATAGTATCACATAGGTACAAAGTCTCTTGGACATAAAAAGAAAAATAGTAACTTTTAATTTTTTTATGGATACTTTGTACTATTTTGATACTAAATAGGTAAGGAGTGAAAGTATATGATGAATTATTATATGATAAAAATACTAAATGAATTGGTAAATGATGAGAGAATAAATAGTTTATCCGGAGTTGCAAAGGATAATAACAGAAAGGTTTATATCGAAGGTAACGAGTATCAAGAATATAGCTTGGATTTAATTTTTCTTGTTGACACGGATGATCAATTTAAAAAGACTATTGCGTTTACAATAACAACAAATTCATTTAGTTCAAAAATTGAAGTAATAAAACATTGTAGTACGATAAGTCAAATATTTAGTAGAAAGAAAGTTAAAGATGTTATTAACTATATAATAGATAAAATACTAGAATTTAAAAATAATAACCAGAACAACAAATATTTAAATTTATTAAATGCTTAGATAAAGCTAATAATAATTAAGCCCAATAAAAATATTAAATTAAGGAGAAATATGAAAATGAGTAATGAATTCAATATTCGCGAGGAAAGAAATCTTTCAATGTTAATGGATTTTTATGAATTAACAATGTCAAATGGGTATTTTGTAAATGGGGTTTCAAACACAATTGTGTATTTTGATATGTTCTATAGAAAGAACCCAGATGGAGGAGGATTTTCAATAGCAGCGGGCCTGGAACAACTTGTAGTGTTTGTTAAAAACTTAAAATTCACGAGAGATGATGTAGATTTTTTAAGAAGCAAGGGCGTTTTATCAGAGGAGTTTTTAGAGTATTTATTAGCATTTAAATTCTCAGGAGATATATATGCAATTCCAGAGGGTACAGTAGTATTTCCAAATGAGGCAATAGTCACAATTAAGGCAAAAGTAATTGAGGCACAACTTATAGAGACTATGTTACTTTTAACAATCAATCATCAAAGCTTAATAGCTACAAAAGCTAGCAGAATAGTGAGAGCTGCAAAGGGAAGACCAATACTTGAGCTTGGAGCAAGAAGAACCCATGGTGCTGATGCAGCTATAATGGGGGCAAGAGCATCATATATAGGGGGAGTAAGTGGAACGGCTACAACTATTGCAGATCAAATGTACGGGATTCCTGCTACTGGAACAATGGCACATTCATGGATACAATTCTTTGGAGATGAATATAAAGCTTTTGAAACATATGCTAAAACTTACCCAGATACATGTACATTACTTGTTGATACATATAATGTTATAACTAGTGGTATACCAAATGCTATTAGGGTTTCCAAAGATGTTTTAGAGCCAATTGGAAAAAGGTTAAAAGCAATTAGACTTGATAGTGGAGATCTTGCTTATCTTTCAAAGAAAGTAAGAATTATGTTAGATGCAGCAGGGCTTACAGATTGCAAAATAGTAGCATCTAATAGCTTAGATGAGTTTATTATAACTGAATTATTAAATCAAAATGCTAAAATAGACATATTTGGTGTTGGTGAAAGATTAGTAACGGCCAAATCAGAACCAGTATTCGGTGGTGTTTATAAATTAGTGGCAGTTGAAGAAGAGGGAGAAGTTGTACCAAGAATTAAATTGAGCGAAAGTGAAGAAAAAATTATTAATCCAGGATATAAAATGTGCTGGAGATTATATGACAAAAATACTCACAAGGCAATTGCGGATGTTATTACACTTACAGGTGAGGTTATAAATGAAGCGGCTCCATATACAATCTTTGATCCAGTTCTTACTTGGAAAAAGAAAAAAGTTACCAATTTTTACGCAAAAAAGCTTCAAGTACCAATATTTCTTAACGGAGAGTGTGTATATGTATTGCCAAGCTTAGAAGAAATTAGAGATTACTGCAAAAATCAAGTAGACAGCATATGGGATGAAGTTAAGAGATTTTCTAATCCTCACAAGTATTTTGTTGATTTATCTCATGAACTTTGGTTAGTTAAGCAGGAATTAATTCGAAAATATAGAAATCTAGAAGAAAAAAATGAAAAATAATTAAATGTACTTATATTAGTTATATGATATAGTGATTATGTGTTTAGAAGAAAGAACAATTGGTAATATAAAGTAAATTAGATTTGATTAGGGAGGGATAATATTATGAAAACAAGGGAAATACATAAAGTAGTAACAGGAACAACTCAGTATGATGGAGCTGGAGTAAAACTTGTTCGTGTGATTAGTTTACCTGATGTAAAAGAATTTGATCCGTTTTTGATGTTAGATGCTTTTGACTCAATAGATCCTGATGATTATACGAAAGGTTTTCCATGGCACCCACATAGGGGGATAGAGACAGTTACTTACCTTATAAGTGGAGATATTGAGCATACAGATAGCTTAGGGAATAAGGGAAGTATATTAGATGGTTGTTGTCAATGGATGACAGCAGGTGGTGGAATCCTTCATCAGGAAATGCCCAAAATATCAAATAGAATGCTTGGCGTTCAACTTTGGATTAATCTACCTCAAAAGGATAAAATGACAAGTCCGAAGTATCGAGATATTAGAGCAGACATGGTAACTAAAATTGACGAAGATGATAACATCATTAGAGTTATTTCAGGGAATTATAAAGGTAATTCAGGAGCCGTGCAAGGTGAACATGTGAAAATGTTATTCTTAGACGTTGAAATGAAAGCTGGTGCACGATGGGAATTAGAAACTATGACTGACACAACGCTGTTTATATATATAGTGGAAGGCGAAGGCTGTTTTGATGATTCTAATGATAAATTAGTTCCAAGTAGGAGTGCAGTACTTTTTAATAATGGTGAGAAATTAATAGCTAGAGCAACAGAAAAAGGTCTTCGTTTTCTTTTGTTTTCGGGAGCTAAATTGAATGAGTCAATTGCATGGGGTGGACCTATTGTAATGAATACTAAGGAGGAACTTAAGAGGGCATTTAAAGATATTGAGGATGGAACATTCGCGCGGTAGCAAACCAAAGCTTAGGAGCAAGCAATAATTACAAATTATTGTTTGCTCCTTTTTCCTAATTGCTCGTTATTCTTCTGGCTGTATTATAATCAGGCATATATTTTAAATCTATAATTTTAATCGATGACCCAGTTTTAGGAGAATGTATAAATTTTCCACTGCCGACATAAATGCCTACATGATAAACAGGATTTCCAAAAAAAACTAAATCTCCTTTCTTAAGGGTAGATTTACTAACTACACTGCCTTTTGATGTTTGAGATGATGCAATGCGTGGCAAATTTACTTTGAAATTATTATAAACATGCATAGTAAAACCAGAGCAATCAAAACCAGCTGTGGTAGTTCCACCATATTTATATGGGATGCCGATAAATGTTTCTGCATAGTCTACGATATTAGTCCCTGTAAGCTTGCTCTTACTTGCTGCTAATTGAGTAATTTCTGTTGTGTATACAAGTGCCTCAGCCTGTGCAGGCTTACTAGTAATAATACTTATTGAACCTGCAAGCAATAAAGCAAGAGCAAATGATGTAATATTTTTAACTTTCTTCATTATGGCCTCCTTTGTAAACGTGATCTATTACTACATTCTACATAAATATAGGAAATACCTTTAAAAAACAAAAACTTTTTTTAATTATACTAATTAAGGGTATAATGAATAATATTGTTTGAATGTGATATAATATTAGTGAATACATTAAAAGAAACATTTTGTATCAATTAAATGAAAAGTATTAACGATTTATAGTGACAAGCGTGTAATTTATATGTATGGGAGTGAAATTTATGACAAAAACAATTATAAGAATACAAAAGATTGAACTTACGGGGTTTAAGAATATTCAGGAGGGAATTATCGATTTGTCAGGTTATAGACAGAAAAAATATTATAGTGGTAAATCGGATATAATTGGAATTTATGGACAAAATGGTTCAGGAAAAACGACTATAGTAGAAGCTTTTAAATTATTTAAAACAATAGCAAGTGGTGAAAAATTACCAGAAGATATTAAAAATTATATACATGAATTAGAAGAAACAGCTACATTAAAATTTGTTTTCTATATTGAACTAAAAGATCAAAAGTTATTAGTATATTACCAGTTTTCATTAAGGAGAAAAGAAGGGCAAGCAGAATTATATAATGAGAAGTTAAGTTATTCTCAAATAAATGAGGATAATAAAAAAAGAAAAATTGATATAATCGAATATCTTATAGATTCAAAGGATACATATATATTGCCAAAGGCTCGTTATAACGAGTTAATAAGAAATAATAGAGAAAATGAATTTAATCTTGAAGTGAGTAAAAGGTTATCGATAAAGGAAAAAACATCTTTTATTTTTAACGATAGTTTAGAAGAAATTTTTAAAAGTAATTCTGTGAGCAATGATTATTTTAATGTTATTAATGTTATTAAACATTTTGCTAGAGTAAATTTATTTGTAATAACTAATGAACATTCAGCTACTATAAGCCTTAATTATATGCCATTAAGTTTTAGAATGGAGGATGAGGTCGGCGTAACTAGTGGAGATATCGCAATTAATTTACTTGGAACATCAAATATAGATAAAAAAAGGTATAATATAGCAACAAAAATTATAAAACAGTTGAATATAGTGTTAAGCACTATTATTCCTAATTTACAGTTAGAGATTAACAATTTAGGAAACGAATTATATAAAAATGGAAAAGAAGTAGTAAGAATACAATTACTTTCTATTAAAAAAGATATAAAGATTCCGCTTAAATATGAATCTGAAGGTATTAAAAAGATAATTTCTATTTTAAGTACATTAATTTCTATGTTTAATAATCCATCAATTTGTCTAATAGTTGATGAGCTTGAT
Source organism: Clostridium estertheticum (assembly GCF_018861295.1). Taxonomy (GTDB): domain Bacteria; phylum Bacillota; class Clostridia; order Clostridiales; family Clostridiaceae; genus Clostridium_AD; species Clostridium_AD estertheticum_D. Next base: position 180,688 of record NZ_JAHLDM010000003.1, on the reverse strand, counting down.
GCTGGTATATTTGAGTATTTGTTAGGGGAATTATTAAAGATAATTGAGCAAGAAGGAAAAGGTCAATTTATCTTTACGTCACATAACCTAAGACCACTCGAAATGTTAGAAAAAGAATCATTGGTATTTAGTACCGCGAATCCTCAAAATAGATTTATAAGAATAACGAATATAAAAAGTAATAACAATCTACGAAATGTATATTTACGTGGGGTTGATTTGGGGGGACTTAACGAGTGTATATACGAAGAAACTAATAGTTTTGAGATTGCACACGCCTTTAGAAAAGCTGGTGAGATTCTTTATGAAGAGTAAAAAAATTGTATTATTTATAGTTGAGGGAGTAACTGATAGAAATTCATTTGCATTGATTTTATCTAAAATAATTGAAAAAGATAAAATTGTTAGGTTTAAAGTTATTCATGGTGATGTAACGGCGCAAAATGGAGTTAATGCAAGTAATATTTACACTAAAATTACGGATTATATAAAGGAGTTTATATCTAGTGATATGTATAAGAAAAGTGATATTTCAAATGTAATTCATTTAGTAGATACTGACGGTGCATTTATAAATGATGAACAAGTTCTGCAAAAGGATACGAATAGTATTAAACCGAGTGATAGTATTGAGTATAACACGCAGAATATATATGCAAAAAATACCGACAATATAAAAAAGCGTAATAAACAAAAATCACAAATTCTAAGTAAGCTCGCAACTACGAATGTGGTATATGCAAACTTAAGCTACCGGGTATATTTCTTTTCTTCTAATTTAGAACATGTAATTCATAATATACAAGGCGTTAATGCGGATGATAAACGGAGGTTTGCTGAAAAATTTGAAGACAAATTTATAACAAACCCTATTAGTTTTATTGAATTTATGAATAATCCGGAATTTGCTATTAATGCTGAGTATAAAGAGACCTGGGAGTTTATAAAAAAAGATACAAATTCTCTAAAACGATTTACTAATTTTAATTTATATCTTAACGACATTTCAGAAGGAAAGTCTCCCACTTCTATAAGTGGGCGTAACTTACCTTAGCAGAAATAAAACTTCAGTGGGGTTTTAAATTCCCTTCTGAAGTCGTTAATGCAGCTCCCCAGGAGATGATTTAACACAATAAAGACTGAATAAATTATAAAAATAAAGTAGACTACCAAAAGGTTGTCTACCTTGTTTTTATAATTTTATTTCTATTTTTCTTTTTGAAGTAAACTGTGATGTCTACTATACACGAAGTAAATTACTATTCCAATTAATAACCAAATTATAAATCTAATCCATGTTACGAGTGGTAAGGCTGACATTAAATAAATACAAGCAAGTGCAGAAATGATAGGTAGAACTGGTACCCATGGGCACCTAAACTTTCTTTCAATATTTGGCATAGTTTTCCTAAGTACTATAACTCCTATTGAAACTAGAATGAATGCAAATAATGTACCTATATTGCATAGTTTTATTATTTCATCTAATGGTAAAAAACCGGCCATTATTCCAGCAATACTACCTGTTATTATTGTGCAAAGAGTAGGGGTTTTGTGAATAGGGTGTACCTTTGAAAAAACCTTTGGAAGTAAGCCATCTCTTGACATAACCATAAACACTCTAATTTGTCCATAAAGCATTACAAGTAGTGTTGAAATCATACCGATAACGGCTCCAGTTCCAACTAGCGCGGCTCCCCAATTGATGCCAAATCTTGCAAGAGCTCCTGGAACAGCATTGTTTTCAATTATTTCTTTATATGGAACCATACCAGTTATAACAAGTGCAACTGCAACGTAAAGTATAATTACTACTCCTAGGCAAATTGCAAGTCCGCGAGGTACGTCCCTCTTTGGGTTTATAGTTTCTTCGGCAGCGGTTGAAACTGCGTCAAAACCAATATATGCAAAGAATATAATTGAAGCACCAGCCATAACACCACTCCAACCAAATGGAGCAAATGGTTTATAGTTAGCTACATTGATATGGAATACTCCAAGTATTACAAATAAAACAATTACACCAATTTTTACCATGACAATTTTATTGTTCAATTTTGCACTTTCTTTTATGCCTATAAATAATATCCAAGTTACAAACATAGTTATAAGAACAGCAGGCAAGTCAATAATTCCACCGGCCGAGGGAGTTCTAATTATTGCATTAGGCAAATTTAGCCCTGCGGAACTTAATAAACCTACAAATGTTCCTGACCATCCAGACGCAACTGCAGCGGAAGAAACCAAATATTCAAGCATTAAGTCCCATCCTATAATCCAGGCTATTAATTCGCCAAAGGCAACATAAGAGTATGCATATGTACTTCCCGCAACTGGAAACATTGTAGCAAGTTCAGAATAAGTAAGAGCGCAAAGTGCACTTATTACCGCAGCTACTATAAATGATAAAACAACTGCAGGCCCTGCTAGATGAGCCCCAACACCAGTTGAAACAAAAATACCTGTACCAACAACTGCACCTATTCCAAGTGCTGCAAGGTCTTTTGATGTAAGGTTCTTCTTTAAATCAGATTTTTCAGCTGAATGTAACATTTGTTCTAGTGTTTTCTTTTTCCAAATATCCATAAATTTTTTCACTCCTTTAATTAAATTTTAATTTTACTTTATCACTTTATTTACATAAAAATTAAAGTTTTATGTATTAATATTGTTCATTCTTTATTTAAATTGTCTGTATTTAAAACTATAAAAAGAAATGAATGTAATAGTATATTATGAATGAAAAATATTAATAAGAATCATTATATAGAAAATTTGGAGAATTATAAAGAGCTAAACATAGCTTGTTAAGCTTATTGGTTTGATTAGATATACAATGCTATAACATCATGACATTTTCTAAGTTTTAATATGCAGTTACAATATTGACAAGATGATTTAATTTTATGTGGATAAGAAGTAAAATAGTAGCAAAAATTATTAATATACTAATAATATAAAGAGAACATTATAAGAATATAGACAATTTGGTATATTTTTATTATAATAGACTTAATTTGTAAAAAAGTATCGGTAGTTTTTTAGCTTAAATTTATGATTAAAGGGGATATGAATATGATAAATAAGACTATTGATTTGTGGGGTAAGTTTCCATATGAAAATAAAGGAAATGATGATTTTAGACCAAGTTTAGATACATATTTACTTAAAGGAGATAAATTAAGGGGAGCTGTTTTAATATGCCCAGGAGGGGCATATGCTTATACTTCATTAAGAGAAGCTGAACCAATAGCTATTAAATTTAATGCTGCTGGCTTTCATGCATTTGTCTTATATTATAGCGTTGCTCCAAACAAGTATCCACAGGCATTGCTAGATTTATCAAGGGCAATGTGTATACTTCGTGAAAATTCTAAAGAGTGGAAAATTGATGTTAATAAAATTGCGGTGTGTGGCTTCTCGGCAGGTGGGCATGTAGCTGCAAGTCTTGGAGTTTATTGGGATGAGCTTTATTTAAAAGGGGTACCTGGAATTGAGGTAGGTAAAAATAATCCAAATGCTCAAATTTTATGTTATCCTGTCATAACATCAGGAGTATTTACTCATGAAAACTCACTTTGCAATTTGATAGGAGATAATGCCAGCGAGTCATTAAAGGAGAAAATGTCATTAGAACATAATGTCTCTGAGAAAACACCACCTACATTTTTATGGCATACATTTGAAGATAACTCAGTACCGGTTGAAAATACATTGTTATTTGCTAAGGCGTTAAGAAACAAAAAAATACCTTTTGAATTACACATATATCCAGAGGGACCACATGGGTTATCGCTTGCTAATGAAGAAACTCGGGAAGAGGGAAAAGGGGTTTATCCGAATGTTGCTACTTGGATGGATTTGTGTATTACGTGGTTAACTAATCTATTCTCAAAGAAATAGAATAAAACTTTATAAGAACATATTTTTAGCCTAAACACCTATTTTCAAAGCGTTCCTGAAAACCAGTCATAGATTGTTCATAATATTGACACTTAAATGCAATAATTATTTGTTACTATTGTTAATAGATACAGAGGAACTACATAATGAATCCTCAAAATAACATATAAAAATACCACTAAAGATTAATAATATCAGGTGAGTATTAAATGCAATTAATTATATAGCCTTTAAGGGCGGAATGGAGATAAATTATTATGGAACATAATGTAAAAAATGCATCAAAAAAATCTGCTTTTTCAATCTTTTTATTTATATCTGCTATAGTTGTAGCAATCTTAGGGGTTGTACTCTTGGTTGTTAATATTTACTTGTATAAAACTAGCGTAAATCAAGCTGTAGCTCAAGGTTATGCAGTTGCTACTGTAAGAAAGGCATATGTGCCATCACAATTGATACCAGGAATATTCCAACCGATTGCCTTGTATGGTGGAATTGCATTACTTCTAGTAGCAGTGGGTAAAATCAGTGATAAAGTTTCAAAATGTTTAACAGTTTCAACTAAAAAAGAGATTTGCGATGATGTTACTCATGAATATTGTGAAGATCAAGCAGATCAAGATGTTACTAATGTAGAAAATATAGAAACAACTAATCCCGAAGAAATATCGGACGAAACTCAAAAAAATATAGACTAAAAATAAAGAAGGTCTTGTCTTAGCAATTAGCTAGGGCGAGACCTTTTTTTTTATGGTTAATTTGAAAATTATAAATTACTTTATATCTATAACTGCGTTTTTATCTACGATATTCCACCAAGTCTTTCCTGGATTTAAAGGCAAAATATTACCTTTTTCATCTGTTAGCAGTGTTTTTGAAGTTGTTGTTTTTTTAGTCCAAAACATTTTAACATATTTACCATTGCTGATAACATAACCATTTCCTGTGCCCACAAGTTTAATGTCTAAATGACTTCCATCTGATTGAGTTTTAATTGAGGTTATTTGGACAACTACATTTTTAACGCTTAAGGGAAGTTTATTTTCTTTATCAGTAGAAGATTTTCCATCCATGCTTTTTAGGTAAAATCCATTTTTATAAGTGTATCTAGTGTTGTAATATTTATTTAAATTTAAAAATACATCGGATGCTTTAGTTAGTTTAGTATTATCCCAATAGCTTTTATTAAATTTTAATGTAACACTAGGTGAGTATACAAATTTTTTACTTTTGATAAGCTCTCTTAATTTATCTGTAGAGGTATAAAGGTTATGAGGAGCTTTCCTTATCGAATCCCTCCAATATGTAGAGGCATTTGTCATTTCGTTCATGCTCATTAATTTTTCTCCATTTATTTTAAGAAGAGCTTCTTCGCTTCCACCACAATGAGCAAAAGGCAAATTATATTCCTTTGAAATATCTAAAAAATAAGCCCGAGCGCTTCTAATTGGTCCAATCTTTTTAGGACTTTCCTTTTGAAACAATGCAATAAATCTAGGAATTCCACCCTCTGCCATGGTTTCATAAACTATATCCGCATCATTTAATCCGGATTGAGGTCTTGCATCTAAAGAGTTCTCGACTATTGCAAGTACAGCAATATTAGAGAATACATTCTTTGTTACATCTTCGCCAGTATAGGGTGAGATGTATTTTTGAGAGGTTTTTACAGTGGGGGTTGGTTTGAGTGGTATTGTAGTATCAACTTTTTTGCCACACCCCTCGAACAAAAAAAACATTGAAACAAGTATACATAGTAGCAGTTTAGATTTATTTTTCAAACTAAATATCTCCTCCTTTAGTTTTAAGTATTATAATATATGGTTATAATAAATCTTTCTACAAGGCATAGATAATCACCTTTATATTTAATGATTTTTTTGTGAAATATCTATTATAATATAAAAACTTATACTATAATAGATATTAATAAAGAATAAGTATTAAAGGCTATAAAAATAATATGTTGTGAGGTGATTTTTATGTATGATGTAATTATTATAGGCGCGGGAGTAGTTGGAGCAGCTATTGCAAGGGAACTTTCAAGGTATGATTTAAAAATATGTATTTTAGAAAAAGAAGATGATGTTGCAACCAAAGCGTCAAAAGCAAATAGTGGGATAGTTCATGGGGGATATGCGGCAAAGTACGGTACATTAAAAGGACAATTATGTGGAAAAGGGAATAAAATGTATAAAGCACTTGAGAAAGAATTAAATTTTGGATATCGGAAAACAGGAGCTTTGGTAATTGGTTTTAATGAGAGTGATGAGAAAAGAATTATTGAGCTATATGAGAACGGTCTAAAACTTGGATGCGATGATTTAGAGATTATAAAAGGTGAGAAGTTAAAAGAGATAGAGCCATACTTAAATAGTGAAGTAAAGGTAGCACTTTATGCTAAAAGTGTAGGGGTTACCTCACCTTATGAATTTACAATTGCATTAGTTGAAAATGCAATAACTAATGGTGTAGAACTTAAGCTAGAGAATGAAGTAATGAGTATAGAGAAATTGGAAGAAAAATTTACGGTTCATACTAATAAGGAGGATATCGAATCAAGATACATTATAAATGCTGCAGGACTTCATAGTGATAAAATATCTAATATGGTAGGAATCGATGATTTTAAAATAGTACCAAAGCGAGGTCAATATATTCTAATGGGAAAAGATCAAGGTCATCTTGTAAATACTGTTATTTTTCAAGTGCCTACAGATAAGGGGAAAGGAATACTTGTAACTACAACATATCATGGTAATTTTATGATTGGACCTAATGCAGAAGAGGTTGATAATACAGAAGATGTATCAACTAATGAGAATAGTTTAAAGGATGTAATTACTGCTGCTAGAATGTCCATACCTGATTTTAATATTCAAAAGGCATTAACTACTTTTTCAGGTATAAGAGCTACTAGTAGTACAGGAGATTTTATCATTGAGGAAAGTAGAGTTAAAAGATTCATAAATGTTGCTGGGATAGATTCACCAGGGCTTACATCATCACCTGCAATTGCGAAGATGGTTGTAGATATAATTAAGAATTTAGAAGGAAATCTTAGACTGAAAAATAGTTTTAATCCAAATAGAAATGGAATAGTAATAAAGAAGGATAAAAATTTTGATGGAAAAGTTGATGATGAAAATAAAGAAAAGAACATAATATGCAGATGTGAGCAGGTTACAGAGTCAGAAATTATTGATGCTATTCACAGAAATATACCAATTAGTTCTACAGACGCTATAAAAAGACGTACAAGAGCAGGAATGGGAACTTGCCAAGGTAATTTTTGTAAAAGAAGAGTTAAGGCGATAATAGCAAGAGAACTTAATATTTCAGAGGATAAGGTTACGGTAAGGGGAAATAGTAATTCTAAACCACCAGTTAAGGCGGAAATAAATTTAATTAGGAAGGCTAAATATTAAGATGATAAATTTAAGTTAGAATAAAAAAAGAGCAAAGATCATTTTATGAACTTTGCTCCAATGTTTGAGATGGAAAATTAACTTAAGCTAGGTTTATTTACAACTAGTTTTGATAAACGTTTTATAGGTAAAATAGCAATAATTATACAGGTGATTATTGCTTCGAGACCCATGTATGAGCCGTTATATAAAAGGGAGTATAAATAAACAGAAGTTCCCTTTGGAGCAGAGGTAGCGAAAAATACTACGCCGGATATAAAATGGCATGCAAATCTTGCTAGCATTGCACAGATTACTCCGATAAGTATTCCTGTAATTTTAAAGGATCTAAAGTATCCTACTATTCCAATGGCCATAAAAGGAAGAGGATAATCAAATAATACTTGGACTGGGTGGACTGCAAAAGGAGATAATATAAAATTTATTATTCCAAATAAAAATCCTGTTAGAAACCCAACTTCAGGACCATAAAATAATGCTATTAGTACTATTGGGACCATACTTCCAGCAGTTACGCTACCACCTTGTGGTAATTTCATAATAGTAATAAATTGTAATGAAGTAGCTAATGCAATAGATACACCAACTAAAGTTATCATTTGCGTAGTAAATTTAATTTTTCTAACTTTAAAAACAACATAAATTAATATTAAAACTCCGAGTAGTGCAAAAAGAGCAGTAGGGCTTTTGGTAATTTCAGCGATTCTTTCATTTAAAGACATTTATATAACCTCCATGTATTGTGCTACAGAAGTATTATGGTAAAAACAAAAAAACTATATTCACAAAAGGAATATAGTTAATGTATTTATACATCATTACCGCTTTCCTCCGCTGGTATTATCCAGATCAGGTATAAGGGTCAATGAATTAATATTCATATCTCAGCCATAAGGCACCCCTAGCACATATATTATTATTATTTAATTATAGAACAGTATATTACAATTTACAAGTAAATTTAAGTATTTAGTATAAGGGCCGCCTATGTAAGTAAACAAAAGGTAAGTTTGCAATTTAAAACACAGAGTGTTATTGTATAGGTGTTCTAGGTAAATTTTAAAATTAGGATAGGTTTTGTCTTGTTAAAAATTAAACAATGAATTATAATTACAAAGATATCGTTCTGAAGGTATGAGGGTTCGTCCCGAATGAGAAGGCGAGAGAATAGTTGTAATATTGTTAAGAACATACTTTTAATGGTGTGTCTTTAATTATAAGAAACTATCCCTATGCCTTTAGAGGTATAGGGATAGTTTAATTTATTAAGGAGATGATTTAATTAATGGAAACAAGAATTGCATTAATTGGAATTATAGTTGAAAATACAGATTCAGCTCCAAAACTTAACTCTATACTTCATGAATATGGTGAGTATATTGTAGGTAGAATGGGGGTTCCATATCATAAACGTGATATCTCAGTAATAAGTGTTGTTATTGACGCACCAAATGATGTTATCAGTGCTCTATCAGGTAAGCTAGGAATGATACCCGGTGTAAACACTAAAACAATTTATTCCAAGGTTACACCGTAAGCAGAGTAAATAAAAATTATTTTATATAAAAAGGAGATTATATTATGTATGATTCTATGTCAAAAAATGCAACAGAGTTTATTGATGATGATGAAATTTTATCTACCGTTGCGTATGCTAAGGAAAACAAGAGTAATCGTGAATTAATTGATAGTCTAATAAAACGTGCAAGTGAAGGCAAGGGGTTAACACATAGGGAAGCTGCTGTTCTACTTGAATGTGATTTGAAAGATGAAGAAGAAAAAATGTTCAAACTTGCAAAGGAACTTAAGCAAAAACTTTATGGTAATCGTATTGTTATATTTGCTCCTTTATATCTATCAAATCATTGCATAAATGGATGTGTGTATTGTCCTTATCATTCTAAAAACAAAACAATACATCGTAAAAAACTTTCACAAGAAGAAATAGTTAAAGAGGTTGTTGCGCTTCAGGATATGGGACACAAGAGATTGGCTTTAGAAGCAGGAGAAGATCCTATTAATAACCCAATTGAATATATTTTGGAGAGTATCAAGACAATCTATAGTATTAAACATAAAAATGGGGATATTAGACGTGTAAATGTTAATATTGCGGCTACTACTGTAGAGGAATATAAGATGCTCAAAGAAGCTGGAATTGGCACTTATATACTTTTCCAGGAAACCTATAATAAGAAAAGTTATGAAGAGCTCCACCCAACGGGACCAAAGCATAACTACGCATATCATACTGAGGCAATGGACCGTGCAATGGAAGGCGGTATTGATGACGTTGGAATTGGTGTATTGTTTGGTTTAAATATGTATCGTTATGACTTTGTAGGTTTACTTATGCATGCAGAGCATTTAGAAGCAGCTAAGGGTGTAGGCCCACATACTATAAGTGTTCCAAGAATTTGTCCTGCTGATGATATTGATCCGAATGCATTTTCAAATTCAATATCAGATGAGATGTTTGAAAAAATTGTAGCTGTTATTCGTATTGCTGTACCATATACAGGCATGATTGTTTCAACTCGTGAATCAAAATCAACTCGTGAGCGTGTGCTAGAACTTGGTATATCTCAGGTAAGTGGAGGATCATGTACAAGTGTCGGGGGATATTCGCAGCCAGAAGCAGAAGATGATAATTCAAAGCAATTTGAAGTAACAGACACTAGAAAATTAGATGAAATAGTAAATTGGCTTTTAGAACTTGGTTATATTCCAAGCTTTTGTACTGCCTGTTATAGAGAGGGACGTACAGGAGATAGATTTATGAAACTTGTAAAGTCAGGTCAGATTGGAAACTGCTGTCAGCCAAATGCACTAATGACACTTAAAGAATATTTGGAGGATTACGCATCCGAGGATACTAAGAAAAAGGGTGAGATCTTAATTCAAAATGAGATTCCAAATATAAAAAGTGAAAAAGTTCGAGAAATTGCAACGGAGTATTTGAAAGAACTTAAAGATGGAAAAAGAGATTTTCGTTTCTAAAATTACAAAAGAGGTAGAGCAGAAGTTGCTCTACCTCTTTTGCATTTTTCATATAATCAAGTAATTTTATCATTTACTTGACATATTGAAGATATAGTAATACTATGATAATATAAAGTATATAATAATTATTACTAATAGATAATATAATCAGCAAAAGAAATCGGGGGAATTTAAATGAATTTAAAAGAAGTTTATGAAGGTAGAAGAGCTATTAATTTTTTTGATACTAATAAAGGTGTGGAGGCTGAATTACTTAAAGATATAATTAACATTGCGGTACTCGCACCATCAGCATTTAATCTTCAACCTTGGGAAATTATAGCAGTAAAATCTAAAGAGGGTAAAGAAAGATTGCATAAATTTGCAGCTCAACCTAAGATATTAGAAGCTCCAGTTACTTTAATTATAGTAGGTAACAAAACAGGATATGAAGCATCAAACCCTACTTGGAATGATATGTTAAAGTTAATGGGTGGAGATAAAGAAAAATTAGCAGGTACACAAGGAATGGCAGCTGGTTTATATGGTACATCAAATGAAAATAAATTAAAGTTTGCTGAAAGCAACGCAGGATTACTCGCAATGTCTATAATGTATGCAGCTAAGAGTCTTGGAGTTGATTCTCATGCAATGAGCGGAATGGATTTTGAAGGTGTACGAAAAGAATTTGAACTTGATGAGAATAAGACTGTTGTTATGCTAATTTCACTTGGTCACTTAGATGAGAGTAATACACTTTACCCAAGAGCATATAGAAGAGGGTACGATGAGATAGTGAAAGAAGTTTAAAATATTTTAAATTATAATTTAATAGATTTTAATAATAAAAGCGGCGCCATAAATTATGGGCCGCTTTTGTTATTATTCTAAATACACCAGATTATATGGAGTTTCTTGGTAAACATAATAATTTAACCAATTTGAAAAGAGCAAACTTGAATGACCTCTCCATTTTACAATAGGTGTTTTAGTTGGATCATCTTGTGGATAATAATTTTTTGGTACATCTATATTTAAACCATTTGCGATATCTCTATCATATTCTGTTTTGAGCGTTAATGGATCATATTCTGAATGTCCTGTTATAAAAATCTGACGTCCTTTTTTCGCTGATACAATGTAAATTCCTGATTCTTCTGATTCTGATATAATTCTAAGTGCATCTACTTTATCAATATCAACTTTCTTTATTTCAGAATGCCTTGAATGTGGAACATAAAACTCATCGTCAAATCCAGTCAAAAGCCTGACATTCTTCTGCGTTGCCGTATGTTTAAATACTCCAAACAGTTTTTTATCGAGTTTATGTTTTTGAACTCCATAATGATAATAAAGCCCAGCTTGCGCACCCCAACAAATATGCAGGGTGGAGAATACATTGCGCACACTCCAGTCCATGATTTTTTTTAGCTCATCCCAGTAATCTACTTCTTCAAAAGGAACATTTTCAATAGGTGCTCCTGTTATTATCATTCCATCAAATTTAGAATCTTTTATTTCATCAAAAGTATTGTAAAATTTAATTAAATGTTCAGGTGATATATTTTTGCTGTCATGACTTTCTGGGTGAAGAAGTACTATATCAATCTGAAGTGGTGAGTTACCAAGAAGTCTTAGAAGTTGCGTTTCTGTATCAATTTTTGTAGGCATTAGGTTTAAAATTATAATTTTTAATGGCCTAATATCCTGATGAAATGCGCAGTCTTCTGTAATAGTAAAAATATTTTCTTTATTTAGAGTCTTATATGCTGGAAGATTGTCTGGTATTTTTATTGGCATCTAAATCCTCCTTATGGTAATGCATCTTGCGTATTATAATATGTCAGATACATAAGTTATTTTTGTTACTATTTAACTGCTTTTTCTAGGGCTTGATTTAAATCGTATATAATGTCATCGATACCTTCTACACCAATTGAAAGTCTTATTAAATCTGTAGTAACTCCAGCAGCCTTTTGTTCTTCCTCATTGAGCTCTGCGTGAGTTGTGCTTGAAGGATGAATTACAAGTGATTTTGCATCAGCAACATTTGCAAGTAGTGAGAATAACTGGACACTGTTAATAAATTTCTTTCCTGCCTCAAGTCCGCCTTTTATTCCAAAAGTAAATATTGAACCTGCGCCTTTTGGTAGATATTTTTTAGATAAATCTCTGTATTTACTTTCTTCGAGTTCTGGGTAATTTATCCATGAAACACTTGGATGCTTACTTAAGAATTCAACTACTTTCCTAGCGTTTGAAACGTGCCTCTCAACTCTTAAAGACAATGATTCAAGTCCCTGAAGAAATAAAAATGCACTTTGAGGACTAAGGGTAGCTCCAGTATTTCGTAGAAGCTGAACTCTAGCTTTTAAAGCAAATGCTGGTGCACCGAGGTCTGCATATACGAGTCCATTGTAGCTTTTATCAGGCGTTGTAAAATCAGGAAACTTACCGCTTGCCCTCCAATCAAACTTACCACCATCAACTATAATTCCACCAATAGTAGTTCCATGTCCACCAATAAACTTTGTTGCGGAGTGGATAACTACATCAGCACCAAATTCAATTGGACGGCATAGGAAAGGAGTTGCAAATGTACTGTCAATAATAAGTGGTATTTTATTTTCGTGTGCAATTTTTGCTACTGCTTCTATATCTAAAATATTTATTTTTGGATTCCCTATTGTTTCACCGTAAAGTGCTTTTGTCTTGTTTGTTATTGCTTTTCTAAAGTTTTCAGGATCATCTGGGTCAACAAATATTACGTTAATTCCAAGTTTCCTAAGTGTAACATTAAATAATTCATAAGTACCACCATAGAGTGTACTTGCAGTTACGATTTCATCGCCACAGCTAGCTACATTAAGTATTGCATAGAATATTGCAGCTAGTCCAGAAGCGGTAGCAAGTCCAGCAACACCACCTTCAAGAGCAGCCACTCTCTTCTCAAAAACATCAGTAGTGGGGTTCATTATCCTTGCATATACATTACCTGGCTCTTTTAATTGAAACAAATTTGCTGCATGATCTGCATTTTTAAAGACAAAAGATGATGTTTGATAAATTGGAACTGCTCTTGAACCAGTAGTAGGGTCTGGAACTTGTCCTGCATGTACCTGTAATGTTTCGAAACTTAATTTTCTCTCACTCATATTAATTCTCCTCTTTAATATTATTTTTTAATTATACTGTAAATATATATTTGTTTTTTATACGTAAAGGTTTATAAAAAAAAAGCAACTCTCCTATAAGGAAAGCAGCATGATTAACTTTAATAAACAATAAAATTGTATAATAAAATTTGCTATCTTCCTTATCTTTCAGATTTTACAATCTGATGGAATTGACACCATTGCATTTCGCTATAAATGCTGGTTGTCGGGTATCATCGGGCCAGTCCCTCTACCTCTCTTGATAAGTTGTTAGTGATTAGTATATGATTCATAAAAGTAAATGTCAATCGTTTTTTTATTTTAATTTCAATTGATGCACTTTATTTGCAAACATCAATAAATTCAGCTTGAGTTAAATCTTGCATATCTGACGGTCTTATTTTAAGGGCTGTAAATGATGAACCAGCTGCTGGGTAAACATACTCATAGTCTTTTAGTGATACATCTATGTATACTCCTATAGGACTTGCGAGTCCGAATGGACAAACTCCACCTACAGGATGACCTGTTATTTGTGCAACTTCATCGTGGTCTAGCATTTTGGCCTTGGTTTTGAAAAAATCTTTATATTTTCTATTATCTATTCGTGCGTCACCTTTAGTAACAATTAAAATATCTCTGTCCTTAAGACGAAAGGATAATGTTTTTGCAATAAACTTTGGTTCAATTCCTAAAGTTTTAGCTGCAAGGTCAACTGTAGCGCCGCATTCTTCAAGTTTAAATACTGGATCTACAAGCCCATGTTCAGTGAAAAATTTTTTTACACTTTCAACGCTCAAGTTATTGCCTTCTCTCAATGATTATTTTAGTAAATTAAAACATAACTATGTTTTGATAAAAAAATACCCTCTTCTATAGAAAGAAGAGGGTTAATTTATATTTCAAATATAGCCATCTTATCTTTCAAGAATAAATTTGCTGAAATTGGCACAGTATTCTAAAAGAACCCGCTGCCGAGGCTTCATTGGGTCAGTCCCTCTACCTCTCTTGATAAGTATTTCCGTATTAAGTTGTTAAAGACATGATAAAGCTTTTATTGAATATTGTCAATAGTCTAAAAATAATTTTACAGACTATTATGTACAGAAATAAAATGAATTGTCGATTATAAACTAGATAAAAGGCAAATGTAATATTATAACAAATAAGTATTCCTCACGGTAACAAAACAATGAAAATAGAATAATATAAAGTATAAATATTATTTTGGAGGTACTTATGTACGATTATCGTTGTAAAAATTGTGAAAATCTTGGACAGTGTATGTCTATGATGAATATGCCCATGATGAATATGCCTATGATGAATATGCCTATGGGTGATATGCCAATGGAGAATATGCCAATGGAGGATATGCCAATGGGGAATATGCCAATGGGAAATATGCCAATGGGTAATATGCCTATGGGAAATATGCCTATGATGAATATGCCTATGATGAATATGCCCATGATGAATATGCCTATGTGTGAGGAAGATGATGAGGAGTTAAAAAGCATGTACCCTAAGGTTTACCATAGGATGCATCCGATGGTAAAGCATCATTGCGATATGATGGTTGCAAGACATGGAAAGATGTATTGTCCTAGCAAGGAGGAAATGGATCATGTCTGTAAAGAAATAGCTGACAAGTACAAAGAACACCATAAGGATGATTATGATGAGGATGATTGCAGAGATGATGGTGATGATGGTGATGATATGATGAGGAGAAGACGTCGCTTCAGCGGTGCTGGACTTCAAGATATAGCTAGGATATTAATTATCGGAACTTTACTTGGAGGCAGAGGCTATAATTACGGATATTAAAAGTTGGATTAAATTTTATTAAGTATTACAAGTTAAGTTATTATTATATTCTAAAAAACTGCTGAAGTATGTTGGCAGTTTTTTTATGTAAAGTATACATACTTAGGAGTATTAAGCATGATATTTATGGTATTAGTGCAGAAGGGACAGAAAGAGGATATAATGAAGAGAACCACGAAATAATTTCTGGTGTAAATAAATTTAAACAAAGGGGATAACAATGATAAAAACAAATGTTATGCGTATTTTAGATAAAATGAATATAGAATATAATGTTATGACCTATGAGGTTAAGGATGATAAAGTAGATGGGATATCTGTGGCAAAGAAGATAGGTAGAGATGAAAAATATCTCTATAAAACCATAGTTACACATGCAAATTCTAAAGAAATTTATGTTATTGTAATTCCTGTTAGACAAGAAATAGATTTTAAAAAAGTAGCTAGAGTAACTAATGAAAAGAACATAGAAATGTTAGATCTTAGAGATCTACAAAAGTGTACAGGATATATTAGAGGTGGGTGTTCTCCCATAGGTATGAAAAAAAAGTATAAAACATTTATTGACAAAGGAGCACTTGAAATAGATAAGATAATTGTAAGTGCTGGGAAAATAGGATTTCAAATAGAGATAAATCCGAATTTATTAAAGGATATCGTAGATGGTGAATTTGCTGATTTAATAAAGTAAACCTAAAAACACAAAAAAAGATGGTTTCTAATTAATGTAGAAACCATCTTTTGTGTTTTATAGGTTTTTTAGATATTTTCTTTCATAGTTCCAATATATTATAAATGCAACTACAGCAAAAAATATCGGGCCACCCACACTCCAAAGGGTTGTTGGTAAGTCGCCTTCGAGTGCTGGTTGTATTATTGAAAAGAAATTTGCAAATCCAACAGTGAACATAACTACTATTGTCCATATTAAAGCACTTGTATTAGTTTTAAATATTTCAAAAGGTTTAACAATAGCCTTGTTTTTCTTAAAGGGTGCAAAAGAAAACGCTATAAACATGTATGGAAGAGTCATAGCTACATTAGTCATTGAAACTAATATTTCAATGAACTTTTTCATAGAATCTCCACCAACAACAGAAACAAGGAAAATCATAACACAAACTATTATAGCTTGAATCCACATTGCATTTTGAGGCATTCCGTTTTTCATTTCTGCCATTTTACCAGGCCATAATTTAGGTGGCGTACCTTCAATTAATTGTTTTAATGGTGAGAACATTAGTGTAAAGAAAGCACCAGATAAAGCTAAGAACATTGAAAGTCCAACGAATCTAGCTACACCATGTCCAATTGCTATTGAAGTAGCTTGGGTTGCACCGTATGCATTACCAAGAGAATATCCTAGGTTGTTCATTACTACATAACCAGCATTAGCTAAGTTAACATTATCGCCAGTCATAACAGTAGACCAGTTAGTAAATATACCAACAAGGAATATTCCAAGTGAGTAGCCAATTGAGATAATAATTGCTGAAATAACAACACCTTTAGGAAAGTTTTTTTCAGCATTTTCTGTTTCATCAACTAGTCCTCCAACAACTTCAATACCACCATAAGCAAATATAGCAAATACTACGAATGCAAATGATTGAAGTATATTCCCAACAAATTTAGGATTTGGTGAATCTATGAATGAACTAATTCCAGTTATTGGCTGAGCTAAATGACCATGATTTCCTACAAGGACTAGCATAGCTCCAATAAATAAAACTATATTTAATAATGCTACTGCAGTACCTCCAAGTGAAGTTACTTTTTTTATTTTATCTAATCCCTTAGTTGATATAATTGTAACAAATATTATCCAACATATTCCGAGTATTCCTAGAAATCTTGGGCCCGTTAATCCAAATAAACCCCAAGCTTTTGTTGTATCTGTACCAAATATAGCATTTGATATTGGAACCCAAACTGTTGACGCAACATTAACCATCCAGATTACATAAGATGCATACCACATAAATGTTCCCATAAAAGCAAATTTAGCTCCTACGGACTTTGCCATCCATGAATAAATTCCACCCTTTTCATCCTTAAAAGCTGCACCGAACTCAGCCATCATGAAAGCAAAAGGTATAAAAAATGTTATTCCTGATAAGATGTACCAAGGAATAGCAGCATAACCCATTTTATAAAATGATCTTGGAATGTTATTAAATCCGTAAACCGAAGTAAAAATCATTAATACCAATGGTACCAATGTTAAATGCTTAATATTTTTTGATTTTTCTGACATGTTTTTTCCCCCTAACGATGTTGCAATTAAATTTAATCTACTAATATTATTATATATAAAACGACAAAAAAATCAATCTTTTTGTAAGTTTCGAATGAGTTATCATTATACATTAATGGAAATTTTAACTGTATTTTAAAAATTGTTAATATAATATTAGCGAAGATGATGATTTACCTTGTATTTGCTGATTTAAGCTTAAAATGGTATAATATAAATAATTATAGCTTAATAAAATGGGCACGCTAACTATAAAGGTTTGAAAAGTTGGAGTGTTTTTTGAATTTAATCACAATTAAGTGTTGAAGGAGAGATTATGCGAAAAAGTGGAAGAACACCGTTAATGAGAGCAAAAAAATTAGAGAAGGCATTAGGTATTTCAGAAATATATTTAAAACTTGAAGGAGCTAATCCATCAGGTCATAAATATGATCGTATATCAGAAGTTCTAGTTAAGGATGCTATTGCTAATGGATTTAAAAAAATATTAGTTGATGGGTCTGAATGTTATATACAATCAGTCCAGTTATTTGCGAAGTTAAATGAACTTGAGATTAAGGTTCCTTTATTCAAGCAAGAGAAATGGAAGATTTCTAGAATAGATAAATCTATTTTATTTGATATGCGTGATAAAAAAGATACTATTACACGTTCTAATCTAAGAGAGATAGCAGAAAAAAACAACATGTATTTGATGTGCGAATGGAATCTAAATAATATTATTAGCCATCTTGTGCTAGAGGATATGACAAGAGAGTGCTTAGAACGTATGGATTTTAAGGCTGATACAATTACAATACAATTAGGTCTTGGATATACACTTTCAAGTGTATATAGTGGATTAATTAAGAGTTGGGTACATGAAGAATTAGGTAAGTTACCTGAATTAATATGTGGTTCAAATCCGTCGTGGAAAGATTCAATGGACGAGTATGTTAGGAAGATGCAAATCGGTGGGATTAAAAGCAAGGAAAAAGATACTGTAAAATCTAATTTATACATGGAAGATGATTATACAGGTATAGTTGCAACAGTTGAGAAAATAATTATGGATACACGTGCGGAAATGATTGAGATTGAAGAAAATGATTTAAAAAATGCAGCTAACATGTTAAGAGACCTTGAAGGTGTTATGGTGTCAAGGAAGGAATCATATGCAATGGCAGCATTTATTAAAAAGGCAAATCAAGGGAAACTAAGTAATGGAAAACATTTAATTATTTTAAATGATGCAAGAAGTGAAATTGAAGTGTGTGAGATTAAAAGCTTTAATGATAAAAACAAAGAAGAGCTGCTTGAGATGACGCGTGATTGGTTATCTACTTATAATGATTCAGTGGGAGAGACCGTGGATGCTATAGAAAAAGCTATGAAGGAAGGCTTTTTATTAATAGCGAAACGAAATGGTGAAGAACAGGGTATCTGTATTGTAGTAAATATGGGGTTTGAACGATTTATTCCAACTTACCACCTTGCGTATATTGGTGTTAAGCCAGGTAATAAAGGGCGAGGTGTGGCGTCGGAACTAATAGGACGTGCAATTGAGCTAACAGATGGTAATCTGTCCCTTCATGTAGATCTTGATAATAAAAGGGCTAAAAATCTTTATCGTAAAATGGGCTTTAACCATGTATACGACAGGATGATATATAATCATCCAAATGAGTAAGTTAAATCATCTCCTGCGGAGCTGAAATATTAACAACTTTGGAAGCAGATTTAGACTGCCACCAAAGCAATTTTCATAGGCTAGACAATTGCCACTTATAGAAGATGGCAGACTTGAAGCTTCCAAAATGTTGTTAAAATTAAAAAAGGAGGTCAAACTACTGAAATTTATTTCAGTAGTTTGACCTCCTTCTTTTTTAGAAAACTAATCAATTTTTTTTAGTATTTTACAAGGGTTTCCTACAGCGACAACATTAGCTGGGATATCCTTTGTAACAATGCTACCAGAACCTATTACACTATTATCACCAATAGTTATACCTGGATTTATTATACATCCACCGCCAATCCATACATTGTTTCCTATAGTTACAGCTTTTGTATAATCGGCATTTTTAGGCCTCAACTTAGGATCAAGAAGGTGAGTTGCAGTAAATATACTTACATTAGGAGCAATTAATACATTGTCTCCTATTGTTACAAGTCCGTCATCTAAAACTAAAAAATTAAAATTGGCATAGAAGGTTTCTCCAATGTGAATATTAGTTCCGTAATCACAATTAAAAGGAGGTTCTATTTCAAAATTATCACCTATTTTCCCAAATAGTTTTTTTAGAATATTTATTCTATCAGTAACATCTTCTGGTTCAGTATTATTATATAATTTTGTAAGATGCCTTGCTTTATTTCTTAAAAGGACTAAATCTTTATCATATGCGTTATAGATTTCACCATTTAGCATCTTTTGTTTTTCACACATTTTATACACCCCTTAGTTAGATAGTTATTTTCTAATACCATATCCACCATATATGGTTTTAGTATCCATTAGAGAAATTACAGCATTTATATGGGAATCTGATATTAATTTTATTAATTCACATTTTCTTTTCCTTTTAACATGTAATATAAGCATCTTTTTTTCTTCTGTTAACCCTTCGGCATTAACAATAGTAACACCTACATTTTCTTTTCTAAGTAGCTCAGCTAATATATACCCATCTTTAACAGATACTATTGCATTTATAGTAATTAAGCCTAATGCTAGTTTTTCTTCTAAAATACAACCTATGTAATTTCCACAAGCAAAGCCTGAGGCATAAGTGATCATTTTAAGTGGTGCTTCATTTATTCCAACAAGCATTGTACCAATTATATATAACCATATAATTACTTCGAAAAAACCAATAATAGAACCATAGAATTTTTCACCACGAGTTATGAGAACTATTCTAATCGTAGTTAATGAAACCTCAACTATCTTAGCAAAAAAAATAATAATAAAACCTAACATATGTAATCCCTCCAACATAATATATCTTTTGTACATTTTTTATTACATAATACAATATGCCCTATTTAGAAGAGGTTTGCAAGAACTATTATCAAAAGTTTATATATTTAAGTTAATTAAATATAAATATACTTAAACATTTTAAGTATAACATTATAATGCAAGAGTAGCTAAGTGGTTGACAAGTCAACAGAATTCCAATATAATAAGGTTGACTTGTCAACTAAAATAAAAAATAATAATATACTTATACAAGGGGTGTAATATTTGAAAGAAGACATAATGCATTTGCTAAAACTTAATAATCAAATTTTAAGAAGTACACAAGTTCATTTGGATAAGATGCTAAAAGAATATGATTTAAGCAGTGGTTCATATCCTTATTTACTTATGTTAAGGGGAAATGAAGGTATTAGCCAAAATAAAATAAGCGAAGAAATAGGTTGTGATAAGGCAATGTCAGCTAGAACCATAACAAAACTAATTGATCTTGGATACATAGTTAGAAATAAAGATGAAGATGATTCTAGAGCCTATAAGTTATATTTAACGCAGAAAGCTAAGGTTATAATTCCAAAAGTACTTTGTAAAATACATAAGTTGGTAGAATTAATAACAAAAGATTTAAATGAGGAGGAGAAGAGAACTACCATAAACTCATTGAGTAAGGTTCTAAATAGTGTAAAAAAAATGAAAATACAAGGATAAGAGGAGAATATAAATGGATTCAGCGAATGATAGTAATTATAAAAACAGATGGGCAATTTTATTTATAGTTGTAATGGTAACTTTTATGTGCACTTTAGATAGTAGTATTGTAAACGTAGCTTTACCTGTAATGGCTAAAGCTCTTCATGTAACATCAGCAGGTATTCAATTGGTAGTAACAAGTTACTTAATTGTTATCTCAGCAGCTATATTAGTTTTTGGTAGATTAGGTGATATGCTTGGTAAAACAAAGGTATTTAAGTTTGGAATAGCTTTATTTACTATGGGGTCTTTATTTTGTGGAATAACAAGTTCTCTTACGGTTTTGGTTTTAGCAAGAGTTGTTCAGGCGATAGGGGCTGCAGCTACAATGGCAAACAGTCAAGGAATTATAACAGGAGTATTTCCTGCAAATGAGAGAGGCAGGGCACTTGGAATTACAGGAACCTTTGTGGCACTGGGGGCAATGGTTGGACCTGGACTCGGAGGATTTATAGTCGATGCTACTAGTTGGGAATATATATTTTTAATTAACATACCAATAGGCATAATAACTTTGTTTTATGGATTAAAAATACTTCCTAAAGCAAACAAAACAGAAAAAGGTAAATTGGATGGATATGGAGCATTACTATTTGCATTTACTATAATTCCTCTATTTATAGCTCTGGGTAAGGGTCAAGAAATTGGGTTTACACATCCTATAATTTTAGTAGGTTTTTTAATATCAATTGTTTCATTCATACTATTTATATTTGTGGAAAAGAAACGTAAAAACCCTTTACTGGAGCTAAAAATATTTGAGAATAAATTATTTTCACTTTCTATATTTTGTGGATTTATATCTTTTATGGCAATGTTTTGTTCAGTTATTATTCAACCATTTTATCTTCAGGATGTACTTAATTACTCACCTGCATTTACCGGATTAGTACTTATGGTATCCCCTTTAGTTTTGTCTGTTGTTGCACCAATAAGTGGGCATTTATCAGATAAAATAGGATCCGAGATTCTAACTTTTATAGGACTTTTGGTAAATAGTGTGGGTCTACTTTTAATGTCAACTTTAAATGAGCAAACTAGTCTAATGAGTATGGTGTTTTATATAGTCGTTATGACCATTGGTAATGGTCTATTTCAATCGCCTAATAATTCTTTAATAATGTCCACAGTACCAAAGGATAAGTTAGGTATTGCAGGAAGCATTAATGGACTTGTAAGAAATCTTGGAATGGTATGTGGAATAGCTTTATCAACTGCACTTTTATATAATAGAATGAGTTTTAAAATTGGACATCGTGTAACTAATTATGTAGTAGGACGAAATGATGCATTTATATATGGCATGAAAATTGTATATATAACTGCAGCAATTATTTGTTTCATTGGGGCTGTGTTAACTTTTTCAAGGTTACGTAGCAGTAAAAAAAATTCCAGTATTGATATACAATAGGAATTATGGTAAAATTAACATAATAATTTTAAAAAAGGAGTAAAACAATGGCTAAATTCTTTTCAGAGAATACAATTTTAGATAGATTACCAATGTCATTATCTGGAATAAGCTTTGCTGATTTCAATTTTACGGGAGAAATCTACCCAAAATTGAATATATTGCTAAAAAGAAGAAAGTTATCTTTACCTTAAATACATTATAATTATGTTATTTGAAACCTAGGTAATGACTCTCTTGCCTAGGTTTTTTGATTCGAATATGAATAGGTTAGAATAACTAATCTATATTAAAATCAAACATAAAAACTTCGGCAAGTGTTTCTTGCTGGGGTTTTATTTATTTTTTAAGTTTATTCCTAAAAACATAAATACGAGATTAAATTAACTTGAAATAAAAAGAAATGTAAAATACGGAGGAATTAATAATGATAGAAATAGAATTAAAGGAAGTAGAAAAATATTTTGGAGGTAATAGAATCCTTAGTAATATTAGCTTTGAAGTTCATAACAATGAAAGAGTTGGACTAATTGGGAAAAATGGATCGGGTAAAACTACAATTTTTAAAATTATTGCTGGTATGGAAAATAAAGATAATGGTAGCATATCTATAAGAAAAAATTCGACAATAGGATATTTAGAGCAAATACCAGATTATCCAAAACATTTTAAAGTGATAGATGTTCTAAAAACTGCTTTTCAAATTCAATATGAAATAAATAAAGAATTAAAAATAATAGAAGAGAAAATGGGTAGCCTAAATGGAAATGAATTAGAACGTGCTTTAAGAAAATATGGTGAACTTAATGAACTTTATCAAGCAAAAGGTGGGTATGAAATAGAAGAAAAAATGAGTAAGGTTTGCATTGGATTAAAGTTTGAAGAAGAGACTCTAGATAGGAAATTTATGACTTTAAGTGGTGGAGAGAAAACCATTGTTATGTTAGGTAAAATACTACTTGAGAATCCTGAGATACTACTTCTCGATGAGCCTTCAAATCATTTAGATGTAACATCAATAGAGTGGCTTGAAAATTATCTTAAATCATATAAAGGAACAGTAGTAATCATTTCACATGATAGATATTTCTTGGATAGAGTTGTAACAAAAATAGTTGAAATTGAGGAGGGTGAAACCTCTTTGTATAATGGTAATTATTCATATTATGTTATAGAAAAGCAAAGAAGGATATTTGAAGAGTTTGAAGCATATAAAGATCAACAAAAGAAAATAAAGGCAATGGAAAAAGCCATAAAAAGATTAAGAGAATGGGCGACTCAAGGTGATAACGAAAAATTCTTTAAAAGAGCTGAAAGTATGCAAAAAAGGTTAGATAAGGTAGAAAGGGTTGATAAGCCCTTAATAAATGGAGCTAAAATAAAACTTGATTTTGCGAAAACTGATAGATCTGGCACGGATGTTGTGAGACTTAAAGGTATGTGTAAAAAGTTTGAGGATAAAAAGGTATTAGAAGATTTATATTTATATGTTAGAAATAGTGAATCTACAGCTTTGCTAGGAAGTAATGGTAGTGGCAAATCAACCATTATTAAAATCATTTTAGGTCAAGTTATACCAGATAAGGGTGAGGTAAAGTTAGGTTCTAATATTAAAATAGGATATTTACCACAGAATATAACATTTCACAATGAGGAGTTAACTGTACTTGATGTTTTTAGAGATGGAATCACTGTTTCTGAGGGTGAAGCTCGAGGAATCCTTGCGAAGTTTTTATTTTATGGGGAGAGAGTTTTTAAAAAGGTTAAAAATCTTTCAGGTGGAGAAAAAAGTAGACTTAAACTTTGTATTCTAATTCAAAATGATATAAATTTATTGATACTTGATGAGCCAACAAACCATCTTGACATTGATTCAAGGGAAATGCTAGAAGAATCATTATTAATATTTGTAGGAACTATATTATTTATATCTCATGATAGATTTTTTATAAATAAGCTTGCAAAAAGAATATTAGAAATAGAAGATAAAAAAATTATTAGTTATGATGGTGACTATGAATATTATAGAGAAAAGAAAAGTGAATTTAAACGAAATGGAGTAGAAAATCCCAAAGAAGATAAAACAAATAAGCAGCGAGGTAGCGAAAATCATAATAAGATAGTAAGCAATAACAAATTAAAGGAGATAGAAACTTTAGAAGAAACAATTCAGAAATTAGAAAAAAAAATTAGGGATATAGATGTTGAAATGAATAATAGTGGTAGAGATTATGAGAAATTGGTGGAGCTCGGAAAGGAAAAGGAAAAAATTCAAAGGGAGCTAGATGTAAATATTGAAAAATGGATGGAAATGGAATAAAAAATCAAAATAATAGGTTAGTATTTTTAACAGCCCGGTTTATGGTATAATTTTCTTAAGGGTTATAGATAATATATTAGAATAGTGCTACGTAGTCTATGAATAAACTTGGCCATGACAAGGGGCTTATACCTTGTACATAAAATATATAAAGGAAGTGAGTATTTAGTGGATTTGGGTATTGTGTACTAATCCGCTAAAGGTATATTATGGATAATAAATTATTAGAGAAATATGCTCTTTTATTGGTAAAGACAGGAATTAATATTCAAAAAGATCAAACGCTTGTAATTAATTCACCTATTGAGTGTGCTGCATTTACTAGAATTGTCTCGAGAATAGCATACTTAGAAGGTGCTAGGGAAGTTGTAGTAACATGGAGGGATGAATTATCTACAAAAATTAAATTCACGTTTGCTCCGGAAGAGATATTTTCAGAATACCCAGATTGGCAAAGAGATTTTTATGTTTCAAGTGCGCGAAAGGGAGCTGCTTTTTTAAGTATTTCAGCCTCTGACCCAGAACTTATGAAGGATGTTAATCCTGAAAGATTGTCAAAATCAAATAAAGCTGCGAGTACTGCAATAAAAGAATACAGAGATAGAATGATGAGTAACAAAAATGTTTGGTGTGTTGCCTCTATTCCAACACAAGCTTGGGCAAATAAAGTTTTCCCGGAAATCTCAGAGGATGAGGCAATGGAAAAACTTTGGAATGCTATATTTAAAACAGTGAGAGTGGATACTAAGGATCCTGTTGCTTCATGGGAAACTCATAAATCAAATCTAAAGAAAAGCATGGATTATTTAAATTTGAATAATTTTAAATACCTACAATACAAGAATTCATTGGGTACGGATCTAAAAATTGAACTTCCAGAAAATCATTTATGGATGGGAGGATCAGATTATACACCAGCTGGAGTAGAGTTCATAGCAAATATGCCTACTGAAGAGGTATTTACGTTACCTAAAAAAACAGGAGTTAATGGTACTGTAGTAAGCTCTAAACCTTTAAATTATAATGGAAATTTAATTGAAAATTTCTCGCTTACTTTTGAGAAGGGAAAAGTAGTAGATTTCAAAGCAGAAACTGGTTACGATATTTTAAAGAGTATTATTGAAACTGATGAAGGATCATGTTATCTTGGTGAAGTAGCATTAGTGCCATATGATTCTCCAATATCAAACTCTAATATATTATTTTATAACACACTTTTTGATGAAAATGCCTCATGTCATTTGGCTCTAGGAAAAGCATATCCAGTATGTATAAAAAATGGTGAGAATTTAAGCAATGAGGAACTTTCCGGATTAGAAGTTAATGATTCATTTGTGCATGAAGATTTTATGGTTGGTACAGAAGACTTACAAATAATTGGTATCACAGCAGATGGAAAAGAAGTAGCTGTGTTTGAAAAAGGAAACTTTGCATTTTAACGACATTTCAGAAGGAATGTTTTCATCGATACTATTGGGTTTATATGAACCTTCTTCTGAAGTCGTTAATGTTGCAGCTTCGAAGAAGATGATTTAACAGCTTCGAAGAAGATGATTTAATAGTATGTCATAAAACGTATAAAAAAAGTTTGTTGAATGGTTAAAATTATATTGTACATGCTTTTTAAATATGTTAATATAAGTATGTAATAGTAATTTAAAGTTACTATTTAAGAGAATCTAATCTGATAAACAACATATCCCCTTTTATTTAGGAAATTATTGTTAATCAAATTTAGATCTTAATTTTCAAATAAAAGGAGGAATATTTAAAATGGAAGACAAAAACTTAATTTGTAAAGACTGTGGAAAAGAATTCGTATTCACTGAGGGCGAACAAGCTTTCTACAAAGAAAAAGGATTCGAAAATGAACCACAAAGATGTGTTGATTGCAGAAGAGCAAGAAAACAACAAAATAATAACTCATCTTTCGGAAGATAGTTAAGTAAGTATACCCTATAAAACTTTTGTTTTATAGGGCTTTTTTTATATAAAGATACCTGTCTAATGATTAAAATTTATACTAAATAAGGGCACTAGATCTTTACTGTATAACAGTAAGGGGCTAGTGCTCTTATATTTTAAGTTGTGAAGCTTATTTACTACATAACTGATATATCTATTATCGGAATAGCCGTACATTTAAAATTAGAATAGAAAAAATAAAGCGGATATTTTAGATTAAATAAGAGAAACTATGTAATATAAAAATCATAATTGAGGTATCAATTTATAATTCACAATCTGTCTATTTATGAGAAAAGGTCATGGTGATTACAATGAAAAATGGAGATTTAAATGTAAATATAGATTTAATTAGGAATGGGTTAGGCAAGCAAAGTCCTATAGTGGTAAAGCATTTTTATATTGGAACTGATCAGCCTTTAGAAGCTGCGATTATTTATGTAAATGGAATTGCGAACAAGGATATTATTGATAGAGATATATTAAACCCTCTGATGATTCATATAGGAGAAAATTTAAATGGGAGAGCCAATATAGGGGATTATCTTTGTAAAAGATATATTTCTATGAGCAATACATTGGTAGAATCAGATTTAAATGGAGTAGTTGATCATCTCAAAAGAGGAAAAACTGCAGTCTTAATAAATGGCGCTTTGGAAGTGATAATAGCTGACACTACAGGCGGAGTACAACGTGCTATTATGGAGCCTATGAATGAAACAGCAGCAAAAGGTCCAAGAGATGGTTTCGTAGAGAATTTAGAAGTAAATATCAGCCTTATTCGAAGAAAAGTCAAGGATAAGAATCTCACCATTGAGTTATTTAATGTAGGAAGTCGATTGCAGAGTGATTTGGCAATGGTTTATATAGATGATATAGTGGATAAAAATGTATTGAAAGAATTAAAAAAGAGAATAGAAGCTATTGATTTAGATGCCGTACTTTCAGCGGGAAAGCTTGAGCAATATATTGAAGACTATGCCTATACGGTTTTTCCACAAGCCTATAGTACAGAAAGACCAGATAGAGCTATTGGAAATATGCTAGAAGGGAGAATAGTTCTTATTATAGAAGGAACGCCAATGGTGCTTATATATCCAGCAATATTCATGCAATTTTTTCAGGCTGTTGAGGATTATACTGAAAGAACAATTGTAGCATCGTTTGTAAGACTTCTAAGGATTTTGGCAGCAATTGTTATTATTACCCTACCCTCTATTTACTTAACACTTATAAAGTTTAATGTAGAACTTATACCCATAAAATTTGTCACTCCAATTGTTCAGTCAAGGGTTGGAATAGCCCTAACTCCATTTTTAGAGATTATAGCTATGGAACTAGTTGTTGAGTTTTTACGAGAGGGTGGCTTAAGGCTACCTACTAAAATTGCTCAAACATTAAGTTTAGTAGGAGGTATTATTATAGGTGATACGGCAATTCAATCTAAAATGGTTAGTCCGACTACTTTACTTATAGTTGGAATTACTGTAATTACTACCTTCTTAATTCCTAATTATGATATGTCTCTTTCTATTCGAATGTTACGATTTCCAATGCTGGTACTAGCAAATATTATGGGCATATTTGGAATTGCAGTGGGGTGGTTTTTAATTTTAGTTCATCTTTCATCTTTAGATAGTCTAGGTGTACCATATTTTGAGTTTCATAAAAGTGACATGAAGGATACATTTATTAGAGCACCGCTTTGGAAGATGAACAAGCGGCCAGAGGGAATTCCGAATAGTGACCCAATAAGGCAGATGGATTTTAGAAATAAGTTTAAGAAAAAAAGGTAGTGAATAAAATGGAGAGAAGCTCTGATAAAAAACAAAGCTTAACTGTAAGTCAGTTTGCCCTTATTATCTTTGGTAGCATCGTTGGAGTGGGTGTTTTATCACTTCCCAATGGTGTAGTAAAAGCTGCTCATCAGGATGGATGGATTTGCACTTTAATTGGCGGAATATATCCATTATATGTTGTAAGTATAGCCAACTATATAAGTAAAAAATTTCCTAATGACAACATACTAATTTTGAGTAAAAAGTATTTTGGTAAAATTCTTGGGAGTATCTTTAATTTAATCTTTGCTACTTATTTTATTTTTATAACATCGATGATTGCTTGTTATTATAGTAATTTAATGCGAAGTTATATGATGGGATTTTTAACTTCATTTAAACTTATAGCTATACTAGTTATCTGCATTATTTATGCGGCTTCAAGAGGGTTAAAAGTAATAGGAAGAATAAGTGAGATTTCTTTTTACGTTACAATCATTCTTCTTTTATCACCTATAATAGCTTTACGATTTCCGAATATGACAAATATTTATCCTGTATTTGGGTCTGGGTTTAGTTCAATAGCAAAGGGAGCTGTAAAATCAAGTTTTGCTTATGGAGGAGCGGAAATAATCCTACTTATTTATCCTTTTCTAAAAGAGAAAAAGAAAATTCTTAAATCTTCTCTTATAAGTGTGACTATAGCTATTACTCTTTATGTTTGGTGCGTTTTTATAACTATATATTATTTAGGCCCAGATATTGTAAACAAAAATTTTTGGTCATTTTTGGTGGTAACAGAAACTATAACCGTATCAGTAATCAATAATTATAGATACATTTTTATGACATTTTGGAGTTTAGTTGCATTTAAAAGTATGAGTATTAACTGTTATGCAAGTATATATATTTTAAAAGAGTTTGTACATAAAATAGAGACTAAAAATATTTATTTTTTAATTTATCCACTACTTGTATATTTAGCTCTAAAGTTTGGTAATGAAATAAGTAGGCAAAATATTAACGATATTATTTTACCATGGTTTATCATATTTAATTTATTATATATGACATCTATTTCTATATTTATATCTTTTAAGGGAGGAGGTAGAGCTTGAATAAAAAAAAATACTTTATCATAATAATTGGTATTTTTATTTATGTATTTATTATGCGTGACCAAGGCCGGGTACCTATTGAGGAGATAGTGACTATTAATGGCATTGGCTATGATATAGAAAGAAAAAGTGAAAATAACATTGAATATAGTATACCAATTAATACAAATGTTTATAAGGCAAGTGGTAAACAAGCGAATTTGTTATTTAATGAGCAAGGTCAAAATTTAGGAGAAGTAACTCAGAAAAGGCAAGAAAAGATGGATAAAAAGTTTGTACAAGGTCAGGAAAAAGTAATTTTTGTAAGTCAAGATTATGCAAGGTATGGTTTAAAAACTTTGATAGATGATAGATTTAGAAATCCACAAACGAACAGTATGGCTTATATGGTAGTATGCAAAGGGAAAGCAGAGGATTATTTAAAGTACAAAAAAAAAGGTTATAGTAACTCTTCAGAATATATAAGGGGGCTTGTAGAATCTTATGGCAATTATAGTTTTTTTTCTAACAACTACAAGTTAATAGATGCGTATGTGAGGATTGGAGCTGAGGGTATAAGTCTGGTGCTTCCATATATAGAAATAACTGAAGAAGGAATAGAAATCACTGGTGTGGCTATTTTCAATGGAGATAAAATGGTAGAAGTCGTGGATATACAAAAGGGTAAAATACTTAATTTGTTAAAAAATGATGATGTATATGGGATACTAACTTTACAAAAAAGCCCTAAAGAGTTTATTGATTTTGATGCAAAAACTGGTAAAAGAAAAGTGAAATGTTATAAGCAAGGAGATAAATACAGTTTCATTATTGATTTAACATTCACAGGTACAATTACTAATAATGAAATGTACGCTGATATGTTAAAGGATATAAACAAAAAAAAAGAATTTGAAAAAGATATGGAAAAAGATATTGAAAAGCAATGTGTTGATTTTATAAAAATAATGAAAAGTGATTATAAGATGGATTGTATTACTCTTGGAAGAGAAGCAGCTGCAAAGTATGGAAGGCACAAAAATATTAATTGGAATAAAGTAGTTTCAAATGCAGATATTAAAGTAAATGTAGTGGTTAATGCAGATTTACAGGGTAGAGGAGATTATTAGTAATGCAGATAGAAAAGAAAAATCTACTAACTCCAAATGAAGTAACTTTTATATTAATAGGAATTATGCTTGATGTAACGGCTACAAGTTTACCTAATGGGGGAATAGATATTGCAAAACAGGATGAGTGGATTTCTGTAATAATAGGGGCTTTATATCCCTTATATGTAGCTATTTTAGCTATATATGTAAGTGGGAAATACCCTAAAGATAATATTTTAGTGCTTAGTAAAAGATACTTAGGCAAGCCATTTGGGAGCATATTAAATGTTCTTTTTTTACTAAGTTTTTTTAGCTTTTTTCCACCATTAATTACAACAATCACGTTAATTGTAAGAACGGAAGCATCACCTATTTTAACTCCTATTAAAATTCATATAGTTTTATTTTTTATAGGAGTATACGCTGCTGGCCTTGGAATTAAAGTGCTAGGAAGGACATGTGCTATCACCTTTTGGATGGTGCTAGGGGTCATTATCCCTACCGTTTCTATTTTAAAACAAGGAAGTTATTTAAATATAAGTCCTGTATTTGGGGCAGGAATTATAAATATTTTAAAAGGGAGCGTGTACTCTGCTTATGATTACTCATTAATGGAGCTTATATTTTTAATTTATCCCCTTATAAACGATAGTCGCAAGATAAAGAGTTCTGTTTTAAAGGCAGTAGGATTTACTGCTATTATATATACATGGATTACGTTTATAACTATATATTATATGGGCAAAGATATTATTCATAAAACAATATGGAGTTTTTTTACAGTGACATCGGCAGTAAAGGTTGAAGTAATAAATAATTTTAAATATATTTTCGTGTTTTTTTGGATAATTATAGCAATTAAATCTGTCGCTATTTTTAATTACGTGTGTTTGTTTTTCTTAAATGATTTTAAGAAAATAAAAAATAAAAAATTAATATATGTTGTTATAGCTGTTTTGGTTATTATCATTACAAACACATATTATCCAGATAAGTTAGCAATGGAGGAAATTATAAAATATACCCTTCCAATCAGCGTTATTTACAATTTAATATATATAACCCTAATCGCCAGTTTAATATGGATAAAAAAAGGATGGGTAAAATGAAAAAATATATGAATATAATATTTATTGTTTTTTTATGTAGTACTTTAATTATGGTTGTTTTCGGAGGTAAAAAAACCAAAACACAGAGTGTGGAGGATTTAGGTATTTCTGTGGGTGTAGGAATGGGAATAAACAAAAATGGTGAAGGGAATATAATATATAGGGTCTCTACCACTGCTAATGAATATAAAGAAGACGGCACTGTTGAAACATTATTAGGTACTGGAATAGGTAACACTATTGGGAAAACAAGAGAGAATAGACAAAAAAAAATAGGAAAAGAATTTTTTTTAGGACTATCAAAGATTTATATAGTAGATGAGGAATATGCTAAATATGGAATAAGAGACTTAATAGATGTTAATTTTAAGAATCCTGTTGTTAATGACAATGCATTTTTAGTTGTATGCAAAGGTAGGCATGAAGATTATCTTAATTATACTTCTCCAGGTTATGATAATTCAGCAGAGTATATAAGCGATATGATTAAAAACTCGGTAAATTATAATTTTTTTAAGGAAGACTACATGTTTAAAGATGCATTTTTATCAATAGATGCAGAGGGCAAAAATATAGTTAGTCCCTATATTGAAATAATGGAAGATGGAATTAAAATAAAAGGTATGGCAGTTTTTAAAAAGGATAAGCTAGCTGTTATTTTGGATATGAAGGATACAAAAACAATGAATATGCTTAGGGAAAACAAGGTAAACGGAATATTGACAATACAAAAGAATTCAAAAGAATATGTGAATTATCAAGGGTCATCTAAAAGAAAAATTACATGTAAAAAAACAGGGGGAAAATATACTTTTATTATTGACTTGGATTTGAAAGGAGAAATTGTTAACAATGTATTATATAAAGGTATGGCAACAAACTTAGGGGTAACCAAAAGGTTTGAAGATGACATGGCAAAACAAGTGGAAGAAATGTGCAATGGATTTTTGGGGAGGATGAAGAACAAATATAAGGTAGATCTACTTCAGCTAGGATGGGTGGCTACTGCAAAATATGGAAGAGACACAGGAGTAGACTGGAATGAGGTTGTCTCTAACTCTGACATTAAAGTAAATGTAAAGGTACACGTTGATAAAGTAGGAAGAGGACAGTATTAAATATAGGTAAGTAAGAAAAAATAGAAGGTGACACTTTGAAAAAGAAAAAAATAATAATTGTGTTGTTAGTTGTAATTATAGTTTCTATTTATGCAGAAAAATTGCAAGTAAGCCCTATGGAGGAATTAAATATAACAGCAGGTGTTGGGTATGATATTAACAAAGGTCTAAATGGTGATGTGGAATATAGAGTTCCTATTACTATATACGATTTTAAAACTAAGGGAAAAGAGGGGGCAGGCAGTTCTATTAAAAATTCAACTAGAATTATAAAAGGTAGTGATATAAGTAGTAGTATTATAAAAACAAAGGCAAACAGCATTGCAGAAATAAGGCAACAAAGACAATTAAATGCAAGCAAACCTTTTACAATTGGAACTCCAAAAATAACTATAATAGGTGAAGAACAGGCATTTTATGGGATAACAAACATTGTAAATATACTATTTTTTAATGCAAAGGTTAATGATAAAGTTATATTTACAGTTGGTAAAGGGAAGGCGGAAGATATATTAAGGGTTAAGGTAGCTGGGTATCCTAGTGCTGCAGATTACATGGAAGGTATTATTAGACATGGAACAAACTACAATTTTTTTAACTCTGAATATAATTTATTGAATATATATGTTACATTGGATTCAGAAGGCAAAAATTTAGTACTGCCATATCTAGAGATAAAGGATAAAAATATTGCGATTACTGGCATGGCATTATTTAAAGGAGATAAAATGGCTTATGTAATACCTATGGGCGAGGGCAAAATTATGAATATGCTTAGAGAGAAAAAAGGGAAGGGAATATTAAGTTTGCAGGAGGGTCCAGATAAGTATATAAATTATGATGCAACGGTTAAAAGGAAGGTAAAATGTAATAAAATAAAAGGCAAGTATGAATTCATCATTGACTTAGAATTTCAGGGTGACATTATAGAGAATACATTATATAAATCTATGAAGAAAGAAAGTGAAAAAGAATTTGAAGAACTCATATCAAAAAAAATAGAAATAAAATGTTATGATTTTTTATGTAAAATGAAAAATAGTTATAAAATAGATTGCTTAAATTTAGGAATGTATGCTGCGGCCAAATATGGCAGAGAATCTGGTGTAGATTGGAATAAAGAGGTAAGCAATTCAGATATTAAAGTAAATGTAGTGGTGAACATTGATAAGATTGGAATAGGTCAGTATTAAAGTACATGGGGAGTAAATAAGATGGATAAAGCAAAAAAAAACTTATTAGAGGAGAGCGAAACTACAGCAATTTTAGTAGGCTTTATAATTGGAATAAATATTTTAGCATTACCAAATGGGGTAGTACAGGACGCAAAGCAGGCTGGTTGGATATCGGTGATAGTTGGTGGGCTGTATCCGCTATATATAGCTTTATTATCAATTTATTATGCCAAAAAACATCCCAATCAGAATATATTGACCTTAAGTAATATGTATTTAGGTAGGATGCTCGGAACTATTTGTAATATTTTATTTATGGCTGAATTTAGTCTATTTACAATAGTTACTATTGTTGGCTTAGCTAATATTTTTAGAGTGCATGCAACAGCTTTTTTAACACCCATAAAAATTTTTATTCCTACCATACTATTAGCTATTTATTTAAGTAGTAAAGGGATAAAAGTATTAGTAAGAATCAATAAAATTTCGCTATATATTATAGTGACATTAACAATGTTATTAGTAATATCACTGAAAAGTGGAGATTATTTAAATTTTTTTCCTATATTCGGACCAGGAATTAAAAATATTTTTAGTGGTAGCATTCAATCAGTTTTTGCCTATGGCGGAATAGAAGCAATATTTTTATTTTATCCAGTTTTGAAAGAAAAAAATAAAATGAAAAAGATAACTTTGAAGGCGTTATTTATTACTATGTCAATTTATGTTTGGATTACATTTATCTGTATATATTCTTTAGGATATAAGGTTACGTCTATTGCTTTATGGCCAGTTTTATTAGTAGCAGGAGGAATAGACATACCAATACTAATTAACTTTAGATTTTTATTTTTATTTTTATGGAGTATCGTGATGTTTATGATTATAGCAAATGAGAACTATGCGTTTACTTATATTCTAAGTTATATTTGTAAAATAAAAGATAAAAAGAAAATATATTGGTTTATATTTCCGGTTACTCTCTATTTATGCACCATTATTAAAAATGAAGTGCAAAGAAGAGCTTTCATTGGGTATATTGTTCCTAAAATAGTTTTATTTAATATAACGTACATATCTATTATTGCCATATTGATATTTATAAAAGACAAAGCTCGAAAGTGAATTGTTTCTAGTTAAAATTTATTTGTGAATATCTTTATTATAAAAAAAACACTAGAAAATTTTCAACATTTTCTATAACAAAGCAAAATAATATTTTACCAAATCTATATGTATGAATTTTGGTTAGATGTATAATATTAATATTGAGTATTTTATTTATTTTTATGATTGAAAAAATAGTTTTGGAGGAAGTGACGTAATATGCCTTTTAATGTATACAGTAAAAACGGAAAATATTTAGGATTCATTCAATCTGCATATCCGCAATATACTAATGTATTTATGGTTGCGAGTACAGATATAAAACTTACGGAGAAGGACTTTAATATAAATAAAATAAAATCTGAGTTAGCAAGTTTTCTGGGATGTAAAAGTATTTTAGGGAAAATTAATGAGCAGAGATTAAGTAAAAGCATAGAGAATATAATAATTAAAGAATTTAAAAAATTCAAGGATAATACCTATGAAGAATTATTAAAACTAGTATATCTTAGAATAATACGTTCTGAAGAAAACTTTAATTATAAAAAAGTAGATTTAACACAAATAAATGCATATTTCTTAGTGGATATTAATAATGCTATAATTGAAAATGATTCAATTATTATAGATGAAGAGATAGATTATATTTGTAATAAAAAAATAGAAAATCTAATTCCTATTGTTGCAAAAATAACTGATTATCCGGTAATACAAATTGATAGTCTAATGTCAGGTCAAGGGTTGTTATTAGGGGCAGACCTTGCTGATTTGGTAGGAAGAAGCCATATACATAGGACAAAATTAAAAATAAAATCAGGGAATTTTGCATATGAACTTAATTTACCTGTAGAGTTATATATAAAAATAGGCGATGTAATTGAGATGTATGTAAGTAACAGAGTTGTTAAAAGAATATTTTGTGATGGCATAATATATGAGTTTTAATGAAAATTTCGATCGGAGATATGAATATGTATATTAATGAAACAAAACTAAAAGTAAGATATGTAGAGACAGATCAAATGGGAATCGTTCATCATTCAAATTATTACGCTTATTTTGAAGTGGGTAGAACAGAATTTATAACAGCAATAGGAATGACATATAAAGAAATGGAAAAAGATAATATTATGTTACCAGTTGTGGAAAGCTCATGTAAGCACATAGAAGGGGCAAAATACGAGGATATAATTATTATCCAAACATTTATGAAAGAACTAAATGGTGTCAAGATAATATTTAATTATAATGTAGTTAGGGCAGAGGATGGAAAAATTTTGGCTAAGGGTAGTACAACACATGCTTTTGTTAATGAAAAATTTAGAGTCGTAAATCTTAAAAAAGTTAATATTGATATGTGGAGTAAACTTAAAAAACTATTTGAAGAATAGAAATTCTATTGTTCAAATAGTTTTCACGTTAATTATTTAGCAAGATTCGTGAAATAATGTTTTGGTATGAAACCTTTTTTAATACCTTCTGTAACTAGTAAATATGTTGCAGTAGTATCAAATCTAGCATCATGAAAATTTGCAGCGTCTCCAAAATACTTGTTGCTTTTTAAATTTATTTGATCTTCATTTAAGTCAAGAAATTTAATGGCTTCTGCTAATTTGGGGTTTTTGTATCCTCCACGTGAAGTGAAAAGTTTACATATGTCTTTATAATACTTCATGGTACAAAATGTATGTTTAGGGTTTAAAGTATGTCCACAATTCTCAAGTTCGTGAGTTAAAAATTTTATATCAAAATTAACATTGTGGCCTATAAGAATATCTGCATTTATAAAATCTTCAATAAAACCTTCATAAGAATCTTCGAAAGTTTTGCCTTCGCTTAGTGCAAATAAAGTATCTACACTAAAACCATGTACATCCTCTGCAGATGGTTCTACATAATCTACAGTAAAAAATATATTTTTACCTATTGTTTTTGTAGGTTTATAGTCAGTATCAACAAGTATATAGCTAAGCTGACATATATTACCTGGCCTTATGCCAGTAGTTTCTGTATCAAAAAAAATCATTCTCATTAAATGAGCCCTCCCATATTTCTCTGTGGAATATAATAATAATGTTATATTAATTATAACATAGTTTTTACATCTTTATATATTGTAGAATATTGTATATACTAATTATAGGATATTGTTTAGGGAAATGTACATTTAGGTGAAATAACAAAAGGACTGATTAAAGTTAACTTTAATCAGTCCTTTTGTTTTAGATTATAGTGTTTGAAATCTTACTATTATTTTTTGTGTTCAACAAGATCAATTGCTCCAAGTACTATGTGAGCAAGTCCAAAGCCTACAACACCAGCTTCTATCATGGGAAGCATAGTTTTCTTCTTCATGTTATTCTTTGAAAATGATGCACCAGCAACGCTTACAACTGTACCTAAAATCGTAGGAATTAATCCTTCACGCATATTAAAAAACCTCCTTTTAATAACATATTAATATCTTTCACAAAAAAGAGAATGTTAATACTGTGAAATATATAGAATGTAATCTATATATTGTTATTTATGTATTCATTTGTTTTAGTTGCTATTTCTATTTTGTATTTTATTGGTATGTTTTTGTACCTTAGTATTACTAGGCAAATTAGCATTTTTAATGTTTTTATTTTTAGACGTATGCGCATTGTTTCTGATTTTATTTGAATTTTGATGTTTTGTACTGGATGATGAATTATTAGTTGAATTTTTGCTTTCAATTTTCATATCGTTGTTAATTTTATTATATTTTTTTGTTGTAGATTTGGTGTTATCTTTCAACGTATCTTTAATTTTAGATGATTTATTTTCGCTTATATTTATATTTGATTGGTTATTTGTAATTTTTCTTTTGTAACTATTGTTATTTAAGGTTGAAGTATTTATTTTTTTATTATTAATTATAATATCAATGTTCTTAGTGTTGCCCGGAGATAGATTAATTTTAACATTTAAATTATTACTACCTATAGTATTTTCAAAGTTAGAAATATCTATAGAGATGGGTTTGGTACTTTTAATGTCAAGATTAATAACTTTTTTATTACTTATATATTTTTCGTTTATAAAGTTTTCAGTTTTAGCTTCTTTAACTAAAAGGCCAAGACCAACGTCAATAGATTTATTTTTTAACTTAATATTATTAAGTATTAGGGCACCATCAGAATTCAGTGGCTTAGACTTAATAATTTTATTCCATTTATTAGCGTCAATAGAAATAGAAGGGTTAATCCTAAGAATTATAGTTGAAACAGGGGTATAGTAGGAATGCGCATAGGCGCTAGAAACAATCATAAACATCAGTGATGCAACGCTTATAACATATTTATAAATAAATAAATTTTTATTGTATAATTTTCCTGTATAAATTCCACCTATATTGGGTAATACTTTGCTAATTTTTATATATAAAAATTCTCCACTGGAAGTCATAATGCCAGCTTTTTTATTAATGATATTTATTACAATACCTGTTTTATTCATTTATGTCACCCTCTTTTATATCAAGATAGGATTTTAAATACACATATTCTGGATTAGAAATTATTAGTATTAAAGAAATTATATATATACGCCATTTTTCTATTAACTTTCTGTTGGAGGCAGTTAGTATTATTATTTCCTTGGTTGGTAGTCTTTTCTTTGTCCTTAAATGTATTAATATTGATTCTTCCCTAGATGATAAAAATGCAACATTTAATAAATTATTTCTCGTATCTTTGTGAGAGGGAGATAAGTTAATTAGTGAATCAAAATTAATTTTATATTTTAATAATTCCTTAGAAAATAAGTTTATTTCATCAACTCTAAATGCATTCTCTATTTGAGTTTCAAAATTACTAATTGAATTTTTTTCATCTATATAATCTATATTAAATTCATTATTAGAAAACATTAGACTGGGGCATGTTACGTTTTTTCTAAAAAAATCTATTAAGGAATTTCTAATAATAATTTTACAAAAACCATAAAAATTTCCTTTTGTTTTATCATACTTGTCACAAGCTACATTAAAGGAGGTAAGTGCAATACTAAGTTCTTCATCATTTTCCCAGCTTAAATGTCTTTTGCATATCTTACTTGTAGTTGAATAAATAAAACCTTTGTTTTTTTCAATAAAATCATTACGATTTTCAATAAATAAATCATCTATATTAAAACTTTGTTCTTCATCTAACCCCAGGACTGTTTTTTTGTTTTTATGAAAAAGAAGTTTTAAGTTCATTTGTGCACCCCTTATACTTTCTATACGTAAATATTATTAATTTTAAGAGGGGAAAGAAAAATAAACTGCAATTTAAGTAAAATAGAAAAACCCTCTAATAAATCATATCATGTAACGTATATAAAGTGAAATTTAAAATATGGGATAACAATTAATGACTATTATTTATATAAGAACAATATGAGGAGGAATTAACATGAAGAGAGTAGGTATTTTAGTTGCAGCTATAGTATTTACAATAAGCATAAATACACAGGTGTTTGCAATAGGTGTTGAAAATTCTAATAGTACAAGTAATGAAATAAATATAAATGAGGTTGTAAATAAGGAAACAAAAATCATAACAGATAGCATTTTCTATTTTATTAACAAGGGATTGGATAATCTAAAATTATTTTTAAACCCGGAGGATGTTAAGAAAACAGAAATAATTTTACAAATTGAAAATGAAAGATTAGCGGAATGTGATGATATGACAGATAAAGAAAAATATGAATTGGCAAAAGATATGATTAAAGAATTAGAAAAGGGAAATAAGTTAAACGCCACAAGACAAGAATATCAATTAGTGAAAGTTAGTTTAGAGCAAGCGAAGAAATCTGGTGATGAGGTAGCCATAAAAGTGGCTGAAGAATTGCTAAAAGAAAAACAAAGTTTATATAAAGTTGCTATAGAAGAAGAGAAAAATGTTAATTTAACAAATAAGGTAGAAGGTAAAACTGCTAGTGTTCCAAACAAAGTAGAATAAAAATTATCTTCTAGGTAAAAATAAAGTATTGTAATAAAACGTTACAATGCTTTATTTTAATTTTAGAGGAGGAGATATTTATGAAGAAAACAAAATTACCAAAAGGACAACATGAAGAGCAAGTTGAATTAGTAAAAAATATGCTTGAGAGTGGAAGTGGTATTATTGAAGTTATGACATCAACAAGTCTAAATGAAGAGGAAGTTTTAAAAATTAATAATGACTTTAGAGGAGAAAAATAGTAAATAAGTTTTTTAAATAAAATAATATGTAATGAGGATAATAAATAAATTTAAGGAGGAAATATTATGGCTAAAAAGGGAATGAGTAGACCTATGTCACCAGAGGTTCAAAGTAAAGGCGATAAAAACAAAAAAATGAAGAGAAATGATGCGAAAAATGTTCCGGTAGTAGGTAAATAAAAAAAAGAAATTAAGTAAACACCAAGCCTTGCATTACCAAGGTTTGGTGTTTAATACTAAGTTTATTCGTATAATCCAAATCCGGTAATAACCAAAAGATCCCAATCGGTTTCTTCATTTTTAACCCATTTGTATTCAATACAAAGTTCTTTTAACCAGGCATTTAGGCCATTACTTTTTTTTGATACATTTGGAGATTGTCTTCCAAAATTTTGTTTTATAACTTCAAGTAATTCTTGTTGCTCCTCTTGTCCCAGTTCCTTATCAAGTTGTTCTTCTATAAAGTCACAACACAGCTCATAACATTTCTTATCATCAACATACAAATCATCAGCGATTAACTGTCTTTTTTTATTCATGGTATTTTGAACAGCGTTAATTTCTTCTGAATTTGTTAAGTATTTCTTAGCTATGTTCATAGCAGAAATTTCATTATCTATCTTAATTATTGCTCTTTCCAATTTTGCATTTCTCATTTTAATCTTCTCACTTTACAGTTTTTATTTAGTCATTATTTATATCATCTTAAAATTTTGTTAATAAAAATTAAATCTATTCCTTAGGATGACTACATCCCCGTTTCTAGGGATGACTACTGACAATAAATTAATTATATCATAAATTGACTATGTTCGGAAAGAACGTTAACCAATTTTAGATTCTAATTCTTTTAATAAGGTAATATAGGTATCTTGAAGATTATTTTTTTTAGCTTCTTTTTCTACCTCAAGGCAGGCAAAGTCAATTTCGCTTAGTTGTTCTTTGTTTAACTTTCTTTGT
Organism: Clostridium estertheticum; assembly: GCF_018861295.1. Classification (GTDB taxonomy): domain Bacteria; phylum Bacillota; class Clostridia; order Clostridiales; family Clostridiaceae; genus Clostridium_AD; species Clostridium_AD estertheticum_D. Next base: position 139,054 of record NZ_JAHLDM010000003.1, on the reverse strand, counting down.
GCAAAGGTATAAATGGTGGTATCTTCTTTTTCTATATGCCTATAAAGAAGGTCAGTGTATCCTATAGCATTTGCAATTATATCTACTCTAGAATCATTATCTCCACCCTTAAATTTAATTAAAGCTGTTTCTAGATTTCCTATAAAAAGTCTGCCTAAATCATGTTCAACAAGCATACCCATAATGGGACCATTAGCTATTCGCTCTCCTAAAACGTCACCCATTTTTTTAAAGAGAATAACCTCTTCTTTATTATGATGATGTTTATCTGCAAAATTACGTACAAAATCAATAACTTTATTAAAATCATTATAATCAACGTCTTCATTGTTAAGCACCTTAATAGAGATTTTCCTTGTTACCGCGAGCATCCTCTTTATAAGTTTATGTTCTTCAATCATTAAATCTATAGCATTCATATTTAGTCCCTCCTAGAGAATTTATTTTATGGATTATTTAAGTATTTATACTTTATCTTAAACAAAATGGGCCATTATATACATATTTACAAATTGGAAATTCTTATTAATTAAAATATATCATATGAAAATGTCTAGGTAAACTACAATTGTTACGGAATATATAAATGGAAATTTATCTTTATATGGTGTAAAATTAGATTATTATAGCAAATTCATAGAAAAAAAAGTAAGGTTTTAGTATGAGGTGAGGAGTGTCTGTATGAACATTAGAAAAGAATATTTAGAAAATGTAAAAAGAATTGTGGTGAAGGTAGGAACTTCAACATTAACTCATTCTACTGGATTATTAAATTACAAACATATTGAAAGTCTTATAAGACAACTCGCGGATGTTCATAATAAAGGAATTGAAGTAGTTCTTGTAACTTCGGGTGCCATAGGAGCTGGTATGGGAAAACTAGGTCTTGCAAAAAGACCGGAAACAATACCAGAAAAGCAGGCAGCAGCAGCTGTTGGTCAAGGTATATTAATACACATGTATGAAAAGTTTTTTTCAGAGTATGGAAAAACCACTGCACAAATTCTTTTGACAAAAGAGGATTTTGGTGATAAAGCGAGACATATAAATGCTCATAATACATTTTTGATGTTATTATCACAAGGGGTAATTCCCGTGGTAAATGAAAATGATGCTGTAATCGTTGATGAAATAATGGTTGGAGATAATGATACCTTGTCGGCTATGGTTACAAATCTAATAGGGGCAGAATTACTTATAATACTTTCTGATATTGATGGATTATATGATTCAAACCCTAGGGGAAATCCTGATGCGAAAATAATATATAATGTACAAAATATTACTGATGAAATTAAGGAATCAGCGCAGGGAGCAGGAACGGAGCTTGGAACTGGTGGTATGGCAACTAAGATTAATGCAGCAGAAATTGTAGTAGATGCAAATGCTGCTATGATTATAGCAGAAGGTTCGACGCCTAATGTTATTACTGACATTTTAGAAGGAATTGAAATAGGTACATTATTTAAAGGAAATGATAGGAATAAAAATACCAAGTAAAACGAATTAATAAATTAAAGTTAGTAACTGTTATTAGCTATACAAGGACAAAAGGAGGGTATGAATGGATTTTGATAACTACATTATAAATATAGGTAGAAATGCAAAAGCGGCGTCTAGGATTATGGTTACCGTTAGTACTACTATGAAAAACAATGCACTTTTGCATATGGCTGAAGCTTTAATGGATAACAAAAAAACTATAATTGAAGCTAATAATAAGGATATGGAATCTGGAAAGAAAAGTAATTTATCTACTGCGATGCTTGATAGATTAATGATTAATCAGGAGAGAATTGAAAAGATGGCTGAAGGACTTAGAAATGTATCGACTCTGCCAGATCCAATAGGCGAGGGGATAAAAAGATGGAAACGACCAAATGATTTAGATATTTCAATGGTGAGGGTTCCACTTGGTGTTATAGGTATGATTTATGAGTCAAGACCAAATGTTACTGTAGATGCAGCAGCTTTATGTATAAAAGCAGGAAATTCAATAATACTAAGAGGCGGGTCAGAAGCTATAAATACTAATATGGCTTTAGCTAAGGTTATTATTAAAGCAGCCACGACCGTAGGACTTCCATATGGATGTATTCAACTTATTGAGATGGTGGATAGAGAATTAGTTAATAAATTAGTAAAACTTAATGATTATGTAGATGTAATTATTCCAAGAGGTGGAAAGGGACTTAAAAAGGCTATTATAGCAAATGCAACAGTACCAGTGATTGAAACGGGATCAGGTATATGTCATATATATGTAGATGCAGATGCTGATTTAAAAATGGCGGAGGAGATAATAGTTAATGCTAAAACTCAAAGACCAGGGGTATGTAATGCAGTAGAGACAGTACTAGTTCATAAAGATATTGCAAGCGAGTTTTTACCAAAACTATCACAAAGACTTTATGGATTAGGTGTAGAAATAAGAATGTGCGAAAAGGGCCTGGAAATTATAGAAGATGCAAAAGTTGCAGTGGAGGAAGATTGGGCTACTGAATATTTAGATTTAATACTTTCAATTAAGGTTGTTTCAACAATAGAAGAGGCAATAGATCATATTTTTAAATATGGAACAAAACATTCAGAGGCTATAATAACTAATAATTATACGAACTCTCAGAAATTTCTAAGGGAAGTTGATGCTTCGTGTGTTTATGTGAATGCTTCTACAAGATTTACAGATGGTGCAGAATTTGGATTTGGAGCAGAGATAGGAATTAGCAATCAAAAACTTCATGCTAGAGGACCAATGGGACTTGAGCAACTTACAACTACAAAGTATCTTATATATGGAGATGGTCAAGTTAGAAAATAAGGTTATAAGATAAGTATAGATAATTATTTATGCTTATCTTATTTTGAGTGTTTTATAAATTATGGTTTGAAAATTTTAAGAAGGAGCTGGTATTATGTCTATAGGAAGACTAGGAAGATTAATAAAAACTAAAGGTTATATATATATAATTTTAGGTTTATTATGTGAAATATATTATATAGGGACAATAATATTTGGTGGGATAGTAACTTTTGCATGGTTTTATCTAGGCGCTGGAATAGTATTAATAACACTCGGATTAAAAGAGAAAAAAAATAAGAAAGAATATATGTTAATAAGACCAGGCAAGATTAAAAACATGGTGAAAACATGTTTTTTACTTGTCTTAGTTTCTGTTGTAATTATAGAAGGTTTAATAATTCAATCAGCTGTATCAAAACATAAGGGGAAAAGTGACTATCTTATGATTTTAGGTGCAGGTATTAGAGGCGAAGTTCCATCGACGGCTCTTTATCAAAGACTTTATGCTAGTCTTAAATATATTGAAATTAATCCTAATGTTAAAATAGTAGTTTCAGGTGGTAGAGGTTCCGGAGAGAGCATTACTGAAGCGGAAGCTATGAAAAGATTTTTAATAAAAAATGGAATTTCAAAAAATAATATTATAAAAGAAGAAAGGTCAACCAATACTTTTGAAAATATGAAGTTCACAACGCAGATCTTGAAAAAATTAGATAAAAAAGAAAATATAGAAGTAACTGTTGTAACAAATAACTTTCATATGTTTAGAGCTAAATTTTTAGCGAAAAGACAAGGATTAAAGGTATATGGTTATCCAGCACCGCTTCATCCAATGTTAGTTCCTACTTGCTTTGCAAGAGAATATTTAGCAGTGATAAATTCATTTATATTTGATAAATGATAATATCTTAGAATAGAGAAGATACGTTCTTATAGAATTTGATAAAGAAAACAATATACGTATATATGTATATTTATGCAGTGGAATATACACAAAAATAAATTTGTTAACTAATATTTTTCGTATATACCTATGTAAGCAGCTTAATATAAAGATTTAAAACTTTAATAAATTATTACAGTAGTCTATTGACATATGCATTAAAATACAATACAATGTATATATACAGTAAATGGTTTATTCTATTAATTCAGGAGGTAATATAAATGTCAAACATGCAATTATTTCAATCAAAAACAGAATTAGTAGGTTTTATATCAGAATATCTCATCAAACATGATGATACTATAGCGATAATAAAAAAAGACTTAAGAAAAGATGTAATTAAATCATTATTAATAAGTGAGGATTTTAATACATTTAAAGACCTTTCCGGAATAGACGAAAATGTATTATTTCTAATTAAGACTGGTAATAAAAAAGGTAAAAATTTAAGCATTAAGATTTGTGATGCACATAATCAACAAACCAAAGCTTTTAAAATGATAGACATAGATAATATATTACTTGTAGATGGTTTAATTACTGATGATGAGGCTGGAAGTATTACTTATTATAAAGAAATTACTAAAATGAGATTACAATAAAAAAGTTTATGTATGCTTAAATATATAAATGATATAGTAGAAAACATTAAAATGGTAAAAATCCTAGGATAATCTTGGGGTTGGTACTATTTTATTTTTTTGGAGAATATTTTTTATTAAAAACTATAATTCTTTATTTATAGACGAAGTGTAACAATTAATAATTCCACATATGAACGATAAAAGTGAACAATAGTTGAAAAAATATACGTAAATGCAGTAATATATAATTAAGTAGGATATAATAGTCTTATACCAATATTCATAAAAAAGGTAGACTAGCATTCTGGCTAGTTGTTTTCTAAATATTCAAAAAATAAATTTAAAGGTAAACAGTGGGGTTGTTAAATATGTCAGAAAAAAGGATTTTTAATGAGGAAATTGAAACTAAAGAGAAAATTGGAACTAAAGAAAAAATAGAAACTAAAATTAGGAAACCTAGTAACTATATGGTGATTATTCACAATGATGATTATACAAGTATGGAATTTGTTGTGCAGGTTTTAGTTGGAGTTTTTAAAAAACAGGTTGTGGAAGCCACAAGGATTATGTTTGATGTCCATAAGAAAGGTAGTGGCGTCGCTGGAATATATAGCCATGATGTAGGCTTAACAAAAATTGATCAAACTATGGAAATGTGTGAAGAAAGTGGATTTCCACTGAAATTAACATTAGAAGAGGAGTAATTATGCAATTAGATGATATAGTAAATGAAATTATTACCGCAGCTTTTAATGAAGCTCAAATGTCAAATCATGAGTACTTTACCCCTGAACATATTCTTTATGCTTCTTTGTTTTTCGAAGAGGGTATAGAAATAATAGAAAATAGTGGTGGTAATGTTAAAAGGCTCAAGAATCAAATTAAAAAATTTTTAAAGGAAAATATAGAGGTTGTAGAAGACACAGAACCTATACAAACCATTGGAATACAAACAATTTTATCAAGCGCTGCAGATCATGTTATGTTATCTGGCAAAGAGTTAGTAAAGATAGGTGATGTTATTGTTGCTATGTATGATGATGAGGAAAGTTTTGCTTCTTATTTTTTAAGACAACAGCAAATGAAAAGGCGAGATCTGCTTAATTATATAGCGCATGGTATATCTGTAGTGGATACGCTTGATTTTTCATCTAGTATAGATAGTGAAAGAGAAGATCAAGTGAGTTTCACCGAAGACGAAGAAGATATAGAATATACTTATGACGAGGATATGGATAATCCAAATCTAAAAGGAGATTTTCTAAGTAATTTTACGGAAGAGTTAACGGAAAAAGCAAAAAAAGGAGAAATGGATCCGCTTATTGGGAGACAAGATATTCTTTTAAGAACACTTCAGGTATTATGTAGAAGGCTTAAAAACAATCCAGTTCATGTAGGGGAACCTGGAGTAGGTAAAACTGCTATAACACAAGGACTTGCACAATTAATTGTTGAAAATAAAGTACCTAAGGTATTACAAGGAAGTAAAATATATTATTTGGATATGGGAGCTCTAATTGCAGGTACAAAGTATAGAGGGGATTTTGAGGAACGTATTAAAAAAGTTCTAAACGAAATTAGTAAAGAAGAAAAACCTATAGTATATATTGATGAAATCCATACTATAGTTGGTGCGGGTGCAGTTTCTGGAGGGTCTATGGATGCTTCAAATATTTTAAAACCATTTCTTGCAGATGGTAAGGTAAGGTTCATTGGGTCAACTACCTATGATGAGTATAAAAAGCATTTTGAAAAGGATAGTGCATTAGCTAGAAGATTTCAAAAGATTGAAGTTCCAGAACCATCAATTAAGGATACTGTAAGTATTCTTATGGGACTTAAAGATAAATACGAAGCTTATCATAATGTTACATACAAAGATGAGGCTTTAAAAACAGCAGTAGAATTATCTAGTAAATATATTAAGGAGAGATTTCTACCAGATAAAGCTATAGATATTATGGATGAGGCAGGTGCTTATGCAAGGCTTTATGCTGGTGATAATGATGAAAATATTGTTATAACAGTAGGTGCAGTGGAGAAAATAGTAGCTACTATTGCAAAAATTCCAGAGCAAAGTGTATCCAGTAATGAAGTAGATACATTGAAAAATTTGGATCTTAATTTGAAGAAACAGGTTTTTGGACAAAGCGATGCTATTGACACTTTAGTAAAGGCTATAAAGAGATCTAGAGCAGGTTTTAATGAAGAAGATAAACCAATAGCATCTCTTCTTTTTGTAGGTCCTACAGGCGTTGGAAAGACAGAAATAAGTAAACAATTATCTAAGAGTTTAGATATACCACTTATTAGATTTGATATGAGTGAATATCAAGAAAAGCATACTGTAGCAAGGCTTATTGGTTCGCCACCAGGGTATGTAGGTTATGAAGAGGGTGGGATGTTAATTGAGGCCATTAAAAAGAAGCCTTATTGCGTTCTACTTTTAGATGAGATTGAAAAAGCTCACCCTGATATATTTAATGTGCTTTTGCAAGTTATGGATTATGCAACACTTACAGATAATACTGGTAAAAAGGCAGATTTCAGAAATGTAATTTTAATAATGACTTCAAATGCAGGAGCTAGAGAATCTAGTAAACATATAGTTGGATTTGGAGAAAGAGTGGGAGCTGGCGGGGCAATTATTAAAGAGGTTCAGCGAGTATTTTCTCCGGAGTTTAGGAATAGATTGGACAATATAATTGAATTTAATAAAATAGATAAAGTTATGGCTCTTCAAATTGCAAAGAAGGCAATGAAGTTGTTTGAAGAAAAACTTTTAACTAAAAATATAAAGTTAAAGGTAACAGATGCCTTATACGCTTGGTTAAGCAAAAAGGGTTTTTCAGAGGATTATGGTGCAAGAGAAATTAACAGAGTTGTTCAACAAGAAATTAAAACTTATTTCGTTGATGAGGTGCTATTTGGAGAACTTAGTACAGGTGGTAGTGCGATAGTCGATATTGTGGATGATAAACTCACAATAACAAAAGATAATTCCAATAAGATAAGTAAAAAAAGACAAGTAAAAAAAGATAAATAAAAAATAAAAAGATGTTGCTAATAAAACGGCAACATCTTTTTATTTGATTTTCTCTGCTTTTGAAAATTGATTACTTAATATAATAATATCTACGGTTCTATTTTTAGCTTTTCCAGCTGTAGTTGTATTAGTTGCTACTGGTCTATTTTCGCCATAGGCTACTGCAGATATCTTTTTAGGAGAAATTCCTGCTTTCGAAATAAGTAGCTCAGTAACATTAGTTGCACGAAATGCAGAAAGTTGCCAGTTAGACTTAAATTCATTATTGCTCATTGGAGTACTGTCTGTGTGTCCCTCTATTCTTACGTAATTGTTAACATGATTTAGTATTTTACCTATGCTAATTAGCTTTTTAGCCGAAGCTTCTTTAACGTCTGCTGTACCAACATCAAAGAGTAATGAAGTATTAAGACTTACTTCAAGCCCTCTCTCATCGATTTTAGTAGAAACGCTACTCGCTAAGCCATTCTGTTTCAAATATGTATCAACATTTTTTTTTATATTTTCAATTTTATTTTCTTCTGCTGCCTTACTATTTGCAGCTGTTGTAGTGGTTTCTGCCGTAACGGGATCAACTACAGTGACTGTTGAATTTGTAACACTTGTAGCAGTATCACTACCAATAATAGAAGCACCCCCACCACTAATAGCTACATTAAGTGATTTGGCTAGTTGTTTGTATTTAGTAGTGTCGGCATTGCTTGATGCATACAGAACAACAAAGAATATCATAAGTAATGTTATTAAGTCTAAATAAGTTAACATCCACCTTTCAGCATTGGGTTCCTTTTCTTCCCGCTTTTTCATTATGCTGCGCCTCCATTATTCTTTTCATTATCTTTATCATTAAATTGTTTTATTTGTTTTTTATCTAGGAATCCCTTTAATTTTTCTGCTAATATATTAGGGTTTGCACCTTCTTGCATTAAAAGAACAGCTTCTATTATTAATTGTTTTTCTTTAATTTCTTCATTATTTAAATCTTTTAGTTTTGCACCCATAGGAAGCCACAATAAGTTTGCAGAACCAACACCATACAGTGTAGCTATGAATGCTGCGGCAATTTTTTCGCCGAGTACTGCAGGGTCAGCAAGATTACTTAAAACCATAACTAGTCCCATTACTGTACCTATAATACCCATAGTTGGTGCAAATCCACCTGCAGCTTCAAAAATAGCAGCACCATCTTTATGTCTATCATAAGTTGATTCAAGTTCGAATTCTAATATAGTCTTTACCATCTGAGGGTCTACTCCATCTACTACTAGTTGCAAACCTTTTTTTATAAATGGATCCAAATCATCAGTTATTTCACCTTCTATGCTAAGTAGACCCTCTTTTCTTGTTTTAAAAGATAATTGTTTGAAATAGCTTACTATTTCTACCAAGTCCTTATCTTTGGCTGTAAATATTAGTTTTATCATTGCTGGAACATTCTTTAATTTTTTAAAAGAAAATCCAAGTCCTACAGCACCAATGGTACCGCCCAGTACTATTATAGCAGAACTTGTACTTGCAAGCATACTAGGAGTACCACCTTCCAGCATGAAGCCAATTAGCATGGAGCCAAAACCTATTACTATAAATATAATTGTAAAAATATTCATAAAATCCTCCTATTTTGCAGTTCGCACCATAATATATTTATTATAGTAAGATGTAAACACAGTTTAATATTTTAAAAATAAAATAATACCATATAATAATCTTCGAACAAAGTTATCATTTATTTAGTCTTTTAAACAAAAAACTTCAAAAGGAATATAAAGCTCCTTCTGAAGTCGATTGCAATGTAAATATTTAGGACGCATATCTAAAACTTGATTTGGTTTATTTTTGTTAGTCTTATTTTTTTGGAATAACTTCTGTCCAGTAGCCATCTGGGTCCATAATAAAATATATTCCCATAGGTTTATTTTCATAACATATGCAACCCATTTTTTTATGATATGCGTAAGCTTCATCATAATTATCAGCAACTACAGCAAGATGAAACTCATTTTCACCTAAGTTATATGGCTCTGTTCTATCTTTCATACAAGTAAGTTCTAGTTTATGGTCAGTTGTTTCATCACCAAGAAATACAAGGGTAAAACTATCATCTGATGGATGATGGCGCCTAGTTTCTACAAATCCTAAAGCCTCTTTATAAAATTCTACACTTTTTTCTAAATCCAAAACATTTATATTATTATGGTCAAAAGAAAACTTCATTTAATATAACCACCTTTTTAATAAAATTTAATATATCATATATACCATATCTTTATTATAAACTTACTTTTAATTTTATTCATAAAATTTTAAAATAATAAAATATTTTTATTTACTTGAAACCTACGTTTGTATATAATTTTAGTATAATATTATAACTTAGACGGTAGTATATAAAGGAAATCTAAGGTTCGATATTTAAATTATGTACAATTATAATTCAACTAAAATATTGATAATGTAGGGAGCGATAATTTATGAAAAAAGCAAAAATATACTATATATACCATAGTGGGTTTGTTGTTAAGACTGAAAATCATTTTCTGATATTTGATTATTATAAAGAACCTATAGAAAATCAGCACAAATCGTTGCTATCTTCTGAAAATATTAAAGAAATGGAAAATGTTTATGTGTTTTCATCTCATAGTCATGCAGATCATTATAATCCTAAAATTTTAGAGTGGGAAAAATATAATGATAAGATACAATATATACTTAGTAGTGATATAAAAACTGATAAAGATAAGTCAAATTATAATTTTATGGGGGAAGGAGACGAAAAAGTATTTCAAGATATTTATGTAAAAGCTTATGGTTCAACGGATATTGGAATATCTTTTTTAGTAAAAGTAGATGGATTAACTATTTTTCATGCTGGAGATCTAAATTGGTGGCACTGGAAAGAGGATAGTTTAGACGAACAAATACTTGCTGAGTCATTATTTAAGGCTCATATAGAGAAAATAAAAGAAGAAAAACCTATAGATATAGCTTTCTTCCCAGTAGATCCTAGACTTTGCGAGGATTATTATATAGGGGGAGAATATTTTGCGAAAAATATTCAGCCAGGGTTAATTATACCAATGCATTTCGGAGATGATGTGGATATTACTAAGCAATTTACAAATATAATGGATAAGATAAATATAAAAACTGCTCTAATAAATTATCCAGGTCAGGAGATAATATATTAAAAGAATTTATGTATTTGGATAGAGTATAAATTGGAAAGTAGGATAATGAGTATGAGAAGAGAAACTAAAAATGAAAATATTTTAAATTATGTATATATTGTGGTTGGAGCCACCATACTTGCAGCAGGTATAAATATGTTTTTTGCAAATTTAAAATTAGTAACTGGTGGGGTATCTGGTCTTGCTATTGTTATAGAGTATTTATCTATTAAGAATTATGGAGTAGACATTCCTTTATGGTTTACTAATATTGTGGTAAATATACCGTTACTTGCTATTGCTATAAAACTTAAGGGAAGAGCATTTGTTGGTAAATCTATGTTTGCTGCGGCATATTTGTCTTTTGCATTGTTTTATACAAGCTTTATTCCAGTACCAAAGGTTGATCTGTTGATAGCTAGTATATTTGGTGGTGTATTTGTTGGTACAGGCTTAGGCTTTGTATTAAGAGCATCAGCAAGTACTGGCGGAACAGATCTTGCTGCCAATATTATAAAGGTTTATTTGAAAAACGTTCCAATTGCCAAAATCATATTAGTAATTGATTCTACTATAATATTATTAGGTGCTTTTGTATTTGGAATTGAAAAGGCTATGTATGCATTAATATCAACATATATAGTGTCTAAAGTAATAGACAGTATACTTGAAGGAATAAATTTTTCGAAAGCAGTATTTATTATTTCGGATTATTCAAATGAAATAGCAGAAATATTAATGAAAGATTTAAATAGAGGTGTTACAGGAATACATGCTAAAGGTATGTATTCAAAGGGAGAAAAGCAGGTATTGTTTGTAGTAGTTGGTAAAGATGAAATAGTGCCTCTTCAAAAAATGGTTAAGGAAATTGATACCAAAGCATTTATTACTGTTGCAGATGTGAGAGAAGTTCTAGGAGAAGGATTTACGGAGTAAGAGGTAATAAATTATCATTATATTCATACTGTTTTTAAAATGTTTTAAAGTTGAAAATTAGGTAACATTTCCAAAGTATATTTCGAAGTCTTCATGCACAGACTAGATTTAGAAAGGAAGTGTATATATATGAACGATAGATTAAATAGTAAACCAATTACATTTGATCACCCAGAGAAACTTACAGAGGGAGTTTCTTTAGTAGAAGGAGATGTTACAGCAAAAAGCTTTATTAGCGAAGTTGATGGACACGTAACATCCAACATTGTTATTGAAAATAAAGCTACTGGAGAAATAGCTAAGAGAGATGCAGTTATTGGTGAAATAGTTGAAGATGAGGATGAAGAAGTAGATTCAGGCGAAATTGAAAGAGACGATATATAGTATTAAAGTTTAAGCCTTATCCTATAAAGTAGACGATGTAAGTTTACTTTATAGGATATTTATATTAAGCAGTTATAATAAGGATTTGACATTTATTATTAAAAACATTATAATTTAATTGTATATACAAAGTAATTAATGCATATAATAGTGTTTATAAGTTAAATGTAAAGACTAAGACGAGAAGAGTAGATATAAAAGGTAGTTTTAGCGATTTGGTGATGGTGAGAGACCAATACGAAATTTATATTGAAAAACATCTTTGAGTTTCTAACCGAAATCATTAGAGAGTAGGCTTAGACGGGTCCAATCCGTTAATAGTTGGGTAGTATCAAATTATAATTCGAAACATTGAATACATAATTTTGTACTAATTAGAGTGGTCATATTTTATGACAAATTGGGTGGTATCGCGAAATTATAGTTTTTCGTCCCTTTATTATTATGGGAAGAAAGGCTTTTTTTATTGTGTACAAAAGCATTAAATTATAAGGAGGGCAATTTTATGGAAAAATTGTTAGTGAAACAAATTTACAGAGGTAGTGAAAAATATTCAGATCAAGTAGTATCTATCTCAGGGTGGATAAGAACTTTAAGATCTTCTAAAGCATTTGGGTTTATAGAAGTAAATGATGGAAGTTTCTTTAAGAATATTCAAGTAGTCTTTGAAGAAAAGTTAGATAATTTTGTAGAGATATCTAAATTACCTATAAGTTCATCACTTACTATTGAAGGAACATTAGTTGTAACGCCAGATGCTAAACAACCATTTGAGCTTAAAGCTACTAAAATAATAGTTGAGGGAATGTCAGATACCGATTATCCACTTCAAAAGAAAAGACATTCTTTTGAGTATTTAAGAACTATTGCGCATTTAAGACCAAGAAGTAATGCGTTTTCTGCAGTGTTCAGAGTACGTTCATTAACTGCTTTTGCTATTCATGAGTTTTTTCAAAAGAGAGGGTTTGTATATACTCATACACCAATAATTACTGGTAGTGATTGTGAGGGTGCAGGTGAGATGTTTAGAATTTCTACCCTTGATTTTAGTGATATTCCAATGGATAAAAACAAAAAGGTTGACTATTCACAAGACTTTTTTGGAAAAGAGACTAGCTTAACTGTAAGTGGGCAGTTAGCAGCAGAGGCTTTTGCTTTAGCTTTTAGAAGTGTTTATACTTTTGGACCAACATTTAGAGCTGAGAATTCTAACACAGGAAGACATGCAGCTGAGTTTTGGATGATAGAGCCTGAAATAGCTTTTGCAGATTTATCTGATGACATGAAACTTGCAGAAGATATGATGAAATACATAATAAAATATGTTATGGAAAATGCACCAGAGGAAATGGAATTTTTCAACAGTTTCGTAGATAAAGGTTTAATTGAAAGATTAAATAGTGTTGTAAACTCAGAATTTGGACAGGTGACATACACTAAAGCTGTAGATATTTTAATGAAATCAGGGAAAGAGTTTCAGTATCCAGTAACTTGGGGCTGTGATCTTCAAACTGAGCATGAAAGATATTTAACAGAAGAGGTATACAAAAAACCACTATTTGTAACTGATTATCCAAAAGAAATAAAATCTTTTTATATGAGAGTAAATGAGGATGGTAAGACTGTAGCCGCAATGGACTTACTTGTACCAGGGATAGGTGAAATTATAGGTGGAAGCCAAAGAGAAGAAAGACAAGATATTCTAGAAGCTAGAATGGAAGAATGTGGTCTTAATAAAGAAGATTACTGGTGGTATCTAGAACTAAGAAAATACGGCGGAACTAAGCATGCTGGATTTGGACTAGGATTTGAAAGAGCTATTATGTATATTACGGGTATGAGTAACATAAGAGATGTTATTCCATTCCCAAGAACAACTGGGTCTGCTGAATTTTAATCTAAGAAATAACATAATAAAATATATATTAATATAAGTACAAAATTAATCTCTTAGCCTTTAAGCTGAGAGATTTTTTTTAAAATGTGTTATTATTAATTATTGCACTAAATATAACTGTATTTGATATCCAAATATTAAAATTTAAATGAGGGGGGAATAAGCATGAAAACAATTATTAAAGAATATATACTGATAACTATCGGAATAGCACTCGTAGCCTTAGGGCTTTACTTTTTCTTAATACCAAATGATTTAGCAGTAGGGGGTGTTAGTGGCCTTGCTATGGTTATAAATCAGTATATGCCAGGTCTTACTATTGGGGCTTTAATGTTTGTATTAAATGTTGTCTTATTTGTTGTAGGATTTATGTTCATAGGGTCAAGTTTTGGAGTAAGGACAATGTATGCTAGTTTCGGATTATCTGGTATGATATGGGTATTAGAAAAACTTTTTCCTATGAGTGGTAGTATAACAAATGACATATTTCTAGAATTAATATTTGGTATATTAATTGGAGCCGTAGGGATGGGTATGGTGTTTAATCAAAATTCATCCACAGGAGGAACTGACATAATAGCTAAAATGCTTAATAAGTATTTTCACTTAGAGATAGGTAAATCTCTGCTTATAGCAGACCTTTTCATAACAATACTAGCAGGTGTAGCATTTGGTCCTAGAATAGGAATGTATGCCTTACTAGGAGTTATTATCAATGGATATACCGTTGATGCAGTTATTGCTGGAATTAATAATTGTAAAAAGGTAGAAGTGGTTAGTTCAAAAGGGGAAGAGATAAAAAGGTTTATAATTGAAGATTTAAATAGAGGGGCAACACTTTACATGGCTAAGGGAGCTTATACTAATGATGAAAAAGAAATTATAACTACTGTTTTAGGTAAAAAGCAGTTTATAAAATTAAAAAATCATATAAAAGAAATTGATAAAATGGCTTTTATAATCACATATAATGTACATGAAACGGTTGGAGAAGGTTTTAAAGATATAGATGAATGAAAAAATGAAAAAAACAATCTATTGACGAAAGCCAATAGATTGTTTTTAAATATGTTCTAATTAAGCTTCAACTGGTGCTCCTGTAGGACAAACACCTGCACAAGCTCCACAATCGATGCAAGTATCAGCATCAATAACAAATTGTGAGTCTCCTTGGCTTATAGCGTTAACTGGACATTCAGGTTCACAAGCTCCACAGCTTACACATGCGTCAGTAATTTTATATGACATAATAACGACCTCCTTTTTTTACTAATTTACTACATAGTATCATAATTGGACTAATAAATAAAGCATTTTTTTAAAATAGAGAACATTGTTAAAAAATTAACAAATAATATACAGTTTAGTGACTTTATATGACACAAGTATTTTTACTATAATTACCAATTAATAAAAATATATAGTCGATTTTAAGTTTAAGTAGTGTACATAAAAATAAAAACCATAGAGTTTAATCTATGGTAAATTAGTGATGACGATTGTTTATCATATAAATTTAAAGGGGAAAGTGTTAAATGAACTGAATTAAATAATAGTTACAGCTAAAAACTAAATTTAACACAGTTCATTTAACACTTATGGTAGTTAGTAACTTTTAGCTGTATCTATATTAATGATGAGCTCATCCATGTAGCTGTGAGTTAATAACTATTAATAATATTATGTGTAAGATTTCACCTAAGTATTCAATATAAAATAAAAAAAATTACAAATTGTTTTGTAACTAAACATTGCACGTGTTATTGAATATGGGATTAATATTAAGAAAGTATTTTCTTGTATTTTAAGGGGGAGACACCTGTTATTGATTTAAATGCTCTTCCAAAGTTGGTGATGCTACGATAACCAACTTTTTCGGATATATTGGTAATATTTAGCTCTGTGGAGAACAATAATTTTTGGGCTGCTTTTATTCGAATGGTGTTAACATACTGGTTTAAATTTAAGCCCGTAACCTTTTTAAAAGTTCTGCTTAAATAGTAGGTGCTAATAAAGAAACGCTTTGATAAAAAATCTAAAGTTAAATCTTCTACATAATTTTTATTAATGTATGTAATGATTTCAGATATTCTTTTATGAGTAAGATTTGTTGTTTCAATGTGATAACTAGGTGCATTTTTTAATAATCTTTCAACTAAAATTAAAAATTCTGTAAGCATGATTTTTAAATAAATTGAAGAACTATCAATTTGATTTGTATCTTCGTAAAGCATTCTAGATAAT
Source organism: Clostridium estertheticum (assembly GCF_018861295.1). Lineage (GTDB taxonomy): Bacteria > Bacillota > Clostridia > Clostridiales > Clostridiaceae > Clostridium_AD > Clostridium_AD estertheticum_D. The sequence continues at coordinate 123,044 of NZ_JAHLDM010000003.1, read as the reverse complement.
AAACTTTCCATATATTTCTGTTCATCAATTTTTAGCCTTAAGACATTAGTATTTCCATGAAAACATGAAAGTAGATCGTAATTTTTTGCTTCAACTAATATATTATTTAAATATGACTTTTTAAATGTTATTAAAATCCTTTGATGATAGGGAGCACCGGCATCAAAAGTTTTATGAATCTCATTTTTTTCAACAAATACTAGATCTCCTTTTTTTATATCATAGACCTTATCTTTTATAAAATAATGTCGCTTCCCATCTAATAAATAATAGATCTCATAGTCATCATGGTAGTGATTCGTTTTCATACTTACATTTCCAACTTGTTTTATTTTGGTTATTTCAAAGGCTTTTTCAATTTTATCATGATCTTTAATATTTTTGTTCATAACATCACCCAATAAAATTATAGTGCTTACTAATTATTATTACAACAAGATTTGTAGAAAATTAATTTTTAGAGCAAGTTTTGTGCTGAAAACTATCAATTGTTGCTCTATAATGCAATTATAAAGACATTAAAAAGAGAATAGTTATAGGGAGGAATTACTTATGATTTTAAATGAAAATAAAGTTAAAAATGTTAATGTAGCTTATATTGGGGGTGGTTCTAGAGGTTGGGCATGGGGTCTTATGAGTGATTTGGCTTCACAAGAAGAACTTTCAGGTACAGTATATTTATACGATATTGATTATGAAGCAGCTAAGTGTAATGAAAGTATCGGTAATTCGATTAAAGGTCAAAATTATTCTAAAAGTAATTGGAATTATAAAGTAGTTAAATCATTAAAAGAAGTTTTGAAAGATGTTGATTTCGTTATTATATCTATTCTACCAGGAACTTTCGATGAGATGGAATCAGATGTACATGCTCCTGAAAAATATGGCATATATCAATCAGTAGGGGATAGTGTTGGACCTGGTGGTCAATTTAGGGCCCATAGGACAATACCGATGTATGTTGAAATTGCAGAGAATTTAAAAAAGTTTTGTCCTGATGCATGGGTGATCAATTATACTAATCCTATGTCGTTATGTGTTAGAACTTTATATGAGATATTTCCTGAAATCAAAGCATTTGGGTGTTGTCATGAGGTATTTTCAACTCAGAACCTTTTAATCAATGCATTAAGTGATATAATGGGCGTTAAAGAAGCAAAAAGGTCAGAAATTAAAATTAATGTGCTTGGTATAAATCATTTTACATGGATTAATGAAGCTTATTACAAAGATATAAACTTATTTGAGGTTTATTCAAAATTTGTTAGTAAAAATTATGAAAACGGTTTTGTTGGAAATGAGGGTGGCCATTGGATGAATGATACATTTAAATCAGCTGAAAGAGTTAAATTTGATCTATTTTTAAGATATGGAATTATTGCTGCAGCTGGTGATAGACATCTTGCTGAGTTCCTTCCAGGAAATTGGTATTTAAAGGACCCAAAGACTGTTGAAAATTGGAAATTTGGATTAACAACTGTAAAATTTAGAAAAAGCCAACTCAAAGAGAGATTAGAAAGAAGTGAAAGACTAGTTTCTGGCTCTGAAAAATTTGAGTTAAAGGAAACAGGGGAAGAAGGTGTTAATATAATGAAGGCACTTCTTGGGGTCAGGGACCTTGTAACTAATGTTAACATGCCAAACTATGGTCAAGTAATTGGATTACCAATAGGAGCTATTGTAGAAACAAATGCTGTTTTTACAAAAGACAGTATTAAACCTGTAATGGCAGGAAAATTACCAAGTAATGTGTTAGGGCTTGTGCATAGAGTGGTTATGAACCAAGAAACAATACTCACAGCGACTTTAGCTAAAAATAAGAAATTAGCTTTTACTGCCTTTGTAAATGATCCTCTTTTAGCTAATATCTCATTAAAAGATGCGCAGGTTCTTTTTAATGAAATGTTTGATAATACAAAACAATATCTTAAGGGATGGAATTAAGGATATTGAAAATGTTATATTAGTTTAATAATTAATAGTTGACCTGAGTTAGTGATAAATACTAACTCAGGTTATTTAATTTTATTAAGAACTATTTTCCAGTAAGGATTGTTTATGATTTATAATACTTTTGTGGTAGACTAATAAATGTAAATATAATATAAGTTTTTTGTATTATTGAAGTAATAAACTTTTAAAATAGGTCCGAAAGTATATTTTTACAGGTATCATGATAACGGTTTCTGGAAAAGCCTATTTTAATATTTACTAAGGAGGGAAACTGTGGTAATAAAAAATTATTTAAATAATTTTAAAAAATATATTATTAATTTTTATAAAATAATGACTATTAAAAGAAAGGTTTTTATTATATTAGCAACATTAGTGTTAATAATTAGCATGTTATCGTTTTTGTTATTACAGGTAACTTTTAAAGTATATGATAGGCAGTTAATTAATAATTCATCAGAGATTCTAAATATATATTCTACTAATATTGAAAATGAACTTAGAAAGGTTGAAAGTCTAAGTTTTGGTGTTATAACTTCAAATCAAACTCAGGAATATTTAAGTACAATTAATAATAAAAAATCATCTTATGAAAGATATGATGCTATTTCAAGAATGGAGGATATTTTGCGAAATCAATCTCAAACTGAAGGTTATATATCATCTATTAGTCTTGTTGATACAAATGGCAGTATGTACACAGTTGGAAATAGTACAATTACAATTGCAAATACAATCCAAAATGAAGTTATGAAAAGATTAGATAAAAAATCTGGAGGGCTTGTGTGGATAGAACCTAAAGAGGATAATAAAAATTTTATTTTAGCTAGGAAGATAAGATCTATTAGCAATTTTAAGGTAATAGGCACACTTATAATAAGAATTGATGCTGATAATCTAGTGAATTCGGTTTCAAATATGTCTCCACAATATAAAGCAAATTTAATAATATTGTCCGAAAATAAAAATATGATATACAAAGATAAAAAAATCACTTCAGCGAAGGCAATAGATATTGGATTAAATAATGTGTCAAATGAAATATATAATATTGACGGAAAAAAATTTTTACTAAATCGTGAAGTGTCAAACTATTCTAATTGGACATATGTTAATTTTTTGTCCTATGAAAATATTTTTCAAAATATAAAATTAATGAGAACTATTATGTTATGTTGCTTTTTAATGATTTTTATTTTAGCAGTTTCTATGGGGCTAGGTTTTGCGGGTAGTATAACAAAACCAATAATTACATTAAGTAAAAAAATGAAAAAAGTTGAAAATGGTAATTTTCAAATAATGGAAATAGATAAAATTTCTGATGACAAATGTGACGAAGTGGGACAGTTAAACAATGATTTTATTGTCATGGTTAACAAAATAAATGAGTTAATAAAAGAAAACTATATTAAACAAATATTAGTTAAGGAAACAGAATTAAAGGCCTTACAATCTCAAATAAATCCTCATTTTTTATACAATACCCTTGATTCAATTAATTGGATTGCTAAAGCTAATAAACAAGATAAGATATCATTAATGGTTAAATCGCTTTCAAATTTATTCAGGGCTTCAATAGCTAGCAATGACAGTATTATCAAAATTGAGGATGAACTAAAGTTATTAAATGATTATATAACTATACAAAAAATAAGATATGAGGAAAGACTAGATTTTAATGATTTCGTAGAAGAGGATATAAAGGCGTGTTATATTCTTAAAATGACATTGCAGCCATTGGTTGAAAATTCTATTAAATATGGACTGGAGCAATTAACTGGTGTATGTAAAATTACAATAAAGTCTCAAAAGCAAAAAGATTTTCTTGAGATAATAGTTAGTGATAATGGAATTGGTATGACTAAAGAATTTCTTCACGAGTTAGAAATTGGTGAGAATAAATCAAGAAGTACTGGTATAGGTATAAAAAATATAGATGCACGAATAAAGTTGTTTTTTGGTGAAGAATTTGGAGTATCAGTAAAAAGTCAATTAAGTGAGGGAACCACAGTTATAGTTAGGATTCCATACAAAGTGAGGTGATAGAATGTATAAAGTTTTGATTGTTGATGATGAGAGAATAATAAGAGAAGGTATTGCGAATTCTATTGAGTGGAACAAATATGGTTTTTCACTTTGCGGAATGGCTCAAAATGGAATAGATGCTTATGAAATTATTAAGCAAGTTGTTCCGGATGTGGTTATAACGGATATTAAAATGCCTGGAATGGGGGGATTAGAATTAATTGCTAGGATATATAAGGAATATCCTCAAATTATTTTTATAATTTTGTCTGGATATGGAGAATTTGAATTTGCAAATAAAGCGATGAAATACGGCGTTAAATACTATTTATTAAAACCATGTGATGAGGATGAAATAATTAAAATTTTAAAAAAAATAGCAATAGAAAAAAAAGATAAAGAAAAAAAGGATAAATTTCTTACAGATATAAATGATAATTTAAAAAAAGTTTTACCACAAGTCGGAGAACAGTTTTTAAGAGATTTTATAATTGGTGTGACCTATAGTAAGGTAGAATGTGAATATTTTTTAAGACTCTTTGATATAAAAGAAACTAAGTTTAAGCTTGTCGTATTTAAACTAGATAATGGAGTTGATTTACTAGAGAAGTTTGCTTTAAAGAATATAGCATATGATATATTGAATCAAAATGTTGTTTACTTAAGCACTATATTGGATAATAACATTTTATTGCTAATTAAGTCTATTGATTTATATATACTGACAGATTTATTATCCCAAATTAAAGATATTTTTAATAAGTATTTTAAATGTGACATTTGTATAGGGGTAAGCAATGAGAATAGTTTTGAAAGTATACAAAAAATGTATCTAGAGGTTAAGGAATGTTTAAAATGTGAATTTTATCTTGGTGATAACAAAATAATAACAGAGAAAATTATTGAGTTTAATAAGTCGGAAGATAATTTAAATGATTCAACTTACAATGAAATGATTGCAGTTTCTGTTAAAACAGGTAATATAGAAAGATTAAACTTGCAATTGGACAGCTTTTTTAATATGATATATCAAGAAAAAGTAGAAATAGAAATGGCTAAAAATTATTGTATTGAAATATTTTTGATTATACTAAGGCAAGGTGATCATAAAGAAGTTAGCAGCTATGCAAAAGGTTTATATGAAATCCAAGATAAAAGTACTTTAAGACAAATTAGTGTATATATAAAATATATAGCTAATGAAATAGCTAAAAAAAATTATGATAATAATACAGAAAAGTATGGAGCTATTATAAGTACAGTTATAAATTGCGTTGATAATAACATACAAAATTATGAGTTATCACTAAATTGGATAGCAAAAAAAGTATTATTTATAAATGAAAATTATTTAGGTAAGCTTTTTTACAAACACACTAATGAAAAATTTTCTAGATATGTTGTTAGGATCAGGATGGAAAAGGCTAAAGAACTTATTAGGAGTAAAAAAGACTATAAATTTTATGAAATAACAGAGCAAATAGGACTTGGTGATAACACTCAATACTTTAGCCAAGTATTTAAAAAATATACGGGCTATACTCCATCTGAATATAGAAAACTGTAACGGTTTACAAAAAACGCTGATTTTTAAACAAAAGCAGCGTTTTTTTTGACTCTTTTTTTCAAAAAACAATTGTATAATAAAATTATAAATACAAAAGTTAGTAAAAACATTAAGGGGGCAAATATTAATGAAAAAATCTATGTCTATACTTTTAGCGGCTGTTTTAACTGGTTCGTTGGCACTAGGTGGTTGTGGCAAAAGCGATACTGCATCCTCAAAAAAAGAAGTTGATGCTAATGCGCCAGTTAAACTATCAATAACTTGGTGGGGTTCACAGTCAAGGCATGACTATACTAATAAATTATTATCAATGTATACAGCCAAATATCCAAATGTCACATTTCAGGCAACACCTTCTGGATGGGATGGTTATTTTGATAAAATTTCAGCTCAGGCGGCAGGTGATACCATGCCAGACATAATGCAAATGGATTATTCGTTTATATCAACATATTCTAACAATGATACCTTAGCGGATTTAACACCTTATGTAACCGATAAGACGATTGATTTAACAAAAGCTGACCAAAATCTGGTGAATACAGGTAAGGTAAGTGGGAAGCTAACAGGAGTTGTCTTAGCTTCTACAGGACTTGCAATAACTTACAATCCAGAGGTATTTAAAAAAGCGGGACTTGCAATGCCAACATCAGCATGGACTTGGGCTGACTTTGAAAAAGATATGATAACAATCCATAAAAAGACGGGGTCTTATGGCCAAAGTAAAATAGATAATATAAGCACTTTTCCATATTGGGTAAGACAATATGGTAAAACAATGTATTCGGCAGATGGTACAAAATTAGGATATGATAATGATAGTGTTTTCATAGATTATGCTAATATGCTTAAAAGACTTCAAGATGCAAAAGCATTGCCTAATCCTGATCAATGGGCACAAATTAGTGCAAAAGGAAAGGAAGCTGAGCCAGTTGTTACGGGCACAGCTGGAGCTACTATGGATTGGTCTAATTATGGTGTCATAGTTTCAAAATCAAACCCTAATTTAAAGCTTGTAACACCTCCTTATAGTAGTACAGGAATTAAAGCTTTATGGAATAAACCATCTATGTTTTTTTCAGTAGCTAAATCATCAAAAAATCAGAAAGAAGCTGCTAAATTTATTAATTGGTTTTTAAATGATCCAGAAGCAAACAAAGTTATAAATGCTGAACGCGGAATACCAGTATCCTCAACAGTAAGAGACACAATAAAACCTACATTAACAGCTCAACAAAAGGATATGTTTGATTATGCGGATATTATTGTTAAAAATTCAACAAAGGCAGATCCAGCAGATCCAGCAGGAGTAGCTGAGGTTACTAAAACATTGACAGATACAGTAAATTCATTTTTATATGGTAAAACTACGGCTGCACAGTCAGCAGCTAGTTTCAGAACTAAATCCAATGAAATACTTGGAAGAAATTCTAAATAATAATTATCAATGCTTTACGGCTGGAATAATATTCAGTCTGTAAAGCATTATTAAAAATTACATCGCGAAGGTTGTGAATTTATATGAGTAAAAAAAAGAAAACATTAAAATTTGGAAATAATAATGTAACTGGTTATATCCTTATTGCGCCGTGGTTGATAGGATTTTTGATTATGTATGCAATACCAATGGTTATATCCTTATATTTTTCTTTCACAAAATATAATTTACTTAGTACACCTAAGTTCATTGGTATAGATAATTTCAAAAGAATGTTTTTCAATGATCCAAGTTTTTGGAAGTCATTAGGTGTAACATTTTATTATGTGTTTATGTTAGTTCCATTAAGGTTAATATTTGCGTTTATAGTAGCGATGTTACTTAATAGTAAAAGAAAGTTTTTAGGTTTATATAGAGCAGTGTATTATGTACCTTCAATTGTTGGAGGAAGTGTAGCTGTTTCAATAGTTTGGAAACAGATTTTTGGAAATGATGGAGTTGCAATGTCGCTTCTTTCTATTATTGGAATACATCAAAAAATATCTTTTATAGGTAATCCATCAACTGCTATATGGACAATAATATCCCTGGGAGTATGGCAATTTGGATCAGCGATGTTAATATTTCTAGCTGCTATAAAACAATTACCAAAAAGTATTTATGAATCCGCAAGTATTGATGGCGCCGGTTTTTTTAGACAGGTTTTTAAAATTACAATACCAATGCTCACTCCAGTAATTTTCTTTAACTTAATTCTGCAAATAATTAATGCATTTAAAGCATTTACAGAAAGTTATATCATAACTCAAGGTGGTCCAATGGACAGTACCTTATTCTATGTATTAAATTTATATAGAAAATCATTTACCTACTTTGACATGGGATACAGTAGTGCTATGGCTTGGGTATTGGTTGCTATAATTGGAATATTTACTGCAGTATTATTTAAATCCCAGACAGCATGGGTACATTACGAATCAAAGGAGTGATAAAGGTGGGAAAAAATAAAAAATTAAGATCATTTATGTTTCATTTTTTTACTGTTTTATTAGGTCTTATTATGATTTATCCATTGTTATGGTTAGTAAGTAGTTCATTTAAAACGAATTCTGAAATATTTGTTAATTCATATTCATTAATACCTAAACATTGGGACATTGTGAAAAACTACTCTTCAGGATGGAAAGGAATTGGAGGAGTATCTTTTGGAACATTCATGTGGAACTCAGTAATTGTTGCAGTAATTGGAACCGTTGGAGGCGTTTTTTCTTCAGTGATTGCAGCTTATGCGTTTGCTAGAATAAAATTCTTTGGTAAAAATTTTTGGTTTTTCTGTGTAATGATGACGCTGATGGTACCTAACCAAGTTATGGTAGTACCACAATTTATTATATTCAAGAAACTAGGGCTTATAAATAATATTGCATCATTAATAATTCCATGGGTTTTTGGTAGTGCATTTTTCATATTTTTAACTGTACAATTTATTCGTGGATTACCAATTGAGCTAGATGAGGCTGCTGAAATTGATGGATGTAGTAAAATTCAAACTTTTACTAAAATTATTTTTCCATTAGTAGTTCCAGCTGTAATTACATCAACAATATTTTCTTTTTATTGGATATGGCAAGACTTTTTTCAACCTCTAATTTTTATGAGTAATCCAAGGCATTTCACTGTTTCTTTAGCTTTAAATTTATATCTTGATCCAAATTCATTTAATAATTATGGGGGAATGCTTGCAATGTCTGTTGTGTCTTTAATACCAGTAGTTGTTATATTTTTAATATTTCAAAAACAATTGGTAGAAGGTGTAGCAACAAGTGGACTTAAGGATTAATAAAAGCGAAAAAGAAAGGTGAAATTAATGAAACAAAATAAATTTTTTATTTTAAATAAAAATACAACGATAGAAGTAATAGGAGAAAGTAGCAAGGCAATTAAAAATATTATAAATATTTTTTTACGTGATATTAACAAAGTATTTAAACTTGAAAGCAATTTAAACGGAGATGAAAAGACAAAAATAATTATAAGATGTTCATTAGATGATACTGAGTTTCTTTTAAAGTCAGAAGAGTTTACTTTGAAATTTAAGACGGATGATAATAAAAAAAGTGTTATGAATATAAATGCTAAGGATGAATTAGGAATAATATATGCAGTGCTTTATATAAGTAAAACATATTTAGGTGTAGATCCATTTTGGTTCTGGAATGATAAGGAACCAAAATACTTACCATATGCTAGAATTCCTATGTCTGATTATAAGTCATTTACTAAAAAGGTTAAATATAGAGGGTGGTTTGTAAATGATGAAGTACTATTATCAGGTTGGAAGGATAGTCCAACAGACGAGGAAGTTTGGAAATTAGTTTTTGAAACTATACTTAGATGCGGTGGGAATATGGTTATACCAGGTACAGATAAAACGAGCAAAATAAACAAGCAGCTGGCATCAGATATGGGGTTGTGGATAACTCATCATCATGCAGAACCTTTAGGTGCCGAAATGTTTTTAAGAGCTTACCCAGGCGAGGAGCCTATATATGATAAAAATAGTAAACTTTTTGAGAAACTTTGGAGAAGCGCCGTATTGGATCAGAAAGACACAAAAGTTATATGGAATATTGGATTTAGAGGGCAGGGTGATCAAGCGTTTTGGGAATATGATGAAACATATAAAACGCCTGAGGCAAGAGGTAAACTTATAAGTAAAGTAATTCAAAAGCAATACGAAATAGTTAAAGAATATGTTGAGAAACCGGTAGTTTGCACAAACTTATACGGTGAAATAATGGAACTATATAAGGGGGGATACATAGAATTCCCAGAGGGCGTTATAAAAATATGGGCAGATAGCGGATATGGAAAAATGGTTTCAAGAAGACAAGGAAATCATAACCCTAGAGTATATTCATTGCCAAGTAAAAATGAAATAGGCCCTCATGGTGTTTATTATCATGTTACCTTTTATGACCTGCAATCATCTAATCATTTGACTATGCTTCCTAATACACCTGAATTTGTGAAGTCGGAATTAGAAGCTGCATTTATGGTTGGAGCTAATGAATATTTAATTGTAAATAGTGGGAATATTAGACCTCATACTTATATGTTAGATTTAATGAGTGAACTTTGGAAGTATGGTTATTTAGATACAAATAAACACATGAAAAATTATATGAAATGCTATTTTCCTTCTGGAAGTGAAATTGTGGAAGAATGTTTTAATAAATATTTTAATACACCTATTCAATATGGACAACATGAAGATGAAAGAGCAGGAGAGCAATTTTATCACTATCCAACGAGAGAAATAATTAGTCATTGGATTAAAGATAAAAACAATGATACTGTAGAATCTTTAAATTGGGCCACGGGCGATATTTGCTTTGAAAAGCAGGTTAAGTGGTATAAGGAAAAGTGTGAAGCAAATTTGAATAAGTGGGAAGTTTTAAAAAATCAGTGTGATAATGTGTTAATGTCTTTATTAGGAAAAGAGAAGAGTCTCTTTTGCGATAGTTTATTATTGCAGGTAATAATTCATCTAACAGGTTGTAAAGGCTCAGTATATCTTTGCAAGGGTTATGATGCATTTAGGGAGGAAAAATATTCTCTTTCGTTTGTAAATATTTCAGCTTCAATGAAAGAATATGAAAAAGCACTTAGCAAAATGAAGGAATCAGAGCATGATAAATGGATAAATTTCTACAGAAATGATTGTCTCACAAATGTTAAACTCACAATATATTGTTTAGATACTCTTAGAAGGTATATTCGTGTACTTGGTGATGGTTCTAATTTTTATAACTGGGAAAAGCAATATGTTCTATCTGATGAGGATAGGAATATTATGTTGCTTGCAACTACTACTAATCAGTTAACTGATGATGAGCTTTATGTGAAGATTAAGGGAAAGGTAATGACTATATAATTAGAACAAATAGGAAAACTAAAAATTAAAGGTAGGATAAGTTGGTGATTTCATGAGCTTATCCTACTTTTTTTATATTATATAATGAGTTTGTATATGTGGATGACATAAAAGGCTAAATTACGTGAATATTAAATTTTAAAGATAGAATATATTAAATATTGTCATCATTAGCTACTGACTATTCAATTTATCTTTGAATTGTATGTAATTGTTTACTAGAATATAATAAAGTTAAAGTAATCAAGAAATTATTATTTTATAGACTTTAATTAATAGGATTTAAATTACAGGGCAAACTTGAATTTTAGGTATAAGCAACTTGATACAATCTTTTAATAATTTTGGAGGAATATTATGAAGGGTCATAAGATTAATTTACGTATAAAGAATATTCTGCAAATTATATGTAACGAGAATGATTATATTACTACTGCTAAAATTGCAAAAGATTTAGATGTTAGTGGTAGGACAGTATTAAGAGAGATACATGATGTTGAAAAGTTTCTTAACCAAAATGGATTAAAACTCGATAAAAAGACTGGGGTTGGTATCAAAGTAATTGGTTCTTTATTAGAGAAACAAATTATTGTTAATTTACTAAATGGAGAAAAGGATGAAACAATATATTCTCCTCTAGAGAGGAAAAATATAATTATTAGTGAACTACTTCAAAACCAAGAGCCGGTTAAGTTATACAATTTTACTAGAACTTTAAAAGTTACAGAAGCAACTATAAGTAATGATTTAGAAAAAACAGATGAATGGTTTAAAAAACATAGTTTGAATTTAATTAGAAAGCAGGGACTTGGTGTATATGTAGAAGGAAAAGAAAATCATATAAGAAAAGCCATGGTTAGCTTAATTTATGAAAATACAAATGAAAGTCAGCTTTTAAACTTAATAAGGCAAAATTTAGATGATTCAGTAGTTGTGGCAAAAGATATCGAAGCATCCTCTAGAAATAGGTTACTTAATTTAATAGAGAATGAAACAATAAGGAAAATAGAAGCTTTAATTGAGAATATGGAGAAAGAAAGAAATTATAAGTTAGTGGATAGCGCGTTTGTTGGATTAATTGTTCATATTGCACTTGCTATTGAAAGGGTAAAAAAAGGCGATAAAATAACCATAGATCATGAGTTCTTAAAAGAACTTAAGACAAGTTCTGAGTATTTAATTGCATCTGATCTGTCTGTTAATATATCAAGATGTTTTGAAGTAGAAATACCAGAGGATGAAATAGGTTATATAACAATGCACATTAAAGGATCTAAAAATTACAAGGGAAAATATAAAACAGGAAATAAGATAATAGGAAGTTTTGAACTTATAAAGTTATCGAAGGAAATTATTAAAACAGCAGAGATTGAAACAGGAAAATTCCTTGGGAATAATGAGGATTTGTTAAATGGATTAGTAAATCATCTTGGAACAGCAATTACAAGGCTAAAGATGAAACTTGATATTAGAAATCCACTTCTAGAAGAAATTAAGACTAATTATACTGATTTAATGAGGACTAGTACTAAATGCGCAAAAGTAGTTGAAAAACATATAGGAATAGAAATGCCTGAAGCTGAAATTGCATTCATCGCCATGCATTTAGGTGCTGCAATTGAAAATAGTGAAACGTTAATTAAACCTATTTATAGGGTTGCAATTGCTTGTGCTACGGGTATGGGAACTTCAAGACTTCTTGCTATAAGAATAGAAAATGAGTATGACAATATTAAAATTGTAGATACAATATCTACAATTCACATTGAAGAAAGCATGCTACGCGAGAATGAGATAGATTTTATTATATCTACAGTTAATATAGAGAAGTGTTTTAAACCAGTAGTAATAGTGAATCCATTGCTTTTTAAGGAAGACAAAGATAAAATTGCAAATCAAATAAAGGATTTTCAAAACACAAATATTAAACATTCTTATAAGAAAAATAAAAAAATTAAATTTAAAGAAAAATTAATTTCATTAAATATATATAGTGAAGCAATAATACAGATTTTAGACAATTTTTTTCTTAAAGAAATTTCGGGGATAAGCAGCGTTGATGCTTTAATAATTGTGGCTAGTAAGGCTATAGAGCAAGATTCAGAGACGGAAGAAAAAGTAAGAATAGCGCTGAAAAGTAGAGAAGAAAAAGGAAACACAATTGTAACCGGACATGAGATGATATTGCTACATTGTAGGACGGATATCGTACAAAAATTGTATTTTGGGGCGGTAAAGCTTGCTAAGGGTTTAGAGTGTTTAAATGGTGAAGGTAAAACAGAAAATATTAAGCTTGGAATTATAATGCTTGCACCAGAAGACTGTAGTGCATTACAAATAGAAGTTATAGGGTACGTAAGTAAAATGTTAATTGAAAGAGTTGACTTTCTTAAATATCTAAAGGCTGGAAATAGTAATTACGCATTTGATGAATTAAATGATATTTTAAAAGAATTTTATACGCAAAAAGTAAATAATTAATGGAGGTATGAGTTATGGATAATATATCAAGTACTGAAAAGACAGGGAAAATCAAACAAGGGGTACAAAGTTTTGGTCGCTTTTTAAGCGGAATGGTTCTCCCAAACATTGGGGCATTTATAGCTTGGGGAATAATAACAGCTCTATTTATACCAACTGGAAGGATGCCTAATGCTCATTTTGCCAAATTAGTTGGCCCAATGATAAGTTATCTTTTACCACTACTGATAGCATACACTGGTGGTAAGATGGTAGCTGGAGTAAGAGGTGGAGTAATTGGTGCAATTGCAACTATGGGAGTTATAGCAGGAGCAGATATTCCAATGTTTATGGGTGCAATGATAATGGGACCACTCGGTGGGTATGTCATAAAGAAATTTGACAAACTTATTGAAGGAAAAACACCTGCAGGATTTGAGATGTTAGTAAATAACTTTTCAGCAGGAATTATTGGAGCAATACTCGCAATGATTGCTTTATCAGGTATTGGGCCAGTAGTATTAGGTTTAAATGCAGTTCTGGAATCTGGAGTAAAAGTTATAGTTAACGCTGGATTATTACCTTTAGTATCTTTATTTATAGAACCAGGAAAAATATTGTTCTTAAATAATGCAATAAATCATGGAATACTTAGTCCACTTGGATTACAAGAATCTAAAGCAATTGGAAAATCAGTATTCTTTCTACTTGAATCTAATCCAGGTCCTGGACTTGGTGTATTATTAGCATATTGGGCATTCGCAAAAGGGGAGATTAAGGCATCAGCTCCTGGAGCAATAATTATTCATTTCCTTGGTGGAATACATGAAATTTATTTCCCTTATGTTTTGATGAATCCTTTGCTTTTAATCTCAGTAGTCTGTGGTGGAGCAAGTGGAATATTCACTTTCCAGATTTTTGGAGCAGGACTAACTGGAATAGCGTCTCCAGGAAGTATACTTGCAATACTTGCAATGACGCCTAAGGGTGGATACTTCTCAGTACTCGCAGGTGTTTTTGTAGCTGCCGTGGTTTCATTCTTAATCTCATCAGTAATAATCAAAAGATCAAATGGAAAAACAACTGGAAATGAATTAGAAGATGCAAAAGCAAAATCAAGTAAATTAAAAGGATCCCAAAAAGTGAATGAGATAAAAGAAAAAAACAATGTAAAAGTAAGAACTTTCAATAAAGTAATATTTGCATGTGATGCAGGTATGGGTTCAAGCGCAATGGGAGCAACCACACTAAAGACTAAATTTAAAAAAGCAGGATACAATATTGACGTAGTAAATTGTGCAATTGAAGATATCCCTAGGGATGCTCAAATTGTTATTACTCATGAAAGTTTAACTGCAAGAGCAAGGAGCGTAGTTCCGGATGCTGAGCATATATCGGTTAAAGATTTTCTTAATAACCCTGCGTTTGAGATTCTTTCGGCAAGATTAAAACCAGTTGCTAATACTAATACTAAAGTTAATATTGAACCTAAAAATGTTGTAAAGAATGAAAGTAAAATTCTTGAAAAGAAAAATATAAAATTAGGACTTGAAAGTACAGATAAATATACAGCAATTAAAATGGCTGGTAGATTATTGTATGAGGGTGGATATGTAGAAGAAGAATACATAGATGCTATGATTCAAAGAGAAGATGATCTCTCCACATATATTGGTAAAGGTATAGCAATTCCTCATGGAGTTGGTGAGGCTAAGAAAAACATTAAAAAAACAGGAATGGTGGTACTCCAATTTCCAAATGGAGTTAAGTTTGATGATGAAGTAGCATATCTCGTAATAGGTATTGCTGGAGTTGGAGACGAACATTTACAAATACTTTCCAATATTGCAATCGCAATTGAAGGAGAAGATGAAAACATTATTAATATGTTAAAAAGTACAGAAGATGTTCAGCACATCTATGATTTATTTACAATAAAATTAGAAGAGTAAATTTTAAATATAAGAGGTGAAAATATGATTACAACTATAACAATAAATCCAGCAGTTGATAAGACTATTGAAATAAATAATTTCACTGTTGGAAATGTTAATAGAGTTGCATCTGTTAGATTAGATGCTGGTGGAAAAGGAATCAATGTATCAAAAGTTATAAAAAATTTGGGCGGCGAAAGTCGTGCAATGGGAATTTTGTCTGGACAGTCAGGGCAGTTTATAAAGGGATATCTCGATGATATAAATATTTTAAATGACTTTGTCTTTACAAAAGGCGAAACAAGAACAAATATAAAAGTTGTTGACATGATCAATCATACTAATACAGATATAAATGAAGCAGGTCCAGATGCAAGTCTAAAGGATTTGAACGAAGTAAGTGATAAAGTCTTTAATAATTTAAATAGTGAGGATATTATTATTTTGTCAGGAAGTGTGCCTAGTAACGTAGATAAGAAAATTTATGGTAATTGGATTACTAAGGCAAAAGAAACAGGAGCAAAAACAATATTAGATGCTGATGGCGAAATGCTTAAGGCTGGTATTTTATCAGGACCTTATCTTGTGAAACCGAATATAGATGAGCTCGAAGCTATGTTTAATAAAAAAATAGAAGGCGTTGTCGAAATCGTCGAAATAGCGAAAAGTTTGCTGAAATATGGTATCATTATTGTAGCGGTTTCATTAGGAAGTGAAGGAGCAATTTTCGTAACTAAGGAGAACACAATATATGCACATGGACTTAAGGTGGATGTAAAAAGTACAGTAGGAGCAGGAGATTCAATGGTTGCAGCCCTAGCATACTCA
The DNA here is from genome assembly GCF_018861295.1 of Clostridium estertheticum. Classification (GTDB taxonomy): domain Bacteria; phylum Bacillota; class Clostridia; order Clostridiales; family Clostridiaceae; genus Clostridium_AD; species Clostridium_AD estertheticum_D. Next base: position 106,902 of record NZ_JAHLDM010000003.1, on the reverse strand, counting down.
TTAGAAAAGGGTCTTAATTTTGAAGATACAGTAAGATTATCTGTGGCCACAGGTGCTGCAAATGTAATGACAGAGGGCACAAAATCAAGTGATATTAAAACAATTATGGAACTTGAAAAACAAGTCGTATTTGAATACTTATAATAAATAAAAAAAGGTGGTAATATATATGAAAACAAGAGCAGTAAGATTATACGGAAAAAAAGATTTAAGAATGGAAGAATTTGAACTTCCTGAAATAAAAGAAGACGAAATACTAGTAAAAGTAGTGTCAGACAGCATATGTATGTCTACTTATAAAGCGGCAATACTCGGAAGTGATCATAAGAGAGTACCAAGCGATGTAGCAGTAAATCCAGTAATTGTAGGACATGAAATGGCAGGAGATATAGTACAGGTAGGTTCTAAATGGAAAAATGACTTTAAGCCAGGCAATAAATTTTCTATGCAACCAGCGCTTAATTATAAAGGAAGTATGGATTCACCAGGATATTCTTATAGATATTGTGGAGGAGATGCGACTTATGTAATAATGCCACAAGAAGTAATGGAACTAGGTTGCTTATTAAATTATGATGGCAAAGCATATTATGAAGCATCACTGGCTGAACCAATGTCTTGTATTATCGGAGGTTTTCATGCAAGTTTCCATACTGTAATGGGCAGTTATGAACATAAGATGGGAATAGTTGAGGGTGGTAAACTTGCAATGCTAGCAGCTGCTGGTCCAATGGGCCTAGGCGCAATTGATTATGCTATGAACTGTGATAGAAAGCCATCTCTAATTGTAGTAACAGATATAGAACAAGGTAGATTAGATAGAGCAAGTGCAATATTCACAAAGGAAGATGCAAAAAAAGTTGGAATAGAATTAATATTTGTTAATACAAAGGATATAGAAGATGTTCCGGCTTATTTAAGAGGCTTAACAGGTGGAACAGGTTTTGATGATGTATTTGTATATTCTCCAGTTAAACCAGTGGTAGAGCAAGGAGATAAGATATTAGGTAGAGATGGTTGCTTAAACTTCTTTGCAGGTCCTACAGATACTAAATTCTCAGCGATGTTTAATTTTTATAATGTTCATTATCAATCAACTCATACTATTGGAACTACTGGTGGAAATACAAACGACATGATTGAATCATTAAGAATGACAGAAAAGAATATTATAAATCCAGCAGTTATGGTTACTCATATCGGAGGACTTGATAGTGCAGCAGATGCTACTATTAGACTAACAGAAGTACCAGCTGGTAAAAAATTAATATATACAAATATATTTATGGATATTACAGCAATAGATGAATTTGAAGAAAAAGGTAAAAAAGATCCACGTTTTAAAAAATTGGCAGAAATTGCAAAAAATAATAAGGGACTTTGGTCTTTAGAGGCAGAAAAATATTTACTTGAAAATTGGAAAACTAAATAATACGAAAAAATTTAAATGATAAAAAAAGACCATCTATTCAATATTGAGTAGATGGTCTTTGTTTAATAGATTATATTTTAATGAAATTATTTGCCTAGTAGTTTAAGTGCTTTACTTACAACATTCTCTGTTGTGAATCCAAACTCTTTATATAAAATTTCAGCTTTACCTGAAGCTCCAAATCTATCGATGGAAATTACGTCTCCGTCAAGTCCAACATATTTGTGCCAACCGAATGAAGCAGCAGCTTCTACAGCGAGCCTTGTTCTAACAGATGACGGTAATATAGATTCTTTATACTCTTTTGATTGAGCTTCAAATAAATCTAAACATGGCATACTTATAACTCTTGCTTTAATACCTTTATCATTTAATAATTTAGCACCTTCATAAATAAATTCTACTTCAGATCCAGAAGCCATTAAAATGATATCAGGTTTTTGACCAGGTGTTTCATAAGTTTTTAATACATATGCACCCTTTAAAGCCTCTATTGATGTTTCAGCATATAAAGGAAGATTCTGTCTTGTTAGTATTAATGCGGTAGGGGTTATTTTTGAAGTTATTGCGGAATACCAACCAACAGCTGTTTCTCTTGAATCAGCTGGTCTAAACACATTAAAGTTTGGTAGAGCCCTTAAAGCTGCAAGATGCTCTATTGGTTCATGAGTTGGACCGTCTTCACCAACAGCTATACTATCATGAGTTAACACATAAGTTACAGGTAGACCCATGAGTGCAGAAAGTCTCATTGCACCTTTCATATAATCACTAAATACAAAGAAGGTTGAAACAAAAGGTTTAAGTCCTCCATGAACATATATACCATTTGCAATGGCTGCCATGGCATGCTCACGTACTCCAAAATGAAGGTTAGAACCAGTTCTATCGTCGACAGAGAAATCACCCAAACCCTTCATATATGTTTTATTAGAAGGAGCAAGGTCAGCAGAACCTCCTATAAAGTTTGGTACATATTTTGCTAATATATTTATTATAGCACCAGAAGAATTTCTTGTTGCTGCCTTGCCTTCAAATTTCCATAATTCTTCAACTTTTAGTAAATCAACAGAAAGATCACCACTCTGCCATGATTCATATTCTTTAGCGAGTTTAGGATTTTCTTTGCTATACTCAGCATAAAGTGTGTTCCAAGTTTCTTCTTTTTCGCTTAGTTTTGATTTTATGATTTCCATATGCTTAGTTACTTCATCTGGAACGGTAAATGGAGCAAGATTCCAGCCCATACATTTTTTCATTTCAGTTATATTATCTTCACCAAGTGGTTCGCCATGTGCAGATGATAAGCCTTGTTTTTTAGCACAGCCAAATCCGATAATAGTTTTAATTTTAATAAAGGTAGGTTTATTTAATTCAAGCTTTGCAGTTTCAATGGCTTTGCCTATTGCATCCATATCATTGCCATCTTCCACGTATATTACCTGCCATCCATAAGCTTCAAACCTTTTGCCTACATCTTCTGTGAAGGCAATATCTGTAGAGCCTTCTATAGATATGCTATTTGAGTCATACATTAAAATAAGTTTAGATAACCCTAGAGTACCTGCAAGGGATGCTGCTTCGGAAGATATCCCTTCCATATTATCTCCATCACCACATATAGCATATGTATAATGATCTACAATAGCATGTTTTTTTGTATTAAATTTTGCTGCAAGATGACTTTCAGCTATTGCCATACCAACTGCATTAGCAATCCCTTGTCCAAGTGGACCCGTAGTAATTTCAACGCCGTTTGTATGACCATATTCAGGATGGCCAGGAGTTAAACTTCCAAATTGCCTAAAGTTCTTTAAATCTTCAATAGTTAGACCATACCCAAAAAGATTAAGAAGTGAGTATTCAAGCATCGATCCATGACCTGCAGAGAGTACAAATCTATCTCTATCCTGCCATTTTGAATTGTTAGGGTTATGTTTCATGTGGTTTGCCCATAATGTATATGCCATTGGTGCAACTCCAAGTGGAAGACCTGGATGTCCTGAATTTGCTTTTTGTATTGCCTCAGCTGATAATACTCTTATAGTATCTACTGTTAGTTGTTCAATTTTGTTCAATGTAAATTCCTCCTTAGGGTTTTTAATTTCTATATTTATTTAAATTATTTGTAAAGATGTATTTCTTATATTCATTTTATCACAAACAAATATATATAAGAAGCAAACTTAATTAAATTAGCAGTATAATAAATGAATAGGATTAAAATTTAAGGAATGCGATTAAAAAATGGAGGCGAAAAATTTTGATAATAGGTGGAAGAGCTCATGATTTTGGGAAATTACCAGTTGCGCAGCTTGCAGCGAAAGTATCAAAGCAGGGATATTCATATGTTCAATTGGCTTTAAGTAAAGCGATATATGGAATAGATTGTAGTTTTGGCAAGTTAAGTCCAGGCCTTGGGAATTATATTAGGGATAGTTTTAAAAAAGAAAATGTTCAGATTGCTGTTTTAGGTTGTTATATAAATGGTATACATCCGGATATCCAAAAGAGAAGAGCAGAGATAGATAGGTTTAAGGAACATATAAGATTTGCTAGAGATTTTGGATGTAGTATAGTTGGAACAGAAACTGGAACTTTAAAGGTTGATGGCTTAAGTGATTATGATAACGAGTCAGAATCAGCTTTTGAAACTTTAATTGAAAGTTTAAAAGAGCTCACATGTGAAGCTGAAAAATTTGGAGTTATAGTTGGAATTGAGGGAGGGAAAAACGAGGTTGTATCTACTCCTCAAAGAATGAGAAGAGTCCTAGATTTGATTCCGTCAAACAATTTACAAGTTATATACGATCCAACTAATTATATATCAATATTAAACTTTAAGGATCAAAATGATCTTATTAAAGATGCCTTTAATTTATTTGGTGATAGAATGGTAGTTTTGCATGCAAAGGATTTTGTAGTTTGTAATGATAAAATCAATATTGTAGCTGCGGGCATGGGAAATTTAAATTATGAATTGATACTGAAACTGATTAAGGAGAGAAAACCATTTATAAATATTTTGCTTGAAGATATTAAAGAAGTGGATATGGATGGAAGTATTAAGTTTATTGAACAACTTTACAATAGAGTATAATAAAAAAATACGAAATTTAAGGGGCAGTTTATTACTAAATAGTAATGAACTGCCCCTTTAAATTAGAGATTTTATAGTTTAGGTTTATCAGTATTTAGTTTTAGCTTATTTTCAATTTCTAATAATACATTTTTTTGATAATACATTATTAAATAACAAACAATGCTTGATATGAATAGTAATATAAAGGTAGAGATTTTAAAAAATACAAAGCCTACAATTAAAAAACTTGAAAGACATAAAAGTGTAACATTGAATTTTCTAATTGTATAGTATGCAGCTGTTTTAAGAATATCTTTCCAGCCTAAATAAAATCTTGAGATTATTGGGAATACATACAGATTTATTGAAAAAACAAAAACTATTATTACAAAAATAGAAACTGTTAATGGTTTTGGGTAAGCACTTGCAATAAAATATTTAATATCAATAGAGAGTATGCATAGTAGCATTATTTCTAAGGCACCGAAAAATAAAGATTGAATAAAGTTGGTTTTATAAGCTTTAAAAAAATCCTTTGTAATATTTACATCTTTCTCACGTATAAGTTTGCCCATCACACTAAATAAAGCTGTTGCTGCAGGTGCTATAGGAATACAACATACAATAAGGATAGAAGTAAAACCTTGTGGAATTTTATTTGTTCCAACAGAAAAAAGTATAATGAACATAATAACTAATGGAATATTAAGAAGTAGAAAGTAAAAATTACCTATGAGGAACCAAAATATATAATTAGTTATTGTATAGAAAGGTCCTTCACCAAATTCTCTTTTTGATTTAGCCATTTTTTTTCCTCCAACTGCATTTATAAAATGCATTTATGTAAATTATTATAATAATTAAATTGTTTTATAGTCAATTAAAATGTAACACAAAAGGAGTGAAATGCAAATAGGTAGAAGTTATAAAAAAGACAAATAGATTTTGGTGCTTTCTACATATTAACATAATAGAGGGTAATATTACCATAAAATCTTCATTTAATTGATAAAAAATGATGTATATATTGTCGTAAATGTTTAATAGTGGTATAATTTAGGTTGAATGGTAACGGTTACGACAGAATAAAAGAAGTGGTAGGAAGGTGCATAAATGGATTATATTAATGGACATGATTTAGAATTTGAGACACTGCTCAAAGAACAAAATATATATAAAAATAAACCCGTAAAAACATTAGCATATTTATATAAAGATAATATTTCAAAATTACTTTTATCTTTTTTATTTTTTATTATTAAGCATTTACCAACTTGGGTAATGCCAATTATAACAGCAAATGTTATTGATATTGTCAGTAGTCCAGCAAGGCATAATTTAAAAGGCTTATGGATTAATTTAATAATAGCATCTTTATTAATTATTCAAAATGTTCCAAGTAATATATTATATACAAAATATTTCAGCCAAGCATTAAGATGTGTAGAAGCGGAACTTAGGAGTAAGTTAGTAAGGAAATTGCAAATTTTATCAATTTCCTATCATAAACAATTAAAATCAGGAAAGATTCAATCTAAGGTATTAAGAGATGTAGAGGCAATTACGGTACTGTCAAGGCAGATTTTCAATGGATTTGTACCAACAATTCTTAATATTGTTGTAGCTCTTACTATTACATTAACAAAGAGTTTTACCGTGGCAATATTTTTTATGTTGTCTATGCCAGTTTCTTTTTTTATTATAAAACACTTTAGAAAGAATATAAGAAAAACTAATAGGGATTTCCGTAAAGAAATAGAAGAAATGTCTGCAAATGTGGCAGAAATGGTGGAACTTGTTCCTATTACAAGGGCGCACGGACTTGAGAATGTAGAAATCACTAGAATGGATAAACAATTAGAAAAAGTGAGACATAGCGGATATAATTTGGATATTATAACAGCATTTTTAGGAGCATCAGGTTGGGCAATATTTCAAGTTTTTCAAGTTGGCTGTCTTGCATTTACAGGTTACCTAGCGTATAGAGGTAAAATTACGGTTGGAGATGTTGTGTTATATCAAAGTTATTTTTCATCTATATTAAATCAGGTTTCTAGCTTAATTAATGTATACCCAGATATAGTGAAAGGATTTGAATCAATAGAGTCAGTTGGAGAAATTTTATTATCCGAAGACATTGAAGATAATAAAGGAAAAAAGAAGCTCATAAATGTTAAAGGTGATTTTGATTTTAAAGATGTAGAATTTAATTATGAAACTTTAGAAAAGCCAGTATTAAAGGACTTTAATCTTAAGGTAAAGGCTGGAGAATGCATAGCTTTTGTAGGTGAATCAGGGGCAGGTAAAACCACAATATTAAATTTGATTATCGGGTTTAATAAAGCTTCAAAAGGAAAGTTATTAATTGATGGTATGGATATGGCAGAAATAGATTTACGTAGTTACAGAAGCAATATAGCTGTAGTGCCTCAGAATACAATTTTATTTTCAGGTACTATTAGAAGCAATATTACTTATGGACTTACCAATATACGTGAGGATGAGATTGCAAAAGTAATAGAATCTGCAAATTTAACAGAGGTAATTGCTAACTTACCTAAAGGATTAAATACTTCTATAGGGGAACACGGAGGGATGTTATCCGGGGGTCAAAGACAACGTATTGCTATAGCAAGGGCTTTAATTCGTAATCCACAAATAATTGTTTTGGATGAAGCTACTTCAGCACTAGACAATATTTCAGAACTTCATGTGCAAAAGGCCATGAAAAATCTAGTTAAAGATCGTACAACGTTTATAGTAGCACATAGACTTTCTACCATAAGAGATGCTGACCGAATAGTTGTTATGAATAATGGAAGATGTGTGGAATGTGGGACTTACGCCGAATTAATAAATTTAAAGGGAGAATTTTATAATTTAAAACAATTACAGGGATAAATATTAAAAGAAAGTAGGGTAATTTATGCTAAAAGAAGAGAAATATTTTACAATCAGCAATCATTTAAAAGAATTTTATTCTCAGAAATCTAAAAAATTAGGCTTTATAGCAGAGAATATTTTGGAATATGGATTATGGAAAACTGAGTTAAAAACAAAACTTAAAGAAATATTGGGAATGAATAGTATGATGTCATGTGAACTTAGACCACAAATAGTAGAGTCAAAAAAATTTGAAGGTTACAGGCGAGATAAAGCTATTATTCAAACAGAGCCAGGAGTTTGGATGCCTCTTTATATATTGATTCCTGATGGAATTAAGCTAAATGAAAAGAGAGAGTGTGTTATTGCACCTCATGGACATGGAGGAGGCGGTAAGGATTCAATTGTTGGAAAAATTGATACTCCAGGTATTAAAGAAAGCATAGATAAATATAACGGTGACTATGGTTTGAAATTCGTGAGACAAGGGTATGTGGTATTTTGTAGTGATGCAAGAGGATCAGGTGAAAGAAGAGAAGATAAGCATCAAGGCACTGATATAAAAGCAATTATGAGTACTTCTTGTAATGATATAAATAATGTTGCTATTAGCATAGGGCAAACTTTGGTCGGTATGATGACCTGGGACCTTATGAGGCTTATAGATTACATCGAAACTCTTAGTTATTGCGATAGCTCAAAGATAGCATGTTGTGGATTTTCAGGAGGAGGACTGCAAGCATTATGGTTATCAGCAATAGACGAGAGAATAACTTGTAGCGTTGTTAGTGGTTATTTTTATGGATTTAAAGATTCTATATTAAATACTCATTTATGTGGATGTAATTTTGTACCAAGGCTTTGGGAGTATATCGAACTTGGTGATTTAGCAGCTTTAATTGCACCGAATCCACTTTTAATTGAAAGTGGTACTAAGGATAAACTTAATGGCGAGCGAGGGATTGTTAATGCTATACAGCAGGTGGATATAACAAGAAAGGCATATAATATATTTAATAAAAAAAACAATATCTATCATCATATATTTGATGGTCCTCATATGTGGAACGGAGAGAAAACATATGATTTTGTTAATAAGTGGCGAGAGGGGTTTGACATATGATAGTATCAAAGGATGAAAGTGGAGATTTTAAGACGGTTCAGGATGCAATAAATTCTATACCTAGTACAAACAAAGAAAAAATTGTTATAAATATTAAAAATGGAATATATAAAGAAAAGATATATATTAATGTAGATAATGTAGTTCTTTTAGGTGAAAGTAAAGCTAATACAATATTAACCTATGATGATTATGCATATAAGGAGTCTCTAAGCGGAGAAAAGATGGGTACTTTTAACTCATTTTCTACTTTCGTAGGGGGAGATAATTTTTGCGCTCAAAATATAACTTTTGAAAATTCATCTGGTAGCGGAGATATATATGGTCAGGCAGTTGCTATTTATGTGGATGGTGACAAAGCTAAGTTTAAAAACTGTAGTTTTGTTGGATGTCAGGACACTATTTTTACAGGACCTTTACCACCAAAACCCAAGAAAGGTAATTGGTTTGGTGGGCCTAAAGATCGAGCACCAAGAAGGCCTGTACGCCAGTATTATGAAGATTGTTATATTAGAGGTGACATAGATTTTATTTTTGGATCTGCCACAGCTGTGTTTAATGGATGCGTAATATTCTCAAATAATAGGAAGCGCGAGGTAAATGGATATATAACTGCAGCATCTACAATTGAAGGAGAAAGGTTTGGATATATATTTATAAATTGCAAGTTACTAAGTGATGCTGCACCTAATTCCGTTTATTTAGGAAGGCCTTGGAGGGATTATGCTAAAACTATTTTTATAAATTGTTTTATGGGAGAACATATTATAGGCGAAGGGTGGCATAATTGGGATCGCAGGGTCACTGAGCGAACAGCTAGTTACGCGGAGTATAACAGTTCAGGTCCTGGGGGGAAACTAGATAATAGAGCTATATGGGCAAAAGTATTAAGTGACGAGGAAGTTAAAGATTATAATATAGATAATATATTTGGTCCTGATTTTAATTATGAATTTTATAAAAGCTAGCAAAATAAATTGCTAGCTTTACTGTTTTATTTATTAATAATTTTATAATGCTTTTCTAATTTAGGATTTCCATCTCTGCCGCAGCAAGGATAAAGGCTCCAATGCCTTTTGCATCATTTGTAACAATTGGTTCACTTATATAGTACTCATATGTACCGTCTCTTTTACTTGCGCCACCAAGTCCAGCTACAGCGCAAGTTTTGTTTAAATTCACTAGGCCATCTTTTGTAACCATAATAAATTCATCAACAATGCTTTTATATGTTGTTTTCGCAATATTAACCCATTTTTTTGGTATATAACCTTTATTTGAGCCTTTTGCAATAGCGTATAATATCATGCATGATGCAGAGGCCTCTATATAGTTACCTTTTAGGGTTCCTTTATCTAAAACTTGGTACCAAAGTCCTGTTTTTTCATCGCGAACTTTAAGAAGAGCTTCTAGTACTTCATTTAAAATTTCGATTATTCTAGCTCTATCCTTATGGTTTTCTGGTAGGTAGTCTAATACATCGACTATAGCCATAACATACCAACCCATTGAACGGCCCCAAAAGTTTTTAGAGAGCCCTGTTTCTTTGTTACACCAGGGCTGAACTTTCTTTTCATCCCATGCATGATATAACAATCCAGTTGCGGGATCTTTTGCATGACGTTCACATATTAAAAATTGTTTTGTAACATCATCAAATTCAGAAATTTCACCAAATTCTTTTATAAACTCAGCATAAAATGGTGAACCCATGTAAAGGCCATCTAACCAGATTTGATAAGGATAGATTTGCTTATGCCAGAATGCTCCTTCACTAGTTCTTGGGTGATTTCTTAATTGTTCTCTTAATAGAAAAGCAGCTTTTTTATATTTCTCAAGTCCTGTTTCATTATAAAGAAGAAATAAAAGTTTTCCATTGTTTACGTGATCTATATTATATTCAGTAACACTATATTTTCTAATATCACCAGTTTCATCAATAAAAAAGTCCATATTTTTTTTAATAAAATCAAAGTATTTTTTGTCCTTAGTTATTTTCCATAATAACTCGATACCTTTAAAAATAACACCATTATCATATTCCCATTTACCATTAAACTCTGGAGTTCGAATCATAACGGAATCAGTCATCCTAGCGGCCCAATTTTCCATTTGTAACACCCCTCGATTTTATTTTTTATATAACGTTATTAAGTTTTACCATAGGATCATTGCCTTTTGAATCTTTTGTTTTACATCTTGAAAATTCAACATTAATACTATTTTCTACATAAAAAGCTGGTCCTTCATTATTACTTATAGTAACATTGTTAAAGAAAATGTCTTTAACGTTTGAACAAAAGAAACCTCTTTGCTTCATTGGATCAAGATTTGCCATCATATCTGGCATGCCAGGCTCTGCGTCTTCTGCCATAGATATTGAAATATTATTAAAGGATACATCTTCGACATACATTTCAGGAAGGCCATACAAAAAACCAGCGGCAGCCCTTACTTCTCTAGCAGTTATATTAGAAAAGTGAATTCTTCTAAAGGCTGGAGTTTCTACTGTTATTGGATAAGGAGCTTTATCCCAAACATATTTATCTTTTCCATTAGGTCCACAGTAGTAGTATAGGTTTGCTATAAAAGGGCATAACACATCTTTCATTATTATGTTATTAATTCGTATATCTTCAATAACACCACCACGACCACGACGAGATTTCATTCTAATACCTCTGTCAGTTCCTTCAAATACACAATTGCTTATGGTTACACATCGAACATCACCACTCATCTCACTTCCGATGACTACCCCACCGTGACCATGTACCATGGTACAATTTGTGATAGTAATATTTTCACATGGAACTCTAAGGGGAGTAGCTTCTGTTCCGGATTTTATAGTTATGCAATCATCACCAACATCAATGTGGCAATTTGAAATGTGCACATTTTTGCAAGATTCAGGGTTTATTCCATCAGTGTTAGGTGAGTCATTCGGATTTTTAATTGTAATCTTATCTATGGTTACATTATCACAGCAAATAGGATTTATTGTCCAGCTTGGTGAGTTTATTAAAGTAACTCCTTCAATAAGCACATTATTACAATTATGAAAACTTATCAATTTAGGCCTTGGATATATGTTTGTTTTATTTTTAAATATTTTCCACCAAAAGGCACCTTGTCCATCTAGTTTTCCACGACCGGTAATAGCAATGTTTTCTTGGTTTTGCGCGTATACACATGAGGAATATACAGACTGCGCGGCTCCTTCCCACCTTGAATCTACAATAGGATACTGAGATATATCATTCGTGAATATTAAAATAGCGCCTGAATCTAAATTTAAATTAATATTGCTTTTAAGCATAATAGAACCTGTAAGAAAAGTGCCAGCAGGTACGTAGACTGTACCCCCGCCAGCCTTGCTACATGATGTTATAGCTAGAGCGAAAGCATGGCTGCAAGAGGTAATACCGTCTGGAATTGCTCCAAATTCTGTAACATTGAATATTGTTGAATATGGTGAAGTATTCATAAAAACCTCCTTTACTCTAGGGATTAAATTATCCTTTAACTGCGCCAAGGGTTATACCTTGTACAAAGTATTTTTGACAGAAAGGATATATAACAGCAAATGGTAATATTGTAACAATTATAGCTGCATTTTGAAGTGTTTTACTATATATACCATTTGATGAAGTTGATTGAGTGGTTGTACTCTCTATTATCATTTCCCTTATTTTAATCTGAAAGTTAAGTTTATTCGGATCTGAAATGTACAACATAAAGTTAAAATATTCATTCCAAAAGGAAACAGCGAAAAATAATCCTATGGCAGCGAGTGCTGGCTTTGATAAAGGCAACACTATTTTTACGAATATACCCATAGGACTACAACCATCTATCTCAGCTGATTCCATTAAGGCCTTAGGTATTCCCTCAAAGAAACTCTTCATAAGTATCAAATTGTAAACATTTAAACTTAATGGAAGAATAATTGACCATAAACTATTCATTAATCCAAGACTCTTCATATTTAAATATGTAGGTACTAGTCCACCATTAAATAACATTGTAAAAAATAGGAGTGATGCAAATAGTTTTCTTCCAGGCATATCATCCTGAATTAATATATATGCTCCTAGTGTTGTTAGGAATAAACCAATAAGTGTACCCAATATAGTTATATAAACAGAAATAAGAAAAGGAGTATATAAGGTTGTTTGTGTAACAACAGCTTTATAAGCTGCAAGTGTTGGATGTAATGGAATAAGTCTCAAACCATATGAACCGGTGGTATCTAAAGAATCTGATACTACTTTCAAAATAGGAACAAGTATTGCAACTACAGTCGCAAGTAGAAAGAATGCGTTGAATATTTTGAAAAAAGCTCTTCCACGGTATCCTTTTTTGAAGCTAAATTTATCATTCATTAATAACTATCTCCTTTCGTTATAAAATACTTGAACCCTTAATTTTTTTACTTAGTTTGTTAGCTGCAAGAACTAACACTAAAGCTACTACAGACTTAAATAATCCTACGGCTGTAGTGTAACCATAGTCTGCTTGTTGAGACATAACCCTAAATGTATAGGTTTGAATAGTATCTGAAACACTATAAACCAAAGGATTCATAAGATTAAATACTGAATCAAATAAGTTTAATACTTTTGCAAGATCTAGTATAAATATTACAAGTATTGTATTCATAATTCCTGGAATGGTAACATGAAAACATTGTTTAAGTCTACTAGCGCCATCTATAGATGCTGCTTCATATAATTCTGGGCTTATACCAGATAGTGCGGCTAAATAAATTATAGTTCCCCAACCAGTATCCTTCCACCTTGCGATAAAGACGAATATAGGGGTCCACCATTTTTCAGACACTAAAAAATAAAAAGGTTTATGACCTGTTTGTACAAGTAGTTGATTTATAAATCCATCCTGAGGTGATAAAATTATAGTGAATATGGAAGCTACAACTACCCAGGAAAGGAAATGTGGAAGATATAACAATGTTTGAACAAAACTTTTAGCAAATTTGTTTTTTACCTCATTTAGTAACAAAGCAAAAACAATTGTTACTATCATGCCGATAAAAAGGTTAAGCAAACTAAGGCTGATAGTGTTTCTAAAGGCACTCAAAAATTGAGGCGTTTTAAACAAAGTCGTAAAATTGTCTAAACCTATAAATTTTGCAGGGGCAAATGGACCATATTTTGTGAATGCAAATTTTATACCATACATAGGCATATAGTAAAATATAAATGTGATTACTACTACTGGAAGAGCCATTAGATAAAAATACTTATATCTTAACATTTTTTTTAACACACTGGTATTTGATTTTTTCATAAGACTAGTATCTGATGTTTTTTGGGGTTTCCTTATTTTAAGTTGCAATTAATTTGTCCTCCTTTATGTTTTATTGGAATTTAGAGCTTGTATACCTTATAAAATGTAATTGGAAGTAAAAGTTAAATTACTTCCAATTATATAATAATTTATTATTTGTTAAGATCAGCTAAAACGCTATCAACTAATGCTTTTGAATCTTTATTGTATTTAGCTAATCCAGCATCAACTGTCAATGTACCAACCATGACCTTAGAAATGATTTCATTTTTGAGTGTTAATAGGTCTGGAACTGCTTTGGTAAGAACATCTGATGCAGGTAGTAATGGTTCTAGAGCCGAGTCTTTAGTAAATGTTGCAAGTGAACTAGTTACTCTTTTATCAAGAACAATTGGGTTTTTAAATTTTGTTAAAGAGAATTCTGGTGCTTCATATATTTTTGGAAAATCTATTTTAGGGTCAAGTTTGCTAGGTAATTTTTTAGTAACTCCATTTGTTACTTTGTAGTTTAAATCTTTAATTCCATTTGTAAACAACGTCTCACCTTCGCCACCATCATGCATAAACTCAATAAGATATTTGAATATTCCAGTAGGATTTTTTGCTTTACTAGTTATTCCAAGGCCTACAGGAGCTCTTTCAATATACTTAGTTTCTTTAATTGCAGGTATTGCAATCATTGTTCCGGTTTTTACAGCGTTTTGTAATTTTTGTTCCATAACTCTGTTCCAATCTCCTGCCCAATAAGTGAATGCTCCAACTTTACCAGCATAGAATTTATCACGGACACTTGAAGTTTTATTTGTAACTATTTCTTTGTCAATTAATCCATCAGCATAAGCTTTAGTCATCCTTTGAAGAGCAGCTTTCATATTAGGTTGTGACATACCATCTACCCATTTACCGTTAACTTTAGTAAAGTTAGGTATTGCATCTTGATAGAATTCTCTCAAATATATAGAATAAGGAACTTCTGTGTTTATTACTCCAGCAGCACTGTATGGAATAATAGTTTTCTTGCCGTTAGCATCTGGCATATCTTTAAATGCTTTTAAAACGGCAGTGAATTCATCATAAGTAGTTGGAACTTTTAAATTAAGTTTATCTAGCCAATCCTTTCTTAAGTAAGTAATACAACCACCACCAGTTTGAATTGGGTAGGCAAACGATTTATTGTTTACTTTAATGGAATTCGCATATTTTGGATCAATAGTCTGTAGAGTTTTAGATTTTGAGATTGAATCAGTCATATCCCAAAGTGCTCCATTACTTCCAAAAGAAGATAGGTAAGTGCTGGCTATTTCTACTACATCAGGTACATCACCTGATGCGAATTGAAGGCTGAGTTTATCATAATATTGATTATGAACCGGTTGTGTAATTTTAAGATCAATTCCTGTTTGCTTTTTGAATCCTGCAACAAAATCAGCCATTCCATCTTCTGGTTTTAGGAAAGTATCGGTAGTCATTTTAATTGTTGTTGGTTTTACTACTGCTACGTCTTTTGCTGCACTTGTAGGAGTAGCTGCTGTGTCAGCTTTAGAGCCACATCCTACTAAACCACCACCTATCATAGTGAGTGATAAAGCTAAACTTAAGTTTCTAAAAATTGATTTTTTCATTAATAATGTTCCCCCCTTTAAATCTATAAAAAGAAATTCAGTTGTTAACGTTTCCAACTTTAATTGAATTATATTATTTAGTGAATTTTTTGTAAAGGAGCAGTTCTCAATATACCATACAATTCCATAGAAATTAATGGATTTTATATTAAAATTATTAATGATACATTCGTTTACATATGATACAATATTAATGAATTATGAAATTAACCCTAGGAGTATCAATAACTTTTTATTATAGTTATTGGTTGAGAAGAGTATATTTAATTAAAACAAGATTTGACAATATAGCCTTATAATATAGTAATTATGAATTATAAGTCTATAATATAACTTAGATGTATTATATTTGAAAAGGAGTAGATGTGTAAAATGAGTAAAAAGATAAAGGTATTTATTGTAGGAGATTCAACAGCAGCAGCAAAGATTATTGAGAAACGTCCAGAAACGGGTTGGGGTGAAATGATACATCTGTTTTTTAATGAGGAAGTAGAATTTAAAAATCATGCAGTCAATGGTAGGAGTTCAAAAAGTTTTATAGATGAAGGGCGTTTGAAACAAATATCTGATACTATTTGCAATGGCGATTTCATGTTTATTCAATTTGGTCATAACGATGAAAAAGATGATATAGAAAGACACACAGATCCATTTACTACATATAAATATTACATTTCAAAATATATAGAAGTAGCAAAAAGTTCAGGAGCAAATCCGGTACTTTTAACTTCAATACAGAGAAGAGTATTTAATAAGAATGGAACTATGCCAGATACTCATGGTGATTATTCCATAGCAATGAGAGAAGTTGCAAGACAATTTAATCTTCCACTTATAGATATGCAAGAAAAGAGTAAAAACTATTTTGAAACTATTGGTAAAGAAAAAGCTAAGGAAATATTCTTATGGGTTGATGCTTCAGAGTCGTTAAATTATCCGGAAGGAAAAAAGGATAATACTCATTTTTGTGAAAAGGGAGCAAAAAAGATGGCGGAGCTAGTTGTTGAAGGAATAATAGAAAATAATATTGAGCCACTTTCGAGGTTTGTAAAGGGTTAATATACATTTGGGGGGGTATTTTTGTTTAAAATATATAAAAACTTTGATAATAAACTTTTTCTAAAATTCATTGTGCCATATATTTTTATATTAGCAGTTCCATTGGTAATGGGGTTTGGTGTTTATAGAATAGCTGCAAATATTGTTAAGGAAGATATCAAAGAATCAAATATATCTATGCTTAATCAATCAAAAAATATAGTCGAAAAACAATTACAGCAAATAGATCATTTATCTGTTCAACTAGCGACCAATGATAAATTAGTTAGCCTATTTGAACTTAAGGAACCACTTTTAGATAGTGATTACTTGAAAATTAAAAATGTAATTGAGGAACTCAACAAGTATACTAGCAATATGGATTACTTATCTGGTTATTATATTTATTTAAAGAATAGCAATTATATTATAACTCAGGATACTCTGTATAAGGCAGATATTTATTATAATATGGTTTTAAAATTCAAAGCTTCAGAGTATAAAACATGGGTTAATATGTTAATGAGTAATCATTTTGCTCCAGAGTATGTTTCACTAAAATCATATGACGTAAAGGGTTTAGGTTCTAATAATACAAATTTCGTTCAATCAGTTCCTTTTGGATATAATGAAAAACCAATGGGTGCAATAACAATATCTTTTGAAAATGAAAAAATAAAAGAACTAATTTCATATATTGACATATCAAAAGGAGGATTTGTTTACGTTGAAAATAAGAAGGGAGAACTAATAACCAGTTTACCTGAAAATATGAACCTAAGTAATCGAATTAACTCAAAAGAGTTAACAAAAAAGGAAGGATTTTTCTCCAAAAATATTGATGGCAAGAAAATGATGGTTACATATATAACATCTAAAGAAAGGGGTTGGAAATATGTTATTGTATTGCCAGCTGATTTGGTATTTGCTAATTTAAACGGGTTTACGTTTATTACAGTTAAATTGTTTTTAATAACTCTTTTAGTAGGGATTTTAGTTGCAAGTATTCTTGCTTATCGTAACAGTAAACCAGTTTTTGATATTGTTAAGCAGTTAAAACAATTTAACGGAGATGAATCGGTTGTTAATAAGAATACATTCTCTTCAATAAATGGGAGTGTTTCTAATTTGATCCTAACAAACAATGAACTTCAAAAGGATATAGATAATCAGAAGTCATTAATTCATTCAGCTTTTCTTGAGAAGCTTATACGTGGGCAAATATATAATGAGGCAGAATTCTTAGCAATTTCTGCTTATGTAGGAATTGATATTTCAAAAGGCAAAAGTATTGTAATATTACTTAAATTATTTAACAATGAGTCAACTGTAATAAATTTAAACAATGAAATTATAAAGGAATTAAATATTTCTAAAGCAATTATTAGAGGGGTATTAACAAAACATTTCACAGGAAATGTATTTTTTCATGATATAGACCAACAAACAATTGCTATTATATTGAATTCTGATATAAAAGATACAGAGGCTTTTTATAAGGAAATAGAAGATAATGTAGCAAATGTTAAAAAAGAGCTTTTAGATAATATTAATTTAAAAGTTGATGCTTCTGGAGGAGAACCTTATTCAAATCCTTTGGAGCTTTGGCATTCATTTGAACAAGCTGTACATGCTTTAGATAATTTTGATGATAAATATTCAATAGTTTGGTCTCACAATCTTGAGATAGAAACTGAAAATTACTATTATCCACTAGATGTTGAGCAAAAGTTATTAAATCATACAAAAATAGGAGATAAAGGTCAAGTTAATAAGCTTTTAGATTTTATTTATTATGAAAACTTTGAGACTAGGAACTTAAATTCTTGTAAAAGTTATGATGTTGTAAAGGAGTTAAAAAGTACTATTAGAAAAATGTTGCCTGATTTTAAAGATAATGAAGATAGTAAAAGTATTGAAGATATAAAGGATATTAATAATATTTTAAGAGAAGTAAATTCAAAAAATTCTTATGATGTTAATTTTAAGTTGGTGGCGAATGCTTATTACAGTTTATGCGATTTAATACTAGTACAGAAAGGTAATTCTAATTTAAATCTAATGAATAAAATTAAAAGGTATATTGAATCAAATTATATGGATAAAAATTTATGTCTTTATAAAGTATCTTCAGAATTTAATTTAAGCGAGGGTTATTTTTCACATCTTTTCAAAGAACAAACAGATATTAATTTTACAGATTATCTAGAAAAAACTAGACTTAATAATGCAAACATTCTTTTGAAAAATCATGAATTAACAATTACAGGGATTTCTGAGATGGTTGGGTACAATAGTGCACAGTCATTTAGGAGGGCTTTTAAAAGGTTGTTTGGAGTGAGTCCAACTGATGTCAGAAAAAATTAGGTAGACCACAGCATGAAGATTATAAAACCAGGGAGGATTACCAAAAGAATTTGAGGTAAGTCTTCCCTTTGTTTATATAAAATCCTAATATAATGATTAATTTTGGAATTTAATATAATTAATGTTATAATTGAAATTGTTTACAGAATGCTCATAAAATAAAATTCATTTTGACACGAAAAAGTTATATTATGAGAATAATAGAATAATTTATAAAAAAAACATGTGAAAAAATGATTGTAGGGGTGAAAAAAATGATAGAAATGGAAAATGTAACAAAACGTTATGGAAATCAAGTAGCATTAGATGGTCTTAATCTTACAGTAAAAAGAGGAGAAATACTGGGATTTTTAGGACCAAATGGTGCTGGTAAATCAACTGCCATGAATATTCTCACAGGGTATATATCCGCAACAAACGGTAATGTAAGAATTGATGGTATTGACATACTTGAAAATCCTGAAGCTGTAAAGAAAAAAATAGGATATCTTCCTGAAATACCTCCATTATATTTGGATATGACTGTTGAGGAATACCTTAAGTTTGTATTTAGAATAAAAAAGGTTAAATCTGATTCTATTGAGCAAAGTATGATAAAAATAATGTCGCTTGTCAAAATATTAGATGTTAGAGGAAGGCTTATAAAAAATCTGTCTAAGGGTTATAAACAAAGAATAGGGCTAGCTCAAGCCTTAGTTGGAGACCCTGAGGTGCTTGTTCTAGATGAACCGACGGTAGGTCTAGACCCAAAGCAGATTATAGAAATAAGAAATCTAATTCAGAAAATAGGAAAGACATGCACCATTATATTAAGTTCACACATATTATCAGAAGTCAGTGCAATCTGTCATAGGGTTATTATAATAAATAAGGGCAAGATTGTTGCTTCTGGAACTCCAGAAGAATTATCAAAAGGAGTAAATAACAGTAACAAAGTCCTTTTGAGGGTTAAAGGGGTAAAAGAGGATGTATATAAACATATAAAAGCAGTGGAAGATGTTAAATCAATTGAGGAGCAAGGTGTTCATGAGATTGGTACGGTAGATCTTTTAGTTGAGGCAAAAAATAATTTAGATATAAGAGAAACATTATTTGTTTCGCTTAGCCAAGCTGGGTTTATTATCTTAATGATGAAGAGCAAGGAAATTAATCTTGAAGAAATATTCTTGGATGTTACAACAAACAAGAAAGTAGGAGGTATGTAATGTTAGCTGTATTTTTAAAAGAACTTAGATCATATTTTACTTCAGCTATTGGTTATATTTTTATAGGAACATTTCTATTAATAACAGGAATCTTTTTTACAATGTATAATTTATTAGCAGCAAGTCCAACATATAATAGTACGCTTCAAAGTCTAATTACAATATTTTTGTTTATTATTCCGATATTAACCATGAAGATTATATCTGAAGAAACAAAAACTAAAACAGATCAATTATTGTTTACTTCACCATTAAAAATAAGCGATATTATATTGGGTAAATATTTTGCAGCCGTAGCTATTTTTACTATTTCTCTTTTAATAACGGTTTTATACCCACTAATTTTAAGTATGTTTGGAACTGTTTCACCATCTGAAATATTTACAGGATATATTGGTATGTTTCTATTGGGAGCAACTTTAATATCTATAGGTTTATTTGTATCAAGTTTAACAGAAAATCAAGTTACGTCAGCAGTAATATCTTTTGGAGTATTACTTTTTATATTTTTAATAGATAGTATAGAACAGGCACTTCCTAGCACTAGAATTTCTAGCATAATTTTTGTTCTAGTTATGGTGGGGATATTTGCTTTTGGTGTTTATTTTTCAACTAAAAACATATATGCAGCATCAGTTACCGCAGTAGCAGGCATAATTATAACTGTAGGAATATATTTAGCAAAAAAGGAACTTTTTGATGGTATGATTCAAAAGGTTTTCCAATGGTTTTCTTTAATAAAACGGTATGATTTATTCTCGCAAGGCATATTAAGTCTGAATTCTGTGGTGTATTACTTATCATTTATTGTGGCATTTGTATTTTTAACTATAAGAATGGTTGACAAGAGAAGATGGAGTTAAGGGGTGGATGAATATGAAAAAGTTACAAATTAAAAGCACATTTAAAAATAATAAGTTTAGATATGGTGGTTATGCAGCACTAATTACATCTATGGTACTTGTAATATTACTGGTTGCTAACTTAGTAATTGATAAAATGGATTTTAAATATGATATGACAAAGAATAAATTATATTCATTATCAAATCAATCTTATAAAGTTATGGACAAGCTAAGCCGTGATATTAATATTATTATCTTTTCAAAGCAGAGTAGTTATGATCAAGGAATGACAGAAATAATAAATAAATACCCTAGTAAATCTAAGAAAATAACTGTAAAATATATAGACCCAACTACTAATCCTCAAGTTGCAAAAAAATATAGTAGCACTGAAAATGAAATTGCAAATGGGAGTATAGTTGTTGAGAGCGCTGGTAAATTTAAAGCTATTAAGGAAAGTGAGTTATATAATACGACCGAGGATCAAACTACTGGTGAGACATCTGTGAAATCTCTTGCAGTGGAACAAAAAATCACAGGAGCTATAATGTACGTTGCAGGCGATAAAAATTCAGTTGTTTACAATTTAGAAGGGCATAAGGAAAAAGCATTAGCTACTGAAGTTTCTAGTGACTTAAGCAATCAAAACTTTATAGTAAAACAATTGAATTTATTAACAAATATTTGGAAACCAGCAAAGGGAGATATGCTTCTTGTTAGTTCTCCATCAGTTGATATAAGCAAGGACGAACTAATTAAGTTAAAAGATTTCTTTTCAAAAGGCGGTCATGGAATATTTTTAATGGATGTTCAGAAGGGTAAGTTCCCAAATTTTGATAATCTCATGAGCACTTTTGGAATTCAAATTGAACATTCTCTAATAGTAGAAGGAGATTCAAAAAAATATTATAGGGAACCTGCATACCTTATTCCTAAAATGAATAGTCATGCAATTATTGATCCTATGGTTTCTGCAAATCTACCTATTCTTTTTCCAGTGGCACAACCAATTGAGCAACTAAAAGTTAAGAAGGCTTCTTTAAAAGTTGAGCCGCTACTTACGACGTCAGGCGAGTCTTTTGGAAAGAAAGATATAAATAGCACAACAACGCAGAAGGCATCCGGGGACATAGACGGTCCTTTTGATGTAGCGGTTGCAATAACTGATACCCAAGAATCAAGTGTGGCTAAAATTGTTGTTTTTTCATCTTCAGGTTTTATTAATGTAGCAGCTGGTGGTAATCTAGACCTTTTCATGAATAGTATGAATTGGGTACAGGACCTTCAGGAAAATATTTCTATTACGCCAAAAGATTTAACAACGCAAACCTTAGAAATCACTAAGGCACAAACACTTGGATTTTCTGCTTTAGTTATAATAGTAATTCCTGCTATAGTTCTTATCATGGGGGTTGTAGTATGGATTAGGAGGAGACATTTATGAAGAAATCTAAGAGTATTATAATACTCGCTCTTATTTTACTCTTATTATGTGGAGCATATTTTTATGTTTCAAGTAATCCCAAAACAGATAAGCAAGATGCAAGTTCTATAAATGTAAGTACAAGCATCGTTGAAGTTTGGAAGATTGATAACACTAAAGTTTCCCAGGTAATTATTAAAAAGAGCGGTGCGGGGAATACATTTGTTAAAAAATCTAAAGAATGGGTTATTGAAAATTATAATCACAAGATCAAACAGACTACCATTAATAGTATTACAGATTCAGTAATAAATTTATCAGGAACCCTTGTGGAAAAGAATGCTAATGATATGGGGAAGTATGGACTTGCTAAACCAACTATAAATATAGTGATAGTTGGGAAAGAGTTAAATAAAACACTATACGTTGGAGATAAAACTTCAGATGGAACTAGCTATTATGTAAATGAGAAAGGAACCCAAAAAGTATATTTTATAGCAGCTAGTATTGTAAATGGTCTTACTTTAAAGCAGTCAGCATACAGAGATAATACAATTACTGCTATAGATGCGACTTCACTTTCATACATGAAAATTGTTAAAGCTGGAAGCTTACCAGTTGTGATAATAAAGAATGCACATCAAAGCAAAGATGAAGCTAAATACAATATAAATACTTGGATGCTTACGGATGCATATAATTCAACGGTAAATTTAGAGGTTGAGAAAATTTCCCCTGTAATAGCAGCTATTGCGAATCTTAAAGCTGGTGATATAGCTGATGATAATCCGAAAGATTTAAGTAAGTATGGATTAGATAAACCATCTCTTGAACTTACACTAAAGGATAGTAAAAATACATTGCAACTTTTTATAGGTAAAAACAAGGATGGTAGTAGTGTATATTTTAAAGAAGGCAAAGGTGACACCATATATACAATGGATAAGACCGTAATTGATCTCTTTAAGTTTAAACCTTTTGATGTGATAACTAAATTTGTGTACATTGTAAATTTAGAGTATGTAAATAAGATAGTTGTAGAGGGAAAAGGAAAAAAAGATACAGTCTTAGTTTCTAGAACTTCAGCTAAAGCTGAAAAATCTGGAGATCCAGATGTTGTAACTACAAATTCTAAGGTAAATGGTAAGAAGGTAGAAATTAATAAATTTAAGACTGAATATCAAGAAATAATAGGGCTTACTGTAGATGCTGAAAATGACCAAAAACTAGAAAATAAACCAGTGATTAGCATTACATATAGTCTTAATAAAGGAAGTGAAAAGCAGGAAATCATTGATTTCGCACCTTATAATGATCAGTTTTATGCAGTATTTAGGAATGGAAAATCTGATTTTGTAATAACAAAAGATAAAGTAAATAAAATGATAACTAGTTTGGAAAGTTTAAAATAAGATGGTGAAAAGATAGTATAAGAAAAAGTCTGCTAATCAAGTGAAATATACGTTTCCTTGATTGACAGACTTTTTAATTTATTTATTGAGCAAATATTTAAGGACTAAAATTGAATTGTATTTTTGTTTAGTTGATCGAACAATTCCAATCACCTTATTTTTTGTATCAAATCCCAATTTTTTTAATAACATAATATCTTTGGCATCTATAGCATACAAGGCATTCTTTTTATCACTTCCGATAGCGTGAATTTTTTCACCTTTTAGAGAATCTAAATTGAGTTCACTTATATTATCTAATCTCAAAAACATATCTTGTTTTGCGAAGGATTCAAACATGGTTTTATCTAAAATTATAACATCGAGTTCTCCAACAGATACCTCAGCAGTAAGTTTTTGCATATACTGACTTGTTGTTTGAAGGTTTGCATTTTTTGAAACGTCAATTGGCATAGTGCTTACTCTAGCTTTTTTTCTAGTACTTCCATCTTTGACAACAACTTTTGTAAGTAAGGATTCTAAATTAGTTATTTTATTCGTATCTGCAATGTTTGAAATCATAGTTAGATTAAATACATAATCCGGTTTTGTGATTTGGCTATGTATAATAGAAATTATTATACATAGGGCAGCTAAAGTACCAATAATATGTAACTTGTAATACTCCCAGATATATTCAGCTTTTTTATGCTTGCTCATCCCTTTTAAATCAACCATAATCTTCATCCCTTTTATTCGAATTTCAGTATCAACATAAAATATTTATAAATTTATTATGTTACTTTTTTACTGCCCTTGGATTATATTTAAAACAATGATTAATAAATTTTTCATCAGGCATAAACATCAATTGCATTTTATCTTTTCCTTCTGTAACCATTGCAACATATATTGGTCCTTTTGCGGTTGTGGGATAACATTTTACTATAGAAGTAGGTTTGTTTGAATAATCTTTTACAAAATCACTATCATTAAGAGCTAAAAGGTCTATTTCTTTTATATTAAAAGTTGTGACCTTTTTTCTTTTTTTCATTTCCAATATCTTTTCTATATCAATTTCACCATTTGTA
The DNA here is from genome assembly GCF_018861295.1 of Clostridium estertheticum. Classification (GTDB taxonomy): domain Bacteria; phylum Bacillota; class Clostridia; order Clostridiales; family Clostridiaceae; genus Clostridium_AD; species Clostridium_AD estertheticum_D. The sequence goes on along the minus strand of NZ_JAHLDM010000003.1, from coordinate 82,090 downwards.
AATTGATATTCATATTCTACATATAATTTTGATTTGTAAAAATAACATGCTACAGCCAAAGCAATTAATAATATAGCAAAAATCATATTTACACTAGCGAAAAACAGTCCAAGTAATCCAAGTACATAGGTTGCTCCACTTACTATTTTGTAAGAAGTTGTTTTAGATGTTGTTAGAAGTTGCTCATAAAAATTATCCATTTTTTTGTCCCCTTTAATTATAATATGATTTATTAGTTAAGAAAAGCATTACAAATTGTATTTTATTTAATAATTCACCTATAATTATAACATAATCCATATATTATAAAAGGTTATTATGACTAAATTATATAATTTACAGTTGCAAAATACATTTAATAATATGATAATGAAGATATATGAGTTAAAAATATTATTACGAGATTCTTATACAAAATGTGGGGAAATATAAAAATAGTCTAGGTTAGGGGTGATATTATGAGTTTAAAAGGAAAAGTTGCAATAGTTACAGGAGCATCTAGAGGAATAGGCAAAGGAATTGCTATGGAACTTGCAAAAAACGGGTGTTGTCTTGTAATAAATTATAAAAGCAATGATGAAGAGGCTGAAAAAACTTATAAGGAAATTAGAGAGCTAGGGGCTTATGTCTTAATGATTAAAGGTGATGTAAGTAATTATGAGTTTGCAAAGCAGATGGTAAAAACTACTGTTGAAAAATTAGGAAAAATAGATATTTTAATAAATAATGCAGGAATCTCGAAGGTTGGGTTATTTATGGATCAGGAGCCTAGCGAGTGGAATAATATTTTAGATGTAAATTTAAAGGGTACTATTAATTGTTCTCATAATGCTTTAAAAGAAATGATAAAACAAAAAAGTGGTAGCATAATTAATATATCTTCAATGTGGGGGGAGGTTGGTGCTTCTTGTGAGGTGATTTATTCTGCATCTAAAGGAGCAATTAATGCTTTTACAAAATCATTAGCTAAGGAACTTGCACCTTCTAATATTAGAGTAAACGCTATTGCACCAGGAGTTATAGATACAGAAATGAATAAGTGGTTAACTAAAGAAGAACGTGCAAATTTAATAAATGAAATACCTATGATGAAATTTGGAGAAATTTCAGATGTTGCTATGCTTGTAACGTTTTTAGCCAGTGAAAACTCAAAATATATTACAGGACAAGTAATAACTATAGATGGAGGATTTTTATAGTTGATCTAAAATAAATTTAACAAATTTAACATATTTATTAAATTATTTAATTAATTATTCATTTTTTCTTAATGAATAATTAATATTTGAATCTGTTTATATGTTATAATCATACTATCATTTATTGAGTAAATCGTATGAAATGAAAGAAGGCTAATATTATTATGGAATATACAAAGGGTAAAAATGTAATTTCAAAGTTATTCAAATCAGCTTTAACAATAGGTGCTTTTATTGTATTAGCAATAACAATACCTTTTATAGCTATCTTTGCTATTAGAGCCTTATTTGTAATTGCAGTTTTCGGAGTTTTAGTATGGTATAGTTTAAAATTAGTAAAAAGTGTTAAGAAGTTTATCTACAAATCAAATATAAAAAAAGACGCTACGACAAAATCTAATGTCTTTAGTAGTGACGCAGATATAACAAATACTAATGATATTAATTACGATGATAGTGTTATTATTGATGTGGATTATGAAAAGGTAATATAAGACGCATATAATGAAAAAAATTAAGTCTATAACTATAGTTAAAGGACCAATCTATGATATAAGATTGGCCTTTTATTTTTTTATAATATAAAGGAATTTAATAAAACGATTATGAAGCAAGAATGTATTAACTTTATGACGTATACAAGGAGGGCACTATGCAGGTAGAAATTATAAAACATATACAATATATTATATCTCCATTTTGGGATACATTTTTTCAACTAGTTACAATGACTGGAGAGGAATCTTTTTATATTATTGCAGCTGCCATAATATTTTGGTGTGTAAATAAAAAATTTGGGTATAAGCTAGGGTTTGCATTACTTACAAGTACAATAACAAACATTATATTAAAGGATATGATTAATGCATCTAGGCCAATAGGAGTGCCTGGAATAAGATCGCTTAGAATAGAAACAGCTACAGGTCAATCTTTTCCAAGTGGTCATACACAAGGGACTACGACATTTTGGATTTCTTGTATTATTAAAGTTAAAAGAAAGTGGATTTATATAGTTGGAATTTTAGCAATCATTTTAGTGAGTATTTCAAGGCTCTATCTTGGACTTCATTATCCAAGAGATGTAATTGGCGGAATAGTAATTGGAATCATAAGTGTTATTATTTCTAATTATATTTTTGAATATGCAGAGGAAACACAAAAAGCATGGGTATTAATGATAATTATTGTACCTACACTTTTGGGAATGATATTCTTTAGAGAAAAAACATATTATACAATAGCAGGAACGGTATTAGGATTTTTTATTGGATATATATTAGAGTCTCGATATGTGTTGTACGAAGTTCGAAGTAGTATATTAAAGCAACTAATGAAATTGGTATTTGGATTAGCCATTCTCGTGACCTTAAAAGGTATGTTAAAGGTAATTCTTCCACTTAATATTTTTTCTGACTTTCTTAGATATGTTGTAATTGGATTGTGGATCACAGTGGGAGCACCGTGCATTTTTAAAAAATTTGTTAGGTAGATTTAATTAAGTAGAATATTTTTTTTGAAAATAGTAAAACCTATGAATAACAATACAAAAAAGGGAGATGTTTTTATGCCTAAAGATAGCCAACCAGATAATAAGTTTTCTAGATTAGTAAAGAGTAATTATAATACTCCTATAACTCGCGAAACTGCGAAAAATCAAAATGCTACAAATAAAAAACAATCTGCTGATAGAAAATAAAAGTATTAGAGCATATAAACGTTTGTTTATGTGCTTCTTTTCTTATATTGAAGAAAAATATAGAATAAAAGATAATTTATTTGCATATAAAAAAATTGTGGTTTTCTAACAAATAAGAGATTATTTATTGCATTATCTTAATACTATGTTAGAATTTATATATGGCTATTTTAGGAGTAAGTATTTAATATTACGTTTATACTGTGAAGTCTAGAGCTGCAGCATGTCTGTAGTTTTTTATATTTTTAAATGCAAAGATTATGTTAGTAATGGTTTCTGCAAAGCCTTAGATATTATTGTATTATTTAAGAAGGAGTGAATAAATTGAGTTTTAATGTATATAATACCATGACTAGAAGTAAAGAAGAGTTTATACCTTATGTAGAAGGAAAGGTTGGAATGTACACTTGTGGTCCTACAGTTTACAACTATGCACATATAGGTAATTTGAGAACGTATATTTTTGAAGATGTGCTAAAAAAATCATTGGAGTATTCAAAGTTTAAAGTTAAGCATGTAATGAATATTACTGACGTTGGGCATCTACAATCGGATGGGGATGAAGGTCAAGATAAAATGGCTTTAGGAGCAAAGCGTGAACATAAAACTGTGTGGGAAATTGCTAAGTTTTATGAAGATGCTTTTTTTGAAGATTGTAAAAAACTAAATATAAAAAGACCAACTATCGTATGTAGAGCTACAGAGCATATTCAGGATATGATAGAATTTATAAAAAAACTTGAAGAAAAAGGATACACATATGTTTCGAACGGAAATGTATATTTTGAAATTGATAAATTTCCGGATTATGCAAAACTTGCACATCTTAGTTTGGATGAACTTGAAGCTGGTAGTAGAATAGAAGTAGACACTAATAAAAGAAATCCACTTGATTTTGTATTATGGTTTACAAATTCTAAGTTTTCTAATCAAATTATGCAATGGGAGTCACCATGGGGCAAAGGATTTCCAGGCTGGCATTTAGAATGTTCTACTATGTCTGTTAAATATATTGGTGAATATTTAGACATTCATTGTGGAGGAATTGATCATATTGCTATACATCATACTAATGAAGTAGCTCAATCAGAAGGAGTACTTGGACATAAATGGGTAAAATACTGGATGCATGGAGAGTTCCTAGTCCTCGACAGTGGAAAGATGTCAAAGTCTAGTGGAAACTTTTTAACAATATCAAGACTTGAAGAAGAAGGCTATAGCCCTCTTGATTATAGATATTTCTGTCTTCAATCTAAATATAGAAAACAGTTAGTGTTCAGTTTTGAGAGCTTAAATGATGCTAGAAATAGTTATAAAAAACTTAAAGAAAGAATTGCTATTGTTTTAAGTGATATCAATAAAAATGATATAGTCAGTGATGAGAAAATTTTATCATACAAAGAAAAGTTTTCATCATTTATCAGCGATGATCTAAATATAGCGAATGCGTTTACTGTACTTTTTGATGTTCTAAAAGATATTGAACTTAATAATAAGGAAAAATCAATTCTTATAGAAGATTTTGATAAGATATTCTCACTTAATCTTATGATAATTGAAAAAGAAACTACAGATATAGATGAAGAACTTATAAATAATCTTATTGTTGAAAGAAATGCTGCAAGAGCAAGTAAAAATTGGGTAAGAGCAGACGAGATAAGAGATGAGTTTATAGCTATGAATATTGAGCTTCTTGATTCTAAAGAAGGGACAACTTGGAAAGCTAAATAAAAATAGTTACATTTTATGTTTGCATGCAGTGTGAAGGTTAAACAGTTAATAATTGTTTAACCTTTATATTTACTTTAGATTTTTATAATGCACTATAATATAATTTATATTATAATATTATGTGTAGTTAAAAGCATAGAGAAATATTATTAAGTAGAGGTGATGGATATGGATAGAGTAAATTTAAAAGCATCAATAGTAATTGCAATTATTGGTATAATTTTAATATCAGTTATATATTTTAGACCTGTAAGCATTAATAGAAACTATAGTGGATATATGTATGATGAGAATAGTGAACTCGATAAAGCAGTAGAAATTAATCTTGATGGAGAATTAAAAAAGAACTTATCCCTTAATTATGTATTTACAGGAAGCATAGAAGTGGATGGTGTAAAAAAACAGGTTGTACTAAAGAGAATATGGGCAAAATACAATGTTTTTAAAACAGTAGAATATAGTGCTTTTATAGAAACTAAAAATGATAAGACTGGTCAATATGAGGTAAATGGAACAGTTAATACATCGAATAATTTCAATGAAATACTTATAAAATTAGATGATGTAGACAGTAAATACAATAGTAAATTTAATATTTGTGGACCAAGTAATACAAGAGAAGAGGCAAAGGGTATTATAACTAAATTGGAAAAAAATAATTAATGATAATAATGTATTGAGAGTGAATGGAGGAATTGTAATGTTGAAAGGAATGGTTTTGAAACTAGAGCCATATTTAAGCAAAAAAATATGGGGTTGGGAGAAATGGGTACTTTCTTGTCATGAAGATGGAAAATCAACAATAAAAGAGGGGATTTATAAAGGGCAAGAATTATCTAAATTGTTAGGTTGTGGCAATGATTTTCCTATATTAAATAAAATTATAAAGGCGGAAGATACTTTATCTGTACAAGTACATCCCAATGATGATTATGCTAAAAGGGTTGAAAACGCTAATGGAAAGACAGAGTGCTGGTATGTACTCGAAGCCAAAGAGGGCGCAACTTTAGTATCGGGAATAAAGAAGGGCCTAAATAAAGAAAAGTTAAGACAAATTATAAAAGAAGATAAATTAGAAGAGTATTTAGAGCGCATTTATATTAAAAGAGGGGATTTCATCTATATACCAGCAGGTACAGTGCATGCTATAGAGTCTGGTGTAAAGCTTATTGAAGTACAGCAAAACAGTAATATTACTTATAGGCTTCATGATTGGGGACGTGGTAGAGAGGAACACATTGAAAAATCCCTAGATGTTATAGATTACGAAGGAAAAAATAAAGGTGGAAGAATTGAAAGCTTTGTAAAACTCGAGACTCCTTATTTTAAAGTTGAAAAAATCATTGTTAAAAGTAATTATATAGATACTGTTAATGAAAGCTTCCATAGCTATACTGTAATAAGTGGTGAGGGAATAATAGAAGCTAACAAAAAGCAAATGAATCTAAAAGAAGAAGAAACAATTTACATATCAAAAGGGACAGAATATAACCTTAAAGGAAATATGGAATTACTTAAATCAAGTGTGTAAAAGAATTTTTATAAAAAAATATAAATTATGTGACATAAGTTATTAAAAGGAGAATTTAAATAATGAAACGAATGAAATTACTTAAAAAAAGTATGATATTATTTACATTGATTTTTGTTGTTTTCGCTAGTGGATGTGCTAATATAGTGCAGAAAAAGGATGATACTACTTCTGAAGTAAACCCATCAAAAGATGTTAAAACACAAACAAAGATTGTTACGGAAAAAGGAGTCAAGGACAAAAATCCATTGGTTAATATTGTAATGGAGGATGGTTCAACTATAAAAATAGAATTATATCCAGAAATTGCACCCAATACTGTTAGAAATTTTGTTTCTTTAGTTAATAGTGGTTTTTATAATGGATTAATTTTTCATAGAGTAATACCAGGGTTTATGATACAAGGGGGAGATCCAAAAGGAACAGGCAACGGCGGACCGGGTTATGCAATAAAAGGAGAGTTTAGCGAAAATAATTTTAATAATACATTAAAGCATGGAAGAGAAGTTATCTCTATGGCAAGAGGTACTGACGCGGACTCGGCCGGTTCACAATTTTTTATAGTGGTTGCAAATTCCGCAAATTCTACTGCTCTAGATGGTAAATATGCTTCATTTGGTAAGGTTACAAAGGGTATGGAAATAGTAGATAAAATAGTTTCTGTAGAGACGGTAGTTCCTGAGGGAAGTGTAGAAAAGTCAAAACCGAAAAAAGATCAAAAGATGAAAAAAGTTACTGTAGATACTTTTGGAGTTAAGTATGGTGTTGTGCAAAAGGTAAAATAATTAAATCTATTTTAAACATTAAAAGTATATATTCCCATAAAATAAATTTATAGGAATATGTACTTTTATTTTTTTGAAAAAATGTTTATGGATATTTTAGCTTTAACATAGAACCTATAACTATGGATACTTGTATAAAATTATATTTATAATTTATGTTACCTAAGAATTTGATTTTGATTACCAAATACAGTTACAAACTTAATGGAGTATATATCACACATTATTAAATTATTGGTACTACTTTCTTTAAGGACAATAAAACTAATTCCAACTTCTTGTAAAAGTCCTTGTCTATCTTGAAATGTATTAGTTCCAAGTAAAAAATCTACTCTTACATATTTACCAATTTGAGATTGCAACCAGCCTTGATTATAAAGTGGATTATTTATTATGGGTGAGGTAGGTGCAAGATCGAAGTCTTGTGTACCAGGTGGTGTTGGGCTAGTAGAAGAAGCTCCGGGCATAGGCCCTTGCCTTGAGTCATCATGCATACCGAATTTTGGCATAGGAGTCATTGGTGGTTCTAAAGACGATGAATCGGTGTTCCACATTGGGGATTGATCGAAATTATTAGGTGGTGATATAAACATAAAATATCCTCCTTAAGAAATTATATTATTGTTTGAAATATTGTAAGTTCAATTTTATTTAAGTAGTGAAATAGCGTGCTGTTGGATTGTAAAAGCAATGCTGAGCAACGGAAACTTGAAAGGTGCCACTACCATTGAATGGAAATTCATATGGACAACCAGGTAAAAATGGATTAAAATACCATAAAGATTCACCGGTTGTATATAATCTATGTCCAGCTAAAGCCCAATCAGCAATATCATAATGAATTTGTTCTGGTGGACTTGACCAAATCGTTTGAGGATTAGCCATACCACCAAGTACAGAAGATACACAATCAAATTGGCCTGTTTGAAAAATAACTTTTCTTAAATCACCTTGACCTATTCTAAGATATTCACCATCGGCTACATTAACTCTGTTCATAATTACAGAGGCAACGGCTTTCATTCCATTTTCGCCCTCCCCACCAGCCTCACATTTTATTATTCGAGCCAATAACTCTCTAGCACTGTAAGCCATCTTTAGTCATCTCCTCAATTCGTTTTACAGTATTATTATATTCATAATATTCATAATGGTACTTAAAAAACGAAAAAAATATTGTCATAAATTTAGAAATATTATCTATAAGATATAGTAAATTCGTTGAAAGTTTGGTACAATTGCATTGTATTTGTAATCTTATTTTTAAGACAAAATAATTTGTGGTAAAAGTGCAATAGCAAATATACAAGAGGTGAATTATGTTAAATAGTGGAGATATATTAGAAGAAAAATATGAGGTAATTAGAACCCTAGGAAAAGGTGGAATGGGTGTTGTTTATTTATGCAAAAACATAATCCTTGGAAATCTTTGGGCGATAAAAGAAGTAATACAAGATAAAAAAAATATAGATATTTTAACAGAAGCTAATATTTTGAAAAATTTAAATCATCCAGGTATTCGAAAAATAATTGATACATTTTACACGAATAACAATTTATATATGGTTCAGGACTACGTAGATGGACAAACATTAAAGGAATATGTTAAGGCAAACGGTATAATACAAATAGAAAAAGTTTGTAGGATAGTATCAGATTTATGTGATATTATAGGCTATTTGCATAATCAAAATCCAGTCATCATATATAGAGATATAAAACCATCTAATATAATGATAATGAAAAGTGGAAAAGTTGTGTTAATAGATTTTGGTATTTCGAAAGTTTATAAGAATGATATGTCACAAGATATAGATATGATATGTGCGGGATCTAATGGTTATGCAGCTCCAGAGCAATACGGCTCAGGGAAATGTTGCATGCAAACAGATATATATGGAATTGGAATGTTAATATACTTTATGGTGAAAGGGAGGACTCCCTATACAGGCATAGAGCCTCTTTTGGATGAAAATTATGGACCTGAAATTAATAATAAGCTGAAAAAGATAATACAAAAGTGTGTAAAAATTGATATTGATGAGAGATATGCTTTAGTTGAAGATTTAAAAGAAGCTATTTCAAAAATATTACCAAAGAATGAAAAAGTAAAATTAGAAATCTTAAATGATTCTAATATCATCAAAAGTGTAATTACTAAAAAAGTTAATATTAAAATTATAAATAAATCTATGTACGATAGGTCTATTAGGATCTTTTTTTGCTTTACATTTGCAATTATAGCAAGTATTTATATTTTGTATGGGAATAAAAAAGAAAGTACAATTTCGAATACTGCAGATGCAAAAGAAATAGTGAGTCCTATAGTGGGATCATCAAGCATAGAACAAAATTCTATAAAAGAATTTATAAAGAAACCGACAAGGAGAATTAGGGTAGTTCCGATAAAAGGAATATCTAGTTCAATAACGCAGTGAAGTAGCAATGAGTTAAAAAGAATATACCATCTTAGTAAAATGACGTTAAATCAAATTAGAAGGCGATTATGGGAGTTAATATATATTAATCTCTGACAACGGTTACGATTGCGTAATTTGTTATTAGCAGTTGTCATAATATAATGCTATAATAATATTATTAATGAAATAATATGAAAATTTATGATGATTTTAAACAATTAATGTGGGGGAATAACGATGAGAAGAAAAATATTACCATTACTTATAGCAATTGGCCTAACTATGTCTGTAAGTATGCCAACAATAGCTGCGCCATTATCACAGCAACAGGATTCATATGCTTTAGCACAGAAGAATTTAGAGAAATTAGAGATATCTATTGAGACTCTAGATTTCAATATTGAAAATATCTACTCTGGAATTGACAAAGCAAAATATGATATCAGCAGTACTCAAAAGAAAATAGATCAAAATACAAAAGATATACTAGTTGCACAAAGTAATATAAAAGAGGAACAAGTCCTATTTAATGAGCGAATGAGATCCATGTATATGAATGGTGCAGGTAGCTATGTAGAAATATTACTCGACTCAAAGGGAGTAGGAGATCTTATTTCAAGAGTGGAGAATATAAAAAATATTGTAGAATATGATAACAAAATTATTAAAGGATTAAATGACAAAAAAGAATCTATTGAGGTTACTCAAAAAGCTCTAAATGCTAATAAGGTAAAAGTTCTAGCATTAAAGGCAAGCAATGAAAATAAATTGGACAAGCTTAGTGCAGAGAAAAGAGTACAAAGTAAATTAATTGTTGAATCTAAAAAACAGCAGGAATTACATAAGGTTGAAATAGCACAAACATCTAAACAGGATGTTGTTATGAATACTCAGAGTGTTAAACAAATTACTCCATCAAGAGGTAATGTAGTAAGGGAAGTGGAAGCTGAACCTAGCACGCAAGCAAGTGCACCACAACAATCATCATCAACTAGTTCAAATGCAATAATAGAATATGCTAAGACATTTTTAGGAACACCGTATCAATGGGGTGCTAATGGCCCAAATACGTTTGATTGTTCGGGTTTTACTAAATATGTATATGCTCATTTTGGAATCGGTATGGGTAGGACTACATATGACCAGATAGATCAGGGTAAATATGTGTCTAGAGGTAATTTACAAGCAGGAGATTTAGTGTTCTTTGGAACAGGAAGCCCTCATCATGTTGGTATCTATGTGGGAAATGGTTCATATATACATGCACCACAAACGGGTGATGTAGTAAAAATATCACAGATGACAAGAAGCGATTATATGTCAGCAAGAAGATTTAAATAATATATCGTACAATAATAACAAAAATGAATAGATAAATTTATTCGTATAATAATAATAATAATAATAATTTCTTTAACACCGTGCTTCATTTTAAACAAGGTGTTAAAGAAATTATTTTTTTCTGGAATTAGCAAGAAGCAGATCCACCATTGCACTATAGCTTTTTAGGCCAGATTTTTGACTTGCAGATTTAAGATAAGTATCATTGATTTTTTCACTTATTTTTTCAATACGACCAGAATGATTTTTCCAAAAATTTTCATTATATATCATATCATTAAGCACACCTTTACTACAAAATGAAAACAGTTCCTTATATTTTTGAGGATCATATTGTTTTAATGAACTAAGTGAATATGTTAATGCTGCAAGTGTACCAGAATATTTAAAATTTATATCAGGATTATTTATGCAGGCTATATAAGCAATAAAGTTTGCTTCATCTTCCTTTGCAAAGCCTATTTGATGAGCCATCTCATGGGATATCGTAAAAGGTAGATATGAATCAGGTTCTGCTATATTGATATTTGTTTCACTTGTAAAGGGAAAATAGAAACCTGTAATCCCCGTATAACACATTGGATGTGAGAGTAATATGCCCTTAGGTGATCCATAAGTACCTTTTAATATTACGAATTGTAATGAGGCCTTATCATATCCTAGGTGAGCAGTTTCTAAAATGGCTTTTTTGTTATTGGAAAGTTCCATTACACCGTTTTTATTTTGGCTTATTTTCTCCCTTAAAGTATTTGAACTAGTTATAAGGTCTTTGCACAGATGTGCAAGTTCATTTGTGGTTGAATTATGAACATCTAATTTGAGTATTTTGGCTAGTGGAAGCCTTTGATAGTTAAAACCCCACAAAAGTTGAAATGAAAAATATATTAGTCCTGATGTTGCAAGTGCATTTAACAACAAATTTTTTAGAATCCTTGTTCTTTTAGTTTTGTGTCTTAATAAACTAAAAATTGTTTTAGAAATATACCATAATACAAACGTTGAAAAAGATATAATTATACATTCTGCAATAGAAAAGGGAAAAAAGCCTGTAATTGAACTTATAGTAGTAACAATTATTTTATAAATAAATAAGGAATAAAATCTTTCTGTAAAATTTGGAAATACTCTACACAATTGAGTGAGTGAAATACCTATTGGTAAAAGTAAAATTAAAAATAATTGTTTCCTAGATAAAGAAAATTTCATAAAAAGCTCCCTTTCATACATTATAGGTATATATTTTAATTATATAGATTGATTTGTAAGGAAAATAAGTCGTATAAAAAGCTCCAAGCAAAAATTTACTTGAAACTTTTTATACCATTATTTTTGCTTTAATAAGTCTCTTATTTCACGTAATAATATTTCTTCATTGGAGGGACCTTTTAAAATTATTTTTTCTGCCTTTTTCTTTTGAACAGATTGTATAACTTTTATAAAGATAAAAAGTGAAAATGCAATTATTAAAAAGTTAATTACAGATTGAATAAACAACCCATATTTAATTGACACATCTACTCCACCAGATATGGATGAGGGTATATCGTATTTTAAGCTAGTAAAATTAATTCCACCTATTATTATGCCAAGTATAGGCATTATAAGGTCATTAACTAAAGAAGTAACTATTTTAGAAAATGCACCGCCAATAACAACAGCTAATGCCAAATCTAAAACATTTCCTTTAAGAGCGAATTCCTTAAATTCTTTAAACATATATGTAACACGCCCTTCCAAAGTATGATTTAACGACGCAGGAGATGGTTTAACTATTTAGATACATCGTATTTCCAAGAAGCTATCCCACGACTTAGGTGATATATATTTTTGAAACCATTGTCTGCCAAAATATCTACGGCTATTGGGCTTCTTCTGCCAGATTCACAATAAACAAGCACTTTTTTTTCTTTATATTTATCAAGTTCATCAATCATTGACCCAAGATCTTGAACAGGAACGAGTTTTGCTCCTGGAATGTGACCACTCTCGTATTCTTCTTTACTTCGCACATCTAAAATAACAAATTCTTTGTCATCTTTTATAAGATCATAAGCTTCTTTTGCACTTACATTTTTAACATTTGAATCAAACATAATTTATGCCTCCTTTTGATGAAAAATCTATAGTATTAGTATATCATCTGATAGATAGATAGTAAAATGTAATAAATATATGGATATAATAAAGAATATTATTTGATTACTTTTGTGGTTTTTGAATTTCTATTTTTAATTTCTGCTAAAATATAAATAACTAAAGGGATTATGACTTCAAAGCAAAAAGAATAATATGGCCATATATCTACAGTCCAAGAGGACATTTCCATGGTGTTTTTGTAAACAAAAAAAGAGAAGGCTAACATCAGAAGAGCTACAGGTGTTGCAATAAATTTGTAATCATCAAATTCAAAAATTTTTGAAATTCCATTGCAAACTGCAAAAGTACATATGTTTATTTTAACAAATACACATACTATAAATTGAATAACTACTGTTAGTTCAAGTCTTTGAAGAAAGTCACCTAGATTAATGAGGGTTGTTACCATGGGGGTAGGAAAATATACTCTAGATATGGTGTTACTGCCCAATACTAAAATATCGCCTAATGTCGCAAAAAATATAAGCCCTCCACCTATGAGTAAGCCTACTATAAAAATTTTTTTAAAACTTTTAACTTTAGATATATTTGAAAATACCATTGTAAAAACTACGGTTTCACCAAATGGATAAGAAAAACTTGAGAAAGCACCCTTTAGAAGTGGTGATACACCATTGTTTAGTATTGGTTTTAATCTGCTTATGTTCATTTGTGAAAGACACAATACAAAGATAGTTAAGAATATTATAAACACAATCCAAATGAAGAACTCAGACCATTTTCCTAAGACTTCAATACCTGCTTTTAAACTCCATATAATTAGTATAATAAAAGAAAACATAGGTACGATGGGTGGTGTATCATTGAATATTAAAATATTGGTGAATTCTGACATGCTTCTAAGGATTAAGGCTCCATCATGAAAAACAAACAATACCATTAGTATACTTATAAGTTTACCTATCCATTTTCCCATAATGATTTGAAGGATATCAAATAAATCCTTCCCTGGATATAGGGATAAGGTTCTACAAAACATAAGTAATAATATAACAGACCATGAAATAGCAATAATTAGTGCAATCCAGGCATCTTGTTTTGCCTGGATACCAGATCCGTTTAAAAAAGAAGTTCCAATTATGAAAAGTATTATAAGTATCGTAGCTTGTCTTTCAGAAATGGCTTCATTTTTCATTTATACCTCCCACATTATTTATTGTAATTATAACAGTAAATAAAAAGATTAGTCGTTTTATGAATTAGTGTAAAATAATTATTTAGTTACAATCGTAGTAGATGAACTTCTGCTTTTAATCTCTGCTGAAATAAAAATAACTAAAGGTATTATAACTTCAAATACAAAGGAATAATATGGGTATACATTGAAAGCCCAAAATGACATTTCCATGGTACTTTTGTATAGAATAAAAGAGAAGCTTAACATCAAAAGAGCTACGGGGGTTGCAATAAATTTATAATCATTAAATCCAAAAACCTTTGAAATCCCATTGCAAACTGCCAAAGTACATATACTTACTTTAACAAAAACACATATTAAAAATGCAATAACTACTAAAATCTCAAGCCTTTGAAGCATAGAACCTAGGTGAATAAGACTTACTACCATGGTGGTAGGGAAATATATTCTAGCTATGGTTTCACTCCCTAGTACTAAAATATTTCTAATTGTTGCTAAAAATATAATTCCTCCACCTATGAGTAAACCTACTATAAATGTTTTATTGTAACTCTTAATGTTAGACACATTTGAAAACAACATTGTAAAAACTACTGTTTCGCCAAAGGGAAAACAAAAACTTGATAAAGTACCCTTTAGAAGCGGCGATATACCATTGTTTAATATTGGTTTTAATCTATTTATATTTATTTCTGGTATTAAAAATACAGTTAAAAATAAAGAAATTATAAGAACAATCCAAATGAAGAACTCAGACCATCTTCCTAAAACTTCAATACCAGCTTTCAAGCACCATATAATTATCATAGTCAAAAATAGCATAGGCATTACCACAGGGGTATCAGCGAATATTAAAATATTAGTGAACTCAGATAGGTTTCTAAGAACCAAGGCTCCAAGATGAAAAGCAAACCATATCATTAATATACTTATAATTTTACCCGCAAATTTCCCCATAACAATTTGAAAAATATCAAATAAATCTTTTCCAGGGTATAAGGATAAAATTCTAGAAAACATAAGTAATAATATAATAGAACAGAAAATAGCAATAATTACTGCAATCCAGGCATCTTGTTTTGCAGCACCTCCAGATCCTATTAAAAAGGTACTTCCAATTATAAAAAGTGTTATAAGTATAATACCTTGTCTCTCAGATATAATTTCGTTTTTCATTTAAGCCTCCTACACTACTTGCTGAAATTACAAATAGTAAAAAAACTAGTTGCTTTTACCAAATATTGAAACTACAATATTTTTTATCGTATTAGATGGACTTGGTAGCTGAACCCCTAAAGATAGTAGAATACTGATTGTCATTGAAAATATAATCAAAGAAAAATAAAAGATTATTTTACCATTATTTTTTTCTTTTAATAGTGGAACAATTTCAAGAGACATTATTATGAGATAAAAAATTATTACAAGTAAAAACATTCCAAAATCTCCTTTAATTATTGCCCTATAGAGATAGGCTTTATTGTTTTATTACTACCCTTTATTTGTACATGTACGTTGACTGTAGTCTTCATATTTTTAAAAATGTCTTTCCCATTTTTCTTGAAATCTTTACTAACTTTTGGTTTTTCTTCATTAAATTTTTCTCCGAAGCCTAAAACATCGCTATCATAATCCTTTTGTAATTTACTAATTAAAGTCTGTATCTGAGACCCCAAATTTTTTTCTGCTTCACTTTGAAGTATTTCTAAGTTTTCTTCTTTCATGAAATCTTTAGTTCCTTGAATTTCATGAATACTTAGAGTTGGGTAAACATCTATTATCATTGAAACTGATCCATTGTTATAAATGGGGGTTAATTTAGTTCTATTATCATTTAGTTCTAAGGTTACGTTGGTGTTTGAACCTGAAACATTTACTAAGGTAATTAAACCTTGTTTTATTTTATTTTTGATTATAAGCATATAGAGAGTTTCGTTTCCATTTATATATCCTACAAGCTTATCTGATTTGAAAATAGCACAACCTTCTACAAGGGGGAGAATAGTGCCATCACTAGGTTTATTTTCAACTGTAGTTACTGCTTCGGACTTCCCAGGGGATGATAATCCATCTATAAATGACCATACCATTGAATTAGTAAATTTAGAAAGAACTTTCCAGGAATTCATAGTATCATCAAGATGAAAGGAAGTTACTTCATTAATCTTAACCTTAGTCTTTAAAATTTCAGAAGCTGTATTACCCTTTGCTACTAATAGCCACATATCTGGTCTAACAAAGTTGGATCTATTAGTCCAATCAATTGCAGGAATTATACCTTCCCTTGCTATGGAATCACTTATTATTACAACCTTCGAATCACTCCAAAAAAGCCTTAAACCAGTTTTTTCTATCGCGTCTCTAACTGCACTAAATACACTGTCACCTTCAGTCGTGAAAATCTGAGAACTAATGATTGAGGATACCCCTTGAGCTTGAGTGGTTATAACTTCTGTTGTGAGTATGTATTTATTCGTTACCATATCTTTATCTAATGCCATACCAGCTACTATCGCTAAGGTATCTATCTCTCTATAGTTCCAGCATCCACATAATATAATAGGGCATATAATTATAATAAAAATTATGGATACTATTTTCTTTTTCATTTAAACGCCCTCTTTCATCTTTTTTTCATACGTTTTTTATTTTTTGTAAACATCTTCGGTCTTAAATGCATATTCCACCAGGGAGCCCTAATTATCGTATCTTTTACATCTTGTTTACAAAAAGAAGGTACGTTATTCATATAGGGTATACCAAAGGAACGTATAGACATCATATGAATGACTAAACCCATTACGCCAAAAATATAACCATATAAACCTAGGAAGGAAGATAATAATAAAAAAATTATTCGTATTTCAACTATTCCCAAAACTTGAGGTAACATAAGACTTGCAATTCCAGTTATAGCAGTAATTATTACTACCGGGGCGCTCACTAGTCTTGCGTTAACAGCAGCATCACCAAGCACCAGGGTGCCTACTATAGTAATTGCGCCTCCAATATATTTAGGCATTCTAAGACCTGCTTCTTTAAGTATCTCAAAAGTTATCATCATAATCATAGTTTCTACAAGGGAAGGAAAAGGGGCTCCTTTTCTTGCAGAATATATACTTATAAGAAGTGGAGTGGGAATAAGTTCTTGATGGAAAGTGACAAGTGCAACATATATGGCTGAAATACTAGTACCAATAAAAAAGCATAACCACCGTAGTAATCTGACGAATGATGAAAATAAAAAATTGTCATAATAGTCCTCATTGCTTTGGAAAACTTCAACGAAGATAGTTGGAAGAGTCAAAACAACAGGACTTCCATCGCATAAAACAGCAAACCTGCCCTCAAGAAGTTTACCTGCTACCACATCAGGTCTTTCTGTATTAATGATAGTCCTAAATGGAGAATAGGGTGCATCCTTAATAATTTCTTCTACATAACCAGAATCTAAAATACCATCAATATCAATATTATTAAGCCGCATTATGAGCTCTTTATGTATAGGTTCATTTGCAATGCCCTCAATATAACATATACATATTTGAGTCTTAGTTTGTTTACCAATTCTCATAAATTCGAATTTTAAGTTAGGGTTAATAATCCGACGCCTAATAAGTGTAAGGTTTAAATTCAGTGATTCTGTAAAGCCTTCACGCGGTCCCCTAACTATAGTTTCTGATTGGGGTTCTGAAATTGCTCTTGTTTGCCATCCAATAGTATTTATAGAAAGTACTTTAATTAAACCATCTATGAAAAGTACAGTTTTTCCATATATTATTCCATTAACAATATCATCAACAGAAGAGGTTTCTTTGTTGTCTGCAGTTAAAAGTACCTTTTGTATTAAAATGTCAACAATGTTACTATTGTTAATATTAGACATATCACTTAAAAAAAGTGGTTTTATAATATCTTCATTAATTGATTGCAAATTTGCCATCCCATCAATATATATAAGCATACACTTTATGCTAGTAGGTTTTCCAAGCAATAACTTTCTATATACTACTGTTGTATCGTTAATAAAAATATTTTTTATTATATTAACATTTTTATCTAATGATTGTGTTAGTTTTACATTTGAAAAGTCATTTGTATTCATATATTAAACATCCTTTATATTATAATAACTAACTGTGTATATATACCTTATCCAATCTATAAATATTTTAGTCGGATTAGTGATAAATAAAATATAAAAATATTTTTTAATTGATTTATAATCTCTGGTACCCATATTTTTAATTTTTACTTGGAAAATATATCTCTGGTGTATTTAATAGGTCAAAATCGTTCATTAAAATAGATTTAATTAATATACTTAATAATGAAAATCAGTTTTTAGGAGGTAGCTTATGTATGGTGAATAAGCATACAACCAATGAAGTACTCAATACTTCGCTACCTGTAGTTGCGGAGATAACAGTATATACGTTAATGTCTATATTTGATTTAATGATGATAGGGAGATATGGTGGAAATATAGCAGTAAGTGCTGTAGGGTTAAGTAACAATTTAACAAATGCATTTATAGAAGTATTTATTTCCGGAGGATTTTGTATAAGTATTGTTTCACTAGTTTCTAGACTAGTAGGTGCTGGGCAATATAAAAATGCTGAGAGATTCGCGTCATTAGGATTTATTTTAGGAATTGGGTTTTGTTTAATTATTACAATAGTAGTTTTTTTCTTTGGTAAAGAGCTTCTTTATTTACTTGGGGCTAGGAATGAAATACTTAAAATAGGATATTCATATATAAAGATAAATTCTGTAGGCTTATTTTTTTTCATGAGTATGAGGCTTTTAAATTCCATTTTAATAGGATATGGGAATACTTTCATACCATTTATATGTTCCTTAATTGTACTTTTTATAAAGATTATTTTGAATTATTTATTAGTTTTTGGTATCGTGTTTAATACAAGGGGAATAGACGGGTCAGCTATAGCATCTACAGTTGCTTATTTATGTGGATTTGTTTTTTGTCTTTATTATACTGTGTTTAAATCACAAGTTAAACTTAAACTAATTTATATTTTTTCTGTATGTTTTAATGATATTAAAAGAATACTAGTACTTGCTATTCCATGTTCAATGGAAGAAGCAGCTTTTAGTATCAGTAAGCTTATGTGCGTTGCTGTTATAGTTAAATCAGGGAGCGTTTCATTTGCAGCTGATGCAATAGCTAACATGATAGAGGGTATCTCAGTTATGCCAAGTATTGGCTTTGGCATTGCGGTTATTACTCTAGTAGGTATTAATGTCGGGAAAAGAGATTATAGAGAAGCAAAAAAAGCCGCGTTTAACTGCGCATTTTATGCCGTGTTTATGATGAGTATATTTGCAATAATATTCTTATTTATGCCAAATTTTTTGGTGAATTTATTTGTAAATAATAAAGAGAAGAGAGTTGCTTATTTAGCAGGAAAGTGTCTTGCAATTGGAGCAGCAGAGCAGCCGTTTATAGGCTTATCATTAGTATTTGCAGGAGCACTGAAGGGGATAGGTGATGTAAAGAGCCCATTTTTAATTAGCTGCTTTACAAGTTGGATTATAAGGCTACCATTAACATATTATTTTATTAATGTTTTAAATTCCTCAATTACAGCGGTTTGGTGGATAACTGCATTTCAATGGGGAGTAGATGCACTACTTATGTTTATTTTCTTTGAGTATAAATTCAATAAAGTATCAAGTGGATCAAAAAAGAGTCTGATTTAACAAGCTCCTTTAGAAAATATTAATAAAAATAAATAAAGTTGCTATTTACTTTTGATGTAGAAATTTATCTGTTTTTATTTATAATATCTATTAAAATCTTCATTCTTTCATGAATATTTGGCTTTATATTATCGCGTTTATAATGAAAATCATTTGGATCTAATAGGTAACTATGAGTTATTCCAAATAGTTTTTTATTTTCATAGATACCTTTTTGAAGCATTTCTGAAAGCTTTTTAGTATTAAAATATTCAAGTCTTAATTCTTCGGTTTCATTTTGTGCGTAAACAGATATTGGAGTTAATTCGTTTTTTATCACTTTATATTCAGGTCTGTAAACATTGTGGGATTCATACTTAATGTCAGTTAATTCATTTAATATCTTTGTTGTGTTATCGTCTATAGAAAAATATCCTCCACGAAAAGCTTGAATTGGTTCAATTCCTAATTTTAAAATATATTCATAACAATATTTTATTATAAGTTTTTGCTGGTCATAAGAGTAGTACGATAATAAATCTTCATCACTTTTTATAAATGTACAGTGTTTTTCTATTTCTTCTGGTAGATTATTTGGATGAATATGAAGGCCAAATATAACTTTATAATTATTTTTTATCTTCTCAATTAGATTAAGTTCTTTCAACATTTGAGCGAAGTAGGGAGTTATAAATAAAAGAGTGTATATATTGTTTTCGGAATTTAATTTTAATAATGATTCTAAGTTAAGGACATTGTTTTTTAAATTTTTATCGAAATTGTATCCTTCACAATCTATAGTCAAAATAAAATCAAAATTTGTTTTTTTAAGATACTTATCTAAAAAATATTTCATAAATTATCGATACCTCCTAATATAATATTGCAAACTTACAACTTGCATTGTATAATCAAGTTGTAAGTAAGCAACAACTTAATTATACGGTTCAAATTGTTACTTGTCAAAAATATAGTAAGAAGTAATGTTGTAGTGATTCATAAGACAATTCAACTATAAATACACTCAAAGTTTAAACACTTCAAAATAATCTTTTATTGTTATATCTAATTTTCAATTATAAAGAAAATTTAAAAATAAACAGCTTAATGATGTTGCATGCAGATGATTTTTTATTTCACAGAGGAATAGGCGGGGGAATAAAAATTAATATATGTTATTTTCGCGACCGCAAAATAAGGAGGATGATTTTATTGAAAACTATAAGTTTTCCAAGAATGCATAAAGAAACAAATGAGAAAAGAGATTTTTTGCCATCATTGATTGGTTCTCTTAAAAAAGAAAATGTGCAAGTATTTCTAGAAGAAGGATATGGCTTAGCATTAGGTTATACAAATGAAGATTATTTAAATGAAAATAATAAAATACAATTTGTATCTAATAAGGAATGTTATGAAAAAGATATCGTTGTAGTTTTAAGGTCGCCAGAGTTTAAGCAAATTGACTATATGAGAGAAGGTAGTATTTTGCTAAGTATGCTTCATTATCCTACTAGAGCTACTAGAGTAGAAAAGCTTAAAGAAAGGGGCATATTTGCTGTTTCGATGGATTCTATCAGAAATGATTTTCTTGAAAGAATTGTTGTTGATTATGACGGTACATCAGGAAATGGAATTAATGTTGCATTTACAGAGCTTGCTAAAAGTTATAAAAACGAAAATATTTGTGCGCAAAAACCTATAATTGTGAGCATAATGGGTATGGGGCGAGTGGGACTCACGGCAGCAAGAATGGCAGGGAAATATGGTAATAATAAAGAAAGTGAAGGAATACTTAAGAAAAAATCAAAGGGTGTACTTGTTAATATGTTACCAAGAAATATAACAGATGATAAAAAACAGATGATAAAAATATTAACAAAGACAGATATTTTAGTAGATGCAACTACTAGAAATGATGCGACAAAATATATTGTCACAAATGAACTAATCGGATATTTAAAGGATCATTCTATAATTTTAGATTTAACATCAGACCCATACTTAACAGATATTTTTCCTTTCCAAGTGAAGGCAGTAGAAGGCATACCACATGGAACTTTAGATAAAATTGTTATGTACCCAAATGATATTGAATATAGTGCTGTGCCAAAGTGCGTCGAAGTAATTAACCAAAGGACAGTTGTAAGTTGTAATGCATGGCCAGTGGTTAACCCAAAAGGTAACATGGATTTATACGCTAAACAACTTATATACATTATACAAAATCTTATAGGGTACTCTGATAGAGACTTTAATTTAAATAACAATGATTACTTTAATAGAGCAATATATAGAGGGACTATTGAATGTTTTGAAGAGGGCTTGAATAGCTATCAAAATGAAGTATCAGAGATAGTAATGTAGTTATAAAGCTGTGAATTAGACATTCACAGCTTTAATAATCATATACAATATTTTTTTATTAACTGGTTTTGTTAGTGAATCCGTCAATGCAAGATACAAGTTCAGCTATTTCAGGCTTGCTTAGTTGAGCATCTGCACCGACTGCTTCCCCTTTATGTTTTAAATCACTTGTAATTAGTGAGGAGAATAAAACAACTGGCAATTTTCTTAGAATAACATGTTCTTTAATTTTACGTGTTAAAGTATGACCATCCATTTGTGGCATTTCAATGTCAGTTATAAGAACTTGGACATCTTCCATAAATTCAATTCCTTTTTTTGAAACTAAATCCAATAAATAATCTAAAGCTTGCTTTCCATCATTAAATATTTTTAAGTTAAGAAAACCGGCTTTAATAAGAGTATCATTTAATAATTTTCTAATTAAAGGAGAATCATCAGCTAGTACAAGCTTAATGTTAGACCTATCCTTATAGTCTATATCAACGATTCTGTCCTCGCTAATTCCAGTAGAAGGGCTGATATCGGTGACTATTTTTTCGAAATCTAACATTAATATTATTTTATTGCTTAAAACAATATTTCCTATAACTAGAGAATTAGTAGATATATCATCTGGTTTTGTTATTTGTTCCCACTTAATACGGTGAACACCTACAATACTATCAATACTAAAGGCCACTTCAATTTTGTTGAATTCACAAAGAATGATTGGTGATTCAATTTCGTTTTTATGTTGTTTTTCTAAAACGTATCTTAAGTCAATTAAGGTTATTATTTTATCTCTATACAGTGTAAGTCCTGCTATGGCAGGATGTGATTCAGGGAGTTTCGTTAAATTGCTTGCATTTATTACTTCTTTAACTTTTATAATATTAATTGCATAAAATTTATTGTTTATAATAAATTCAAGTATTTCAACCTCGCCAGTTCCAGATTCTAAGAGTATATTATTAGTATTCATATTTTCCCCCACTTTCAAATATAAAGATAGTATTTCATAAAAATTATATGTACTTAA
The DNA here is from genome assembly GCF_018861295.1 of Clostridium estertheticum. Classification (GTDB taxonomy): domain Bacteria; phylum Bacillota; class Clostridia; order Clostridiales; family Clostridiaceae; genus Clostridium_AD; species Clostridium_AD estertheticum_D. Next base: position 59,004 of record NZ_JAHLDM010000003.1, on the reverse strand, counting down.
TATCTCGAACAAAACTGCTATAACTTTACTTTTAAATGAAAAGTCGAATTTAAAATAATAAAATAGAATATAAAAGTGAAATTCTTAAGCTAAATATGGTAAACTGTATAGTACGTAGAAAAATGTTAACAGCATTATTAGAGGGTGAAGTAGATTTGATATTAAATGGCGGATGGATAGAAACTACAGAAGGTATGCATACATTTATATTGTGGGGCGAGAGTGGCGAAACTAAATGTACAAGAAGAGGTAGGAAACCTAAAAATGCACTTCCACTATATGAAAAAATGTCTTCAGTTATTGAACTTAGAAGTATTATTAAAGATCAATCAGTAGACATAAAACACGGAAAGTATAAATACGATTTTGAATCTAAGGATCTTCTTAAGAGAGAAATTAGGGGGATTGCTTTTAATAATTTAGATGCATTCGATATGATTTTAAATATAGATAGAAATAACCTTTACGAAATTGAGTTATCAGGGGAATTAAAATTTTGGATTATAGTAGCTAAATTTACAGCTGAGCTTATAATAAAACATAAATATTTACCATCATTAACTATTGATCGGGTAAATAAAAAAGTTAATTCTCAGTGGAGATGGCATACAAGTGATCCTAAGTATATTGATAAGAAAAAGATCTTATGCAGCAATATGCCTGCAACTTGTAAATCATATTTTGACCTAGAAAATCAAGAATTCGTATACACAAATGGTACTAAATTGGTAAGCAATTTTATGGATTCTATGATTGATAGTATGGTTAGAAGTAGTTGCGCTGGTATAAACAATGAGACTAACAATTTAGAGGATGGTTTGAGTAACTTAAGTAGTAATTGGATGAATTCTCTTTTCTCAGAATTACCAGAGATGCCTATTTCCACAAGTGATCAGATAAAAATGCTAAAGGAGTATAAGAAATGGATAGAACCTATAAAGATTAAAAATAATAACTTTAAATTTCGAACATGTTTTAAGGTTAATCCACCAAGACGAGAAGAGGATTGGACAATAGAGTATTTGCTTCAAGATAAGGATGATCTTAGCCTAATGTTACCAGCAAAAATGATTTTTGAAGAGTCTGTTGATACAATAACATATTTGAATAAAAAATTTAATAATCCACAAGAGAGGTTACTTGAGGATTTAGCAGTAGCATCAAAGATATTTATCCCTATTGAAAGGAGTCTATACGATTCAGTGCCAATAGAATGCAAGTTATCTGAGGAGGAAGCCTATTCATTTTTAAGAGAATCAGCTTATTTTTTGAAGGAGAAAGGGTTTGGTATTATTACACCAGCTTGGTGGAAAAAACCTTCAAGGCTTTCTGTTAAATTAAAAGATAAAAACCACACTACTAATACTAATTTAGCGGTAAAGAGTCTATTTAATATGGATACTATTCTTGAATATGATTGGAGGTTGGCATTAAATGGAAATGAAATAAGTGAGAAAGAATTTGATAAAATATCAAATTTGAAAGTGCCATTTATCCAGTTAAGGGGTCAGTGGGTACAGGTTGATATACATCAAATTAAGTCACTTTCTAAGATGAAAATGAATAAGGGGCTTAATGGAAAGATTCCTATGGGAGAATTATTAAGACTTAACTTAAGTGATGAAGAAATAGTTCCTGGAGTTAGTGTTGATAATATGGATAATCAAGAGGCTGTTGGAAATTTTTTTGAAAAATTATTTAATTTAAATAATATAGAGCAAGTTAATATTCCAAAGGGGTTTAGGGGTACTCTTCGTGAGTATCAAAAAAGAGGTTTTTCATGGTTAACGTTTCTTAGAAACCATGGTATAGGGGCTTGCCTTGCTGATGACATGGGGCTTGGAAAAACAGTACAAAGTATATGCCTTATGCTTTATGAGCGGGAAAAGAGGTTAACTGATAAACCAACATTAATAATATGTCCCACATCTGTTGTAGGAAATTGGGAAAGAGAAATTGAAAAGTTTGCACCAGGTCTTAAATCTGCAATTCACCACGGAAATAGCAGGTGGAGTTATGAAAACTTTAGCAAAGAAATACATAAAAATGAGGTTGTTATTACAACCTATGCGCTAATAGTAAGAGACCGGGATTTATTTCAAAAGGAAGAATGGGCAGGAATTATATTAGATGAAGCACAAAACATTAAAAATAGTGCTTCAAAACAAACTCAGTATATAAAAACCCTTAAAGCGGAATATAAAGTTGCATTAACAGGAACACCAGTTGAAAATAGACTCTCAGATTTGTGGTCTATTATGGACTTTTTAAATAAAGGATATCTATACAATTGGTCAACTTTTAGAAGCGAGTTTGCAGTCCCAATAGAGAGGGATGGAGATCCTAAAAAAAGTAACAAACTGAAAAAAATAATTTCACCATTTGTATTAAGAAGACTTAAAACTGATACAAATATTATTTGCGATTTACCAGAAAAAATTGAGACGAAGGAATATGCATCTTTAACAAAGGAGCAAGCTACTTTATACCAAGCTGTAGTAAAGGATTGTTTAAATAAAATTGATGACTCTGAGGGTATTCAAAGGAGAGGTCTTATTATTTCTTCATTAACAAAGTTCAAGCAAATATGTAATCATCCCGTACAGTTTTTAAAGGACAATGGTGAGATTGAGGGTCGATCTGGAAAACTTGAGAGGTTACTCGAAATGCTAGAAATTGTTATTGCAGAAGGGGATAGGTCATTGGTATTTACGCAATTTGCAGAAATGGGACACATTTTGGAGGCAGAAATTGAGAAGAAACTAGGAGTAAAAACATTGTTTTTACACGGAGGAACGAGCAGAAAGAAAAGAGAAGAATTAATTAATATATTTCAAAATGACACGAGTGAGCCTATGGTATTTATATTATCATTAAAAGCTGGAGGACTTGGTTTAAATCTAACAAAAGCTAATCATGTGTTTCACTTTGATAGATGGTGGAACCCTGCTGTAGAAAACCAGGCAACGGATAGAGCTTTTAGAATAGGGCAAGTTAAAAATGTGCATGTGCATAAATTTATATGCATGGGAACTCTTGAGGAGAAAATAGATCAAATGCTAGAGCGAAAACAGGCACTTGCTGAAAGTGTAGTGTCAACAAATGAAAATTGGATATCAGAGATGAGCAATAAGGAGCTCCGAGAATTATTTATATTAGAGCACGACAATAAAGAATAAAATTCACAGGTAACAATTAAAGCGATGATTTAATAGTTGTTATTTGCATAGATATGGGCAAGGAGATGTAACTTTGTGACTGGAAGAATAAGAAATGAATTTGGTAGTAATTGGTGGTCTAAAAAGTGGAATAATGCAATTTCGAGTTTTACTGCAAGTTCGACAATTGACAGTGGACGCGAATGCGCAAGAGAGGGCAATGTACTGAGTTTAGATTTTTGCATAGGAGAAATAAATGCAAGAGTTAAAGGTAGCAGTGAAGATCCATATAAAGTAAAGATAAAAATAAGTGCCTTTACAGAAGATCAGTGGAAAAAAATTATGAATGTTATGGTACAAAAGGCTATCTTTTGCGCTAAACTTTTAAATGGAGAAATGCCAGAAAATATAGAGGAAGCTTTTAAAGAAGGAGGGGTAACCCTTTTTCCTAAAAAACAAATACATTTAGTAAGTGAGTGTTCATGCTCAGATGTTGCAAATCCATGCAAGCATATAGCTGCAGTTCATTATATGCTTGGAATTGAATTTGATAAAGATCCCTTTGTAATTTTAAAGCTTAGGGGCATGGATAAAGAAAGCTTTTTGAAAGCACTCAGAACTTTAAGAAGTGGAAATGAAGGTGAACAGGTTAAGAGAAAAGCAAAAATACATCGTAGATCAAGAAAAACTATAGAAGATTTAAAACGAGAATTTGAAAATTTTGATAGAATAGATGAAGATGTGTTAAATATGACATTTTCATATATAACACCAGAAGTTAAACATGAAGTTATAACGACACTTGGGATTCCTAAATTTTGCATGAGTGATGATGAGTTTAAATGTAAAATGACGGTGGCATATACGAGCACTGAAGAGGAAACAAGGAAGTACTTAGGAAAGTAAGTATTGATGTATTATCATCATTTGATGGGTAAAGTCGCGAGGAGAAAGATCATATGAAGAAACTAATAAATTTAACTAAAGGTAATAGAATGTTATATATCGTAGCAATAATTTCCATAGCGGTAGCTACATTTATAGCAATGCTTGAGCCTTTGATTATAAAAATAACAATAGATTCAGTAATAGGTAATAAACCAATGGATGTGATAAAACCTCTGCAAAAGATTATTATGGCAGTAGGTGGCAAAGAAGTACTTATAACAAATCTATGGGTTTGTGCATTAAGTCTTGTAACATTAACATGTATAAGAGGGGTTTTCTTATTCTTAAGTGGAAATTTTTCTGCACGTGCTGCTGAAAATATAGCAAGAAATATGAGGGTTAAGCTTTATGATCATATTCAAAATTTGCCATATGAGTATCATGTGAAAGCAGAATCAGGAGACCTAATTCAAAGGTGTACCTCGGATGTGGAAACAGTTAGAAAGTTTTTTGCAACGCAAATGGTGGAAATAGGAAGGGCATTTTTTATAGTAGTATTTGCAATAATAATGATGTTGTCACTTAATAAAAAGATGACGATTATTGCCATGGTAATAGTACCAATTATTTTTATATTTTCATATGTGTTTTTTTATAAAATTAAAAGTACTTTTGAAAAAGCAGATGAACAAGAGGGTGTTCTAACAACTATTCTTCAAGAAAATTTAAGTGGAGTTAGGGTTGTAAAAGCATTTGGAAGACAGAATTTTGAAATTGAAAAATATGAAAAAGAAAATAAGAAATATAGAGATTTAAATTTCAAATTAGTAAAACTAGAATCAGTTTATTGGTCATCATCTGATATACTTTGTATGACTCAAATTGGTCTAGTTTTGGTTTCGGGTATTTATTTTGCAGTTAATGGAGTAATAAGTCTAGGTACTTTGGTGGTATTTAATACCTATGAGGGAATGTTATTGTGGCCAGTAAGGCAGCTGGGTAGAGTTCTAACTGACATGGGTAAAATGTCAGTTTCACTTAAGAGGATATCTAAGATCCTCGATACTCCAGTTGAAAGGGAAGATGGAAAAGCTCTTAAGAGTGAGATCAAAGGAGAAATAATTTTTGAAAATGTGTGCTTTGAATACGAGAAAGGTAATGAAATTCTAAAAGATTTAACTTTCAAGGTTGCGAGAGGTGAAACAGTTGCGATTGTTGGGCCAACGGGGTCAGGTAAGTCATCACTTGTACATCTATTATTAAGGCTTTATGACTATAATAGTGGGTCTATAAAAATTGATGGAATAGAACTTAAGGATATTGAAAGAAAACATATGAGAAGTAAGGTAGGTATAGTGCTTCAAGAACCATTTCTTTACTCAAGAAGTATAAGGGAAAATATTAAAATGGCAAAGATACACTCAGAGGATATAGAAATTTATAGTGCAGCTAGTGTAGCCGCTGTGCATAATGTTATAACGACCTTTGAGAAGGGGTATGACACTGTTGTTGGAGAGAAAGGTGTTACACTTTCAGGAGGACAAAGACAAAGAGTAGCAATAGCAAGAACACTTGTTAAAGATATGCCAATACTAATATTTGATGATTCATTAAGTGCAGTGGATTCTGAAACTGATAGAATCATAAGGGGAAAACTAAAAAAGAGGAGTGAAAACAGTACTACATTCATAATTTCTCACAGAATTTCAACAGTAATGGATGCAGATAAAATAATAGTATTAAATCATGGAAAGATTGAAAACATAGGAACCCATGAAATGCTTATTAAAAAAGATGGTATTTATAAAAGAATATGGGAGATACAAACAAATATTGATGATTTTACGGACGATGCGCCAGTAAGTTATGAGTAAAAGGCAGGTAATATTATGGATAGAATAGATAAACGCAAATCAACTCAAAAAATAGATATAGGTATATGGAGAAAACTTTTTAAATATCTGTCAGAATTCAAAAATGGACTTATTTTTTTAGCGCTTCTAATGGTTGGAGTGGCTGGTATCGACGTAGTAATGCCGCTACTGACGAAGTATGCAATCGATAATTTTATAGTTAAGAAAACTATAGATGGGCTTCCCATATTTGCATTGGTATATTTTTGTGTTATTGTTTTTCAAGGATTAAATGTAAGATTATTTATAATACATGCAGGCAAAATAGAAACACACTTGGCCTATCATATAAGGAAAATTGGTTTTAAAAGGCTTCAAGAGTTATCTTTTTCATATTATGATACATCCTCTGTGGGATGGCTTATGGCAAGAATGACATCGGATGTAACAAAGCTTAGTGAAATAATATCATGGGGACTAATTGACATGGTATGGGCACTAGTTATGATGGCTGGATTCATAGGAGTAATGCTTTATAATAATGTAGGATTAACACTTATATGTATGAGTGTGGTACCGGTTCTATTTTTAATAGGAATGTATTTTCAAAAGAAAATCCTTAAATCATATAGAGTTGTTAGAAAATTTAATTCACGATTAACTGCGGATTTTAGTGAAGAGGTATCTGGGGCTAAAACTACTAAAACACTTGTTCGTGAAGAAGAAAACTTAAAAGAGTTTAAATTAGATGCAGGTAAAATGAGAAACTCATCGGTGAAAGCTGCAGTGTTTTCTGCTCTATTTCTTCCTATAGTTATATCTATGGGTAGTTTAGGTGTGGGTTTTGTTTTATGGATAGGTGGGGAAAAAATTATAGCAGGAGATTTATCTTATGGTACTTTTGTAATGTTTATTGCCTATACAGTTCAGTTTTTTGACCCTATAAATCGTTTAGCTGGAACAATTGCAGAACTTCAGAATGCACAAGCATCTGCAGAAAGAATTATAGGTTTAATAGAAACAAAACCAGATATATGGGACAGCAAAGATGTGATGGAAAAATATGGTGATTTATTCCATTCAAAAAGAGAGAATTGGGAAAAAATACATGGAGATATAGAATTTAAGGATGTAAGTTTTACATATAAAAATGGAGAAAAGGTGTTTAAAAACTTTAATTTAAAGGTTAATAAAGGTGAAACAATAGCGCTAGTTGGAGAAACAGGTTCTGGTAAAAGCACCTTAGTAAACTTACTTTGCAGATTTTATGAACCTTCTAGTGGGGAAATATTAATTGATGGTATAGATTATAGAAAAAGATCATTATTATGGCTTCAATCAAATATTGGATATGTGCTTCAAAGCCCACATCTATTTAGTGGAACAATTAGAGATAATATTATATATGGTAAACTTAATGCATCAATACTCGAAATCGAAAATGCAGCAAAGCTTGTAAATGCTCATAGTTTTATAAGTAAACTAGATAAGAAATATGATACGCAGGTTGGTGAAGGTGGAGGAAACTTGTCAACAGGAGAGAAACAACTTATATCCTTCGCTAGAGCAATACTCGCAGATCCAGCATTATTTGTCCTCGATGAGGCTACATCATCCATAGATACAGAAACAGAAAGAATGATACAAAATGCTATAGAAAAGGTTCTAAAAAGTAGAACTAGCTTTGTAGTTGCTCATAGACTTTCAACCATTGTATCTGCTGATAAAATTCTTGTTATAAGAAATGGAAATATTACGGAATCAGGCAACCATAGAGAGTTATTAAAGAAAAAGGGGTATTACTATAGCCTTTATACAAATCAGCTCTTAGAGGAGAAGGAAATGGAGAGTAAAGACATGTTTTCTTAAGAGTATCGTTAAACAAAAATTATAAGGGACGGTTAATAACTTATATTAAAGTTATTAACCGTCCCTATAAACTTTAACATTTAGTTAACATGGACTTAACTTACGTCAAGTAATATAAAATTGACAATATATCCAATGTTATCTAAAGGAGCTGTATCCAATGAATATAAATTTTAAAAAACAAAAGGCAATAATTACGAAATTAACTACTAGAATTATAAGTATAATATCTAATATGGTTACAAGGGTTAAAAATATTTCAATTCCTATAAAGATTATTTTAATAGTAGCTGTAACCTTAGTTTTCTTTATGGTTATAGAAAATGCAATTATATATAGGGTTACTTATAATAAAATGGTAAGCACTAATAAACAAAATATGAAGTTAGTGTCTAATGAGGTATATGAAAATTTCATAAATTTAATAAAATTACAAACTAGTGATGTTGAAAAAAATGCATTAAATGCTGATGTTATTGGAGTTGTAAAACATAAAAATGTTACAGAGCGGGATGAGTTTAAAATAAAATATAAAGATGAAATTGAAAAAATGACAAATAAGTTAAATACATATGCTAAAAGTAACAAGAGTGATGAACATGAATTTATTGCAGATAAAGATGGGATAATTATAGTAGATAGTGATGAGGAATATTTAAATAGTGATTTAAGTCAAAATGATTATACAAAAAATGCCTTGAGGGGCGTGCCTTCCGTAAGTTCAGTATATACGTCCGTTGTAAATTTCAAACCAGTGGTTACATTTGTGCAACCAATTAAGGATGAAAATAATAAGGTAATAGGAGTAGCTGGGAAAAGTGTATACATAGACTACTTTTCTCAAAGATTTGATAAGTTTAAATTCTTAGACGATGGATTTTTGTTTGTAGTGGATAGTTCTCAAAACATAATATATCATCCAGACAAACATCTTATTAATAAAAAACTTGATATTACTGAATTGATTAGCATAACTAAGGATAAAAATAATTTTGAAAGGAGTGATATGAAGGAGTTTACATATAAGACAGGCAAAGATACATTTAATGCGTTTTATATTAGTGTACCTGAGCTTAAAAGTTTAGTGGTTTTCACAGTAAATGAGAATGATATGAAAAGCGCTTCAAATACAATAGGAAGACTTATAGTGTTAATGACTTTTATAATGCTTATAGTAATGGTACCTTTATGTTATATATGTATAAGGAAAATTCTGAGACCAATGAATATTCTTGTGAAAAATACAGTAGAAATTTCAAATGGAAATCTTGCAGTTGTGAACGTAATAAAAAGCAATGATGAAATTGGTAAACTAGGCTTAAGTTTTAATATTATGACGCAAAATATTAAATCTTTAGTTTATGACGTAGAGAAGGTAACGGAGGAGCTTTTATACATTAACAAGGTCACTTGCACAGCGCAACATAACATAGTAGCTGGAATGGAGATAATTACAGAAAATACTCAAATGGTATCTATTGACACAAATAAATTAACTAGTGTAATAAATTCAAGCGTAAGGTCTGTTGAAGGTATAACTAAAAAGATACAAAGCATAAAAGAACGATCTACAGATATGTATTTAAAGGCTGGAAACATTAAAATTATCAATAATTCAAATATAAGTTCAATCACTAGTCTGAAACATATAAATAAAGAAAGTACAAATAAACTAAATGGAGTAAATAAATCATTCAAGGAATTATATACAGATTTTATGAAGATCAAAAATATCGTAGATGTTGTAAATAACATATCTAAAAGAACTCATATATTATCTTTAAATGCGTCAATAGAAGCTGCAACAGCTGGAAAATATGGTGCTGGATTTAGTGTAGTTGCTAGAGAAATTAGAAGCTTATCGGAGGGTATTGGTGAGCAAATGAGCAAAATACAAGATATAGTTAGTAGTGTAAATAATAATATGTCAATGACTGAAATTAGCATAGGTGAGGTAAATAGGGTTTTTAATGAGCAAGATAATGCTATAAATGAAACTATTTTAAGTTATCAAAAGGCGTTAAGATCTACAGAGGATATAGTATCGTCAATTGGCAATATTGACATTAGTATTGATGTTTTAAATAATGAAAATATTAGCGTTATAAATACACTTAAAGAAGTAAATATTATTTGCGGGGAGTTTACAGATTCTGTTGGAAAAATAAGTTCTGTAATTGAAAATCAATATGTTGAAACTAAGAATATGGGTGGTCTAGTACTACAATTAGAGAATTCAACTAATGAACTTAGAGTGAAAATGAATAAATTTACTTTGTAAAAATAATAAAAAAGGAAACCAAATAAATATTGGTTTCCTTTTTTATTATATATTATTTAAAATCTTGGCTTAATCTTTCTATAACACGTTTTTCACCCATAGCTTGCATTACTTCATGTAGATCTTGAGTTTGTGTCTTATTAGTTAATGCTACTCTTACAATTGTCGCAACATCTGATAATTGACCTTTAAATAACTCTGGATTTTTTTTATAAGTTTTTGCGTTTTTAGCATATCCAAGGTTTAAAGCAAGTTCTTTAAGTGTTGCAAACCAAGTATCATTATCATGAGAATAATCATATACACCGATATAACTTGAAAGAACACTTCTTACCTCATCCATTGGTATATGATCAGGAAAATTGTATCCCTTAGTAAGGCTATCGTTATAAAGATCATCAAAGAAATACTCAATATGTTCTTTTACATCTAACCATTTAACAAAATCTTTTCTTGGCTTATCATTTTCTCTTTCTATATTAAATATCTTTTTAGCATATTCTTCATTCTCTATTAACAAATTTGACATTTTAACATCATAATCTTTAGCCCAATTAAGATAAAGTTCATATACAGTAGCTGCATTCATGGTAGCTATAACATTTTTACTAATATCATTAAGTTTTAAAATATCAAATAAAGCTCCACTTTTGCTCATGTTTTCAAGGGTAATATTAAAGCTTGTGCAAGGAATATTTGCGTGTGTATCTCTCCACTCTTGAAAATCAGAATTAATTAAATTTACAAGATATTCAGCTACAGATACAAAGGGATACCCTTCAGATTTATAAAAATTCATGGAAATTTCAGGGTCTTTTCTCTTGCTGAGCTTACGTTTTGAAGCTCCATCCATTTTCATAATTGTAGGTATATGAGCATACTGCGGTGGCGTAAAGCCCAACATTTCAAATAACTGCAAATGTATAGGGAGAGATGAGAGCCACTCCTCACCACGAATTACATGGGTTGTTCCCATTAAATGATCATCTATAGCATGAGCAAAATGGTATGTTGGAATTCCGTTTGTTTTAAGAATTACAATATCTTGGTCATTTTCTGGCATACTTATGGTCCCTTTAATTAAATCATTACAAACAACTCTTTTGCCAGATGCTTCAGGTGCTCTAAGTCTTATAACATAAGGGGTGCCCTTATTTAATTCAGAATTAATTTCATCCGTTGTTGAATTTCTGTGAACTGCCCATTTTCCATGATATCCTGTATTAATTTTAAGTTCTTGTTGAATTGTTCTTGTTTTATCCAAATCCTCTTCAGTGCAAAAGCAAGGATAAGCTAAACCTTTAGATATTAGAGATTTTACGAAAGTGTGGTATATATTAATTCTATCACTTTGTTTATATGGTCCATATGCACCTTTCTCACTAGTAGAATCTATAACGCCTTCATCAAAATTAATTCCAAAATCTCGAAGAGTGTTAGTACTATCTTCGATGGCACCAACTACCTCTCTTTTTTTGTCAGTATCCTCTACTCTAAGATAAAATATACCTTCACTTTGATGAGCAAGTCTTTCAGATATAAGAGCAGCAAAGACACCTCCAAGATGTTGAAAACCAGTAGGGCTTGGGGCGTATCTTGTAATCATAGCATTAGGTTTAAGATTACGTTTTGGGTAAAGAGTTCTATAGTATTCTGGAGTTTCTTTTACGTTAGGTAATAATAAATCAGCCAGTTTTAAATAATCCATATTAATCATCCTTTCTTATGTAAGTATTTTAATTTAAATAAAAAACCTCTCATCCTAAAATATAATAGGACGAAAGGTAAACTTCCGCGGTACCACCTAAATTGAAATTATATATGCTTATATCTTTTAGTACATTTAAACTTAATTATACATATATTTTTAGAAGATGTCAATATAGAATACTCTCACTTTTTTTGATAAAGACCATATGTTAGTAGTAGAGCAGGAATATTGTGTTTGAAATTCTCATAGACTAAAAAAAGAAATATATATATATCCATGTATAGGTTTTCATAAATGTGGTATAATATATAAAATAATGAAAATTTTATAAGAATATGAAGGAGGTGATAATAGTATGGGCGCGTTAGTTTTGCTCAGTGGTTTTACGAAAAAGGATAATGTTAATTTAATAGAGAGGATGAAAGAAATATTTTTAGATAGAAAATATACTTTGAGTTATATACCTTCAATGACAGATAAGAAATTAGAAAGTTTTAAAAAGGCAAAAATACAATTGCGTGAATATGGAAATTTTGAAATTAAGTATTTTGATATAGATGATTTTTGTAGTATAGATACAATAGATGCAATATTTAAGTCAGATGTAATATATTTATCAGGTGGAAATGCTTACTATTTTTTAAATAATCTTAAGAAAAGATATTTTATAACAAGGTTAAGACGATATGTCCAAAATGGTGGTTGTATTATAGGGTTATGCGCAGGTGCAATAATGATGGCAAAGGATATATCAGCTGCACAATTTGGTAGTGAGGATATAGTAGGTTTATCAAATCTATCATCTTTAGCTCTAGTTGATTTTAATTTTATGCCACATTGGAATATGAGTAGTAAGTATTTAGATGATTTAAAGAAGTATTCTAATAATACTGGTAATGTAGTTTATACATGTAATGATGGGGATGGAATAGTTGTAATTAACAATGAATTACAATTTTATGGAGATATAAATATGATAAAAGAGGGAGAAATAGAGCAAGTATAATTAAAAATCGATGTTATAATATATTTTATACATCGATTTTTTATAAAACTGTGTCTTTGTTTTGTAGAAGTCTATTAACTAGCAGTACTAGCAATGCTCGCAAGTCTTATTTTAATCTTATTAAGTTTAAAAATTTGATGCCTCTCTAGTATTTCAAGGGATGTATAAGTGTACCTAATAAATATAGCAGCTGTAATAAAAGATATCACATCTGAAATGGGATAAGCGAGCCATGCTCCGGATACACCCATATTAAGACCAATTACAAATGAATATACGAGTGGTATAAATACTATTAGCTGCCTAAATATTGATAACTTGAAAGATGCCTTAACTCTATTTATAGCTTGGCAATAAGATATTGATAAATAATATACGCCAATGCAAGGGAATACAGCTATAACCATTCTAAAAGCCTTCGATGTTTGTTCAATAATGGCTTTATCATTTATAAATAGGCCTATAAATGTATCTGAAAAAATCATAAATATTGCCCATAATAAGGTCGAGCTTACGGATACTGCAATTATGGACGACTTAACAACTTCTTTTAACCTTGTATAATTTCCAGCACCAAAATTATATGCAGCGATCGGTTGCATAGCTGTGCTTATACCCATTACGGTCATAAATAAAAACATTGAAACCCTTGTAGTTAAACCAATGGTTACGATGGCCGAATCTCCACCATAGGAAAATAATAAATTGTTTAATATAGCAGCAACTATTGCGTCTGATATTTCTATTATAAATGTTGAAAATCCAACACATACTATTCCAACAGACACTGCTTTGTTTAGGGTTAATTTAAAAGAAAATTTCAGGCTCATTTTTAATTGAATAAATACAATAAGAACATATATAAAAGCTATTATTTGAGATACAACGGTCGCTATAGCAGCTCCTTTTACTCCGTATGAGAATACATTTATTAGAAAATAATCTATAATTACATTGAAAATTGCTCCAATAGAAGTGCTTAATAAAACTATTTTTGTGTTTCCAAAAGAAGTTATAATATACGATGCGATTATAGTAAAGGATTGAAATAGTACACCTACTAATATTATATTTATATAATCTTTTGCAAGAGAAAATGTATTTTTAGAAGCTCCTAGGCTAATTAGAATTTTATCTTGAAAAACAAAAATGCTAATACCGATTATAGATATTGTTATAAACATTAGAACTATAGCATTTGGTATAATTATCTTAAGATTTTCGAAATCTTTGTCCCCACAACTTCTTGAAACGGAAGTTGAAGCACCGATAGCTATAAGCATAGATATGGCAAAAAACAATCTTTGAATTGGAAAGGCTATTGTTAGAGCACCAATCGCATTAGCACCTATAGCTTGACCTAAAAACATAGAATCAACCATGTTGTACATTTCGGCTACCATTAAAGAAATTATTGCTGGCACAGAAAATTTAAATAATAGTTTCCCGATTTTTTCTTCACCAAACATTTTGTTACTTTCTGTGATATTACTTATCGTCATTAAATCCACTACTCCTTAAAAAATTTTGTTTCTATGATATTATTCTACTCTATTATGTATTTTTTAACATTCACACGGTTGCTAGATAAAAAGTACAAAGTTGCTAACATGAGACTTTGTATTATACACAAATAACAAAAAAGCACCCTAAAATAGGTGCTTTTGTACTTCTTGAAGAACTATTAATGTGGAACCATAACCTTCTATCTTTATTATATTATTATAAACTGCGTTTTTTTTAGCATACGATAAGGAAATGTTAGGGGTAGAAATTTTAGTTAGAAGCTTCCACTCATCATAACCAAGTCTTTTTGGTTTACCCATTCGTAACCAAATATCATAAGCTGATCCAACTTTTTCTCCAATTTCATATTTAATAACTTTGTAGTCATGAATCAAATTTTTAATTGATAAGGATATTTTTCTCTCAGTAATATTTTTACGGCCCTTACCTTTAGCTAAATCCTCTAGCTTAATTAGGGTATTAAGTTCATCACTGTAACTGTAAAGTAAAACTTGGATGTCTTCATCTCTTCTTGTGATAATATATCCATCACCTTTATCAATAACTTCATTTCCTAGTTTAGACAATAAATAATAGGCATAATACGAAGCTTTTTTTATTCCATCTAAGGTAAGAAGGCCAGGAGATCCAAAAAACAGTTCGTTATTTAAAATTGAGTTTTCTTCTACGGTGTCAAAAGCCTTTAGTGCATTCAAACTGCTAGTATCATTAATGAAATTATGAATAATATATGGAAGCATATATGAAGAGTCATAAATAGTATTTATAGCTTCTGGACCATTAAAAGGTTCTTCTATTAAATCCTGTAATTGATATTTTTCGAAAATTTGTTTTGAAATATCTATGTATTCTATGGATAGATCCTTTGAAACTTGGAATTTCCATAACATTACAATTTCAATTCCGTATATATCAGCGAAATATAATATAAAACTCTCTAAAAGTTTAATGAAAGAACTTTTATCTTCAAAGATTTGATCTAAAATTATTACTGGTACAAGGGATATGTCCATTAAAAATTCTAATAGTTTTTCAACTTCATTCCAATTTAAAAAATTTACATTTTCATTAAAATATATTTTCATTTCTTTTCCAAAGAGATTTTGGACTATACCATTTTTAAAACCTATGGCCTCTTGAAAAGTTCTTAGGTATTCCTGTTCCCTTGCTTTAATAAGTTCCTTTGCTTGACCTAAGTTTATGTTTTCTTCCCATTTGTGGTATAAATGCGAACCTTTCAGCGTGAAATCTGTTTGTAGTTTTATAATTTTATTTGTATAGTTAAATCTATCATAGTCTTCTAAATAATTAGATAAATATTGAATGGAAGTAGAGAGGTCATAAGTTTGTATTTTTTTAAAACTATCAAATTTATCTGCTGGTATATCATATTTTTTTCTGAATTGTAGTGGTGTGCACTTATAATGTTCTTTAAAGCTTTTATTGAAATACCTGGCATGAGAAAAACCAACATCAAAAGAAATATCGGATATGGTTTTATCAGTATCTAATAACAATTTAATAGATTCATCTACTCGTACATTATTAACTAATTCTTTTAAATTTGTTCCAGACATTTCTTTTATTTGATGACATAAATAATAAGAACTTAAATATTCTATATTTGCTATGTCTTGCAAACTTATCTTATTCATATAGTTATTGTATATATAACTTATGATTCTATGATACCTTTGAAATTGCGTTACATTTTCTTTTATATCTTTTTCATCATATGTAAGATAGTGAAAATTGTTTATTAAATGGAATAGTAACTTTACTAAAATGGATTCTATTTGATCATCGAAATTCTCGCTTTTTTGTATTACTTCGCAAGCTAAAATAGACAAATATTTTCGTAGAACATCATATTTTTCTTCTCTTTGTGCACCTTCTTCACTTGAATTTGTATAAAAATATATATTTTTCATATCATCATAATATTTTTCGAAAAATATAGGGTCTAAGTGGAAAATTAATACCTTGTTTTCAACCTCTGAGTAAATTCTGTGGGCTTCATCACAATTTATAATTTCAAGTTCACGCTCGTATACTTCATAATTGCCTGATTCTATAAGTACATTAATACTGCCCTCTAGTACAAAAATTATTTCGATAGAATTATGCCAATGTATTGGGTAGTCATTTATATTCTTAAGGGAGATACTTATAGGTAAATCATTCATATAACTTATATATTCTTTTCTCATTGTAGTAACCTCTTTACTTGCGATTATGTGTATATATATTATACATCTTAAATTACAAGATGATACACCACATAATTTATTATGTAATTTAAATTTTATATTCTAGGTATTAAAGATAAAAACTTATCAAATTATAAAAAACATAAAAATTGGATAATTGGGAACAATATAATAATAATATTAGAATATATTAATTGACAAAGATGATTGTTGTGGAAAATAATTATGCTAAAGTTTATAATATAAATAATTTCATTTTTTTAATTCTAAAAAATATTATTATATGAAAATATAAAGTTTAGACATCTTTTAGAAGGAAAGTCACCTATTTATATAAGTGCATACAAGGAGAAATGAAATGGAAAAGTATGTTTATGTTATTATTTCAAGAACACCAACATCTACAGGAAAGATAGTTAGAAAATTTTTAAAAGAAAAATACAATCATGCTTCAATTAGCTTAGATAAAAATCTAAGTCAAATGTATTCCTTTTGTAGATTCTCAGTAAGTAATCCCCTTGTGGGGGGCATAGTTCGTGAGAGTGCGTTTACCCTTACTATAGGATTAAAGGAGAATGTACCTATAAACATATATCGGATACCTGTAACATCAGAAAAATATGAATTGATAAGTAAATTTATTTATGGAGTTTATAACGATACAGAAGTTTACTACTATAATTTTCTTCAAGCTATTGGTCTTATTAATAATAAAAGGCATGCTATTTACAAGACATATATATGCACTGAATTTGTTATGGAAGCTCTAAGGCAAGCAGGAATAAGTCTTACTACATTAGAACCATATCAGATAACACCTACAGATATTTGCAGGATCATGGGTGAATTTATTTGCTATTCAGGTAATCTAGACGACTATCCATTTAGGATACAGATAAAAACGAAAAATGATGAGCTCTTTTTTTGTAAAACAGGTTTTTTTTATGAAGGATTACATACTATTAAACATTTCTGGATGGTTGTTTCTAGAGATAGGAATAGTAAAAGAGTTAGTAAAAGTAAGAGGAGTAGAATTTAATTTAAGGTAAATACTAGGGGGAGAATAATGGATAGTTATAATCATACTATTTGTATGAAATTAAAATTGGATGAGGAAGATAATAAGGCTGTTAGGACCCTTTGCTCTATTTGTTATGAAAAACAAAAGACCTACTTAAAATTGGAACTTGATTTAAAAAAAAGTCAAAGAAAAGAAAATAAAAAAGATGAAGCTCTGCTAGAATTTCTTTATTATGAGAATAAGACCTTAGTAGGATATTTAGGGGTATGCAATTTCGGAGGAAATTCAGTCCAAATAAGCGGGATGGTACATCCTGACTTTAGGCGAAAGGGAATATTTAGAAAACTATATCTTATTGCAAAGGAAGAATGGCAAAGAACATCACCAATTGAGGTTCTAGCGCTATGTGATCATACATCTACTTCTGGAATAGAATTTATAAATTCTATTGGAGGTGAATATGTATCCTCAGAGTATAAAATGTGCTTAAATAAAAAAGAGTTAGAGTGCAAGATTAAACAGTCACATGAAAATGCTAGTATTATTATACTTAGATTAGCGACTAGTGAAGATGCTTCTGAAATTGAAAACCAAACTTCTATTTATTTTGGAAAACCACAAAATGAAATTGATGGTGAAGATGTTAAGGTAGTTAATGTGGATAAAAAAGACGTAGAAAACTCTTTCATTCAGCAAGGTAATAATTTCATTAGCTATATGGCGCTTCTTAAAGAAGAAATTATAGGGAAGGTTCATATTAGTATAATTAATAAGGAAGGTTTTATTTATGGATTTGGAGTGCTTCCAGTATTTAGAGGAAAGGGTTATGGTCGGGAAGTTCTATTAGCTACATTAGGTATATTAAAAGAAAAAGGCGCTGACAACATTTTTCTCGAAGTTGAGTCGCAAAATAAAAATGCACTTGGACTTTACGAATCTTGCGGGTTTGAAGAGGTTGGTGTAATGGATTATTATGTAATGATTTGATATAGTTAGGGTTTATAACTGGAAAGAAATATATTATACAATAAACAAACTGTTATTACAAAGCAAGGCAATGTAATAACAGTTTGTTTATTTGTTAGACACTAAATATTTTTCTTTGAATTCTATATAACCCTTTTTTCTTAATTTACAAGAAGGGCAGTCTCCACAACCATTACCTTTTATACCATTATAACAAGTTAATGTTTGCTCTTTAACAACGTCAAGCACACCTAAATCATAAGCCATTTTCCAAGTTTCTGCTTTGTTAATCCACATCAAAGGTGTTTCAATTACAAAATCATAACCCATGGCTAAATTTAAGGTAACATTTAAGGATTTAATAAACACATCTCTGCAATCTGGGTATCCACTAAAATCACTTTGAGATACACCGGTTATAATATTACGTATACCTCTTTGCTTAGCAAACACGGCTACAAAAGTTAAAAACAATAAGTTACGTCCATCTACAAAGGAATTAGGAACACTATCTTTTGGGGCTGACGTGTCCACTTTCATATCTTTTCTTGTTAAGGAATTTGGTGCTAACTGGTTAAGTAAATGCAAGTCTAAAACATGAAATTCAACGTCATGCTCTTTACATATAGTTTTTGCACAATCAAGTTCTAATATATGTTTCTGGCCATAATCAAAAGACACAGCTATAACTTCCTTATATTTTTTTAATGCCCAAAATAAACAAGTTGTGCTATCTTGTCCGCCGCTGAATACTACTACTGCTTTTTCTCTATTCATAATCTACACACTCCTTTTAATTTGTTTAAATCTTTACTTATTTATTATAAAGCATCATTAATTTATTGTTTAAAATTATGTCAGTATTAAATCTTCCTCTAAAAGTAGTGGACATTGTTTTAGTACCTGGCTTTTTTATTCCACGAGTAGTCATGCAGGCATGTTCACCTTCTATAATAACAGCGATGTCAGCAGATGCTGTTACTGTTTGCATGATTTCTGCAATATCTGTTCCTATTCTTTCTTGAAGTTGAAGTCTTCGGCCTACCATATCAGCTATTCTTGCTATTTTACTTAGACCAATAATCTTTTTATTAGGAACATATGCAACTGTTACTTTCATATCATACATAAGTGCCAAATGATGTTCACAATGACTAAAAATTTGTATATCTTTCATTATAACTATATCACGAGAATCATCATTAACTATTAAATCATCAACAAATGTTGTATCAAACATTTTAGCAATTTCAGCATTGCTATAACACATACCGGCAAATACTTCTTCGTACATTTTAGCTACACGCTTAGGGGTATTTTTGAGGCCTTCGCGGTTGGGGTCATCACCTAGTGCTATTAAAATGCCTCTTATATGCTTCTCAATTGCGTTTGTATCAATTGCCATAATTTTATACACCTCTCTTATTTGGATCCCAAATGATTTTGTGAAGTTGAACTTGAAGATTAACACCATTCATTTTATTGCTTTTCATAAATTCTACAATCTCTTCTAGGTCAATTTGTCCAAATACTGGACTGATATATACATTTGTTTTATTTGTTAGTGCATATTTATCTATTATAGATTTGGATTTTTGTAAATCTTCCATACTACTAGCCACAAATTTAACTGTATCTTTATAAGTTAAATAAGCAAAATTATTTAAATCCATTGGACCTTCCATATTGCTTGATGGTAGTTTATAATCCATATTAAAGCTTGGTGGATTTTCTATACTCGAAAACTTACCTAAATTAATACTACCATTAGTCTCAATTTCAATATGAATTGAGTCATCGATTGACAAAACATTTAAGAGCTCTATAATTCCTTCTTGTAATAGAGGTTCACCACCAGTTAAGGTTACATTTCGAATTTGGGTAGATTTTATATATTCATATATATCATCGGGTGTCATAAGGTTATAACTGGCATCTTTCTCATTAGCCCAAGTGGTATCACAGTAGCTACAATTAAGGTTACAACCTGCAAATCTTATAAATACAACAAGTTGCCCTGATAGTGGACCTTCTCCGTTAACACTTATAAACTTTTCAACCACTTTATATTCCACTTTAATGTGCCTCGCTTTCTTCATATGATGCGCTATTATTAGGTGTTTCATAAACGGTAGTTCGTTTTACATTATATCCTTTATCTTTCATTTGTTTAAAGAAAAATTTTGCAAAGTTTTCAGCTGTTGTTCTAAAATCAACAAGTATCACTTTAAATCCGTCCTGATTTATACAATTTAGGGTCTCGTCTCTCATGCTTCCTATTTGCACAATTAGAGCATGGTCATAGGAGTCAGCCATGGACTTAACATCCCTTTTTAAATCACCAAAATCTATTACCATACCTTCTAATTGACCGCCTTTTGTTAATGTTTCCGATTGTACTTCGACTTCAACCTTCCATCTATGTCCATGAATATTTGCACACTTTCCTTCATATCCAGAAAGAAAATGCGCACTATCAAAGCTATGTTCTGATTTCAAAATATACATATGGGGCATTCCTCCTAAAATTTATAAAAATTTACTCCCGTAATAACAACATCCAATGGCCCCATTAAACTGAGGGTCTTCGATAGATACTATTTCGTCGTAATTGTTACTTAAATATTTTTTGATTGCAATATTACTTGCAACACCACCTGTTAAAATTAATTTTTTACCACGAAATTTACTAAGTAATGGTAGGAGCCTTTTGTATAGGGAGTAATTAACGCTAGAGCACAAACTTTCTATACTTACACCTTCGGCTATTTTACCAATTAACTCTGATTCAGAAAATACTGCGCAAGTTGAATTAAGTTCTTTTGCATTTTTATAATGCTTACTCATCTCACTAAGTGATACTTCTAACACATTTGCCATATTTTCTAAATATCTACCACAAGATGCAGCGCATTTTTCATTAAGTTCTAGGTCTGTTGTGATACCTTTTTCTACTTTTACAATTTTAACATCTTGACCACCTATATCTAAAAGTATAAAATCATTTAAACCTGTTTGATAAAATCCTCCATATACATGAGCTTTTATCTCATTTATGGGTGAGAATAGTAATAAATCAGTGTTGTTTTTACCATAACCTGTAGAAACTGCTTTATCAATATGGCTAATATCAAGCTTTTCTAAATCAACAATAATTTTACCATCAAAGTTACAATAATTTCTGTAAAAATTCATTGTGCTTACTTTCTTTTTTTGTATTATCTTATTGTCTTCCATTAAAACTATTTTAACCTCACGGCTTCCAAGGTCTATACCTAGTATGCGCATTATTTAGCCTCCTTCAAATCTAGTAACATATCAAGGAAGGCTTCTAACCTAAGTTTTGTTCTTGCATCTAAGACGTTTAATTTGTCGCCTTCAATATTTAATATAGGAATATTTAATTTCTCTTTTAAAACTATATCTGCAACTGCCCTATAGCAAAATGCTTGAGTGTAGTGAATTATTCCGTCTAATTTACGATTGTCTATTTGTTTTTGAATCTCTACAATCCTAAAATCCGTATCATAAGGATAAGTATAATCATAATATTGATGATATATATCCATGGTATTATTAGCTCGTGGAAAAGCAAATTCTCTTTGGACCTCATTGTATACAAAACTAGCATTAAGATTTTCAACAAATGAGTATATATCTGGAGTCATAGGGGGCACACCAATATAGCCAAGGCGAAGTTTTCTAATTACTGGTTTTCTGCTTTTAATTTCATAAATAAATTTTTTTAAATCAACGTCAAAAGCATCTACATTACAATTAAAATCACTTGAACTTACTTGATAAAGATGATTTTCAAAGCCTGTTGCTTTATTATCTATATAGGTTAATTCATCAATTTCTTTGACCAAGGCGCGAGTTTTATTTAGTCGGGTTTTAACTATTTCAACTTCTTTTATTGTTACATTAAAGACATCCATAAATTTTTTTATTTCATGTTCTACATCCTCTAACTTGTGACTATGAGGAAAGGAAAATGGATAAACTTTTATTCCTCGTAGTTCTAGTACTTCAATTAGAGCTTTTGTGTTAGAACAATCGCCTTCAACAACTCCAACTATTTCTTTTATGTCATTTTGTAAACAGGCTCCATAAATACCCTTTATCCAGGTACATAAACTCCTAGGGAAGCCATCTCTTTCCGCAATGTCTATATATTTCAAATAGTCATCTGAGGTTATAAAAATATTGTTTAAATCGACAGGTGTATAACCTGCTGCAATTAGAATTTCTACTGGAACAGTAGTTGTTAAACCTATTTTTTTCATTGTGATTCCTCCTAAAAAATAACAAAAGAACCATCTAACACCAAACAAAAAAACTACCTAAAACGGTAGTTACGTCCTAGTTTTGTTTATAGACAGGATGGTTTAGAACTGTCTTATTTAAGTTTTATATTAATAAAGTTTACTATATTTTAATTACTATGTCAAATTGACTCGAAAAATAAAAACTGCCACAGAAATAATATCTGTAGCAGTTTTTGTATAATTAAGTATATAAAATATTTAGTTTAGTATATGCACCGTCAGGTATTGTACACCCCAATCACCGCATTCACCTTCATTATTAAAGAATAAATCTATAAAATTTCCTTTTATTGCTGAACCGGTATCAGCCGCGATAGCATTTCCATAACCCTCTATATATAATTTTGTTCCAAGAGGTATGACACTTGGATCTACAGCTACGGTACTATATCCATTTGGATTTCTAACAGCCTTTTGTCCTGAGGCAGTATAAGTGTTATTAGTTCCTTCAGAACCCCAGTAAGCAGTAGTTTTTACAGAAAAAGTTTTACTATATGAATTACTTTTGGAAGAAATGGGAGTTGCTTTTGCTGCAGTAGATTCTCTGGAAATTGAAGATCCCCTTGAAACGGATACTGCTGGCATAGTACCCTGAACTATAATTTTATCTTTAGGCTGTGTAACTAATGTTTCTTTAACAACTTTCCTAGCCACTTCTTTTCCGTTTTCATAAGTTACATTTAATGTAATGTTTTTTACTCCGTTAACTCCATTTTGTGAAATTGTTCTTTCGGATTTTAATATACTACCATTTTCTTTAATAACAGTTTTAAAATCAACAGGTTTTGACTGATTTATTGTTTTTGAATTAACCCTAGTTATTGTTATGCCTAGGCCACTCGATAATTTAGTTTCTTTTGAGGGTGAAATTTTATCAGTAGGGCTAATGGTTATTTGTTGTGCCTTTAACATTAAAGCAACATCTTTTTCAGCAGATTTAACATTAAGTTTCTTATTATCCACAAAGACGTTAACGTTTATAGCACGAGTTATAGTTATAACACTGTTGTTTTGTATTTTTGAATTCAAAGCCTTATCGACTTTATCTTTTACGTCTATGCTTATACCAGATTTTTTTAGTGCGTTACCAAATGTCTTTTGATAAGTTACCATATTAGTCGATTTACCGTCTATAACTACCGTAATGTTTTTTCTAATGAAGCATACAAAAATAGTTGAAGTTGTAATCATTACCACCAGTATGAATCCAATTACAAATTTTATTCGTCTACCTTCCATAAATCTAAATATAAAAATCATCTCCTATTTATTAATTTCAGTATAAGGCATCATGGACTTATTATTACAGATGCCTAACCACTTAGGTCTACAGTGCTCTTGGGTATATTACAATTAAGAGCGCTCTCATAAAATGCATGAGAAGTAGGGGAGTCATGTATACTTATACCAATAAATGTATTGGTAAATTATTGTAACAATATTGTAACACGTTTATTAAAAAGATGCAAATGATAACGATTTCTTACCCAGCTTTCCATTAAGTGATATAATTATTATAGCATATAAAAGCTTAGTTCGTTTAATTTATGTAATTTTAGAGGTATTATTAATTTGGAGGTGATTAAGACGTGAAGTTAATGGAGTTACAAAGTATAATATTCAAATCATCTTCAGAGAGTATGAGAAGTCAGGGTAAAAAGGATTTTAATGAGGGATTAGTTAGTAAAATCAAAGGGAAAAAGATAAATAATATGTATCATATTTATGGAAAGATTAATAATGATACTAAATCAAAAGAATTAAACACACATATAACAATAGATTTAGCTAAGATGAGATTAGAGAGTATAAAATGTACCTGTGATGGTTTTAAAGAGGTATCTATTGTAGGTCATTCATTTATGTGTAGTCATTTAACAGCTACAGCATATAGTTTTTTGAATATATATACAAAGGGTAATTCTGAAAAATCAGAGAAGATAAGGGAGGATGAGACTAGTAAGAAACACATAAGTAATATTATAAAGTTAAATCGAAAAGTAGCGAAAGGTTCAATTTATTATGAGGCTCAACATAAAATAGGTATGGAAAAAACAAAAATTGAGGCAAATTATTTAAGAGGTTTTCTTGCAGGGCTTAATTATAAAAAAGTTAAATTAAATTATGATGGGTTTGAGTTTGAAGCACCAATTGTAAAGCAGGATCTACCTCTAACATTTACGTTAAAGATGCGAGAAAAGCATTTTGTTTTAACTACGCATAAGCAATTCCCAATATCATTAAATGGCAAAAATGATGTATATTTATTCAATTGGAAACTGTACTTACCATCAAAGGGTCAAGTACAAAGGTATATTCTTATTTGTGAAAGGTTAAGAAAAAATCGTGAAATTTTATATGGTGGAGATATAACTAACTATAATAAAATTGTATCTTTTTTAGGTGCTATTTCAAGTGAGGTAAATATTAGTGAAGAAGTCAAAAGTTTTGCAAGAAACTTTATAAAAGTAGAATTTTACTTGTATGAGGTAGATAGCCATATTTATTGTGATTTATTAGTAGCTTATGGTAATGAAAAAATTAACATATTAAAGAATGATAGGAGTAAAGAAAGTATGGCGCGTGAGCATAAAACAAATACACGTGATTACAAATTTGAGGACAAAATTCTTATGGAACTGGAGAAATATAGGTTTATAAAAAGAAATGAGAGGCTGCTTTTTATAGGGTCAGATGAGCAGCTGTTTGATATATTAAATAAGAGTAAAAACAATCTTTATTCCCTTGGAAATGTTACTTTTGGAAATGGACTTAAGCATATGAAAATACAAAATGCAAAGAATATAAAAGCAGAGATTAAGGAAATGGATGATTACTATGATTTTTCTTATAGTATAGACAATATTTACGATAATGAATTAAAAGCTGTGATTGATTCATTTAAACAAAATAATAGATTTTATAAAACTAAAAACAATAATTTTTTGAACTTTGAAGATGAGACGGTTAAGGTTTTTTTTGATCTAATATTAGTATTAAGTGCTGATGAGTTACTAGAAAATGGCTCAATAAAGATAGAAAAAAATAAGGCGTTATATTTGCAAAACAAAATAAAAAATAAGAAATTTGAATTTATTATGGGTCGCGAAATGCTAAAGGATATAGAAAACATCTATGATAATATAAATAAAATGGACATAAAGGTACCTGTGAACTTAAAGGCTACTCTTCGCGAATATCAAATTGATGGTTTTAAATGGCTTAAAAGTCTGAGTGCTTTGGGACTTGGTGGGATACTAGCAGATGAAATGGGCCTTGGAAAAACTGTTCAGACCATAGCTTTTCTATTATCCTTTGAAAATAAAAAATCTATTATTATTAGTCCAACTTCCCTTATTTATAATTGGAAGGCGGAATTTGAAAAATTTGCTCCTAGTCTAAAGGTTGCAATTGTACATGGAGAAAAAAAAGGAAGGTATGAGTTAATTCATAATTTAGAGGATTATGACATAATACTTACGACCTATGGAACTCTAAAAATGGACTTAAAACAATATGATAATATTGTTTTTGATTATTGTATTATAGATGAAGCGCAAAATATAAAAAATTATTTGGCGCAGTGCACAAAAGTTATTAAAGAAGTTAAAGCTAAAGTAAGATATGCCTTAACTGGAACTCCTATTGAAAACAATTTGTTTGAACTTTGGTCTATTTTTGATTTTGTAATGCCAAACTATTTATATTCCAAAGAAACTTTTGAACTTAAATTTATTTCTGGAAAAAAGGTTGATTTAGGAGAACTAAAATCACTTATTAAACCTTTTCTATTAAGAAGAACTAAAAATGAAGTGCTTAGAGAATTGCCAGATAAAATAGAAAAGAAATTTCTAGTTGATATGACTACATCTCAAAAGGCTGTATATAAAGCCTATATCAAAGCTGTCAGGGATAAAATGAAAAACAATACTGATGGGAAAATGGAGGTTTTTTCTTATTTAACAAGGCTCAGACAAATATGTTTAGACCCATCACTTGTGATAGAAGGATATAAAGGCGGAAGTGGAAAGATAAACATTGCAACAGAACTTATTCAAAAACATGTGGAGAGCGGTGGAAAAATATTATTATTTTCTCAATTTACATCTGCGCTTAAAAATATAGGGGAAAATTTAAAAGAAAAAGGGATATCATATTATTATCTAGATGGAAAAACGAAATCTAAGGATAGAATTAAGCTGGTAGATGAATTCAATAAAAGTTGTCAAACATTCGTATTTTTAATATCATTAAAGGCAGGGGGAACAGGCCTTAATTTAACATCAGCAAATTTGGTAATTCATTTTGACCCTTGGTGGAATCCGGCAGTTGAGAATCAAGCCACAGATAGGGCTCATAGAATTGGTCAAAAAAATGTAGTTGAAGTAATTAAATTAGTTGCTAAAGGTACTATTGAAGAAAAAATCATTCTACTTCAAGAAAATAAAAAAGATCTAATTGATAGTGTAATTACAGGGGAACTTACGAACAGCGATGTTTTAGGGAAACTTACAAAAGAAGAACTTTTGGAGATACTCATGATTTAAAGCTGCCACCCATATGACAATGATTATGATATAATAAAGCAAGAAATATAAAAGAAATAGCAGAATACTTAAGTTTAGCACCTTCAACTATAAGTAAACTGATTTCTCGTAATAAAATAGTATAAGATGCCACTTGCCACGTGGGTGGCACCAATAGGAGATGAGACTATGTATGTAGAATTTAATAGTACGATTGTAGAGAGTAAAGATATAAAAGATACAATCGAGAAAAACACAGAATTTAAAGTACTTAAAGATATGAGTAAAGGTTCAAAAAGAGAGGATATATTAGCTTTTAATTTAAGTATAGCTATTAATACCTTAAATGATTTAATGGAAGGGGAAAATAATTTAAATGATTTAACAGAAGATGAATTATTTGAAGAATACCTATCGCTTGCAGAAGAAATTGCAATGGACATTGAAGAATATGTACCAGATGGTGCAGTACTAGACATTAAAGCTTATAAATGGGATAAATCAGATGATGGCATAAGTATTGTTATAATTATAGCTCCAGAAGATATAAATGATCTTAAATTAAAGGATATTATGAGAAAACTAATAACTCAAGTGGAGTAATCTATAAATTAACGTTGAAATTGGCTATGGAAACATAATAAAACTTGAGACACAATATAATCTCGTATTGCATAGTCATAAATTTTATGATATCATAATATTATTAATTAAATAATAATTATGAATGTTAAAAGGGAGTAACTGCCTATTTATAGGTGATAAAGTCAACATACCAGACCTTAAAGTCTGGCTTTATCGTGGCTAATTCCAGTCAAGTGAGACTTTTAACGCAATGATCTATAAATGGATCGTTGTGTTAAAAGTCTTTTATTTTTTTCATGTTTTTTTCAAGCTAAGAGGGAGTAACTACTCGTAAGGGCGATAAAGTCAACATAACTGGTTTTAAAAACCTGGCTTTATCATAGCATTTGCTACAGTGAGACTTTTAGCACAATGAAACCGTTGGTGTTTCGGTGTGTTAAGAGTCTTTGTTTTTTATATATAACTTTGTGTAAAGGAGGAATAATTATATTGAAATTTTAATCAAGATGTAAAGTTTATAAAAATAAAGGGGTGGACAATATTAAATATTTTAATGAACAAAGCTTAGAAGTTTTAAACAATTTTAAGGTTGATAGTAGCAAAGGATTATCGAATTCTGAGATTAAACAAAGACTGGGAAAATATGGTGCCAATGAATTTACCAAACAAAAGCAAGGGTCTATATGGGATAGTATTAAGGCTGCAATAACTGAGCCTATGATGATAATACTTTTAGTTGCAGCTGTAATTAGTGCGCTAGTAGGACAGTACCATGATGCTATTGGAATAGTATGTGCTGTAGCAATTGGAATTGGTATAGGTATTTTCACAGAAGGAAAATCACAAAAGGCTGCGGATGCTTTATCAAAAATGACAGAGAATATAGAGGTAAAAGTATTGCGTAACGGGAAAATCATTCAGGTTAATAAACATGAACTAGTACCCGGGGATATAGTCTCAGTAGAGACTGGAGATATGGTTCCAGCAGATGGAAGACTTGTAACTAGTTTAGATTTAGCTGTTAGAGAGGATATGCTTACAGGAGAATCAGAGGATGTAAATAAAGACTGCGAACTTGTAATAGAAATGGAAAACATAAAAGCCAAAGATAAAATTATTGTACAAGATCCAATTCCTGCAAAACAAAAGAATATGGTTTTTGGAGGAACACTTATTGCTTATGGTAGAGCTACTTTTGTAGTTACATCTACTGGTGATAGATCCCAAATGGGAGAAATAGCTAGAAATCTTGAAAAAGGTAATTTAGAAACACCACTTCAGTCAAAACTTGGACATTTAGGTGGTACGATTTCAAAAATATCAAGTGCAATAGCTGCGATATTATTTATAGTTATGATTATAAAGTTGGTTGTAGCAAAAGAGATATCACCTGATACAACTAGTGTATTTGCTTTTTTAGAGTCTGTTGGACCAATAAAAACTGCCTTTGTTGTATGCGTTGCTTTAATTGTTGCAGCTGTTCCTGAAGGCCTTCCAACAATGATAAATATGACACTTGCAATAACAATGCAGAAAATGGTTAAAATAAATGCACTTGTTACTAAAAAAGAAGCCTGTGAAACAATAGGTTCAGTAAGTGTTATATGCTCAGATAAAACAGGTACACTTACTCAAAATAGAATGACAGTTGAAAAAGTTTATTTAAATGGTAAGTTTAAGGGCCGCGATGAATTAAGTAATAGAAATAACTATTTTATAGATAACTGCATTGTAAATTCTACAGCAGACATTGAAAGAGATGAATATGAAGTTAAGTATCTAGGTAGTGCAACAGAATGTGCTCTTCTTTTATACAATGATGCCTATGATTACGTGCAAGAAAGACAAAATGCAAAAATAGCGCATCAAATTCCTTTTAGTTCAAAACGAAAGAGGATGAGTACTGTTATAGAAGAGGATGAAGGTGCTACAGTATTAACAAAGGGAGCCCCAGAAATAATTCTAGAATTATGTAAATTCGAACACGTTAATTGTGAAGAAGTAGAACTAAACCAGGCAAGGCGTGAAGAGATTTTAAATGAAATTGGAAAACTTCAAAAGAATTCTATGAGAGTTCTTGGGTTCGCATATAGAAATATAAGTGAAGAGGTAGCAATGGCTTCAGAGAAAGGAACGCTTGAGAATAATTTAGTATTTACAGGGTTTGTAGGAATAAGAGATCCTCTAAGACTTGATGTTAAAGAGGCAGTAGAAACTGCTAAAAAAGCAGGAGTTTCTACAAAAATGCTTACAGGTGATAATATAATTACAGCTATTGCTATAGGAAAAGAGCTAGGACTACTTACTGGTAATAATAGAGCAGTAGAAGCTACTTATATAGATACATTAACAGATGACGAACTTAGAGAGGAAATAACTACTATATCAATAGTAGCACGTTCAAAACCTGATACAAAAATGAGAATAGTTGAGGCTCTTCAAGATAATGGAGAGGTAGTAGCTGTAACTGGGGATGGAATAAATGATGCTCCAGCACTTACAAAAGCTGATGTAGGTATAGCTATGGGTATAGCGGGCACCGAGGTTAGTAAGAATGCTGCAGATATAATATTAACAGATGATAGTTTTGGAACTATTGTAAAAGGTATTAAATGGGGAAGAGGTATTTATGAGAACTTCCAGAGGTTTATTCAATTTCAGATAACAGTAAATATAATTGCTTTTTTAACAGCGATTTTATCTGTATTATTTGATTTCCAAATGCCATTTACTACAATACAATTGTTATGGGTAAATATTATAATGGATGGTCCACCAGCTCTATCGCTTGGACTTGAGCCAGTAAGAGATGCAGTACTCAGGAGAAAACCTACTAATAGAAATGCTAGCATTATAACTAAACAAATGATGACAAGTATGATTGCTAATGCTCTATATATAACGGGTATTATCATGGTTCAGATGAAGTTTGATATATTAGGAGCTGGATTCCCTGTAGAGGGCGCTACAGGAGCAAATGAAATGCAAACAGTATTGTTTGCGGTATTTGCTTTTAGTTCATTATTCAATGCATTTAACTGTAGAGAATTTGGCACAAACAGTATATTACATAACATTGCAAAGAATACCATATTTTTAAAAATATTAGCGGTTACAGCAGTAGTTCAAATATTTGTGACAGAAGTATTTTCAGGATTCTTTAATGCAGTGCCTTTAAGCGCTATTATGTGGCTGAAGATAATTGGATTAGCTTCACTTATAATAGTAGTAAATGAAGTAGTGAAATTAGTTATGAGATTTTTTGTAAAAAAGAACAAACAAATCGTGTCAGAATCAGAAGAAAAGATAGCAGCTTAGACTGAACTGCCATGTGTCAAGGACATTTTTAAAAAAGAGACTTAAATGAAATACCCTCCTGTCATAAATATAATGTGAGGGTATTTTTCTATATATTTATAGGATATTCACCAGTTTTTAAGTAAGTGGCATATTTATTTGGTGATAATTTTGCTAGTCCACATTGATATAGGTCATCATTTCATACATTACAAATTTATTGGAATTAGTTACTGCTCCAAAATCCATAACTTTAACTAGATTGTCTTTTTTTATCATAATGTTATCGGGTTTTATATCTCGATGGATTATATTATTTTTATGGATGAATTTATTATAAAGCATATTATTGTTGCATAATTATGTGGTATTATGATGTAATATTAATATTTGCATGTTTGTAAAAAAAACATGGTAATTGAATGCAAATATAGCATATACACTCGAGTGAGGACATTTTGGGTACATCATATCATCTTGATTTATACATTTATTAATAAGATAATATAATAAGCATACAAAAAAACAAATAATGCGTTGAATAATTATTCAAATTGATGTATAATTATTCAAATGGTTAAATCATCACCTGCGGTGCTGAAATATTAAGACTACAGAAGGAAATTTATACACAGACTGAAGTTATTTCTTTATTATAGTATGTAATTTCTAGTAAAAAACTGGGAGACTTTCCTTTTGAAATGTCGTTAAACAGTTATATAATTAGTGAAAATTAAGTGTTAGGGTTGGAGGTTACAATGGATATATTAAATAATGAATCAAATAAAAAAGATTTTTTGCAAATGAGTAAATATGAGGGTAAAACCTTTGTGATAAAATATGGCGGAAGTATAATGAGCAATGATGTTGCTAAGGAAGCTTTTGTAGAAGATATAGAGCTTATGACAAAAGCAGGTATAAAAGTTGTTATTGTACATGGTGGAGGTCCTTTGATTAGCAAGTGGGTAAAGAAAACAGGTGGTGAAAACAAGTTTATAAAAGGATTAAGAGTTACAAGTAAGGATACTATGGAAATTGTAGAGATGGTATTATCAGGCAATGTTAATAAAAGATTATCATCAATCTTAAGTCTTAGAGGACTAAATGCTATAGGTATAAGTGGTAGAGACAGCAATTTGATTCAAGCTAAAAAGAAGTATATTTTTGATGATGACAAAAAAATTGATATAGGTTTCGTTGGAGAGGTTGCAAACATTAATACAAAAGTTTTACTAACCTTACTTAAAAATAAGTATATACCAGTTATTTCTCCAGTTGGTGTAGGTTGCAAAGGAAATAGTTATAATATAAATGCAGATTATGCTGCAGCTGCTATAAGCGGAGTACTTAAAGCTGAAAAATTATTAATTATGACAGATATAGATGGTGTATATACAGATATAACTGACCCAACAACGCTTTTATCATCAATAACGGTTGCACAAACTAAAGAGTTTATAAATAAGGGTATGATTTATGGTGGAATGATCCCAAAGCTTGAATGTTGCGTTGCTGCAATTAATAAGGGAGCTAAGAATGTTCATTTAGTCGATGGAAGAAAAAAACATGGTTTATTATTAAATATAATTAAGGATAGTGGAACTAAAATTATAACAACGAAAGGGGTAATATAATGGAAGAAAATTGTGTAATGAATACTTATGGAAGATATGATGTTACTTTTGAGAAAGGCCTTGGATGTAAAATTTATGATTCGAAGGGTCAAGAATATGTGGATTTTGTATCAGGAGTTGCAGTGAATTGTCTTGGACATAGCCATCCCGCTATAATAAATGCAATAACTACGCAAAGTAGTAAGCTCATGCAGAGTTCTAATTATTATTGGAATACACCGCATAAGCTACTCGCAAAAAAACTAATAGATAACTGTGATCATGATAAAGTATTTTTTTGTAACAGTGGTACAGAAGCTATAGAAGCAGCGCTCAAGATAGCGAGAAAGTATGGAGCATTAAAAACAACTAAAGATAAAAATGTACTTATATATATGGACGAGTCTTTTCATGGTAGAACTATGGGTTCATTATCAGTTACTGGTCAGGAAAAATATCAAAAAGATTTCCGTCCATTAATTGGAGGCACACAAAAGATAAAGTTTAATGATGTAGAAGAGTTAAAAAAGAATTTTAATGATAAAGTATGCGCTGTAATAGTAGAACCGATTCAAGGAGAAGGCGGAATAAATATTGCAACAATAGAGTTCTTAAAAGCAGCAAGAGATTTGTGTGATAAATATGAT
Organism: Clostridium estertheticum; assembly: GCF_018861295.1. GTDB lineage: Bacteria > Bacillota > Clostridia > Clostridiales > Clostridiaceae > Clostridium_AD > Clostridium_AD estertheticum_D. Next base: position 25,518 of record NZ_JAHLDM010000003.1, on the reverse strand, counting down.
GCTCTATTAATTTTTGATGAAGTACAATGCGGCATGGGACGCCTTGGAAGTCTTTTTGCTTATAAGAAATTTTCAGTTATTCCTGATGTGATATGTATTGCAAAAGCACTTGGTGGCGGTTTTCCAATAGGGGCAACTATTACAAATGTTAAAGCGTCAGCGGCATTTGTACCGGGTGATCATGGAAGCACTTTTGGTGGAAATCCACTTGCATGCGCTGTTGGTGAGGCTGTTTTAACAGAGCTTCTTGATGGTGGAGTTATAGAAAAAATTGACGACACAAGTGCATATATGAAAGAACGATTATTTAAAATAAAAGAGAAATATGGTGTAATAGATGAAATAAAAGGTATAGGTCTATTGATTGGTATAAAAATGAGTACAGATACAAAGGAATTTTGTAAGTCATGTTTTGACAAGAAATTGCTTGTAATTGCGGCTGGGAATAACGTGGTAAGATTACTTCCTCCACTTAATGTAACAAAGGGAGAGATTGATGAAGCATTAGATATTCTTGAAAGAGTAATCTCGGAAATTTAATGCCTAAAATTACTTAATATAAAAATAAAGTAAATTGATAAAAGCTGCATAATGAATTCGTTATGCAGCTTTTATCTTTAAAAATGTTGTTTCTTGTTTTGACACCTAAAGTGATTGGGGGACATTCCAACACTTTTTAAAAAAACTTTACTGAAATAACTTGAATCAACATATCCAACATTTTGTGATATTTCCGTAATGTTTTTATCTGTATTTAGGAGCAAGTCTTTTGCTTTTATTACTCTAAAGGAAGATAAATAATTAATAAAGTTAATACCAATTTTACTCTTAAAGTATCTGCTGAAATATTGTGGGTTAAGATGAACATAAGCTGCAATTGATTGAAGACTTATATATGTATTATAATGTTCATCGATATAATTCATAGCTTCTTTAATTAGCGTATCATCTTGGTTATCACTTATGACTCTATCATTTTTCGTATTTATTAAAGAGATACTCCTATTAATAGATTCAATTAAGTCGTTAGGTCTTATGGGTTTCAATAGGTAATCGATTACTTTTATTCTAATTGCATTCTGAGTAAAAGCAAAATCATCATAAGCAGATAGGATGATTGTGTGTACATTTGGCAAAAATTTAATTATCTCTTTTTGAGCCTCAAGGCCGCTAAGTTCGGGCATTTCTACATCCATTAAAATAATATCGGGTGTACTTGTTTTAGCCATTTCGATAGCTTCTAAGCCACTTTTAGCTTCACCACAAATATTAATACAACTTAGTTTATCTTCAATGATGTACCTAAGCGCTCGTCTTTCAATATTTTCATCTTCAACTATTAGTAAATTGTGCATTAGTTACTCCTCCCTTTTATTTAATTTAATACAAGGAACTTTTATTGTAGCTGTAGTTCCACATTCTTTAGTCGATTTAAGTTCGATGCCATATTTAGACCCAAAGAAGTGTTTAATTCTGTCGTCTACATTTTTAATTCCTAGACCAGTAAGGTTTTCATAAGGATTTTCAACTGCAAAAATTATTTTAAGTCTGTCTTCATCAATACCAATGCCATTATCAAAAACTTCAAGGGTGAGATAATTATTATTAAAATTTTCACCTATTATTTTAACTTTACCATTTATCGTCATATTTTTAAGACCATGAATTATTGAGTTCTCGACTAATGGTTGAAGAGTCATTACAGGAATTTTAAAGTTGAGTATTGAAGGATCAATATCTATTTTGTAATCAAACCTATCACCAAATCTCGTTTTTTGAATATAAAAGTACTTTTTAATATTAGTTATTTCTGAATCTATTGTAACCATGTTATTTGAATTCTTAAGACTATATCTTAATAGGTCAGAAATCGCATAAATGAGATTTTCAGTGTCAGGGGCACCTTCTATTAAAGCCATTCTTGCAATGGTATTTAGCGTATTATATAGAAAATGAGGATTAATTTGAGCCTGAAGCGCCTTAATTTCCATATTTTTAAGAAGTTCTGTAAGTTTCATTTTTTCTTTAGTTTCTTCCAAAAGTTCTGATTTTGTAATTGTTGCTATTCCCATCTTAGCGATGAAATTAGAAAAAAGAAAAAGATAATCTGCAGATACTAGAATTTTTTCATAATCAACTACTGGAACTTCAGCTAGTGCATTAAATAGATCATTCTCAGATAAACTAAGCTCACGTGATAATCTCTTAACATCTATGATTGCTTTATTTTTAAAGTTTGTACTTGTTACTTGTCCACATAACATAGATCCAAGATAGTTACCGTTTACAATTATTGGTGCAGCAAAATCAATAAGACCAGTGTGGCAATTATAAATAATAGGTTTACCTGCCTCCATTGCCATTGTTCCACCAACTGAATCACAATGTTTACAACGGTTATATCCTTCAGCAGTACTTCTAATTAAGCTGCACCATTTAGTAAAATAACTGGAATCTACAACAGGTGTTCCATCTCCATCAACTGTTACAGTTGATAGCCCAACTATTTTTGCGAATTTATCTTGAATATCTTTAAGTGAGGATACGTCAATAATTTCTTTGAGTTTATATTTAGGATCTGTTACCATAAAGGCCTCCTTTATAAGAAGTGTTAATAACATTAACTATATAGTAAATATATTACCATCAATTATAATAAAAATATACACTATTTATTATAATGAAAATATATTAGCACTAACTATATAGTAATAATAATACCTAAGAATGTCAAAATATTTCGTAAAAATATAATCAATATTATACTTAAATAGAGCAATATATTGACATCGAAAAGTGTGAAAATTCGGTATAATGAAGATATAAAATAAATGGAGGTGTTTTTATGGGACAAGAATCATTAGGAATGATAGAAACAAAAGGCTTGATTGGTGCAATAGAGGCGGCAGATTCAATGGTTAAAGCTGCAAATGTAGTTCTTATAGGTTATGAGAAAATAGGTTCAGGACTAGTTACTGTTATGGTTAGAGGAGATGTTGGAGCTGTTAAAGCTGCTACTGATGCCGGTGCCGCAGCTGCAAAAAGAGTTGGAGAAGTTGTATCTGTTCATGTAATTCCAAGACCTCACACTGATGTTGAAAGAATATTACCAAAATACCCAGTTTCAGAATAAATAGTGAGAGGTTGATGTAAATGAATACACAGCTAATTGAAAAGGTTTATGAAGAGGTTCGACGTAAAATTGCTAGCGGAGAAATAAAAGCAAATGATATTGAAAAAACAGTTAAAGAACTTGCAAATTGTGAGAATGAAAGCAAAGTTGAAAATGAAGTTATAGAGATTAATGAAGTTAAAGAAGTAGTTAAAAAGGAGGGGAAATTTATGCAAGAGCCAGGATTAACTGAGTTTGTTGGAACGGCTATTGGAGACACGATTGGTTTAGTAATTGCAAACATTGACTCAGCACTACACGCGGCTATGGGTATTGATAAGAAATTCCACTCAATAGGCATTATAGGAGCGAGAACTGGAGCAGGTCCGCAAATAATGGCAGCTGATGAAGCGGTTAAAGCTACTAACACTGAAATCGTTTCAATTGAACTTCCAAGAGATACTAAGGGTGGAGCTGGACATGGTTCCCTTATAATATTTGGGGCAGAAGATGTATCTGATGCAAGACGTGCAGTTGAAGTTACGTTAAAAGAGCTTAATAGAACATTTGGAGATGTTTATGGTAATGATGCAGGACATATTGAATTGCAATACAGTGCAAGAGCAAGTTTGGCTATAGAAAAAGCTTTTGGAGCACCTGTTGGTAAATCGTTTGGGTTAATAGTAGGAGGACCAGCTGCAATTGGAGTAATGATGGCAGATACTGCTGTTAAAACTGCAAATGTTGAAATAGTTGCTTATTCAAGCCCGGCCAAAGGTACATCATATTCAAACGAAGTTATTCTTGCAATAACTGGGGATTCAGGAGCAGTAAGACAAGCAGTAATATCAGCAAGAGAAGTAGGAAAGAAACTTTTAAATGCACTCGGTGATGTGCCAACTTCAAGTACTGTACCGTACATTTAAATAAGAAAGGAGGGGTGGTTTATGAAAAGATCAAAGAGATTTGAAGCACTAGAAAAAAGAGCTGTCAATAAAGATGGTTTTGTAAAAGACTGGCCAGATGTAGGTCTTGTTGCAATAGACGGGCCAAATGATCCAAAATCTAGTTTGAAAATTGAGAATGGTAAAATTACTGAAATGGATGGAAAGAAAAGAGACGATTTTGATTTTATAGATATTTTCCTTGCAGATCACGCAATAAACATTGGCGATGCAGAAAAATCAATGGCACTCACATCACTTGAAATTGCTAGGATGCTTACAGATATAAATGTTCCTAGAGAAAAACTTGTAACTATTGCTACATCTATTACTCCAGCAAAATTAGTTGAAGTTGTGGACAACCTAAATGTTGTTGAGATGATGATGGCACTTCAAAAAATGAGAGCTAGAAAAACACCATCTAATCAATGCCATATTACAAATGTAAAAGATAATCCTATTTTGATTGCGGCTGATGCTGCAGAAGCAGCTTTAAGAGGTTTTGATGAAATGGAAACTACTGTTGCTGTAGTTAGATATGCACCATTTAATGCACTTGGATTATTAATTGGAGCACAGGTAGGAAGAGGTGGAATATTAACTCAATGTGCTCTTGAGGAGGCAACAGAACTTCAACTTGGAATGCTTGGTTATACAGCATATGCTGAGACAATATCAGTTTATGGTACAGAGCAGGTATTTACTGATGGAGATGATACACCTTGGTCAAAGGCATTTCTTGCATCAGCATATGCATCTCGTGGACTTAAAATGAGATATACATCTGGTACTGGTTCAGAAGTTCTAATGGGTTATGCTGAAGGCAAGTCAATGCTTTATCTAGAAGCAAGATGCATAATGATTACAAAAGGTGCTGGAGTTCAAGGGCTTCAAAATGGTTCAATTAGCTGTATTGGTATACCTGCAGCTGTTTCAGGTGGAATAAGAGCCGTACTTGCGGAGAATCTTATTACTTCAATGCTTGATATGGAAGTTGCATCAGGAAATGATCAAACATTTACTCATTCAGATATAAGAAAAACTGCAAGAACTATGATGCAATTCCTTCCTGGAACAGATTTTATATTCTCAGGATACAGTGGAGTTCCAAATTACGATAACATGTTTGCAGGTTCTAATTTCGATGTTGATGATTATGATGATTACCTTGTACTTCAAAGAGATTTAAAGGTTGATGGTGGACTCAAACCAGTAAAAGAAGCAGATGCAATCGCTGTTAGAAATAAGGCTGCAAAAGTACTTCAAGGGGTATTTAAAGAAATGGGATTACCACAAATAACTGATGAAGAAGTTGAAGCCGCAACATATGCACATGGAAGTAAGGATGTTCCAGATCGAAATGTAGTAGAAGATTTAAAAGCTGCTCAGAGCATACTTAAAAATGGAGTTACAGTTCTTGAAGTAGTTAAAGCATTATCAAAGAGTGGAAATGAAGACATTGCCGAGAGAGTTTTAAACTTACTAAAACAAAGAATTGCTGGAGATTATTTGCACACCTCATCTATATTTGATGATAAATTCAATGTAATTACCGCAGTAAACGATCCTAATGATTATATGGGACCAGGCACTGGGTATAGGCTTGAGGGAGCAAGATGGGATGAAATTAAAAACATTAATCAGGCTCTTGATCCTAATAAAATGTAGTTAGAGGAGTGATGTGATATGAATGTAATGTCTAATGAGGAATTAATTAAAATCATAACCAACGAAGTTGTTAAAAAGTTAAAATCACAAGGAAACTCCAATGGAGGTTCAATAGAAAGTAAAGTAGATACTTCAAATATGAAATTAGAACTAAATGAAGTAGGAGTTGCAAAAGCTGGAACAAGAAGCGATGAAGTTGTTATAGCATTAGCTCCAGCATTTGGAATTTACCAGACAAAAACTATTGTTGATATTCCACATTATAAAGTACTTAGTGAACTTATGGCAGGTATTGAAGAAGAAGGTGTTACTGCAAGAGTTATTCGAGTAACGCGTACATCAGATGTTTGTTTTATGGCTCATGATGCAGCAGTTTTAAGCGGATCAGGAATTGGTATTGGAATTCAGTCAAAAGGAACAACTGTTATTCATCAAAAGGACCTTCAAATGTTAGAAAATCTTGAACTTTTCCCACAGGCTCCACTAATAACTCTTGAAACATTTAGATTAATTGGGAAAAATGCTGCGAAATATGCTAAGGGCGAATCACCGAGTCCAGTTCCAACACTAAATGATCAGATGGCAAGACCTAAATATCAAGCGAAAGCAGCAGTTCTTCATATTAAAGAAACAGAGCACGTTGTGTTAAATGCAAAACCTGTACAACTTGAAGTTGTATTTAAGTAAGGGGTGAATTAAATGGATGACAATATGAATATTGAACAAATAGTAAAAGAAGTTATGAAAATGATGAATGCTGAAACATCATCGCCAGAAGTTAAGCTAGCGAGCAGTAGTGCTACTAATGGAACGGCTAAAAAATTAACACTTAAAGACTATCCATTAGCAACAAAGAGTAAGGACCTTATTAAAACTAAAAGTGGTAAAGGTCTTGACGATATTGATGTAAAAAGTGTGCTTAATGGAGACGTTAAACCTGAAGATATAAAAATAACTGCTGAAGTACTTTTATATCAAGCACAAATTGCAGATGAAGTTGGAAGAGTTCAGTTTGGTAAAAATTTGAGAAGAGCCGCTGAAATGGTTGCAATTCCTGATGCAAGAGTTCTTGAGATATATAGTGCACTAAGGCCTTTTAGATCTACAAAACAAGAGTTACTTGATATAGCGACAGAACTTGATGATAAGTACAATGCTAAAATAAACGCTACATTAGTAAGAGAAGCCGCTGATGTATATGAAAAGAGAAGTAGGCTAAAAGTTTAACGAGGTGATTGGTTTGAAACTTATTGCAGGTGTAGATGTAGGTAATTCTACAACAGAAGTAGCTATTGCAGATATTGAAAAGGGTCTAAATTTTGTTTCTAGCAGTTTGTCCAAAACTACAGGAATAAAAGGAACTTTAGATAACGTAGTTGGAATTTTAAATTCTCTAACTGATGCATGCAAAAAAATTAACATAGAATTATCTGCCTTAGATTCTATATGTATTAATGAGGCAACACCTGTAATAGGTGATGTAGCAATGGAAACAATTACAGAAACAATTATAACTGAGTCAACTATGATTGGACATAATCCAGATACTCCAGGTGGACTAGGTATTGGTATTGGTAAGACTGTGTATATTGATGAAATAGTAAATCTACACAGCATGGAAGATGTAATTTGTATAATTCCAAAGTCAGTAGATTTTGAAACTGCGGCTATGAGAATTAATAATGCACTTGATAATAATGTAAAGATTAATGGACTTATTGTTCAAGCAGATGATGGTGTTATTATTTCTAATAGGCTAAGGAAAGTTATCCCGATTGTTGATGAAGTTTCTCTTATAGAAAAAGTACCTATGGGAATGATTGCAGCTGTTGAGGTAGCCGCGCCAGGTTCTAACATAACAGTGCTTTCAAATCCTTATGGCTTAGCTACAATATTTAGTTTAACACCAGATGAAACAAAGCATATAATTCCTGTTGCAAGGGCTCTGATTGGAAACAAATCAGCTGTTGTAATTAGGACACCAGAGGGAGACGTAAAGGAAAGAACGATTCCTTCTGGTAACCTTATTTTATTTGGAAAACAAGAAAAAAAAGTTGGTATCGAAGAGGGCGCAGTTAAAATAATGCAAGCTCTAAGGGATGCCTGGCCAATAAATGATGTGGTTGGTGAGAGCGGAACAAATGTTGGAGGAATGATTGAACGAGTTAAGCAGGTCATGGGTCAATTAACTAAGCAGAAAAGCTGCGAAATAAAAATTCAAGATATTCTGGCAGTAGACACATTTGTACCTCAAAAGGTAAATGGAGGTATAGCAGGAGAGTTTGCTTTAGAAAATGCAGTCGCACTAGCAGCAATGGTTAAAACAAGTAGACTGCCTATGGAAAGTATAGCAAGAAAACTTGAGCAGGAGACAGGTATTAAGGTGATTATTGGTGGAGTTGAAGCAAATATGGCAGTTCTTGGAGCATTAACTACTCCAGGTACGGACAAACCAATGGTAATACTTGATTTAGGTGGGGGATCAACAGATTCTGCTTTTATAAGTAAAACAGGGGATGTAAAATCTATTCATCATGCAGGAGCAGGAGAGATGGTAACAATGCTCATAAACTCAGAGCTTGGAATTGATGATTATAACCTGGCTGAGGATATCAAGAAGTATCCACTCGCCAAAGTTGAAAGCTTATTTAATATAAGGTATGAAGATGGTAGTGTTTGTTTTTTTCAAAAGCCGCTTAGTGCTTCTATATTTGCAAGAAATGTTGTTGTAAAAGAAAATGAGATGGTTCCAGTCCATTCAAAACATTCAATTGATAAAATAAGAATTGTACGTCGTGAAGCTAAAAAGAAGATATTTATAACAAATGTGGTAAGGGCCCTTCAAGATATAGCACCAGGGAATAACCTTCGTGCTATAGAATTTGTTGTACTCGTCGGTGGATCAGCACTTGATTTTGAAATACCTGAGATGATATCAGATGAGCTTTCTCATTATGGCATAGTTTGTGGAAGCGGTAATATAAGAGCAAAGGAAGGCCCTAGAAATGCAGTAGCAACAGGTCTTGTAATATCTTACTACAATAGCTTGAAAGGAATATAAAATGGAGAATAACAGTAGACCTTGCATTGTTGTTGTTACAGATAAACCAGATATTAATATACTTAAGCATATACTCGCAGGAATTGAAGAAGAAGGTATCCCGTATGAGGTTGATGTAGTTAATGGTGATGAACTTTTAAAAATCACTCATAAGGCTGCAGTGTATTCAAGAATGGGGGTCGGGATAGGAATAAAACAAAATAGAGTTTTGCTACACTTTAGCAAACTTAAAATTGATAAACCAATTCTCGACGCTAACTTGAATGAGAATATTAAAGATACTGCAAGAAATATTGGTAATAATGCTGCAAGATTATATAAAATAATGCCTTTTAAAAATATGGGCGAAGGTATTATGGAAGCATTAAACCAGAATTTTGCCAGGGAGGAAAACATATGAGTAGAGATGCGCTTGGGTTAATTGAAACAGTAGGATTAGCTGCAGCAATTGAAGCAGCGGATACTTGTATGAAATCAGCAAATGTTGAGCTCATAGGGTATGAATTGACTAAAGGTTATGGCATGGTTACAGTTAAGATTAAAGGTGACGTATCAGCAGTTAAAGCAGCCATTGAGTCGGCTAAAGTAAGCGCAGCATCTGTAAATACCGTATATGCAACTCTTGTTATACCAAGACCTGTAGATAAATTAGATTTAATGATTGAATCTAGTAATACTATTGGTGTTAAAAACAAAATTAAAGAGAAAAATGAAACAATAGAAATTATTAAAGAAGAAATAGTACCTGCAGGGGAAGTTTGCAATTTATGTTATGACCCTAAATGTACTAGGAAAAAGGGAATGACTAGAAAGTTATGTATACATTATAAGGATAGCGAAGGTGATAAGAAATGAATGAATTTGATGATGCTCTGTTAAAGGATATAGTTGAGGAAGTTTCAAGGAAATCATGTATTAAAAATAGAGAATATGCTATTCCGGTCGGAGTGTCAAGCAGGCATCTTCATGTGACCAAGGAAGATCTTGAACTTCTATTTGGAAAAGGATATGAGCTTACGGTAAAAAGTAAGGTTAAACAAATAGGTCAGTTTGCAGCAAATGAAACTGTTACCTTAGCAGGACCTAAAGGAAGCTTAGTTAAAGTTAGAATACTAGGACCCATAAGAAAAGAAAGTCAGATTGAGATATCACTTACTGATTCTTACACACTTGGAATAAAAGCTCCACTTAGAAATTCTTCAGATATAGTAGGGTCAGAAACACTTAGTGTAATTGGACCAAAAGGAATGAAAATTTTCAAGGAAAAAGTAATTGTAGCAACTAGGCATGTTCATATGTTACCTGAAGACGCAATAAAATTTGGCGTTGAGGATGGGGATTTCGTAGATATTGAAACTAAAGGACTTAAAGGTATTATTTTAAAAAATGTACGTGTTAGAGTTGGTGATAAGTCAGTTTTAGAGGTTCATATAGATACTGATGAGGCAAATGCAGCAGAAATAAAAAATAATGGACTTATTAGGATTGTGGGGTTAAGTAGATAGTTATGATGGAGAAAGCAAATGCGCTTATATTGCAAATGGAGAAATGTATAGCTAATGAGAATCCAATAAAGGTAGAGGGAAAACTTAAGGTTGGAGTCGATCTTGGAACTGCAAATATAGTTATTACAGTGCTTGATTCTAATGATATTCCAGTTGCGGGAGCAATTTACCCAGCAGATGTTGTACGTGATGGAATAGTTGTTAACTTTGTTGAGGCAGTACAAATTATAAGAAAGCTTAAAGCTCAACTTGAAAAACAACTTGGACGTGAGCTTATATATGCAGCAACTGCAATCCCACCAGGAATTATGGAAGGTAATGTACGTGTTATTAAGAATGTAGTTGAAGGTGGGGGGTTTGTTGTAACAAATGTACTTGATGAGCCAACGGCGGCAGCTAATATATTAAATATTAACTCTGGAGCAGTTGTGGATATTGGTGGTGGTACTACAGGAATTTCGATACTCAAAGATGGAAAAGTCATCTATAGTGCCGATGAGCCAACAGGTGGTAGACATTTAACGCTTGTGACTGCAGGCGCTCTAAATATGGAATATGAAGATGCAGAGAAATATAAAAAAGACATTGATAATTATAATATGGTATTTACAATGGTTAGGCCAGTAATTGAAAAAATGTCATCTATTATACAAAAACATATAAAAGGTTATAATATCGATACAATATATCTTGTTGGAGGTACTTGTTGCCTTAAAAATATTGAAAAGGTTGTAGAGGAGTACACAGGGGTTAAAACTGTTAAAACGTATAATCCACTTCTAGCAACTCCACTAGGAATTGCAATCAGCGTAAAGTGAGGTGATGTAGTTGGATATTGAGGAGTTAATAAAAGCAATTACAATTCAAGTATTAAGTATGGTTAATAAGAAAGTATTAATTTTTATCTCAGGTGGAGTAGTAAATATTGAAGAAGAGTTCAATGTACTAAAGGGGTTTAATAATTTAAAGTATAGCGTGGTCTTATCAGATTCTGCAAAGGAAGTAATTCCTAAGCAATTTATTGAAAGTTTAAATGCAGATATAATTTATGATAAAAAATTAATGGCGAGGATTATAAATGAATCCGATTTTATATTAATACCTGTTATGACAAGAAATATACTTGCGAAAACAGCGCTTGGAATTCGAGATACATTTATTACAACAGGGATTTCAGATTCAATTATGAAAAGCAAAAAAATAATTGTAGTAAAGGATAGTTTTGATCCTGATAACCCAGTTAATATTTCACTCGGTTATTCACAAAATGTTTCATATAATGAAATGATAAAAAAACATATAAAAACAATAGAGGGCTTTGGGGTAACATTTATTAATACAAATGAACTCAAAAAAGCTATAGACGAATTAATTAGAATAGAGGACAAAGTACCGGCACAAATTGCTACACATAAAAAAGTTATAAACAAAGAAGAACATATAACTAAAGAAATGGATGAGATTATATTAGAAGGAATTATTACAAAGACTGATTTGCTACCTCTTGGGGGCTGCAGGAATATAAAAATCGCGAAAAAGGCAGTTATTACACCGCTTGCAAAAGATTATATAGATTCAGAAAATATTGAAGTAGTTTATCTTGATTAAGGGGTGAGTATATGTTTTTGGCAAAAGTAATTGGGACACTTGTTTCTACAAAAAAAGATGACAGATTGATTGGAAGCAAGCTTTTGATAATTAGAAAAATTAATGAACATGAAGAAGAAGAGAAAGAAACATTAGTTGCAGTTGATACAGTAGGCGCAGGAAATGGTGAAATAGTTCTTGTAATTACAGGTAGTGGAGCAAGACTTTTAGAAGATAATAAAGATACTCCAATTGATACGGCTATAGTAGGGATTGTAGATTACCTTGAAGTAAGTAAATAATAATTTAAACTCCAATAGGAGATGAATTTATGAAAATATATACAAAGACAGGGGATAAAGGTCAAACAAGTTTGCTTGGAGGAAGCAGAACTTCAAAATCTGATTTAAGGGTATGGTCATATGGAACATGCGATAGTGCGAATTCGACCTTAGGTTTTGCAAGAAGCTTTATAAAAGATGAAGAGATAAAAGAAATAATATTCAAAATTCAAAAAACACTTTTTGAAGCGGGTGCGGAACTTGCATCACTTGGTACTGATAAATTCAAGGAAAGAATAGTTAAAGAAGATATAGATTATTTAGAAACAGTAATAGATAAGTTAGACATGATTATCCCAAAGCTTAATAGTTTTATAGTTCCTGGTGGAACAATTGAATCGGGAGCGCTTGATGTAGCAAGAACTAAGGTACGCGAAGCGGAGCGATATATAGTAGAGTTATGCGTGAGTTATGATGTAAGTGCCAATTTATCAAAGTATTTTAATAGATTATCAGATGTTATATACACCATAGCAAGATATGAGGATTATAAGAATGTATTAATAAAGGTTCAGGCAAATGTAGCAGAGGTACTTCGCCAAAAAATCTATAGAGAAGGTAGTGAGAAAATGAATAGTGAGCTTAGTGAAAAGATAATAAAAAGTTGTATAAAAAAAGCAGTACAAATAGAAGTTCCAATGGTGATTTGGGTCATGGATGAACATGGAAATCCTGTAATGTTTGAGAGAATGGATGGGTCACTTCTTGCAAGTATTGAAATTGCAAAAGGAAAGGCTTATAGTGCAGTAGCATTTAAGTTACCTACACATGAACTTAATGAACTAGCAAAAAACGGAGAACTTTATGGTATTAATAACCTAGAAAATGTTATTACATTTGGAGGAGGATATCCGTTAAAGATAAATAACCTTATAGTTGGAGCAGTTGGTGTAAGTGGTGGAACAGTTGCACAAGATATGGAAGTTGCGACCTATGCGGTTAAAAAGTTTGAGGAGATGATAAGTTATGGAGATAAAAAATGATGAAATATCAGCAATGGTTGAAAAAGTGCTTCAGGAAATGAACAGGAGAGATCTTAACGTCTCTGAGAGTGATGGCGTTTTTGATGATATGGACGAAGCAATTGAAGCGGCAGCGATTGCGCAAAAAGAGCTTATATGTATGAGCATTTCACAGAGAGAAGAGCTTATATCTGCAATGAGAAAAGCTATACTTGATAATGCTACAAAAATTGCAGATATTTGCGTTGAAGATACTGGAATGGGAAGAAAAGATCATAAGTATCTAAAACTTAAGCTTGTAGCTAATAAAACTCCTGGAACAGAAGTACTTAAAACAATAGCAATATCAGGTGATAAAGGATTAACACTTATAGAAATGGGACCATTTGGAGTAATTGGTGGAATAACGCCTTCAACTAATCCATCTGCGACAGTTATGTGTAACAGTATTGGAATGATTGCATCAGGTAATGCAGCTGTATTTTCTCCACATCCAGGAGCAATAGAAAGTTGTCTTATTTCAGTAAGAGTTCTTAACAAAGCAATAACAGATGCTGGTGGTCCTAGAAACTTAATTACAACGCTAAGGAAACCATCACTTGAAAGTACAGATCTTATGATAAATAATCCTAAGATAAGACTTGTAGTTGCAACTGGTGGACCTTTTATTGTTAAAAAGGTGTTATCATCAGGCAAAAAAGCAATTGGAGCAGGGGCAGGAAATCCACCAGTAGTTGTTGATGAAACCGCAGATATAGAGAAAGCTGCAAGGGATATAATCGCAGGTTGTTGTTTTGATAACAATCTTCCATGTATAGCAGAAAAGGAAGCAATTGTTGTAGAGTGTGTATATGAAAAATTAATTGCAGAGATGCTTAAAAATGGAAACGTATATGAATTAGATGAGGCGCAAAAACAAAAGGTTCTAGATGTAGTAATGAATAAAACCGAAAAAAACGGAGAAATAAAATATGGAGTTAACAAAAACTTCGTTGGTAAAGATGCAGCAGTTATTCTACAAGCAGCAGGAATTCAGGCTCCTAAAGGTGTTGAATGTTTAATTTGTAGAGCTGAGAATTGTCATCCATTTGTACAAGAAGAGTTAATGATGCCAATACTTGCAATTGTTAAAGTTAAAGATGTTGATGAGGCAATAAAAACAGCTGTATTAGACGAACATGGAAATAGACATACTGCTATGATGCATTCAAAAAATATTGATAATTTAACCAAGATGTCAAGACTTATAGATACTACAATATTTGTTAAAAATGCACCTTCATATGCTGGAATAGGATTTGGAGGAGAAGGGTGGACAACATTTACAATAGCTGGGCCAACAGGTGAAGGTATTACAAATGCTACATCATTTACTAGGCAGAGAAGATGTACAATGGTTGATTCTTTTAGAATCATATAAGGAGGGTTTAATATGGAATTATTAGACCAAATATATAAAGCCGGAGTTGTAGGAGCAGGGGGAGCTGGCTTCCCAACTCATATTAAACTAAAATGTAGTGTTGAATATCTTTTAGTTAATGCAGCAGAATGTGAGCCACTTATTCAAACTGATAAGTATATTATGCGTCATAATGCAGAGGAAATAATAAAGGCACTAAGTCTTATGGCGCAACTCGTAGGAGCAGATAAAGTTATAATTGCAATTAAAGGTAAATACGAAAGGGAGATAGACACTTTTCAAAAGGCAATAAAAAAGCTCGACTCAAAAGTTGAACTTTTTTATCTTAAAAGTGTTTATCCTGCAGGAGATGAACAAGTTATCGTATATGAGGTTACTGGCAGAGTAATTCCACCTGGAGGTATACCACTAAATGTTGGAGCAGTGGTGTCAAACGTTGCAACAGTATTAAACATATATGATGCAACGATAGGCAAAAGTGTTACTGACAAAATAATTACTGTAACTGGTGAAGTAAATAATCCAAGTTTATTATCAGTTCCAATTGGAACTCCGGTTTCAAAATGTATTGACGCTGCAGGTGGCTTAAATATTAAGGATTATTGTGTAATTATGGGCGGTCCTATGATGGGAAGAATTCTAAGTTCTGATGAAGTAGAAAAAAGAAGTATAACTAAAACTGATGGTGCAATATTAGTACTTCCTGCAGATCATTATATTAAGGCAAGGAAATCAATATCTGTGCAGCATATAATTAATCAAACAAAATCAGCATGTATTCAGTGCTCATATTGTACACAAATGTGCCCAAGATATTTACTGGGTCATCCACTAAGACCTCACAAAATTATGAGAGCAATTTCAATGTCACTCGATCACTCTGAGGAAATTTTTAAAGAGGCCTTAATATGCTCTGAATGTGGTATATGTGAAATGTACGCTTGTCCAATGGGAATATCTCCAAGGCAAGTAAATATAATGATAAAAAATGAGTTAAGACAAAAAGGAGTTAAGTTTAATACAACTTTAAAAATAATACCTATTGAAGAAAGAGACGGCAGACAGGTCCCAGTATCAAGGCTTGTACAAAGACTTAACTTAGGTAAATATAAAGGGATCAAATTTGAAGATAACGCAATTGAGGTAAAGGTTAACACTGTGCATATACCACTTAAGCAACATATAGGTAAATCAGCTACTTCAATTGTATCTGTAGGTGATCAGGTTATTCGTGGACAATTAATTGGCGAAGTTAAGAGGGAGGATATGGGAGCTAATATTCATGCAAGTATTAGTGGAAAAGTTATAAATGTATCTGAGTGTATAGTTATTGAAAGTAGCGAGGTGATATCATGATTAGATCAATAGCATTAATAGAGCTTAACAGTATAGCAAGAGGAATTGCAGTAGCAGATGTTATGCTAAAGTCTGCAGAGGTAAGACTCTTATTTTCAAAGCCTACTTGTCCAGGAAAATTTATAATACTAGTTACTGGAGAAGTTGGGGCAGTAAAAGCGGCTCAAGCGTCAGGCGTTGATTATGGTGGTCAGTATGTTGTTGATAATGTTTTAATTGCTAATGTGCATCCTGATGTTGTTGGCGCTATTAATTGTAATGCAACAATAGATAAGGTAAATGCACTTGGAATATTAGAATTTTTTTCAATAGCAGCATCTATTGTGGCGGCTGATGCTGCTGCAAAAGCAGCACAAGTTAAGTTAATTGAAATAAGACTTGGAATGGGAATTGGTGGAAAATCATATTTAACTTTGACAGGTGACGTAAGTTCAGTTAGAGCCGCTGTTGAAGTAGGTGCAAATGCAGTTGCACAAACAGGAATGCTTCTAAATAAAGAAATTATTGCATCTCCTAGAAAAGAAGTATTTAATAATTTGTTATAGTAAAATAATATTCTAAAATGAGTTATACTGAGCAGAGAAGTTGACGGATTGTTAATTTCTCTGTTAATTTAAATTAATGTTAAAATGAAGGGGGTAATTATTATGTCTAAAATTATTATGTCACCAGGAAGATATATTCAAGGAAGTGGAGAACTTAAAAAAATAAAGGACCATATTGAAGCCTTTGGAAAATCATTTTTAATAATTGGGACAGACAGAGCAATTAAGCAGACTACAAGCACAATTGAAACAAGCTTCAAAGAAAGTGGATGCAAGTTATCCTATGAAACTTTTAATAGAGAATGTTGCGTTGAAGAAATTGAAAGATTAATGAAAGTAGTAAAAGCTTCAAGCTGTGACGTAATTGTTGGCGTAGGTGGAGGAAAAGCTTTTGATACTGCAAAAGCTGTTGCATATTATTGCAAACTTCCAGTAATTATAGTCCCTACAATAGCCGCAACAGATGCACCATGTAGTGCATTATCAGTTATTTATACTAAAGAAGGGGTTTTCTCAAATTACTTATTACTCCCTAAAAATCCTGAAGTCGTATTAGTTGATACTGATATAGTTGCAGAGGCTCCAGTAAGACTTTTAGTAGCTGGAATGGGAGATGCACTTGCTACATATTTTGAAGCAAGAGCTTGCTCCGAAGGAAATAGAGGAAATATGTCAGGTGAAAAAGCAACACTTGCAGCTATGGCACTAGCGAAACTTTGTTATGATACATTATTATCAGATGGAGTACAAGCAATGGTCGCTTGTGAAGGTAATGTGTGTACTAAAGCAGTTGAAAACATAATTGAAGCGAACACTTATCTAAGTGGAATTGGCTTCGAAAGTGGTGGACTTGCAGCAGCGCATGCTATTCATGATGGATTTACAGTACTTGAAAAAACTCATAAGTTATATCATGGTGAAAAAGTCGCATTTGGTGCAATAACAGAATTAGTACTTGAAAATAGACCTCTAGCAGAAATTGAAGAAGCGATATTGTTTTGCAAGAGTGTAGGACTTCCATATACATTTTCAGATTTAGGAGTAGCAGATGCAACGACCAAGGAACTAATGAGTGTAGCTGTTGCATCTTGTGGTCCGGGAGAAACAATGTCAAATGAACCATTCGAAGTTAATCCCAGGGATGTTTATGCCGCATTAGTGGCTACAGATGCACTTGGGAAAATGTATAAATAAGAAATATAAATTGTAATAAATCAAGTAGCAATATAATATGATTTTTCGTTTAAGATAAGAGCCTCGTACTAAATTTAGTATGAGGCTCTTATCATATTAAATATTATTTACTACCTGTTAAAGTATATGCAGTATATTCAAACTACATATTAGATAAGAACTCAAAGACTTCACCTAAATCAGGCAATTGAGCATTAGGGTACATAACCCATGAGTCCCAAAGTCGGAAGGGAGTATTAAATCCTAGTATAATACATATGATCAATAAAGGATCAACATCTGTATTCATGTTGTTAATTTATTCATCATATGGTATATTATTTTATATAGACATTTTCATCCATCAGTTAATTACATTGTTTTGCAGTAATGTAATAGCTGATGATGGTCAAATGCCTATTTTTTGTTATGATTTCAATCTATTAAAATATACTATATGAATACAATTAATTATAAAATACATAAATAAAATATACTCAAAGCTAAATATAAAAATCAAATGCAGATGGCTTTAAGGGTCTATTTAAACCAAGATGATAAGTAGAGGAGATAAAATATGATTGGAGTATCAAAATTACTATGTGGGACTGAAAATTTTGGAGACAAATTAAGGTATGTAAGCGGAGCTAGCACGCAAACAAATGGGGTTAGTAATGGTCGTGGGCCTGTTGTTGTGTGGAATTGCACAAAAACTTGTAATTTAAAATGCATGCATTGTTATGCTAATTCCGATAGTAAAAAATACAAAGGTGAATTAAACACTAAAGAGGCTATATCTCTTATTGATGATTTTCATAATGCTAAAGTACCAGTAATATTATTTTCTGGGGGAGAACCCTTACTCCGAGGAGACTTATTTGAGTTAATAAAGCATGCAGGAGAGCATAATATAAGAAGTACTATTTCTACTAATGGTACGCTTATTGACAAAGATGTTGCAAAAAGAATTAAACAAAGTGAAGTCGGATATGTAGGAATTAGTTTGGATGGTATTGGTGATAGGCATGATGAATTTAGGCGTACTAAAGGATGTTTTGATAAAGCTTTAAATGGAATAGAAAATTGCAAAGAAGTGGATCAAAAAGTTGGGGTACGGTTTACTATTAATAGTCACAACTACGATCAAATAGAGGATATATTTCATCTAATTAAAGAAGAAAAAATTAATCGTGTTTGCTTTTATCATTTGGTTTATTCAGGAAGAGGAAGTGAGATGATTAAAGAGGACATATCTCACGCACAGTCAAGAGCTGCAATGGAGTTGATTATGAAAAAAACCGTAGAGCTCGGAGATAAAGTAGAAATACTTACTGTAGATAATCATGCGGATACAGTTTATCTTTATTTGCAAGCATTAAAAAAATACCCTCATTTAGCTGATAATATATTAAAATTGATGGAGATGAATGGTGGAAATAGGTCTGGTATTGCTATTTCGAATGTTGATTACCTAGGAAATATACATGCAGATCAGTTTACACCACAATATACTTTTGGGAACGTTAAAGAAAGAGCGTTTAAAGAAATTTGGGAGGATACAACAAGTCCAATTATGAAGGGATTAAAGGATAGAAAAAATTTACTTAAGGGTAGATGTAGTAAATGTAAATGGTTAAGTGTATGTAATGGTAATTTTAGGACAAGGGCTGAATCAGTGACTGGAGATTTTTGGGCATCAGATCCAGCATGTTATTTGAGTAATAAAGAAATTGGTGTGGAAGATGAAATTGGATTAGTTTAAAAAGAGTTAGAAAAGATGGTTAACAGCTTTGAAAAAAGATGGGTAGGGGGCATAAAATATGATCATGTCATGGAACACAACTAATAAATGCAATATGTATTGTAAACATTGTTATAGAGAGGCAGGAATTCAAGCTGAGCATGAATTAAATACCGCCGAGGGTAAATCATTAATAGAGGAAGTGGCGAAGGCAGGATTTAAAATAATGGTATTTTCAGGTGGAGAGCCTTTAGTAAGGCCTGACATTTATGATTTAATAAAGCACGCAGTGAAAGTTGGATTAAGGCCGGTTCTTGGGAGTAATGGAACGCTTATAACTAAAAGAGCTGCTATGGAGTTAAAAGATGCAGGGGTTATGGGTATAGGAATTAGTTTAGACAGTCTTAATCCTAAAAAACATGATGAATTTCGAAGTTACATAGGTGGATGGAGAGAAGCTGTAATTGGCATGAAAAATTGTAGAGAGGCCGGACTTAATTTCCAAATACATACAACGGTAATGAATTGGAATAAGGATGAAATACTTGATATAACCGATTTTGCGATTGGAATGGGCGCTGTAGCTCATCATACTTTTTTCTTAGTACCAACAGGGAGAGGCGCAGATATTGAAGAAGAATCATTAAATTCAGAGCAATATGAGTCGTTATTAAAGGATATAATGTTAAAACAAAAGGATGTAAACATAGAGCTAAAACCTACCTGTGCACCTGAGTTTATGAGAATTGCTAAGGAAATGGGAATGAACCCCAGGTTTAGTCGTGGGTGCTTAGCAGGAACTAGTTACTGTATTATTAGTCCTAGTGGAGATGTGCAGCCTTGTGCATATCTAAATATTCCAATTGGAAATGTACGAGAGACACCTTTTAGTGAAATTTGGAGAGATAATCATATATTTAAAGAATTAAGAACTATGAATTACAAAGGTAAGTGTGGGAGTTGCAACTATAAAAAAGACTGCGGTGGATGTCGCGCTCGCGTTGCATATTATAATGATGGAGATTACATGGCAGGTGAAGACTGGTGTTCATATTCTAATGATGATATAGGAAATATAAATTAATGGATAAAACAAATAAAAATTTACTTAATTTGATTCAGTCTAATTTTCCAATAGAATCAAGACCCTTCTTAAAAATTGCAAATGAGTTAGATATTTCAGAAAATCAGGTTATTGATATGATTAAGGAACTTAAAAATGATGGATATATTAAACGAATAGGTGGAATTTTTGATTCAAGAAAATTAGGATATTCTAGTACTCTATGTGCAATAAAGGTTCCCTTTGATAGGATTACTGAAGTAGCAGAGATTATAAACAGTTACAATGGAGTTACTCATAATTATATTAGAAATCATTCATACAATATGTGGTTTACAGTGATTGCTCCTTCAATAGTTGAGGTTAAAGAGTTCTTAAATGACATTAAGATTAAAACAGATATTGATGAGATAATTGAGCTCTCTGTAGTGAATTTGTTTAAAATTAATGTTGTTTTCAATATTAAGGAGTGATTATATATGTTAAGCTGTTTAGATATAAAAATTATTCGTAAAATTCAAGAAGACCTGCCATTGGTACCAGAACCTTATAAAGAAATAGCTAAGGGAATTGGAATTACAGAAAATGAATTAATGGATAAAATTAAGGGATATTGCAAAAATGGTATTATTCGAAGATTTGGCACTATCTTAAATCATAGAAATGTTGGATTTAAGGCAAATGCAATGGTTGTGTGGATAGTTCCGAAAGAGCGAATTAAAGATGTTAGTAAAATCATGATATTATTTTCCCAGGTTAGTCATTGCTATCAGAGGTCTACATTTCCGGGGTGGCCGTATAATGTTTTTACAATGGTTCATGGAGAAACGAAGCGGGAATGCGAAAAAGTAGTTATGGCAATTGCAGAGGCGGTTAATATTAACGAATATGATTTGTTATATAGCAGTAAAGAACTTAAAAAGGTAAGTATGAAATATTTTATAGAAAAATAATTTTAAATAGTATAAAAAAATCGTTGTTACACATATGTAATAACGATTTTTTAATATTATTTATGGGAGAACATCAAATTTAATTATATTAAGGAGAATATCTGTAAATTATCAAAATTATTATTAAAGTTGTGTATGTAATGAACGATATATCATTGTAATATATTATTTAAGGAGTGTAGATTAATGAAATTTTTTAATAATTTAAAAATGATTCAGAAATTAGTATCAGCATTTTTACTTGTAGCAGTCTTCCTAGGGTTAGTTGGATTTATTGGAATATATAATATGAAGAATATTAATACAAATGTTAAGGATATTTACAATGATGATTTGATAGGTGTTAAAGACTTAATTAGTATCAAAGCCAATTTATTATCGGTAAAAAGCGATACATTGTTAATTCTTGATCAAAAAAATAAAAATGATATACAAACACACAAAGATGATGTAACTAATATGAAAAATGCTACTATCATTCTTATCACTGAGTACAAAGAAACGATAAATACAGATCTAGAAAAAACCCAATTTGCTGAATTTGAAAAATTAATGACACAATATCGTATTGCAAGAGATGAATTAATTGAAAAGGCAGCTTTAGGAGATTATAAAAAAGCATATGAACTCTTACCTGCTGCTGATAAAATAAGAGACGATATGTTAATGAGTTTAGATAAAGAATTGAAATTAAATGTTGACACGGCAAAAGTTGATTATGATAAAAGTCAGTCATCATATAAAAGCGCATCAGTTGAAATTAATATAGTGATTGCCATAGGGTTATTGGTTGCTATAGCACTCGGGTTAATGATTGGAATTGCAATATCAAGACGGTTAAAGAAAGTATTAGTAGTTGCACAGGCTCTTGGAGAAAATGATTTATCAAAAACTGTTGATATTGAGAGTAATGATGAAATTGGTGTTTTATCAAAAGCTTTAAACAAATCTGTAGTTAACTTAAAGATCTTGGTTTCTGAAATATCAGAAAGTGCTACTGATATTAGCGCTACTAGCGAAGAACTATCTGCTACAACAGAGGAAATATCAGCAAAAATGGATCTTGTTAATGAATCCGTAAGACAAGTATCTATAGGTGCAGAACAGTTAAGTGCCACAACAGAGGAAGTAAATGCTACCACAGAAAGTATTGCAGAGAACGTGGCAGGTGTAACTTTAAGAGCAAACAACGGAACTAAGATTGCAAGTGATATAGAAGTGAAAGCAGAGAAGGTTAGAGAAAGTGCTGAAATTAGTTCTAATAATGCGAATAAGTTATATGATGAGAAACAGGAAAGTATATTAAAAGCAATTGAAGATGGAAAGGTTGTTAGTGAAGTTAAAATAATGGCTGATGAAATAGAAAATATTGCAAGCCAAACAAACCTTCTTGCACTTAATGCAGCGATCGAAGCAGCAAGAGCAGGGGAACAAGGTAAAGGATTTGCAGTAGTTGCTGATGAAGTAAGAAAATTAGCTGAAGATTCATCAGATGCAGTTCAAAGAATTCAAGAGGTAACTTCAAGAGTTGAGGAGGCTTTCAGGAACCTTTCTAGTAATGCTCAGGAAGTGTTAGGTTTTATTGATAATCAAGTTAAACCTGATTATCAATTATTTGTAGATACAGGTAAACAATATGGCGAAGATGCTGTAGTGTTTAATAAGATATCTTCCAATATTGGAACTTCAATGGACACAGTAAATGAAACTGTGTCAGAAATTAAAAAGGCAATTGAAAATGTATCGACTACAGCGGAGCAGTCAGTATTAAGCTCAGATGAAATAGCTGCAAGTGTTAATGAATCGGTTATGGCTATTAGTGAGATAACAAAAGCATCTCAAGGGCAGGCAGTACTAGCCGAAAAATTAAATGGGATGGTTCAAAAATTCAAGTTATAAATAAATATTAGAAGAATATGATATCAGTAAATTTTACCATATAGAGCAGACAAATAAAGTCTAAGCTATATGGTATTTTTTTATTATTTATATATATATAAATTGTAATATTTTATATAAAAATGGGGTTTTGTCAATATTATTTGAAGATTTTTAACATATTATTAAATTTTGTTAAAGTTGAACGAAAATAGACCGATTATATTAATGACTTAGAAAAATATTTAATGATATTTGACAATTAAATGTAAAACTATAGGAAAATATGAAATATTACAGATAGTTGTTTGGGAAATTTTAAAAATTAATTAGTGTAGCATGTGCTGCACTAGATATAATTAGGAGTGATTGTTAATGAAATGGTTTAATAATTTAAAAATGATTCAAAAACTAGTGTCAGCATTTGTTTTAGTTGCATTGTTTATAGGTATTGTTGGGTTTATTGGAATGGCTAATATCAAAAATATTAATAAAAATCTTGGAAATATTTATAATATAGATTTAATAGGGGTAAATGATATTTCTAATATAAAAGCAAATTTATTGGAAATTAGAGGAGATTTGTTGTTACTTGCTGCTCCAACAAATAAAAGTGATTTGCAAAAAAACAAAGACAATATTGCAACTCTTGTAACCAATAATAATAAACTTATTGTAGAATACAAGACTACCATTACATCTGATTTAGATAGACAACAATTTACGGAATTTGAAAAACTACTTGTGGATTATAATGCAGGCATTGAGGACGTAATTAAACAAATTAATGGGGGCGACTATAAAAAAGCGGATGAACTTGTTCCAGTACTTTCTAAGATTAGAATAAACATGTTCGAAGTTCTACAAAAAGAGTCAAAACTAGCTATGAGTATGGCGAAAATCGATTATGATAATAGTCAAGTAACATATAATAGCTCATATGGTATTATTGCAATAATAACTGTATTAGGCTTATTTGTCGCAATTGCATTGGGGTTAATAATTGCTATTTCAATATCGAGGAGGATAAAGAAGGTTGTTATTGTAGCTGAAGCACTTTGCGAAAATGATTTATCAAAAAATGTTGATATTGACAATAAGGATGAAATTGGTGTTTTATCAAAAGCTTTAAACAAAGCGATATTGAATTTAAAAACATTAATTTCTGAAATATCAGAAAGTGCTACTGATATTAGCGCTACTAGCGAAGAACTATCTGCTACAACAGAAGAAATATCAGCAAAAATGGATCTTGTTAATGAATCCGTAAGACAAGTATCTATAGGTGCAGAACAGTTAAGTGCCACAACAGAGGAAGTAAATGCTACCACAGAAAGTATTGCAGAGAACGTGGTAGGTGTAACTTTAAGAGCAAACAACGGAACTAAGATTGCAAGCGATATAGAAGTAAAAGCAGAGAAAGTTAGAGAAAGTGCTGAAATTAGTGCTAATAATGCGAATAAGTTATATGATGAGAAACAGGAAAGTATATTAAAAGCAATTGAAGATGGAAAAGTTGTTAGTGAAGTTAAAATAATGGCTGATGAAATAGAAAATATTGCAAGTCAGACAAACCTTCTTGCACTAAATGCTGCGATTGAGGCAGCAAGAGCAGGGGAACAAGGTAAAGGATTTGCAGTAGTTGCTGATGAAGTAAGAAAATTAGCTGAAGATTCATCAGATGCAGTTCAAAGAATTCAAGAGGTAACTTCAAGAGTTGAGGAGGCTTTCAGGAACCTTTCTAGTAATGCTCAGGAAGTGTTAGGTTTTATTGATAATCAAGTTAAACCTGATTATCAATTATTTGTAGATACAGGTAAACAATATGGTGAAGATGCTGTAGTGTTTAATAAGATATCTTCAAATATTGGAACTTCAATGGATACAGTAAATGAAACTGTGTCAGAAATTAAAAAGGCAATTGAAAATGTATCGACTACAGCTGAGGAATCGGTAGCTAGTACAGAAGAGATACTAGCAAGTGTTAATGAATCGGTTATGGCCATTGCTGAAATAACAAAAGCTTCTCAAGATCAGGCAATACTAGCTGAGAAATTAAATAGTATGGTTCAAAAATTTAAATTGTAAATAGAATATTAAAAAGCGATAAGATTTTATTAATCTGTACCCTTTGTCAAGGACAATTAGAAAAAAACTATGCTAAATTACTAAGATGGTTTCTGTATTGAACAGGAGTCATCTTTTTCAA
>NZ_JAHLDM010000002.1:0-351690 GCF_018861295.1 Clostridium estertheticum | reverse complement strand
CAACTACTTCATTTAGAGATTACCTAATGGGCGAAGTAAGATATTCTTCACTTGCAAAAAGTTTCCCAGAAGTTGCAGAAGAATTATTTGTTAAAACAGAAAATGATGCTAAAGAAAGATTAGCAGGATACAAAAAACTTGCTAGTGAAAAATAGTATTTAAGAATTTTTTAAAAAAGGAAGATGAATTAAATTTCATCTTCCTTTTTCATTTACACTAATTTAATAAAAATTAATTTAAAAAACCCTTTTATTATTTTATGTTTTAGGGTAGAATTAAGATATACTGAAACTAGGAGGTACTACATTATGAATGAAGATAAAAATACATCATGCGGATGTGGTGGTCACGAACATGACCATGAAAATAAAGGTTGCGGATGCGGTGGCCATGATACTGAAGAAAAAAATGAAGGTTGTGGATGCGGTGGTCATGAACATGAGCATGAAGGCTGTGGTTGTGGATGTGGAGAAGGCGAAGGCGAAGCATTAACAGTAGATTTAGAAGATGAAAATGGTAACGTAGTTCCATGTGAAATAGTAGATGGATTTACTTATAAAGAAAATGAATATGCTTTAGTTCAAAACCCTGAAGATGATTCAATATACCTTTTCAAGGTAATTGGAGATGAAGAAACAGGCGAATTAGTTATACCTGAAGATGAAGAATTTGCAGAAGTAACGGCATATTATGAAGATTTAATTAAAGACGAAAAATAATTCTAGGGGGAGCCGTTGCAAATGCAGCGGCTTTTTTTTAAATTAAATCATCTCTTGGGTCGCTGCAGTATTAAGAATAACATTAAGGTAATAATATTATAAGGTATTTCTAAAGGAGGTATAGATTTGAAAGAAAAATTAGCTATTTTTGATGTGGATTACACAATAACAAAACGAGAAACTTTAGTAGAATTTTATATTTTCATGCTTAAGAAGAATCCAAAATATATAAAATATCTACCTAAAAGCATATTTTCATCCCTTTTTTATGTCTTTAAAATATATGATGCTTCGAAAACAAAAAAGACTTTTATAAGATTTATAGACGGTATAGAAGAAAATGATATGAAGAAAATTGTTAAAGAATTTTATGAAAAACGCTTAAGTAAAATATTATATAAAGACGCTATAGATACCATAAAAAAAATGAAAAACCAGGGGTACAAAATTTATTTAATTTCTGCTTCGGCTGAATTTTATTTAAGTGAACTCTATAACATAAAGGAAGTCGATAAAGTAATAGGAACTCGTTTTATAAAAGAAAACGGATTGCATAGAAATCAGATCTTAGGTGAAAATTGTAAGGGTGAAGAAAAGGTAAAAAGATTAAAAGAAGTCTTGCTTAAAGAAAATATAGATGTGGATTTTAAAAATTCATGTATGTTTTCCGATTCACTCTCTGATTTACCACTTTTTAATTTAGTAGGGCATCCTTATTTGATAAATTATAAAAAAACACATGATAAAATTGAAATTTTGAGATGGAAATAGGATTATTTATAAGATATAAAGTATAATAAAAATATAAACATGGAAGATATGACAAATATTAATTGTTATATCTTCAAAATAAGGAGGAGAAGTTATATGGAAAAGTGTACAGAAATGTATTTTTTATTTGGGGACGAACTTAAAAGCAGTGAAGAATTTGATAGTTACAGTACTGATGCTGGAAAATCATTATATGAGGTTATAAGAGTAAGTGATGGAATTCCAATATTTTTTATGGAACACTTAA
Source organism: Clostridium estertheticum (assembly GCF_018861295.1). Lineage (GTDB taxonomy): Bacteria > Bacillota > Clostridia > Clostridiales > Clostridiaceae > Clostridium_AD > Clostridium_AD estertheticum_D. The sequence goes on along the minus strand of NZ_JAHLDM010000002.1, from coordinate 349,953 downwards.
GTCGTCTTGAAAATTCTGCAAAAATTATGAAATACAAGGTAACTATTACGAGAAATCAAATTATAGATGGAGTTATTAAATTAATAAGTCACAATAAAGTAAAAGATGGAAATTTAAAATTAGTTATAAACTATAATCCAGATGATGAAAACCTTTATAATAAAGTGGTTAATGAAAAGTTTTTAGTATATTTTATGAAACACTCATATCCAACAAAAAATCAATACATAGAGGGCGTAAAAACTATTACTTATCATGGTGAGAGAAGTAATCCCAATGCGAAGGTTATTAATAATGAATTTCGTGAAAATGTAAATTTGAAAATAATGAGTGAAAATGTATATGAAGCAATCTTAGTTGATAATGCTGGATATATTACAGAGGGTAGTAAATCAAATATTTTTATGGTGAAAGGAACTACAGTTGTAACCTCAAGAGGTATTAATGTATTACCTGGAATTACAAGACAATTTATTATAAAAACTTGTGAAAAATTAGATATAAAATTTATAGAGAAAGATGTTTTTGAAAAGGACCTTAAATCATATAATGGTTTGTTTATTTCAGGGACATCACCTAAGGTTCTTCCAATAGAAAGCGTGGATGGATTTTCTTTTAATTCATCAGAAAATTCAATAATAAAAGCAATAATGTTAGGGTTTGATGATGAATTAAAAGAGAATAAACAGAAATTTGTAAAGTTTATTTCGAATAGAACGATAAATAAATAAAACATTAAGATGCGTGGGATACCACAAAATGATTATTGCATAATTTCTATATAGAAAGAGGTGGTATAAGTGGATGATAGGCCAGAACTTCAAAAATTTGAAGGATCTAATGTTAAGGAGTGTTTAAAAAATGCAAGTCTTAGTTTAGGCGTTTCGAAAGAACTAATTAAATATTCAATACTTGAGGAAAAAAGAGGCTTATTTAAGAAACATGTTATAATTTCTATCGATTCTATAGATGGGATGACTGATGAAGGAAGTCTAAAATTAGACTTTGCTCAAAAGGATGATATTAAAACAGATACTCATAATGAAAAAGATGGAACTATAGAAATTAAAAATGGTAAAATCATAGTGAAAAATCCGTATGATGGCGGGAAACTGGCTGTGATTTCTAATGCTAACATTAATGATATTACATTAACTGTAAATGGAGAAAAAGTAACTTTGCATGTCAATGTGAAAAAAGAAGATATTATTGAAGTATTTCTAAAAGAAGATGAAGCTAGTCGTTTTTTAGATTTAAGGACGAGTCCAGACAATATGGAAGCTTATATTAGTATAAAGTATAAACCTACTATAACGTATAAATTAAAAGATAGTCCACCTAAAAATTCAGTATTAATAGAGTCAGAAGTAAAAGAAAAAATTATGCCGCCAAAATTTACAGAGGCAGAAATTAGTAATGAATTATTAAACAATAAAATTAAATATGGTATTTTGAAGATGGTTGTTATAAAATGTTCAAAAGAAGATGAAGTTTCCCAGTTGATTATTGCAAACGGGAAGAAAGTAATAGATACAATAGATGATAGACTAGAAGTAAAGTATGATGGCGGTCATAAGGATTATAACAATGATGAGGTTATTGACTACAAAGCTATAGGAACAGTAGAAGGCGTAGAAAAAGGACAGGTCTTAGCTATCCTTCATCGTGGTAAAAGTGGAGAAGATGGAATAGATATTAATGGTAAGGTAATAAAGGCTAAAAATTCTAAAAGTTTAACACTTGGAGTAGGAGAAGGGTGTGAACTTACAGATGAGTTTACGGTGACTGCAACTAGTAAAGGTAGACCATCGCTTAGGGGAAGTACTTTTTTCGTTTATAAAACTTATGAAGTAAATGGGGATGTAGAATTAAAAACAGGGAATATTCAATTTGTTGGTGATATAGTTATAAGCGGAAGTGTACGTGAGGGTATGAAAGTAGAATCAGGTAATTCTATTTTGATAAAAAACAATGTAGCGGAAGCTGAGATTAAAGCGTCTGGTGATGTTGTGATTAAGGGTAATGTAATTCATTCAAATATTTCATCTGGAAAAGAAGATGTATTAAATTTAGAATTTCTAAATGATATAAAAAGCATGAAAGAAGACATGTTAAAATTAATAGCATCCATAAGGCAAGTAAAAGGGATAAATATTATAAGAAAAAATAATAATGATGGAGAACTTATTAAAATATTACTTGAAAGTAAATTTAAGAAACTTCCTCAAACTGCAATTAAAGTAGTTAAAAGAATAATGGAACTAGAAAATGCTGAAGATGAATTAATATTTATAATAAAACATAAAATACTAAATCTTGCACCTCTTAATATTGTTGATTTCGAGGAATTAAATGATGTTGTGACAATTATAGAAAATAAAATTGAAAAAATGGAAATGAATTTAAAGCTTCCCGTGGATGTAGTATTAGACTACTCACAAGACTCAACAATTAAGAGTTCGGGTAATATTATTTTTACTGGCAAAGGTGAATATGTTTCACAACTTGTGGCAAGCGGTAGTATATTATTTCAGCAGGATAAAAGCTTGGCTCGTGGGGGAGTTATAAAAGCGGGTAAAGAAATTAAATGCAAAGTAGTTGGAGGACACGGGGGAGTGTCGACAAAACTTATTGTAGAAAAAAATGGGCATATATGGGCAGATCTTGCTTACCCTAACACTAGATTTATTATAGGCGAAAGAGAATATGTCCTTGATGTTCTTAGCAAAGATATTCATGCCTTTATAGATAAGGATAGGGAATTAATAGTTGAGAAATTACAAGGTTAGGAGGGTTAAATATGAAGCAGGAAGATATTAAGGTACTTGTTTTCAGCGTAAATGGGGAGCAGTATGCTACAAACATTTTAGAAGTAGAGCGAATACTCGAATATGAAAAGTCAACTAAAGTTCCAGATTCACCACAATTTATTGAAGGTGTAATAAATTATGAAGATAGCATTTTACCGATTATAACATTAACCAAAAGATTTAATCTAGAAGCATCTGAAATTGGCAAGGATTCTAAAATAATAGTTACAAAGCAAAAAGACAGTAAGATAGGCATAATAGTTGATTTTGTGTCAGAAGTTAAAGATGTAGGTAAGGACAATATAGAAGATTCACCAGAGATAATTACAGGAATATCTAAAAGATACATTAAAGGACTTATTAAAATAGATGGTAAAATAATTATATATTTAAACATTTCAGCTATATTGACTGATGAAGAAAAAATACAAATATTATAAAATAGGGTGTAATTATGGAATATAATGAGATAAAAGTAGGAATTGCAGATTTAAATGTAGTGTTTTCACCAGATAAGTTAATAACTGTTGGGCTTGGATCTTGCGTGGGCATCGCAATTTTTGATAAATATATAGGAATTGCAGGACTAGCACACATAATGCTTCCAGACAGTAGCCAGTTTAATAAAATAACAAATGAAATAAAGTTTGCGGATTTGGCTATACCTATTTTAGTTAACAAAATGATTAGTAAAGGTGCGAAGTTATCTAATATGAGGGCTAAAATAGCAGGTGGAGCGTCAATGTTTAATTTTTCAGATAAAAGTATAATTATGGATATTGGTAATAGAAATAGTATAGCAGTGAAAAATACTCTGAAAATGCTATCTATCCCACTACTCGCGGAAGACATCGGTGGTAATAAAGGCAGAACTTTAATATTTGATACAACTAATGGTCTACTGTCTATTAGGACGGTAGGAATAGGAACCGTGGAGATTTAACGACATTTCAGAAGGAAGGTTTCCCATTTTTATAATTGGGAGTTATATCCTCTAACAGATACAGAACTTCAGTGGGAGTACAAATATCCTTCTGAAGTCGTCAATGGGAAGCAACCCAGGAGATGATTTAAACAAAAGCAGAGGGTGATATATAATGGTTAACAAGATAAAAGTTTTTGTAGTAGATGATTCAGCATTAATGAGAAAAATAATTTCAGATATGATTAATGCTGAAACAGAAATGGAAGTTATAGGCACAGCAAGAAATGGCGAAGAAATATTATCAAAAATAGAACGCTTGGTACCTGACGTAATAACTTTGGATATTGAAATGCCTCATATGGATGGTATAACGACGCTGAAGAAATTAAAAATAGCTAACAGGAATGTACAAGCTATAATGCTTAGCAGTAGCTCTGAGGCTAGTACAGAGTTAACTATGCAGTGCCTTGCACTAGGCGCCTTTGATTTTATTGCAAAACCCTCTGGGGCAATATCATTAGATATAAATAAAGTTAAAGATGAATTGGTTCAAAAAATAAAATTAGCTTATATGCAAAGTGAAAGCAGAACTACTATGGCCTTTGAAAAAAAAAATAATATAAATAAAGTAGTATCTAAGAATACTATAGAGAGACCGTTAAAGGTAGCAGCTGCAAGTATTGAGGCTGTAGTTATTGGAGCATCTACTGGTGGTCCCAAAGCATTATATAAAGTAATAACAGTATTGCCCGATAATATAGGAGTACCAGTTTTAGTAGTGCAACATATGCCAACTGGTTTTACAAAGGCTTTTGCACAGAGGCTTAATTTAAATAGTAAATTAAAAGTTGTTGAAGCCTCTGATGGTGATTTAATCCAAAAAAATGTAGTTTATATTGCGCCTGGTGGATATCATATGGAGGTAGGCCGTGATAAGAAAATACATTTAAATACTGAACCAACTATCTGGGGGGTTAGGCCTGCGGTAGATAAGCTCTTTATATCAGCAACAGCAGTCTATGGTTCTCGGCTTTTAAGCGTTATACTTACTGGGATGGGACGTGATGGTGCAAAAGGTACCGCAGCTATTAAAGACAATGGCGGAATTACTATGGCAGAACATGAATCTACCTGCACCATATATGGCATGCCAAAGGCTGCTTTTGAGACTGGTAAAGTCGATGAAGTCGTACCGCTAGAAAATATTGCGCAGGAAATAAATAAGGTTGTAATGGGGAGATGAGCAAACGCTAATGGATTTAATAGATTTTCAACATTGGGTCTTAAAAGAATATAGTATAGATTTGTCAGCGTATAAATCTAATCAATTGCACAGACGAATTTTGAGCTTAATGTCAAGAGTGGGAGTTAATTCTGTAGAGGAGTATATTGGTTTACTTAAAAAAGATCCTGCTCAAAAACAGAAGTTTTTAGATTTTATAACAATAAATGTAACAGAATTTTTTAGAAATCCTGAAATATTTGATGAACTTTCCAAAAAAATTAAGTCAGAACTCCCATATAACTCAGGACTTAAAATTTGGAGCGCAGCATGTTCTATTGGAGCTGAGCCTTATTCATTAGCTATGATTGTAGATAATTTAAATTCTAGCGGAAATCATAAAATTATAGCTACAGACATTGATAGTACAATACTTCAAAAAGCGAAAAATGGAGAGTATGTTTATTCAGAAGTTAAAAATGTTCCCAAACAATTTATGGACAAATATTTTGTAGTTAATGGGGACAAATACATAATTAGTCCTCAAATTAAAAAAATGGTTGAATTTAAGAAACATGATCTTATTTTAGATAGTTTCGATAAAAATTTTGATTTAGTAGTGTGCAGAAATGTAGTTATTTATTTTAATCAAGATGTTAAGGATAAAATATATAAAAAAATAAGTGATTCATTAAAAAAAGGTGGTTTATTATTTGTAGGTGCCACTGAAAGTATATATAATTATAAAGAGTATGGATTTGAAAAAGCATCCACATTTATCTATAAAAAATTATAGGTGGACAAGCATTAAGAAATAATGAGGGGGATAAAATGGATACATCACAATATATGTCAATGTTCTTAGAAGAGTCTATGGAAAATTTACAAACATTGAATGAGTCGCTTCTTGAGCTCGAACAAAATCCAGAAGATATAGATAAGTTAAATGAAATATTTAGGGTAGCTCATACTATAAAGGGAATGGCAGCAACCATGGGTTTTAGTCAAATGGCTGAATTAACCCACAATATGGAGAATATTTTATCAGAATTTCGTGAGGGTAAACTTAAAGTAACAGAAAAAGTTGTAACTGTTCTATTTAGGTGCCTAGACACTTTAGAAAAAATGGTGAATAATATTTCGGAAGATGTTTCAGAGGAGATTTCAATAGATGAGATATTAAAGGATCTACTTGAAATGGCTGAGATTGGTGAAAATCCAAAAGTCGATGAAAAGAAAATTGAAAATACGCCACAAAGTATTAGTGACGATGATAAAAGCGAGAGAGTAAGTCTTAATGAATATGATATTGATGTTATAAAACAAGCAAAAGAAAAAATGTATAACGCATTTGACGTAAAGATTATAATAAGTGAAAACACTTTACTAAAAGCAGCTAGGGCATTTCTCATTTTTAAGAGCTTAGAAGAATACGGAGAGATAATAAAATCTGTACCAGGCGCTGAGGATTTAGAAGATGAGAATTTTGAATTTGAAATAAATTTAATTTATCTAACTACTAAAGAAAAAGCTGAAGTTACTGATATTTTACTGAATATATCTGAAGTAGAAAAAGCAAATGTGGAAGATGTTGATATTGACAGTACTGCAGCTACTCTATCTGATAAATTAGTGGAAGTTAAAGGGATTGAAAAAGCTCCTGAAGCTAAAACAGAAGTTGTCAAAAGCAAGCCTATGGTAGATGGTAAAAACAAAGACAAGAAGGAAGTTGTAGCTCATAAAAAAGCGCATCAATCTGTTAGAGTTGAACTGGATAGGCTAGATAAATTTATGAATATGGTATCAGAACTTGTAATTCATAGGACAAGACTAGAACAAATAAGTAGCGTTCATAAACTAACTGATTTAAATGAAACTTTAGAACAAGTAGCTAGAGCTACGTCTGAGCTTCAAGATTTGGTAATGAAGATTAGAATGTTGCCACTAGAAGTAGTATTTAATAGATTCCCAAGGATGATTCGCGATATATCAAAAAACCTTAATAAAGATATGGAACTTGTAATTCAAGGACAGGAGACAGAACTTGATAGAACCGTTATTGATGAAATAGGAGAACCATTACTTCATTTGCTTCGTAATGCAGCAGATCACGGTGTTGAGCCTAGTAGCGTGCGAATTGCTAAAGGAAAAAGTCCGGTTGGCACAATTAAGCTTATAGCTTATGCTGAAGGAACTAAAGCAATTATAAAGGTTGAAGACGATGGTGCAGGCCTGGATGTAGAGAGAATAAAGGTAAAAGCAAATGAATCTGGTATAAATACTGAAGGTATGACAGATGCTGATGTAAAAAATTTAATTTTTGCACAAGGGTTTAGTACTAATGACAAAGTAACAGATATATCCGGGCGTGGAGTGGGCATGGATGTTGTTAAAACTAAAATTGCTGCACTAGGTGGAACTGTAGATGCTATAAGTGAGATTGACAAAGGTACATCTTTTATTATAAGATTACCATTGACACTACAAATAATTCAGGCATTACTAGTAAAAGTTGGTAATGAAACTATGGCTATCTCTCTTGGATATATTGATAGAGTAATAGATTATAAAGTAGAGTTAATTAAGAAGACTAATAATAAAGAAGTTATTGTATACAATGATATTGTAATTCCACTTGTAAGAGTAAATGAAAAAATGGAAATAAAGAATATTGAAATTGCAAAGAGGTATATTGTTATTGTAAAAGTTGGAGAAAAAACAGTGGGCCTTTTAGTGGATTCACTTCTAGGACAACAAGAAATTGTAATAAAGCCATTAGGGCAAACATTACACGGATTAAAAGAATATATAGGAGCAACAATTTTAGGAGATGGACTTGTTACATTGATACTTGATGTTGCTGCTTTAGTCTAAGGAGGGCATAATATGGATTATTCTGAGCTTACTACTATGCAGCTTGATGTTCTACAAGAAGTGGGAAATATTGGCGCAGGGAATGCAGCTACTGCTTTATCAGAGTTACTGAATGAAAAAGTAGATATGAGTGTGCCAGCAGTAAACATTATTCCATTTGATGATATCTTTTCAAGTATAGACGTGGAAGTAGTGGTAATTGGTGTTGTTGTGCGAGTACTCGGAGATATACCGGGTAATATATTGTTTACTTTGGAAAAGGATGTTGCTCTAAAAATCATATCAAAACTTGTAGGGGAAGAGCAACAGCAAATAACAGAGCTTGGAAACTCAGCACTCTGTGAGATTGGAAATATTATTTCAAGTTCTTTCATGAATGCAATAGCAGAACTTACAAAACTTGAGGTTAGGCCTTCTGTTCCAGCAGTAGCGCTAGATATGATGGCAGCAATACTCTCAACAACCTTTATTGAATCGGGTCAATTTGACGAGTATATACTTGATTTAGAAACAAACTTTTTACAGGAAAATGAAAAAATAAGAGGGCATTTTTATTATATACCAATGCCCGGATCACTTGAAAAAATATTAAATTCACTAGGTGTAAACTAATTGGAGGTATTATAAAATGGCTAGAGTATTAATTGTTGATGACGCTGCGTTTATGAGAATGATGATAAAAGATATATTGGAAAAAAACGGATTTGAAATTGTAGGAGAAGCAAGTAATGGATTAAAGGGTGTAGAATTATATAAGACAGAAAAACCAGATATTGTTACTATGGATATTACTATGCCTGAAATGGATGGAATAGAGGCCGTTAAAGCGATTAAGGCATTTGATCCAGCAGCAAAAGTAATTATGTGTAGTGCAATGGGCCAACAGACTATGGTTATGGATGCAATAAGAGCTGGTGCAAGAGATTTTATAGTTAAACCATTCCAATCAGATAGAGTACTTGAGGCAATAAAAAAAGTTTTGGGTTAAAGGGGGAGAGTTATGCAAGTAGTTGTATTTAAAGTTAATGAGGAACAGTTTGCAGTTGAAGCATCAAGTGTTCAAAGCATTAATGATATGATGGAAATCACAAATGTGCCTAAATCTGCAGCCTACATAAAGGGACTAATTAATCTAAGAGGTAATATAATTTCCCTTTTAGATATTAATCTCCTTTTAGATATTGAAAAGGGCAGCGTAGACCAAGAAAATATTATTATTTTAAATCTAAAAGAAGAGTCTGTTGGAGTAACTGTAGACCAAGTTGATGAAGTATTAGAAATTGAAGCAAATTTAATTGAGAAAATTGAAACTGATAAAGATAAAGCCTATATTAAAGGAATAATAAACTTTAAGGATAGAATAGTCACATTAATTGATATTGGTAAACTTATCGAAGGATAAGACTTTACAAGGAAATAAGACTTATCGTAAGATAAGTCTTATCTTGAGAAGATTTTACTGAAAATTAAAATGGTAAGGTATTAAGAGTAAGTTAAATATTACAATTATATTACAGGGGAATGAGGTAGAATTATGGCAGAGGTATTATCACAAAGTGAAATAGATTCACTTCTATCTGCCCTATCTTCTGGGGAAATAGAGCCAGATCAGATTCCAAATGAAGAAGAAAAGCATAAAGTTAAATTATATGATTTTAAGAGTCCTCAAAAGTTCTCAAAAGATCACTTGAGAACGCTTGAGTTAATTCATGATAATTATGGAAGAATAATATCAAGTTATTTATCTGCACAGCTAAGAAATAATGTAAAGATTCAAATTCAAAGCATTCAGCAAATAACCTATGAGGAATTTATTCATTCAATTCCTAACCCTACTATTTTAACTGTATTTAAGATGCCACCTTTAAGTGGCTCTATATTATTTGAAACTAATCCTCAGTTTTCTTTTCAAGTAATTGATATACTCTTAGGGGGAATGGGGAATAGGAAGGTTGCAAATAAAGAATTTTCTGATATAGATAAAAACATATTACGAAATGTTAATGCAGGACTTATAGCTAACTTGAAACTTGCTTGGGAAGATGTTTTGGACGTAGAACCAGAGATTGAGGCATTAGAAACTAATCCATCACTTAATCAAACACTAGCACCAAATGAACCAGTTGCTTTAATTACTTTTTCGGTAGAAATGGGTAAAAATACTACATTTATAAATATGTGTATACCTTATTTAAGTATTGAAAAGGTACTTGATAAACTAGTTGTTCAATATTGGTTTAGAGAAAATGATGAAGATGTTGTGAATGAATCTAGAAATAGATTGAAAAGTAGACTAAATATAGTAAGTGTTCCAATAACTGGAGTACTAGGTAGTACTAATATTACAGTAGATGAGTTTCTTCAATTAACTGAAGGTGATGTAATAACTCTGGATAATTCAAGTGATAGCCAAGTTAATCTATTTGTTGAAGATCATTTATGTTATACTGGCAAACCTGGTACTATAGGCAAAAACAGGGGAATTGAGATAATAGATATAATAGATAAGGATGTGGAAAATTATGAGTAACGGCTTTCTTTCACAAGAAGAAATCGACGCTCTCTTAAATGGAGACGGTGCGGATAAAGCTCCAACTACAGACTCTGCAAAAGAAGAAGCTGCATTAGCAGCGAACTCGGCTGAGGTAGCAGATACTAAGGACATAAGTGCGGACAAAGATATAAAGACTGAATCTATAGAATCATTTGAATTGACAGATAGTGAGAAAGATTTGTTAGGTGAGGTTGGAAATATTTCTATGGGCTCAGCATCTACTGCTTTGTCAACTATTGTAGGCCAAGCAGTTAACATTGCAACGCCAGTAGTTACGGTAAGCACACTCAAACAACTAAGAGGTACATTTGAGATACCCAATATTGCTTTAGACGTTAAATTTACAAGTGGTATTGCGGGGGGGAACCTTTTAGTAATTAAGAATACTGATGCAGCAGTTATAGCTAGTTTGATGATGGGTGGAGATGGCAACATAGAAGGTAAACCAGAGCTATCAGAAATTGAACTTAGCGCTGTATCAGAAGCTATGAATCAGATGATTGGATCTGCTGCGACATCTATGGCAACAATGTTTGCAAGAGAAGTTAATATCTCACCTCCACAATCTAAGATATGGGATGAGAGTACTTCACCATTAAATGATGAGATAGGTGAAGATGAGCAGGTCGTTCAGGTAGCTTTTAAAATGACTATAGGTACATTGGTTGATAGTGTTATAATGCAAGTACTTCCTATAGAAACTGCTAAAAAAATAGTCTCTATTATGATGGGTACTGAAGTTAGTGAAGAGCCAGCGAAAGTAGTTGAACCTCAAATTGAAACAAAAATACCAGAAGTACATGTAGAGGAACCACAATATGAACAAAGGAGTGCACAAGAAGCTCCACAACAAGAATATTATGCGAAACCAATTGAAAGACAAGAGCCACAAGTAGAGGTTCGCAAAGCAGCTTTTCAGCCTCTAAAAAAAGCACCACTTTATAATAATCCTAGAAACATTGATTTAATATTAGATGTTCAATTAGAAATTTCTGTAGTGCTTGGTAAAACTAAAAAGAATATAAGAGATATTTTAAATCTTGGTACTGGATCTTTAATTGAGCTTGATAAATTGGCAGAAGAGCCAGTAGATATATTAGTAAATGGCAAAAAAGTAGCATACGGCGAAGTTGTAGTAGTAGACGAGAATTTTGGAGTTAGAATTACTAGTATAATTAGTGGAGAAGAAAGAGTTAAAACTCTAACAGAATAGATCTGAAATTACATACTATATAAAAAGGAATAAAGAAAATTTATTCCTTTTTTTGTTTATCGTATAAACTTTACAGAATTCTATACGATAATAGAAGTAGATAAGAAATTAGAGGCTCAAAGATATAAAAAGCTAGGAGTGAAAAAAATGAAAATAGATGGAGTAAAACCTAATGTAATTAACTTTTACAAAAAAAATACTGTTAAAGCAGAGGTGAAGGCTACTGCAATACCAAAAGATACCATAGAGTTGTCAGCAGCAGGAAAAAATTTAAGTGCTTTAGCATTAGATGGTAAATCAGTTAATTCTAATGAGAAAATAGTAGATATCAAAAACAAATTAAATAATGGTACCTACAACGTGGATTCAAAATTAGTAGCTAAAAGAATTATTGATAACATGAAGGGGAGAGATATTTAGTTATGATGCAAAAACTAAATGATGTTATGATAAACGAAACGCAGGCGCTTAATGTTCTTTTATTGGAACTTGAAAACCAACATAAAAACATAGTTACTAATGATGTATTTGGAATGGAAGCTTGCGTAAATAAAATTAAAGAAGCAAACAAAAACATAGCTCACATGGAAGTGCTACGAAGGAAAATTACCGAGAATAAAGCTATGGGACCAATAATTGAAGCGGCGAAAGATATTGAACTTGAAAAGAATTTCCATGCAATTAAATTGTTATTACAAGCTGTAGTATTACAAAAGGACACAAACGAGTTACTTATAAGACAAGGACTTAGTTTTACAAATCGAATGTTAAATGTATTAAATCCAGTACGCGAATCAAAAACTTATAATGGATACGGTAAAGTAAAAAGATAGTAGGAGGTGAGATTATGTCAGGATTATTTTCAACGTTAAACGTAGGAGTAAGAGGTTTGACCGCTCAACAAGGAGCAATAGATGTAACAAGTCATAATATAGCTAATGCTAACACAGATGGGTACTCAAGGCAAAGGGTTACTATGGAGACTACGAGGCCAAGTAATACAAGTCCAGGACAACTAGGCACTGGTGTACAGATTTCGTCTATATCAAGAATTAGAGACACCTATTTAGATTATCAGGTAAGAGCGGAAAATGGTACCATGGGATTAAATGAGGGAAAAGAGAATGTTTTATCACAGGTTGAAACAGTTTTTAATGGACTTAGTGATACTGGTGTATCAACTTTAATAGATAAGGTTTATGCCTCTTGGCAAACACTCTCAACAAGTCCACAACTTTCCAATACAAGAACTGTGGTCGCACAGCAATCTAAAGCATTAACTGATCAACTAAATAGTATCTATAATCAGTTGAAAACAGTAAAGGATGACTGTAAAGCGGTTATAAAACAAGATGTAGTGGATATAAACAGTATGTTAAATCAAATAGATAACTTAAATCAACAAATCAAAGCAGTAAAGATTGGTGGAGATGAGCCGAATGATTTAATGGACAAAAGGGACTTACTTGAAGATAAGCTGAGTGCAAAATTTGGTATTACAATTGACAAAAAAACATATGGGGGAGAAGATTTAAAGGCTACTGATGGTGCCACTGGCGATCTAACTCTTGTAAAATCTGATTCAACTGATAATGTTAAGAGATTTTCTTATGTTAGTAGTATTACACCGTCAAAGGATGCAGCTGGAGCTGTTACGACCGATGGAACATATGATGTAACTTATTATAAAAATGGCGATATGTCGTCAGACAATAATAAGGTAACTATGACAATGAAGTTAAGTGATAGTGCATATGCAAGTTTAGATCAAGGCAGAGTGCTTGTGGCGGATAAGGATGGTTATGCAGTAGACAAAGATGGTGCTAGAATTGATGGAAAGGAATTTATTGGTGGAGATATCGTTGGCACAAAGGTTCCATCAGCTACCGGAACAGCTTATCAACTATTTAACCCAACAACAGGAGAATTAAAAGGGTACATGTCTGTGCAAGAAGATATAGATACGTACGTGAATCAATTAAATAATTTAGCTAAGGGGATTGCTTTTTCTGTAAATGCGGTTCATAGCGGTTCAAGTACTGCTAGTGGTGATACAGCCACAAATGTTCTTAATTTTTTTGTTAATAGTGCTAAACCTACAGCTGACGGAGAAGCAGAAATTACAGCAGGAAATATTACGGTTAATTCACTAATTGTTAACGATCCTATGCTTATTAAGGTTGGAACAGGTAACTCTCCAGGATCAATTGATGGAACTAGGGCAGCAGCCATTGCGAAACTTAAAGATGTGAAGTTGAAAATTCAAGGTATAACCCCTACGTCAACAAGAAGTGATTTCCTTAGTGGAGTTAGTGCCGAAGGAGATAGTGCAAAATTGTTGACTATTAGTTCAGCCGCAGATGGTATGACTACCGGTAGTTATTTTACAACTATCGTGAATGGTTTAGCTATAAAAGTCCAAGATGCAAGACAAAATGTTACAAACCATACATTACAACTTTCAAAGCTAGAGGAATCAAGAACGTCTATATCAGGTGTATCCTTGGATGAGGAAATGGCTAATTTAGTTCAATATCAACATGCTTACGCAGCAAATGCGAAGATTATTTCAACGGTTGATGAACTTCTAGATTTAATTGTTAATGGTTTAAAGAAGTAAATAATAGTAGAAGTCTATTACATAAGGGGTGAAGATATGAGAATAACCAATAAAATGCTTTCAAATAATTTTTTAAGGGATATGAAAACAAATTTAAATAGTTTAAGCACATTGCAAACTCAAATGGCTACAGGTAAACAAATACGAAAGGCCTCGGATGACCCAACTAAAGCATCTAAGATAATGCAAATAAATTCAGATATAGCTTCAAATATACAATACAATAAAAACATCAAAGACACATCAACTTGGCTTGACATGACAGATACGGCACTGGGTCAAATAGGAAATGTAGCTACTAGAATTCAAGAACTTTTAGTATCAGCTGGTGATGCTGGCCATGGAGTAGATGAAAGAGGTGCTATTAAGGATGAAATTAATGAAAAGGTTGGAGAACTTTCTCAAATTCTAAATACAACGTTTGATGGTAAATATATATTTGGTGGAACAAGAGGAACTGATAAGCCTACGGATTCAACTAAAGATGCTGCTAATAATACGCAATTGAATTTACCAACAGATCTTGTTAAATTAAGTCAGATAGGTTCCAAATTATCAGTTGAAGTGTCACAAGGGGTAACTATGGATTATAATGTAACAGCAACAGACGTTATAAACAATGGAGGTGCAACAAAGCTTAGTGATTTACTAAATAATATTACAAGTCATCTTGGGTCTACAGTTGCTACTGATATTGCAGATCTGAATGGAGCAGATTTAACTGGTATTCAAGCTGTAATGACAAATGTATTAAAATTGCGTTCAGAGGTTGGTGCTAAGCAAAATGGAATGGAAAGTGCTTTAGCTAGAAATGAAGATCAAAATGCTAATATGACAAAAGTTCTTACTAGCACAGAGGATATAGATATTACAGAAAAAGCAATGGAATATGCTACCATGCAAACAATATATACAGCATCGCTTCAAACTAGTGCTAAGGTACTTCAACCTTCATTACTTGACTATCTCAGATAGAGGAATGCTTAAGAATATAATTAAGAAATGAGATGAAAAAGCTAAAATTAATGGAATATGATTTGGGCTAAAGGAGGTAGGTTTATTATGGAGTTAGTCACTAAGTATCATGGAGTTAGAGAATATAGTAATGAAGAGATTATAGTATTTAAAAAGGGGCTACCAGGATTTAAAGAATTAAAAAATTTTATAGTTTTCCCATTAGAAAAAAACAAAGTTTTTAGTATATTACACTCAATTGAAAATGTTGAGGTTGGTTTAGTTCTGGTATCTCCATTTACAATTGTAAATGATTATGAATTTAAAATACCAGATAGTTATATAAAAGAGCTCCAAATAGGTAAGCCAGAAGACGTATTAGTATTAACTACAGTAACTTTAAATTCGAATATTAAAAATATGACGACTAATTTAAAAGCTCCTATTATTATTAATATAAAAGAAAAATTAGGAGAACAGTTAATATTAGATAACGATAAATACAAAATAAAGGAACCTCTATTTAAAGTAGAAATCAATTAATGGTTGTAATCTACTCTGGAAAGAAATAAAGGGGATGAATAAATGTTAGTAATAGGTAGAAAAAAAGGGGAATCCCTACTTATAGGTGAAAACGTTGAAATAACTATAGTTAAGATTGAAAATAGTTTTGTTAAAATTGCTATTAATGCACCAAGAGAAATTACAATTCTAAGGAAAGAACTTTACACGGAAGTTATGGATGAAAACCAAAGAGCTATGATTTTTGATGTAACTGGTTTAGAAAAGTTAAATAATAAAATGGGGGAGAATATGGATATTGGGGGTAACATTAAAAATGATTTTATAGATTTAAATAGTTTTCACAAAAATCAAGAAAGCATTAAAGTTTCAAAACCTGTTGAAATAAGTATTCAGCCTAGCGATAAAGAAAATAGTGAAAAAGAGGTCAAGAATGCAGTAATTAAAATAAATAAATTTTTAGAGGGCGAAGGTACTCATCTTCAATATGAAAAACATGATGTGCTTAATCAAATGATTATAAAGGTCATTGATAACAATACTAATCAGGTATTAAGTGAAATACCTTCAAAAAAAATATTAGATATGGTAGCAAAAATGTGTGAGATGGCTGGTATTTTAGTAGATAAAAAGGCATAACTTAAATGTAGAAAAGAATTAACCCACTCGAATAAAGCTGGGAGGATTATTATGGAATTTAAATTAAACAAAATAGATGTTGAAATAAGGAGAAGAGTAAAAGATACAACAAGATCAGGAGTAGTGCATAGAAAAGGTGAGATAGCAGTAAATAAAGATAGGAATCCTAGAGGAAATTCAGATACTTACGAAGAATTTAAGAGCAAAATTACAAAATATAATAAGCAACATAAAATATCTGTAGAGGCATTTAAAAACAATCAATATAACGTAGAGGTTTTTAAAGAAACTTTAGAAAAAGAGCAAAAAATCATAGGAAACTTTATAGATACTAAAAAGTAGAGGTGAAGGAATATGGCAACGAACGCTTATGGAAATGCATTCAATACTTATAAAAGCAATAGTGTAAATTTCGCATCAAAGGACCAATTGCTTTTAATGTTAGTGGAGGGGGCTACAAAATTCTCTAAAATAGGAAGACAGGCCATAATAGACAAAGATATTAATAAGGCCCATGAAAATATTGTGAAAACTCAAAATATATTTTACGAGTTAATGACAACCTTGGACGTGGCAAAAGGTGGAGAATGGGCCGAAAGCTTAATGAAGGTATATGAATTTATAACAAGAAGACTTCTAGATGCTAATATAAAAAAAAGTGAAGATATCATGAATGAAATAATTCCACTTATTGAAGATGTTCGTGATACTTGGAATGAAGCTTATAAAAGATCTAAAGCAAGCAAGTAAAAGTTATAATGAATTTACAAAAAAATTTAAAGGGGTGATTATGCATGACAAGTATTTATGCAAGTTCTACTAATGCAACTAACAGCACTTCAAGCGCTAATTTGTTAAGAATATCCGGTATGGCATCTGGTATTGACACAGATGCAGTAGTTAAATCTATGGTTTCGAACTATCAAGCAAAAATTGACAAAGCCAATCAAGCTAAGCAAACATTGCAGTGGCAGCAAGAAGGGTATAGAGATATTATCAAAGGCATAAAAGGATTGCAGGATTATTTTGATCCACTTTCAACTAAGTATATGATGTCTGGAAATTCTTTAAATACTAATACAGCTGCAAGCGATGATGCGGCTGTAGTTTCAGCAACGTCAGGGTCAACTGCGAAGGCTGGAACATATAAAGTGAATGTAAGTCAGTTAGCAAAGCAGGCTAAAATTGAAGGGAATCCTAAAGATTCAATGATAGCTGTAACGCAGTTATCAGATTGGAATGGTGTTTTAAACTTTAATGATACGACGACAGGTAAAGCACCAATCAAAACTACTCCAAGCATAACATTATCTGGTATAGCAGCTAGTACTCCAACCGATGCTAATATGTCTAACTTAGCAGTAGATATAAATAAACAGATTGCAGCTAGTACACTGAATGGTAAAATTTCCGCATCATACGTAAAGGATGGGGGTATTAGTTATATTAAGTTTACGGAATCGGCATCTACAACAGATAATATTGGATTGAGTAAATCTTCTCCAACTACGGCTACTGCGATAACTAGTTTAGCTAGCGATTTAACAATAAATAGTGGGATATCGTCAAGTTCATTATTAAGTACTTTAGGTTTTCCTACCGGAGCTAATAGTTTTAATCTAACAAATGGAACTGCTTCTTCACCTGTTTCATTTACTGTGGGTACCTCAACTACTGTACAAAATTTAATGGATCAAGTTAATAGTGCAACTAGCGGTGCAGTAACAATGAATATAGATGATACTACTGGCAAAATTTCATTTCAATCAAAAAATTACGGATCTTCTTCAAATGTCGGAATAACTGGTGCAAGTGCTAGTGTGCTAAAAAGTCTAGGTATGGCAACAACTACTAATGCTACTACTGTTGATATTGGCACAGGAGCAGATGCGGTAGTAGCTATTACTGCTCCAGGACAATCTACAGCTACAACTACTCAAAGTTCTAATAAATTCACAGTAAATGGTGTTACCTATAATCTAACAGGTGTTAATACAGGAACTGAAACTTCAAATGTAACTGTAACATCAAATTCAGATACTGTTGTTAGTAATGTGAAAAAATTTATTGAGGATTATAATACTATAATATCAACAATTAATACTAAATTAACAGAAAAAAAAGATAAAAACTATGCTCCATTAACAGATGCACAAAGAACAAGTATGAGTGATACTCAGATTACAACATGGGAGGCCAAAGCTAAGGTTGGAATACTTAGAAAGGATGATAATTTAAGTAGCTTATTAACTCAACTTAGAGGAACTCTTTATTCTCCTGTATATAGTACTTCTGATAGTGCAGATGCAAGTACTGGAAAAATAGCATTAAATTTTGGAGGTTATGGTAGTGGTGCGGTAGGTATAGAAACTTCAGCTGATACTACAGATGGGGGTAAACTAGTAATTAAGGCTGGAAATGAGGCAAAATTAAAAAGTGTTATTGAAAATAACATGGAAGATTTTAAAAAATTGTTTATTGGATCTTCAAGTAGCACTTTAAGCACTAATGAAGCTTATGCAGGTTCGAAAAAATATAAGGAAGATGGCATATTTAAGAGAATGGACAATATATTGAGAGACTATGTAGCATCGCCTGGACTAGGTAAAGATGGTGGTTATACATTAAGTGGATCTATGAATATATTTGTAAATAAACAATATGATTTCAGCCTTTCTGGTACTGCTGGTAAAAATACGTTACCTGACCAAGTGTATAGTAAAACACAAAGTGTTAGTAAATATCAAACTCAACTTGAGGCTGCTCAAACTAGGTATTATGCAAAATTCACTGCTTTAGAAAAAGCAATGAATGCTTTAAATTCACAACAAAGTTCGCTTAGTTCTATGCTTGGAACAAGCTCATCATAGATGCAATTGGTAGTTTGCAGTAACTACTGTGAACTGCTAATTGTAAATTTTTATTTAATATAAAGCAGGTGAAAAATTGAACTTAGAAGAAAATTTTATTGAATATAAAGATATTACTTTGAATATTATTGAAATAGTCAAAACAGAGGAATATGAAAAGCTAGATGAAATATTTCAAAAAAGGCAACTGATTTTAGATGATATAAGTGTGATTAAGTGTTCCAAAGAAGAACTTAATAAGTTGTATATGCAATATGAACTTAAAAGTTTAGATGCAAAGTTAGCTTTTGAAATTAAAGTTCGAGAAAAAGAATTATTGAAAAAAATAGAGGGAAACAAGAAAAAACAAGCAGGATTAGCGGGTTACAATAATATTTCATCCAAGGCTGTATTCTTGAGTAAAACAATTTAAAAATATATTTTTAAAAAAGTATAAAGTTATTATTTTGTTTAACGATATAAATAGTAGAAGCAAAAACAAATAAGTATTCTTTAATAAATAGGTATTCTTTAATAAATAATTAAATGAGGTTAGAAGGTAACCTAACTTGCTGAAAATCAACTTGATGTTTACAATGCTCTGAAAGCCTTGATATCGCAAGATGATGAAGTTCAACAAAGAAGTAACATGATGACAAGCTAAAAGTAATAGTTCAACAATCTAGTTAGTATAGCTCAGAGCGAGCTTAACTATAAATAACCAATAGAGGACAAGGATGTCCTACTAAAAATTCAAGGAGGAATTTATTATGATAATCAATCACAACTTAGGTGGAATGAACGCTACAAGAAACATGGGGATAAACTCAAGTAATGCTTCAAAATCAATGGAAAAACTTTCATCAGGTCTTAGAATTAACAAAGCAGGAGACGATGCAGCAGGTCTTGCTATATCTGAGAAAATGAGAGGACAAATCAGAGGATTAGATCAAGCTTCATCTAATGCTCAAGATGGTATTTCAATGATAGGAACTGGAGAAGGTGCATTAAATGAAACTACTTCAATTCTTCAAAGAATGAGAGAACTTGCAGTTCAAGGTTCTAATGATACTAATACAACTGAGGATAGAACACAAATCCAAAAGGAAATGAATCAGTTGACTTCAGAAGTAACTAGAATTGGTGCTAACACTGAATTCAATGGTCAAAAATTGCTTAATGGTACTGCTGGTGTAACAAAGGCAGGCGTAACAACAACTACTTCAGCAATAACAGCAGTAACAGCAGTAGATGCAGTAGTCGGAGTGACAGGAGTGGCAGCAGTTGCAGGCGTTACTACAGCAGCAGCAGTTGGAACTACCGATATTGTTGTTGATGGAGTTACTTTAACTTATAATGCAACTGGTGGTGGCGTTACAAATTTTAAAGATGCTACTGAATTATTAACTTTAATTAATACAAACACACCAGCATTAAGCGGAAAGTATACTGCTACTACTAGTGGTACAGACTTAGTATTAACACAAAAGGCAACTAAAGAATCTCCAACGGCTCCAGTTATTACAGGTGCTGGAGCGGTTACTACAGGCACAGCTGGAGTAACTGCAGTAACTGCAGTAACTGCTGCAGCAGCAGTAGTTGGAGTTGATGGAGCATTAGCAGGTACAGCTACAACTGGAGCAACATCATCATTTACATTCCAGATTGGTGCAAATCAATCTCAACAGTTTACTGCTACTATTAGCGATATGCGTTCTGCTTCTTTAGGAATAGCAGGAACTGCAGGAGCTACAGCAGCAGGAGTTGCAAGTACAGCAGTTGCTGGTGCATCATTCGTAGCTACTGGAGATGTATCTAATAACTTATCAGATACTACAACTACAACTGAGCATGCACTTGATATATCCACATCTTCAAAAGCTACAGCTGCAATTAAAGTTCTTGATGCAGCTACAGCATCAGTATCAGGTGAGAGAGCAAAACTTGGTGCTTATTCAAATAGATTAGAGCATACAATAGCTAATCTTGGAACATCAAGCGAAAACTTGACATCAGCTGAATCAAGAATTAGAGACGTAGATATGGCTAAAGAAATGTCTACATTCTCAAAGAACAATATTCTTAATCAGGCTGCTCAAGCAATGCTTGTTCAAGCTAATCAACAACCACAACAAGTTCTTGCATTATTAAGATAATTGAAGAATTTGTAATAGTAACATTAAGGAGTCAGGGTGAAAACTCTGGCTCCTTAAATAATTAGTAAAAAATTTTCTGCAAGGGGGCTTTCTAGTGAAAAAAAGAGTATTTTTAAATCCGCAATATGTTAAATATTTTCAGTGTATAAGTCATGAATGTGAAGATAACTGCTGTTATGGTTGGAGGGTAAGTATTGATGAGAACACATATAAGAAGTATAGAAAGGTTTCAGATAAAATATTCAAACCATTGCTTGATAAAAATGTAACTAGGAACCGTTCTAATCATTCATGTGAATATTATGCAAAAATAAATATGGGTGAGAACGGCTATTGTCCCTTTTTCGAGGAAGATAAACTATGTGGTATTCATAAAAAACTAGGAGCAGAATTTCTATCCAATGTGTGTATGGTATACCCAAGGGTTACAAATGTAGTTAATGGGGTATATGAAAAGTCAGTAACCCTTTCCTGTCCAGAAGGAGCAAGATTAGTTTTATTAAATCCTAATATCATGGAGTTTGACGAAATTAAAGAATTTACAGAGGAACAGCACAATATAGCTTATAGAATAGACACTGAAAGTATTCAAATTTCTAATAATTTAAAGAAATATTTTTGGTTACTTAGAATTTTTAGCATAACTCTCCTTCAAAATAGAAAATATTCACTTGCAGATAGAATGATTATTTTAGGACTATGTATGAAAAAGGTACAGGAATATTCGGACAATAATAGAGTTCATGAAATACCTGCACTTATTGAAGAATATAATCAGATAATTGAAAACGAAAACTTAAAAGAATCTCTCGGAAATATCTCTGCAAATTTAACAATCCAGATGGAACTTATGAAAGAATTTAATGACCAAAGGTTTTCAATAGCATATCCTCAAAACAGTAAGTCTTATGTAGACTGTGTTGCTGAATGTTTAAAAGGAATAGAATATACTGCTGAAGCTAAAGTAGAAGAGGTAGGAGAAAGATATAAAGAGGCGTATTTAAAATATTATGAGCCTTTTGTGAGTGATCACGAATATATTTTTGAAAATTTTCTCGTAAATAATGTGTTTAAAAAAATGTTTCCGATATCATCAAAAGATGGAGTCTTTGATGACTATATAAAGTTGGTGATACATTACTCACTCATTAAAACGCTTCTAATTGGCATGTCTGCTTATAATAAAAAGTTGGATGAAGAATTAATTGTCAGACTTGTCTATTCCTTTTCAAGGGCTATAGAACATAATATAATATTTTTTGATGATACATTTAAGATGTTTAAAGAAAACGGATATAATACAATGGCATATATGACAATTTTAATAAGGAATTAACAAATAGTGATATTTTTTATTAACAGTCAGATATTTTTGTTTACTATATCCTATAAAACTGAGTATGGATGGTGATTACCATGCATGTAGGTGAACCATCAATTGTAATAAGTAAGATAAAGTACACCAAACATATGGAATATCAGTAATGAAAATTGATCTGGATGCTTGAAGAACAAATAAATAGGTTTATCCAACTAGAGATAACTGTGACCTGAGAAAAATAGTAGATAGGAGGTAAACGTATGGATATAGGGGCATTATCAATGATAACAAGTCAATCAAAGTTACTACAAGGTGCTGGTTTAGCAGTAATGGAGACAGCTATGGATACAGGGAAAGAAAATGGTAATCGCAAAATTGATACAGTACATAATGCTGCAATAGACCCGAATATCGGACAGAATTTAGATGTAGTTGCAGGTGTGCAAAAAGATAAGAATGAAGCAGCAAATAAACAGCTGCAACAGGAACTGAAATGGGCTAAGGACAAACAAAAGATGCTTAACGTCAAAGAAGTAAAGCTTCTACAGATGAGAGAAATAGCGGAACAAGGTAAGCAGCTTACTAGTCTTAACCCAAAAGAACAAAACAGACTAAATGATAGGCTAGACACTTTAGCAGCACAGATTAGCGCAATTGATAGCGATAGCAAAAGAACTAAAGATGGAAGAAAATTAGAATGAGCATCAGTGGCTATATAATTAGCTGCTGATGCTTATTTTGTTGTAACGGATAGTTCTTCAACTACAACGATTGACTATTCTACATGAATGAATATATGAATTGCTTAGAAAAGTATTTTTTGTATTTTTTATAGATAGTTTATCTGACTTTTATAAGTTTCATGGATTTTAAGAAAACTAGGTTAGAATATATTTTATATTTAGTAAAGTTATGGGAAAAGTAATCGATAAATAATTGAATACATAATTAGTTTTATATGTTTTGAGTAAAGGGAAGCAAAATTACCTATTGCGTAGTTTGATAATGCTCACATAGTAGAAATCAATATACGTATATTCGATAATTACGATAGGAGGTTATTTCATGAGAGTACAGGGTTATAATATTACAAGTTCTTTAAATTCACTATCTAAGAACATAAAAAATTCATCAGAGTCAATTGGAAAAGTTTCTACAGGAAAAAGCATGAATAAGGCTGCTGATAATGCAGCTGGATTATGTATCTCTGAAAGCTTTAAAGCTCAAGTTAGGGGGCTATCACAAGCTGAAAGAAATATCCAGGATGGTGTCTCCATGCTTCAAGTTGCAGATGGAGCTATGGGTGAAATAACAGATTGTTTACATAGGATGAAAGAGATATCTGTGAAGGCATCCAATGAAACATTAACAAATAAAGATAAGGAAATGGTGGATTCAGAATTTCAACAGTTAAAAAAGGGTATAGATGATATTGCGAGTAATACTGAATTTAATACCATTAAGCTATTAAAGGACAATAAAGGTGTAGCTATACAAACAAAAGATAGGCCGTACACAACTTATATGATTAATTTATTTGATGTAAGTACAAGTAGCATTGGCATATCAGATGCTTCGGTTTCGAATCATGAAAATGCACAGGATTCTATATCTAAGATTGATAATGCATTAGAAAAGATTACATCATATAGGGTATCAGTAGGTGCGGATTCCAATGGTCTTCAACATGCTTATAATGATACAAGCAATTCAAATGACAACTTAACAGTTTCCTTATCTAGAATAGAAGATATAGATATGGCAACTTCTTTTATGAAGCTTACAAAGAATAATGTTATTACTCAATATAGTGAGATGATTGCTACATCATTAAGACAAAATGCAGAAAGCGCAAATTCATTATTAAATAAATGGTTAAACGCATAACTTATATTCATAAAATACTTTTTGAGGGTGAGTAAACTTATGGATATAAATGTCTTCTTGGTAACATTCTCTTCATGTGACACTTGCATTGAACTTTTTAAATAAGATAAACGTTCATCATTTTGCAATAGACATTGGTGTAGGACAGCATTTGGATGTTTGGGCATAGCAACTTGATGGATGAGAAGGAATAACTTGAATTAATTTCCAATTATAAAGAGGATTTGATTCAAAAGGTTAAACCCACTGAAAGTATTGATGTACATTATTTTAGTGGGTTTTATTTATACCTAATATCTGGTGGTTTATGTCGAAAGAGAAAGAGAAAGATAAAATATTTTTACTATTTAAAAATGATTATATCAATACTAAAAGTATATAATTTTGATTCTTGCTTTATCTATATTTAGGGTTACATAAAAAAGAAGTACTAAACATACAATATTAATTAAACTCATTTCAATAATTGTAATACGCTTTGTGCCTGTTGATTAGCTTGTGATAACATAGCCTCAGCTACTTGAAATAAAATACTGTTTTTTGCATATTCCATCATTTCCTTTGCAATATCTGTATCTCTTATTCTAGATTCTGCAGACTGTAGATTTTCAGCAGCAATATCATTTATTGATATTACATGTTCTAATCTATTTGCATATGCGCCTAAGCTTCCTCTAAAAGAAGAAGTCTTTTTAACTGCTTCCTGTAACCGTTCTATTGATTTAGAAGCGTTTTCCCGCGTTGATATATTAATATCATCTAAATTTAATGCACTTCCAGTCATAGATTCTAATTTTATAGTCATTGTCTGGCCTGTATTAGCACCTATTTGTAGTATAATTTCATTATCATCTTTACCAAGTAATGGTTTAGTATTAAATTCGGTTTGGTTTGCACTTCTTGAAATTTCTTCTTTTAATTGCTCAAACTCTTTATTTGTTTGAAATCTATCATCATCAGAGAGGGTACCATTAGCTGCTTGAACAGCTAATTCGCTCATTCTTTGAAGCATAGAGTGTGTTTCATTTAGTGCTCCTTCAGCTGTTTGAAGTAATGAAATGCCATCCTCAGCATTTCTAGAGGCCTGCCCTAAACCTCTGATTTGACTTCTCATCTTTTCAGAAATAGCAAGACCAGCGGGATCATCTGCCGCTCTATTTATTCTTAAACCTGAAGATAATCTTTCCATAGACCTACCCATTTTATGTTGAAGAATAGACATTTGTCTACAGGCAAACATTGCATTAATATTATGGCCAATTATCATAATAAATACCTCCTTGGAATTTTTATAATGTTGGCGGGACGCCTATGATTATTATCCTTTCACAATAAATATATCGTTACATATATTTAAAACTTTATACTCGAAATAACATTAAAGTAAAATTTAGCAAGTTAACACAGGGTACGCCAAGAAAGTAGGCACTAGGCCACAAGAGAATGCTGAAACTAATAGCCACGAAAATTTGAAGCATGAAGTTTTCGAAATTAAAGGTGAAGTTAAGAGTATAAGAAAAGACATGAGTAGTGTGGAAATTATTACAGTAAATAACTGGTCAGATATTGCAAAACTAAAGGCTATAAAATAATATGTATAAGTTAAGCAATGGTTTTTAATTTTAGGGCAAAGAATATTTATAGAAATTTATATAAAGTTATTAACTCTTTAAACGAAGTATTAAGTGAAACACTAAACAAATTAAAAAATTTTTTTATAACATTATTATTTAATATATGCATAATTTATCATAGATGATTAATAAAACTATCCAATTTTATACGGAATTAAGAAGATAGGTTTTTTAATCACCTATTTCTATTAACTGGCTAGGAAACGAAAGGTTATAGAAAATAAATACTTTAAAACGAGAGAGGTGATGCTATGTGAGTATCGATAATCAAGTTTCAATTGGAGTAGAATCAATACAAAAAATTATTAAAGAACTAGATGAAATAAGTGTACTTTGTTCTGAGCCGTATTTAAAAATTAAAATTGACGAACTTCAGAATTTTGTATCTAGTTTTATTATTTTAGAGAGCAAATCTTCTGTTGAAGATAAAATATTTGAAAAAATGGTAGAAGTTAAGAACTCTAGTCCAGAGCTTCATTTGAAGTTGTATATGTTATATAGGAATCTTGTGTGTGGTAGAATATCAAAAGAAGATGCTTTAATTTCTTTTGAAAGTTCTTTAAGCTTGTTTCCACCAGATGTGATGGTATATTAGTCTTATATAAATTACAATGAAAACCAAACAATATAATAATGAAAATAGTTTAATAATAAAATAGTAGTGTAATAAAATTTCTAAAGTAAAATATAGTTTCTCCGATATATTAAATAGATAGTAATTAAAAAACTTTAATGGAGTTGATTTTATGAGAATAAATAAGAATATAGCATCTTTAAATATATATAGAGAATACAGTAAAAATCTTATTAAACAGAATTCATCATTAGGACGAATATCATCTGGTGTTAAAATAAATAGTGCAAAAGAAGACCCGAATGGACTTGCTCAAAGTGAGAGATTTAGAATGCAGATAAGAGGACTACAAATGGCAGCGAATAATACTCAAGATGGTGTTAGTATGCTTCAAACAGCAGAAGGTGGTCTTGAAGGTATTACTAGCAGTCTACAGAGAGTTAGAGAATTATTATTACAAGCTGGAGGGACTACAACTGATTCAGATAAAGCGAATATTCAAAGTGAAATTAACCAAATGGTGGATGGAGCAAATGACATGGCGAATAATACTGAGTTTAATGGAGTTAAGCTTTTAAATGTTGCTGACCCAGATAATCCAGGTCACGTTGATCCAGTTGTTATTGGAAAGACAACTGGTAATATAGAAATGGTTACTGGTGTCAATGTAGGAGAAAAAATTAAAATACCAAAATATGATTTAACTAAAGATGGACTAGGTCTTAAAAATATAAATGCGTCTAATACGGATGAATCATTAAAATCTATAGACAATGCGCTTAAGGTTATTGTTGATGCAAGAAGTAAATTTGGAGCCCTAGAGAATAGATTTCAAAGTAGTTATGATTCTATAACAGAGATAACAGATAAAACACAAGAAGCTGAAAGTGGTATAAGAGATACGGATATGGCTACAGAAATAATGGAATATTCTAAGTATAATATTCTTGCAGAAGCTGGGAATGCAATGATGGTTCAATCAAATCAATTACCACAAAATGCATTGAAGATATTGGAGAATGTTAGAAGTAGGTAACGAAATCAGTTGAGAAATTTATGAAAGTTTACTTCGGAGGTTAGCAATGATATAGATGAAAGGATGACCTCTTGGTGGTCCTTTATTTTTGTTTAATACTTTGAAAATGTCTTAGATATGTAGAATATTTATGAGTTAATTTTAAATAGTGGGAAGAGGGGATAAATGTGATGAAGAAATTATTATCAAAAGTACTAAGCGTAATAGTATTTCTATCAGTGGTTTTACCATCATCAAGTATAGCTTTTGCAGCAAAATTGTCTAATCCACTTGTTGATACAAATATAACTATAACAAATAATGCAGGAGCCCCCGATATTTTAAATGTAACGGGCCTAGCAAAAGGTGATATTGTAAATGTATATTCAGCTACTACAGATAAAAAATCTATAGGGACAGGAACAGCAAAGGTTACTGGGGATGTGAAAATAAGTATAAAACAACTTGGAAGTTCGGCCGGAAATGTTTACGTATCTGTTAAAAGTACAGGATTTCTCGAGAGCAATAAAATTAATAAATCATATGATGCAGAAGTAAAATCAATACCACTAGATCCAAGGGGGATAGTAGTAACAAATAATGCAGCTGGAACAAAAGATACAGTAGTGGTTCCAGGTTTAGCTATAGGGGATATAATAAAAGTATATTCAACATCAACGGCTGAAGTTCTACTTGGAACAGCAACTGCAAAAATAGATGGAGATTTAACAGTAAGTATTGATCAAATTGGAGCAGAAGCCGGAAAGGTATATGTATCTGTTACAAGTAAAACATTACTGGAAAGTGATACAACATCATTTGTAGCATATCCCGCAGAAGTAAAATCAATACCATTAGATCCAAAGAGTATAGTAGTAACAAACAATGCAGCTGGAACAAAAGATACAGTAGTGGTTCCAAGTTTAGCTATAGGAGATATAATAAAAGTATATTCAACATCAACGGATGGAGTTTTACTTGGAACAGCAACTGCAAAAGCAGATGGAGATTTAACAGTTAGTATTCCACAAATTGGATCAGAAGCTGGAAATGTATACGTAACAGTGACAAGTAAAACATTGACTGAAAGTGATAGAACAACAGCTGTAGCATACGATGCAGAAGAAAAATCAACACCACTTGATCCAGCAGCTATAGTAGTAACAAATAATGCAGTTGGAACATCAGACACAGTAGTGGTTAAAAAATTAGCTATAGGGGATATAGTAAATGTATATTCCACTTTAGTAGCCGGAGATATTCTTGGAACTGCAACTGCAAAAGTAGCTGGAGATTTAACGGTAAATATCGAACAAATTGGAGCAGAGAGCGGAAATGTATATGTAACAGTAACAAGTAAAGCATTGCTTGAAAGTGATAGAACAAAAGCAATAGCATATGCTGCAGAAGCGAAATCGACACCATTAGATCAAACTCAAATAGTAGTAACAAATAATGCAGTTGGAACACCAGATACTGTGGTGGTTCAAAACTTATATATAGGGGATATAGTAAAAGTATATTCAGCAGCAATTGGTGGAGTCATAATAGGAACCTCAACTGCAACAGCGTCGGGATTAACAGTAAGTATAAAACAAATTGGAGTAGCCAGCGGAAATGTATATGTATCAGTAATAAGAAAAGCATTTCTTGAAAGTGATAGAACATCAGCAGCATATACTGCAGAAGCAAAATCAATACCATTATATCAAAGTGATATAGTAGTATCAAACAATGCAGCTGGAACAGCAGATACTGTAGTGGTTAGAGATTTAGCTATAGGAGATATAGTAAAAGTATATTCATCAGCAACAAGTGGAATCGTAATAGGAACGGCAACTGAAAAAGCAGTAGGAGATTTAACAATAAGTATAAAACAAATTGGAGCAACTGGTGGGAATATATATGTATCAGTAACAAGAGAATCATTACTTGAAAGTGATAGGACATCAGGGGTATCTTATGATTCAGAAGCAAAGTCAGCACCACTATATGATAGAAATATAGTAGCAATAAATAATTCAGATGGAGTATTAGACAGGGTACTTATCCAAAACTTAGCTATAGGGGATATAGTAAAAGTATATTCAACTGAAAAAGGTGGAGTTTTAATAGGAACAGGAACAGCAATAAAAGCAAAGACAACAACAGTTAGAGTAGATTTAATTGTAAGCATAACACAAACTAAAGCAGCGAGTAGGGATATATATGTATCGGTTACAAGGAAGAAATTTCTAGAAAGCGATAGAACATTAGCAATAAAATCTATTTAGTAAACCCCAGGGGTGTATTTAACAAAATGATTCGATAAAACACTATTTATGATTTTAACCTTAGCTTTAATATGATATAATAATAGCAAAAGATTTAGGTGGTGAATTTATGGAGAAGGAAATATTAGATATTCTAAAAGAAATGCAAAGTGATATGAAATCAATGCAAGATGATGTGAAATCAATTAAGATGGCACAGGAAGAGCATACTCAAATATTGAGAGCTTTAGAGCACAAAACGGATGTTATATCAGCAGAGCAGGAAAATTTAAAGCATGAAGTTTTCGAAATTAAAGGTGAAGTTAAGAGCATGAGGAAAGACATGAGTAGTGTGGAAATTATAACGGCAAATAATTGGGCAGATATTGCAAAACTAAAGGCTGTAAAATAGTAGGATTAGGAATGTCAATTCTGGAAATGTAAAATTAAAAGGATAATAAGTAAACATCAATGGCTAGTTAATTAGCTAATGGTGTTTTTTGCTTTAGTCAAACCCCTGGGGTGTAAAATTTGGAATTGATTTAATTAAACTTGAAGTAGAAGCGTTAGCTTCCGCTGTAGCAAAAAAATTTGCATTAATAACAGAAAAGTTAGGGTAAATTCTTTAACGACATACACTAACAAATAGAAAACTCCAGTGGGAGAATAACAATTGAGAATTGTTATCTATTCCAGAGAACTGCAAAGGGGTAAATCTCCTTCAGAAGTTGTCAATGCATCTTCTTCGAAGCTGTTGCAGCTACGCAGGAGATAATTTAATGATGAGCTCTTCTCGTAAAAAAGTTAGCAGGATTGAATTAGTGTATTCTGTGAACTATAGGTTTATTAAAGACCTGAATGAATATGATAACTCACTTATTCCGGAAGAGTGTCTAACATATCTTGAGAAAGGCAATAAAAATGAAATACGTTTTATCTATTGATCATTTTAATGAAAGTTGTTCTATCCGTTCATTAGTAAATGCGATTAAAAGTGATGATAAATCACAATTATTAGAATTGTTGTATATGTTTGATAGTAATATCGTTGGCATTGAAATGTTACCGGGTAAAGGCATGGCATTATTGCTAGAAGACTCTCAGGAAATAAAGCTTTTAAAGTTATTATTGAAAATGATGGTGACTTACGCTAATGGAAAATTATCTATTCATTGTTGAAGGAGTACAAGATATTGCTTTCTTGGGGAAAATGCTTAATTTGCAAGAACCCCAGGGTGTAAATTTAGTGCTATCAGTGGCTATAGAATTAGCTACTGGTGCTTATTTTGTTAGAAATATAATTATATTGGACATCTATATAATAATTATTATAAGTCAACAAGTGATTAGATAAATAGTGCATAAGGCAATAAAAGAGGATATAATAGAAGAAGAAGTTATGTATGTTTGATGTATTAAATGAGTCCATCATCTAAAGAAATAATAAATAAATTAAATAACTAATAAGATAAATGAGTTTAAAAATAAATTGTTAGATACACTATAATAAATAATAGTATAGAGGATGTGATAAAATGATTAGGGGAAAAGGAAAATTAATAGAAGATAATTTCATAATGTCTCCAAAATATGATTTTGTGTTTAAGTATATTTTTGGAAATGAAAAACATAAAGACCTTCTAATAGCACTGTTAAGTGATGTGTTAGGTGTTCCAGAAGAAAATTTTGATGGAATAGAAATAATAAATAGTGAATTAATAAAAGAATTCAAGGAAGATAAAAAAGGGATATTAGATGTAAGGGTAAGAACAAAGGAAGGAAAGCAAATAGATGTTGAAATACAAATATTGCCTACTGATTACATGGCAGAGCGTACCATTTTTTACTGGAGCAAGATGTATACAAGTCAAATAAAACCAGGAGATACTTATGATAAGTTAAAAAAATGTGTTACTATAAATATTGTAGACTTTAAGTGTACTCCGTTAAAGAAACTCTATTCTAGCTATCACTTGACAGAAGATAAAACAGGGTATAGATTAACAGATATAATTGAGGTGCATTTTTTAGAAATACCAAAATTATTTGATGAAGATATTGAGAAAGATGAAAACGATCCAATAGTTCAGTGGATGGAATTCTTAGATGCAAAATCGAAGGGAGCGATGGAAATGTTAGCTGAGAAAAATAAAGACATAAAGAAAGCCTATGGATTATTGCAAACAATAAGTAAGGATAAAAAGGCAAGAATGTTATATGAATCAAGGCAAGCAGAAATTAGCGACCAACTTACTAGGATAAAGTCAGCAGAAGAAAAAGGGGAAAGTAGAAAAGCATTAGAAGATGCCATTAATTTTCTTAAACTTGGAATAAGTGAAGAAATAGTAGCCAAGGGAACAGGCATACCAATAGAGAAAATAATTGAAATAAAAAAGAATATCTTGCAGTGAAAGTTTAAATTAAGTAAATAAAAAATATGTTGAGCAAAAAGCATAGGAAAAGACATGAGTAGTGTAAAAATATTAGAATGAGCATCAGTAGCTAAAGTAGTAGCTATTGGTGTTCTTTATGTTTAAAAGTGAGAGGTGGGGAAGAAAAAAGATTTGATATACCCCCTGGGGTGTAAATATTTGTGAATTTGGCAATAATTAATAATACTCAAATAAGTGGAGGTTAATTATGCCAACTATAAAAAGAAAATGGTATCCGGGTGCAAGCTATCATGTTACTGCAAGAGGCAATCATAGAAATGATATTTTTAAAGATAAAGAGGATTTTTTGCATTACTTAACATTGACGAAAGAAACGTTGGATTACTATATGTATGACAAATATGAGGTAATAAGTTATTGTTTAATGGATAATCATGTGCATATATTAATTAGAACTGAAGAAAAGCCTTTAGGACAATTTATAGGAAGAATACATAGTAAATATGCGAAGTACTATAATAAAAAATATAACTATATTGGGCATTTATTTCAAGATAGATATTACTCTGAACTTATAGAAACAGATGCTCAAATGCTTGAAGCAAGTAGATATGTACATTTAAACCCAGTGAGAGCTAAAATGGTTAAAAAGCCTGAGAGCTATGAATGGAGCAGCTATTTTAGCTATATGAGTGATGGAAAAGAAGAGTTTGTTTGTAGCGATAGGATATTATCTTGCTTTAAAGACAATAACAGAGAATTATATAAAAATTATGTGGAGTCTGGAACTTAGCACCCCAGGGGTGAAAAAGAAAAAAAGATGGCAATATGCAAAATTACGGTTCACTAAGGGCTGTAATTTTTTTTGCGTTTTTCAAGTACCCCAGGGGTGTAACTTTTACCATTCAGACCAGAGGGGTGTAACTCTTAAAAATTTATTTCACAATTTTGCAACTTAAACTCGAAAAATGCGTATTTAGTATTGAGTATTAATTTATATTAAGGATGAAGATTATATTTTTAACATAAAAGCATAAATATGACAATAAAAGCACCAATATCATATTTATTTATTAATTATACTAATTAATACATACACAAATTACAACAATAATGTATAATATAATAATAATATGTAATCAAATTATAATTTAGAAAAACATACCAAGTGATAATTATAAACCTTAAAATAAGTATTTAGACAGTAAAATGAAGTAGCTTAGAATTTAAAATTAATTTTGGTAAAATTAATTTTAAAAAAATATTCACTAAAATGAGCAAATAGTATATAATAATACTTGAGAAGTGGAATATATTATCTTTAAAAACATATTACGACAATTTATGCGGTACATTAAATTGAAATTACATATTTTATATCTAAATCTAAATTAAGGGGGATGATGATTTTGAATATAATTGGAAGTTCTACAAATGGAGATACATATAGTTTACTTAAAAAAAGTATGGATGCCTCCGCGTTAAGAAGTAAAGTAAGTGCAAATAACATTGCAAATATTAATACAAAAAACTACAAAGGGCTTTACGTTACATTTGAGGAAACATTAAAGGATAATATGGCTGCAGATACAATGAAAACCGATAATAGTAAAGATATTCAAGCAGGTAATAGTAATGGAGAAATTAAAGTAAACAGAGATGAGAGTACTAGCGCGAGGCAGGATGGTAATAACGTAGATATAGATCTTGAGATGACTAATCAAGCAGCGAATACTTTAATGTATGCTGCTCTTGTTAGTCAAGTTAACAGTAAGATTTCACTTACCAGTTATGTTATAGGAGGAGGCAAATAGTATTATGAATGACGCATTTATGGGGATGAGGATAAGTTCTAGTGGACTTGTAGCGGAAAGATTAAGGATGGATACAATATCATCTAATGTTGCGAATGCAACTACTACTAGAGGCGAAAACGGAAAGCCGTACATAAGAAAGATGGCTGTGTTTCAAGAAAACTTACAACAAGAATTAGATAAAGCTACGGGTACATATAAAACAAGCTTTAAAGGGGTTAAGGCTGTGGGCATAGAAAATGATCCGTCTGCTTTAAGACGTGTCTATGACCCATCACATCCAGATGCTGATAAAGACGGGTATGTGAGTATGCCTAACGTAAATATTTTGAATGAAATGGCAGATATGATTGCATCTACAAGAGCATATGAGGCAAATGTAAGTTCTATAACTGCTCAGAAAAGTATGTTTTCTAAAGCGTTAGAAATAGGTAAATAGGAGAGTGTTTTTATGAACATTAATGCAAGTGCAAATGTAAGCAATACAGCGGTTCTTAATGATGTTAAAACGGATGCTGTAAATACTGAAAATTCTGGTACTAGTTTCTTGGATACATTAAAAGAAAAATTAGATGGAGTTAACGATAAACAAATTGAATCTGATGATCTTACTCAAAAGTTTATAAAGGGTGATGAAACAGATGTACAGAAGGTAATGTTATCTACAGCAGAAGCTAAACTGTCTTTAGAAACCGCTGTACAAATTAGAAATAAACTTGTAGATGCCTATGATGTATTTAATAGGATGCAGATATAGGAAGGGAGCTAGAATATGAGCAAGCTACTTGAAGTGAGAAATAAGTTCTCGCAAAGTTGGGGTAACTTAAGCAGAAATAAAAAAATAGCTTATAGCATACTTGTGGGAGTAATATTAATAGCAATTATCTCTTTTATAGTAGCATCATCGCAAACTAAATATGCTGTGTTATATTCAAATTTGTCAACAGAAGATTCGGGGACAATTGTTACACAGTTAAAAACTGATAAAGTTAGCTATAAGGTAAGTGGAACTAGTATATTAGTACCTAAAGATCAGATTGATAGCCTTAGGATGACGCTTGCGTCAGAGGTTAAACTTACGGATGGAAGTAAGGGATTTGAGCTTTTTGATACGAGTAAAATGGCACCTACAGATACAGAAACTAAAATTATGTATCAAAGGGCATTATCTGGTGAGATTGAAAGAGCTATAAAGTCTTTCCCAGAAGTAGAAGGAGCTAAGGTTAATTTGGTTATGCCAGAAAGCACTGCTTTTGTTAAAGAAACCGATCCTGCTACAGCATCGGTTGTATTAAAACTTAAATCAGGAACTAAACTTACTAATGAACAGGTAAAAGCAATAGTTTCATTATTAACGGGAGCTGTGCAGAATCTTCCAAAGGAAAATGTGAGCATAGTCTCCGATGACTTTAAACTTCTAACTGAAGGGTTATACGACAAGGAAAAGAAGTCGTTAACCAACTCTACAGATGATCAACAAGCCTTACAGGCACAAATTGAGAAGAATATGGAAGAGAAGATAATGAAGGTACTTGAGCCTGTATATAAAGATGGAGTGAAGGTATCTGTTAATTCAGAGCTCGATTTTGATGCGCTTACAAGAAAATCCACAACATATGGTAAAACGGGAACAGTCGTAAGTTCACATGATACGGAGACATGGAACGGAGGCACTAGTACTGGTTTATCAACTAGTCCAGTGGATAATGCGACGCAAAATACATCGCCAACGACTAATAAAGATGGAAACATTGTAAACAAAGATGGTACAAAAAATTATGATGTGTCACAAACAGTTGACAATGTAGTAAAGTCACCTGGTGCAATTAAGAAACTTACTACTTCGGTAGTACTTGATGGCAATTTGGATGCAGCTACTAAGACTTCTGTAAACAATTTAGTTGCACAAGCTATTGGATACTCTGGAGCTAGAGGAGACACTATAAGTATAGAAGGTTTGTACTTTAATACAGCTGCTAAAAAAGCTGCTCAGCAAGCACTGCTTGATATAGCAAATGCAGATAAGGCGGCAGCGTCTAAAATATTATATACTCGTATTGCAATAGGAGCTTTAGCTATTCTGATATTAGTTATAGTGATATTTGTAATTCGTAGGTCAAGAAAGAAGGAAGAAATAACTACAGAGAGTATTGACATGATGATTGGAGATGAAATTCCTCCAAAGCAGGAAGAAATTTTTCCACCTATTGAATTTGAATCTAAGGATAAAAAATCTAGTATGGAGAATCAAGTTAAAAAATATGCTGCAGATAAACCAGAACAAGTTGCAGATATAATTAAGTCTTGGCTGACAGAAGATGAGAGGTGATAAGTAGTGGCTAAAGGTGAAAAACTTTCGGGAATTCAAAAAGCAGCTATATTATTTATAACTTTAGGGCCGGACGCATCATCGGGTATAATAAAAAAATTGCCAGAAAAAGATATACAAAAAATAACTTATGAGATTGCAAATATTACTTCAGTTAAATCAGAACTTAGGAAGTCAATTTTAGAGGAATTTATGGAAATGAATAAAGCTAAGGATTTTCTTTTAGAAGGTGGAATTGAATATGCAAAGAATTTGTTATCAAAGGCATTGGGTTCGCAAAGAGCAAAGGAAATTTTAGACAAAGTTATGGAAGAAACTCAACAATATAGACCATTTGCCATAGCAAGGAAGGCAGATGCTCATCAACTTCTAAATGTTATAGCAAATGAGCATCCCCAAACAATAGCACTTATTATGTGTTATATGCAGTCGGATAAGGCTGCTCAGATAATGGCAGAGTTACCACTTGATTTACAAAGTGAAGTATCTTATAGAATTGCAACTATGAGTAGTATTTCGCCTATGGTTATAAAAGAAATTGAAAAAGTTTTAAATGGTAAACTATCTTCTGTAATTAGAACAGATAGTGCTGTAATTGGTGGAATAGAATCTCTAGTTGAAATTCTAAACCAAGTTGATAGAACTACAGAAAAGAATATCACAGAGGGTCTTGAGAGAGAAGATGCAGAACTTGCAGAAAAGATTAAAGAATCTATGTTTGTATTTGAGGATATTATTACATTGGATGATGTTTCAATACAAAGAACATTAAGAGAAATAGATACTAAGGATTTATCTCTTGCATTAAAAGGATGTTCAGAAGAAGTTGCAAACACTATATTCAAGAATCAATCTAAGAGAGCAGCAGCATCTTTGAAAGAAGATATGGAATTCCTTGGACCAGTAAGACTTATGGATGTAGAGAAAGCACAACAAAAAATTGTTGGCATTTTGAGACGTTTAGATGAGGCTGGAGAAATTGTTCTTTCAAGAGGCGGTGAGGAATCGATTGTCATTTAATGTGATAAAAAATTCAAATGTCATAAAGCAGGGTGAGGAAGAAATAAGCACTCATTTAAGTGCAAAACCTTTGCCAAAAATTATGGATGAGCAGCAAGTTATAAAAAATGATAATATGGAAAGTTATGAAACACTTGCTGGCAATATATTACAAAATGCAAGACACGAAAGTGAGAAAATACTTTCAAAATCAGTCATTGATGCTGCAGAGGCGAAAATTGGAGCAGTTAAAGAAGGGCTTGAACAAGGAAATAAAGAAGGTTATGAAAATGGGTATAATGAAGCAATTAGCGGCGCAACGCAGGAGGCAAATGAAGTACGAGCACAAGCAGATGATATGTTAAAGCTTTCAAAATCTAAGTATGATGAATTCTTGATAGAGAAAGAAAAGCATATAAAAGACCTAATTGTAAGTATAGCTGAGAATATATTAAAAAAAGAAGTAAAAGAGCCAGATGCAATAAATGAGATGATTTTTAGTACTCTACAAGCTGAAAGAAATATAAAATTATATATTATAAAAACTAATAACACTCATTTTGATACTGTAAAAGGTCAAGTTGAAAATTGGAAAGGTAAACTTGCATTTCAAGGTGATATATTTGTAATAGAGGATAATTTCCTAGAGGATGGAACTGCTGTAATAGAAAAAGAAACAGGGAAAAGTATTGTGAGTATAGCTTATGGTATAGAAAAAATAGTTGAAATGTTTAAGGAAGAGCAATTACAAGTATAAAGAGGGTGAATGATTTTATGGTATCTCTAAATTTTGAGTATTTAATGAAAAAGATTCCTGATATTAACTACACTTACTGCGAGGGTGTGGTGAAAAATGTTATAGGACTTACAATTGAGGTACAGGGAATAACAGCATTTGTAGGTGAAGTATGTAATATTTATAATATATCAAACGAAGAGATACCCTGCGAAGTTGTTGGTTTTCGTGAGAAGGACGTAATACTCATGCCACTTGGGGAACTCGTAGGTATATCACCAGGATGCCGAGTAGTACCAACTGGAAGCCCACTTAGTGTTAAATGTTCAGATGAATTGTTTGGAAAGGTTCTTGATGGGCTAGGAAATCCATTAAATGGTGATGAGATTACTAAATACACAGCATATTCTTTAAATACGTCTCCTCCAGATCCTTTAAAGAGACGTAGAATAAAAGAAATTCTGCCCACTGGAGTTAGGGCAATTGATGGTTTCTTAACTTGTGGAGAAGGTCAAAGGGTTGGTATATTTGCAGGTAGTGGAGTAGGTAAAAGTACAACTCTTGGAATGCTTGCAAGAGGGGCAAAAGCAGATGTAAATGTTATTGCACTTATTGGTGAAAGAGGGCGTGAAGTTCGTGATTTCCTAGAAAAAGATTTAGGAATCGAGGGAATGAAAAAATCAATAATAGTATGTGCAACCTCTGATAAAGCAGCCCTTGTAAGATTAAAAGGTGCATTTACAGCGACTGCTATTGCAGAATACTTTAGGGATCAAGGTAAAAAAGTAATTCTAATGATGGATTCAGTAACAAGGTTTGCTATGGCGCAAAGGGAAATTGGACTAGCTATTGGGGAACCGCCAGCAAGTAAAGGATATACTCCATCAGTATTTGCAATGTTACCTAAGCTAATGGAACGCAGTGGAATGTCTGATAAAGGATCTATTACAGCTTTTTATACAGTGCTTGTAGATGGTGATGATTTTAATGAGCCAATAGCAGATGCAGTGCGTGGAATACTTGATGGTCACATAGTTTTATCAAGAGCGCTTGCTGGTAAAAATCATTACCCTGCCATTGATGTTCTAAATAGCGTTAGTAGGTTGATGTCTGAAATCACTACGCCTGAGCATAAAAAGGCCGCGTCCATTGCAAGAGATTTAATGGCAACTTATAAAGATTCTGAAGATTTAATAAATATTGGGGCTTATGTAAAGGGCAGTAGTGAAAAAATTGATAATGCAATTAAGTATAATGATAGTATAGAGGCTTTTTTAAAGCAGGATACAAATGAAAATACAGACATTAATGTTAGTTTAGGTGTACTCCAAAATATGTTTGAATAGATGTTTCAAGTGAATCTCTTGGGGATGTTTTTATGGGAGGAGTTTTTATATGAGCGGAGCGTACAAGTTCAGACTTCAAAAACTTCTCGATATTAGACAAGATTTTGAAGATAAAAGTAAACTTGAATTTAAAGAAGCGCAAAGAGAAAAAAATATGGTAGAAAAAGAGCTGAATAGTCTAAAAGAAAATTATTCGGCTCATAGGAATATTGATGCTTATGAATCAATTATACAGCAGAAAATTAAGCAGAATTATTTAAATGCTTTGAATTATTCAATAGATAAAAATACTATAATACTTGAGGATAAAGGGAAGATATTAGAGCAAAAAAGAGATAAATTGAAGTTATGTCAAGTTGAAAAAAAGACTGTTGAAATTTTGAAAGAAAAGCAGAAGATTTCATTTTTAAAAGAACAAAATTTAATAGAGCAAAAAAATAATGATGAATTTGCACTTTTTGCTTTTATTAGAAATAATAAAAAGATTCATGGAAATAAATAGACTTATATGTTAATGGTTATTTATTTCCATATGTGTTATTAAAGGAGGTGAGAAAAGTGAATGTAAATAATAATGTAATAAATTATAATAATGCTCCTACTAAAGTTGATACGCCAAAACAACCAGCTAGAAAAGAAGAATTTAAAAAAGCCTTAGATGACCAAACACTAAAATCTAAGAGCTTTTCAAATGATGATGTTAAAAAAACAAATTACAAAGAAGAAAATTTGGACGAAACAAAGATAAAAAATTCAGATGAAACAAATAACCAAAATCAGAAGGATAATGTTGAAAAGAGTCAGGTAGAAGAGACCAGTATTCCACTAAGTCAAAATGATGAAAAATCGCCAAAAGATTTAGTAGATGATGCTAGTAATAATATAAACAATGATTTAAAGAAAATTGTTGCTATATTAAAGCAAAACATTAAGAAAGCGTCAGGAGAACCTGTAAGCACAGAGATAAGTAACGCTATAGAAGAATCAATTAATGATTTGAATCAAAACATTGAGAAACTGCCAAAAGATTTGGTAAGCGAGGCTGACAATGAAACAATTAATGGTTTAAAAAAACTTGTTGATTTATTAAAACAAAACATTAAGAAGCTATCAGGCGAACCTGTTAGTACAGAGATAAATAACAGTATAGAAGAATCAATTAAAATGCTAAATCAAAATATTGAGAAACTGCCAAAAGAGTTGCTGGGTGATGGTGATAATAAAATAATAAGTGGTTTAAAAAAACTGGTGGATTTGTTAAAGCAAAATCTTAAGAAAACATCAGGAGAATCAGCAAGTACCGAAAAAACAACTGATCAAATGGCGCAAATCCAGCAGTTATTACAATCTCTAACTGTTATGATTCAAAGTACTGATAAAACTACAACTACTAAAACTTCAGGAACTGAACTTAATTCTATTAATTTAGAAGAATTAGTAGGTACAAAAAAATTGACACCTGAAACAAAGACTACGTTGAAGAACAATCTTAGTGAAATATTATCATTACTAGAAAACCCAAAAGGAAATACAAAAATGTCTTCCGAAATGCTTGGTATGCTTCAAAAGCTAACTACGCAGGTTAAGGATATAAAATCAGATTTGAATTTATTAAAAGTACCTACTCCTGAAATTGGCAACGATAATAGTGATGAAAAATCATTAAAAGACAATTTAATAAAAATGTTGAAGTCGCAAAACACAAAGTTAACTTCTGAAAATATTTCTAAAAATCAAAATCAGAGTTCAAGTGATAACAAAAAAGACAATAAATCTTCTGGTAATAGCTCTTTTGAGGAAAAATTTCTTAATAAGTTGCTAAGTGGAGATAAGGACGATGTGAAAATATCAAAAGCAGTTAATTTTATGAATCAATTTCAAACTGTGAAAACTTCAGATGCATCCAAGGTACTAAGTGCAAATTTAGTAGTTGATAAAAATAATTTTCAAGCTGATGTAATTAAATCTGTAAAATTCATGGAAATTAATAATATAAAGGATTTAACAGTGAAAATGAATCCTAGAGAACTTGGAGAAATTACAATAAAACTTACTATGGAAAGTGGAATTATGAAGGCTAGTATATTGGCTCAAAATAAGGAAACTTATAACTTGTTAAATAGTAATGCTTCGGACATTCAAGATAGATTGAAAAATATGGACATTAAAATTCAAAGCTTAGATATAAACGTATATGAGGATTCAACCTTTTTTAACAAGAACTCTAGTGGAAACAATAACAATAATAATGGAAAACAAGATAACAACTCAAAAACTAATGTGGATATAGATGATGATGTTGATATAAGTAGTAACTATGTTATAGAAGATAATCAAGTAAATAAGTTTGTTTAGTTATGCATAGATAAAAATCAATATTTAAGAGGTGATATAAAATGGCAACTGATGTTACAACAACTTCAAATGAAGCACTAAAAAATTTAAGCACAGCGCAAACAAGTTCAGCAAGGGCAACAACTCGTGGAACTGCAATTGTAAAGAAAGGCGCAGTAATGGATCAAAATTCTTTCCTTAAAATACTTTCGGCAGAACTTAGTAACCAAGATCCGACGGCTGCTAAAGATGGTACAGAATTTGTAGCTCAAATGGCACAATTTGCGGCACTAGAACAAATGTCAAATTTAAATAGCAATGTGACTTTTGCAAATCAAACTTCACTAGTGGGTAAGATGGTAGCTTTTGATAGTTATAATGATAAAGGAGTTCAATACGGGGGGACTGTTCAAGCTGTTTATAAGGAGGCAGGTAAAACTTACATGGCGGTGCAATTGACAGATGGCACTACAAAAAATTTCCCTGCTGACACTTTATCGGATGTTATAGATGTATCAAACGCTACATCAGATTATTTAAATAACAATACAGCATTTTCAGCTGCTATAAATTTAATGGGTAAACAAGTTACAACAAGAGCGATAGGTGATACTAAAGTAGCTTATACAGGAACTGTTAAAAGTGTGGCTAAAACTACAACAGGAATTAATTTAACTATTTCTTATCAAGAGAATAGTAAGGATGTCACTAAGGATATAAGTTATGATGACATTTCAAAAGTAGGATAAAAAAGTAATTAAGATAGTAAGGTGAGGTTCAATATGTCTTATAGAGTAGTAAATGGGAAACTATATTCAACAGCAGACTTTACTGGGTATTCAAATGTTGCTTTACAAAATAAAAGTACTATAGTTAACAAAAATGATAGCAGTTTAAGTAAAGATAAAAGTACATTTAATAACATTTTAGATAAACAGATAAAAAAAGAAGAATGTTTCACAATATCGTCTCATGCAGCACAAAGGCTTGATAGTAGAAATATAAACTTAGATGATGCTGATAGGAAGAAGATTAATGAAGGTATAAATATGGCAGATAGTAAAGGTTCTAAACAATCCTTAATACTATATAAAGATATGGCTTTGATTACAAGTATTAAAAATAGAACTGTAATTACAGCAATGGATAAAAATCAAAGCACAGGAAATGTAATAACAAATATAGATAGTGTAGTTATGATATAAGCTGGACCTTATAGGGAGCTTAACTTTGTGGAATGACGGAAGCAAAGTGATTACTAAAAAAATGGAGGTAATATTATGTTAAGATCATTATATGCAGGAATAAGTGGAATGAAAGCAAATCAGACTAAATTAGATATTATAGCAAATAACATAGCTAACTGTGGAACTACAGCTTTTAAAAGCTCGAGAGTTAGATTTCAAGATATGGTAAGTCAAAGTATGTCTGATGCATCTTCATCATCAACAAATACGGGTGGAGTTAATGGAAAGCAGATAGGACTAGGAGTGCAAATTGCAGGAATAGATACTATGGTAGGACAAGGCATGATGCAGCCAACTTCTAGAAATTTAGATGTTGCTATGGATGGAGAAGGTTATTTAATAGTTGCTACTGGAGCTATTGGAGGGAGTGTATCATTGGATACCGATCATAAAATTGATGCAACTAAACCTAGTGGATTTGATATTTCTTACACAAGAGATGGAGCTTTAACACTAGATGATGCAGGTCATTTATTAACATCAGATGGGCTTAGGGTTATGGGTTACTCTGTAGGTGGTAGCTTAACTAACGGAACTGATGGTAAAACTACCACAAAGTTTGTAAATGCAAATGATAAAACAACTCTACCAAAAGCAGATGAGGGTCTTATAGCATTATCAATACCAGACACAATAGGGGAAGGTGATGATGCAAAAAAGGTGAAATCTTTTTCAATAGAAAAGGATGGAACTATTAAAGCTACGTTAGAGGGTGATGGTGTAACTGTAATTGGACAGATTGCTATGGCATCCTTTAATAATCCAGCAGGATTAAGTAAGGTTGGTAAAAATTTATATACAAGTACTTCTAACTCGGGACAAGCGGTGGTTAGATCAGGATTAGCAGCTGATGCTACTAATGACAACAGCAAAGCCTACGGCAGTATGCTTTCTGGAATGCTTGAAATGTCAAATGTTGATTTAGCTGAGCAGTTTACAGATATGATTGTTGCAAGTAGAGCATTCCAGGCAATGGGTAAGACTATTACCACAGGA
Organism: Clostridium estertheticum; assembly: GCF_018861295.1. Classification (GTDB taxonomy): domain Bacteria; phylum Bacillota; class Clostridia; order Clostridiales; family Clostridiaceae; genus Clostridium_AD; species Clostridium_AD estertheticum_D. Next base: position 305,738 of record NZ_JAHLDM010000002.1, on the reverse strand, counting down.
GATGAAATACTACAGGATATAATAGGTCTAAAGAGATAGAATAAGTAAAGTATCATAGGAGGGCCCATGATAAAACTTACAGGCTTAAATAATAAAGAATTTGTTTTAAATGCAGAGGTTATAGAAAAGATTGAAATAATGCCAGAAACATTAATAACCTTAACAAATGGAAAAAAGTATATTGTGATTGAAAGTACAGATGAGGTAATTGAAGAGGTAATAAAGTATAAGAATAGGATATTTACTGGCAAGTTTTAGGAGGCAATTGCATGAAGAAGCATGATTTTTTGACCACTATTGGAATAGTGGTAGGATTTGGGTTAACGGTATGGGGGATGGCATCTGGTGGAACTAACTTAAAAATATTTTTTGACCCAGCTTCTATAGCAATTACTGTGGGTGGATCATTTGCTGCACTGCTTATAGCTTATCCTATTTCAGCAATGAAGAGAGTTAAAAAAATTATAAGACAATCATTTAAAGAAAACACATCAGCTAGTACAGAAATCATTGATTGTTTTATAAGTTTATCTAAAAAAGCAAGACAAGGTGGACTTCTATCTCTTGAGGATGACATAGCACTATTGCCTGATAAATTTTTAAAAAAAGGGCTTCAAATGGTTGTTGATGGTCTAGACCCTGAAACAATAAAAGAAGTTATGGAGCTGGAAACGGATGAAATGGAAAGGCGCCACGAGGATGGGATTAATATGTTAAAAGCTTGGGCAGCTTATGCGCCAGCTTTTGGTATGCTTGGTACACTTATAGGACTTATTCAAATGCTATCAAGTTTAAGTGATGCCTCGGCAGTAGCTTCTGGTATGGGGAAAGCATTAATAACTACCTTTTATGGTGCATTACTTGCAAATTTAGTATTAATACCTATGGCACATAATTTAACCTATAAATCTAGTATTGAAGTAAATAATCGAGAAATGATGCTTGAGGGAATACTTTCAATACAATCTGGAGTAAATCCAAGGAGTGTTAAGGAAAGATTAACCACTTATCTATCACCTGGGGATAGAATTAAATTTATTGAAGAACAGGCGAAAGTAGTTGAGGTGAGTGGGAATGTCTAGAAAAAAGAAGATTAGACCAGAGATACGAACAGATACTTGGTTGTCTACCTTTGCAGATACAATGACACTTCTTCTAACTTTTTTCGTAGTATTATATTCTTTTTCAACAGTTGATGCAACTAAGTTTAAACAAGTTGCATCATCTTTTCAATCTGTATTAACGGGCGAAACGACAAAAAATAGTTTGAATTTTAATGTGAAAGATGGAGATGTTCCATTAGTTGGGTTACCATTACAATCTGGAGCAACAGGTAGTGATACACAAAGTATTTATAAAAAGGTTCAAGGTTTCATAAAAAACAAAAAATTAGAGTCAATAGTTGAGATAAAAACTGACAATAGGGGAGTTATAATTCAACTTCGTGAAAATATTATATTTGAGAGTGGTAATGCAGAAATTATAGATAAAAGTAAGTCAGTATTAAATGCAATAAATGCACTAATATCTACATTTCCTAATGATATTGTAATAGAGGGACATACGGATAATGAACCAATTAATAATTCTAAATATAAAAACAATTGGCAATTATCTTCAGATAGAGCGCTACAAGTACTTGAGTATTTTGTGGTGACAAAGGGTCAAGCGCGTCCAAACCGATTTAAATCTGTAGCTTGTGGTGAATATCAACCTATTGTAGCAAATAGTAGTGATGCTAATAGAGCTTTAAATAGAAGAGTAAATATATTAATTGTTGCAAATGATAAGGAGGCCATTACGAAATGAGTGAAAAACCAAAAAAAGGAAATTCGTTAAAATTAGTTATTATAGTATTACTCGGACTAATTGTAGTTGGGGGGGCAGCCTTTGGCGGTATGATGTTAGCTGGCAAAAAAGGAGCGACGACTTCTACTACTTCAACGGCTAAGGCTGTAGAGACAAAAGTGGTGACTTATTCATTAGATGAATGCTTAGTGAATTTAACAGATAGTGATGCAAAAAGGTACCTAAAGGTATTGGTTTATGTTGGGTATGGGGAAAATGAGGAATTATCTACAGAACTAAAAGAACAAAAGCCAGTTATTAGGGATTTAGTTATTAAAATTCTTAGATCTAAGAAAACAACTGATTTTAGTGATGCTGGTGTTGATCTTATAAAGAAAGAGATAATAGCTAAAATAAACCCAGTTTTAACAAAAGGCAAAGTAGATCATATATATTTTAATGATTTATTGGTACAGTAGGTGATATTATGTTAGATAAAGAATTTTGGATATTTATGTTTAAAATTATAATATTTTTACCTTTTATATTATTTATGTTATATTTATCATTAAAATATGGAGGAACCAAACTTCGTAAATTGCAAGATGGTAGGTATATGAGGATACTCGATAGAATTTCTTTATCTAAGGAAAACAGTATTGCAGTTGTAAAAATCGGTGATAAAGCCTATGCTGTATCATCAAGTTTAAATGATATTAAAATTCTATTTGAACTACCTAGCGAAGAAATTATAAAAATAGAAAAAATTAAAGAGCTACCCCAATATGAAGATATGAAGGATTTATTCAAAAAACATATTTTGAAAAAGCAAACTAAAGAGGAAGTTAGATATGAAAATAAAAAATAAAAATTTGTTTGTTTTTGCTCTGGCTCTTGCTATAACATGTATAGCTACGATAAGCATTGTACATGCAACTACAATACCAATACCTAAAATTAATATTTCAGTTGATAATGCAAGTACACCAAAGGAGTATGTTGATAATATTAAGTTATTAGTGCTTCTAACAGTACTTACCTTATTGCCATCAATTATTATAATGTCTACAAGTTTTGTAAGAATAATTATAGTCTTATCATTATTCAAAAGTGCTATAGGTATTCAAAATGCAGTACCGAAAGAGGTTATAATTGGACTTGCTCTATTTTTAACATTTTTTACTATGGCTCCCACATTTACAAAAATCAATAGTGAGGCTTTAACTCCTTATTTAAACAGTAAAATAACTCAAAAGGTTGCAATTGAAAAAGGTTCGAAACCCATGAGGGACTTTATGTTAAAACAGACAAGAGCAAAGGATTTAAAACTTTTCTTAGATGTAGGTAAATTACAAGATACAGTTAAAAATCAAGTTGATGGTAATGGAAAAGAAATACTTAAAAATGGAAAACCTGTAGTTACATATGACAAAGTACCATTATATGCTGTTGTGCCATCATTTATAATAAGTGAATTAAGGCGAGCTTTTGAAATGGGATTTTTACTGTTTATACCGTTTATTATAATAGATATAGTAACAGGTAGTATACTTATGGCTATGGGTATGATGATGTTACCACCAGTTATGATTTCTCTCCCATTTAAATTATTGTTATTTGTTATGGTTGATGGATGGAATTTGCTTGCAAAAGCGTTGATTATGAGTTTTAGTTGAGGTGAATTAAATGACAGAGAATATTGTATTATCCGTAATAAAAGATGCTATCTATACTGCGATAATGGTATCTGCTCCAATTTTAGTTGTAGCTACTGTAGTAGGGCTAATAATAAGTATATTCCAAGCTACTACTCAAATTCAAGAGCAAACATTGACTTTTGTGCCAAAACTCGTTGCAGTAGCACTAATTGGCTTATTAATGGGTAGTTGGATGCTTCATATAATGCTTGATTTTACTACTAGGATTTTTGCACTTATAGCTAATATGGGAGGTTAGGTGGAATTGTTTTGACTAATATGGCTTACTATTTAGGCTTTATCATGGTACTCCTTAGAATATCAGCATTCTTTATGAGTATACCAATTTTCTTCCCTAAATCTGCCCCTGCTTTGCTTAAGGTCGGATTTTGTGCTGTTTTCACTTTTATAATTATGCCAGGTATTAATTATCAAAATGTAAATTTAATTACTAATAATGGAACGCTCATAATATTTTCACTAGCAGAGGTTGTTACTGGTTTAATGCTTGGGTACTTAACAAAGTTTTGTTTTTACTCTGCGCAAATGGCTGGGCAACTTATGGATTTTCAAATCGGATTTTCTATGATGAGTATGTTTGATCCGATATCTAACGAGAATGTTACTGTACTTGGAAATTTGCTTTACTGGGTAAGTATGGTAATGTTTTTTGTGGTGGATGGCCACCATATGTTAATTAGAGCAATTATTGATTCATTCAACAATGTTGAAATTGGGAAATTTATATTATCGCAACAAACTGCTATGATGATGCTGAAAGTTTTCATAGAGTTTTTCACACTTGGATTAAAAATAGCAATACCGATTATTTTAATAATTATTATAACAGATTTAAGTATTGGTCTTGTTTCAAGAACAGTACCACAATTAAATGTTATGATTTTAGGTATGCCAATAAAAATAGTAATAGGACTTGCTTGTTTTTCATTAGTGCTTCCTGCTGCTATATCTTTAATAGTGAATTCTTTTTACACTATTCCAGATATAATCAAGGGGCTTTATAAAGTAATACCACTACTTGTTTTTGTCTCATCTGATAGTGGTGAAAAAACTGAAGATGCTACACCTAAGAAGAAAAGTGACTCAAAGAAAAAGGGTCAAGTTGCTAAAAGTAAGGAATTATCTTCTACCACAACACTACTCACAGTAACAATTCTGATGATTACGCTTGGGGCATATACTCTAGACAATTTAAAAGGTATAGTAATTCTTTTCTTAAACAATTATTTAACATTTACACTTACTGAGTATACTTTTAAAACTGTACTTTTGGTATCGGTTTTGAAATTTGGTATTTTAATTTTGCCGATTGTTGTCCCTATTATGATAATGGGAATAGTTGCAAGCCTTATGCAATCTGGATTTATATTTACAAGTGAACCACTTAAACCAGATCTTAAAAAACTAAATCCTATAAGTGGGTTTAAGAAAATATTTTCCATGAGATCAGTGGTGGATTTGATTAAAAATTTAACTATAGTTACTCTTATATCAGTTATAGCTTATAAATTTGTAAAAGACAACTATATGCAAATAATGAATTATGGGAGTTTGAAAATAGAGGCTATTTTGGCGGCCTTTGGAAGTCTAGTTATAGATATATTTTTTAAAATAGCAATAGTTATGCTTATAATATCTGTAATTGATTTCGCTTATCAGAAATATAAACATAATAAAGAACTAAAAATGAGTATGCAGGAAATCAAGGAAGAATATAAGCAACAAGAAGGAGATCCTTTGATTAAATCAAAAATCAGGCAGAAACAAAGAGAAATGGCGTCTGGTAGAATGATGCAAGACGTACCTGATGCAACAGTTGTCATTACAAATCCAACCCACTTAGCTATTGCAATTAAGTATGAGCAAGGAGGGGATGGAGCACCTATAGTTGTGGCTATTGGCGCAGATAATGTGGCAATAAAGATAAAAGAAATTGCAAGTGAAAATGATATCCCAATTATTGAAAATAAACCTTTAGCAAGGTTAATATACAAAGAATTAGAGATAGGCTCAGAAATACCAGCTGATATGTATCAAGCAGTAGCAGAGATATTAGCGTTGGTGTATAAACTGAAGAAAAAATAGTAAAGGATGATATTTGTGGCTGAAAAAGCAAAGTTTAAGATAAAGAATAATTTGGACGTATTAGTTGCATTTGGTGTAATCGCAATAGTTCTTATGATTATTATTCCATTACCACCCAAACTTCTTGATGTAATAATTGCATTTAATATTACACTCGCAGTTGTGATTTTATTATTAACAATGTTTACGACAGAAGTTTTGCAATTTTCAGTTTTCCCAACATTATTACTTATTACCACACTTTTAAGGTTAGCACTAAATATTTCATCTACAAGACTTGTATTAACACAGGCTTATGCAGGAGATATTATAGAAGCTTTTGGTGAGTTTGTTGTTGGTGGTAATTATGTAGTCGGAATAATTATTTTCTTAATAATAATAATTATACAGTTTGTTGTTATTACAAGCGGTGCTGGGCGTGTATCAGAAGTTTCTGCTAGATTTACGCTAGACGCTATGCCAGGTAAACAAATGAGTATAGATGCTGATTTGAATGCAGGCGTTATAACTGAAGACCAGGCAAGAGAGCGAAGAACAAAACTTCAAGATGAAGCTAGTTTCTATGGAGCTATGGATGGAGCTTCAAAATTCGTAAAAGGAGATGCAATAGCAGGTATAATTATTACTATAATTAATATCTTCGGTGGGATAATAATAGGGGTAGTAATGCTTGGTATGCCAATTGGGACAGCTGCAACTACTTATGTTAGGTTAACAGTTGGAGATGGACTTGTAAGTCAGATACCAGCTCTTTTAATATCAACTGCATCAGGTATTTTAGTTACTAGATCTGGTAGTACTGTGAATTTGGGAACCCAAATAACATCGCAACTTACTACATTCCCAAAAGTTATTGCTTTAGCATCAGTAGTGCTTGTAGTTTTGGCTTGTATTCCAGGAATGCCACATATTGTTTTTATAATACTCGCTATTGCTATGGCAACCAGTGCTTATTTCTTGAATAAGGATGAAAAAGATCAAAAGATAATAAAATCAGAAACTGAAGAACAAGAATCTTTTGAAACAGAAAATAGGGAACCGGAGGATGTAATGAACTTGATTTCTGTAGAACCTATGGAGATAGAGATTGGTTATGGATTAATACCACTTGCAGATGAAGCTACAGGCGGAGATTTGTTACAAAGAATAGCATCTGTAAGAAGGCAATGTGCACTCGAGATGGGAATTGTTGTACAACCTATCAGAATTAAAGATAATTTGCAACTAAAAACAAATGAATACGTAGTTAAGATAAGAGGTACCGTAATAATAAAAGGTGAATTAATGCCAAGCATGTTACTTTGTATTGATCCAAGTTCAGAAGATATTACTATTCAAGGCATTAATACTGTTGAACCAACCTTTGGATTACCAGCAGTATGGATAAATAATGATCAAAGAGAAGATGCTGAAATCAAGGGCTTAACAGTGGTAGATCCAACTACTGTAATGGTAACTCATTTAACCGAAACTATTAAGAATCATGCTTTCGAACTTCTAGGAAGGCAGGAAACTAAATTATTAATTGATTCGGTTAAAGAAAAATATAATACCGTAGTTGAAGAATTAATACCAGATCTTATGACCATTGGTGAAGTACAAAAGGTTCTTCAAAGTCTTCTTAAAGAAAAGGTAGCTATAAAGGATATGGTAACTATTCTAGAATCTCTAGCAGATAATTCGAGAATAACAAAGGACATAGAAGTATTAACAGAGTATGTACGTTTCTCACTTGGACGAAGCATTTGTAATGGACTAATTGACGAGAATGGTGTTATGACAATTATGACACTTTCACCTGAAATTGAGAATATTGTATCAAATAATATTCAGAAATCTCTTCAAGGTTCTTTCCCAGCAGTTGATCCAGAGACAACTTCCAAAATATTAAATTCTATTAAAGAAAATATTAATACAATTTATTTTCACAATAACCAACCAGTGATACTTGTATCTCCTAAGATAAGACCAGCATTCAGAAGGTTAATTGAAATGGTATTTCCTACAGTATCTGTGCTTTCTCTTAATGAGATACCAAATGAAGTTGAGATTAAAACTGAAGGAGTCGTGACTCTACAATGATTATAAAGCGTTATATAGTTAATACCATGAATGAGGCCATGACAAGAATAAGATATGAACTAGGAAGAGATGCAGTAATTATAAGTCAAAGGAAGATTAGAAAGCCAGGAATAAAGGGATTCTTTTCTGCAAAAAGTATTGAAGTTACCGCTGCAGTTGAAAATGAAGTAAATGAGAAAAAACAAAATACTGTAAAGGGTAATAGTGATAGTCGAAATAGTAATGAATTAAACAACATGGAACTAAATAGTATTGAACTAAACAGTATAGAAGCAATAAAAAAAGTTGTGCAGCAAGAAAATGAAAATGTAAATAACTCAAGAGTAGTCCAAAAACAAAATAGCAGTGTACATAAAGTTTCTAAGCAAAGTGATAATAATTCAGAGAATTTAATGAGTGAAATGATGGAAATGAAAACTATGATTAGTTCTCTCTCTCAAAAGAGAGAGCCAACAATTACGGGCAAGCCAATAGAAAATCAAAAGAGTGACATAGAAAAAATATTATTTGATAATGATGTAGATAGTGAAAACATTGAAAACATAATGGTGAAAATTAAGAATAATAAAACTGAAAAACCAGATCTTGAAAAATTAAAAATTGTATTAAAAGAAATGATTCATATAACCAAACCAAAACTCCAAGGTAGAATAGTGCTTGTAGGTCCAACGGGTGTAGGGAAAACTACAACTATAGCAAAACTTGCAGGTAAGCTTGCTCTAGCTGAAGGGAAAAAAGTAGGGCTGATTACTGTAGATACTTATAGAATAGGTGCAGTAGAACAGTTAAAAGCTTATGCTGATATTATGAACTTACCTTTTAAGGTTGTATATAATATGAATGATATGGACAAGGCAATAGAAAGTATGAGTGAATGTGAGGTAGTTTTAATTGATACTACAGGACGAAGTAGTAAAAATAAAATGCAAATAGCTGAACTTCGAACATTTGTAGAAAAAGCAGATACTAAAAATATCCATTTAGTTCTAAGCTCTACAACTAAAAATAGAGACATGAAATATATTATTGAAGGATATCGAATTTTGAATTATAATAGTATAATAGTAACTAAATTAGATGAAACTGCCACTTATGGATCTATACTAAACATATTAGAAACAGCTAAAATACCGCTTAGTTTTGTGTCAATTGGTCAGAACGTACCTGATGATATTAAAGAGTTATCTGCTGATTCAATTGTCAGCCTTATACTGGGAGAGGATACCATATGCTAGACCAAGCACAAAGACTCAGGCAAATGGCAAAGAAAAATGATAATAAGGTGGATTTGCAACCAAGAATTATAACTGTTACCTCTGGTAAAGGGGGAGTAGGTAAAAGCAATATAGTAGTGAATTTATCTATAGCACTTCAAAAGATGGGCAAAAAAGTTATGATTTTTGATGCGGATATTGGTATGGGTAATGATGATATTATAATGGGATGTTCATCGAAATATAGTGTATTCGATGTTATAAGTAAAGGAAAAGAAATCGAGGAAGTTGTTTTAACAGGACCATTTGGCGTAAAACTTCTTCCAGGAGGTTCAGCGCTTACAAAGGTTGAGGATTTGACAGAAGTTGAAAGAAATATGTTCTTAAGTAAGCTTACAGCTTTAACAGGACTTGATTATATAATAATGGATACAGGAGCTGGTGTAAATAAAAGCGTTTTGGGTTTTATTGCTTGCTGCGAAGATTTAGTAATTGTAACAACGCCGGAACCTACGTCGCTAACTGATGCGTATAGTTTACTCAAGGCTGTTAAACATTTTGATATTAAAAATTCTGCTAAAGTTATAATAAATAGGTCCCTGGACAATAATGAAGCTGATTTGACATTTAATAAATTTAATAATGCTGTTAATAAATTTCTTGATATGAAACTTGAATATTTAGGTAAAATCGGTGAGGATAAGAAATTATCTTATGCAGTAAGGCAACAAGAACCTGTAGTTGTAAGTTATCCAAATTCTGGAGCAGCTCAGGATATAAATAAGATTGCAAGTAAACTTGAGGGCGCGAAGGATAAAGTAAGTGGTATTGGTGTAGAGGGGCTATTTAAAAAGATTTTCAGCATTTTTTCATAAGGGGTTGGGGTAGTTGATTAAAGTTGATTTTAAGTTAAATAAGAAGCTAGAAATATTAGTTGACGAAAAATATTTTAATAGTAATGTGCAAGACGTAACAGAAGATTACATAGCAATTAGTATTCCTACGAATTCAGGAGAGTATCTTCCATTGTCAAATGGATCTATAATAGATGTAATATATTATGAAGAAGAAAATATTTATAAATTTTCATCTACAATTATAGGTCGTAAATTTGAGAATATACCCATTTTACTTCTAGCAAAACCTGAGGAAATAAAAAAGATACAAAGAAGAAGATATGTTAGAGTACCATTAATAAAAACTGCTAAATACATAAATCTTAAGAATGAGCCGAAAGTAAATCTTAGTACTATTGATGATAGTAAATATTTAAAGGCAGTACTTGTTGATTTAAGTGGGGGTGGCATGAGGGTTAAGGTGTCGGAGGAAATTAAGGATAATGATTTTCTATTGGTAGCATTAACTGTTAACGAAGAAGAGGTACTTATTGTGGGGCAAACAAAGAGGATAATGAAAGACGATGATAGTAGATTTATATGTGGTCTTAGTTTCGAATTTTTAGATAACGCAACACAAGAGCAACTTATTAAATATATATTTCAACTTATGAGAAATCAAATGAAAAAAATTTGAGGAGGTTTTTAAATGTCCATAGCTAAAGCAGATGATATAAGAGAGCAAATTGTAAAAAAACATATACCTTTAGTTAAATATATTGCATCTAGAGTAATTATTGGAAAAACTAAATATGTTGAATATGAAGACTTAATTAGTTATGGTATGTTAGGCCTTATGGATGCTTTAGGAAAATACGATGCCACTAAAGGTATGAAGTTTTCAAGTTATGCATCAATAAGAATAAAAGGTGCTATGATAGATGAGCTTAGGCGTAATAGTCCAATATCTAAAGGAGCTATGGATAAGCTTAACAGATATAACGAGGCAATTGAGAATCTTCAGAAATGCTTATATCGGGAACCAACAAACCACGAAATTGCGAGTGAACTTGGTATTACAATAAATGAAGTTGCAAGCATTGAAAACAATATAAATTATATATCGGTAGTTTCGCTTGAAGATCTGATTTTTTCTGACGATGATGACATGCCACTTAGTGGTACTATTAGAGATAATAGGAGTCCAAGCCCTGAGGGAGCCTTAGAGCAAAAAGAGCAAATTGAATATTTAGCTTTAGGACTAGATAACGTTAAAGAAAAAGATAAACTTGTTTTAACCTTATATTATTTTGAGGGTCTTACACTTAAGGAAATAGGAAATATTTTGAGCGTATCTGAATCACGAGTTTGTCAACTCCATAGCAGAGCTCTTATAAATTTAAGAAAGGCCTTAGTAAAACTTAAATATGATTTATAATATAGAACTTATATACTAATAATTTAATTTTTAAAATTTGAGGTGAATTATATGACAGGGTTATTAATTTTTATTGGGTTAATTCTTATAATTTTGAATGTGCTATCTATAAAAAAACAAAACAAGTCCTTTAATGGGGTTTTAGGAAATGCTATGGGAAATATTAAAGATGATGATATTAGAATAGGGGAACTTAGAGCAGAGTTTTCTGAAAGTATTTTAGAACTTCAAAGCGAAATAATGGAAATCAAAGAGATTATGGCAAAAAATGATAAAATACATAAAGATTATGAAGTGTATCACGATAATAAAGAGAACACAATTACTATAGATGATACTAAACAAGATAATACAAATATTACATATATATCTAAGCCGGACGAAATTGATAGTAGAGTCTTAGATAAACCTCGTAATAATAGTAATGAAAAAGTTGAGAAAATAAAAAAGCTATTTAGTGAAGGCTCATCTACTGACGAAGTTTGTGAAATATTGCATTTGGGTAAGGGGGAAGTACTATTAATAAAGGATTTATATATAAGATAAAAGGATTAATAGACTTTTTAAGTGATAGTAAAATCTTGATTGGAATAGGAATAGGCTTGATTATGGCATGTATTTTACTCTTTGGTTCAAAGATGAATTATGAAATGAGTAAAGGTAATATTGAAATTAAGGCAAGAGGCTATGGTATGCGTTTCCCAGATGAAATACCAATAATTATTAAGGATGTGAAAAAATGATTAGAGCTTTATACACAGCAGTTACAGGACTCATAACTGGAGAAGCTAAGCAAAGCACCGTAACTAATAATATAGCCAATTCGAATACAAATGGATATAAAGCTGAGAATCTTTCTATCAAATCATTTAATGATGTTTTAATACAAAATTATGATAAGATGGTAAATGGCAAAAATACAAAAAATGTTATTGGCTCGCTTAGTCAGGGAAGTAAAGTGGATGATGTAAATACAGATTTTACTCAAGGTGTTCTACAAACGACAGATAAATCTACAGATTTTGCAATTGAGGGAAAAGGCTTTTTTACAGTTCAAAGTAATAACGGAATAACTACTAAAAATTATTATACAAGAACTGGTGATTTTCATGTTGATGGAAGTGGATATTTAGTAACTGATAGCGGAGATAAGGTTTTGGGTAAAAATAGTACAACAAATGCTATAGAACCAATATTTGTAGGTGACGGTAAACTTCAATCTGATAAATACGGAAATATTAGTGTTAACGGTAAAAAACAATATAAATTTGATTTAGTTGACTTTAAAGATTATAACACTATTAAAAAAGTTGGAGATAACTTGTATGATGGAGCAAATCCTATTCAAAATGCAAATGTTACTGTAAGGCAAGGTTCTCTTGAAAAATCAAATGTTAATGTAACAAATGAAATGGTAAATATGATGGAAATCATGAGAAATTTTGAAAGTAATCAAAAGGTTATGCAAGCTATTGATACGACTTTAGGTAAAGCTGTAAATGAAGTGGGAACAGTTAGATAAAACATTACAAAAGGGGGAGTGAGTAAATATGTTAAGAATTATATGGGATAGTAAAAGCGCTATGATGGCACAACAAGAAAAGTTAGATACTATATCAAATAATATTGCAAATGTAAATACAAATGGATATAAAAAGCTTAATACAAATTTCAAAGATCTTGTTTACGAGACACTTGATAGAAAAGGATATCCAGTAAGTACGGCTTCCAAAACTACCCTTCAGAATGGTACAGGTGTTAGAGTCGGGGAATGGAAAAGAGACAATACACAAGGGGCACTTACTCAGACAGGTTTATCAACTGATTTAGCTATAGACGGTGCTGGTTATTTTGAAGTAATTCAGCCAGACAATACCAAGGCTTATACAAGGGCTGGTAATTTTCTTTCAGATGCAAGTGAAACTATAGTTGATGAGAAGGGAAACAGATTAAGTATAGTTGATGCCAGTGGTAAAAATATTAATATAGTAAATGGACGTTATAAATTTACTGCTAATAATTTTAAGGTTGATGAAAGTGGCAATGTATCTATAAAAGGTGTAAATGGTACTGTAGGAAAAATAAAAATTTCAACTGTTGTAGGGGATAATTCAATGATTTCAATAGGTGATAATTTATTTCAGCCAAAACCTGGCACAAAAGTAGTAGATAGTAAAGATTACTCTATTAATCAAGGGTACTTAGAAGGATCAAATGTTGATATTGCTACTGAGATGACTGATATGCTTATGACTCAAAGAGCTTTCCAGCTTAGCTCAAGTACTTTAAAAACGGCTGATGAAATGTGGCAAATGGCTAATAATTTACGGGGCTAATTAATCTATAACTGTTTTGACATGCTTTTTGAAGTATGTCTTTTTTTGGTTATAATAAATAATATAAAAAATAGGTTTAATTGGAGAGAATTCCTCATATATTATTAGTAAAGTACATAATAATATGATTTAGGAGGGTGATCATGGGGATCGGATATATAATTGGTTGTTTATTTAGCATATTACTGTGGAGATTGGATAGACAAAGGATATTTAATTTTATTAATGTAAAATCAAAGGATAAAATTAAAAATATATATGTGGTACAATTTTTATATCTAGTTCTTATATTTATTATATATTTGGCGCTTGTTTTTATAAAAAATAACCAAGTATATAATGCTATTACAGCTTTTATAGTAATAGATATTAGTAATACAGAGAGAAAAAATTTAAAAAATGATGCAAAAAAACATTTTTATGACACAATATCTACTATATCTAGAGCACTTATATGTGGATTTATAACACCGTTATTTCTCATTATAATGTTTGGTAACGGCTTAGCAATTGTCTTTACAATATTATATAATTTAAGTGCTGATGAGGATCTGAATATATTAGGTTTTATTGTGTCTATAGCTAATATAATACCATCAATAATGGCAGAAGTTTTTTTATATATAATTTATGTATTTAGAAATCGAAATTTAAAGATAAAATTTAAAGGAGATTACATTAGTAATCTTTTTATAGTACCTCTCCTTAATGTTGATATTTTAGCTGCCTTTATAGAATCAGTTAATTTTTATTCTTACCATAATGGTAACAATATGCATTATCTAAAATCTTATGGTGATTACAACAATAAAATTGATAACGTATGCATTAAGGATTATTTGAGCATAAGTTATTCTATATGTTTCCTAGTTTTTATAGCTTTTCTTGTTATACAGTTGATATAGAAGTGTTTATAAATTATAAAAAACAAAGCAAATATTTTTTAATAAATACTTTGCTTTGTTTTTTATTAAAAACTTATTTTATTTTACTTAGGGCAACTGTGATAGGTGGTATAACTTGTTTTTTTCTTGAAACTAGACCAGGTATGTATACACCGCTATCTGTTAAATTAACATTAAAAGCTTTTGAAACAATGTCTTTGTATTCCCCAGAAGCTATTAATACTGAACCGCCATTTAATATATCCGTTAGCATTAATATAATCAAGTTGAAACCATTTTCGGTTGCTTTTTTATTCATTAATTCTATCATGTCATCTTTAATTGTATCGAAACCTTCAATATACATTGTACCAACTTGTGATACTCCTACTTTAGAACCACTAAGAGTAAAAATTTTAAAATCCTGGTAGAAAATTTCCTCAGCTGTTTTACCTTCAAGTGAAGTACCAGCTTTAAACATTTCTTTAGCAAACTCTTCTATATTTAAGTCGGCAATCTGAGCTAATCTTTTTAAAGTTAGTTCGTCAACTATCGTAGATGTAGGTGATTTTAGTAATAATGTATCAGAAATAATTGCTGCACATAAAATTCCAGCAACACTTTTTGATGGTCTAATTCCATTTTCAAAGAATATGGTTGCTACGATTGTTGAAGTGCTTCCCACAGGTTCATTTCTGAAATATATAGGTTGACCAGTTTGAACATCCGCAATTCTATGATGATCTATTATTTCTAATATTTCAGCATCTTCAAGTCCTAGTACCGATTGGGTTTTTTCATTATGATCTACAAGTATAACCTTTTTTTTATTTTCTGATATTAAATGAAATCTTGAAATACTTCCAACCACTTTATTATTTTCATCAAGAACTGGATAACTTCTATATCTAGTTTCAATCATAGTGTATTTTATTTCATCAATAAAATCTTCTGTATTAAAAGTAACAAGATTTTTTCTAGTCATAACATAATCTATAGGAATACTTTGAGTTATAAGTCTAGAAGCTGTAAATGTGTCATATGGTGTTAATACAATTGTACATTCGTTAGCTTTTGCAAGTTCCATAACTTCAGCTGTTGGTGCATGGTCACCTGTAATAATTACAAGCGATGCTTTTGACTTAATAAGTAAGCACTGTGAATCATCTCTATCGCCACATATGCCAATATCCCCAGCTTCAATTACTGTTTTTGTGCTATCAGGATGCATAGCAGCTACGATAATTTTACCAGTTATCTTAAAGGGGGTCTCTGGTTTGTATAAACATTTAGCGGATAGTGTATCTAAAATATTTTCAAGGGGTGTATTACTCTTTGCAAGAATAGAATTGTCCCAAATATCTAAATAGTTTGAAGCAAGATTTGAAACTGAAGCTACACCAGCTAGTTGATCATTTTCGTCTATTACAGGTAGGGTCTTAACATTCTTTTTCTTCATAATAGACCAAGCCATTTTTAGAGAAATATCCGGTGAAATTGGAGCTACAACATCAATGTCTAAATCAGAAATTTGTGTTTTAACTGTAGTTATAAGTTCAGGCTCAGCTACAGAAAAATATTTAAGGATAAATTTTGTTTCGGAATTTGTTTCACCGAGCCTTATAGGCACTGCAGTAAGTTTACCAGTTTTATTTTTAAATTCTGAGTAGGCAATAGCAGAACAAATAGAATCAGTATCTGGATTTTTGTGACCAGTAATATAAACAATGTTTTTCATGTATGTCCTCCTTGTCTTCTCCTAGGACAGATAATAATTATTACCTGCGTGTCGTTTTAACTAATAATTGTTGATAACATTATTTTATATTCAAACTTACATATTGTAAAGAAAAAACCAAATATTCTTTTCATATGTAGGAAAGTAACCACATATATTAGTAAAGAATATAGAATATAGCAATGTAGTTATCTAAAAATAATAAGATGATTAAGTAGGAAAGATAACAATTAGAAAATGTTATCTATTTTAAAGAGGTGTAAGGGGGAATATAAGTGTTTAATGAACGAATGTCAAATAACAATGCTAAGGATAAAAATAAGTCAAGTGGACTTGGTTATGATAGTATTACCTCATCAAAGGGGTTAACAAATGCAGATGCCGAGAGTAGGCTTAAAAAATATGGGTTTAATAAATTAGAAAGTAAAAAAAAGATATCAGCTCTTCAAATATTTGTTTCTCAATTCAATGATTTTATTACTTGGATATTAATTGTAGCAACTGTGCTTTCAGGTCTTATGGGTGAAAAAGCGGATGCAATAACTATATTTATAATAGTTATAATGAATGGAATACTAGGATTTATTCAAGAGTTTAAAACTGAAAAGTCATTAGAGGCACTTGGTAAGCTTGCAGCACCAACAGCTAAAGTAGTTAGAAATGGAGGAATTTCAGTAATAAATGCAATATATTTAGTGCCTGGAGACCTCGTAATTTTAGAAAGCGGAGATAGAATCCCTGCAGATTGCATTTTGACTGAGTGTAATAACATCATGCTAGATGAATCCTTACTTACTGGAGAATCCGCTGGAGTATCTAAAAGTGCAAGTTCTAAGGAAAATACCATTTATATGGGAACAATAATTCTTACTGGAAAAGCTAAAGCCAAAGTTATTGCAACAGGAATGAGTACGGAAATGGGGAAAATAGCAGATATGCTTCATAGTATAGATAATGAGAGGTCACCATTAAAAGAACGATTGGCGCATCTTGGAAAAATATTAGTTATACTTTGTATAATAATTTGTTTTGTTGTAACGTTTATGGGAATTTGGCGTGGTCAAGATAAGTACGAAATGTTTTTACTAGGAGTAAGTCTTGCAGTAGCTGCAATCCCTGAAGGTTTAACTGCTATAGTTACAGTCGCTTTGGCACTTGGTGTATCTAGAATGCTTAAAAGAAACGCTCTAGTTAGAAAATTACCAGCCGTTGAAACTCTGGGGTGTACTTCTGTAATATGCACTGATAAAACAGGAACCTTAACTGAAAATAATATGACAGTAAAAGCATTATATTTTGATGGACAGATATACAATATTGATAACGATAAAATTCCTCTTAATTTAATGATGAAAAAAGCCTATACATACTGTAATGATTGTAATTATGATTTCAGTTCAAGAAATGTTGAAAAGTGTTTATTTGGTGATCCAACAGAAACAGCATTGATTAAAGGTTTTTTCAATAATTCAAAGGAATTACAGGAATTTTTAAACAAAGCGAGACGTGTATATGAAATAGCATTTAACTCAACAAGAAAAATTATGTCCGTTATTGTTAAAGAAGATGGCAGAGAAGTTTGTTATGTAAAGGGTGCTCCGGAACGGGTTATAGAAAAATGTAATTATATATTAATTGAGGGACTTATACAGCCGATGCTTCCCGTTTATAAAAACAAACTAATGAGATCAGTTGAGGCTATGTCAAACAAGGCTTTAAGATGTATCGCCTCGGCCTATAAGGTTACTGGGGTTGTGCATAATGATAATTTGGAAAGTAACTTAATTTTCATAGGTGTAGCAGGTATAATTGATCCTCCAAGGAAAGAAGTAAAGGATGCAGTTATAAAGTGTAAGATTGCAGGTATAAGACCTATAATGATAACAGGAGATCATAAAAACACAGCTTATGCTATAGGAAAAGATTTAGAAATCTGTAAATCGCAAGAAGAAGTTATAACTGGGGATGAACTGGATAAATTAAGTGATAAGGAATTAGATAAGAATATTGATAATTTAAAAATATTTGCAAGAGTGAGTCCTAAACACAAGCTAAGGATAGTTAAGGCATTTAAACATAAAAATCATATTGTAGCTATGACTGGGGATGGTGTTAATGATGCACCAGCTATAAAAGAGGCAGATATTGGTATAGCTATGGGTATATCTGGTACAGATGTAACCAAAGAGGCATCATCTATGATTTTACTCGATGACAATTTTGCGACTATTGTTTCTGCAGTTGAAGAAGGACGAGTAATTTATAATAATATTAGAAAATTTATAAGATATTTATTATCTTGTAATTTGGGCGAAGTACTTACCATGTTTTTGGCTTCTTTATTTTATTTAGAGAATCCACTTCTTCCAATTCAAATTTTGTTTGTAAATTTAGTTACGGATGGTCTTCCAGCTATTGCATTAGGAGTAGATCCTGCAGATCCTGATATAATGCTCGAAAAACCTAGAGGAAAAAATGAAAGTGTATTTTCAAGAGGTCTTACAGAAAAGATTATCATACGTGGCTGCCTTATAGGTGTTTGTACTATATTGTCATTCATTGGTGGTAAATATTATGGTATGAGTATTGAGGCCTGTAGAACACTTGCTCTTGGAACTTTAGTTTTATCTCAACTAATACATGTGTTTGAATGTAGATCTGAAAAACATTCTTTATTTGAAATTAACCCATTTACAAATATGTATTTATTGGGGGCTGTAAGTATATCGGTAATTATGTTACTTAGTATAGTTTATATTCCATTTTTGCAGAATGTTTTTCATACTATACCACTTAATTTAGGACAATGGTTAATTGTTTTGTTTTTCTCAGGTATTATTTCATTTATAAATAGTTTGTACTTATATTTAACAAACAAGCACTAGCGGCACCTGATGGTGACAAGTTTTGTGAATTTAAAAAGCTATATGACAAAAGTCATATAGCTTTTATTACTTAAATCGTTTATCTGCTCTTACTCTTTGTACCTTTTGAGGCGGGGTTCCTTGTTTTTGTGGAACTAAGTCTTTTTTCGTAGTCATGTTTCTAATGTTAACAATTTGAATATGTTCCCTGTGTTCTTTACCTTTTTTGCCTTTCATTCCTTGAATTATAACAGACTGTCCTTGAAGTACTGATATAAAGCCTATCTTTTTAAACCAACGATGTTTTTTATATATGCACTTAGAAATTGATTTGCTTCCATCAGCCTTTACAAGGATGGTTACTGTTAATTTATAAAATATTCTAAGATAATTTTTTGCTTCCACTTTGACAGATAGAACTCTGCCTTGTGCTTGAGTAAGTCTATCACCATATCTTTTTAAATAAGCATTTGTGTAGCTATTAGTCAATTTGTCTTTTAATCCCATTAAATTACTCCTTCACAAAAAAAATTATAAAAAATATAAAAAGTCAATAAGCTTATTATATCTTAAGTTCTTATTTAACTCAAGTATTAAAAAAGGTGTATTTATAAATTTATTTTTACAATATATGTATAAAAGTGGGCGTAATCATAAAATTAGAAAAATTATTAATCCATAATGAGAATATTTGTCCCCAAATGTGTGATTTAAGAATATTAATAGAATAAAGAATTGAAAGGAGGAGGAATATGAGTAAGGAATTAACTCCAAAGGATATAATATATGAATTTGATATTGAAAATATAGATGCAAGGGAAACATTAAATCCCATGCCACAATATTTAGATGTAATAAAAAATATTAAAACTGCTATGAGTATAGATAAAGAGGGTTTTAATGTTTATTTAATAGACGATTTTTCAAAGGAAAGTCTTAAGGATATTACTGAATGTGTAGATAAAATCTTTCAGAATAATAGTAAACCAAAAGATATTTGTTATGTATTATATGAAGATGAAAAATCTCCTAAACCTATTATTGTAAGTAATGGGAGTGGAAATAGGTTAAAAGATATACTTGAGGGATTACAGGATGAGTATTTAGAGTGTACATTTCAGTTTTATAATAATTCATCAAATAAAGAAAAAGAGGGAATCCAAGAAGGAATTCAAAAAAAAAGGAATGAACTTATTGGGGGTCTAATAGATATAGCAAAAGAGAGAGGTTTTGATATAAAATCTACTAATAGTGGGTTTACATTCATTCCTTTAAGTAAAGGAAAGGAAATGTCAGAGAATGAATATGATACACTAGATAAAGAGAGAAAAGAAGAAATTTTAGCTACGGCAAAAATGTTAAAGGAAAAAGCTAAGGATACTTTAGAAAAATTAAAAGAATTTGAAGCAAGGGACTTAGAAAAAATAAAACAAATAATGGGAATATACTACAAAAATGAAATGAGTCAATTAAAAGATGATTTTAAAGATATGTTTATGGAAGATGAAATTGTAGTGAAGTATATTGATATAGTATGTAGTAGTATCGAAACAAGACTTATAGATAATTATTCTATGAATTATGATGAAGATGAGGAACAAATAAATGAAATTATCTACAAATATATTGTTAATGTAATTGTAGATAATAGCAATAATCAAGTTCCACCAGTAATTTTTGAGCAAGATCCTAATTTAACGAACTTAATTGGGAATATAGAATATGAAAATCACAAAGGGGTTTATTCAACTAATGTCGGATTTATAAGGAGCGGAAGTTTACTCAAAGCAAATGAAGGGTGTTTGATAATTAGAATAAATAGTTTGCTAAGTAACCCTTTGGCGTATAATCAGTTAAAGAAATCTTTATTAGCAGAAAAGGTAGATGTTGGAGCTAATAGTAACCATTATGAGATTATTTCTTTAAACACTTTAAAACCAGAACCTATATCCATCAAAACAAAAATTATTCTTATTGGAGATTATGAGACATACGACTTGCTTTATAATTATGATGAGGACTTTAAAAAAATTTTCACTATAAAAGCAGAATGTAATCCAGTACAGAATATAGATAATAATCTAAAAAACTCTTTAGTATTTGGGATTAATAAGATTTGCCTTGAAAATAATTTTAAATCACTTACAAACGGAGCTATTAGAGAAGTGGCAAGGATAATGTCTAAGAGGATAGAAAGCAAGAAAAAAGTTTATTATGACAAACATGAGATTAAAAAAATATTAATTTTAGCCAGTAATAAGGTTGAGTCAGAAAATAGAGCTGAGATTAATGAAAATGATATAATTGACGTAGGGTACACAAAAGATATTATGGAAAAGGAAATTTTAAATCACTATACTGAAAAGAAAATGCTTATCGATGTTACAAATAGTAAAATAGGACAGGTGAATGGATTATCAGTAATTGATACAGGATATTTTAGTTTTGGTAAGCCGATAAAAATTACCTGTTGTTGTTATAAGGGAGCAGGTAATATAATAGACGTTCAGCAAGAGAGCAATCTAAGTGGTAGCATTCATAGTAAATCTATTAATATTCTGAAGGGTTATATGAGCAATATAAATGGCGGGTTTAGTAAACTACCAGTTGATTTTCACGTAAGTTTTGAACAAATATACGGAAAAATAGATGGTGATAGTGCATCAGTTGCAGAAATTATAAGTATGATCTCTGCCTTAAGCAAAATACCAGTAAAGCAAAACATTGCCCTTACAGGTTCGGTAAATCAATTTGGAGAAGTCCAACCTATTGGAGGAGTAAATCATAAAATAGAAGGTTTCTTTGCAGCATGTAAAGCCTTAGACACTATAAAAGGCAAAGGTGTATTGATTCCACTATCTAATGCAGACGATTTGGTCCTAAATGGGGAAGTTGAACAGGAAATTAAAAATGGAAACTTTCATATATATACAATGACCTCAATCGATGATGCAATTCAAGTGATAATGGGTGACTCAGATCAAAACTTTGAATCTCTAATGTTAATCATTAGCAAAGAATTAAAAAAATACAGCAGCAGAAAATAACTAGTAATTGAAAATATAAATACAAAAAAATAGATATAAAAGTTGAAAATAATAAGATTAGACTACAAACCTATGTTTTATCCGTTAGGATATTGAGTTGGTTCAAATTTCAATGTGTTGTACTTGAATATATTGTAAAACAATAGAAAAGTAACAATAAAAAATATAATTAAAGCGTTAGTCGTATTTTTGAGAAGGTTGACTAGTAGCCTTTTAAAATTATATACAGGTGAGTAGTATTGTTTTGTCGTTGTCGTTAATCATAACATGTTAACAAAAGTATATATTGCGTAAAATGCATTTGAGCAAACCTTAGAAATTCTTAATTTATTATATTTATGTATGCGCTAAGAAACCCACATGTTTGAGCGCAGCGAGTTTGTGGGTTTTAGCATCCATAAATATAATAAATTCTAGAATTTCAAGGTGAAGCGAAACGCAGTTGTAGCAATATATACTCTTAGTTAACAGACATGAAAAACTATGAGATTAATGAAAAAAACCGCAGAAACTAATTTCTTAGTATCTGCGGCTTATATTTTTTATACGTTAAATCTAAAGTTGACCACATCACCATCTTGCATGATATACTCTTTTCCTTCAAGTCTATATTGTCCTTTTTCCTTAGCAGCAGCTTCGCTCCCACATTCAACTAATTTATCATATGAAACTATTTCTGCTCTTATAAAACCTCTTTCTATATCAGAATGAATTTTACCGGCAGCAGCAGGGGCTTTAGTTCCAACGTGTATAGTCCAGGCTCTTATTTCTTGAGGGCCTGCAGTTAAGTAACTCATTAGTCCGAGTAATCTATAACTTGAATGAATGAGTTTATCAAGTCCTGTTTCGTTAAGACCATATTCTTGTAAAAGCTCCATTTTTTCTGCGTCATCTAAAGTAGATAATTCTTCCTCTAGGCTTGCACAAACTACAATTACTTCTGAATTTTCATTTTTAGCAAATTCCTGGACTTTTTTAACCATAGCATTTTCTGTATTACCAGACATAAGATCATCTTCACTAATGTTTGCAGCATATAATACTGGTTTTGAAGTAATTAGGAAAAGACTGTTTACGAAAATAGTTTCTTCCTCTGTAAACTCAAGGGTCCTTGCCGGAAGATTTGCTTCAAGGTGTTCTTTTATTCTTTCCATAAGTTCATATTCCATTTTTGCCGTTTTATCTCCAGAACGAACAAGTTTTTGTGATCTTTCGAGTCTTCTCTCTAATACATCAAGATCAGAAAAAATAAGTTCTAAGTTAATAGTGTCTATATCTCGAAGTGGATCAACGTTACCATCTACATGTATGATATTTTCATCTACAAAACATCTTACTACATGAACAATAGATGCAACCTCTCTTATGTGAGATAAAAATTTATTACCTAAACCTTCTCCTTTGCTTGCTCCCTTTACGAGGCCAGCTATATCATAAAATTCAATAGCAGTGTGAATTATTTTTTTACTATCGTAAATACCTTGTAATACATCCAGTCTTTTGTCTGGAACACTTACAACGCCTACATTTGGTTCTATAGTACAAAATGGGTAGTTAGCAGATTCTGCGCCTGCCTTTGTAATTGCATTAAATAATGTGCTTTTTCCTACATTTGGTAAACCTACAATTCCTAGCTTCATATATATGTACATTCCTTTCCTGCGTTTAATATTATTAAGTTCTAATAAATTATACTCTAGATATTATTCTATTTCAAGCTAATGCATTTTAAAGAAGTAAATTTGGCTAATTGCTTAACTAAATACAGTTCAAAGATATTAATGTAATATTAGTTAATAAATTCAAGTAAAGGATTGAAATGATTTAATTACATTTAAAATTTCATTTAAAATTTTAAAAATGATATAAAATAAAGAGGAATTTTTGTTTTTCTATAGAATATTACTTAATAGTGGTTTAAAATGGTTTAAAGTGGTTCAAAGTGGAGTAATAATATAAAGTGGGGTAATAATATGTTTATTGGTGAATATCAACATGCCATTGATAGTAAAAACAGAATGATTATTCCCACAAAATTTCGCGAAGGACTAGGTAGCGAATTTATATTGACTAAGGGCCTTGATGGGTGCTTGTATATATATACAATGGACGAATGGAAAATAATGGAGGAAAAATTAAAAAAACTTCCATTAACGAGTAAGGATGCCAGAGCATTTGTGCGATTTTTTTTCTCAGGTGCAAATGAAATAACAAGTGATAAGCAAGGAAGGGCCTTAATACCACAAAATTTATGTGAATATGCTTCAATTAAAAAGGAAATAGTAAGTATAGGTGTATCAACTAGAATAGAAATATGGGCTAAAGACAAATGGGATAAATATAATGAGTCAGATATAAATTTTGATGAGATTGCAGAAAAAATGAACGAATTAGGTTTATAAAAGGAGATAAAAATGGAGTTTAAACATATATCAGTTTTATTAAATGAATGTATTGAAGCACTTGATATAAAGGAAGATGGAATTTATGTCGATTGTACATTAGGAGGTGCAGGTCATTCACTCGAAATTTTAAAAAGATTATCTTCTAAAGGAAGGCTTATTGGAATTGATCAAGACGAGGATGCACTAAAGGCTGCAAAAGAAAAGATTAAGGAATTTAACAACGTTACATACGTACATGATAATTTTTACAATATAAAAGCAATACTAGATAAATTAGAAATTGAAAAAGTTGATGGTATTTTTATGGATTTAGGGGTTTCGTCATATCAATTAGATAATACAGAGCGTGGATTTAGTTATATGAGGGATGCAAAACTTGATATGAGAATGGACAGAAGTAAAGGAATAACAGCTTTCGACGTTGTAAATAATTATGAAGAACAGCAAATAGCAGATGTATTAAGAAATTATGGTGAAGAAAAATTTTCTAAAAGAATTGCAAATTTCATAGTGGATAGGAGAAAAGACAAACCAATTGAAACAACGCTTGAGCTAGTGAATGTTATAGATGCAGCTATCCCTGCAAAGTTTAAGAGAGATGGAGGTCACCCGGCTAAAAGAACTTTCCAAGGCATAAGAATTGAAGTTAACGGGGAACTGAAAATACTTGATAAAGCAATAGAAGATGGGATAGATAGACTTCACTCCGGTGGAAGAATGGCAATTATTACATTCCAGTCACTGGAGGATAGAATTGTTAAAGTTAAATTTAAAAGCTTAGAAGATCCATGTAAATGTCCAAAAGAGTTACCTATGTGTGTGTGTGGTAAAACACCAATCGTAAAACTTATTAGTAGAAAACCTATAAGGGCAACAGAAGAAGAACTAGAGGTAAATAGTAGGAGTAGAAGTGCAAAACTAAGAGTTGCAGAAAAAATTTAGTTCTAAATTGTGGATGGGGTGAATAAAGTGATAGTAGCAAAAAAAGAGTTTGAAATGTTTGGAAATACAGTTTTAGCACCACAAGAACCAATTACAAAACGAAAATATGAAGATTTAGAAAAGTTACGAAGGCAGGCTAAGCAAAGTAAAAGACAAAAGGATATTAAAAAGAAAAAAAGAGTTCTTTTTAATATTTTTATAGGGTTTGCTATAGGAATGGTTATTATTGCAAGGTATTGTATGATCTATTCTTATCAACAAGCAAGTTCTAAAGCCAAAGCTCAGATCGATACAATAAGTAAACAAAATGATGCATATGAGGTAGACCTAATAAAGTTTAGAAATATAAGTTTTATTGAGAAAACGGCTACGACAAAACTTCATATGGTTAAACCTAAAATAAGTGATATACAATATTTTAATTTAAGCAAAAACAATTTAGAAGCGAATGATAATTCAAAAGTTAGAATAAGTAATAATGTAGTAAATAAAATAAAAGATATTATGTTTTAGAGAGTAGGTAATGCCCAGTTAAAAGTAGCAAGGGGGAAATAAGTTGGCAAGAGGAGAGTATAGAGACAAGGTAGTAGTTAAACGCAGAATGTTAATTGTCTTTTTCATACTTTTTATTTTGTTTTTTCTATTAGTTAGTAGGTTAAGCTACGTAATGATAGTTAAAGGATCTGATTACAAAGAAAAAGCAATTCTACAGTGGACAAGTGATGTTCGAATTTCACCAAAGAGGGGACGAATTCTAGATAGAAGTGGAAAAGAGTTAGCTATAAGTGCAAATGTTTTTAGAGTAGATTTAGATCTTAATGCATTAAGAGAAACTACGACGAAAAATAACTTAACTATGAAAATTATTGCGCCAGAACTAGCTACAATACTTGGAATGGAATCTAGTGACGTTTTATCAACTTTGACTAAGACAAATTCAAAAGGCAAAGTTATTGGATCAGCTATTTTGAAGAGAAGGATAGAAAAGGCTACAGCTGATAAAATAAGTGATTATTCGAAAAAACATAATCTTCGTGGAATTGTGGTTACAGGAGACACAAAAAGATTTTATCCCAATAATAATTTCTTATCAAGTGTTTTAGGACATACAAATTCTGATGGGAATGGATTAACAGGTGTTGAACTTTATTACAATAAGTTTCTATCAGGGGTACCTGGAATAAAAATTTCAGAAACCGATAGAAAAAGTGAGGAATTGCCTTACACAATATCTGATTATACAAAACCCATAAATGGTAAAGATGTAGTGCTTACAATTGATGAGATGATTCAGTATTTTTGCGAAAAAGCTGCATCACAAGCTATGATTGATAATAAAGCAAAAGCAGTTAGTATAATTGCAATGAATCCTAAAAATGGCGAAATATTAGGAATGGTTAATAAACCAGATTATAATCCTAATGATCCTTGGGATCTTAGCAAAAGTTATGATGAAAACCAAAAGGTATGGAGAAACAGGGCTGTTAGTGATATTTTTGAACCGGGGTCTATTTTTAAAGTGTTTACAGCCACAGCTGCAATGGAAGAAAAGTTAGTTAAGGAAGATGATAAATTTTTCTGCTCTGGAAGTACTGTAGTTGCAGGGAGAAGAATTAAGTGTTGGAAAACTACAGGGCATGGAGCTGAAAACTTTGTGGACATATTAAAAAACTCATGCAATGTTGGATTTATGGAGCTAGGTCGTAGACTAGGACCGGAAAAATTAAATAAGTATATTCATTTGTTTGGGTTTGGCCAAAAAACTAATATTGATGTAAATGGAGAAGCCTCAGGAATAATTAGAAAGACTAAAGATATGACTGCTCAAGATGTAGCGACAACATCATTTGGTCAAAGTAATGCTATATCTTGTATACAATATTTAGCGGGCTTTAATGCTATTGCAAATGGAGGAAAGCTTATAACTCCTCATATCATGAAAGAGATAGTTGATTATGGGGATACAAATACTAAAAAAGTTTTAGAGACATATTCAAATTACAATGAGAGAAAGATAATTGAACCAGCAGTTGCAAAGCAGCTTAGGGGTTACCTTGAACAAGTTGTAGAAAATGGTGGTGGTAAGAAGGCATTTATCGCAGGATATCATATCGCTGGAAAAACAGGAACTGCTCAAAAAATTAGTGAGACAGGTCCAGGATATGCAGCACAAAAATATGTTTCATCATTTGCGGGAATGGCTCCGTCAAATGATCCTCAAATAAGTATACTAATTAATATAGATGAGCCAGACCCATCTAATTACTATGGTGGTCAGATTGCGACTGTTGTTGGAAAACAAGTATTTAATGATATTTTTAATTATTTATCATTGAAATCTGATGCTACTAGTGAGGAAATTGGCAAAAGTTTATTAAAAGATATTATTGTACCTGAAGTAAGAGGTCTTAAAACAGCAGATGCGCAGAAGATAATAAAAGAAAACAATTTAAAGATAAAATTAACTTCAGATGGAGGTACTATTACTGATATGACCCCAAAACCTGGTTATACGGTTAAAGAGGGAACTGAAATTATCCTGCATACTGGAGCAGTAAAAGAAGATAGTAATACGGTTATGGTTCCAAGTATTATAGGGCGTAGTTCAGAAAGCGCTAGTGAGCTGTTGAGTAGTCTTGGACTGAAAGTTACATTTACTGGGGACGGAATAGTAACAGAGCAAACTTTAGAAGGTAAAGTCGTGAAGAAAGGAACTACAATCACTGCAGATCTAGATATTATGGCTGATTAGCTTTTATTTTTAGTAATAGATGACTATGATTCTGAAATGTTATTAAATATAGTGTATAATTATAAATTAGTACGTGGCAAACAAAAACCGACAGTATTCAGCATTTGTGAACTGTCGGATTTGCCATGTTAGAGGGTAGAGTGATTTTTTATAAAATCAACTTTATTTGTATATTATTTGTAAAAGAGGTTAGTAATAAAAAGAATAATATATTTTGCTTTGTGGCAATATGTTATGAATTAAGGGAGCGATTGTATGAAGTTAAGAAAAATTATGGAGAATATTAATTTCAATTTAATAAAGGGTGATATTGATATAGATATAAAAGAAATTCAATATGACTCAAGAAAGGTAAAAAAAGGGGACGTGTTTTTCGCTATAGAAGGATATAATCTCGATGGTCATAAATATATTCAAAGCGCTATTAATAATGGCGCTGTTGCTGTTGTATGTCAGAAAGATATAGAAGATGGACTAGATATCGTTGTAATTAAAGTTGAGGATGCGAGAAGGACACTAGCTATAAGCGCGGCTAATTATTACGAAAATCCAAGTCGTAGTATGAAAACGATAGGGATTACAGGAACTAACGGAAAAACAACATCAGCCTTTATGGTCAAAGCAATACTCGAGCAGAGTGGGTACAAGGTTGGACTAATAGGTACCATAGCAAATTTTATAGGAAAAAAGAAGATTCATACAGAGAGGACTACTCCAGAATCGCTAGAATTACATGAGCTTTTCAAAGAAATGGTAGATTCTAATGTTGATTATTGTGTAATGGAGGTGTCATCACATTCTTTAAGTTTAGACAGAGTATATGGAATAGAGTTTTGCGAAAGCATTTTCACAAATTTAACTCAAGATCATTTGGATTTTCATAAAACTTTTGAAAATTATTTTAATGCTAAATTAAAATTGTTTAAGCTAAGCAAAATATCAGTAATTAATATTGATGATGAATATGGCGCAAAAGCCTATAATTTAATAAAAAATAGTAAATTAAGTTTTGCATTAAACCATAAAGCAGATATTATGGCTAGCAATATAAAAATGCATTCAAGGGGGAGTGAATTTACTTTAAAGTATAAAGAAAGTTCTTTTGATATAGAATTAAATATACCAGGAAATTATAATGTATATAATGCTCTTGGGTCTATAGCAGTTTGTTTAAATCAAGGAATAGAGATTCAAGTAATTAAAAAAGCATTACAAAAGGTTCAAGTGCTTGGACGTTGTGAACTTGTTGAAAACAATCATAATTTGGGGTTTGAAATAATTTTAGATTATGCACATACACCTGATGGTTTAGAAAATATTTTGGAAACTGTAAGGGAATTCACAAAAGGTAAACTTATATCTGTTTACG
The DNA here is from genome assembly GCF_018861295.1 of Clostridium estertheticum. Taxonomy (GTDB): domain Bacteria; phylum Bacillota; class Clostridia; order Clostridiales; family Clostridiaceae; genus Clostridium_AD; species Clostridium_AD estertheticum_D. The sequence goes on along the minus strand of NZ_JAHLDM010000002.1, from coordinate 276,240 downwards.
GTTGCGGTGGAGATCGTGATAAAACCAAAAGACCTATAATGGGTAGAATAGGAACAAGCTTAAGTGATTTCTCATTTATAACTTCTGATAATCCAAGAACCGAAGACCCACTAGAAATAATAAAGGATGTGGTTCGCGGCATTGAAAAGAATAGCTATGAAATAATAGAGAATAGACGTGAGGCTATAAAACGAGCAATAGAGAGTGCAACAACTGGGGATATAATTGTTATTGCGGGAAAAGGTCATGAAGATTATCAAATACTTAAAGATAAAACTATACATTTTGACGAGAGAGAAGTCATTTCAGAGATACTTAAGGAGAAATTATAAATGGAGTATATTACTACAAATGAGATAATAGAGGCAATTCATGGAGAATTAGTATTGCAAGGTGAGGGGACTAAGCATAATAATGTATGCATAGATACAAGAATTATAAAAGATGAAGATGTTTTTATAGCAATAAAAGGTGAAAATTTTAATGCTAATGATTATGCCTTAGAGGCTAGTAAAAAAGGAGCTTCAATTTGTATAATTGATGATATGAAGTTTGAGAGGAGTGCGTTTAATAAGAAAACATCTGTTATTAAGGTAGAAGACACTAAAAAAGCACTTCTTATGCTTGCTAAATTTTACATAAATAAACTTAATATAAAGGTAGTAGGAATTACTGGTTCTACAGGTAAGACATCTACAAAAGATTTGGTTGCAGCAGTGCTTAGTGCTAAGTTCAAAGTGTTTAAAACACTAGGTAATTTTAATAACGAAATAGGATTACCTATGATGATATTTAAGTTAGATAAAAGTTATGATGTTGCTGTTCTTGAAATGGGCATGAGTGACTTTAAAGAGATTCATAACTTATGTGAAGTTGCAAAACCTGATATTGCTATTATTACTAATATTGGAATGTCTCACATTGAAAATCTTAAAACTAGAGAAAATATTTTAAAAGCTAAAATGGAAATAACAGACTTTTTTAGTGAGAATTCTGTTCTAATTGTAAATTCAGATAATGATCTATTGCAAGATATTGCATCAAAATATAAACTTATAAAAACGGGGATTGACTCTAAGGCTGATTACACAGCATGTAATTTAAATATACTTGAAAATAAAATAATATTTAACATAATGCACAAGGAAAATTTAATAGAAACTGGTATTGAGGTAAATATACCAGGACGTCATAATATACTTAATTCGATGCTCGCTGTAGCTTGCGCAAGGGTAATGGATATGAGTTACAAAGAAATTGCGGTAGGTTTTAAAAAACTTGAAGTTACATCTATGCGTTTAAATATAAAAAAAGGAAAAAGGTTTACTATAATTAATGATTGTTATAATGCTAGTCCTGATTCAATGCTCGCTGCAATTGATGTCCTAGGAAATACTAATGGTAACTCCAAAATTGCAATTTTTGGCACTATGAGAGAATTAGGGAATAGTGCATATGATGCGCATAAGCAAGTTGGAGAATATGCTAAAAGTAAAAACATTGATTTGTTAATTACACTTGGTGAATTTAATGAGGAATATAAAGAAGGATTTAATGATATAAATAAATATAGAAGTTTTAAAACCTATAAAGAGGTAGTTTCATTTTTAGATGGAATCATAAAACCCGGGGATGTTGTTTTGGTTAAGGCTTCAAGATATATGAAGTTTGAGAGCATAGTGAAGGAACTCGAAAACTTGAATTCTTGCGAAAATATTAATAATAAAGAGGTGATAGAAAAATGAATTTAATTATTTATTCTGTAATAATTGCATTTTTATTATCAATTATACAAGGACCCTTGTTAATTCCACTCCTACATAAGCTTAAGTTTGGTCAGAATATAAGGGCAGAAGGACCTAAAAGTCATCTGAAAAAAGCTGGGACACCTACTATGGGTGGCATAATATTTATGGTTTCAACAATAATTACAATGTTATTAATTGTTAGACATACAAATGATGAAGCAATGATTGCATTATATTGTTTTATAGCTTTTGGATTAATAGGACTTATTGATGATTTCCTTAAGATAACACATAAAGATAATGAAGGACTTAAATCTAAACAAAAGATGTTACTTATAGTAATAGTTGCAGGAGTAATTGGATATTACTCTTCCATTAGATTAGGAACGGATATAATGATACCATTTACAAATATGAATATAAATTTGGGGATTTGGTATGTACCTTGTATTATTATATATTTTGCGTCAACTACAAATGCAGTAAATTTAACTGATGGGTTAGATGGACTTGCAACTTCAGTTACAATAATAGTTATGACATTTTTTGCTTTAGTTAGCAATATGTTGTTTCATCCCTCTCTTGCAATATTTTGTGCAGCACTTGCGGGTGCATTATTAGGATTCCTAAAATACAATTTTTATAAAGCACAAATTTTCATGGGAGATATGGGTTCTTTAGCACTTGGAGGAGCGGTAGCAGGCGTTGGCATGATACTAAAATCACCAATCCTCGTTGCTATTGTAGGTGGTATATATGTTATGGAGACACTCTCAGTTATCATTCAAGTTTTTGTATTTAAGGCTACAGGTAAAAGAGTATTTAAAATGTCCCCCATTCATCATCATTTTGAATTAAGTGGATGGAATGAAACTAAAGTTGTTGCAGTATTCTCTATTGCAACAGTAGTTTTCTGTTTAATTGGATTTCTATCATTTTCCTATTAGTGATGTAAGGAGGATATAATATGAAAAAACACAATTCTAAAATGGGACAAATAGATTTTATATTATTTGCAACAATAATGATTCTTGTGGCTATTGGAGTAGTTATGGTTTATAGTTCCAGTTCATATGTTGCTGCTTTTAAATATAATGATCCAGAGTTTTTTCTGAAAAAGCAAATTATGTGGGCAATTGTTGGAAGTATTTTAATGGTTGTAGCAATTAAAATTGATTATCATATTTTAAAAAGATATACTGGCATTATTATGATAATTACTATACTACTTTTACTTGTAGTTTTAGCTTTCCCAGCCATTAACGGTGCTAAGAGATGGATTCCATTAGGATTCGCATCTATTCAACCATCTGAAATTGCAAAATACACTGTAGTTTTGTTTATGGCTAAGAGTTTAGATAGAAAGGGAGAAGGAGTAAAAGAATTTTTAAAAGGAATGTGTCCATACTTATTAGTTTCAGGATTTTATGCAGGTCTAGTTTTGCTTGGATCAAACTTAAGTATAGCAGCAGTTATAATGATTGTTACTGTAATTATTTTATTTGCAGCAGGTGCAAAATTTTTACACCTTTTTGCAATAGGTTCTACGCTTGTTGCAGCAGTTGGTGCTTTAACAATTCTTGAACCATATAGATTGGCTAGACTCATGAATTTCAGAGACCCTTTTGCTGATAGTCAAGGTAAGGGATATCAATTAGTTCAGTCACTTCTTGCACTAGGGTCAGGCGGAATTACTGGCGCAGGCATTGGTCAGTCAAGGCAAAAATGCCTTTATATACCAGAGCCTCAAACGGATTTCATCTTTGCAATAATTGGTGAGGAGCTAGGCCTAATAGGATGCACATTTATAATGTTGTTGTTTGTAATTTTTATATGGAGAGGTATTAAAACAGCAGTTACTGCTAAAGATATGTACGGAACCATCCTTGGTATTGGGATTACATCAGTTATAGCAATACAGGCAGTAATTAATATTGCGGTAGTTACAGGGTCGATGCCAGTAACTGGCGTGCCATTACCGTTTATAAGTTATGGTGGATCAGCTCTGGTTTTTAATATGGTTGCAATGGGAATACTTTTAAATATTTCAAGGCAAACTGCAAATAAAAATTAGAAAAGGCATGCGTAGTAGCATTGCCTTTTCTAATTTTTAAATTACAATTAGGGGGTATGAATTTAAATAAATAATAAGTCAAATGGCTTGTATATTTTGGTTGTTATTTGTTCTAGTGTAGTTACAGAAAATTAATATTATAAATACTAAAAATAGGTTGAAATTCAGATGAAAATAGTTAAGTTAAGTGTTATTATATATATGAGACTAGTTTTAAATAATATTGTGTAAATTAAATCTGGATCTATTTTACAATATACAAATTTTAATGGTGTATTTTAATATATAAATTTGTAAATTTGTTAAGGAATGCGAGGAAGTGAATGAGAAAGAAAAGTAATAATCTTGAAAAAGGGAATTACATTATAGAAAATAAAGAAAAATTATTACATAAAAGGAAAAAACGGAAAAAAATAAAGGGCTTAATTTTATTAGTCATAATTATGGTAACAACGCTTATTACATTATGTATAAAATTGCCATATTTTGATATTCAAAATATTGAAATAATAGGAAATGTGAATGCATCTAAAACTGAAATTAATGATATAGCTAAAACTCATTTAGGTAGTAATATTTTATATGATAGTTTTAGTGATACTAGTAAACAAATTATGGGAAATCCATACGTTTTAAGTGTAAAAGTTAAAAAAGTTTTTCCTAGCAAGATTATTATAGAAATAAATGAAAAAAGAGCTATGTTTTATGGAAAAGTAAATAATAATTTTTACATTATAGATAATAAAGGAAACCTGCTTCAAAAAAAATCAGATATTAAAGGTATGAACTTAGTAAATCTAATTGGATTTAATTATGAAAAAGCTCAAGTAGGTAGTTTAATTGGAGAGAAGAACGATCGAAAAATTGATACTTTAGTTTCAATGGCTAGTATCATTGAGAGTTATAGAAAAACTAGTAAATCAAGTAAGATAATGGCGGTAGATGTAAACAACGTGTTAGATATTAAGATTTTATATGGAAATATGTATATTAAATTTGGAACAACACTAGATTTAAAAAACAAATTTAATAAGGCAATAAATATTATTACGCAACCTCAATATGAGAATGCAAAGGGGTATGTAGATGTAAGTTTTACAGGAAATCCAGCGATTTATGTAGGACCAAAGAAGTAAGAAAGTATCTCCCCCGGAGAGTAGCAAGGAGGAAGTTTATGAAGAAGTTTATATCTCAAATATCTATTGGTATTATATGTGTATTATTAGGGTTTATGATAACTTATCAATTTAAAATGATAAGCAAACAAAATTCAGCATCAACATCAGATACAAATAAAAATACACCTGAAATTATAACTGAAAATGAACAATTAAAAAAGAATAAGATAGAGATGCAGAAAAAAATTGATGATTTAGATACTAAAACAAAAGAGTATGAAACTGCTGCAGGGGGTAAAAATGCAGAAAGTGAATTGTTAAATAAAGAATTAGTTGAGACGAGAATACTCACTGGAGATACCGATGTAAAAGGTGAAGGTATGACAATTTATATAACTCCTAAAAGTAGTATTTTTGGAAGTAATTCTGATGATCAAAAAATAAATGATACAGATTTAGTTCATATAGTAAATGAATTAAATGCTGCAGATGCAGAAGCGATTTCTATTAATGATATTAGACTAACTTCTCGTAGTGGTATAAGAAATGCTGGAAATGCGATTATTATAAATGATGAAAGAATTTCTTATAGTAAAAGAATAACTATTAAAGCAATTGGTAAAGGTGACATATTGGAAAGTGCTATTAGTTTCCCAGGAGCAATTCCACAAACACTTAGCCAGACTTGCGATATAACAATGGAAAAATCAAATAAAGTTGTAATTGATAAATCAAATAGAGCATATAAATTTGAGTTTGCGAAACCAATAGAAAAGAAGTAGAGGTGATTAAATGGTTGCTTTTGTAGGTTTATTAATAGGTGTGATATTAGGAATTGTATGGAATGTTAATATTCCAGTTAAATTTTCTCCATATATTTCGGTAGCAATTTTTGCTTGTTTAGATTCTGTTTTTGGTGCATTAAGAGGTTCAATGTCTCATAATTTCCGTGCAGATATTTTTGTGTCAGGTTTTTTTGGAAATGCTGCGCTAGCGGTAGCAATGGTTTATTTAGGTGATAAATTAGGAATTCCAATTTATTTGGCCGCTATTATTGTATTCGGAGGTCGGATATTTGATAACTTTGCAATTATTAGACGACTTTTAATTGACAAAGCTAAATCCCACTCATGAGGTGATTAAATGAAAAATAATGAAGCTACCATATTTGTTTTTATTGCTTCAATAATCATAGGAATTCTTATATCAATGAATATTGGATTTAAAGGGAAAAGCAATTTTTTAGATGTAAAACAGTATGATCAAGCCTATAATGAGAGAACTAAATTATATTCAGAACTAAACAGTTTAAAAGAGCAATACCATAGTACCAGTGTAAAGCTTAAAAAGTATGATACTGGTGATGAAAAAACACTTCAGGTTTCAAAAGAAATTAAAAAAGAAGTTATTAATAATAATTTAATAATTGGAAATAGTGATGTTTATGGCCAGGGAGTTAAAATTAAACTAGAAGATGGCGCCGATAGTTTTGATAAGAATGTTACTATGAGTCAGTTAATTCATGATTCTGATATTGTTCAAGTAGTAAATGATCTTAGAAATGCAGGGGCCGAAGCAATATCAGTAAATGGAATAAGAGTTATTTATAATAATTGGGGGTTATGTGCCGGTTCTAATATTGATTTAAATGGTGTCAAGATAGTAACTCCATTTTATATTAGTGCTATTGGAAACAAGGATATAATGTATAATTATTTAACTTTAGAGCAAACCCATACATCATTTCTCCAAAGTAGTAATGTTAAAATTAATATTGCTAAGTCAGATAATATAAAGATATTAGCATATAATGGTGACTTTATTTATAAGTATATGAGTTTAGTGAATAAATAATATTAAATATACGAATCTTAAAGGATTTTCATGTTTAATGAAGAATTAATACAGAAATGGGATAGGGTAATTAATAATTGTTTTGAGCCCTAAAAAAACTAAGGAGGGACGGATCGTTGTCAATTGGTGAAGTTTATAATAAAATAAAGAATGAAATTCCAGAAAACGTAACACTAATATGTGTTTCTAAGACTAGGCAAATTAGTGAAATAAAAGAGGCTTATGAATCTGGGGCTAGAGATTTTGGAGAAAACAAAGTTCAAGAATTTCTTGAAAAATATGACAACATAGAAAAAGACATTAGATGGCACTTCATAGGACATTTGCAGACAAATAAGGTGAAATATATAGTTGGAAAAGTTCATCTTATACATTCTTTAGATAGCATACATTTACTCAAAGAAATTGAAAAGCGTTATGGGGCAAAGAATGAAATAGCAAATGTTTTAATTCAAATAAATATTGGAAACGAAATTGCGAAGACAGGTGTTGCTCTTGAGGAAATGAATGAGCTGATAAAGGCCTGCGAAGAATGTAATAATGTAAAAGTCAAAGGGCTTATGGCTACAATTCCAATTGGTGACGATGAAAGTTCTAGAAAATATTTTGCGAAGATGAAGGCTATTTTTGATGATCTAAAGAATTATAAATACAAAAATGTTTCAATGGAGTTTTTATCTTTAGGGATGAGCAAAGATTTTCCAATTGCTTTAGAAAAGGGATCTAATATGATAAGACTAGGCACAAAAATATTTGGAAAAAGAGATTATAAAAAACTGGAGGTAATATAAAATGGCAAGTAAAGTGATTAATAAAGTTATGGATTTTTTGGGTATGGCAGAGGAAGAAGAGGATGAGGTTAAGGAAATGGATAATGAAGATGAAAGTGTGGATGTTGAATCATTGATGAGTGCAAACAAGAAACAGAGTAAAGTAGTGAATATTCATACATCAACATCTACAAAGGTAGTAATCATAAAACCAGATGATTTTGATGAAGCAACGGTGATTAGTGACAACTTAAAGGCTAGAAAGATAATTGTGATAAATACAACTGCGCTAGAACCAAAAACTGGCCAAAGATTATTAGATTTTGTCGGTGGAGTATGTTACGCTTTAGGTGGGGATCTTCAGCAGGTAGAAAAAGGAGTATATTTAATTTCTCCATCAAATATAGAAGTTAATAATGAATTGAAAACTGAACTAAGTTCAAAGGGAATTTTTAATTGGAATAAGTAAAAATGTGTATTAAAGAGATTTTTAGGACACAATAAAATATTGTTGTCTATATTTAGAAAATTCAGGAGGGTATAAAATTTGTATTTGTATAATGTAATTAATATGTTTTTTAAGGTGCTAGAGTATGCAATTATTATTGAAGTGGCTTTGTCTTGGTTTTATGCTGGGCGGTCAAATCAATATATTGAAATTTTACATAAAATAACTAATCCTTTATTAGAACCTGGTAGAAAGATTCAAGATAGATATTTTGGCAATATGATGATAGATTTTTCTCCAATAATAGCGCTTGGTATTATAATGATCTTAAAACAAATTGTGTATTTTTTATTTACACTATTATTATAAGGGTAAATGCAGATGGATAAAAAACATTTTTTAAATAGTATAAATTGTGAAGATAAGAATTTAATTTCTAACATATTTAATAAAATACAAATAGCTGAAAAGACAAATCAAATTATATTTACTAATGATTTTTTACCTCCAGCTATATGGCATCAAATTCTGGCTATAAGTGAAGATTATGAAATAAAACCATTTACAAATGGAATATTTAAAGATGCAGATAGGAGAATGTTATCATTTTCGACCGGTGATACACATATAGAGTATCCTATAGTTTTACTTAAAATAAAAAATAAATCTAAATTTGCGAAGGTTGATCATAAGGATTATTTAGGTGCAATAATGTCACTAGGCATAAAAAGAGAAAAATTGGGTGATTTAATAATTCAAGATTCTGTATGTTATGCACCGGTTTGCAGTGATATTAGTGATTTTATAATTAATAATTTAAATACAATAAAGAATTGTCCTTGCGACGTCACTGAGTATGATTATATATCACAGGCTCTTCCAGAAAGAAAATTCGAGGAAAAAGTTATTATAACTACGTCATTTAGGTTAGATGGTTTAGTTTCAGCTGTATGTAATATTTCTAGAAATAGTTCAGTTGAACTAATATCTTCAGGCAAAATACTAGTTAATTATTTTAATTGTTTAAAGAAAGATAAAGTAATTGAAAACAATGATACATTAACAATTAGAGGATATGGAAAATTTAAGCTGGTAGAGGTTGTAGGAAATACGCAAAAGGGTCGCTTGAAAGTTGTAATAAAGAAGTACATATAGGCATAGGGGGAGAAAGAATGAGAATAACATCTATGGATATTAACAATAAAGAATTTAAAAAGGTCATAAGAGGATACAGCTCAGAAGAGGTTGATGATTTTTTAGAAACAGTATCTGATGAATATGAAATGGCATATAAAGAAAATTCTACGCTTAAAGAGAAGATAAGTTTTTTAGAAGAAAAGTTAGATCATCATGTTAAGATAGAAGCAACAATTCAAAATACTTTAGTATTAGCCCAAAATGCAGCAGAACAAGCAAGGGTTTCTGCTCAAAAGGAAGCTGAATTGATTATTAGAAATGCAAATGACACTTCCCAAAGGATGCTAAATAAGGCTCATGATGATGTACTTAACGTAAATGATGAATATGAAAAAGTTAAGCAGGAATTTGCAAAATTTAGGACTAAATTCAGAAGTTTCATGAATTGTCAGCTTGAGATGTTTGAAGGACTCGAAAACGACTACCTTAAAAATTATAACATAGGAAATGTTACTCATGATGATAGAGTAGATGATGAAGCTGCGATTGATTCTGAATGTTCTAATTTAACACTCAAAAATATTGAGGAAAAAGATTTTCATGAAAATGGTGAGATGGAACAAATAAAAAGTTTTTTTGCCAAAGGGTAAAAACATAAAAAATCTCACTCATTGGGTGAGATTTTTTATGTAACAAATATTTAATGTATAAATTGGGATAAAATAAGGAGGAATATAAAAATGAATATAGGTATTATTGGAGCAATGCAGGAAGAGGTTCAATTTTTAATTAGGGATATGGAGTTTAAGCGGAAAGAAGTGAAGGCTAAAATGGAATTTAGTCTTGGAAATTTACATAATAAAAATGTTGTTGTAGTAACTAGTGGTATAGGTAAAGTTAATGCAGCAATTTGTGCTCAAATATTAATTGATGATTTTAATGTTGATTATATTATAAATGTTGGTATTGCAGGCGGAACGGTGGATAACATATATCCAGGAGACATTGTTATCGCAAATAATTTAGTACAACATGATATAGATACAACTATATTTGGTGATAAGATAGGACAAATTCCAAGGTTAGACACTTTTGATTTTAAATGTGATGTTTCTTTAATCAAATTTGCAGAAGAATCATGTAAAAATATAAAAGGACATAATCATTTTACCGGAAGAATCGTGTCAGGTGACCAATTTATTGCAAACATTGATAAGATAAAGTGGTTAAATTCTGAATTTGAATGTTTGGCATGTGAAATGGAAGGGGCAAGCATTGCTCAGGTATGTTATTTAAATGAAACCCCATTTATTGTTATTAGATCTATATCCGACAATGCAAGTAACGGGGCTCAAATGGAATATGAAAAATTCAAAGATATTGCAGTTGAAAATTCTACAAACATTTTAAATAATATGTTGAAACTAATCTAGAAATCAATCCTTATAAGTGCAAAAATATAAATATTATTAAATAAGTGTAATAAAATTCTTCCCATGAGAAAACATAATCATATAGAAGTTTTAGTTTTTTAATATTACTACTATATTAAAACTAGAGGAGTTGTTATCATGGAAAAGAATAAAATACAATATTTTAAAAAGAAATTGGTAAATGAACAGTCACGGGTACTTGATCTTATTAAATTAATGAGACAGAATGGGGTTATAGATTCTAATAGTGAAATGGCAACTGAATTGTCGTTTTATGACAATCATCCATCTGATGTTGCCACCGAAGTGTCTGATAAGGAAAAGGGAATTGCGTTAAAAGGAAATGAGATATCGGTATTAAATAAAATTGAAGATGCTTTAAAGAGCATTGATGACCATACTTATGGAAAATGCAAAAGTTGTGGAGTTGATATTGATCCAGAAAGATTAGAATTTATACCATATGCTACTAATTGTGTGTCATGTGAAAAATCTAGTGGTAATAAAAAACCAGCAGAGCAAAACAATAGATGTGTTGAGGAAGATATACTTGGATCATTTTTTAAATATAGCAATAAAGGCGATGTAGGTGTTGATGAAGAAGATACTTATCAGGACGTAGAACGTTTTAATAATAAATTAGATGATATAATCGAATTTGATGATGAGGATGGTTATGTTGAACCTGTAGAGAAAATAAGTAATCAACAATATAAAAATCAGCTACCAGATTAACAGTATATCTAATTAGAAAAAATAAAAGAGTATGTATTGCTTATAATTTTAAAAGAATAAATTTAGAGCAATATATACTTTCTTTTGTATTATTAGGGGGAAGGGTATGGAAGTTTTAATTATTTTTTTAGGCCTGGCGTTGGACAGATTAACTAAGGTTTGGGCACTCACTGCATTGAAAGATAATAATGGAGTTATATTAATTAAAGATTTCTTTAAATTGGAATATTTAGAGAATAGGGGAGCTGCTTTTGGAATACTTCAGAACAAATTAATATTGCTTGCATTAGTTACATTACTTGTTATATCGGGCATGATATATTATATTATTAAGTATAAGCCAAAATCAAAATTTCTTAGAATAAGTTTTGCGCTCATTATAAGTGGAGCACTTGGAAATTTATATGATAGAATATTTTATAAGTATGTAGTAGATTTTATTTTAATTCATTATAAAGAGGTTTACTCTTTTCCAACATTTAACGTAGCAGATACGTTAGTCGTTGTAGGAACATTGGTTTTGGCAATTTCAATAGTAAAGGAAGAGGTATAGATGGAAAATTATGATTTTAAAGTTGAAGAAAACTCGGTTGGTATGAGGCTTGATGTATTTATTGCTAATGAATTTGAGGATAAATCAAGGTCATACATTCAAGGAATAATAGAAAAAGAAAATGCTACTGTTAATGGAAAATGTCGAAAAAGTAATTTTAAATTAAAATTAAACGATACAATAGATTTATCTATTCCAGATCCTGTCGAGTTAAACGTAAAAGCAGAAGATATACCTTTGGACGTTATATATGAAGATAGCGATGTAATTGTGATTAATAAACCTCAAGACATGGTGGTTCACCCGGCACCAGGAAATTATTCAGGGACATTGGTTAATGCACTCTTAAATCATTGTACAGACCTATCAGGTATAAATGGTGTTCTTAGACCAGGCATAGTGCATAGAATCGATAAGGATACATCTGGGGCCTTAGTGGTAGCTAAAAATGATAATGCACATAACTCTCTTGCAGCTCAGCTTAAAGATCATTCAATGACAAGAAGTTATTTAGCACTTGTAGAAGGTCTTATTAAAGATGATGAAGGCATGGTTGATGCGCCTATCGGAAGACATTCAAAAGATAGGATAAAAATGGCGATAGTTGAGAGTGGAAAAAAAGCAGTAACTCATTATAAAGTAATTGAAAGATTTGAGGGTTATACGTTAGTAGAATGTAATTTAGAAACAGGGCGAACTCATCAAATAAGAGTACATATGGCAAAGATAGGGCATCCTTTAGTTGGTGACTTGATATATGGGTTCAAAAAGCAGAAGTTTAATTTAAAAGGTCAGGTTCTGCATGCAAAAAGGCTTGGATTTATACATCCAACTACTAATAAATATATGGAATTTGATTCACCAATCCCAACTTATTTTGAAAAGTTAATAACTAAGTTAAGAAATAGTTGAAATAGTATATGACATGTGATATTATATTGGAAGTGCAATATCACATATTATGTGTATTGTTTTTTTAATATAATATCTATCCCTTTAAATGTTCCAGAGAGAGCATAAGGATAAAGATAGTAATACTATTATACAAGTATAGTATGCCTTTACCTTTTGGTAAGGGCTTTTTTTTATACTAATTCCGTATAAATATACATTTGATAGGGGGCGAAATTATGGAATTTAAGTCAGTGTTATTAGATGAAAAAGCTATAAATCGTACATTAACAAGAGTTGCACATGAGATTACTGAAAAAAACAAGGGTACAGAAAACATTATACTAGTTGGAATAAAGAGACGTGGAGTACCAATTGCACAAAGAATTGCTTTTTTAATAGAAGAGTTTGAGGGAGTTAAAGTTCCAGTAAGTTCTGTTGACATTACATTATATAGAGACGATCTTACCACTTTAGATGACCAGCCAGTATTAAATAATGTGAATTTGGGCATAGATGTAAGAGGGAAGAAAGTAATTTTAGTAGATGATGTACTTTATACTGGAAGGACGGCTAGAGCTGCAATAGATGCCATAATAGATAATGGTAGACCCCAAATGATACAATTAGCTGTTTTAGTAGATAGAGGGCATAGGGAGCTACCTATAAGAGCAGATTATGTAGGTAAAAATATACCTACTTCGAGTAAAGAGATGATTTCCGTTGAACTTTTAGAAACTGATGAAAATGATTCAGTGAGTATATACGAACTGTAGCTTAAATAAACAAGCGGCACCTCAGGTGATGACTGATCTTTTAATATAGTCCGGCGAGACTAAAGGGAGGAACTAACTAATGAAAAATTTTATAGATGTTGATGAAAAGTTACCTATTTTAAAGACTATCCCATTAAGTTTACAACACTTATTTGCTATGGTGGGGGCAACTATACTTGTACCAATGCTTACAGGTCTTAGTCCCTCAATTGCGCTATTTTGTAGTGGTGTGGGAACGCTATTATATATATTATGTACAAAAGCTAGGCTTCCGGCATATGTAGGTTCATCATTTGCTTTTATAGGACCTATGGGTGTTGCTACAAAGGCATATGGACAAAGTTCAATGCTATCTGGAATTATTGCTGCAGGGCTTGTATATGTAATTGTGGCTTTAATTATTAAACTTATTGGTATTAAATGGTTAGATAGAATGTTACCACCAGTTGTTGTAGCTTCTGTTGTAATTGTAATAGGGCTAAGCCTCGCAAGTGGCGCAATAAATTGGTCAGGTTTAAATTCAACATTTACAGATCCTGGGCTTAAAGGTGTAGCTAGAGCCACATGGATATTTATATCAATGACAACTTTAGGCGTAGCAATAGTGGGTACTATGTATTTCAAGGGCTTTTTCGGGGTAGTACCTATTTTAATTGCAATGGTAGTTGGATATATACTATCAATATTATTGGGTGTAATTCCTCATGAAGTTCTAAAGGAAATATCATCAGCAAAATTTATTAGATTGCCAAGTTTTGTTTTGCCCACATTTAACATAAATGCTATTATGCTTATGGCTCCAATAGCTTTCGTAACACTTGCTGAACATATTGGACATGTGTATGTTACAAGTAATGTTTGCGGCAGAGATTTCACAAAAGATCCAGGACTTCATAGATCAATACTTGGAGATGGTATTGCTACAATGTTTGCAGGATTTGTTGGAGGCCCTCCTAATACGACTTACGGTGAGAACATAGGAGTTATGGCAATCACAAAGGTTTATAGTGTTTGGGTAATTGGTGGAGCTGCAATTATTGCAATTGTATTATCATTTATAGGACCTGTGTCAGTAGTTATAGGAAATATCCCATTACCTGTAATTGGTGGAGTAAGTGTAATGTTATTTGGAATAATTGCATCATCTGGTTTTAGAATTTTTGTTGAGGATAAAGTTGATTTTAGTAAAAAGAGAAATCTTATTATCTCTTCAGTGATAATAGTTTTAGGAGTAGGCGGAGGTGGCATTAATTTCCACTTAGCAGGTGCAGAGGTGCAAATTGCAGGTGTTGCACTTGCAACTTTAGTGGGTATAGTATTAAATTTAGTTTTACCTCAAACAAGCAAGTCAGGGGAGAATTAATAAAGTCTTAAAAAATCATAATATGTAGTGTCAGACTAGTTCTGGCACTTTTGTTTTTCAAAAGGACGCCTAATTTAAAAATTATAGACAATAATAGCAAATAGAGATATTATTATATGAGTGATACAAGTTAAAAGGGATTTTCAAATAAATAAAAACTTAGTATACTATTTATTTAAATATTCCTAAGGAAAAGAAGAAATGGGAGAGATAATATATGACATATACTTTAATAGCCACTACAACCTTTGGTTTAGAAGCAGTTACAGCTAAAGAACTAAAGGCACTAGGGTACGAGGATTTAATAGTTGAAAATGGAAGAGTCATGTTTGAAGGAGATGAAATGGATATTGCTATATGCAATATTTGGCTAAGAACTGCAGAAAGACTTTTTATAAAAATGGCTGAATTTAATGCATTGTCTTTTGAGGAATTATTTCAAGGTACAAAAGCTGTTGAATGGGGTAATTTAATACCAGAAGATGGGAAAATGCATATTGTAGGTAAATCTGTAAAATCACAACTACATAGTGTTCCAGATTGTCAGAGTATAGTAAAAAAGGCAGTAGTAGAATCTATGAAGAAAAAATATGATAAAGAGTGGTTTACAGAAGAGGGACCTGTCTATAAGATCGAGGTTTCAGTTTTAAGAGATGTTGTAACTTTATCAATAGATACTTCAGGTGTGGGATTACATAAGAGAGGGTATAGAGAATATGCTGGTGAGGCACCACTCAAGGAGACATTAGCTGCTGCCCTTGTTTTAATAAGTAAATGGGATAGTACGAGAGTACTTGCTGATCCACTTTGCGGTTCAGGAACCATCGCAATAGAAGCAGCGCTTATAGCAAAAAATATGGCACCAGGGGTTAATAGAGAATTTGTATCTGAGACTTGGCCAAGTATGGATAAGGACGTTTGGGAGCAAGTACGCGTAGGTGCAAAACGAACTATAAACCCTAATCCAGTTGAAATACTAGCTTCAGATATAGATGGAAGATTAATTAAGACAGCAATAGATAATGCAGAAAAAGCTGGTGTTAAGGAATTTATAAAATTTCAGAAAATACCAATGCAAGAGTTTGCTTCAAGGCAAAAGTATGGAGTTATAATAACAAATCCACCATATGGAGAAAGATTGGGCGAGGTTGAGGAAGTAAAGAGACTTCATATTGATCTTGGTGTTATGTATTCAAGCTTAAATGAATGGTCTTGTTTTGTTATAACAGCTAATCGTGATTTTCAAAAGGATTTTGGAAAGAAAGCCGATAAAAATAGAAAATTGTATAATGGAAGATTGTTATGTTACTATTATCAATATATAAAAGAAATACCTAGGAAAAAGAAGGAAGATTAGGGATATAGCAGTGTTAAAATTCTCCTTGACGTTACTTACAATAAGAACTCGGAACGTGAGATTTAATTAATAAATTCTAATCTTTTTCAAATATAAATTTCTCAGCCTCTGGGTAGTTCGCTGGGGCGCATAACAATTATTAATTGTTATGTACTCACATTCGCCTTCCTGGCTCAGGTTCGCTAGCCTGCCGTCCTAGCAGGCTTACGAGAATTTTATATTGGAAAAAGAAGAATTTATAATTTAAATTTCAATGTTCTTTCGCTACTTATTGAAAGCAACTTTGGAGACTAATTATACTTCTATGTATGTCTCTGTAGAAGATTAAAGGATAGAGACTAACTATCCCGCTGTTTAAAGAGTTCTGTGAATTTTCCATTTACAAAACAAGAATTTCTAAATTGAATTTCAATTTTTTCTGCTCTTCTTATTTCAAGTCACTTCCGCAGAAAGTCATAATATTATGTATGTGCTGCGGAAGGTCAAGGGACAAGGAGTCGCTAAAGGATTTTGTGAATTTTCAATAAAGATAAAGTGAATTCGGAAACTAATCGCTAATTTAACAAGGCTAACTCATAGAATGTATTTATATGAAAAAACGGTGGTAGTTATTTAAAGTAAGCCACTTGTAAAGCTAATTTTTCTAAAATAGATATAAAGTTAAACTTTGAAAATTTAATCCCGTAGGGACCTTTCACCATTATTAATACAAGTCCCATAACCTAGTGATAAAATCATAATGACTACATACACCAGGTATATTAATGGGTGAAACGCCTACGGCATAAGATGAAATGTGGGGTAGCTTTGAGAAATTCTATCCACTTTGAAATGCTGTTAAAATGGAGTTCAGACATTAAAATAAAAGAACGAAATATCTCAGGTTGTTGATTTGAAGGTTTGCCAGTAGTAGAAAAACGTGGTTTAAGTATATCTAAATCCAGGATATATATACGGGGGCATTAAGGGTTTCCGAATTCACTAAGATAAGACAAGGGAGGTATGTATAATACATTCCCTTGTCTTATCTTTTGGTTTATATTTTGGTGAATGAATTAGAAATATAGTTATATATCTTGATAAAAATAAGTCGCAATATTTCTATTTTATATTTTGTATCGATAAATTTAATTTATAATTTCCATATTTTAAAATTTCATCTAAGAAGTCTACAATTTCAGCTTGAGTAGAGGCTGTTAATTTTAGTATATAGCAGCCATCTCCGCTTATTCTGTGAGCCTCGGTTACTAATGAATTATTATTTATATATTTTTTAAATGATAAATGGTCAGTTGTTTTCATAAAAATAGTTATAAAAGCGGTTAGATTTTTACCGAGCATTTCAGAATTCATATTTACAGTATAACCTTTAATAACACCTGATTTTTCCATTTTGCTTATTCTGTTTTTAACTGCTTGTCCAGTTAAATGAACTTCTTCACCAATTTCTTGCCATTGCATTCGTGAATTTTTTGTAAGAAGACTTAAAATTTGAATGTCTGTTTGGTCAAGCATAATTACACAAATCCTTTCATGATGGGATCATTTCGACTCTTATAATTTATCTAATCAAGTAATATCTATTATATAATAAGTATATCATAAAGAATTGGAGGGATATACATTGAAAATTCAATTAATTCGTCATGCCACCTTAATAGTATCAGTAAATAATAAAAGAATACTTGTAGACCCTGTATTAAGTGAGGCAGGCTCTATGGTTCCTATTGAAAATGTGCCAAACCAAAACTATAATCCATTAGTTGCATTGCCTATAGATATTGATAACATTACTAATTGTGACGCTATAATTGTTACACATACTCATAGAGATCACTTCGACGAGGTAGCAGCAAAATTACTTCCTAAAAACATCCCTGTATTTTGCCAAGCTGAGGATGAAACAAAATTACAATCCTATGGATTTAATGATGTGCATCCTATTAATACTACTTTTAGTTGGAATGATATTGTTTTTAATCGTACAAATGGAAAGCATGGACATGATGAACTTGCTATAGAAATGGCACCAGTATCAGGGTTTGTTATGACCTGCTGTGGAGAACCTACTGTTTATATAGCAGGAGATACAGTCTGGTGTAAAGAAGTTGAAGATTCAATAGATAAATTCAAGCCTGATATTGTTGTTTGCAATTGTGGTGGAGCACAATTTGATCATGGAGAGCCTATTACTATGACAACTCAAGATATATATGCATTATGTCTTAGATATTCAAATTTAAAGGTTGTTGCTGTACACATGGAAGCATGGAACCATTGCAGACTATCAAGAAAAGATTTAAGTAATTATAGTAATACCAATAATATTAATACTAAGGTGCTTATACCTCAAAATGGAGAAGAATTGGATTTTGTATTTTAAATAATATTTTAGAGGATTATAGAGATATCTGTAGAATAAATATTTAAATATGTTATATAATACTCGTATTTTATAACAGGCTTAAAATTAAATTTACAGGGGGAAATAGAGAAATGGAAAAAATAGCACTATTAGTTATAGATTTTCAAAATGCATTAGTATTAGCAAAACCTTTTGCAGTGAAAGAGGTTATAAGTAATATAAAAAAATTAGTTAAAACATGTAGAGAAGGCAATGTAGAGGTGATTTATATTCAACATAATGATAAAGTCGGGGATGAATTAGAGCCTAATTCAGAAGGATGGAAGATATACGGAGAAATAACTCCAAATGTAAATGAAAAAGTAATAACTAAAAATTATAATTCTGCTTTTAAGGAGACGATTTTAAAAAAGTATTTAGATAATAAGGGAGTAAAACAATTAATTATTACAGGTATGCAAACGGAATATTGCTTTGATACTACTTGTAAAGTTGCATTTGAATATGGGTTTAAGGTAATTATTCCAGAGAAAACAAATACAACATTTGATAATGGAAATATATTAGCAAAGGATTTATATGAGCATTATAACTATAATATATTTAATGGTAGATTTGCTATTGTAGAAAGCATGGAGAATACAATGGAAAGATTAATAAAGTAATATATACTTGAAAATGGAGGTATAAGTAGTTTGGGATTTAATAATAGGGCAACGAAATTTCAAGAAATGGTTAGAGATCAATCAAATGATGAATTAGGGTTATTTGAAAAGTATGATGAGATTTTATTTGATATAAGAAGTAGGATAATTAAATATAAGGCTGTAAGTGTTATTGACATAGGCTGTGGAACAGGTAATCTATGCGGTGAATTAAGTGAGAGAATGGATATAACAGGAATTGACCAAAGCATGGAAATGATCCTATTTGCTAAAAATAAATATAATAAGATGAAATTTAAATTAGGAAATTTCCTAGATGAGCCTTATAGAAAAAACGATGTTGATGTTGTTGTAACAACATATGCTTTCCATAGCTTAAATGATAATGAAAAGAAAGAAGCAATTAAGTACATGTTAGGATATTTAAAAAATGATGGTAAAATTATTATTGTAGATTTTATGTTTGCCGATGATAATGAAAGAAAAAAATGCATAAAGAACCTATGCAGTAAAGGTAGAGAGGATTTATCGAGTGTAATTGAAAATAAACACTATACTAATATAGTAGAATTAGAAAAATATATTAGATTGTTAGGTTGTAAGATTCATAGTGAGCATATAGTAAATTTTACATGGATAGTAGAAATTGAAAATAAAGGTTTATTTTAAAATTATCGACTTTATAAGACAAATAGTCTCTTCAAATCTTTCTTATATAACATAGTAAGGAAACCCATATCATTATATTTGATATAGGTTTTAATATATTAGGTGCATATGGATATTTTGAATGTAGTAACCAACATCAATCGATGTTAGTTACTACATACGCAGCCTACCGGCTAAAAGATTTTTTTGTGGTGATTATTGGAGTCTATTATCTGTTTATCAGCCATTGCTTTTAGATATATATTAAGGAAATTGCATAATAGTAATATATACTTTTTCTATTCTATTCTATTCGTTTTAGAGTACTTTCAACAGGAGTTACATATATGGTTTTATTTGTCGTGTAAATAACCATTCCAGGTTTTGCTCCTGAAGGTTTCTTTACATTTCTAACTTGCGTATAATCCACTGGTACACTAGATGAATTCTGGGACTTACTATAAAATGCTGATAAGTTCACAGCTTCAAGTAGAGTATTTGCTGGGATATCACCAATGTTTTTAATAATAACATGAGAACCAGGTATATCCTTTGTGTGGAGCCACATATCATTTTTATTGGCAAACTTTAATGTTAAAAGATCATTTTGAATATTATTTCTACCAACATAAATATCAATCCCATCACTTGATATGAAGTGTCTTGGTTTGGTTGGTTTTACTTTTTTAGTTTTACCGTGTTTTTTTATTTTAATATATTCAGTTTCTACTAGTTCATTTTTAATATCTTCTATTCCACTATAATTATCTACATTTAATATATTAGTGAGCACGGAATGAAGATATTTTAATTCATTTTCGGTAAGAGCCATTTGAATTAAGGCCATTTCCTCGCCTATTTTAAATTTATTATATTTTTTGTAATAGTATTGGACATTTTGTGATGGAGTTTTATGTTCATCAAGTTTGATTTTAATATATTCACCATTGTCGCTGTAATAATTCATAAGATTTGCAAATTTATCGCCCTTTTTAAGTGAGTATATATTTGCAGTTAGGAGTTCGCCGTGTAATTTATAAGTACCTTTAGTGGAACAATCTTTCAAAGTTGCGTTAAGTATTCTCATTTTCTTGTCACAACGACTAATGTTGGTATTAATTATTTTTTGAAGGTTAGAACTTTTAGCGTTTAACCTATCATGTTTATCTTTACGAAAATAAAAAGTCTCTATAAGTTTAGAGGGTGAATCATATTGTTCTAGCTCGCAATCTTTTAATGAGGTAAGCTCAACAGAGTGAAAATCTTTAAGGACACCTTTCTTAGAATAGGCTGCTAAAAATTTATTTTCATGTATGTTTTTAAAAATGGCTGTTGTGAAATCATATATATTTTTAGCGTTTTTTAAGTTAAAATCTGCATTTTTAGTGAGGTATCTATACACAAGTTCGGAGGAAAGGTTTGAGCTTACGCCTGTGAAAGTACCTGTGAAAAATTTCTCAGTAAACTGTATATCCTTTGTAGTTATATACTTATAGAATTCATCATATTCAAAATTAAAAGCATCTAATTTTGTGGAAGCTGGTGGATAGATGTATTCAACGCCGGTATATAAAACACGGAAACTGTTGACATCTGCGCCAACATGTTTAATGCTATCCATAATTATATTATCTCTCGTACGAACGAGGCTTATATTACTATGTCTACCCATTATTTCAATTATTAATGAATACATACTATCAAAGCCTAATTCATCACTGCTCTTAAAGTCAATAACTAGTAACCTATCCGAATTTAGTTGTCTAACATCTAAGACAGTGGCTGTATTTAAATATTTTCTTAGAACCATACAAAATATAGGGGCTTGTTTTGGGTTTTCTAGGTTAAAGTCTGTAAAGTGAATTCTAGGATAATTGGCGCCTGAACTTATTAGCAACTTATGTATTTTTCTGTTTTTCTTGAAACTTAGTATGATTTGATCTTTCTCTGGTTGGTTTACTTTGTCAACTCTACAATCTATGATTACATCTTTTATTTCCTCAATGAGGCTAGATAAAAAAATTCCATCCAATGCCATATATATCATCCTTTCAGTTTGTTTTATCATTATAAATATTATTTATGCTTTGTAAATAATACATTATATTATATACTATTATATATAATATATTATCTTTTAGGTAATCTTTATGTATTCAGCGGAATGTGAGATATATTACTAATAATAGTATACCATTAAAGAAAATTAATGAAAAGTCACGGTATACGAATGTAAAAAGGAGGAATTATATGGAAATTATAAATTTTACTAAAATGCAGGGAACAGGAAATGATTTTATTGTTATTGAAGATTTAGAGGAAAAATATAATGATCTAGGGGTACTTGCTAAAAAACTTTGTGATAGGCATTATGGAATAGGTGCTGATGGAATTTTAGTGGTTAGAAAAAGTACTATAGCAGATATTCAGATGATAATTATAAATGCTGATGGTTCTTATGCTTCTATGTGTGGAAATGGTATTAGGTGCTTCGCTAAATATATATATGAAAAAAAATACGTATTAGGCGAAAATATAAAAATTGAGACTGGTGATGGAGTAAAAATTGCAAGTATTTGTGCTTACGATGGCGATTTTAAAGGTGTTACTATAAATATGGGGAAATATAATTTTAATCCTATAAGCATTCCAGCTTTATCATCTATTGAAATAATAAATAAGAAGTTAGATACTAATAATAAGGACTATTATATTACGTCATTACTTATGGGGGTTCCACATACTATTGTTTTCGGCAAACTTGAAGATTATGAAGTTTGCGAGGGGAAAGTTATTGAAAATAACTGTCTATTTCCTCAGAAAACAAATGTAAACTTTTGTGAAGTAGTGAACAAAAACATGATAAGAGTTAAGACGTGGGAAAGGGGTGCAGGGCCGACTCTTGCGTGTGGTACTGGTAGTTGTGCGACAGTGGTAGCAGCAAATAGACTAGGATATACAGAGGGGAAAGTCGAAGTGCAAGTTCCAGGTGGAATACTTAATATAGAAATTGTTAAAGGTGAGGTTTTAATGGAAGGACCCGCAGAAACTGTTTTTAAAGGACAATTTTTAATAAGTTAATTTATATGCAACTGTCTATGTAATAATAGTACAGTTGTTTTTTTATGGAAATTATTTCTGAATAAGTGAATAAAATTTCTAAAATTGACAATGATTACAAACAGAATAACATTTATAAATTTTACGTATCAGGAGAGGTAAAATACCATGAAAAAAAATTTGCTCCAAATATTATTAGATAAAAAACTGATTACCACAAGGAAATACAATGAAGTAAAGGAAGTTTCCCTCTTAAATAGGTGCAGCGAAGAGCAAATTATTATGAATGACACAAAAATAGACCTAAAGGAAGTTATTTCGATAATAGAGATTAATTTTGGAATATCTTATATTGATTTAGATTCTACATGTATAAAGGATGAAGTCTTTAACTTAATATCAAAGGAGGTCGCTACTAGGTACAGTTTAATCCCATTTTATGATAATAACAATGAGGTATATGTTGCCTTTTCAAATCCATTCGAGATAACAGTTATTGATGAACTAAGATTTATAACAAATAAAAAGATTAAGGTATTTTTCGATCTGACTAGCCATATTGCAGAGGCCATTGAGAATTGTTATGCAAAACAAATTGTAGATGTTGCAGTTGAAGAAATGAAAAAAGAATATATTTTGGAAGGCAAACAAAATAATGAAGCGAAGTCTTCTACATTCGGGGCTCAGAATGCACCGGTTATAAGGATAACGAACTCTTTGTTAAAAAGGGCCATAAATGTAGAGGCTAGTGATATTCATCTAGAGCCTTTTAAGGATTTCGCTTTAATTCGCATGAGAGTAGATGGCATATTAAATGAAATAAATAAAATTCCGAAAAATGTATATAAATCCTTATGTACAAGATTAAAGATAATGGCGAATATGGATATAGCTACAAAATTAACTCCGCTAGATGGGAAGATGACAGAAAATATAGATGGTATAGATTATGACTTTAGGGTATCTTCATTGCCTACAATGTATGGCGAGAAGTTAGTTATAAGGGTTTTATACAAAGTAGAAAGATTTATTAATTTGGACTCATTAGGTTTTAGCAAGGAGAAGGTTCTTCTTTTAAAAAGTGTATTAAAACTTTCTCATGGAATGATAATAGTAGCAGGACCTACAGGAAGTGGAAAATCAACAACATTATATGCACTACTAAATGAAATTAATAGTAAAACTAAGAATATAGTTACAATAGAGGATCCAATAGAATATAATATGCCTGGAATTAATCAAGTAAACGTAAACAACAAGGCAGGCTTAACTTTTTCAATAGGGCTTAGGAGCATTTTAAGGCAGGATCCTGACTTAATAATGATTGGGGAGATAAGAGACGAGGAGACAGCGAAAATAGCTGTTAGGGCTTCAATAACTGGACATCTAGTACTGTCGACACTTCATACAAATGGCGCGATGGCGACCATATCAAGGTTAATAGACATGGGTATTCCATCATATTTAGTTGCGGATTCATTAGTTGTAGTATTAGCTCAGAGGTTAGTGAGAAAGCTATGTCCTTATTGTAAGGCGGAATATAAAGTTATGAATGAGGAATTTGAACATTTAGGATTTAAGAGAGGTCAGAAAACATATAGTGCAGTAGGATGCAATAAGTGTTGTGAAACTGGATATAAAGGGAGAACTGTAATATATGAGTTGCTAGAAATGGATAGTAATCATAGATCAATTATAGTAAGAAGTGGAATAAGCGATGAACTTTGGAAATATTGCAATGAAAATAAGTCCAGTTCACTTAAGGATAGCTGTAAAACTTTAGTGATTAATGGGATAACATCAATAGAAGAATTTGTAAGTGCTACTTACAGCTATAATTTTAAATAAGGTATATCTAAACAAATTAAAAATGACGGGTAATAGGTGAATATAACATGAGATATAAATATGTTGCTAAAACATCAAATGGAGTTTTAATAAAGGGGAGTGCGCAAAGTGATAGTATTGAAGAATTAGCTTTAAGATTACGTGAAAAAAAAGTATATTTAATGAAAATTAGAAGCGTAAAAAATATAGGTGAAATTTCAAGTAAACCTAGTTTGAAAACAATATCAATGTTTTGCAAACAATTTTCTTTATGTATTAAAGCTGGTATTTCAATATGTGACATTCTTAATTTGCTTAATGAGCAAATGACGCATAAGTCAATAAAGAAGAGTCTAATTGATATTTGCGAAAATGTACAAAAGGGTAATTCACTCCATGAGAGTATGAAAAAAACTATAAATGTATATCCAAGGTTTATGATAAATATGATTTATTTGGGTGAGGAGAGCGGTAGACTCGATATAATTTTAGAAGAATTAGCTGAGTACTATGAAAAAGAGCATAAGCTGTTAAAAAGATTTACTAACGCCATGATTTACCCATTTATGGTATTCGTAACATCAATGATTGTATCCATGTTTCTGATGATAAAGGTAATTCCCGTATTTATTACAAATCTTAATTCTCTTGATGCAGAAATCCCACTAATAACACAAATAGTTCTAGGAACAAGTAGTTTTCTTCAGCACAATTTATTATTGATTTTACTTGCAATTTCAAGTGTAGGTTTTATTTTATTAGAATATTTTAAAACTGAAAGAGGAAAGATTATTTTTGGTAAATTTCTATTTATGTGCCCAATATTAGGACCGGTGTATAGGAAAATTATATACACAAAGTTTTCTAGAGGACTTAATATACTACTAAGTAGTGGCGTTGGGTTAATTAGAGCATTTGAAATAATCAATGATGTTATAGAGGATAGGTATTTTAAATTAAAACTTAAAATGGTTTTTAATGGTATAGAAAAAGGGGAAGATTTATCAAGCTCAATAAATGCAATGAATTTATTTCCACAATTTTTTGTTGCTATGATAAGAATTGGGGAGGAAACAGGCACTTTAGATGGAATGTTTTTAACTGCCGCAGATATCTTTTATGAGGATGCTCAGGAAAATGTAGATAAGGCGACAGTATTACTAGAACCAATTTTAATAATACTTTTGGGACTTATGATTGGAATAATCATATTAGCAGCTATGCTGCCGATGCTAAATGTTATGGACTCTGCAGGTAAGTTGTAATGATATTAAGGTTGCAGCTTTGTGGAGATAATTTTGGGGAACGTGAGAGGAAAATTTATGCGTAGAGGGTTCACATTAATTGAGATCATTTTAGTATTGTCTATTATGGGTATAATTGGAGGAGCTAGCGTTGTGTCTGTTAGATATTACAATACAATAAAAAACAAAGTGGATGCAGATTATTCTTGCAATGCTATAGTAAGTTTTATTAATAATTCGAAAATGTATTGCAGAGAGAATTCTTGCAGTGGAATTATAACTTTTGATGTATTAAGGAATGAAATAAAGTTACACGATGGTACGACAGAGATTAACAAATTATCATTATTTAATAAAATAAAATTATATGAGGTTATAGGGAGGAGAAGTGATAATGATATTGTAAGTGACGACAAGGGTTATAGTAATGATTCATGTACAATAATTTTAAATGATAACAATTTAATAGAACATAGAATAACAATGAGAGTAGGTACAGCATATGTCAAAATCATTAAGTAAAAAGGGATTTACATTAATTGAGGTATTATGCAGCCTTGGTGTATTTTCCATCATTTTCATTTGTATGATGTCATTTGATAAAGCTTGCATTAACATGAAAAAAGATATTAAAAATATAAATAATGATGTGATTATAATGGAAGCTATAAAAAATAATATTATATACTCAATGACATTCAAGGAATTAGAACAGTTAAAAACAAATAAAAATTTCTTTGTAAATAAAGAAAATATGAATTTTGACAAAATTAAAACTAATGTTATGCAGGTGTTTTCGGATTATGCTTCCACTCAGAATCCATATATAGAGTTAAGCTTAATAAAAGATGAATTAAATGTTTATAATGTTAAGCTTTTGTTACACACTGGTAAAAAAGATATAGAAGAGCTACAGTGCAATTTCTATAAAGGTTGTCATGAATGATTAAAAAAGGATTTACACTTGTAGAAATAATAATTGTTATGGCTTTGGTATTTTTAATGCTTGGAGTAGTAGAGGGCATGTTTATCTCTTATGTAAAAACTTACAAAAGCAGTGTAGTACAAAATAATGGGTTTAATTATTTAAGTGAATCAATAGCCATAATAGAAAAAGAAGTGAATTATCTGGCAAGAGATGTAATAACTGAGGAAAATATTATCAAAATTACTAATACGAATGGAAATGATATAAAGTATATAAAATGTATAAATAGTAATCTATATGTTTTATATGGCACAATGTATAAATTACCTAATGATAGTTCTAGTAAGGCCTTAATTGTAGATAATGTGAAAGATTTTGTTGCCGTAAAATCTGGGAAAAATATTTATATTAAAATAATTTGGTACAATGGCCAAAGTATTGAGAGGTGTTTGGTTATAGAAAATGCAAACTAAAAAAGGATTTATATTAATTTATACAATTTTAGTAGGACTAGTTTGCTTAACTATTATGATGTATATATTTGATGTCCAATTGTCAGAGGTTAAGTATTCAACAAGTAATAAAAAACATGTGTTAAAAAATAACAATTACCAAAGAGACAAAGAGTATTTAATGACTTTATTTTTTAAGTACATAAATGCAAATAAAGTACAAATAAAGAAGGAGGGAATAAATAAGTTTTTGTTCGATTCTTTAAGTAATACTGTAAAGTATGAGGGTGCTAATGTTAGCCATACTGGATCAACTAATGAATTCATTTTTATAACGTCTAATGTAAAAAATGAAAAAAGATATGATTATTTTATATTAGAGGATAGTGGTGAAAAGTTTAAGCTGGTATTTATAAAGACTGAATATCATAATAAATAAGGGAGGGGAAAATGAAGTTCAGAAAAAATATATTTTTAGAAGTTACGCAGCAGAAAATTTCAAGCATAGAATTTTCTAAACATTTGATTTTTAATAAGTTATACAATATTTCTAATAAAAGTACATATTATAAGGATGATTCCAATACAAAAAAGTTTCAAATTGATATAAAAAATAAGAATTTATACGTTTTGGTTGAAGGCGAAACAGTATACATAAGACTGGTAACATTGCCAATAGTTAAAAAATATTTAATACATGATATGATTAAAAATGAATTAAGATATTATTATAAGGATATAGATCAGATCTCATTCACCTATAAGCTAATTAAAGAGGATAAAATCAATATGCAGATATTAGTTTTTTGCTTAAAGGGAAATAACCTAGATATGTTAGAGGATAGTATTAATAATGTTACTTTCAAAAAAGTAAACCTAATCCAATTTTGTTTTAAAAACTTTTATGCAAACAAAATCCATGTAAAAAACTATATAATGGTATTTTATTATAACAGCAATTTATATTATTTAATATGCAACAATAATGAGATTGTAGCTAATAATAGTGTAAGTGTTAAGGAAGTCGCCTTATCAAAATTTTCAAAATCAATGAATGAATTTTTAGAACAGTATAACGATTATGCAAAATCCTGCGAAAAAATATATTATTCAAATATATCACAATTAGATATTGAATCAGATATTAAAAAATTTGAATATTTACAATTGTCTCATCAAATACTAGACGAGTTAAAGAGAGAAGAATTGTTGAAATATATAATATTAAAGGGGTAGATAATTATGAAGAAAAATACATTTATTCCTAATTGGTATATTGATAAAAAGAATAAAACAAAAATGAAGATAATTAAAATGGGTATTATGCTATTTTTTATATTAGATATTATTTTGCTAGGGCTTATATTAAATATCACAAATAAAACAGGAAGTATAGAGGGGGAAAGCGATAGTACTCAAAAGAACAGTATTGAAGTTAGAACAAAGCAGGGTAAAATCATTATTGAAAAATATAAAAAACTAAATAATTTTTTAAAGGAAAATGGTTTGAATTACAAGGATATTAAAATAACTGACAATTATTTTGAAATGAATATAGAAGTTAAAAATTATGAAGAATATATTAAAGTAATAAGTTGCATAGAGAATAAATATCACGTAAAAAAATTAACCCCCAATATTAAAGATAAAGACAAATTTACCTTTAATATTAAATGCGAGGTATAAAATGTATAAAAATCGACAGTCTGAATGGATGTTAGTTATACTTATGATGATAATGGCTATTTTATCTTTTGAATTTATAATTGTTAAAAATAAATTTGTAACATATAAAGATAATAAAGTAATTAGTAGTATTACTGCTAAAAACGTGAAAAGCGATCAGAAATTTGGATATAGTGATATTTTGGAATGTTTAAGCAAAAATAAAAATTTTAAGGTAGAGTCCATTAATATGATGGAAAATGAAAAATGTAATGTTGAAGTTAATTACAAAGGGGATTTAAATTTATTATATAGTTCATTAGTTAAGTTAACTGAAAGCAAAAATTTATTAAATGTAAGCAAAATTATTATTAACAAAGACACTGAAATTACAAATATAGAGATTGATTTTAAAAAGAATAAGTGATTAATTGAAATATTTGCTACAATTTTAGGGAGCTGATATTTTAATTAATGATTTTTATTAAAATATATACACTTTAAATGGTATACTTATAATAAAGACATAAAATTATTCAAATAATATATATTTATATTTGCAAATATCCTTAAGTTTTGATAAAATAACATTGTTCCACTGTAATGTTTACATTTAGTGGAGTGCAAACGTAATGATTGGTATTAATTTACCTAATAAGGTTATAATATAAATGGGTTAATTGAATTATTTATAAATTTTGGAGGGATACTTAATGATTTCAGCAGGCGATATAAGAAAAGGAACAACATTTGATGAAGGTGGACAAGTTTACACAGTTATAGATTTTTTACATGTAAAACCGGGTAAGGGAGCTGCATTTGTTAGAACTAAGTTAAGAAACGTTATAAACTCAGGGGTTACAGAAAAAACATTTAATCCTACTACAAAATTACAAGAGGCAGTTATAGAAAGAAAAGAAATGCAATATTTATATGCAGCTGACGGACTATACTACTTCATGGATCAAGAAACTTTTGAACAAATACCACTTAACTACGAAAAAGTTGAAGAGGCAATAAAATACTTAAAAGAAAATATGTTTGCTATAATAAAATTTTATAAGGATGAGGCTTTCTCAGTGGAGGCTCCAAATTTTGTAGAATTACTTATAACTAGTACTGAACCAGGTGTTAAAGGTAATACATCTTCTAGTGTAACAAAACCAGCTACTGTAGAAACAGGAGCAATTATTCAAGTTCCAATGTTCGTCAATGAAGGTGAAACTATAAGAATAGATACTAGAAATGGAGATTACATGTTAAGAGTTTAAATTTCTATTTAAAAGAACCGATATCGGTTCTTTTTTTTTGTTCTTTTTTTGTTAACTAATACATATATTATGGGAATGAATCCGAATTTAAATAATATGTTTTAATTTATATGGAATATTATGTAAGGCAAAGAAATACAAATTATATATGGGAGGATGAGAAGATGTTAGTTACAAAAGATTTATTCGAAATACTACCTAAAACTATTAGAAATATTCTTGAAAAAGTTGATAATTTGCAACAACTTGAAGAGATTAGAGTAAAAGTGAACAAGCCTCTGTTTATTCACATTGGCAGTAAAGAAAAAGTCTGGGAATATATTGCGACTCCAGAGGATTTAAAATACATAATGCAGAGGATAAGCAATTACTCCATATATGCCTTTGAAGACGAGATACGGCAAGGGTATATAACTATAAAAGGCGGACACCGAGTTGGATTATGTGGGATTTGTGTTATTGAAAATAATAGCATTAAGACCATTAAAGACATTTCGTCTATAAATATAAGAGCATGTAAAGAAATTATTGGATGTGCGGACAAAGTTATGCCATATATTATTAATAATAATTCAGTATACAATACAATAATTATATCTCCTCCTAAATGTGGAAAGACAACTTTAATTAGAGATATTTCGAGGCAGATATCACAGGGATATAAAGATATGAGTTTTAGAGGAAAGAACGTCTCTATAATTGATGAGCGGTCCGAGATAGCTGGTTCTTTTAAAGGAATACCACAAATGGACGTTGGAGTGCGTACTGATGTACTAGATAATTGTCCTAAGAGTCAAGGAATTATGATGGCGATTAGAAGTATGTCACCTGATGTGATAGTTTGTGATGAAATTGGTACTAAAAATGATATGGAAAGTATTTTAATGGCATTAAATTCTGGAATTAGTTTAATTACAACTATTCATGGTTTTGGGATTGAAGATTTGTATAAAAGATTAATTTTCAAGGATATTGTTGATAATTACGTATTTACGAGGGGGATAGTGCTTAGTAATAAAAAAGGAATTGGAACAATAGAACGTATTTATGATTTTACTAAGGGCATAGATGTATGGAGGTCGTAATATGATTAAAATAGTTGGGTGTCTTGTAATCTTAGTTGCGTCAACTATAGCTGGATTTATATACAGCGAAAGGTTAAAATATAGGGTTTTTCAACTAAATGAAATTCAAAGAGCTGTTTATCAACTTCAAAATGAGATAACTTATGTACATGCTCTTTTGCCTGATGCTTTTAAAAGTATAGCAAGGAAAAGTAAAGAACCGATAAATGAACTATTTAATAAAACAAGTGAATTGTTAACTAACAACGAATACGAGAACGTATATGAAGCTATGAATAGTGCAATAAACCTAACAAAAGATAAATTGTATATAAATTCTGATGATATAAATGTTATTTTGGATTTATCAAAAACACTTGGAGAATCTGATATTCAAGGTCAAAACAGTATGTTTCTGCTTACTATAGCAAATTTAAAAAAACAAATTACAATATCTGAAGAATATATGAATAAGAATATAAAAATGTATAGATGTTTAGGGTTTTCTTTTGGGGCAATGATTGTAATAGTACTAATATAGGGAGGAGGTTTTTATGTGTTAGATGTTAGTTTACTGTTTAAAATAGGGGCAATAGGTATTCTCATTATTATTATTGACAAGATTTTAAAAAGTGGAGGCAAGGATGATATAGCTGTAGTTGCGAATTTAGCTGGAGTAATAATAATTCTTATGATGGTGATAAATTTAGTAAACAAACTGTTTACTTCTGTAAAAACTTTGTTTCAATTTTAGGATGAATAGATAAAAATTAAAAACTTTTATTCACTCGCAGAGTCAATCGAGGAGGGTGTTATGGAAATAATCAAAGTTGTTGCATTCGCTTTCATAGCATTATTTATTGTGCTTATATTCAAAGGTAGAAGAGATGATTTAGCTATTCAAGTTAGTATAGCAGCAGGAATATTGATATTTTTATTTATGGTAAACAAACTTACAATAATTCTGGGGTTTTTACAAACATTAGCAAATAAGGCTAATATCGATGTCGTCTATTTAAATACTGTTTTTAAAATACTGGGGATTGCCTATTTAGCGTCTTTTTGTAGTGAGATTTGCAGGGATGCTGGTCAGAGTAACATAGCAGGTAAAGTTGAATTTGCTGGAAAAATATTTATATTAGTTTTGGCAATACCAATTTTAATGGCAGTAATGCAATCTATTTTGAAAATAATGTAGAGGTGTAGGATGAGAAAATGTAAAATGAAGAAACGAAATATGAAGAGATTTAATATAAAAAAGATTTTACTAATTTTATTATTTTTATTATCTTTGAACATTAGTGTACAAGCTACTGAGATAGGTAAGATAGGGGAAAAGCAGCAAACTGAAATAAATAATTTATATGACTACATTTCTAATGTTAAATCTCAATATGAAATATTTAACGATATGCAGCCACAAACTTTTGTAGAGCAATTTATAAAAACTGGTGATAATGGTTTAAGTTTTAATAAAACATCAACTTTCATTATTAAATATACGTTTAAAGAGGTTATTGCATGCATGGAATTAATTGGGAGTCTTATGATTATTGCTATTATTTGTGCGATGCTAAATAATCTTCAAAGTGCTTTTAATAGAGAGAGTTTATCAAATATTGCTTACCTTGCGTGTTATGGTGTAATGATTTTAATGATAACTAAAAGTTTTTATGTAGTAGCAGAACTTGCCAAAAATACGATTGTTAGTATGTCTAATTTTATGTCAGCACTTATCCCAGTACTCATGATGCTCCTAGCAAGTGTTGGCGGATTTGCAGAAGCAACGCTGCTTGATCCTGTAATTATGGGTTTTGCAACGGTAAGTTCTAGGATATATGTAGATATTATCATTCCTATAATATTTATGAGCTTCGTAATGCAGTTTGTGACCAGTATATCTAGTGATTACAAAATAAAAAATCTAACAAAACTTTTAAAACAAACTGCCATTTGGATACAAGGAATAGTTATGACAGTGTTTATTGCGGTAATTACAATACGAAGCATTGCAGCAAAAACATTAGATCAAGTTACTATAAAAACAGCAAAATTTGCGGTAGATACATTTGTACCTGTAGTTGGAAAATGTTTATCAGATGCAATTTCTACAGTAGCTGGATACTCACTTCTTTTAAAGAGTGCTATAAGTGGGCTTGGGTTGATTGTTCTTATGGTAATAGTAATACTTCCTATTATAAAACTTCTGATTATGGCTTTTTTATATAAAGCGGCAGCTGCACTAATTGAACCAATAAGTGATAATCGCACAGTAGAGTGTATAAATTCAGTAGGGGATTCTATTCTCCTTTTAATGTCTTGTGTAATATCGGTAAGTGTAATGTTTTTTATAATGGTTGCGATAGTAGCGGCTACTGGAAAAGGTATAATATCAGGATGATAATTACCATATATATGTATACTTATATGGTAAATTTGATTCTAATCATAAAGGAGGTGGTGGTAATTTGATTGAACTATTAAAAGTCTGGGTAACAAATATTACTATCGCTATATTTTTTATTACTGCGGTAGAGATGATTTTGCCAGACAATAACATGAAAAAATATGCAAAATTTGTATTGGGTTTAATGTTGATTGTTGTAATAATAAACCCTATAATAAAAATTTTTGATAAGAACTTTGATTTGAATTCTTATTCTAATAAAGCAACAAGTTACATTGAGGGAAGCACTCAGGCCTTAGACATGAAGAAATATAAAGATATTAATATAGTAAATACAACAGAAAATTTTAAAAAAAATTTACAGAAAGAGTGTATTACAAATTTAGAGCAGACTTATCCAGATAATAAATACAATGCTGATGTCGATGTTGTTTATGATAGTAAAAATGGAGTTTTCAATATTAATAGGGTGAAAATTGAAGTTGTTGATAGCGGGGTTCAAAGTATTAAAAGCATAAAAATTGATACACAAAGTGTGGATGCTTCTAATAAAAATGTTTTAACAAGCACTCAAGGGAAACAGATAAAGAAGTTTTTAAGTAATAAACTTAAAATATCTGATGATGTTATAACTGTTTATAAAGTAAATTCATAAAACACATGATTACTAATTGATATATAAATAAGAAAAGAGGGGGATTTCTATGAACAATGATAATTTACTTAGTAAATTTACTGAGTTTATTAAAACAAAAATTAATAGAGGTAATGAAAGTAGCAAAAATGACAAAAGCAAAAAGTCTGATAAACTATTAGGAAATATAGTATTACTGATTTTGGTGGCAGTTGTAATAGTATTAGCAAGTAGTTCATTTAAGCCATCAAAGCCAACTTCAACTGCACAGACTACAATAGATACTGAAACACAGAAAAATGCTGCTGCGAAGGCAAGTAACACGGCTGCAGTGAATGATTATGAAGCACAACTAGAAAGTAAACTTAAATTAACACTTGAAGGGATGGAAGGGGTTGGAAAGGTACAAGTGATGATCTACTTTGAGAGTGGAGAGGAAAGTGTCCCAGCAGTAAATGTTAATGATTCTAAAAGTGTTACAAAAGAAGATGATAAAACAGGTGGAACAAGAAATATAACTCAAGATAATAATGGGCGCACTGTAGTTATGGAGAATAATGGGAGTGCGAATGAACCGTTAATTGTAAAAAAAATAAAGCCAATTATTACTGGCGTATGTGTAGTAGCAGAAGGATCAGGTGTAAAAATTACAGAACTTAGGATTAGACAGGCAGTGATTAATTTATTTAATTTGCCTGAGAACAAAGTTAATGTATATCCTATGAATAAGTAGCATATAATTTCTTAGAAAGGCAGATGGGGGGAAATATTATGAATAAAAAACAGTCAGGTATAATTGTTACGTTGGTAGTGCTTATTGTGTTTGCAGGGTATCTTGCAACGAAGGTAAATGGTCCATTGTATGTAAATGACAGTGATTTTAGTAGTGAGAAAAGTGCAATATCTTTAAAAGACACCAAAACTGCTTCAACTGCTTCAACTTATTTTGTAGAAGCAAAATTATCAAGAAATCAAGACAATGACAAAACGCTTCAAACTATTAAAACTTTAATTGATGATACTAATACTCCAAAAGATCAAAAGGCAGTTGCAGCTAAGCAATACTTAAACATATCGATGGCAGCTCAGAACCAATCAGACATCGAACTAGCATTAAAAGCTCAAGGGTTTGAAGAATCAATGTGCAGTATAGTTAATGACAAAGTACAAGTAGTAATTAAAACTGATAAAAAACAACTTACAGATGAACAGCTTCGAAGCATTAAAGATATTGTCATGAGTAAAACAAAACTAGAAAAAATTGAAGTTAAGATTAAACAATAATATTTGTAAAAGAAATATTTATCTGCTATAATAAATATAGCATTATCATGTTTTACCTAAGTTAAATAAGGGGGTATTACTATGGAGGATAAAATTTTAAATGAAACTGAAATGGGTGTTGTTAAAATATCTGAGGATGTAGTTAGTGTCATAGCGGGACTCGCTGTTGCTGAAATACAGGGAATTGTTGGAATGAGTGCAAGTCTTGTTGGTGGAATAACTCAAATATTAAGTGGAAAGAAAAATTTGTCTAAAGGCGTTAAAGTCAATGTTGGAGAAAATAGTGCAATAATTGATTTACACGTTGTAGTTGAATATGGTATTAAAATTCCAGAAGTAACTGAAAAAGCACAAATAAATGTTAAAAAATCCGTAGAGCTTATGACAGGACTAGTAGTATCAGCAGTAAATGTGTATGTTCAAAATGTTGTATTACCTAAAACAGAAAAGCTTGAGGAAATAGAAGCATAGTAATAAACACCCTCTCTAATCGGAGGGTGTTTATTTATATGTTTGTTATTCTTATGATAAGGTATAATATAGTATGGAAAAATTAGGAGGATTACTAATGAATAGAAGAAAGTCGAGAGAAACAGCAATGAAATTGCTTTTTGAAATGTCAATAAACAAAGAAAAATATGAGGATATAATTGAGAATTTTAAAGAGAACACCGATGTTGATTTAAATGACCTTGATATGTCATATATCACGAAGGTGTTAGCTGGTATTCACGAAAATGGTAAAGATATTGATAAAAACATTGAAAAATATTTAATTAAATGGAAACTTGCTAGGTTATCAAAAATGAATTTGGCTATATTAAGAATAAGTACATATGAAATATTATATGAGGAAGAAATACCTAATAGGGTTTCTGTGAATGAGGGAATTGAGCTAGCGAAGAAATATGGTGAGGATAGTTCTCCAGCATTTATAAATGGAATACTCGCGAAGATGATTTAAAATATTATATATTAATAGTAATAAGATAACTAGTCAGTATACTAGCCTACATTGCGACTTACTTAACCAAGTTAACATCTGATAGTACTAACTATTAGGGGCTAAATTGGCTTTGTAATGCAAGATCTGAGGGTGTATATTTGATTAGTTTTTTATTTATAAAAAAAATAATTAAAATTATGTTAAAATATTCTGGTACTAGTTAATATTTTAAAATGCATAAAAGGAGAGAATAATATGGGAATTAGAGTTAATGGTAAGATAATAGTTGAAACTTACAGAGATGAGATTAAAAATATCATAAAGGATGGCGTTGATAGGGGACTTAGAGCTCCGTCGATTAAAACTATATTGGTAGGCTCTGATGGAGGTTCTTTATCATATGTAAGAAGTCAAAATAACTTGTGCAATAAATTAGGAATTTCCTACGATTGTATTCAATTAGAGAAAGATATAAGTCAAAAGGATATCATAGATATTATAGAAAAATTTAATGACGATAATGGCGTAGATGGGATAATAATTCAATTACCCTTACCTAAAAACCTAGATGAGAAAGAAATCACTTCTAAAATTTCATTTAAAAAGGATATTGATGGATTAACAGATGTAAATATGGGTAGATTTTATAAGGGAGATAAAAGCTTTATTCCTTGTACTGCATTAGGGGTTATTGAAATGATTAAAAACACGGGATGTCATATTAAAGGCAAACATGCAGTTGTTATTGGTAGAAGCAATATTGTTGGAAAACCGGTAGCTCAATTGTTATTAAATGAAGATGCAACCGTAACCATATGTCATTCAAAAACAACGAATTTGAAAGAAGTTTGTAAAACGGCGGATATAATAGTTGCGGCTATTGGTAAACCAGGCTTTGTGACAAGTGAATTTATTAAGGATGGAGCAATTGTTATAGATGTTGGAACTACAATGATAGATAATAAAATTACTGGGGATGTAAATTTTGACGATGTTATTAATCATGCAAGTTTTGTTACCCCAGTTCCAGGTGGAACGGGACTAATGACTACAACGATGCTTATAAAAAATGCTTGCGCTTCGTGGAGGGATAATGTTTATTAAAGTAATAACAGTAACTGCCCTTAATGGGTATATTAAAAAAGTAATAGATAGTGATTTTATATTAAATAATGCAAATGTTAAAGGAGAATTATCTAATGTAAAACTACATAGTAGTGGACATATATACTTCTCATTAAAAGACGAATTTGGAAAAGTAAATTGTGTAATGTTTAAATCGCAGGCTCAAAAGCTTGTTATTATACCTAAGGATGGTATGAATGTTATAATTAGAGGAAGAGTTTCGGTTTATGAAAAGGGTGGGGCATATCAAGTTTATTGTGATTCTATGGAGACGGATGGAGAAGGGCAATTGTTTTTAGCTTTTCAAAATTTAAAAGAGAAGTTACAGAAATTGGGATTGTTTGATGAAGAACACAAAAAAATTATACCCTCATTTCCTAGGAGGATAGGTATAGTTACATCACAAACAGGTGCTGCTGTTAAAGATATTATTAATGTTGCAACAAGGCGTAATGCTAATGTTAACATGTTGATATATCCAGCTCTTGTTCAAGGAGTAAGTGCTAGTGCTGAAATTGAACAAGGTATAAAATATTTCAATAACTCAAAAAATGTTGATTTAATTATTATTGCAAGAGGAGGAGGCTCAATCGAGGAATTATGGGCATTCAATGAAGAAAATTTAGCTTATGCAATATATAATTCTAAGATCCCTATAATTACTGGCATTGGTCATGAAACAGATTTTACTATAGCAGATTTCGCAAGCGACCATAGAGCTCCAACTCCATCCTCAGCTGCAGAAATAGCAGTGAGAAATTTAAAAGATTTAAATAATGAAATTAAATCAATTAGGGAACTTTTATTAAGAGTTGTGGAATTTAAGCTTACTAAAGAATACAATAAAATTAATTTACTAAGTAAAACTTTGAAAGTAAATAATCCCTTGAATTTTATAGTTAATCAATATACGCATATAGATAACCTAAGAGAAAATTTAAATTATAAATTTAATGCGAAAATTTTAATGGAAAAGCAGAAACTTTCAAAGTTAAATGCTCTAATGAATGCACATAACCCTTTAAATGTATTAAACAGGGGGTATGCAGTACTTCAAACCCATGAAAATGAGGTTATTAGTGAAATTAGTATTTTAAAAAATATTAAAGATGTAAAGATTACATTAAAGGATGGCACTGCTAGATTTAATATAAGCAATTTGGAGGAGTTATAATGGCAAAGAAAAAAGAATCTTATGAAACCATGATGGAAAGGCTTGAAAAAATTGTAGAAGTGATGGATTCAAATGAAGTAACACTCGAAGGAACAATGGTAAATTATGAGGAAGGTGTCAAGTTATGCAACGATTTGTATAAAATTCTCAATGACACAGAAGGTAAAATAAAAATATTAACTGATGAGGGCGAAAAAGATTTTACGCCTCATGAGGAATAGATAAAGAATTAAAATCATAAGGCGACTTAATAATTATAATGGAAAGAAGGGGTAAAATGAATATACAATTGCTTAGAGAGTCTGTTGAAAAATGGATAGACGATTATTTTAAAGGTAAGTCTGAAAAGAATAGTAAAAACTTTGAGGCAATGAGTTACAGTATAAAAGTAGGGGGAAAAAGAGTTAGACCAATTTTAATGCTTCTTACATATGGTATGTATAAGGAAGATTATAGAGATATATTACCCTTTGCTGCAGCCCTTGAAATGATTCATACATACTCACTTATTCATGATGATTTGCCTTGTATGGATAATGATGATTTACGTCGTGGAAAACCTACAAATCATAAAATTTATGGAGAAGCGATTGCGGTCCTCGCAGGGGATGGGCTATTAAATGAGGCTATGGTAATAATGTTAGATCAATGTTTAAATGGAAATTTAAACACAATTAAGGCAAGCAATCTTATAGCAAAAGCTTCTGGGGCAGAGGGCATGATAGCTGGGCAAATTTGTGATATCTTAAGTGAAGGAATGAAAATATCAGAAGAAAAATTACTGTATATGCATAAAAACAAAACTGGGGAACTAATTAAAGCGGCTGTAGTATGTGGTGCAACCCTTGGAAATGCTGATGAGACTGATTTATGTTATTTAAAAGAGTATGGTGATAAATTGGGTTTAGCATTTCAAATAAAGGATGATATATTAGATGTAATTGGTGATGTTGCTATTCTAGGAAAGAATACAAAAAGTGATGAATTTAATAATAAAACTACTTTTATAACAATGTATGGTTTAGAAAAATGCAAGCAAAAGTGTAATGATTTAACTCAGGAATGTTTTAAGATATTAAAACAAATTAAGGTGAATACTAAATATTTAGAAGAAATTACGGAGTCTTTATTGAGAAGGGAATATTAAAAATAAAACAACTATTTCCAATTATTAAGTATATTTAAGATGTCATTAAATGGGTTTTATAGTCGAAATAGCTTTTGAATTAAACAATATTATATGATATAATATTTCCATAAATGTGGGTGAAATAATATATTTTATAAAAGAGGATAGATATATGAGTAAAATATTAGATAATTTTAATGATATAAATGAAATAAAAAAAATGACTATACAAGAGTTGAATGACTTTGCAAAGGAAATTAGACACTTTTTAATTGAAAAAGTATCTAAAACGGGAGGACATCTAGCTTCTAATTTGGGCGTAGTGGAATTAACATTAAGCTTATATAATGTTTTTGATTTGGATAAAGATAAATTAATATGGGATGTAGGGCACCAATCATATGTACATAAAATTCTTACTGGAAGAAAAGATAAATTTGATTTACTTAGAAATTATGGTGGATTAAGTGGCTTTCCGAAAAGAGAAGAAAGTAAATATGATATCTTTGAATCGGGACATAGTAGTACTTCTATTTCTGCAGGGGCTGGTATTGCAAGGGCTCGTGATTTGCAAAAGGGAGACTATAGTGTTATTTCAGTTATAGGTGATGGGGCTCTTACGGGTGGTATGTCTTTTGAGGCATTAAACGATATAGGATTTAGAAAAACTAAAATGATTATTGTACTAAATGATAATCAAATGTCTATTTCTAAAAATGTGGGAGGCATGTCAAGGTATCTAAGTCAATTTAGGATTGATCCAACTTATAATAGAATTAAAAAAGAAATAAATTCTACGCTTAGAAAGATCCCTAGCGTAGGTGATGGAATGATTAATTCAATTCAAAAGATAAAAAACGGAATTAAACAGGTAGTGGTTCCGGGAATGTTATTTGAAAATATGGGTATAACTTATTTAGGCCCTATAGATGGACACGATATTAAAGAAGTGAGTAAGGTTTTAAAACTTGCTAAAAAAATAGGTGGACCTGTGATTATCCATGTAATAACTAAAAAAGGCAAGGGGTATAAATTTGCTGAAGAGCAGCCAAATAAATTTCATGGTGTGGGTCCATTTAATCCATCAAATGGAGAATTATGTAGTAGTCATAAGGAAAGTTATTCTGAGGCATTTGGGGAGCAAATTGTAACTCTAGCAAAGGAAAATAAAAATATAGTAGCAATAACGGCGGCAATGCCTGAAGGCACAGGACTAGAATCGTTTTCAAAAGAATTTAAAAATAGATTTTTCGATGTGGGTATTGCAGAGCAACATGCAGTTACTATGGCTGCAGGAATGGCTTCACAAGGACTTAAACCGATTTTTGCAGTTTACTCTACATTTTTACAACGAGCGTATGACCAAATTTTACATGATGTATGTATTCAAAAATTACCTGTTATTTTTGCGATTGATAGGGCAGGCATTGTTGGACAGGATGGGGAAACACATCAAGGAATATTTGATTTATCATATTTATCGCATATTCCAAATATGACAATTATGGCGCCTAAATGTATAGGAGAACTTAAAACAATGCTTACGTTTGCAGTTAAACAAGATTATCCAATTGCTATAAGATACCCTAGAGGTGGAGATAACCAAAATGTTAAAATGTCTCCTATTAATGATTTTAAGAGGGGGAAATGGGAGACTCTGCTCGGCGGTGGTAAAATAGCATTTATAGCTACAGGTAAAATGGTACAAAATGCAATATTAGTTAGAGAAAAATTATTGAATATGGGAATAGAAGCTACTGTAGTTAATGCATGTTTTATCAAACCTATTGATAAAGCACTACTATTAGATCTTGTAGATAAGAAATATTCTTTAGTGACTATTGAAGATAATATAGTGCATGGTGGATTAGGTTCTTTAGTATTAGAATATGTGAATTCATTGAACAAGAAGGCGAAGGTAATTAATTTAGGGTTTAATGATGAATTTATTCCACATGGGTCAGTTGATATACTTTATAAGTTATATAAACTAGATGTGGATGGAATTTTTGATAGTATTTTAAAATTAGTTTGAAATGTACTTTAGTAGGGATTAAGGAGTTTTTTATGATAGAAAATAAAGAGAGATTAGATGTTATTGTGGTTGAAAGAGGCATTTTATTTTCAAGAGAAAGAGCAAAGGAAAATATTATTGCTGGAAATATATTTGTCGATGGTATTAGGACTACTAAATGCGGAAAAAAAATTGATGTTACATCTAGTATTGAGTTTATTGGTAAAGATATCCCTTATGTTAGTAGGGGGGGACTTAAACTTAAAAAGGCTATAGATGCCTTTAAGATTGATCTTAAGGATAAAGTCTGCCTAGATATAGGCGCATCTACAGGAGGGTTTACAGACTGTATGCTCCAACATGGGGCATACAGGGTGTACTCAATAGATGTTGGAATAAATCAGCTAGATGATAAGTTGAGAGGTGACCCTCGAGTAGTTTCTATGGAGAAAACAAATATCAGATATTTAAATAAAGACAGCATTTGCGAACTTGCGGATTTTGCAAGCATTGATGTATCATTTATATCGCTTGAAAAAGTTATTCCTAATTTATTAAATCTATTGAAAAATGATGGTAGTGTTGTTGCATTATTGAAGCCACAATTTGAAGTAGGTATAGGTGTAGTAAATAAAAAAGGTGTGGTTAAAAAATCTAGTGACCATGTCGATGTAATAGTTGGAGTACTAAATCTACTTAAAAGCCTTAATGTAAAGGTTATTAATGTTGATTATTCATCAATAAAAGGGCCTAATGGGAATATTGAGTATCTAGTTTATTTTACTAAATCTAAAAATAGCTATGTTGATTATGTTGAAGATAACGTAGCTTTATTAGTTAGTGATGCTCATAGAAGTTTAAATTGTCTCAAACGGGAATAATTTATAGTGTGTGGTACAAAATGGTAAGGAGGAAATATGAAAAACATTGGCATTAATATAAATACCACTAAAGATAAGGATGGGAAAATCGGTAAATATGTAAAAGATATTATTAGCCAATATATTGATGATACTAATATATTTGTGTTTAAAGATTCCATTGGACTTGAAAATATTAAATATAACTATTTGGATATTATTGTTGCTTTAGGTGGAGATGGGACTATTTTAAGAACATCTCGTAATTTAAATAACTCCAATATTCCAATACTAGGAGTGAATATTGGAAATTTAGGATTTCTCTCTAGTGTAGAACTACTAGAATTTGAAACTGCTATGAAAAGATTTATTAATGATGATTATTATGTAGAAGAGAGAATGATGCTTAATTGTACGTTGCCAAATAGGAATGAACTTGAAAAATATACGGCACTTAATGATATTGTTGTATCAAAGGGAACACTTGCGAGAGTTGTTAAATATGAACTTCATATAGATAATAAGTTTTACATCGATTTTACAGGTGATGGACTTATAATAGCTACACCAACAGGATCTACAGCATACTCTCTATCAGCAGGAGGACCTATAATATATCCTAACCTAGATGTTATAGAGGTAACACCTATTTGTCCATTATCGTTATCTATGAGAACTATAGTGCTAGATAGTAAAAGTGAAATATCTGTAAATATAAAATGTGAACATGAAAGCATATTTTTGACATTAGATGGTCAAAGAGCAATAAAACTAAATAGCTATGAGAAAATATTGGTAAGTGTTTCAGAGCAAAAATGTAGATTAGTTAAATTTAATGATTATAATTATTTTGGTATTTTGAGGAAGAAAATAATTTCTAGAACAGCAGATTGTGAGGGAGAAAAAGATGAAGATATCGCGTCATGCAAAAATAATTGAGATCATTCAGTCTAAAGATGTTGAAACTCAAGAACAGTTAGCACAAGAATTAAAAAACAATGGGTTTGATATTACTCAGGCAACTGTTTCTAGAGATATAAAAGAACTAAAATTAATTAAGGTTATGAATGCACATGGAACTCACATATATTCGACTAGTTCTCCGGGTGATAGTTTTTTGTCAAATAAATTGGTTAATATTTTTTCTCAAACCGTTTTGTATGTTGATAATGTAGATAAATTTATAGTAATTAAGACAATATCAGGAGCTGGCGCTGCCGCAGCTGAAGCCTTAGATTCTTTGAAATTCAGTGGGATTGTAGGGACGGTAGCTGGAGATAACACTATTTTTATTTTAGTTAGAAACGAAGAAGATTGTAAAGATATAATTCAAAAGGTTAAAAAAATGATTAGTGAATAGGAGGAATACGTATGCTCCTACAATTAAATATTATGAATTTTGCTCTAATTGAAAAATTAAGCATTAATTTTGAAAGAGGTTTTAATGTTCTTTCAGGTGAAACTGGAGCAGGAAAATCAATTTTAATTGATGCTATAAATTATGTATTAGGGGGTAAATTTAATAAGAGCTTAATTAGAACAGGGGAAAATAAAACTTATGTAGAGGCTATTTTTACCATAGATAACCAAAATAATAGGAGCGTTTTAGAAGAGATGGATATTGATTATGAAGATACAGTATTCATAAGTCGTGAGACTTTTCAATCTGGGAAAAGCATTGCTAAAGTTAATGGTAAATCATTGCTACTCTCAAAAGTTAAATATATTAGTAAGAATCTACTAGATATTCATGGTCAACATGATAACCATAACTTATTAGATAAAGCTAATCATATATTTTATGTGGATTCTTTTGGTAATGAGAGGCTTAGAACGGCTATAATTGAATATAATGACAAATATACAAGAATGATTAGTA
Organism: Clostridium estertheticum; assembly: GCF_018861295.1. Taxonomy (GTDB): domain Bacteria; phylum Bacillota; class Clostridia; order Clostridiales; family Clostridiaceae; genus Clostridium_AD; species Clostridium_AD estertheticum_D. The sequence continues at coordinate 231,342 of NZ_JAHLDM010000002.1, read as the reverse complement.
TAAAAAATAGAATTATTAAACTTGAAGGTAATGAAGGAGAACGAGATAAGAGAATTGATTTTTTAAATTATCAATTAGAAGAGATTAAAAATGCTAATCTCAAAATTGGTGAAGATGAGGAACTTTTAGAAAAATATGCAATAGTTAGTAATTCTGAAAACTTGGAGAAGCATTTATCAAGAAGTTATCAATTATTATACACTAGTGATGAGGAAAATCCCTCAGTATTGTATAACTTAGCTATTGCGATAAAAGAACTTCGAACTATTGAAAAACATATGGATAAAATAAAAGAAATTACAGATTCTATTGAAGAAAGTTATTTTAATATTGAGGAAAATATCACAGAAATTAGAGACTTAAAAGAGTCAATTTATTATGATGAAAAAGAATTGGAATATATGAATAGTAGAATAAACCAAATTAATAATTGTAAGAAGAAGTATGGATCTACTATAAAAGAAATTTATGAATATAGAGATAAAATTGATGTTGAGTATGAAGAATTAACTAATAGTAGTGAAATAATCGCTTCTCTTAAAAAAGAAAAAATAGCTCTTGAGGGTGAAATGAGAATTATAGGGAATGAAATTCATGAAATTAGATGTGAGACAGCAAAAAATCTTCAAAATAAAATAAAAGATGAACTTAATTATATTGGACTTGAAAGGAGTAAATTTTTTATTGAAGTAAAACTTACAGATGAATTTTATAAAAATGGTTGTGATAAAGTTCAATTTTGTATAGCTACCAACCCAGGTGAACCATTAAATCCTTTAGAAGAAATAGTATCTGGGGGAGAATTATCACGTATAATGCTTGCACTTAAAACTGTGTTCGTGGATAAGGATGAAATACCCACTGTTATATTTGATGAAATAGATACCGGCATTAGTGGCAGGATTGCGCAATGTGTTGCAGAAAAAATGTATCTAATATCATTAAACCATCAAATTTTTTGCGTAACTCATTTGCCACAAATAGCTAGTATGGCAGATATAAATTATTTAATATCCAAAAATGTTGTAAATGATAAAACATATACTAATATTATACGAATGAATGATAATGAAAAACAACAAGAAATAGCTAGAATGATAGGTGGCACAGAGGTTACTAAATTAACATTAGAAAATTCTAAGGAAATGATAAATTTAGCTAATAATCGAAAGAAAAAATAGTTTTGATTTTTATAAGAATATAGTAATAAATATTTATTTAAAAGGGAAAAATAAAGTCATTATACTTGACTTTATTTTTTTTGTTTTTAAAGTTAGTGGAATTATAAAATTTTAAATGTGGGTAACATTATAATTAAATTAAATGAAATAGTTCAATGTTGTATTATTTATAAAATAATTGAAATACAGAAGAATTTTTTTAATTTATCATAATTTAGTTTTGAATCTATGTCTTTGACTGTTTTTGAATTAATATTAGAGCATAATATGGAGATTGTGAGGGTAACTTAAATTTATAACTATAAGAGAAAAGGAGATAAAGCTTATGAAAAAAAGATTGAATATATTTTGCTTACTTATAACGCCAATACTAATAATTGCTTTAGGTGTTTGCTACCAAAGTCAAAGTATAGCTGTTTCTGCATTTGACAAACCAATACAAACTTTATATTTTAACAACATTATAAATGCAAAAGTAAATACAAATAATGTTCTTTCAAATCATTATATAATTGAAAAAGGCAAAAAAACAAAAGAAGATACAGATAATATATTAAAAGCAAAATCGACTTTTGTGACGAAAAATCAAGATATAATGGTTTATCCAGGAGGGCAACCAATTGGTGTTAAACTAAATACTAAGGGCGTTTTAGTAGTGGCTTTATCTGATATTGATGGTATTAATGGTAAAACACAGAGTCCTGCTTCAAATGCAGGTGTAGAAATAGGAGATAGTATAATAAAAATAAATAATATTGTTATAAATCACGCCGAAGATATAAGCCGATTTGTTAACAAAGAAAAAGATCCGGAGCTTACACTTAAAATACAACGTAGAAATAGTTCCAAGATTTTTGATATAAAGGTTAAACCTACTATTGATTCCACAGATGGTAAACAAAAAATTGGGTTGTGGGTGAGAGATTCTACTGCGGGCGTTGGGACGTTAACATTATATGATAGTAAAACTAACAAATTTGCAGCTTTAGGTCACCCAATTACAGATACGGATACTGGAACAATATTAAGTATTAACAATGGTGTAATAATATCATCTAATATAGTTTCTATAAAAAAAGGTACGAGAGGAACACCAGGAGAGTTAAGAGGACTTTTTATAGATGAAAACAAAATAAAAGGTCAATTAATGAACAATACAGAATGTGGTATATTTGGAAATGGAAGTGAAAGTCTTATAAACAATAAATTTAATAAACCTATGAAAATAGGTCTTAGAAATGAGATAAAAGAAGGCGAAGCACAAATTTTAACTACTGTTAATGGTAATGAGCCGGAATTATTTAAAATAGAAATTCAAAAGCTATTATCACAAGATATACCAGGCTCAAAAAGCATGATAATTAAAATTACAGATCCCAGACTTTTAGAGAAAACAGGAGGCATAGTGCAAGGTATGAGTGGTAGTCCAATAATTCAAAACAATAAAATTGTTGGAGCGGTTACCCATGTTTTAATTAATAAACCTGACGTTGGATATGGTATATACATTGAATGGATGTTGAAAGATGCAGGCATTTTATCAAAATAACTAGCATTATCTAAAAAAAAGAGGTAAAATAGATATAATGAGATATAGAGTAGCATGTGTTATCCTATACATTACAAATAAATGATAATTTATCATTTATTTGTAATATTTTTTTTAATATAAGAAGGAATTGTAATTCTTTTGTCGAATTAATATTTGTTAAGATATGGGAATTTATTTATAAAGGGGAGTTAGAATATGGAAGAACCAAGAATTAGTGTGCTTATTGCAGATGATAATAAAGAGTTTTGTAATATTTTAAATGATTATTTGCTAAGCCAAAGAGATATTATGGTTACAGGTATTGCAAAAGATGGAATAGAGGCTCTTAAGCTAATAAAAGAGAGAAAACCTGATCTAGTAGTATTGGATATAATAATGCCACATTTAGATGGTCTTGGGGTACTTGAAAGATTAGGCAGTATGGATCTTAATCCAATACCTAAAATAATAGTTTTATCTGCAGTGGGACAAGATAAAATAACACAAAGGGCGATAGCACTTGGAGCAGATTATTATGTAGTAAAACCTTTTGATATGGAAGTTTTCACAAAACGAATAAGGCAGATGTTTAACAATACGATTTCTAGTGATAATAGTAAAAAATCAATCTCTTTTATTGATACAACTGAAGCTAGGAAAAGCAACCGTAATGAACCTATGGACTTAGAAGCTGAAATAACAAATATAATACATGAAATTGGAGTGCCGGCCCATATTAAGGGATATATGTATTTAAGAGAAGCAATTACTATGGTAGTAAATGATATTGAACTTTTATCTGCAGTGACAAAGGAATTATACCCATCTATTGCTAAAAAGTTTAATACCACTGCTAGTAGGGTGGAGAGAGCAATAAGACATGCTATAGAAGTAGCATGGGGACGTGGTCAAGTTGAAACTATAAACAAAATATTTGGGTATACCGTTCATAATGCTAAAGGTAAACCAACTAATTCAGAATTCATAGCAATGGTTGCTGATAAGTTAAGATTACAAAATAGAGTTAGCTAAATAGATAGATTAAGAGTGTCTTTAATAGATGCTCTTTTATTTTGTTTAAAATGAAAGCTTAAGAAAAATAATAGGATGTAAGCAAAAGCTTACATCCTTAATATTAATTAGAATTATAGTTATTAAGATATTCTTCAAAAGAATCGTAAATTAAATTATCATTAGAAATTGAATCTTCCTTAGAATTAAGTTTAGTAGTTAATTTTTTATTTGGTAGTTTTTCTATTTTTTTAGTATTGATATTGAATCACCTCTATATAAGTATTATAACATAAAATATGTAATTTGTAAAGGCGTTTTTTTATAGTGAAATTTATGGAGAAGAGGTGAATAAAATAAAATTGTAATGTGCTTATTAATGTTAAACTAAATATGCATATAAACTCCTTTGTTATCATAAATATTAATTAAGATATTGTAATTATTTATGCTCAATTTTATCTTAAATAAGGTGAAGCCAAGCATGAATATAACGTGAGTGGATTTTAATAACATATTATGAGTAGCTATAAAAAAATATAATGATTAACAAAGGGGGAAAAATTATGTCATCTAACGCATTAATAAGTAATGTAAATAAACATATACAAGAAAATTATTGGTTGTATATTATAAGTATTTTGTGTGTATTTACAGGTATAATTTTAGGGATTTATAGTGTGAAATATATGGGTGAATTTGAACACAAGGATTTAGTGAATTATTTAATTAATTTTATTGATCCTTCAAACACAAGTGGGATTAGTTACAAATTAATATTTTTTCAATCAATAAAAAACAATTTACCAGTAATTATTTTTCTATGGTTTTTAGGGTTAACTATTGTGGGTTTACCAATTATTGTGATAATTGATTTGTTAAAAGGGTTTACAGTTGGTTTTACCTTTAGCTTTATGATTAGTGGGCTAGGAAAGAGTGGTATTGGTATTGCAATACTAGGGGTATTACCTCAAAATTTAATTTATATTCCATGCATTATTTTTGCATCGGTGATATCAATGGAATTTTCTATAATGTTATTAAGAAACAAGTTCAATAAACAATGGACAAGTAGTATATCTAGCAGAATAATATATTATAGTGTAATATTTATTGTAATAATAGGTTTCTTGTTTATAGGGATAATTATAGAATCATATATTGCGCCTTATTTTGTTAAAAATCTTATTAATAATTTGGGAAGTCTAAGCAAATGAAGCATAAGGATTTATTCAGTTTTGTTATATTATCAATTAAATGTTTTATTATTTTAATAGTAATGGGTATTTTTCTCCCCAAATTTGTAGATTATTCACTTTCAAGATTAATTAATAACCCAAAGAGATATATAAACAGTGTTATGGTTTACAAATTAGTTGATAATAATTATAAATTAGTTTATAATTATGTTCTTACATTTTATTTATTTTTTAGAGTCTAATGCATGTAAAATATTAACATTCCCTATAATATAGGAGAGAAATTATGAATGATTTATTGACAATTTATATAAAAAAATTACAAAATAATAAGTTGACGAGAAATACTATTGACGCCTACACGAGAGATGTAAAACGATTCATTGACTTCACGGAGAATAGAAATGAGACCCAGGAAACGGTTGATAACATAACAATAATGGCTTATTCTGAGTATCTTAAAAAAGAAGGCAAAGCGAATAGTTCGATAGCAAGAAGTATTGTTTCTATTAGAAATTACTATAAATATCTTATTAAAAGCAACCTTGCCCAAAATGATCCAACAGCTTATTTTTCTCTCCCAAAAATCAAACGGAATATACCTCAGATTTTATCAATTGAGGAGATAGATGAATTATTAAATCAACCAGATCAATTAACAATTAAAGGATGTAGAGATAAAGTGATGTTAGAATTAATGTATGCAACAGGCATGAAGGTTTCAGAACTTTTAAGTTTAACAGTATATGATATTAATTTAGATTCGTTATACATAACATGTAATAATGGTAGAAAAAATGAAAGAATAATTCCAATAGGTAGACATGCGATTAGCTGTATGTCAGAATATTTAAAGATTAGATATAAAATAAACTTAAATAACTTAAATTTACTTTTTTTAAATACAAAAAGTGAGAAAATGACAAGGCAAGGTTTTTGGAAAATCATTAAAGAATATGCTAAAACCACTAGCATAAAAAAAACAATAAATTCTTATACAATAAGACATTCATTTGCTGTACATTTATTACAAAATGGTGCAGGTATAAGTGCAGTTCAGGAGCTACTTGGACATAATAGTATGTCCACAACTCAAATTTATTCAACAGTAGTTAAAAAAAATAAAATTTCAGAGATTTACAAGAACACATTTCCTAGAGCATAGATATTGATTTAGAAAATAATTTCAATAAATTAATTAGGTTTCATGTCATAAAGTGAACAGAGAAAAATAAGAATTCGTCTTTATAAATAAAGATGAATTCTTATTTTTGTTCTATGGATAAAATAAATTTTTTAATTATTATAGATAAATAGTGATAATATCAATATGTTTTGGTAAAAATAATGTTATGAATTTTAAGCAGTGCAGATGGCTTTTAAGAATTGTTATCTAGCATAAAGGATTATGAGGAGGATAAATATGAAAAGAAGATTTAGAAATGTATTATGTTTAATTTTATCATTAATTTTTACCACGCAGTTTTGTAATATTCCTGCTAAAGCAGAAAATAAAGATGACAAAGGGATTGTCGTTCAGGCAAAGTCAGCATTATTAATGGAACCAACTAGTGGTAAAATAATATATGAAAAAAATTCTCATGAAAAATTTGCTCCAGCTTCGGTAACTAAAATAATGACTATGTTACTTGCTATGGAGGCAGTAGATTCTGGTAAAATCAAATTAACTGATAAGATAACTGTAAGTGAAAACTCAAAAAAAATGGGTGGAAGTAGTATGATACTTGATACAGGTGAAGTTAGAACCGTAGAAGAAATTTTAAAAGGAATTGCTATTGCATCAGGAAATGATGCAGCTGTTGCAATGGCAGAGTACTTAGCAGGTAGTGAAGGGGCCTTTGTTAATATGATGAATGCAAAAGCTAAAAGTTTGGATATGAAAGATACTAGTTTTAAAAATTGCACTGGTTTAAGTGCAGATGGACATATTACAACAGCATATGATATTTCAATTATGTCTAGAGAATTATTAAAACATCCTAAAATATTAAAATATTCATCAACATACATGGAAACTATTTCTGAGGGAAGGAAAGCTCCTATAGGTCTCGTAAACCATAATAAGCTTGTTAGATTTTTTAATGGATGTGATGGACTTAAAACTGGATTTACAAATGAAGCGAAATATTGCATATCAGCTACTGCAAAACAAAATAATGTTAGAATGCTTGCAATAATTATGGGTGCGCCAACTTTTAAAATAAGAAATAGCGATGCAAGCATGTTGATGAATTATGGTTTCTCTAAATTTGAAACTAAAAAGGTAATAGTGAAGGATCAAAATTTAGAAAAAATAATTTTAAATAAAAAGGGTGACAAGTTTATAATTGCTAAAGCACAAGAAGATTTTCTTATAACGCTTGAAAGAGGTAATAAGAATATGATAACTAAAAAATTTGTTCTAAAACAAGGGTTGAAAGATTATAAAAAAAATGTAGTTATTGGATCTTGTGAAATATATGTTGATAACAAACTATGTGGCAAGATTAATATCTATAGTGATAGAGATATTAAAAAATCTAGGGTATGGGATAACATTATAAATAATTTTACAGACTTATTTGATAAAGCAATTTAACTACCATATATTTTAAAGATAAATAAAATAACTTTTGAGCAAATAAATACTTGCTTAGAGGTTATTTTTTATAAAATGTATCATTTTATATATTTTAATATTATACTTAAATTAAACTTGATATAAAGAAATTAAAGTAAAATGAATATTTCTTTATAATTATTTGTTTATAATAGGAGAGAGTGTACATGCCAGTAAGTATAAAGGTAACTAATTTTGAAGGCCCGTTTGACTTATTATTGCACCTTATAAAGAAAAATAGGATGAATATTTATGATATTAACATTGTTGAAATTACGAATCAGTATTTGGAGTATCTTAGAAGTATGAAAGAAATGGATTTAGAAATGACATCAGAATTTATTGTTATAGCGGCAACTTTAATTGAAATTAAATCAAAATATTTGTTGCCCAAAAATAAAGAAGACGTTAGTACTGAGGATGAATATGATGTGGAAAAGGAATTAATGGACAAACTAGTGGAATATAGAAAATATAAAGTTATAGCTGAAAATTTGAAGGTGATGGAGCAAGAGACAGGTATAATGATTAGTAAAAAACCTGAAATAATTGAAGAAGATAATCAGAATACTAAAGAAGTAGATTTTCTAAAAAATATTACAATTTTTGATTTACATAATTTATATAATAGTTTAATGGAAAAATATAAAAATAAGATGAATACAGATATTATTGTAAATAAAGAAATATTGATAGATGAATATAAAATAGAAGATAAAATGGAGGAATTAAAACAAAAGCTAAATCATTTTGGAAAAATCCACTTTACAAATTTAATCTATGGTTACTCATCTAAAATAGAAGTTATTGTTATGTTCTTAGCATTACTTGAGTTAATTAAGATTAAGAGTGTACGAGTATTTCAAGAAAGCAATTTTAAAGCTATATATTTAGAAAGGGTAAATTAATATGAATGAATTTAATATTAAACAATCAGTAAGTAAGGATATTTCTACTAATAATATATATTATTCTATTATTGAATCGTTGCTATTTGTTGCTGGAGAATCATTAAAACTAACAGAAATTGCAAATATTTTAGAATGTAGTATTGAATTTACAATGAAGTTAATAAATGAATTAAAAGTAAAATATGAGCAGGAGCAGAGAGGCATTAGAATTATAGAAACTAATGATGAATATCAACTTGTTACAAAACCATGTAATAGCGAATATGTCCAAAAGCTATTAAAGATAAATGTCAGGCAATCTTTATCTCAAGCTTCACTTGAAACTTTAGCCATAATTGCTTATAAGCAGCCAATGACGAGAGTGGAGGTTGAGGACATAAGAGGAGTTAAGAGTGATAGAGCAATTTACACCTTGTCAGAAAAAAGACTAATAAAAGAAAGTGGACGAAAAAATGTTCCGGGAAGACCAATCATATATGTAACCACAGATGAATTTCTTAAACATTTTAATTTTCTTAACCTAAATGAAATGCCTTCTTTAGAAGAGTTTAACAAAGAAAATTTGCAACCCGATGTTGATATTAATCAGGTAAAGTAAATATTTAAAATATTAATTATATATATAGCTGTAACCCCAACCTAATAAAGTTTTTAAATTAAAAAACTTTATTAGGTTGGGGTTATTATTTTAACTTTATAAGTTGTTATATATATTTAATAAAGATTATTCATCACACTTCTGGTTATTGTTGGATTCTTTATTTTCGGGTTCTGTATCATTAGCACATTTATCTTTAAACATACCTTTAATAATATCGATAACTTGTGGTACGGTATCAACAATTTTATCATATGTGTTTTGCTGATCTACAGATAATAGCCTAATTGAATCATTTTTAACAACTAAAAATGCGACTGGTTTAACCGTGACTCCAGCACCAGAACCACCTCCGAAAGGATATTTATTAGTTGAGTCAGTAGTATTGATATTATTAAATTCACTACCTCCAGATGCAAAACCAAAACATACTCTTGATATAGGAATAATTGTAGTTCCATCTAACGATTTTACAGGGTCGCCTACAATGGTGTTAACATCTATCATATCTTTTATACTCTCCATGGTGCTCCTCATTAAATTTTCAATTGGATGATTATCCATGTACATTTCCTCCTCTATATTTTTTAAAATTTGTTTTGTTATGTTTTATGTTTATAAGGCAAGGTAATATTATAAATGCCATATAAATAATTTTTACAAAATTGATGTATATTATACTCGAAATTTCCATATTTAGATTATTTTCTTTAAAATGAGGCGTAACTTTAAGATCAATGTTTTTAACTTTAACAAAATTTATTAATATCAAATACAAAATACTGTAGGTTGAATGAATTAAACCAAATACGATAGCTACCAAGGCAGCATCGTCGAATCCATATTCTAGTTTAGTATTTAAAATTAATGTTGGCTTAAATCTTAAATTCTTAAATTTATGACTAATTAAATTTATATCTATTAAATTTAATGGTTTAAAAGATATTTTTGCAGGTTTAGACTTTAATTGATCATTTGAATTACTTTTTAAAGGTTTATTTACCTCTAGTTTCTTTTTATATATATAAATTTCCAAGACTTTGTTTGTGTATTTAAGAGTTATTTTTAAATGGATTGGAAATAATATAATTGTTAACACAAAAAGAAATGCTACTATAAATTTAAACATCACAACCTCCAATCTATCTAATAATTGGTATTATGCTCAATAACCAATAAAAAAATCAATAAAGGACATAATATTTTTTAAGAGAAAGAGATACTTTAAAAGTTATGAAAATTAAAAGAGGTGAAATCATGACAAAAAAATCTAAAGTGTATTTATCATTATCTTTAAGCTTAGTTTTATTATTTTCAACCGTAGTTCAAACTGTTCATGCAGAAGATCTATATGTTAATGCGATAAGTGCTATAGCGTTAGATTGCGATTCAAAAGTTGTCTTATATGAAAAGAATGCATATACTCCAATTGAAATTGCAAGCACTACAAAGATAATAACTGCACTTGTTGCAATTAAATGTGGAGATTTAAACAAGAAAATGATTATATCAAAAAAGGCAGCAACTGTACGCGGTTCTGAAATAGGGTTGAAAGAAGGAGAGGAGATAACTTTAAAAGAATTATTGTATGGCCTTTTAATGAGATCTGGGAACGATGCAGCAATTGCAATTGCTGAAGGGGTAAGTGGGAGTGTTGATGAGTTTTTAAAACTTATGAATGAGTATGCCTTAGAAATTGGATTATTAAATAGTAATTTTGAATCTCCGCATGGATTAGATAGTAGTAATCATTATTCAACTGCATATGATTTAGCTTTAATAACTGCCAAGGCAAAAGAGGTTAAAACTTTTAATGATATAGTAGGCTCAAAAGATATTATTGCAAATGACTATGATTTTACTAGAAGTTATCATAATATCAATAAAATTTTGTCTATTTTACCAAATTCAACAGGTGTAAAAACAGGATTCACAGGCAAAGCAGGTAAATGTCTAGTGACTTCTGTCAAAATTCAAAATAGAGATATTATTATAATTACATTGAATTGTACCCCAAGGTGGAAAGAAACTGAAAAAATAAATAACTATATTGAAAAAACTTATAAATATAAAAAGCTTGTAAGTAAAGGTGATATTCTAGGAAAAATTATTTTGAAAAATGGAAATAGCAATGTAGAAATAGTAAGCAAAAGAGATATTATAATTCCAGTTAAAAATGATCAAAAAATTGAAATTAAAGTTAAAAAACCATTATATGAGGTTTATGCACCAGTACATCAAGGTGAAAAAATTGGAAGGTTAGATGTATATGCAAATAATAAACTTTTATTAACGGAAAGTTTGGTGTCTAAGAGTAGTGTCGAAAGTAAAACTAATTTTAGATTTAGATTTAATAAAATTAAAAATTTCATTTTACAATAAAAAAGAGCCATAATCGGCTCTTTTTTTGTTTTGTTTTTTAAATACATAGGTATATGTATTTAACATAGCTTATATACAACTCTTAGAGCTAGTATAAGAGAAAATAAGCCTCAATAAGTATATCTTATAGAATAAATGATTACACCTTTTTAAATGGCTTATATAGCTTTTTAATGACATTTGGCAATTACAGCTTTTAACTAAAAGTTGTAACCAATTTGGAGTTGGTTAGTTTTTATAGTAATTAAATAATGTTTACAACTTTATTTTTGTAAAATCATTGAAAGAATTGTAATTTTCCGTTAAAATAGTCTTTGAAGAAAGGACTGATTGTTTGAAAAATCTTTTTAAAAAGTTATTACCATTAGTGCTTATAGGTTCTGTTCCTTTTTCTAATTTGTTTTATTGGACATTAAATAGTACTCATAGAGGCGTTTATGATCTTACTACAGATTTGGATAGGTCTATGCCCCTTATAAAAATTTTTATAATACCTTACATGACTTTATGGTTTTTTTTAGCCTTTTGTTTTGTTTATTTGTGTTTTAAAAACAGAAAAGTTTATTATAAAATTATGATTACTTTATTTCTATGTTATGTTGTTGCATTTATTACATACTACTTTTTTCAAACTACGGTTATAAGGCCTATAGTTACTGGTAATGATATATTGTCAAAGATGATTTTATTTACCTATAATTCGGATGAGCCATATAATTGTTTCCCAAGCATTCATGTCATTACAGCATATCTAGCTGTTAAAGGAATCAATGCTACTAATGCTAGAAAGTCAATTAAAATACCAGTTAACATAATTGGATTTCTTATTATTATATCTACTGAATTCGTAAAACAACACGTGATAATGGATATATTTTTCGCAATGTTCTTATGCAGTGGAATTTATAACTTGGTTATTTATCTAGAACAACAGTATAATATTTATAATCCGTCAAAAACATATGATTTGGATAAACAAGAGATAGAACAATAATAAAGTTAAAAGCTACTGAAAATTATTCAGTAGCTTTTGACTTTTTATACTATAACTATTTTATCATCTTGTAATTCTACAGATATATTTGATCCTTCACTAAATTCATTTTGGAGATAATGCTCTGCAATCTCATCTTCAATATATTTTTGAATAGTACGTCTTAGCGGTCTTGCTCCATATTTATCATCGTACCCTTTTTCTAATATAAAGTCAGCTACTGCTTTTGAGACATTCATTGTAATATTCTTTTCGCCTACCTCTTCAATTACCTCCGTAATCATTAAATCTACTATTTCTCTAAGTTCTTTCTTTTCAAGAGGCGTAAATACAATTATTTCATCTACCCTATTTAAAAATTCAGGTTTAAATGTTTGTTTTAATGCATCTTTTACACGTGCCTCTAATATACCGTAATCACCGTTAACAAAGCCAATGTTGCTTGATTTAAACTCAGTTCCTGCGTTTGATGTCATTATTATTACAGTGTTTTCAAAGAAAACAGTTCTGCCTTGGCTATCTGTTAGGATTCCATCATCAAGAATTTGAAGTAACATATTAAATACATCAGGGTGAGCTTTCTCTATTTCATCTAGTAGAATTACTGAATATGGTTTTCTTCTTACTTTTTCAGTTAATTGTCCACCTTGATCGTATCCTACATAACCTGGTGGGGCACCAATTAGTTTTGAAACCGTATGTTTTTCCATATATTCAGACATATCAATTCTTATTAGTGCATCCTCACTTCCAAAAAGTTCACAGGAAAGCGTTTTAACAAGTTCTGTTTTTCCAACACCAGTCGGTCCAACGAAAATAAAAGAGGATGGCTTTTTCTTTTTTCTAAAGCCTGAACGATTTCGCCTTATTGCTCTAGACAAACTCTTAATAGCTTCATTTTGACCTATAACCCTTTTGTGAAGCCTGCTTTCTAAATTTAATAGTTTTTTCGCTTCTTTTTCTGTGATTTTTTGAATCGGAATTTTAGTCCATGATTCAATAACAAAAGCAATATCTTCTATAGTAATTTGAACCTCAGCACATGTTTTTTGAGTTTCGTTAATATCTTCTTTTACTTTGCATAACTTAGTCCTATATTCAGCAGCTTTTTCAAAATTCCCATTAGCCTCTGCTTCATCTTTCTCTGTTTGAATCCTGATTGACTCCTCTTTAAGTCCTAAGAGTTCAATGAGTCCTTTGTTTTTTAGGTTTGCTCTAGAACCAGCTTCATCAATTACATCAATTGCTTTGTCTGGCAAAAATCTATCTGTTATATATCTCTCAGATAAAGTTACAACTTCTTCAATTACTTCATCTGATATTTTGACTTTATGATAATCTTCATAGTAGCCTCGTATGCCTTTTAAAATCTCTATTGTTTCAGTTACACTAGGTTCCTCAACTAGAACTGGCTGAAATCTACGCTCTAGTGCTGCATCTTTTTCTATATATTTTCTATATTCTTCAAGAGTTGTTACACCAATAACTTGTATTTCACCTTTTGCTAAAGCAGGTTTTAAGATATTAGCTGCATTCATTGCTCCACCCTGAACTTCACCTGCACCCATAATATTGTGTACTTCGTCAATAACTAATATTATATTTCCATTTTCCTTAGCCTCTTCAATAATTGATTTCATACGACTTTCAAATTGTCCTCTAAATTGTGTTCCTGCAACTACAGCTGTTAGGTCAAGTAAATAAACTTCAGCATTAAATAATTTTTCTGGAACTTGTTTTTCTATGATTCTTACAGCAAGACCCTCAGCAATTGCTGTTTTACCTACACCGGCCTCACCGATTAGGATAGGATTATTTTTACCTCGTCTATTTAATATTTGAACCACACGATCAATTTCCTTATATCTCCCAATGACTTTGTCTACACCATTTTGTTTTGCTTTGTCTGTTAAGTTTATCCCATATGTATCTAAATGTTTTCGTTTCTTCTTAAACCAGTTCTTTTTTGATTTATCATCCGATGCATTCTTGATTTTTGGGGAAGGTTCAACATCACCGTCTATAAAATCATTACCTTTATCTACAGATGAGAACAATCCATTAAAAATGTTGCCAATAATATTTTTCTCTTCGCCATTTTTAATATTCTTATCTGATATGTTTAAATCATCACTATTTACATCTTCTAAATTCATATCGTTAAACATGGTACCCATTTGTTCATTTAAGCTTTCAATATCCTCTGAGGATAATCCAGCTTGCTGCATTAATTGATCCATTACCGGAATGCCCTTCTTTTTAGCACATTCTATACATAATCCTATAGTTTCAGTTTTGCCGTTTTCAATTCTTGAGGTTAATATCATTGCTATATTTTTTTTGCATATTTCACATAACTTCATTTAAATCATCTCCATATTTTATGATGTATTGAATATTATTATTATAGTATATCATTTATTAACAGAATTTGTTCAATATATTCGGATTGTTTACTTTTCATTATCAAATATTATTCTTTATTACCTTAAAATAGCACTCAATACTTTATTCTATTCTCATATATATATTCCTCTTTAAAATTAATAAATTATTAGCTTTTTTAATCTTAATATATTATAGTATGTATTTTTAAGATCAGTGTTACAAAAATGGGAATAGTTAGATATATTTAATATGCACATTTATTTGTAATTTTACATAGTTTAATATAATAGTGCTTAAGGAGGTTATATTATGAGTTATGAGCCCTACGACTGTATTGATGTAGGAAGTGAATTTTGTCCGTGTCACCTTGCTGAAACAGGAGATTGTATATTATGTTCACAGCTAGCGGGGAAGGATTTTTGTGACTGCTGCAACTTTAATGGGGTATGTATTTATCAAGAGTATGCAACGAATGGTTATAAAGCCAAAGAAAGTAGAAAAAATTATAATTGTAGAATATTAGAGAAAAATAGATTTGAAGACAATGTTATTGTACTTACTGTTTGCGCAAGTGATAAATTGGTAAGTGAATTGGTTCGTGTTGGAAGTTATATTTTTGCTCGAAGGCCAAGTGCAGAGGCTAGGTTTGATACACCGATATCAATAATGGATACTGATACGACAAATAATACAATCAGTATTGCGATAGAATTAAAGGGAGCTAAAACTAAAGCATTAGATACGTTAAAGATAGGAGATGAACTACTCATAAAAGGACCATTTTGGAATGGTACTTTAGGATTGAAAAACATAAATGGAATTAAAAACAGTAAGTGCTTAATTGTAGCAAGAGGTATAGGGCAGGCACCTATGATACCGGTACTTAAACATTTACATGCAAATAATAATGAAATTATAGTTGTGATTGATAATTCACCATATAAGAATAGCTTTGCATGTGAGTATATAAAGAAATATGCATCAAAGGTTATAGAATGTAATATAATAGCCGCAAATGGCATAATGACAGAGAAATTTAATAATTTATTAAAAGAACTAACTATTAATAATGATATTAGTTTAGTTCATTGTGACGCTGTAGATATCCTAAATTATGAACTGATGAAGAGTGTGGAATATATAGATAAAAACATTAAATATTCTTGCTGTAATAACGCAAAAATGTGTTGTGGAGAAGGAGTGTGCGGTTGTTGTACAAGAACTAATAACGATCTTAAATTAAGAAGACTCTGCAAAATGCAGACAGAACCTAAATATGTATTAGAAGGGAGGAGAACATTTTGAAGGTTATCGTAATTGGTGGTGGATGGTCTGGTTGCATGGCAGCAATCACGGCAAAACGAGCAGGAGCGCAGGTCGCATTATATGAGAAAACTGATATGCTTTTAGGACTTGGAAATGCAGGTGGTATAATGAGGAATAATGGTAGATATACTGCAGCGGAAGAATTGATAGCACTTGGGGCAGGTGAGTTGATACATGTAACTGATGAGAATAGTAGACATAAAAATGTTGAATTTCCTGCACATAAAAATGCTTGGTTTTATGATGTAAATAAAATTGAACCAGCAGTGGTTAAGTGTTTAAAAGATATGGATATAGAATTAAACATGATAACAAGGGTAGTAGATGTTGAAAAAGAAGAAAATAAAATAAAAGGGATATATTTATCAAACGGCGAGTATGTAGTGGCAGATGTATTTATAGAAACTACAGGTTCAACAGGCCCAATGGGCAACTGCTTAAAGTATGGAAATGGATGTTCGATGTGTGTGTTAAGGTGTCCAGCATTTGGCCCTAGAGTAAGCATAAGTTATAGAGCAGGTATTGAAGATTTAAAAGGGGAAAGGGGGGAGGATGTATATGGAGCATTCAGTGGTTCGTGTAAACTAGCTAAGTCTTCTTTAGGTGATGAGGTTATGAAGGAACTTAATGAGAGTGGAGTGGTTATTTTAAAAGTACCAGAGGAAGATGTGAATTTAGATAAGCTTAAAGTGAAAGTATGTCAGCAATATGCACTTAAAGAATTTGCAGAAAATATGATTCTCTTAGATACAGGTGATGCAAAGCTTATGACGTCATATTATCCACTAGATAAGCTTAGAAAAATCAAAGGTCTTGAAAAAGCAAAATATATAGATCCAATTGCAGGTGGGAAGGGAAACTCCATAAGATATCTGTCTGTAGCTCCAAGAACTAATAATATGAGGGTTGTAGGTCTCGATAATTTGTTTTGCGCAGGAGAAAAGGCTGGCTTATTTGTAGGTCACACAGAAGCCATGTGCACAGGTGCTTTGGCAGGACATAATGCCGTTCGAAATTATCTAGGAATGCCTCTTTTAATATTACCAAATGCTCTTGCTATTGGTGACTTAATATCATATGTAAATGAAAAAATGAAATCCAAAGAAGGAAGAAGAAACAGATATACATTTGCGGGAGCAGAGTATTTTAAAAGAATGCAGGAACGTGGACTTTATATTTTAGATATTGATGATATTAAGAAGAAAGTTGCAAAATTGAATTTGACTGATATATTTAAAGAAAAACTTATATAGAATTATTAGTATATTTTAAAATGTAACACACACAATATCATTATGTGGAAGAAATTTATTATATATGGACTTTTAGGTCTTTTAGGAGAGGTTTTTTGGAATGCTTTTGGCGCAATGCTTAATGGAGATATATTACTTAGGGGCACAACTTGCATTTGGATGTTTCCTATATATGGTCTTGCTGTGTTTCTTGAACCAGTCCATAATAGGATCAGGCATCTTCCGCTTATAGTTAGGGGAGGCATATATATGGTTCTTATATTTGCAGTAGAATTAATTAGCGGACTATTGCTTAGGTTGGTTTTAGGGGAGTGCCCATGGAAATATGTAAATAAAACATTATCAATATGCGGAGTAATCACATTAGATTATGCACCAGTATGGATCATCTATGGAATTTTGTTCGAAAAAATACATGATGTTTTCTCATGTATTGAGAAAAGAATTAATCGTAATGATAACTAGGGTTATATTAGAGATTGATAATTACAAAAAAATAATGTAGTAAGTTTAATTTTAAAAACACATTAAACTTACTACATTAAATTTTACATTTTTTTATTGTTAGAAGTTAAATTTGATAATAATGAATTAACATTTTCCTTAAGAGTAATTGCATTCTCAAGTGAAAGACCTGTAGAGCAAAAGATTTCTTTTGGTATACAAATAGCCATTTTTTTTAATTCAACACCTGCAGGAGTTAAGGTAATATATACATTTCTCTCATCTACAGTATCTCTAGTTCTTTTTACTAAGTTCATACACTCTAATTTTTTAAATAGAGGGGTTAAAGTGCCAGAATCAAGATGCAGTTTTATTCCAATTTCTTTTACGGTTATATTATCTTTTTCCCATAACACTAAAAGAGCAATATATTGGGTGTAGGTTATACCTAATTTATCCAATTCTGGCTTGTAAAGTTTTGTTATTTCACGGGAACAAGCATATAGAGCAAAGCACAATTGATTATCTAATTTAAGGGATTCATCTGTCACTCATAATCATTCCTTTTCATTTAAAGTAAATTTTGAATTTGATTTTATCTAATTATATGAAATTAAATTGAATAAAATCTATCCTCAAATTAAACATATCATTTCAGTTGCAGAATGTCAAGTATTAGCCTTAGTTGGTTATATACTTGATTTTTAATTAGAGGGTTTTGGAACATTAATTTTATTTACCATGAAGCCTGATACATAATCAAATTGATGCCATTTTTCAATTTGAACTTTATCACCTAAGTAAGCTGACTCAACTGGTGAACTACTACTAAGATAAAGGTTAGAGGTAGAGTTGAATAAGAATACTCCATCAGCACCAGCTTCATATACATCATAGGCCCGTAATAAATACTGCTCAATATCTAAATACTCTTTGTTGTTTATATATAATCCTTGTTTTACTAATTGTTCTTCTTCTTTTGTTATATCATGTCCACTAACATCTGCTGTGATAGCTACATATAATTTTACATTTGTATTTTTAACCATTTTTACATAAGATGAAATTTCAAAGGATTTGTCTTCAGTACCAATGCTTGAAGGTATTAACGTATCAAGTAAACCTTCTTTAACCCAAGTATTAACATCAAAGCCATACTGAATGGGGTTTTTCCAGGGAACTCTTATAGAAATTGTTTTATTTTTTGGAAGTTCTTTTCGCAAAGTTCGTAAAAATTCATTCATAATTAATACTTTTTGATCATTTGGAGTTTCACTTCCAAAAACTATTGGATACCTACAAAAATCTAATGTCACACCATTTACATTATTAAAAGAACCTAACTCTAGAAGTATATTTTTTATATAATCTCTAACTTCTGTGTGATAATAGCTTAGATAAAAACTACCAGGTTGAGCGAATTTTTTGTACTCATTATACATATTTCCATTTAAAAAACCGTAAATAGCTGGATTATAAAATGTATCCATTCTAAGGGAAGCATTAACAGCTATTCCTTTATCGGCGCCTCTATCAGCTACAATTTCGAGTGGTGACTTTCCAGAGGTTAATATATTTAATGTTTGAGATTTTGCTAACCTGTCTCCATCTCTAAGCTCAGAATCGAATTCTTCAGTTCCCTCAAACGCATTTCCAGCATATTTGCTATTATAACTTAAAGTACCTGTAGTTCCTAAACACCAATTTATTGTTCCGACATTTTTGCCATTAAGTCTATCTACAGTTTTATTCTTAAGTGTTTCAACAGTGGGGTATTTTCCGGAAAAGAAATCAGAATATCCATCAAAATCATACATAACTGTTTGTTTATTCATATTTTCCTTTTGATATAAAGTAACTTGATCAGCTGTTAATCCTATTAGTTTAACATATGCAATCCTTGCGTTTTTATAAGGAACTGCATTGATTTCAATTGAATTATTATTAAAATTTGATATTATTGTAGATTTTTCATTAATCCATTGATCTCCATATGAATTGTCAGACTTAAGAGAAACCTCACCATTTACCTGTGTCATTGAGGTACTTCCAGTTGTTCCTATCCTAAAACTATCTGTACCAGTAACATAACCTACATAAACTCTAAACCAACCATTTAGGGTTACTGGCATTTTTAATGTTAAGGCACTATTCCCATTTTCAATTATTGAACCACTCTTAGTGGTTTCAGAATTCACGTAGGATCCCAATTTCCAACCGGAACTCACTGCATCACTTTGGCCTATTGCTGCCATCTTATCCATTTGAGTATATAAATATATGCTTCCGGGGGTGGAAGTTATAGTTTGACCCGGAACTAAATTAGCTGTTGAAATATTCATGCTGATAGTCCTTGTTGTTTCATCAATTACCTGGTTGCCTGTAACAAGTTGCTGCACAAGCTTCATTTCCCCAGATTGGGTTATGTTATTAAGGGTCGATAAAATTGTTTTCTTATCCAGCGCAGTTGTAGATTCTGCTATGATCTTATCGTTTTTGTATAGGTAAAATTTAATATTATATTGTTTAACACTTATGAGATTTTCATCTGCAATAGTCATAGCTGTTGAAATATTTATAGTTTGATTTTTTTCATCAGGTATTACAGTAGAATTTTTTAGTGCTAATGATTTTACTATTGCAAAATTATCAATATATACTTTATTGGTGCCAGTAAGTACATCAGTCATATCACTATAGAGGATAACCTTATCAGTAAGCCCAGCAGCATCTAGTTCGGGATTAGAGAAGGTACCAATAGTTTTTCCATCTATCAATACTGATATAGTTTTATTTCCATCATTTTTGATTGACCATCTATGAATATCATCATCTTTAGGTAAATATGTAGTAAATGTTTGAAAAAGATTTGTTCCTGAATTTTTATTTAATAAGTTTATATTTACTTTATTGTCGGAGTCTTTGCTATTAATACTAAGACGGTATCTTTTATTGTTAGCAATTATATCCAGAGCAAAACCTCTCCAACCTCCATTTGTAGCTGGAGTTTGTAAATCTGTTATTTTAGCATCAAATTCTACATTGAAAGGACCAGTGCCTATTTTTACATCTTTACTTATTTTGGATATCGAATTTTGAGTGGTATTATAAAACAAATATTGCCCATATGGAATATGTGTATTATATTTTTCACTTTCACTAGTGTCTGCTATAAATGAGTCGTTAGTATATTCGTCACTTTTGCTCCAACAACTAGTATTAAGATTATTGCAGTTATCATTAAAAATTGACTTAATATTTTCATTATTTTCTACAGGTACATTATTATTGATTTTAAAGGTCATCTGTAAAATATTTTGCAATTGTGTATTGTCTGTTGAATAAATTTCTTTATCCATTTTCAAAGTATACGTTTCACCAAGAGTATATCCTTTTACTGGTGGATTAATTAAAATAGATTTCTTATCTAGACCGAGCTGCGTTGATATATCCGATGATTTCCCTTTGCTATCTACTATAGTTATAGATTTTTTTAAGGTATCATCAAATTTAAGCTCTTTATTAAACTGGATATTCCAGACTTTGTTTGCGCTAACTACTTGATTATTAGTTGGTTCAAACGCATATGAATTATGAGTAGATATTAATAAAAAACAAAACAATAGAATAAAGGTAGTTGTTAATAGTTTTTTCATTTCTTGTAATCCCCCTGTTTAAACTTTCTTTTATATTCTTTTGTATTTTAACACAATTTGCCTTATTATATAACAAGTTTGGGAAATATTAAAATATAAATTACTCACTTATATATATATTATCTAAAAGTAATTTAATATACCTTATATTTAAAAGTTGATAATTAATGAACTGAAATAAACAATTTAGTAAAATGTTTTAATCTAGTTATATAAAAATAAATTTTAGCTTATTACTACGTATAATATATAAATCTAGAGAGAAAATAATAAAGTAAAAGATTTTAAAATTATTTTAATTAAAGGGGGTTTTAAAGATGCCTGATCATCAACATGTTGGTGGTAGCAAAAATAGTAATATTGATATTAAACGTGATAATGTTCATAAACCTAAGAAAAGTAACGGAGATAAGAAAAACCAACCTTTGTATAAAAATTTTAATGGGGAAATTCTTGATTAAATCATAAAATATTACCTTGAATTTAATGTGTAAACAAAATAGTTTAAAATAACTTTATTTAAGGGAGTGACAATGATATGCAAAAGGGCAAGCAAAGTGAAACCAATAGTAAAAAGGTTAATATTGGCACTAAAAGAACGGAGCCTAGTGATAGACAGAAGAAGGGAGAAAAGGAAAGAAAAAATCAAATTTAAATCTAAGCTATATATCTGTGGATGTAAAAGGAGAGTGATTTAATGGTTAACGAAGGGGAGCATTTTATAAATGAAGGTTATAAAATAATGAAATTTGAGAGAGATATTGATAAAATTACTGGGCAAGAAATAGGTACAATTGAGGTAAAGGCATTGGATGGTCAAAGGCAGTATATAACATTTGATGATAACGGTGCGGATGAAATAGAGAAAAGTTTATTCGAATATTTAAAAAACAAATAGAATCATGAAAATAAGGCATGCTCATAATTTGTATGCCTTATTTTCATTTATTGTCATTTATGAAATTTTATAAATAAAAGATGTAATTTTTGCAGGTATATTGTAGAATAGAATTTGTTTCTTAAAACTCAAACATAAATTATCCAAAGTGAATTTATGTTTGAGTTTACATAATACACGAGAGTGAAAACAGATTATTTTATTTTAAAACTAAGATTAGGAGGCAATTTAAATGAAAAAAGTTGTGGTTATTTTTAATGGCGGCACAATTTCTATGACACTCGATCCAAGAATAAAAGCGGCAGTTCCAACTCTAAGTGGAGAAGAAATAATGTCTATGGTTACAGGAATTGAAAAATATGCGGAAATAGAATCATATACTTTTTCAAATCTGCCTGGACCTCACATGACGCCAGAACTCATGATGGATTTGTCTAAATACATACAAAAGTTTTTAACTCGAGAGGATATATGTGGGGTTGTGGTTACTCATGGTACAGATTCACTTGAGGAAACAGCATATTTGCTACATCTAACTATCAATAATCCAAAGCCTGTAATTGTTACAGGTTCAATGAGAAATGGTTCGGAACTTGGGTATGATGGTCCTGCAAATTTATCTGCTGCTATTTGTACTGCTATTTCGCTGGAGGCGCGTAATAGGGGAGTATTAGTGTGCTTAAATGATGAACTTAATTGTGCTAGTGAAGTTACTAAAGCACATTCAATGCATCTAAACACTTTCCAGAGTCCCGAGTTTGGGCCCATAGGAATTATAGACAACAATGAAGCAATATTTTATAGAGATAGTTTAAAAAAAGAACATATAATAACAGATAAGGTAGAAACTAGAGTAGATTTAATAAAAGCTTGTGCTGGTATGGATTCAAAACTAATTGATTTTTGTGTAAAGGAAGGCGCAAGAGGAATTGTTATTGAAGCTATGGGAAGAGGAAATATTCCGCCGGAAATGGCAGAGGGTGTAAAAACTGCTATTGAAAAGGGCGTAGCGGTTGTTATGGTGTCTAGATGTTTTAAAGGAAGAGTATTAGACTCTTATGGATACCCAGGTGGTGGAAAAGAACTCAGGAATGCAGGCGTTATTTTTGGGGATAGTCTTCCGGGTCAAAAGGCTAGAATTAAACTTATGCTGGCACTTGCGAGTACAACAAATTTAAAAGAAATAAAGCACATGTTCGAAAATGGAAGGTATAAAAGCCGAATTTAACGAGATAAATATAATTTAACATTCGCCATGGTATTGACGAAAACTTCCATTTTTGATATTATGTTTGTATAAAAAATAAAATACAAGATAGGGGAGAAACATGAAATCAACAGAAAACAGTGAAAAAAGTTCTATATTTGAGAAGCTTTTTAAATTAAGAGAAAACAAAACAACAGTTAAAACAGAAATACTTGCGGGTATAACTACATTTATAACTATGGCATATATTATAATTGTAAATCCCAATATTCTTAGATTTTCTGGAATGAATCTGCCAGGTATAAAGGGAGAGGGGGCAGCAGCTTTTACTGCCTTAAATGATCCAGTTGTAGCAGCAGTTTTTGCAGCTACATGCCTTACAGCTGCAATAGGTACTTTTGTAATGGCTTTTTATGCTAATCTTCCGTTTGCACAGGCACCCGGAATGGGATTAAATGCATTCTTTACTTATAGTGTATGTTTAGGCCTCGGATATACATGGCAACAAGCACTAGCTGCGGTTTTTATATCAGGAATTTTATTTATAATAATAACACTTACATCAATACGAGAAAAAATAGTAGATGCTTTGCCACAAAATTTAAAACTTGCTATTTCAGGTGGTATCGGATTATTTATAGCCCTTATAGGTTTTAAAGGTGGCGGAATAATTGTAAGTAATAAAGATACTTTAGTAGCCTTTGGTAGGCTTACATCTCCAAGTGCATTAGTGACACTAATAGGCATATCTATTACGGCAATATTTATGGCTAGAAAAATAAAAGGATCTATACTAATTGGAATTGTTATAACTGCTATAGTGGGGATTCCGTTTGGAATTACAAAACTAGCAGGTGTTCAGGTGTTTAGTGCACCACCATCTCTTGCACCAACATTTATGCAATTTGATTTTGCAGGTCTTTTAGGATCAGGAGCTGGTAAGGGATTATTTTCAGCAATAATGAGTGTAGTAATGGTTGTAATAACTTTTAGTTTAGTGGATTTATTTGACACAATAGGAACACTTGTAGGAACAGCAACAAAAGCTAAGATGCTCGATGAGAATGGAAGAGTAAAAAATATGAATAAGGCATTAATGTCAGATGCATTAGCAACTACTGCAGGAGCAATTATGGGAACAAGTACAGTAGTAACTTATGTTGAATCCACAGCAGGAGTTGCGGAAGGTGGAAGAACAGGTCTTACATCAGCTACAGTGGGAGTCTTATTTTTAGCTTCATTATTTTTTAGTGGACTTGTAGGAATAGTACCAACGGAGGCAACTGCCCCAGCACTTGTAATAGTTGGAGTACTTATGATGAGTTCAATTACAAAGATTGATTTTGAAGATTTTACGGAAGCACTCCCAGCATTCTTAACAATAGCAATAATGCCTTTTAGCTATAGTATAGCTAATGGAATAGCAGCAGGAATTATTTTCTACCCAATAGTAAAAGTAGCAACAGGGAGGTATAAGGAAGTAAGTCCTATAGTTTATGTTTTAGCAGGTTTATTTATAATTAGATTTATTATATTACCTTAAGGCTGAAATGTCATTAAACTGGTACTTATAGAATAGATATTTTAAGATATCTATTTTATAAGTGCCAATTTTTAATTTAAGATTCTTTTTTACTGTAAATCAGGCGAATGTAACAAAGTTAGTATTATCTGAATAATATAATAAAAACTATATAAAGGATGATACTATGAAAATAAATAATAGACTGTCTAATGTATCCGAATATCATTTTAAAAGGATTGATGATATTAAAAATAAAGCAATAACTGACCGTAAAAAGATTATTGACCTTAGTATAGGAGATCCAGATTTATCAGTCAATTCAAAAATAACAGATGCCCTAATAGAGGCCCTAAAATGTGAGAAATATAATAACTATCCTCCTTATGATGGAATAATGGAACTCAAAAAAGCAGTTATAAAATACTATAATGACGTTTACAATGTATGCCTAGGTTTAGATGAAGTAATAATTCTTATAGGATCAAAGGAAGGTATAAACAATATAATTCCGGCTGTATGTGATATAGGAGATTGTGTAATAGTGCCTGAACCTGCATATCCAGTTTATAGTATTTGTTCAAAACTATGGGGTTGTGTTCCATATACTGTGCCATTAACACAAAGCAATGGATATATGCCAAGGATTAATGCTATTCCTGAAATCATTGTTAATAAATGCAAATTGATGTTTATAAATTATCCGAATAACCCAACAGGTGCAGTAGCAAGTAAAGAGTTCTATAAGAATATTATAAATTTTTCTTATGATAATAATATTGTTTTATGCAATGATTCGGCATATAATGAGATAATTAAGGAAGATAAAGAACCGATTAGCCTTATGCAATATGATGTATTAAGGCAAAATGTGGAATTTGGAACTTTATCTAAAACTTATAATATGACAGGATATAGAATAGGGTATGCTGTAGGTAATGCTAAAGTAATAAATGCTCTTTTAAAAATAAAAAGCAATTGTGACTCTGGTCAATTCATACCAGTGCAAAAGGCTGCAGTTGCTGCTCTTAATTTAGAACGTGATTATGTTCATAATATAAGAAAAATATATGACGAAAGACGTGAAGTTGCTAAAAGTATTTTACTAGAAAAAGATATAAAATTCTTTGATGCTGAAGCTACTTTTTATTTATGGTGTAGAACACCTAAAAATTATACTACAAATGAATTTTGTGAAGAATTGCTGATTAATCATGGAATTGTGGTTACACCAGGCAATGTTTTTGGAAAAATTGGGTACGATTACTTCCGTATAGCGCTTACAAAAGATAAGCATATTATTGAAGAAGCTTTAAAATCTTTAAAAAAATGTGGTGATTAATATTATTATTGGTATAATATAAGTTATATAGGAAATATTTAATTAATAGTATGAGCTGTTTTTAAAATCTATAAAATTACAGCTTGATGGTATTTTTTTTATGAAAATCGTAATAAAAGTAAAAACTTATAATTTTAGCTTGAAATTAAGGTAATACTTTATGTATACTTATTACGAGGTCACAATGAACAATGGAAGGATGTCTTGTTATGATTAGGAGTATGACCGGATTTGGGAGAGGAAACTCTGAAAAAGATGGTAAAAGTTTTACAATTGAGATTAAAAGTGTTAATCATAGATATTTTGAAACTAATATAAGAATGCCTAGAGTATTAATATCTTTTGAGGATAAAATCCGTAAAATAATTGGTGAAAAAGTAAAAAGGGGAAAGCTTGATGTTTTTGTAACTCAAGGCAATTATGATAAGGAAGATGTCGAAGCATATTTGAATGAAAATTTAGCAGAAAGTTATATAAATTGCCTTGGAATCTTAAAAGATAAATATGGTCTAAGCGATGATATATCTGTTGAAACAGTAGCTAAATTACCTGAAGTAATAACACTTAAGCAAAAGGAAGAAGATGTTTCGGAAACATTTGAGCAGATTGACTTAGCATTAACAAAGGCGCTTAGGGCTCTTATTTTTATGAGAGAAAGAGAAGGCAGAAAGCTACTTGAAGATGTTATAATTAAGTGCGATTTAATTAATGGATTAGTTGATAAGGTTAAGACAAGGGCACCTCTTGTTGTTTGTGAGTATAAAGCTAAGCTAACTCAAAGGCTTGATGTTTTGCATAAGGAAATTGATTTTGATGAAAATAGAGTCGCTATGGAAATTGCAATTTTTGCTGATAAAGCAGGAATTGATGAAGAAATTGTAAGATTAAATAGTCACATAAATCAAATGAGGGAGACTCTGATTTTAGACGAACCAATTGGTAGAAAGCTTGATTTTATTATTCAAGAAATGAATAGGGAAACTAACACTATAGCATCAAAAGCAAATGATTTAGAAATTTTAAACACAGTAATTAGTATGAAAAGTGAAATAGAGAAAATTAGAGAACAAATACAAAACATAGAATAAACTGGAGGCAAACGATGAGTATAAAGTTGATAAACATAGGGTTTGGGAACATTGTTTCAGCAAATAGATTGGTAGCTATAGTCAGCCCTGAATCAGCGCCTATAAAAAGAATAATTCAAGAGGCAAGAGATAGAGGAATGCTAATTGATGCTACATATGGAAGAAGAACCAGAGCGGTTATTATCACTGATAGTGATCATGTTATCTTATCGGCTGTTCAGCCTGAAACTGTTGCACATAGATTATCTGTTAAAGATGATGAACATTTAGACGAGGTAGAGGAATAATGAGGAGCAAAGGACAGCTAATTGTAATTTCAGGACCTTCCGGTGCTGGTAAAGGGACTGTATGCGAGGCGCTTCTTAAAAAAAATGACTTCTGGATTTCAGTTTCAGCAACTACGAGAAGCCCAAGAAATGCTGAAATAGAAGGTATAAACTACTATTTTATATCTAGAGAAGAATTTCTAGAAAGGATAACATCAAAAGACTTTCTTGAGTATGCAGAGGTTTATGGAAATTGCTATGGTACACCTAAATCTGAGGTTCTAAAAGTGCTCGAGAGTGGCCGTGATGTAATACTTGAAATAGACATTCAAGGCGCTCTTAAGGTGAAAATGGCTTATCCAAATGGCTTATTTATTTTTATTCTTCCGCCATCTATGGAGGAATTAAGAAACAGAATTACAAATAGGGGCAGTGAAACACCGGAGTCATTAATGACTAGATTTGCATCTGCTCATGAAGAAATAAGTTTTGTATCAAAATATGATTATGCAGTTGTGAATGATACTGTGGATAGCGCATGTGAGAAAATTCAGAGCATTGTCATTGCAGAAAGATGCAGAGTCGATAGAATGAATGGAGATTTTTTAAAGGAGGAGATTATAAATGAATAATTCAATGATTAGTCCATCAATAGTAGATTTGTTAAAAAAGGTTGACAATAGGTATTCTTTAGTTGTAGCAACATCAAAAAGAGCAAGACAAATAATAGAAGGTCAAAGCCCACTTGTACAGGTGGATTCGACAAAACCTGTTACTATTGCTATAGAGGAGATTTCTGAGGGAGCTATTGTTGCCATCACAACCAAAGAAGGAATAAAATAGTATGGAAAATACAAAGACAGTAGTTGTTGGTGTTACAGGTGGAATAGCTGTATATAAGGCTCTAGACGTTATTAGTAGGTTAAAAAAAGAAAATGTTGATGTGCATGTTATAATGACAAAAGCTGCTATAGAGTTTGTAAATCCAATAAGCTTTCAATCACTCAGTCAGAACATGGTTATACATGATATGTTTGAGGAACCTAAAGCATGGGAGATACAACATATATCTCTTGCTAAAAAAGCAGATCTATTTCTTGTAGTTCCAGCAACTGCTAATATAATTGGTAAAATTGCAAATGGAATTGCAGATGATATGATTACTACTACTATTATGGCAACTAAGGCACCCGTGATTTTTGCTCCGGCAATGAATGTTAATATGTATAATAACCCAATCCTACAGAGTAACATTCAAAAACTAAAGGGTTTTGGTTATGAGTTTATTGCTCCGGTATCAGGAAGGCTTGCTTGTGGTGACATAGGAGAAGGAAAACTTGCACAAACTGAAGATATTTTTGAAGTAATTATGAGTAAATTATATCCTATAAAGGATATGATAGGTACTAAGGTTTTAGTTACAGCTGGACCTACAATTGCACCTATTGATCCTGTAAGATTTATAACTAATAGATCAACAGGGAAAATGGGTTATTCAATTGCGAGAGAAGCAAGAGACAGAGGGGCAGATGTAACTTTAATATCGGGACCATGTAATGAAAAAGCACCTTTTGGTGTAAGTATAATTAAGATAAATACTAATGATGAGATGAGGACCGCTGTAATAAGCAATTATGAAGATAGCGACATAGTTATAAAAGCAGCAGCTGTATCTGATTATAAACCTAAGGTATACTCGAGCTTTAAAATTAAGAAAAGTGAAGATATCTTAAACTTAGAGTTTGTACGGGATAACGACATTTTAAAAGAGCTTGGATTACATAAAAAGAATCAAATTTTAGTAGGTTTTGCAGCAGAAAGTAATGATTTACTTGAAAATGCAAAAGAAAAACTATTTAAGAAAAATTTAGATTATATAATTGCTAATGATATAACAAAAACAGACAGTGGGTTTGGAACTGAAGAGAATAAAGTGATTATTTTAAGCAAAGATAACGATCCAATAGTATTAGACATAATGTCTAAGAAACAAGTTGCTAGGGAATTGTTTAATTTAATAAATAAAAAGCGCTAATGCGCTTTTTTATATTATAGAAAATTATAAAATTAAAAGGGTGATTAAGTGTATCAGTATGCTGGAGTTGTAGTGAATAACGATTCAGTTCAAGTGGATAAAATTTTTACCTATAAAATACCTACTAGTTTATTAGGTGTTTTACAGTTAGGATTTAGAGTTAAAGTACCATTTGGTAGAGGAAACAGAACATTAGATGCTTTTGTACTAGAACTTTATCAGCAATGTGAGAATGTGAGTTATATTAAGGAAATAACTAGTATATGTGATGAAATGCCTCTTCTTAAAATAACCGATATTGAACTTGTAAAAATCATGAAAAAAAAGTATCTCTGCACGTATCTAGAGTGTATAAAAGTTATTATTCCCAGGGGAATAACAAAGGGAATAAAAAAGAAGACCTCACTATTATTAACTGTAGGTAAGCAAATAGAGGGCAAATTTTTAAATGAACCTTATAAAAATATTTATGACTTAATAGAATTAAATAAAATGAAATATAATAAAAATGAATTTAGCAAAAATTTTAATTTATCATTATCGTCAATTAATACAATGATTAAACATGGGTTCTTAATTGCGCAAGAGGTTACAATTAATAGGTATAATCAAAAACATTATGCTAAGTACGAAGAAAAAATACTGAATGAAAGGCAACGCCAATCAGTGGATTTTATAATGAATTCTAAGAAAAATAAATTCTTAATTCATGGAGTTACCGGTAGTGGAAAAACTGAAATATATATGAAATTGGTTAGTTATATGTTAGAGGAAAATAAGCAATCTATAATACTTATACCAGAAATATCGTTAACACCTCAAATGGTTGAAAGATTTAAAGGACGGTTTGGTCCTGAAATCGCGGTTTTTCATAGTAGATTGTCAGATGGCGAGCGTTTTGACGAATGGATGAGGGTAAAGCTTGGAAATACCCAAATTGCCATTGGAGCAAGGTCAGCTATATTCTTGCCTTTTGAAAACTTAGGATTAATTGTTATAGATGAGGAGCACGAGGCTAGTTATAAATCAGATAGTGATCCCAAATTTGATGCTCGCGAAATAGCATATATGAAATGTGAACTTGAAAATTGTAAGTTAGTACTAGGATCAGCTACACCGTCAGTTGAGAGCTATTATAAGTCTACCATAAATGAGCTTTCATTAATTACTATTAATGAGAGAGCAGATGGTGCAGCAATGCCAAAAGTAGAAATTGTAGACATGCGGGAAGAACTTATGAACAACAACCGTTCAATATTTAGTATGTCACTACATGATGGCATTACGCAGTGTTTAAGTAAAAATGAACAGGTAATTTTGTTTCTAAATAGAAGAGGATTTTCAACATTTGTATCCTGTAGAAAATGTGGGTATGTTTTTAAATGTAAAAAATGTGATATTTCATTAACATATCATAGCGCAGGTGAATACTTAACATGTCATTACTGTGGTGAGAAGGAAAAGATCAGTAAAGTTTGCCCTAGTTGTGGCAGTAGTTATGTGAAATATTTTGGTGTTGGAACAGAAAAAATTGAACAAGAAATTAATAGGATTTTTCCAAGTGCAAGAACATTAAGAATGGACTTTGATACAACACGGAAAAAAAATTCTTATGAATATATATATAATACCTTTAAAAATAAAGGAGCAGATATTCTAATTGGAACTCAAATGGTTGCTAAAGGCTTAGATTTTAAAGATGTTACATTAGTCGGAGTAATAGCTGCTGATTTATCACTTAACTTACCAGATTATAGGGCGTTTGAGCGGACATTTCAGCTACTTACTCAAGTCTCAGGAAGATCAGGTAGGGGTAGTAAGGAAGGTAAGGTTGTTATTCAAACGTATAGTGCAGATGAGTTAACAATTAAGTATGCAGCAAGCAATGATTATGATAGTTTTTATAAAAATGAAATTATGATGAGAGAGGCTATGGATTATCCGCCTTTTGCAAGTATTTTAGTTATAACTATGAGTTCTGAGGATGAAAATATGTTAATAAAAAATATACAAAATGTTGGCGAAAATTTAAAATATAAGATCAAAGATAACAATAAAATTACACTGCTGGGACCATGTACTTGTGGGGTCTCTAAAATTAAAAATTTCTAC
Source organism: Clostridium estertheticum (assembly GCF_018861295.1). Taxonomy (GTDB): domain Bacteria; phylum Bacillota; class Clostridia; order Clostridiales; family Clostridiaceae; genus Clostridium_AD; species Clostridium_AD estertheticum_D. The sequence continues at coordinate 199,378 of NZ_JAHLDM010000002.1, read as the reverse complement.
AGATGGCAAATTATTATTAAAGGTGATATTAATGAAACAATTGCTTTAGAAATAAAGAACTCAGTTTATGAATTAGTAAAAAATGTTTATAGCAGTATAAGAGTTAGTATAGATATTAATCCAAGTAATATGATCTAGCAGCACAAAGATTATAATTTAGTTAGAAGGAGGGTAACACATGGCTACAAGAACAATTAGAATATATGGTGATGAGTTATTAAGGAAAAAAAGCAGAGTCGTAGGTGAAATTAATCAAAGAATTTTATTATTAATCAAAGATATGAAAGAAACTATGTATATTTCTAATGGGATAGGACTTGCGGCGCCTCAGGTTGGCATTTTAAAAAGAATAGTTGTTATTGACATTGGGGATGGTCCTATAGCATTAATAAATCCAGAGATCATTGAAATGGAAGGTTCACAAATCGCAAGTGAGGGTTGTTTAAGCATACCAGGAACACAAGAGAATGTTGATAGGCCTCAAAAAGTAAAAGTATCCGCATTAAATGAGTTGGGAGAAAAGATAGTAATTGAGGGAGAGGGTCTTCTTGCAAGGGCGTTCTGCCATGAAATTGATCATTTAGATGGTATATTGTTTATAGACAAAGCAATAGAGGGTGAGGAATAATATGAAGATAATTTTTATGGGTACACCGGAATTCTCAGTGCCATCTCTACAATCACTTATAAATGAATTCGAAGTTTCCGCTGTTTTTACTCAGCCTGATAGACCAAAAGGAAGAGGGAAAAAATTAGCTATGTCACCTGTTAAGCAGTTAGCAAGTTCATGTAATATACCGGTATACCAACCTTTGAAACTTAAAAATAATGATGAAATGATAGATACAATTAAGAATTTAAAACCAGATTTTATTGTAGTAGTGGCATTTGGTCAATTACTTCCAAAGGAAGTACTAAATATTCCTAAATATGGATGCATAAATTTGCATGCATCTTTATTGCCAAAATACAGGGGGGCAGCTCCTATAAATTGGTGTATAATTAATGGTGAGAGTACTTCTGGTAACACAACAATGCTTATGGATGTTGGTCTTGATACCGGTGATATTCTCTTAACAAATGAAGTCGAAATTACTGCAGGTATTACAGCAGGTGAACTTACAGACATTCTTAGTAGTAGTGGTGCTAAGCTATTAGTTGAAACAATAAATGCAGTAATAAATAATAAAATTAAACCTATTAAACAAGGGGATAGTATTAGCTCATATGCGTCTAAGCTAGGTAAGAAAATGGCAAGTATTGACTGGGCATGTAGTAGTACTGATATTCATAATTTTATAAGAGGGTTAAATCCAACACCAACTGCATATACTCATTATGACAATATTGTAATGAAAATATATAAGTCAAAAATATTAAATGAATTATCAAGTAAGCAAGCTGGATGTATTATAGATGTTTCAAAAGAGGGGTTAAAGGTATCAACTGGCAGTGGGGTTTTACTTATTGAGGAGATTCAATTTCCAGGTAAAAAGCCTTTAAAGGTAAAGGATTATATAATAGGTAATAAAATAGATGTAGGCATGATACTTAAATAAAAGGGAAATTGAGGTAAGAGTATGAGTAATAGTAGACTAGTAGCAATTACAGTTATAGAAAAAGTATTAAATGAGAATGCTTATTCGAATATTGTTTTAGGGTTAGAACTTAATAAATCCGAACTAAATGATAAAGATAAAGCACTAGTTACAGAAATAGTTTATGGAACCTTAAAATACAAATATACTATAGATAAAATATTGCAACACTTCGTTAAAAAGGGTTTTGATAAGCTAGAAAGCTTTGTTTTAAATATATTAAGAATATCAGTTTATCAAATTAAATATTTAGACAAAGTTCCGAGTTTTGCAGCTGTTAATGAGGCTGTAAATTTAACTAAGAAAAAGAGCAACATAGGAGCATCAAAGCTTGTTAATGGTGTACTTAGGAGTTACCTTAGAGAAACAGATGCAAAGTATTACAATGAAGAGAATGATATTGAAAGATTATGTTTTGAGTATTCATTTACTAAAGCGTTGGTTAAACTATTTATAAAGCAATATGGACCTCAAAAGGCTGAAGAAATTCTTAAGGGGCTAAATTATAAACCTGATGTTACAGTTAGAGTTAATACTTTAAAATTAACTTATAAAGAAATATGGGAAAAACTTATAGAAAATGGCTATAATATAGAAGAAGGTTATGCATCATCTGAAGCAATCCGAATTATTAAAGGAAAAAATATAGAGAATAATGTTTTATTTAACGAAGGTAATATAACGGTTCAAGATGAGAGTGCAATGCTTACGGCACCCTCTATGGATTTAAAACTAAATATGAAAGTTTTAGACCTTTGTAGTGCACCAGGTGGAAAAACAACACATATAGCAGAACTTATGAAAAATACAGGTAAGGTTCTGGCGTTTGATGTGCATAAAAACAAATTGTCTTTAATCGAAGAAAGCATAAAGCGAATAGGAATTACAAATACAACTTGTGAAGTTCAAGATGCTACTGTATTTACCAAAGATTTATTTGAATATGCAGATAGAGTACTTATAGACGTACCATGTTCAGGGCTAGGAATCATCAGAAAAAAACCTGAAATAAAGTGGAGCAAAAATATAAAAGATATAAATAATATAATAGACATACAAAGAAGTATAATGGATAATGCTTCAAAATATGTAAAAAAAGGCGGAGTACTTGTATATTCAACATGTACCCTAAACAAAGATGAAAATGAAGGTAATATTGATTGGTTTATAGAGTCACACTGCGAATTTAAGATAGAACCTGTATTTTTTGGTGAATTTGATAATATAAAATATAGTGACAAAGGTTATGTTACTATATTTCCAAATGAATACATGGATGGCTTTTTTATAACCAAACTTATAAAGTCATAGTGGCCTTGTAAAATTAATTAGTGTTTAAAATGATTGGGTGTGTAAAATGATAAATATATTAGATATGGATTTAGAGGAACTGAAACAGTGGATGAAAAGTAATGGGGAAAGTAAATTTAGGGCTAAGCAAGTATTTGACTGGATTTATAAGGATATTTGGGAATTTGAAAATATGAATAATATACCACAGAGTGTAAGAGAAAAGTTGCAAACTAATTTTTATATAGGAATACCTAGGATTATAGAAGAATACACTTCAAAACATAATGATACAAGAAAGTACCTTTTTGAACTGGGTGATGGTAATTTAATTGAATGTGTTGTTATGAAATATAAACATGGAAATTCTATATGTATATCTACTCAAGTAGGATGCAGAATGGGTTGCAAATTTTGCGCATCTACTATAGGTGGAATGATTAGGAATATAACACCTGGAGAAATGCTTGCCCAAATATTAAAATCACAGCAGCTTATTAGGGAACGAATTTCTAATGTTGTACTAATGGGAAGTGGGGAACCATTTGATAATTTTGACAATGTAATGAAATTTCTTGAAATTGTGAATTCAGAGAATGGACTAAATATTGGACAAAGGCATATAACTATATCTACATGTGGTATAGTTCCAAAAATCAAAGAGTTTGCGGATTTTAATATGCAAACCACGCTTGCTATTTCGCTTCATGCGCCTAGTGATGAAATCAGAGTGAAGAGTATGCCAATTGCAAATAAATATTCTATTGCAGAAATTATTGATGTTTCTAAGTATTATATAGATAAAACTAATAGGCGAATAACATTCGAATATGCTCTTGTTAAAGGTCTTAATGATAGTAAGCAAGATGCAGAGAAACTAAGTGCTTTGTTAAAAGATATGTTATGCCATGTTAATTTAATCCCGGTTAATGAGATAAAAGAAAATGAACTAAAGAGATCTTCAAATGATGATGTGGTTGAGTTTAAGAGGGTCCTCGAGGTTAATAATATTCAGACAACGATAAGACGAGAAATGGGGCTAGATATTAATGCTGCATGTGGACAGCTTAGAAGAAGCCATATTAAAAGTGAAGAACTTAAATGAGGGGGTTTAACAATGCTTGGGGTTTTATCAGATGTTGGGAATGTTAGAAAAATAAATGAAGACTCTGTAGGTTATTTAGAAAGTAGTGAGTACGATATTTATATTGTTGCGGATGGCATGGGAGGACACAATGCTGGAGAAGTAGCAAGTGATATAGCTATTAAGGTTATAATGGAATATATAAAGAACAATCACAAAGGCAAAGAACTTAAAAAAGTTCTTTCAGAAAGTATAAAAAGTGCAAACAAGGAAATTTATGATATGGCGAGTCAAAACGATTCTCTTAAAGGGATGGGCACAACTATAACAATTTGTATTAGAAAACAGAATGAAATGGTTGTTGCAAATGTAGGGGACAGTAGTTGTTATATTATAGATAGTAAAAGAGAATTAGTAAAAGTTACAAGAGACCATTCTCTAGTGCAACAGCTTTTAGATAATGGGTCTATAACTGAAGAAAAGGCAAGAAATCATCCCAATAAAAATATTATTACAAGGGCACTTGGAACAAATGAGTTAGTAGAAGTTGATTTGTTTGACCTTGATTTGACGAGTGTTATCAAATGTATTTTATGTACTGATGGTCTTACTAATGATGTGACTTATTCTGAAATGTATGATATTATTGTTGGAAATGATAATGATACAAGTTGCAAAATGTTAGTTGATCTAAGCAAATTTAATGGTGGACGCGATAATATATCTGTTATCGTATTTGAAGGAGGGTGCAGAGATGATAGGAACCCTATTAGGGAATAGATATGAACTCCTTGAAAAAGTTGGAGAGGGTGGAATGGCAATAGTTTATAAAGCTAAGTGCCATTTGCTCAATCGTTTTGTTGCTGTAAAAATACTAAAAGAAGAATTCTCAAATAATATAGACTTTATGGAAAAATTTAGAAAAGAGGCATTGTCTGTAGCTAGCCTTTCATCAAATAATATAGTTAATATTTACGATGTTGGAAGTGAAAGGGATATTAACTATATAGTAATGGAATATATAAAAGGAAAAACACTAAAAGAAATTATAGTTGAAAATGGTAGCATGAATACTGAATTAGTATTAGACTATGGTATGCAAATAGCAAAAGCACTTGAGTGCGCTCATAAGAATAACATTATACATAGGGATATAAAACCTCATAATATTCTAGTAACTGAAGATGGAACAGTTAAGGTTACAGATTTTGGTATAGCAAAAGCAGCTAGTTCTGTTACTATAACTAACACTAGCACTGTAATGGGATCAGCGCATTATTTTTCGCCAGAACAAGCTAAAGCAAGTTTTGTAGACTGCAGAACAGACATTTATTCATTTGGAATAGTGCTTTATGAGATGGTTACAGGTAGAGTGCCTTATGATGCAGAAAGTCCGGTATCGGTAGCCTTAAAACATATACGAGAAAAAGTTGTTCCGCCTAAGGAAATAAATAATAAGGTTCCAGAAAATTTGAACAAATTAATACTAAAAGCTATAGAGAAGGAACCTATAAAGAGGTATCAAACTGCTAAAGAAATGTATTTGGATCTTCAGAGAATACAAAATAATAGTGAGTATACTATTGCTAGTAATAGCATGGATAATGAGTACACAAGAGTTATGGCACCTGTAAATATGGCCGACTATGAAAAAGAAGAAGACGTGGTTGAAAGTCCAGAGCCAATAGTCAAGAATGAAAATAAAAATAATAATGAAAATAAAAACAAAAACAAAAAAAAGACAATAATCACCACTTTGATAATTTTATTAGTTGTTATATGCAGTGTGGTAGGGTTCGTATATATAAAATCAATTGCTAACCATAATGCAACAGTTGAAGCTAAAATATTAGTCCCTAAAATAATAGGCCTCGATAAGGCAGCGGCAGAAAAATTAGTAACAGCAAAGGGTCTAAGTTTTGTAGTTGATAAAGAAGTAACTAGTGACGAGCCAAAAGGTTCTGTTACAGCATGTTTTCCTGATGAGGGAACAGAAGTAAAAGATAATTCAGAAGTAAGAGTTTACGTGAGCAAAGGACCAGAGGGGTTCAAGATGATTTCGGTTATAGGAATGGATAGACCTTCAGCCAAAGCTAGTATAGAAGAAAAAGGGTTAGAACTTAGTAATGTTATAGAAGAGTCCAGTGATACCGTTGCTAGTGGTATTGTAATAAGTCAAAATCCTAATGAAGGTAGCTTAGTTCAAAAGGCTGATAAAGTAGATTTAGTAATAAGCACGGGACCAAAAGTTAAGGTTACACAGGTTCCAAGTTTACTTGGAAAAACGCTAGATCAAGCATCGATATTATTGCAAAATAGTAATTTAACATTAGGCGATAAAAAACAAATACAAACTAATGATAAATCACAGGATGGCAAAATTTCTAGTCAAAGTATTGATCCAAATACGAGTGTTTCGCAGGGTAGCTCTGTATGGGTTGGCATTTATACTTATAAAGAACCTGAAAAACAGCAAGTTGATGTTCCGGAATTTAAGGGAAAAACTGTTAAAGATGCAAGAGATTTAGCTTCTAAAAACAATGTAAACATATCGGTATCTGGTAATGATGAAGATATAATTCAAACGCAAGATAAGGATGCAGGAACTAAGGTAAGTGCTGGAGATACTATAACTTTAACATCTAAGGCAACGACTCAGGACCCAACTAAAACTGATCCAACAACAAATCAAAATCCCAAAAAAGGTCAGTAAAAACAAATATTAAATTAAAGGTAAATGGTGGAGGATATATGCAGGGAGTAATCACAAAAGGTATAGGTGGTTTATATTTTGTAAAAGTTAAAGATAGGGTAATAGAATGTAAGGCAAGAGGAAAGTTCAGGTACACTGGACTTTCTCCTGTTATTGGTGATAAAGTAGAAATAATGCTCGAGACAGATGATACTAAGGGTGTAATTGAAAAAATTTTTACAAGAGACACAGAGATGATACGCCCAGTAGTTGCTAATGTTACTCAAGCATTTGTAGTTTTTGCATTTAAGAAACCTGATTTAAATATGGAACTTCTAAATAAATTTTTAGTGCTTTGCGAGCATTATAGACTAAAAATAGTTCTTTGCTTAAATAAGTTGGACTTAATTGAAAAAGTTGATGAGGATCTTATAAAAGAATTAGAAAGTGTTGGATGTGATATAGTATTTTTAAAAGCAAAAGAGGGAGAGGGCCTTGGCGAGCTAAGGGCGAAGATAAAAAATAATATATCTGTTTTTTGTGGACCGTCTGGAGTCGGAAAGTCAACTATACTTAATAGCATACTTGGAAGAGAAGCAATGAAAACTGGAGACATAAGTAAAAAATCGCAAAAAGGTAAGCATACCACACGTCATAGTGAACTTATTGAGTATGAGGAAGGATTTTTATTAGATACTCCAGGGTTTTCATCATTAAGTTTAGATTTTATAGAGAAAGAACAATTACAGCACTGTTTTCCGGAATTTGAAAAATATAGATATGAATGTAGGTTTTCTAATTGCATGCATTACAAGGAACCTAATTGTGGAGTTAAGGAAGCTGTAGAGGTTAATGAAGTTTACAGAGATAGATATAAATTTTACATAAAAACTTTAGAGGAAATTATTGCTAGGGGGAATAGAAAATGATAAAAATAGCACCATCAATACTGTCAGCAGATTTTTCAAGGCTAGGAGAACATATTAAGCAATTAGATGCATATGGTGCTGATATGATTCATATTGATGTAATGGATGGTATGTTTGTACCTAACATTTCTTTTGGTACTCCAATTATTAAGAGTATTAGAAAACTAACAAGGATACCATTTGATGTACATCTTATGATAGAAGAACCATCTAGGTATGTAGAAGAATTTGTACATGCGGGTGCTGATATTATAACTGTTCATTATGAAACCGATAGGCATATTGATAGAACTATTAACTATATAAAAAGTTTTGGGGTTAAAGTAGGAGTTGCATTAAACCCTGCTACTCCTGTAGCTTTAATAAAGCATTTAATAAGTAATGTTGATATGGTGCTTATTATGACAGTGAACCCTGGATTCGGAGGACAGAAATTTATTGAATACTGCTCGGATAAAGTTAAAGAAGTTAGAGAACTTTCAAATATTTGTAATAAAGATATTATGATTCAAGTGGATGGTGGAATTGACGAATCTAATATTCATGGTGTTGTGAGCAGTGGTGCTAATGTCATTGTAGCTGGGTCGGCTGTATTTAAAAATGATGATATTGAAAAAAACATAAAAAAATTAAGAGCTGGAATTTAATAATTTTTATATGATTAACAGCTTCGAAGGTGATGATTAACATGAAAGTTATAATAATATCTGGAGGGGCACCTCCCTCAAAGAAATTACTCATAAAGGAAATGGCAAAGGACATATTTTTAATTGCAGCTGACAGTGGTGCTAATTGTTTATATCACTATAATATTAAACCTGATTTACTTGTAGGAGATTTTGATAGCATAGATAAAGAAATATTGGATTATTATAAAAAAAACAAATGTATCATAGATATTTATCCGACAGAAAAGGATTTTACTGATACTGAAATTGCAGTTAGGAAGGCTATAGGTATGAAGCCAAGTGAAATAGTGCTTTTAGGATGCACAGGCAGTAGAATTGATCACCTGCTTGGTAATATTGGGATGCTTAAGATTTGCTTAGAAAACAAAGTTAATGCAAGCATTAAGGATGATAATAATATTATTACGTTAGTTAATGATTCGACACTATTAAATGGCATTATAGGTAAGATATTTTCAGTACAATCTTATGGTGATGAAATAATCGGATTAACGATTGAAGGAGCGAAGTATCCTTTAGATAATTACAATTTAAAGATTGGGGAAAGTATAAGTATTTCAAATGAGTTTGCATGTCCTCAAGTTAAACTAAAATTTAAAGCTGGAACGCTGATGATAATATTATCAAAAGATTAATATTTATATAAAAAACTATTTTTTTATTGATTACTTCAATAAAAAAATAGTTTTTTATTTTGTAAACATTATTAAAAGTAAATCATATAATACTATTGGAATACTTTGAGAGGGGAATAACTTATGAAAAGGTGGTTTAGGTGTTTACAAAGGCAACTTGGAGTAATCATAACATGTTTAGGAATAGGAATCATAACAGTAGTAATAGTTCCATTTTGGTGGTGGATAATCGTTGTGGGAGGAGGAATTGTTTATTTTGGTTTTAGTATAATGAATCATAACGATCATTGTTAGTGATATGTAGAATATATGGGAAGTATTTCAATAAATCAATAAAGTTTAGTGATTTTTAGTTTTTAAAAGATTATAATTAAATATTTTTATATATTATGTTTGGGAGGTAAGAAAATGAGAATTGTGGCTATTAAATTACCGAAATTTATGTCCCGAATAATTAAATTTTTTTTAAAAAAATAACATAGAAGAGTAAAAAGTGCAACTTTATAGTTGAATTTAAATAAAAAATACAACTTTATAGTTGGATTTAAATAAAAAATGCAGCTAAAAAGCTGCATTCTTATTTCTTAATTATATAGCACGTTGTACTTTACCTGAACGAAGACATCTAGTACATACATGTATAGACTTAGGCGTTCCGCTAACTATAGCTTTAACTTTTTGAATATTTGGAGCCCATTTTCTTTTTGATTCACGGTGTGAGTGACTATATTGGCTACCTGAAACAACACCTTTATCGCATATTTCGCATTTTCTTGACAATGAAAACACCTCCTTAAGACTATGAAGAAAAAATTCTTCTCAATTGAAACACGCATTATTGTAACATAGATACTACTACTCTTGCAAGTTAAAAATTCTATAATTACTAAGGAGAATAATTATAGAATTAATTTTGTTGAATAAATTAGTGATATAATATAATATAATCTATATAGCTTTATAAGGAGGAATTACAATGATAGGTAACATTACAAACGAGAATGGTATTATATATTATTCAGAGGAAGCGTTAGCTAACATAGTTGGCATTTCTACAACGGAGTGTTATGGAGTTGTAGGCATGGCTCTTAAAAATGCCAAGGATGGATTTTGGCAATTAATAAAAAGTGATGGTTTAAATAAAGGAGTTAAAATTAATTCTAAAGAAAATAAACTATTTATCGAATTATATATAATTGTTGAATATGGAACAAAAATTTCAATAATAGCAAATAATATAATTCAAAAAATAAGATATAACGTTGAAAATTATACAGGACTAAAAGTTGCAGAAATAACTGTAAACGTACAAGGTGTAAGGGTTTAAGGGGGCATGGAAAGTGGAATACTTAAAGATTAATGGACGACATTTTCGAAATATGGTAATTAACGCATCAAACAGGTTAGAAGATGAGAAAGAATACGTAAATTCGTTAAATGTATTTCCAGTTCCAGATGGAGATACAGGTACTAATATGTCAATGACATTTAAAGCAGCAGTGCGAGAAATTGAAAGCATACAAACCGAATCTATTGCTGAGATAGCTAAAATACTGGCTAGGGGCGCGCTTATGGGCGCAAGAGGCAATTCGGGAGTAATATTATCGCAAATATTTAGAGGTATTGCAAAGGGCCTAGAAGGCATAACAGAAGCTACATCTGAAGAGTTTGCTAAAAGCATTTTGGAAGGTGCAAAATTTGCATATAAAGCTGTTATGAGGCCTACTGAAGGAACTATTTTAACTATTATTAAAACTGCGGGTGAATGTGCAGTTAATAGTGAGACTTCAGATATTGTAGAACTTATGAATGAGGTTTGCAAGCAAAGTGAAATAATGCTAAACAAAACTCCAGATATGCTTGCAGCATTAAAAGAAGCAAAAGTAGTAGATGCAGGTGGTATGGGGCTTCTTATATTGTTTAAAGGGATGAGGGAAGCTATAAGCAATAACATCGAGGCTAAAATTTATAATACAAACAAACAAAGTACTAAAAAAGAAACTATTGCATCTTCGGCTGTAGAGGTTCCTATAGAAATAAAGTTTGGATATTGTACAGAATTATTAATTATAGCGAAAGATGTTGATACAAATAAATTAAAAGAGTATTTGGAAAAAATTGGAGACTCAATGGTGGTAGTTTCACAAGATGAGTTTCTGAAAATTCACATACATACAAATGATCCAGGGCTTGTGCTTTCAAAAGCAGTAACACTAGGGGAACTGTCTAAGGTTAAAATTGAAAATATGAGAGAGCAACATAGAAACTTATTAGGCATAGCTGATGAGAAAGTAGAAAAAGTTTTAGAGAAAGATATAACAAAAGCAGATTTAATAGAAAGTAAAAAATATGGATTTATATCTGTTGCGCTTGGAGAAGGGATCAAAAATATTTTTGAGGATTTAGGTGTGGATGTTGTAATAGAAGGCGGACAAACTATGAATCCGAGTATACAGGATATAATAGATAGCATAAGTAAAATTAATGCTGAAAATATATTTGTATTACCTAACAATAAGAATATACTTATGGCAGCGCTTCAAGCAGCTGAATTGTCAGATAAAAATATAGTGGTTATTCCATCGATTACTATCCCACAGGGAATAACTGCTGTAACAATGTTTAATCCAGATGTTAGTGTAGAGGAAAATGAGAAAAAATTGAAAGAAGCAATAAAAAATGTTGCGACTGCTTCTGTAACATATGCAGTTAAAGATACTGAATCTGATGGAAAAATAATAAAACAAGGAAATATTTTAGGATTAGTTGAACAAAAAATTTGTGAGGTTGGAACCGATATGTATAAAGTTTGCGCTGATATTATTGAAAGCATGGTAAATGATAATAGCGAACTTATTACAATTTTTTATGGAGAAGATTGTGTTTTAGCCGAAGTAGAAAAGCTTATTTCTAAGTTAGAACATAAGTATCCAAATTTAGACATTCAACAATATAATGGAAAACAGCCATTGTATTATTTTATTGCTTCAGTTGAATAAAAGCCCTCGGGCTTTTTTTCATGTGGCTTAAACCGTAAGAAATGAAAGAAACACAATTATTAATAAAATATTATTTTCGGGGTGGTATTTATGGATACTTATAGCGATATAAAATATGTAAAAGGTGTTGGCCCTAAAATGGCAGAGAGTTTGAATAAGTGTGGGATTTTTAATGTGTTAGATTTGTTATTATATTTTCCAAGAGATTATGAGAATGTATCTGTCCGTAAAAGCATCTTAGACTGCGCAAAAAATGAGAAAGTGATTATTGAGTGCACTGTTTTAAATGTATTAGGAGACATTAGGTTAAAAAATAACAAAACTCTTTCTACTATAATTTTCTGTCAAGGAGATAATGAATTTAAAGGTAAGTGGTTTAATCAAACTTATGCAAAAAATAGTTTTAAAATCTCTAGCAAGTACCTTATCACAGGTAAAGTGGATAAATTTAAGGAAGAAATCACAATTATGAATCCTAAAATAGTAAAAAATACGTCAATGGATGAAAATGAAATTATTGCTACGTATCCTCTTAAAAATAATATTACAAATAATTTTTTTAATAAGATTATTTCTGATGTACTCTGTAATATTATAATAACAGAGAATTTGCCAAAAGGTATAATAGAAAAATATTCTTTTTGCTCTTTAAATGATGCAATCCGTGATATTCATAGTCCTAAAAGCTTAGAACTCCTTAATGAAGCCAAAAGAAGACTTAAATTTCAGGAGCTTTTTACATATTCATTAAAAATATTAATGTTAAAAGAATTTATAAAATACCATAATAATGGTATCCAATTTAAAATGGCAAAGGAACTTACAACTTTAAAGGCGATGCTTCCTTATAATCTTACAAAGGCACAAAGCAAAGTTGTAAGAGATATTTTAATAGATCAAAAGAAGGATATTGGTATGAATCGCTTGCTACAGGGGGATGTTGGAAGTGGTAAAACTATAGTTGCTATTATTACTATGTTTAATGTTGTAAAAAACGGTTATCAAACAGCTATGATGGCACCAACTGAAATTTTAGCAAAGCAACATTATGAAGAAATTAAAAATATATTAAAGGATTTTTCATTAAACATACAAATATTGAGTGGAAGTACAACTGCTAAAAACAAACAATTAATTAAAAAAGATTTAAAAGATGGAACTATTGATATTATAGTTGGGACTCATGCACTTATTGAGGATAATGTGGAATTTGAAAATTTAGGTATGATTGTTACTGATGAGCAACATCGTTTTGGAGTATCGCAAAGAAATAGATTTTCTAATAAGGGAAAAAATATAGATATTCTTGTAATGACAGCGACTCCTATCCCGAGAACTCTATCTTTATATTTATATGGTGATTTAGATGTATCTATTATCGATGAATTACCACCAGGTAGGCAGAAAATTGATACATCTTATGAGAGTATGGATAACAGTTCCAAAGTGTATGAATTTGCTTTAGACCAGATTAATAAGGGAAGACAAGTTTATATAGTTTGTCCACTTGTTGAGGAAAATGAAGAAATGAAGTTAAGCTCGGTTGCGATGCTTTATGAAAAATTGAAAAAAGATCAATTTAAATATATAGAAGTAGGAATGGTATACGGCAAAATGCCTAGCAAACTTAAAAACGAAATTATGGATAAATTTAAAGCAGGAGAAATTAAAGCTTTGGTTTCAACTACAGTAATTGAAGTTGGTGTAAATGTACCAAACGCTACAGTCATGATAATTGAAAATGCAGAAAGATTTGGACTTGCACAGCTTCATCAACTTAGAGGAAGAGTAGGAAGAGGTGAACATAAATCTTATTGCATACTACTTGCAAATATAAAAAACAATATAGTAAGAAAAAGACTCGGAATACTTATAAAAAGTAATGATGGTTTTTTTATTGCAGAAGAAGATTTGAAAACTAGGGGTGCAGGAGAATTATTTGGCATAAGACAGCATGGCGAATCAGGTTTGATTTTATCAGATGTAATTGATGATATCAGTATTTTAAAACTCGCAAATAGTGAAGCAAAGAGGTTGATACAAAGTGATGATGCATGCGATGTTATGGTTAAAAATGAGATATTACAAAAAATTGAGTTGACTTCTAGTTATATTTGCTTTAATTAGGTAAAAATATCTTTGTATAAAATACATATCTATGTTAAAATATTATCGAAACTTGCTTAGATGGAGGAATAAACATATGAGAATTATATCGGGAAGTGCAAGAGGAAGAAAGTTATTGTCACCTGTTGGGATGGGAACGAGGCCAACATTAGATAGAATAAAAGAAGCTATATTTAATATAATTCAAAATAGAGTACGTGATGCTGTAGTTGTGGATATGTTCTCAGGTACAGGTAGCTTAGGACTAGAGGCAGCAAGTAGGGGAGCAGCTAAATGCTACCTTATTGATATGGGTGATACTACCTTTGAAATGTTACAAAGTAATGTAGATAATTTAAAGTTTAATGATATATGTAAATGCTTAAAAGGTGATACGTATAAATACATGGAGCAGTTTGCAAATGAAGGGATTGTGTTTGATTTAATTTTTATAGATCCACCATATGCAAAAGATATGATCCCACCTGCTATTGAAATAATTTCTAGCAATAGTCTTTTAAGTAAAGAGGGGCTTATAGTCTGTAAAATAGATTCATCTGAAGAAATATATGAAGGCAATGGTATTATTCATCTGTCTGATTCAAGAAAATATGGAAACACTACTGTATTGTTTTATAAATATAAGGAGACTAATAATTAAAATTATTAGTTTCCTTTAGAAAATACAGGGGGATAATTAATAATTGTTATCTAACCCAGAGGAAAACATGGAGGCATAACATGAAAAAAGCAATTTGTCCTGGAAGTTTTGATCCAATAACAAATGGACATTTAGACATTATTGAGAGGGCGTCAAAAGTATTTAATGAATTGATTGTAGGAGTAGTGGTTAATCCTGCGAAAAAATGTCTATTTTCAATAGATGAGAGGGTAGCACAAATAAAAAACGTAGTTAAAGATTTGCCTAATGTACGTGTGGAGAAGTTTAGTGGTTTACTTGTTAATCTTATGAATAAAGAGGATGCTAGGGTTATTGTTAAAGGTCTTAGAAGTGTTTCTGATTTCGAATATGAGTTTCAAATGGCAGCAATGAATAACAAGCTTGATCCAAGTAAGGAGACGGTGTTTATGATGACAAAAACGGAGTACTGTTATATAAGTTCCACGTCAGTTAAACAGGTTGCAATGCTTGGAGGATCTATTAAAGGGTTAGTACCTGAGGAAATCATTCCAGAGATTATTAGGAAAATTAATTCTAAATAGGGGGCAAATATGGATGTTATAAAGCTTTTAGAATATCTTCAAGGAATTATTGAGAGTTCGTCTAAAATACCTGTTACAGGTAAAGCAGTTATAAATAAGAGAGAAATATTAGATATAATTGATCAAATTATAAATCACTTGCCAGATGAATTTAAGAAGGCACAGTGGGTTTGTGATGAAAAAGAACGAATCTTAGTTGATGCAAAAAAACAAGCTAAGATTTTTGAGGAAGAGACAGTTGACAAAATAAGAAGAAGAGTTGAAAAACAAGACCTAGTTAAAGAAGCATTAAATCGATCTGAAGAAATTATAGCTTCAGCCCAAAGAGATGCTAAAATCATGAGACTCGGAGCCAAGGATTATGCGGATGAAATATTATCCCAATTGGATAAAGAAATTGAATTAAAAGGACAGAAAATGCTTCATGAAATTAAAGGTGATGTTCAAGACTTCTTAATACTTATGCAAGGTGAAGTTACAAATACTACAACATCAATAAGGGAAAATGTAAAAGAATTAAGAGGTATGAAATAATTTAATTATAGTTATAAGTAATGACGGTATAATTAAAATTACTAATATTAACAAGTATAAATTACAATTTTTATATAGACTCATATTATTAAAAGTAAGAATAGATGAAACATTTAAAAAAATATAATATAATATTATTGTTAAAATCGAAGAGATTATACCTTGGAAAAATTTTCTTGTAATATATTTTTTTATTGATACAGTATATTTATATGTATAGCTATATACTTGAGAAATAATAGATAGACCACTAAAAGCAATTAAAAAACTCAAAACTGGAAGTTTTACATAAAGATTTGAATTGCTAGAGGATATTAAATAACATCCATTGGTCATCTCAAGCATTCCGAGAAGTATTCCTTCTATAAAATTACTTGAAGCGCCAATAATTAAAGATAACTTATTTATGACAATGTTAAATATGACATTGTCTTTAATTATGCCTGTTATTACTGAGAATATCACAATAAAACCACCTATACTTAGCGTGTTTTTAATGGCATCTTCAATACTGTTTTTTAATATAATACCAATATTTAGGCTGCTTGACTCAGCTTTAGAAAAATTACTACTTCTATACTTAATTCTAAAAGCATAATTTTTAGAGGGAATAATTAATCCCATAAAAATACATGACAGAATATTAGATGACAATAGTATATAACCAATTTTAGGACTAGACATCATAGATGTGCCTACTGATCCTAAAATGAAAAGTGGGCTTGCATTAGAAGCAATATTTAACAATCTTTCACAGGAATTTAAATCAATTATGTTTTTTTCATATAAATCGCAAGTATACCGTGCACCTAGTGGATATCCGCATAGTACACTAACTAAAAGTGCAAAGTTACATTCTTTTGGCAATTTTAATGGTCTACATATTAAATTCCCTAGTAATTTAGAATAAATGTGAATACCGTCGTAACCTATTATGATATTTATTACAACTAAAAATGGGAAAAGAGATGGAAAAATTGCATTGAAAAATAATTTTGCGCCAGAAATAGTGTATTGAATACAAATATTCGGAGCTAATATTATTTGAACAATAATAAGGGAACAAATCAATGTCACAGATAAATTTATTTTTAAAGTTTTAAACAACTTAAATAATAAAAATAATATAGAGATTAATAATATAACTAATAGTAATTTCAATTTTAAGCCCCTCCTTAAAGTACTACTATACTAAATATATTTGAATTTAATGAACTTATGTATTAGAAATACTAATTTTAAATATAATAAATGCGACTATCGAATTACGATAGTCGCATTTGTTATTATTTTATTATAAATGTTTTATTATTTTATTATAATAGGGGATATTAAATAGTCGCTACTCGGGTCTATGCTTCTATTTAAGATGCTGTAAGCCCTTGTAGATTGAATGTCAAGACTTAATGTTTCATTAAATTTTTTAGAAATCTTAGTATAAAGTGGAATGCTGCTGTTTGATTTTATAGATTTTAAAATTGACTTTCCTTTTGAGTTAAATCCTAAAACTCGAGCATAAGGGCAAGGCTCTGATCTTAATCTCGTAGTATCAAAATTATCAAAGCCTATAAAGTATTGGCATAATATTCTGCTGATTCGGCTATAGGTGTAACGTTTGCTTTTTATATCTTCAAGTGTACTTGCGTAGGTCAAATTATTTTGTAAGGATTTAATAATTTTATTATCAAGCCCCTCAGATACATCTGGTAAATTTATTAAGGAGTTTTTTGATGTAGCCGATTTATATTTAATGTATGGGAACATAGAATCTTCAAATATAAACTTGTTATCTTTTGAGTATAAATCTTTAATTTCAGTTAATACTGATGGTGGTACATAATCTTTTAAATTTGTTGAAATACCATTTTCTTTTACAAATTTTCTTATAGCAGTGGCACTTGAAAACTCATTATTTATAGAATTACTGTTGTAAGAGGCACCTTTTCTTTTTAAGGTATAAGGTGTGATTGAACTATTGAGCTTTATTAAGCTTTTACAATACTCGATACCTAGTATATTATTAGAAGAATTTAAGAAATTACCTAATAATAAGTTTGATATGATCATGTTTGAATTTTTTAAATAGTCATAAAGTGCATTAGCTCTTGCTAAGGGGTATGTAATACCTTTGGATAGATATATTTTTAACATTAATTTAAATTCAATAGGTTCTTTAAGTAGTATATTTGAAATATTATATATATCATTAATGTCACCATGTTCACTACCAAAGCAAATGTTATCTACTATTCCTAAGCTGTTTAAAAGACTGATAGCTCCCTGTGCAAAAAATTCTGCTGAAGACACACTGTAGATAGTTGGTAGTTCTATTACTAAATCTATTCCATTGTTTAAAGCCATTTTAGTTTTTGTCCATTTGTCAATACTCGATGGAATTCCACGTTGAGTAAAATTACCACTCATAACACCAATTAAGACATCGCAATTTGTAAGTTCCTTGGTTTTATTAATATGATATACATGGCCATTATGCAGTGGATTATATTCAACGATTATACCTGAAACATTCATTAAGTCACCTCTTGGAAGCTCATATAAATTATAAGCTAATAATTTATGTATAATAAAAGTGTAAGAATCTAATATCTCTTTGAAATATATATTAACCTAAAATTAAAGAATTTTTTACATGTCTTATATATTATATAATATATAATGAATTATTAAAAGTAGATATATTTTAGTATAAAAAGAAACAAAAGTTACACAATAAAAATAAATTATTATACACATAATTAAAAAATAAATTACGTTGCTTTTCAGTTTTGTACAAATTAATATTGTATTATTTAAAGAAATATATGAGATTTAAGAAAGCAAATATTTCATAAAATCATTAGTATAATTTTGGATTAGGGTAAAGGTTATTTTGTTGGATTCTTATGAAATATAGATGAATTATGTTAATAATTTATCTATATTGAAATGTACAGATTAAATAGTGTATATTATAAATGGACACAATTCGATAGTAATTGAGAGGAGATAAAACAATGACATTTATAGAAAAAATGCATAAAATGGCACAAGCAGACAAAAAAAGAATAGTACTTCCAGAAGGCGAGGAAGAAAGAACTATAAAAGCTAGTGAAATTCTTAAAAATAATTCATTAGCTGAAGTAATATTAATAGGTGATGCAAGTATAATACAAAATAAAGCCGCTGAACTTTCAGTAAATATTTGCGGTATAGAAATTGTAGATCCAAAAAATTCTGAAAAAACTGAGGTTTATGCAAAGAAATTTTATGAGTTAAGAAAAAATAAAGGAATGACTATAGAAAAAGCGGCTGAGACTATGAAGGATTGTGTGTATTTTGGAACTATGATGCTTAAGATGGGAGAAGCTGATGGAATGGTTTCAGGAGCAGTGCATTATACAGGAGATTTACTTAGACCTGGAATGCAAATAGTTAAAACAGCACCAGGAATTAAGGTTATTTCAAGCTTTTTTATAATGGAATTGCCTCATGATGAATATGGAGAAGATGGACTGCTTTTATTTGCAGATTCTGCTGTTAATATAAACCCTACGGCAGAAGAATTAGCAGCTATCGCTATTAGCACTGCAGATAATGCAAAATTATTATGTGGTTTTGAACCTAAAGTTGCGATGCTTTCTTTTTCAACTATGGGCAGTGCAAAGCATGAAAAAGTTGATAAAGTAGTGAGGGCTACTGAAATAGCAAAGAATGCTAGACCAGATTTACAAATTGATGGAGAACTTCAGTTAGATGCAGCTATTGTTGCTAGCGTAGCAAAACAAAAAGCACCAAATAGTACTGTGGCTGGAAAGGCAAATGTTTTAATATTTCCAGATATACAATCTGGAAATATTGGATATAAATTAGTGCAAAGATTTGCGAAGGCAAAAGCTATTGGACCAGTTTGCCAAGGATTTGCAAAACCTATAAATGATTTATCAAGAGGATGTAGTGTGGATGATATAGTTAATGTTGTTGCAGTAACAGCAGTTCAAGCTCAAATTCAAAAATAATTATGATATAATGAGGGGAGAAGAAAATCAATGAAAATATTAGTTATAAACTGTGGAAGTTCATCGCTTAAGTACCAATTAATAGATATGGAAAATGAACAATGTGTAGCCCTTGGATTAGTTGAGAGAATAGCAACAAAGAAGTCAATATTAACTCAAAAGGTTGATGGAAAGAAATATATTATTGAAGAGCCAATGGAAAATCATACAGATGCTATTAAAGTGGTACTTGGAGCACTTGTAGATCACGAACATGGAGTTATTAAAGATTTATCTGAAATAGGTGCAGTAGGACATAGAGTAGTTCATGGTGGAGAAAAGTATGCAAATTCAGTTATACTTAATGATGAAGTAATGAAAGGTTTAGAAGAGTGTACAAAACTTGCACCTCTTCACAATCCAGCTAATATAATTGGAATTAATGCTTGCAAAGCATTGATGCCAAATACGAAAATGGTGGCGGTATTTGATACTGCATTCCATCAAACAATTCCAGAGGTCGCATATATATACCCACTTCCATATTCGCTGTATACTGACCATAGTGTTAGAAAATATGGATTTCATGGAACGTCTCACAAATATGTCTCAGATAAAGCTGCGCAAATGATGGGTAAGGATATAAAAAAATTAAAATTAATAACTTGTCATTTAGGAAATGGAGCAAGTATTTCTGCAATTCAAAATGGTAAGTCAGTAGAAACTAGTATGGGATTCACTCCACTTGAAGGAATGGCTATGGGAACTAGATGTGGAAGTATAGACCCAGCTATAGTAATATATATGATGAAAGAATTGAAATTAACAGTTGATGAAGTAGATAACTTAATGAACAAAGAGTCAGGTCTTTTAGGTGTATCAGGAGTAAGTAGTGACTTTAGAGATGTAAATTCAGCTGCAACAAATGATGGAAATCAAAGAGCCCAACTCGCAATTGATATATTTTGTTATAAAGCTAAGAAATTTATAGGTGCTTATGCAGCAGTAATGGGCGGAGTAGATGCAATTATATTTACTGCCGGACTTGGTGAAAATTCTTCTAGAATAAGAGAAGGAGTATGCTCGGGACTAGAATTTTTAGGAGCAGTTTTAGATAAGTCAAAAAACAATGTTTCAGGAATTGAAGCAGAAGTAAACACAGATGATTCGAAAACTAAAATATTAGTTATACCAACGAATGAAGAACTAGTAATTGCAAGAGACACTATGGCTCTTATAAAATAAAATTACTAAATTCTATGATAAATAATTCTTGACTTTTTATTGTATTGTTTATATAATAGACTGTGTTTGAAGTAAGTAAAAAACAATTTAGTTAGGAGGGACGCAGAAGCTTTGCTCGAGCTGTATAATTTTTTTATACAAGATATAGAGATTTTCTTTATATGAGAAGGATCAATTAATATTTGGTTTTTCAGAGTGGATAGTATGGTAATAGACGTTTCAGAATTATTTAGTAATAAAAAAGCAAGAAAAGAAATTGATTTAGATTTAGAAAAAGCTAAGTTTTGCTATGATAATGAATTTATACAATTTTCTAAACCAGTTAAAATGCATTTGACTTTAAAATCTAATGATGATGATATAGATTTAACTGGAAGTATTGATACAGAACTATTACTTGCTTGTTCTAGGTGTCTTGAGACCTTTTCTTATTTAATACATATTGAATTAAATGAAAGATTGTCGAAAACTCTAAAGAGTGAAGATGAGGATATTATTTTTATTGAAGATGATAGATTAGATTTAAATGAGATTGTGGAAAATAATATCATTTCTATTCTGCCTATAAAAAGACTTTGTAATAAAGATTGTAAAGGCTTATGCCATCAGTGTGGAATTAATTTAAATCATAATACATGTAATTGTGTTATTGATGATATTGATCCAAGGTTGGCAAAATTAAAAAATTTGTTTTCAACTGATTAAGGAGGTGTTACAATGGGAAATCCTGCTAGAAAATTTTCTAAAGGTAGAAGAGATTCTCGAAGAGCGCAAACATTTAAACTTGGTTTACCAGGAATAGTTGAATGTCCTCAATGCCACGATATGAAGCTTGCTCACAGAGTATGTAAAAACTGTGGATATTACAAAAATAGAGAAGTTGTTTCAATGGAACAAAAATAAAAAGGAAAGTCGAAAGACTTTCTTTTTTGTTTTTAAATACAAATATAATTATATTTGCATTTTAGCATTGTTAAGACTATAGATATTTAAATAATATGGTATATAATATAAGTAAACAAATAAATAACCAAATAAATAAATATATATTTATTCGTTTATTTGGAAGATTCAAAGTGAGGGTTTAAAATGGTAGTTGTTGTAGATGGAATGGGTGGAGATTTCTCTCCAAATGCTGTGGTTGGAGGTTGTATTGCAGCGATAAAAGAATACAATATAAATATATTAATAACTGGCAGTGAAGATTTAATAAGAGAAGAGTTAAAAAAGCATACCTATGATACTAATAAAATAAAAATTATTAATACTACAGAAGTGATTGATGTAAGTGAGCATCCGGTAATGGCTGTTAAGCGTAAAAAAGATTCTAGTTTAGTAAAGGCCTTAAATCTTGTGAAAAATGGAGAGGCAGATGCCATTATTTCAGCAGGAAGTACAGGCGCATTTTTGGCTGGATGTACACTTATAGTGGGAAGAATAAAGGGAATAAATAGACCGGCTTTAGCACCAGTAATGCCAGGTAAAAAAATGCCTTTTATGATTATTGATTGTGGAGCAAATGCAGAATGCAAACCCAATTATTTATTGCAATTTGGACTTATGGGAAAAATATATTTTGAAAATATTTTAAATGTAGTTAATCCATCTGTAGGCCTTGTAAATATAGGGAGTGAAGAAGAAAAGGGGAATGAACTTTCTAAAGCGACGTTTAAGTTATTGAAGGAAGCAAATTTAAATTTTGTAGGCAATGTGGAAGCTAGAGAAATTCCGACTGGAGACGTTAATGTTTTAGTATGTGATGGGTTTACTGGAAATGTAATTTTAAAATTATATGAAGGTACTGTTTCTACTATATTTGATTTATTAAAAACAAGTATAATGGCATCAGTTAGAACTAAGATTGGTGGTATGTTATTAAAACCAGTCTTTAAAAAGTTTAAAAAAGACTTCGATTATAAAGAATATGGTGGAGCTGCATTTCTTGGAGTAAATGGTATTTGCATAAAAGCTCATGGAAGTTCAGATGCCAAAGCTTTTAAAAATGCAATTAAACAGGCAACAATATTTTATGATAATAATGTTGTTGACAAATTAAAACTAGAAATTGAAAAGCTATCAGATAAGGAAAAAGCATAAATTGGATACTGGTGATTATTATGTAAGATATAAAAATACAAGGAGGTGAAAATTATGTTTGAAGAAATTAGAGCATGTATATCATCACAGTTAAATATAGATGAGGAAGAAATAAAAATAGAATCATCTTTTATGAATGATTTAGGTGCAGATTCTCTTGATATTGTAGAATTAATTATGGAACTTGAGGAAAAATATGATATAGAAATTCCTGATGAAGATGTTGAGAAAATTGCCACTGTTGGTGATATAGTAGAATATATTAAAGCTCATTCTGAGGAATAAGTGATATAACTACGGATAAAATTTTTAAAATAAACTTCCGAGAAGGAGTAATGATTATGAAAAATGATATACAATTACAAGACCTTGAAAATAAACTGAAATTAAATTTTAGCGATAAGGATTTATTAAAAACTGCAATTACCCATAGTTCTTATGCAAATCAAAAAAAGAAGGTTGAGTTTAATGAAAGACTCGAGTTCTTGGGGGATTCCGTATTGCAGCTTATAATATCTGAACACTTATATAGTCGTTTTACGCAGAAACCTGAAGGTTATTTAACTAAAATTAGGTCACTGATCGTGTGCGAAAATTCGCTTTGTGATATAGCCAATAGTTGGGAACTTGGTTTATATATGAACATGAGTAAAGGTGAAGAAATTACTGGCGGTAGAAATAGAGTGTCGATACTTGCTGATTGTGTTGAAGCAGTGCTTGCTGCCGTATATTTGGATAAAGGAATAGAGTATTCTAAGGAGTTTATACTTAATAACTTTAAAACAACTATTGAGAAAGCAATTAATAATGAGATAATTTTAGATTATAAGACAAAACTTCAAGAGATATTTCAGCAAAATGGAGAAGTGAATATCTGTTATGAGCTTGTAAAATTTGAAGGACCACCTCATAGACGAAAGTTTTTTGTTAATATTTTGATAAATGATTGTGTGAAAGGTTCAGGGCAAGGGTTTAGCAAAAAAGAAGCAGAACAAAATGCAGCTAAAGAGGTTATGGTAAATAAGGATGATGTACATGAGTAATTTGCATTACATTATTCCTATATTTGTTCCACATGAAGGGTGCCCCCATGAGTGTGTATTTTGCAATCAAGATAGTATAACAGGCACAAAATCGAAAGTCGATGCAATGTATGTGGAAAAAACAATAAATGAATACCTTGAAACCATAAAGTATGATGATGCTATTATCGAAGTATCCTTTTTTGGAGGGACATTTACAGCTATAAAAATAGAAAAACAAATAGAATTATTAACTGTTGCTAAAAAGTTTAAAGATAATAATAAAATAAAATATATTAGGTTATCTACAAGACCAGATTACATTGATGATAATATATTAAAAAATTTAAAAAAGTACTCTGTAGATATTATAGAACTTGGAGTGCAATCTATGGATGAAGAGGTGCTGTTAAAATCTGGACGGGGTCATACTGCGTCAGATGTAGAATATGCATCTAAGCTTATAAGGCAATATGGTTTCACTTTAGGACATCAAATAATGATAGGCCTTCCAGGAGATAATATAACTAAAGATATTGAGACAACTAAAAGAGTTATTGCTCTTAAGCCAGATATTTGCCGTATATATCCTGCTCTTGTGATTAAAAACACTCAAATGGAAAAAATGTACATAGAGCATAAATTTAAACCTTATTCACTAAGTGAGGCGGTAAATATAAGTAAGATTATTTATATCATGTTGACCCAAAATAAAATAAATGTTATTAGAATAGGATTACAACCTACAAGTGAGATATCAGAGGGACATGATCTTGTTGCGGGACCATTTCATCCTGCATTTAGAGAGCTGGTTGAGGGTAGCATATATAGTGATTTAATATATGATGTTATCATGAATAGTTTTAATAAAGAGGTTATTCAAGATAGGGCTTTAGTAAAAATTAATCCAAAAGATATTTCAAAGCTCTATGCTAATGGAAAAATTTATTTTAATGAACTAAAAAATAGATTAAAAACAATTTCTATAGATGTATCTCAAGATATTACAGTTAAACGTGGAAGTCTTAGCATAAAAATAAAAGAACAGTGTATTATTATGACTACATATGAGTATGTGTCTATAAAGTATAAAAAAAATTCTGATTTAGTGTATAAAATATAATTTCAATTCTTAAAAGGTTAATAAAGTATATATTGCATTTAACAAATTTACAGTAATATATTCTTTTTTATATTAAAAAAATTGAAAAATTAAAATATGAGGTGACGTATGAAAAAGGCAAAAAGAGATAAATATACAAAGGTAATAATTTATGGCATTGTTTTTATTTTCACTATAGGTTTTGTATTGCCAATGTTATTTAGGTAAAATAGGAGAGTGTTTCATGTTCTTAAAATCAATTGAAATAAGAGGATTTAAATCCTTTGCAGATAAGACTGAATTAACATTTGAGAAAGGTATTACAGCAGTAGTGGGACCTAATGGAAGTGGGAAAAGTAATATCTCGGATGCTGTAAGATGGGTCCTTGGAGAACAAAGTGTGCGAAGCCTAAGAGGCGATAAAATGGAAGACGTTATATTTGCAGGTACACAGTTTAGAAAACCAGTGGGGCTAGCTCAGGTGTCGTTAACACTTGATAATAGTGAGTCGGAATTGGATATTGACTATGCTAATGTAACTATATCAAGAAGATTATATCGCTCAGGAGAAAGTGAATATTTAATAAATAATACATCTTGTAGGTTAAAAGATGTTCAACAGCTTTTTATGGATACAGGCATAGGAAAAGAAGGATATTCAATTATTGGTCAAGGTAAAATTGATGCTATTTTAAGTGGTAAAGCTGAAGAAAGAAGAAAATTATTTGAAGAAGCAGCAGGAATTGTTAAGTATAAAACAAGGAAAGAAGAAGCAGAAAAAAGACTAGATAATACAGATCAAAATTTAATTAGAATAAGTGATATCTTAAGTACTTATGAGGAACGATTGGAACCATTAATGAATGAAAGTGATAAGGCAAAAAGATTTCTAAAGCTTTTCGAAGAATTAAAAAGCAAAGAGGTTAGCATAATTATTGATTCTATTACTAAAGTAGAAGAAAAAATGGAAGGATTACATGATGAATTAGATAATTTACAGGTAGAAGTTGTAAAAACTACGGAAGAAAAAATATCTTTTAAGAAAGATGTTGAATTATTAAATGATAAGTTTGAAAAATTTGAAAATAAAAGCCAGGAAGAAAAACAATTATTTTATGATAATAAAATAAAATATCAAAATAATATTTCACAAATAAATATTCTTCATGAGAGAATAGAAAATTTAGAAAAAGTCATTGATAAAACAACTAATGAGAGTTGTATAACTCATAAAAGTTTGTTAGAACTTAAAAACAATAACACAAAAGCCGAGGATTCATTAAATAATATAAAAAAGATTCAAATAGAAATAGATGAAGAAATCAAATCAGAAGAAATAAAAATAAAAATGATTCAGGAAAATATAGAAATTGAAAGCAATGAAATTAAATCGCTTAAGGAAGAAAAACAAAATAATATTAACGGAAATATGGTGTCTAGCAATAGTTTGTTATTATTAAATAATAACATAGATATATCTAAAAATAGAATAATTATGCTTACAAACACTATTTACGATCTTGAAAATTCAATAAAAGCGAATCTTACTGTAAAAATAACGCTTGAAAATGAAATGAAAGAAGTAAGGCACAAGATAATACAATGTCAAAGTCAACTTGATAAAAATAAAATCGAAATAATTAAACTTCAAAATATTTTAGCTACGGATGAAAAAGATATGAAGAATTGTAGTTTTAAAATTAATAAGGCGGAAGCTAATTTTAATGTGCTTACAATACTCGAGAAAAAACATGAAGGTTATAATAAATCGGTAAAAAACTTAATGCAAAACGTTAATGAAGGTAAAATAGGTAACGTTCATGAATGTTTTGTACTTGGTGAAATTATAAGGGTCGAAAAGTATTTAGAAGTAGCTTTAGAAATTGCTTTGGGTGGTACTATATCACACATAATAACTAAAGATGAAAACGTGGCAAGAACATTAATAAATTATTTAAAAGCAAATAAACTTGGACGCGCGACATTTTTACCACTAAACATTATTAAGGGCAGAAAGATTATCATTGATAATGAAACTAAAAGTAATCCAGGTTTTGTAGGAATAGCAAGCGAACTTATAGAATATGATGAAAAATTTTGTGAGGTTATGGCATTTATTTTAGGGAGAACAATTATCTGTAAAGATATGGATTCAGCTTTGCAGATATCAAAATGTAATAATCATAGAATCAAAATTGTTACGTTATCGGGTGAGGTTATAAACGTTGGTGGGTCACTAACTGGTGGAAGTGTATATACAAAAACATCAAGTATAATTGGAAGAAAAAGAGAACTTAAAGAATTAGATAAGGATTTATCAACTCTAAAAAAGGAAAATACTATTTATCTAGAAAAAATAAAAAAAGGTAAAACTGAAATTTTAAGATATGATGATGAAAATTTAAAAATAAGAGAAAAAATTCACTTTGAAAACATTGAGGTAGCAAAAAAAGAGGCTAAAATAAACTCAATAGTGGATGATACAAATAGATTGCAGAGCAATAGTAGAAATTCAAATATTGAAAAATCTTTAGAAGATAGTAAACTTAAAAAAGGATACATAGAAATTGAAGAAAAAAATATGTTAGTTACTAAGTTCACACATTTAAAAGACGAAATAGAGCAAAATTTAAATAGAATTGAATTTAAATTAAAAGATAAATTGCAAGAAATTGATAATATAAAAGAAGTAATTACAGAGTCTAAGATAAAAAAAGCTCGAATTTATGAGGCGTTACGTAATAAGGAGTCCGAAATAAAAAGATTGAATGTAGACATATTATCTCGAAGTGAAAAAATAATTATGTATTCTAGAGAAATAGAAGAGGCTATAAAAAATAAGGAAACAAGTATATGTTCAATTCAAAGTGTAGAAAAAAAGGCAAATGAAATAATGATTAACATAGAAGATATGAAAAAAAACTTTGATGATTATGAAATTCAAAGGATTAAGATTAAAGAGAATATAAAAACAAATGTGGGTCAGTTTGATAATGTTACGTCGATACTTGAAAAAACAGAAAAAAGTTTATATAAGTGTCAATTAGCCCTAGCAAAAGTAAGTATGGAAAAGGATAATTACTATAAAAAATTGAATGAGGACTTTGAACTAACATATGCGGAGGCGCTAATATTTAAAAAAGAAATTGATGATATTCATAAACTTAAAAATGAAATAGCAACATTAAAAGGGGATATAACACTTCTCGGTAAAATAAATGTAAGTGCTATTGAAGAGTATAAAGAGGTCAAAGACAAATATACATTTATGAATACTCAAAAGGAAGACTTAGTATCAGCTAAAAATGAATTATTGACTGTAATAAGTGGAATGACGCAAAAAATGAAAAAAATATTTGCGGAAAATTTTATTATATTAAGACAAAATTTTAATGAGACATTCATGGAGTTATTTAAAGGTGGTAGCGCAGATTTAATACTTACAGAGGGCGATGAACTTACAGCGAAAATTGATATAAACGTGCAGCCGCCAGGAAAAAAACTTCAAAATATAAGTTTAATGTCTGGTGGGGAAAAAGTTTTATCAGCGATTGCACTATTATTTGCAATACTCAAAATGAAACCAACGCCATTTTGTATTTTGGATGAAATAGAGGCAGCGCTCGATGATGCAAACGTTGTTAGATACGCAGAGTTTTTAAAGAGATTTGCGGACAATGTTCAATTCATTATAATAACCCACAGGAAAGGAACTATGGAGGCTGGGGATGTATTGTATGGTGTTACTATGGAAGAAAAAGGTGTGTCAAAAATAGTATCCATTGATTTAAAAAAGTAAAGATTTATAATAATCATTTTGTTCATAAAAGTAGAAACAAGGAGGACTTGAAATGTTTGGAGGATTTTTTGATAAATTAAAAGATGGATTAGCAAAGACTAGAAATAGTATTACAGAAAAAGTTAGTGAAGTATTAAATTTAGCAATTACAATTGATGATGAATTGTATGAGGAACTAGAGGAAATATTAATCACATCAGATATAGGTGTAGATACTTCTGTTTATGTAATTGAAAAACTTAGAAAAAGAGTAAAGGAATTAAAAATAAAAGACCCATCAGAGATTATACCATGTTTAAAAGAAGTTTTAATGGATATATTAGGTGAAGAGGAAGATCAAATAAAGGATGTAGAGCTACCAAAGGTAATTTTGGTAATAGGAGTTAATGGAGTAGGGAAAACTACTTCCATTGGTAAAATGGCATCATCATTAAAGTCTAAAAAGTATAAAGTTCTTATTGCTGCAGCAGATACATTCAGAGCAGCGGCAATTGATCAGTTAGAAATTTGGAGTAGTAGAGCAGATGTTCCATTAATAAAACACCAAGAAGGTTCTGATCCTGCGGCTGTAGTTTTTGATGCTGTTCAAGCAGCTAAAGCTAGAAAAGTTGATGTGCTAATTTGTGATACAGCAGGAAGGCTTCATAATAAAAAAAATCTTATGGATGAATTAGCAAAAATAAATAGAGTTATTATAAGGGAATACAGCGAGGCTCATATGGAAACACTACTAGTTATTGATGCAACTACTGGTCAAAATGGAATTCAACAAGCTAAGCAGTTCATGGAGATATGTCCGATTGATGGTATAATACTAACTAAATTAGATGGCACGGCCAAAGGTGGCGTTGTAATATCGATTAAGAATCAACTTAATATACCTGTTAAATATATAGGTGTTGGTGAGGGGGTTGATGATTTACAAGAGTTTAATTCTAAAGATTTCGTAGAGGCTTTGTTTTAAAGTGTATATAAAAAATATAAAAATATATGCCTGTTAAGTAAAACTACTTGACACTACATTTAAACTCTGATATTATATTATTTGTGAGTCGGTGATGAAATGGAAAAAAGATTTGAAATTTCACTATTATTAGATTTTTATGGAGAATTACTTACGCAAAAGCAACGAACCATAATGGATTTATATTTTAATAATGATTTGTCTTTATCTGAAATAGCAGAAATAAATAATACTAGTAGGCAAGCTATTCATGATACTATAAAAAGATCTGATAACGCGCTTTTAGTATATGAAGAAAAATTGAAATTATTAAATAAAGACCATGAATTAAAGAAAACCTTTGACAATATAATATTAGAATTAGATGAATTACAAAATAATATAAAAGATGAAAAAATGAATCAGCTTATATGTGACATAAAAACACAAATTATCGAGAATGTTTAGGGGGTTTATTATGGCTTTTGAAGGGTTATCTTCTAAGTTACAGGATACCATAAGAAAATTAAAGGGTAAGGGTAAGCTTTCCGAAAAAGATATTAAAGATGCTATGAGAGAAGTGAAATTAGCATTATTAGAAGCTGATGTTAATTATAAAGTAGTTAAAGATTTTGTGAAAAATGTAAGTGAAAAGTGTTTAGGTAATGGAGTATTACAAAGCTTGACACCTGGGCAACAAGTTATCAAAATTGTTAATGATGAGTTAACTAGTTTAATGGGTAATTCAGAAAGCAAGTTAGAGTTTTCAACTAGTGGGTTAACAGTTATAATGCTTGTGGGGCTTCAAGGTGCGGGTAAAACTACAATGGGTGGTAAACTTGCTCTTTCTCTTAAAAGAAAAAATAAAAAACCGCTATTAGTAGCTTGTGATGTATATAGACCGGCTGCAATTAAACAATTGCAAGTAGTTGGAAAACAAATTGAAGTTCCGGTATTTACCATGGGAGATAAAGTGAGTCCTGTAGATATAGCAAAAGCATCAATAGACTTTGCTCGTGAAAATGGTAATAATGTAGTTATATTAGATACAGCAGGAAGACTTCATATAGATGAAAACTTAATGGAAGAACTTCAAAATATGAAATTAAGTGTAAAGCCAAATGAAATAATGTTAGTAGTAGATTCCATGACCGGTCAGGATGCGGTTAATGTAGCGGATAGTTTTAATTCACAGCTAGATATAACTGGAGTGATTTTGACTAAATTAGATGGAGATACAAGAGGTGGCGCAGCACTATCCATTAAAGCAATAACTGGAAAACCTATAAAATTTGTTGGTTCTGGTGAAAAAATGAATGATTTGGAAGTGTTTTATCCAGATAGAATGGCATCAAGAATACTTGGTATGGGAGATGTGCTATCATTAATAGAAAAAGCACAGGATTCCTTTGATGAAAATGAAGCAAAAGAACTTGGTAACAGAATGTTATCTCAAGAATTTAACTTTGATGATTATTTGGCATCAATGCAGCAAATGAAGAAACTTGGACCACTTAATAAAATAGTTGAAATGATTCCAGGGTTCAATAAAAAGGAATTGCAGGGTGTAGACTTATCTCAAGGTGAAAAGCAAATGGGAAAAAGTGAGGCTATCATAAGATCAATGACTGCATCAGAAAGAAAACATCCTAATTTGGTTAGTGGTTCTTCATCTAGAAAAAAGAGAATTGCTAATGGTTCAGGTACTTTAGTCCAACAGGTAAATAAGGTTATAAAAGAATTTGAAATGATGAAGAAAATGATGAAACAAGCAAAAGGATTCCAAAAATCCGGCAAAAAAGGAATGTTTGGTAAAATGCCTTTTTAATAAAACACTTGATAGATTACTAGATACAGATTTAAGGAGGTGATATACATGGCAGTTAAAATAAGATTAAAAAGAATGGGCGCTAAACATGCTCCATTTTACAGAGTTGTAGTTGCAGATTCAAGATCTCCTAGAGATGGTAGATTTATTGAAGAAATAGGATACTACAATCCAACAACAGAACCAACAACTATTAAAATTGATGTTGAAAAAGCAACTAAATGGATGAAGAATGGTGCACAACCATCTGATACAGTTAAAAGGTTACTTAGCAAAATAGCAGTCAACTAGAAAAGTTTGTAAGTAATGAATGGAGGAGTTTTCCATGAAGCAGTTACTTGAAGTATTGGCAAGGTATTTAGTTGATAAACCAGAAATGGTAGTAGTAAACGAAGTAGCACATGAGCATACAGTACTTTTAGAATTATCTGTAGCACATGAAGATATGGGGAAAGTTATAGGAAAACAGGGTAGAATAGCGAAAGCTATTCGTACTGTGGTAAAAGCAGCTGCTGTTAAAGAAAATAAAAAGGTAGTTGTTGAAATAAAGTAAGAGTTAGGTTCAACCTAACTCTTATTTTATTTAAATATCGAGATTTATTTATAACATAAATAATATTGAAAGGAGGATTTTAAATGAAAGAATTTATGAGCGTAGGTACGATAGGTAAGACACATGGCTTAAAAGGTGAAGTTAAAGTTTTTTCGTTAACTGATAGTCTCGAAAGATTTAAAAAATTAAAAAATGTGTATATTGATGGTGAGATTAGAAAAGTTGAGGGTTGTAAACTTCAAGCAGATAAAGCAATACTTAAAATTGAAGGCATAGATACCATAGAACAAGCAGAGACATATAGAAACAAGTATCTGATGGTTAAACGAGAAGATGCAGTTAAGCTAACAGAGGGAAGCTACTATGTTGCTGACTTGCTTGACTGTGGTGTCTTCGAGGAAGGCTCAGATGAAGAACTAGGTAAGGTATTTGATGTTCTTAATACACCCGGAAATGATGTATACTGGGTTAAAGGAAAAGAGGAATTACTTATTCCAGTGCTTAAGAATATTGTAGTTAGTGTAGATATTAATAAACATATAATAATAATTAAACCAGTAAAAGAATGGCAAGAATGAAAATAGATATATTAACTCTATTCCCTGAAATGTTTGAAATTTTTAATTATAGTATGATTGGAAAAGCAATAGAGAAAAACATAGTTAATATAACATCTCATAATATTCGTGATTACACAATTGACAAACATAAAAAAGTAGATGATTCTCCATATGGTGGTGGAGCTGGTATGGTAATGCAAGTTCAACCATTAGTTGATTCAATTCGTGATGTTAAATTAAGAAATGGTGGAAAAGTAATATTTTTAGGACCAAGAGGAATTACATTTACTCAAGATGTTGCAAAAGAGCTATGTAAGGAAAAAGAATTAATATTTGTATGTGGTCATTACGAGGGCATTGACGAGCGAACTTATGAGTATATAGATATGGAAATGTCTCTCGGAGATTTTGTTTTGACTGGTGGGGAAATGGCATGTATTCCTATTGTGGATAGCATTTGTAGGTTAATCCCAGGAGTATTATCTTGCACGGAGAGTTATACAGAGGAATCTTTTTATGACGGGGTACTTGAGTACCCACATTATACAAGACCAGAATGTTTTGAAGAGAAAAAAGTTCCGGAGGTTTTGATATCTGGGCATCATGAAAACATACGAAAGTGGAGAAGACTGCAATCATTATTAATCACTAGGGAAAAAAGACTAGATTTGTTTCAAAAACTTAAGCTTACGAAAGAAGATAAAAAATTATTAAGTGATAAACAAAAAATAGAATAATGAATAGTTATTTGCAGCTTAAATATCTTTAATATAAGAATAAAAGACAATTTTATGTTGATATATATATATATTTATGATAAAATATAGTTTGTGCTAGTACGGGCGCTCCTCTGCCATAATTTAATGAGTACGAACGTCACAATAAAATTTTAGGAGGGAATGCACATGTTAGAAATTATAAGATCAATAGAAGCAGAACAAATCAGAACTGACTTACCAGTATTTAATGTAGGTGATACAATTAAGGTTCACATTAAAATTAGTGAAGGTAACAAGGAGAGAGTCCAAGTTTTCGAAGGAACCGTTCTTAAAAGACAAAATGGCGGTATCAGAGAAACTTTCACAGTAAGAAGAGTAGCATCTGGTGTTGGTGTTGAAAAAACATTCCCAGTTAATTCTCCAGTAATTGAAAAAATTGAAATTGTAAGATTAGGTAAAGTTAGAAGAGCTAAACTATTCTACTTAAGAGATAGAGTTGGTAAATCTGCTAAGGTTAAAGAAAGAATGAGATAAAATGGGGGGGCTGAAAAGTCCCTTTTTACATTTAACGACATTTTAAATGGGAGTCTTCCACTGCTACAAGTGTGAGGTATATACCCTAATAAATATAAAACTTCAGTGCAAGTATAAATCCTCTTCTGGAGTCGTTAATACATCTTCTATGAATCTGTGAAGCGACCCAGGAGATGATTTAGCTATAATATAACATACATAAATAGGAAAGTTATTAATGTATATTACAAAAATAAAAAAATTGTAAGATAGGGAGGATTAGATAAATATGGCAATGACCATAAATTGGTTTCCGGGACATATGGCGAAAACTAGAAGACAAATTGGAGAGAGCTTAAAACTTGTTGATGCTGTGATAGAAATTAGAGATGCAAGGATAGTTAAATCAAGTGCAAATCCACAAATTGATGAGATATGTAAAGATAAGCCTAGAGTTATTTTGCTAAATAAGAGTGATTTAGCTGAAGATAAAGTTACTAAACAATGGATAGAAAAACTTACAACTGATACTGTAAGGCCACTTGCTGTAAATTGTATTACGGGTCAAGGGTTAAAAAGTATAAAAATCACACTTGATGAATTATTGAAACAAAAACATGATAGGCAAAGAAAAAAAGGCTTAGTTAATATAGTTACGAGAGTTATGGTAGTGGGTATACCTAATGTTGGTAAATCTTCTTTTATAAACAAACTTGGGAAAAACAACATTACTAAAACTGGTGATAGACCAGGAGTTACTAAAAGCAAGCAATGGGTAAGAACTACCTTAGGAATAGAGTTAATGGATACTCCAGGTGTATTATGGCCTAGATTTGAAGACGAGACAGTTGGGCTTAATTTGGCATTTACAGGTGCTGTAAAAGATGAGGTCATAGATATAGAGGAATTAGCACTTAGATTAGTAGAAAGACTTCAAATTAATAATGCGCAGCGATTAATGGAAAGATATAAACTTACAGAAATTATGGAAAATCCTTTAGATAACTTAGATAATATAGCTAAAAAAAGGGGAGCTGTGATTTCAGGGGGTAATATTGACTATAACAGAGTTGCAGTTATGCTTTTGGATGAATTTAGAGGTGGTAAATTAGGTCCTATATCTCTAGAGAGAGTCAAGGAAGATTAGGTTTATACATATAAGATATCACATACAAATATTGATTAAAGTATAAAGGCATCTTAAAAAATTAGCCAGGTGTTCTAATGTTTTTAAGATGCCAAATTCAAGATATCTGTCGATTATAAAGGAGAAATATTATGAATTTTAGTGTGGATTTTTCAAGCATGAAATATAAAGAAGTAAAAGAATATATTTTGAATATAGAAGATATTGAAAACGTTTCCAGTAAGGCCGAAAAAGAAAATATAATAAACAGACTTTTGCAAGATAAGAGAAAAACTGTTCAAAAACTAGGGATTAAAACGTCTAAAATATTAGAGGAAAAAGAAAAAGAAATTCAAAGGGTAAGGAAAATGTATGACTTTGATCGAAGTTTTGGAGACTTTAGATATGTAGCTGGGGTAGATGAGGTTGGGCGTGGACCTTTAGCTGGACCAATAGTTGCAGCGGCAGTATTATTTGATTCAAAAGTAGTCGAGGACAAAGACTTAATATTAAGAGCTAATGACTCTAAAAAATTGTCGATATCTTGTAGAAAAGAACTATCACTTATTATTAAAGAAAGGGCATTAGCTTACACGATTATTGCTATTGATAATAAGCAAATAGATGAAAAAGGAATTGCTTGGTGCAATAATGAAGTATTTTTAGAATCCTGTGCAGGATTAACTACTAAGCCGGATTTAGTTTTATCTGATGGATATAGAATAAAAAATTATCCTGATTTAAATGAATTTGTAATAAAGGGAGATACGTTAAGTATAAGCATAGCATGTGCGTCTATAATTGCAAAGGTATATAGAGATGAATTAATGGCAGATTATCATGAAAAATATCCTAATTATGGATTTGATAGAAACGTTGGATATGGTACTCAGGAACATGTACTTGCGATAAAAAAGTTTGGAATTATTCCGATACATAGAAAAAGTTTTTTAACAAAAATCTTAGAATAAATTAATAAAAAATTTACAAATGCACTTTGCAAACTACTAGGTGCATTTATAGAATTTATTTTAAGGATACTTAAAATTACAATTGGAAAGCATCTTCAATATGATTAACTAAAAAATCATTATTATCCTTATTTAACAATACTTCAATAACATCAAATCTAAAATTTCTGTCTATAATATTTTTCTTTAAAATATAAACCTGAGCTGTTTTATAAATTTTATGCTGCTTATAAAGAGTAACTGACTCTGCTGGTATTCCAAAGTTTATTCCATATCTAGTTTTTACCTCGATAAAGCAAATATAATCTTTATGTTTTGCTATTATGTCTATTTCACCACATTTGCAGCTAAAGTTTTTGTCTATTACTTTGTAACCTAAATTCTTTAAAAAAGTTTCCGCTATTTCTTCACCAAATGTTCCAATGTCTTTATTAAAAGTTTTCATGAAAAACATCCTTCCTTAATAATGCATAAATTACAAAAAATATATATACACTAATATTAAAATAAAAAGTATTAAAAATCAATACTTATCTTCTTATAAGAGGATAAAAAATCATGTATTTAGGCAGAATATTATGCTGAAATGGAAATTATATAGTTTTATGTAGAAAATTAGATGAATAAGGATTATAGTATAATTATATTGGTTTAAAAATGAAAAATTTAATTGTTCTTAATATTATTTTACAACACTAATATTATATAATCGGGGTGTAAGCGAATGGAAAAAAGATGTATACCTATTTTAGAGTGTGAACTTGGTGAAATAATTGCTCAAAAAGTGGTAAGCAAGTACGGTTCGACTATTGTTGTTGAAAACACTACAATAAATAGTTATATTAAAAATAAATTAATTGCATTTGAAGTAGATTATATTTGGATTTATGGAGTTTGTATAGGGGAATATATTAAATATAAAGACAATGATCTAAATC
This sequence comes from Clostridium estertheticum, assembly GCF_018861295.1. Classification (GTDB taxonomy): domain Bacteria; phylum Bacillota; class Clostridia; order Clostridiales; family Clostridiaceae; genus Clostridium_AD; species Clostridium_AD estertheticum_D. Next base: position 162,187 of record NZ_JAHLDM010000002.1, on the reverse strand, counting down.
AATTAAAGCGGAGTTATAACAGAAATATATTAGAGATCAAAAAAATAGTGAATGATTTAACTATTGGAAATAATGTAAGTATTGAAAAAATAGATTTAATATCTAATTCTATATATGAACCTATAAACAATGAATATCATGTTGTTCGATGTCTAAATGAATTAAAATCCATGGATGAAGATGCTTTTACTCATAGCATAAATGTGTCGCTGTACGCTATGTTATTGGGAAAATGGATGCTGTTACCAGAAAGCAAAATAAAAGATCTTATACAAGCAGCATTGCTCCATGATGTTGGGAAAACAAAAATACATAATTCCATTTTGAATAAAAAAGGAAAATTAGATATTGAAGAATTTGAAGAAATAAAAAAACATCCTATTTATAGTTTTGAAATTATAAAAGGTATTGATGGTCTTTCAGTGGAAAGCAAGGAAGCTGTATTAAAACATCATGAAAGAGAGGATAAATCAGGTTATCCAGAAGGTATAGGAGGATCTGAGATGAGTATATGTTCCAAAATTATAGCAATTACGAATTTCTATGCTTCAATAACTTCTGAAAGGACTTATAGAAAAAGAGTACATCCTTTTGAGGCTTTTAAGATTTTTCAAAGTCAAGGTAGTGTTAGTTTTGATATACATATAGTAAATACTTTTTTATCAAATATAGCTGCTTGTTATGTAGGTACGAAAGTCTTGTTAAATAATGGGAAGATTGGTGAAATTGTATATGTGCCACCACAGGCTATTACTAAACCAATCGTGTGCGTTGATTCTGAGTATTTAGATTTATCTAAGGAAATTAATTTAAGTATTGTAAATATGTTGTAAATTATAGGCGCGAAGTAAGAATTTGTAATGAATATGGACAGTTAATAATTTTTAGGATTATTAACTGTCCATATTTTTTGTATAATATTATAACTATTAAAAATTTAGTTTTTATTTCTGCTTGATATCTTCATTAAATCTTTTATTTTTAACCGTTTGCCATAGTGAAGAATAGCAGCAGAATATATTTTTATTGAAATCCAAGCTATAAAAGCGATAGTTATAACTAAGGAGAGGAGAGAAGCTGTAATTTGCCAAATAGGAACTTCTGTAGCTAAAATTCTAGAAGGCATGGAGAAAGGAGATGAAAATGGAATGATAGATGACACAATAGATACAGTTCCCTTTGGGACTGCAAGTGAAAAATTTCCCAAATAGAATGCAGCTATAGATATAAAGGAAATTGGCATAAGAGCTGAGTTAACATCTTCAGCTTTACTAACCGTGGCTCCAGCAACTGCATTCATCATAGCATATAGGAAATAACCTAATATGAAATATACAACTATCATTACAATACTAAAGGGTGTAAAACTTGAAAAATCAAGTGCTTGCCCACCTATAGAAAAATTATCAGGGAAAGTTAATTTATAGGTTAGTAAACCAGTACATACAACCATAAATACTTGAACTAAACCAAGCAGACCCATAGCAGCACTTTTTCCAAGAATTATTATTGAAGGTTTTGTTGAGGTTACAAGAAGTTCCATTACTCTTGAAGTTTTCTCAGAAGCGATAGACATAGCCACTCCATAACCATAATAATAAATTGAAAAGAAAAGTAATATACTTACAATCATACTTGATATAGAACTACCAACCTTTCCTTTTCCTAGTTCACTCACATTAAAGGAAACATCTGTTTGTAACATTTTGGTTATATTATTTGGCACCTTAGCTTCTTTTAGTAAGTTCGTTACAAAGTTGCTTTTTATATATTGACTTAGCGCAGAAGGATCTAATCCATCGCCAGATTGTTTAACTATATAATTAAAAGTGGGCACACCGTTTTTCTCATCTAAAATTAGAAGAGCGTTATTTTCTTCTTTTTTCACAGTTTTTTTGAGAGAATCAATGTTAGTAGTAGTTTCAGGTTTAAATTTATACTGAGAAAAGGCGGTGTTAAGTTTATTTAAATTTTCTTTTAAAATACCTTTAGAATCAACTACAAATATAACTCCTTTGGTTTTGGTGTTTGATGATTCTTGCTGCGTTTTATTTTTCGAAGTATTATTAAAGCTTTTTATTATAGCTGGCATGCTAACAATAACTGCGGTTAATATAAGTGTTATTATAGTTGAAATAATAAATGACTTTTTTCTTGAATTTTCTTTAAAAGTATATTTTAAAACAGTAAAAAATCCTCTCATTGTTATTCACCTACCTTTTCAATAAATATTTCATGGAGAGAGGGTTCACGAATCTCAAATTTATCAAGTCTTATTTTCGATGATATAATTTCACTCAGAAGGCTATAGGCTTGCTCATTAGATTTAATTTTTAGCTCATATCCAGTAGCATTTTTTGATATAAGATTTATACCTCGGTCGTTAATAAGTGTTTCAATTTCCTCTTTGCAGTTAATTGTAAGATTTGTCCTTCCATAACTAGATTTTATTTCTTTTAGATTTCCATTAAGAACTGTTTTCCCATCTTTTAGTATTATAAGGTCTTCACAATAATCTTCAATGGATTCCATTTGGTGACTAGACATTATAATAAATTTACCCTTTTCAACTAATTCATAAATTACACTTTTAAATAAATCAGCATTAACTGGATCAAGACCACTTAGAGGTTCATCTAAAATAATTAATTCAGGTTCATGTATGAGCGCTGTTATAAATTGAATTTTTTGTTGATTACCTTTAGATAATTGTTCTGCTGTAGAGTTTGAATATTCAGTCACTTTAAGTCTGTCAAACCAATAGTTTATGGCTTTTTTAACTGACTTTCCATCCATTCCTCGAAGTTTTCCAAAATAAGAAAGCTGATCGACTATCTTAGCCTTAGGATATAATCCTCTTTCCTCAGGTAGATACCCGAATTTTACAGTTTCCCTTGTAACGGGTTTTTCATTCCATTGAATGCTTCCACCATCTTTTTCAAGAATCCCTAGAATCATTCTTATGGTAGTGGTTTTTCCTGCACCATTTGTGCCAAGTAAACCAAATACACCTGGATTTTGAATTTTGAAAGAAATATGGTCTACTGCAGTCTTTTCACCAAAAGTTTTAACTAAGGATGATACATCTAATGACATTTTATAATCCCCCTTTGTATAGCTTATAGGGGGATTATATCATTATTTACAATAGTTTACTAACAATTAACCTTGATGGGACATTAATTTCACAAAAAATAAGTGTGTTTAGAAGTTATTTATTTATTTTGAAAGAAGATTCATAAACGTTGTAATGACACCCGCGTTACAAAAATCTATAAATAAACTACCAACGAGTGGTACAATAAAAAATGCTTTTGAAGAAGCACCATATTTTGTTGTCATAGCTCCCATGTTCGCCATTGCATTTGGGGTCGCACCCATGCCAAATCCACAGTTACCAGAAACAATTACTGCTGCATCATAATCTCTTCCAAGAACATTGAAGGTTACAAAATAGCAAAACAATCCTGTAAGAATTGTCTGAGCTAGTAACATTACTATTAGAGGTAACGCTAAAGCTGATAATTGCCATAACTTTAAGCCCATTAATGCCATAGTTAAGAATAAGGATAATGAAACTTCTCCTATTATATCAACTTCTTCTGAGTGAACTTTATATGCATTTGTACAATCAGATATATTCCTTAGAATTGCAGCTGCAAACATTGCTCCAATATATGATGGGAAAGTCATACCTGTTTCTTCTAAAACAATTGATATAATTGTACCTAGTCCCATGGCTAACAAAATCTGAGTTGCGGCACCCATGAAATTATCATGACGGAGTGGTTTTTCATTGCTTTCTTCGGTTTCTACCACTTGGTCATGTGCATTTGAGTTGATTTTCATAGGGTAGGAAAGATTGTTTTTTTCTATTAATCTTTTTCCTATAGGTCCACCAATGATGCTTCCCATAACTAAACCAAATGTTGCTGATGCAAGTGCCACAGTGGTTGCACCTATGGCACCCGCTTTTTCAAATATTGGACCAAAGGCACCTGCAGTTCCATGACCACCTACCATAGGAACAGACGCGGTAGAAAGACCGATAAGTGGATTTAAACCAAACATTTTAGCAAGTGTGACACCTGTAATATCTTGAAGAACACACAGTATTATGGATATACCTAAAAAAATTAAAACCCCTTTTCCACCTTTTTTTAGTAATTTAAGGCTTGCTGTAAGTCCGATAGTTGTAAAGAATACCGTCATAAATAATTTTTGAAGTGTTATATCCATATCAAAAATTAATAGGTTACTCATCTTTAGTATTAAAGTGATTATTGCAAAGATTAATCCCCCAATCACCGGTGCGGGTATACAGTACTTATCTAAAAAAGCGAGCTTGTTTTTAATCTGTTGTCCTATGAATAGAACAACAACAGCAAGGGACGCTGCTTGAACCATGTCTAATTTTAAAGCCATTTTTATTACCTCCTAGTATAGTGTGTTTGTAAGTGTTGGTAATAAACAAGCCATAATAACTATTAATGTCATCACTAAAATCTTATTTAATGTTTTAAACTCACAATTTAATTTGAATCTTATCTTAATTCAGCAAATAAAAAAGCGGAGAAGGGTTTTCTACAAAGCCTGTGTTAAGTGGAGTTTACAGGTATGTATTATATAACTCTTTTCCGATTGCTTTAGGATAAGAAGTATGTGAGCTTAATTATAAAGACTCACATCGCTAATTGTAACAAACATAATGAGATTATGAAAGTGAAAAATAAATTTCATGTAAGGTTATTTTGTTGATAATTATGTCAATAATTATGTAATATGAACTAGGAAATAAAAAAGGTAAGGGTGATAATATGGCAATACAAATTATGTCAGCAGCATTTACAGGAATTAAAGGCGTTATAGTTACCGTTGAAATTGATATAACTAGGGGACTACCAGCCTTAAATATCGTCGGACTTGCAGATATATCTGTTAAAGAATCAAGAGAACGAGTACGTTCTGCAATACTGAATTCAGGATTTGATTTCCCGGTAAATAGAATAACTATAAATTTAGCACCAGCTGATTTAAAAAAAGAGGGATCGTTATTTGATTTACCAATAGCGATAGGGATTCTTCTTGCAACTAAACAAATAAGTGTTAATGATATTAATGATTATCTTTTTATTGGAGAATTATCATTATCAGGTAAATTAAAAAAAATTCGTGGAGCCTTACCTGTAGTTATGGAAGGAATTGAAAATAAAATTGAAAAGTTTATAGTTCCGACATATAACGCAAGAGAATGTAGTCTTGTTAAATCTGCAAAGATATTTCCTTTGGATGATTTAAAACAAGTAGTAGACTTTTTAAATTATAAAGATTTAATGCCTTATGAGAGAGGCAAAGATATAGAAGTATTAATTAATGAAGAGTTAGATTACGCGGATGTTATGGGACAAGAAAGTTCGAAACGTGCCATTGAAGTAGCAGCTGCTGGGGGACATAATCTGATTATGTATGGGCCACCGGGCTCTGGTAAATCAATGATGGCTAAAAGAATCCCTAGCATACTACCGTCTTTAAGTCAAGAGGAGTCACTCGAGGTTACAAAAATCTATAGTGTTTCTGGAAAGCTTGGCAATAATGAAGGGATTGTTTTGCAACGACCATTTAGAAGTCCTCACCATACTATATCGCGGATTGCTTTAGTTGGTGGTGGAAATAAAATAATACCTGGAGAAATTTCTTTAGCTCACACGGGGGTATTATTTCTAGATGAAATATTAGAATTTAAAAAAAATGTCTTAGAAGTGTTAAGGCAACCTTTAGAGGAGAGAAAAATAACTATTTCAAGAGTTAGTGGGACTATAGAATACCCATCTAATTTTATGTTTGTAAGTGCATTAAATCCATGTCCTTGCGGATACTATGGATCTTACGTGCGGCAATGTAGTTGTACTGAATATGAAAGAAGAAGGTATTTGAGTAAGCTTAGCGGACCACTACTAGATAGAATTGATATATTTACGGCAGTTAATTTTTTGCCTTATAATAAAATAATTGGTAAAAAAAGCAGTGAAAAATCTAGTATTATTAAAAAAAGAGTCATCGAGGCAAGAAATATTCAAGAGAAACGTTTTAGTACGGAAGAAATTCACTGCAACGCAGAGATGAACCAAAAGTTAATTAAAAAATATTGCCATATAGATAAAAAAGCAAGTAAAATTCTTGAATTAATGTACAATAAATTTGCTTTAAGTACAAGGGCTTATTCAAGAATCATTAAAGTATCTAGAACTATAGCAGATCTAGATGGAAGTGAAAATATCTTAGATAAACATATTATTGAGGCAGTGCAATATAGAAAATTTATTGATGAGCAAATAGTTTAATGACATTTCAGAAGGAAAGTCTCCCATTTCTATAAATACGAGTTACATACTCTAATAAATAGAAAACTTCAGTGAAAGTATAAATCTCCTTCTGAAGTCGTTAATGCATCTTCTTCGAAGCTGTTGCAGCGACCCAGGAGATGATTTGATTATTAATATAAGTTGTTATAAAAAATATATGCAGGAGGTATAGAAAAAGGATGAATGACTACGATATATGGTTTTCATTAGTTAAATTATCCCCAAAAATAAAACTGAAATTGATAAATGATTTCCATAATACGCAGCAAATATGGTATTATGGTGTACGTAATAAAAAAACAGAATATTTTAATAATACTTTAATTAATGTTCTAACTTGCGCTTGGAGTGATAAAGAAATTGATAATGTACGAAGGAATTTAGAAACTAATGAAATAAAATCCATACAATACTACGAGGATGGGTATCCTCAAAAATTAAAAAATTATGATGATGCACCATACACATTGTTTTACAAAGGCAATATAATGCCATTAAATGAAGGGTATAACATTTCTGTAGTGGGATCTAGAAAGTATTCAAATTACGGAAAGGATGTTACTAAAATTATATGTTCAGATTTATGCGCAAGTAAAGTTAATATTATCAGTGGCATGGCAAAAGGGATTGACACGTTTGCTCACGAGAGTTGTTTAGCGAATGATGGATACACTTGTGCAGTTTTAGGATCAGGACTTGATGTAATATATCCTAAAGAAAATTATAGAATATTTAATGAAATAATTCAAAAGGGTGCTGTTATTTCGGAATTCTTACCAGGAACGCCACCATATGCTTATAATTTTCCTCAAAGAAATAGAATTATAAGTGCTCTTGGTGACATTATTATTGTAATAGAGGCTGGCGAGAAAAGTGGTTCTTTAATTACTGCAAATTTGGCACTTGAGCAAGGTAAGGATGTCATGGCTGTGCCGGGATCTATATTTTCATTCGAAAGTAAAGGAACAAATAAGTTAATTAAAGATGGAGCATTCCCACTTACATCTAGTAATGATATATTTGAAATACTTGGAATAGATATTAAAACTAAAAAAAACACCGCTGTAAGGTCTTTAAATAGTAAGCTTAGTGAAAAAATATATAGCATTATAAGCGATAGTCCATTACATATTAATGACATTATTAGAATAACTAGCATTGACATAAAACAATTATATGAGGTATTATTTGAAATGCAGATTAAAAATGAAGTATTATGTCTAGCAGGAAACTATTATGTAAGAGTAAATGACAAAATATAAGTAAATATAAGTTAATTATATTAGAATACATTGATGGAGGGGATAAGATGGGACAAAAACTTGTTATAGTTGAGTCACCTGCAAAAGCTAAAACCATAAAGAAATATTTAGGTAGTAGTTATGTAGTAGAAGCGTCCATGGGACATGTTAGAGATTTACCCAAAAGCCAATTGGGTGTTGATATCGACAACAATTATGAGCCTAAATATATAACTATCCGTGGTAAAGGTGAACTTTTATCTAAATTAAGAAAAGCAGCTAAAAAAAGCGATAAAATTTATTTGGCAACAGATCCTGATAGAGAAGGTGAAGCTATTGCGTGGCATTTAGCAAAAGCATTAAAAATAGATGAAAAAGATAAGTGCAGGATAGAATTTAATGAGATAACAAAAACGGCTGTTAAAAACGCTATAAAATCTCCAAGAGTAATAAATGCAACACTTGTTGATGCTCAACAAGCAAGGCGTATACTTGATAGACTAGTTGGATATGAGATTAGTCCTATACTTTGGAGAAAAGTTAAATGGGGATTAAGTGCAGGAAGAGTTCAATCAGTTACCCTTAAAATAATTTGTGATAGGCAAAAAGAAATAGAAAAATTTATAACTAAAGAATATTGGACTATAGAATGTGAGTTATATAAAGAAGGGGATCCTCAGAAATTAAGTGTTAAATTAAATTCAAAGTGTGGAGAAAAGTTTGAAATAAATTCTAAGGAAGAAAGTGAAAAGGTTATTAATAACCTTAGTGAAAAAGAATTTGTTGTAAGTAAAATAAAAAAATCATCTAAAATTAAGAATCCACTACCACCATTCATAACAAGTACACTTCAGCAAGATGGTTATAGAAAACTTAACTTTGCAACAAAACGAACTATGTCTATTGCTCAACAACTATATGAAGGTATGGAAATAGAGGGACATGGAACAGTAGGGTTAATTACATATATGAGGACCGATTCCACAAGAATAGCTGATGAGGCTCAACAAAGTGCAAAAGACTTTATTTGCAGCAAATATGGTGAAAAATACTATCCAAGCACACCAAGAATATTTAAAAGTAAAAAAAATATACAAGATGGGCATGAAGCTATTAGACCATCTAATATTGAAATAACACCAGAAGTTGCGAAAAAAACACTTAAAGCTCCACAATACAAATTATATACATTGATTTGGAATAGATTCGTAGCAAGTCAAATGGAGACATGTTTACTTGATACTGTATCTATAGATATAGTAAATGGAGAGTATAGTCTTAAAGCATCTGGATCTAAAGTAGCTTTTGATGGATTCAGAAAAATTTATGGTGAAGATTTAGAAGATGAAGAAAATAATCTAAAGTTCCCAGAACTTAATAAAGAAGATATTTTATATAGTAAAAAAACTGAAGGAAAACAGCATTTCACTTTGCCACCTGCAAAATTTTCTGAGGCATCTCTTGTAAAAACACTAGAGGAAAATGGTATAGGGAGACCTAGTACTTATGCACCAATTATTTCTACTCTTCTCAATAGAAAATATGTGGAAAAAGATAATAAATCGTTAGAAGTAACGGAAATTGGGAATATTGTAAATAATATTTTAAGTGAATACTTCAAACAAATAGTGGATATTGAATTTACTGCACAAATGGAAAACAATTTAGATTATGTAGAGGAAGGGAAAGAAAAGTGGCAAAACATAGTTAATAATTTTTTTACACCGCTTAAAGAAGATATTGAAATTGCAGAGAAAGAGATAGCGAAAATTACAATTGAAGACGAAGTTACAGAAGTAGAATGTGATAAATGTGGAAAGTTCATGGTAATAAAACATGGAAGATTTGGTGACTTTTTAGCGTGCCCTGGGTATCCTGAGTGTAAAAATACAAAAGCGATTACTAAGGAACTAGATGTTCCCTGTCCTAAATGTGGTGGAACAATTTTAGAAAGAAGAAGTAAAAAAGGAACTAAATTTTTCGGCTGCAGTAATTATCCTAAATGTGATTTTGTAAGTTGGCATGAACCAACTGATATAAAATGTTCAGAGTGTGGGACATATATGGTTAAACGATATAGTAAAACAAAAAGTGATTATATGGAATGTTCAAATGCAGAATGTAAACATAAGGAATATAAAGAGGAAGAAAATAGCGAAGAGAAGAAAGATTAGGATACTAAAGTAGAAATCGATTAATATTCGATAAATAAAATGTCGAAACATATATTAATACTGTTGATATAGCATGAATGTTGTGATAATATTATAAACGAAACGATTCTAAAAATTTAAAATATTTTGAACTATACTTATTCTAAAGTAAATTGACTTTGTGAATTCGTTTAAATAATATAGGTTGTATTTTATAACAAAAACGAGGAGGAATATTGTGTCATTATTAGATAAAACGAGAATGTTGAATAAAATATTACAAAAATCTGGAACAGAACCAGTGGTTTTTGATGATATATGTAATTTATTAAGCGATGTATTGCAATGTAATGTATATATTATTAGTAGAAGAGGAAAAATATTGGGTTATGATTTATCAAGTGGGTTTGAATGTGAAGTTGTAAAGGATGAAATCATAAAAAACATGAGGTTTCCAGAGGATTACAATAACACCTTGCTTAATATTAATGAAACGAAAGCTAACCTCACAAATGATAATATTTGCGTATTCCAAGATGATAAGGAATGCGGAGTAGAAAATAAAATGACAACTATAGTACCAATAAACGGTAATAGAGAAAGATTAGGTACTCTTTTACTTTCAAGGTTCGATAAGATGTTTACAGAAGATGATCTAGTTTTAGTTGAATATAGTGCTACGATAGTTGGTCTTGAAATTTTAAGGGCTAAAAATGATTTGATAGAAGAAGAAGCAAGAAAAAAAGCAGTAGTGCAACTTGCCATTGGAACGTTATCTTATTCAGAACTTGAAGCAGTACAACATATATTTAATGAATTAGATGGTAGTGAAGGGTTGCTCGTAGCGTCTAGAATAGCAGACAAGGTTGGAATAACTAGATCTGTTATAGTTAATGCGTTAAGAAAATTTGAAAGTGCAGGAGTAATAGAATCAAGATCGCTTGGAATGAAAGGTACACATATTAAAATATTAAATGAGAAATTAATGGATGAACTAAAAAAAATAAAATAGTCTAAGGCAGAACAATTTTGTTCTGCCTTAAAAAAATTAAATTAATAAAGTATAAATATGTATGAAATGAGAATATTAATGGGGAGAGTAGTTATATAATTCAATAAAAGATTTAATTATATTAAAGATTTTTATTGAATACATTATTAGCTTATGTTATACTACAAAAGTGAGAAAATACACACATTGCTTAATTATTGAAGGGTGCCAATATTTGGTCTTTAATAAGATGATGGTAATGGAGGTAAAAACCAAGGAGGTTATTATTAATGGCAGTTATATCAATGAAACAATTATTAGAAGCAGGTGTACATTTTGGACATCAAACAAGAAGATGGAATCCTAAAATGGCTCCGTACATATTTACAGAAAGAAACGGAATTTATATCATCGATTTACAAAAAACAGTTAGAAAAATAGATGAGGCATATGATTTCATTAAATCAGTATCTGAAGAAGGTAAGGATGTTCTATTTGTAGGTACAAAAAAACAAGCTCAAGAAGCTATTAAATTTGAATCTGTAAGAGCAGGAATGCATTTTGTAAACAATAGATGGTTAGGTGGAATGTTAACTAACTTTAAAACAATCAAAACAAGAATAGCAAGATTAGAAACATTATATAAAATGGAAGAAGACGGAACATTTGAAGTTCTTCCTAAAAAAGAAGTTAGTCATCTTCTAAATGAAAGAGAAAAACTAGAAAAGAATCTAGGCGGAATTAGAAGCATGGATGCAAATAAAATTGGAGCTCTATTCGTTGTAGACCCAAGAAAAGAAAAAAATGCTATTTCTGAAGCTAAAATTCTTGGAATTCCTGTAGTTGCAATAGTTGATACAAACTGTGATCCAGATGAAGTTGACTATGTAATCCCAGGTAATGATGATGCTATAAGAGCAGTTAAATTGATAACTGAAAGATTAGCTGATGCTATTATAGAAGGAAGACAAGGCGAACAATTAACTGAAGAATAGTAATTAGATTTATCTAATAGAATAATTATGAGTATAACAGTGAGGGGTAGGTGGAAGTTAATTCTTTCATTTACCTTTTAAATTAGATAGGAATAGGAGGAAGTAATAATGGTTACTGCAAGCATGGTTAAAGAGTTAAGAGAAAAAACTGGAGCAGGAATGATGGATTGTAAAAGAGCTCTAAGTGAAACAGATGGTGATGTGGAAAAAGCAATTGAACTTCTAAGAGAAAAAGGGTTGGCAGCAGCTGCAAAGAAATCTGGAAGAATAGCTGCAGAAGGATTAGTATGTACATATATTTCAGAAGATATGAAAGTTGGAGCAGTAGTCGAAGTTAACTGTGAAACTGATTTTGTTGCCGTTAATAATGATTTTGTTACTTTAGCAAATAACACAGCGAAACAAGCAGCACAAACTAATTCAACAACTATCGAGGAATTCACTTCTGAAAAATGTATGTCTGATGAAACAATTACTATTAATGATGCAGTTACAGCTTTAATAGCAAAATTAGGCGAAAATATGTCTGTAAGAAGATTTCAAAAATTTTCTATTGAAAATGGTGTTGTTCAAAGCTATATTCATGGTGGTGGAAGAATAGGAGTCTTAGTGGAACTCGCATGCGAAAAGCAAGATGATGTGCTAATTAGGATTGCTAAAGATGTTGCAATGCAAATTGCGGCTGCTAGTCCTTTATTTTTAGATAATACATGTGTTGATAAAGATACTTTAGAAAAAGAAAAAGAAATATATAGGGTTCAAGCAATAAACGAAGGAAAACCAGAAAAAATTGTAGAGAAAATGGTTATGGGTAGAGTTAATAAATATTTTAAAGAAGTTTGTTTACTTGAACAAGTTTGGGTTAAGAACGCTGACTATACTATTACTAAATATCTTAAAGAAGAATCGAAAAAACTTGGTGCTGAGATAAAGGTAACAAGATTTGAAAGATTTGAAAGAGGAGAAGGTATAGAAAAGAAAGAAGAAAATTTTGCTGAAGAAGTACAAAGACAAGTGCAAGGTAAATAAAAATTAAAGGGAACACAAAGTGTTCTCTTTTTTAAAATAAGTAATACTTTAAATCAGGAGGTACAATGTTTATGGAGGTTGCTAAATACAAAAGAATTATGTTGAAAATTTCAGGAGAAGCTTTAGCTGGTGATACAGGATTTGGAATAGATTTTGAATTCACAAATGTTATAGCACTTCAAATAAAGGAACTAGTTAAGTTAGGTGTTGAAATAGGAATAGTTGTTGGAGCTGGAAATATATGGCGTGGTAGAAGCGGGGATGGTATGGACAGGACTACTGCAGATTATATGGGGATGATGGCAACTTGTATTAATGCATTAGCACTTCAAGATTCTTTGGAAAATATAGGCGTAAATACTAGAGTACAAACTGCCATTGAGATGAAGGCAGTAGCAGAACCATTTATAAGAAGAAAAGCTATGAGGCATTTGGAAAAAGGAAGAGTTGTTATATTTGCGGCTGGGACAGGTAATCCATATTTTTCAACGGATACAGCAGCAGCACTTAGGGCAGCAGAAATAGAAGCTGAAGTAATACTCCTTGCTAAAAAGGTTGATGGAGTATACGATAAAGATCCACACATATATGATGATGCAAAAAAATTCGATAAACTTAGTTATATTAATGTGCTTGAAAAAGGACTTCAAGTTATGGATTCTACGGCTACATCATTATGTATGGACAACAATATACCTATATTAGTTTTTGGACTTGATAAACCAGAAAACATAAAAAAAGCAGTCTTAGGTGAAAAAATTGGGACTTTAGTATCTGATTCTGCTAAATAACCAATATAAAATGGAGGGAATTCTATGATTAAAGAAATTATTAGTATTGCTGATGAAAAAATGAAAAAGACGATTGCAGTTTTGAAACATGAGTTATCAAGTATGAAGGCAGGAAGAGCAAATTCTGCAATGCTGGATAGAGTTAATGTTGAATGCTATGGTAGTCTCGTGCCATTAAGCCAAATTGCAAACATATCAGCACCTGAAGCGAGAGTATTATTAATTCAGCCATGGGATAAATCTTCTATGAAAGAAATAGAAAGAGCTATATTAAAATCTGATTTGGGATTAAATCCATCAAATGATGGAATATCAATGAGATTAATTATTCCAGAGCTTACGGAAGAAACAAGAAAAAATTTAATGAAGAATATTAAGAAAACCGGAGAAGAAGGCAAAGTAGCTATAAGGTCTATAAGGCGAGATGCTAATGATAAAATTAAAGCATTGAAAAAAAATAGTGAAATTTCTGAAGATGAAGTTAAAAAAACAGAAGATATCATCCAAAAGGAAACAGATAAATTTATTAAAGAAGTAGATAAAATAATTGATACTAAAGAAAAACAAATAATGTCAGTTTAGTCCTTAATTTTAAATAGAACCTGCATTTATGCAGGTTCTATTTAAAATTATACTATAACTAGTAAAAAGGAGAGAATTTTATTGAAAAAATTATTCGCTTTCTTAAAAAAGAATAAAGTTATGAGTAATGAACCAAACTTAGATATGAGTAAAATACCTAAGCATATTGCAATTATAATGGATGGAAATGGTAGATGGGCAAAAGAGCGTAATTTGCCTAGAGCACTTGGACATAAGGCAGGTGTTGAAGCAATTAGGAAAATTGTAAAAGAATGTGATAGGTTAGGGGTTAAATATTTAACATTATATGCATTTTCAACTGAGAATTGGAATAGACCTATAAAAGAAGTTGATTCTTTAATGAAGTTGTTAGTGGAGTATTTAAAAAAAGAAGTCGAAGAATTAAACGTTAATGATGTTGTTGTTAATTCTATTGGTAATATTTCGAAATTGCCTTTGATATGTAGAGAAGAATTAAATAATGCATATGAAAAAACAAGAAATAATAAGGGATTGATTTTAAATCTTGCTTTAAATTATGGAGGAAGAAGTGAAATAGTAGATGCTGTAAAAGAGATTTCATCGGATTTAATTAATAAAAAAATATCTAAGGATCAAATAAATGAAGAATTATTTTCAAAATACATGTATACAAGTAAAATGCCAGATCCGGATCTAATAATAAGACCAAGTGGTGAGTTAAGATTAAGTAATTTCTTGCTTTGGCAGGGTGCATACTCAGAACTTTGGTTTTCAGACATTAATTGGCCGGATTTTCATGAGAAACAGTTACAAAGTGCAATAATGGATTATCAAAAAAGAGATAGAAGATTTGGAAAGGTTAAATAGGGGAGAAAATCATGAATAATAGGTATATAGGGGCTCTTGTTTTAGCTCCGTTCATAATATTTTTATTTTTAGGTGGGGTGTATTTAAAATATATTGTAATGGTAATTTCACTTTTTGGTATGTACGAGTTCTATAAAGTTTCTAGAAAAAAACATTATAAGCCAATTGCACTTATAGGATATGTATTATGCATAGTATATTACTTAAATATGAACAAGAATTTTTCACAAAGTTTTAATATATATATTTTAATTGCAACAATTTTCTTGTTATTATGTATTCCTGTGGTTTATACAAGTTACAATTTTGTAGATGTTGCGCTTACCTTATTTGGATTTTTGTATGTAGCAGTATTTTTTAGTTTTATAGTGTTTATAGACAATAAAACTTATGGTCAATATTTAGTATGGATTATATTCATTTGCTCATGGGGATGCGATACCTTAGCTTATTATTCTGGAAGGATTTTAGGCAAAGGAGGCAAACATAAGCTTTGTCCTAAAGTTAGTCCTAATAAAACAATAGAGGGTTCGATAGGTGGCCTATTTGGGAGTACTATAGGATGTATGATTTATGGATATGTTATTTCAAAATATGGCGTGCATATAGAACTATATCATTATGCTATAATTGGTGTTTTATGTGGCGTTTTTGGACAGTTTGGAGATTTAATTGCATCGTCGATAAAGAGATATGTAGGGGCTAAGGATTACAGTAATCTTATACCGGGACATGGTGGGATTTTAGACCGTTTTGATAGTATTTTATTTGTGTCTGTGGTAGTATTTTATTATATTACATTTATAATAAAGATATAAATTTATATAGTTTATTGCTTAAGAAAATCATATATTGGGCAGGATGCAAAAAAATAATTCAGAGTGAATTGGCATTGATGACTTTATATGATTTTATTATTACATAAAGCATTAAAAAAATAACGGTGTTATATTTTATATTAATATCTGAACTTAATAATGAATATAATATTACAAATAATAGCTTGCTATAAAGAATGTTACAAATTGTATATTGTAGTAAGCACTTTATTTTAATAGCTAACTATGTTATATTTAATACTACTAATATGCAAAAAAATAGAAATAAATTGAAAATATTATCATGATGTTTCCTTTGGTATTGGGACATAATTACATACATTGGCATAGCTTTAGTATTTTAATTTTGATGACATAATAATTATAAATTGTAACATTATAGGAATGGGGAGATTAAATGAAAAAACTTACTATTTTAGGAGTTACAGGATCAATTGGAACTCAAACTTTAGATGTTATTCGATCGGATATTAAAAATTTTATTATTATAGGGATTTCTGCAAATACTAATTATGAGAAAATTATACCTATCATAGAGGAATTTAAACCTAAATATGTTGCCATGATGGATGAGGAAGCTTCACTAAAACTTAAAAAACATTGCGCCTTAAAAAAATATACAACGGAAATATTGCATGGATTAGATGGCTTAAATTATATAAGTACTTTACCTGAAGTTGATCTTGTAGTGACATCGGTTGTAGGAATGATAGGACTCGTTCCTACTATAAAAGCTATTGATGCAGGAAAGGATATTGCTTTAGCTAATAAGGAAACACTAGTTGCCGCGGGAGAACTAGTTATGGAAGCTGCTAAAAAAAACAATGTAAATATTTTGCCAGTTGATTCAGAACATGGTGCTATTTTTCAATGTTTGCAAGGTAATAAGTTAGAAAATGTTAATAAGATAATAATAACTGCATCTGGTGGTCCATTCAGAGGGAAAAGCAGACAAGAATTAATAGATATAAGGCCTGAAGATGCTATTAAGCATCCTAAATGGAACATGGGTAAAAAAATATCTGTTGATTCGTCAACCCTTATGAATAAGGGACTTGAGGTTATAGAAGCACACTGGTTATTTGGGGTAGATTACGAAAACATACAAGTGGTAGTTCACCCACAAAGTGTTATACATTCTATGGTTGAGTATATAGATGGTAGTATAATGGCACAAATGAGTTCTACTGACATGAGGCTTCCTATTCAATATGCCATAAACTATCCAAAGAGAAATATAGCTGTAATTGATAAATTGGATTTTTATAATATGAGCAGTTTAACTTTTGAAAAACCTGATAGTGAGACATTTAAATGTCTTAAATTAGCATTAAAAGCAGGTAAGATGGGCGGGAATATGCCTGCTATAATGAACGCTGCAAATGAGATAGCTGTTGCACTCTTTTTAGATTATAAAATTAAATATCTCCAAATAGAAGATATTATAGAAAAATGCATGAATAAATTTGATCACAATATTAAACCGAATTTAGAAGAAATTTTAGACGTTGATTTAAAGGTTAGGGAATATGTAAAAAACAATTATGATGAAAAATAGGGAGGAAAATTGTTATGGGTAGTATTTTACCGAATATACCATATATTATTATGGCTATTTTAGCCTTTAGTCTTTTAGTAATAATACATGAATTAGGTCATTTTATAATGTGCAAGTTAAACGGAGTAAAGGTAAGTGAATTTTCCTTAGGAATGGGGCCAAAACTTTTTGGAATAAAAGGAAAAGAAACAGAATATTTGATTAAAGCTTTTCCTGTTGGTGGTTATGTTAAGATGGAAGGTGAAGAGGAAAGTAGTGATGATCCTAGATCTTTCACTAATAAAACACCAGTTCAAAGATTAAGCATAGTTTCTGCTGGAGCAATTATGAATTTTATTTTAGCGTTGGTTTTATTTGCTATTGTAGGTGCCTCAATAGGTCGTATATTACCTATAATAGGGGAAGTAGTACCTAATAGTCCAGCCATGCATGCTGGAATAAAAGTTGGAGATAAAATTACTAAGATTAATAAGGTTAGTATAGATAAATGGGATCAAGCTTTAAATGAAATTTCCAACAATAAAGGCAAGAGTATGAATATTGAAATACTTAGAGATGCAAAAGTGAAAGAAATTTCTCTAACCCCCCGTAAAAGTGTAGAAGAAAAGAGATTTATAGTAGGAATCTATGGTTTACGAGAAAAAATTAATTTTGTAGAAAGTGTAAGTTATGGAGTTGATCAAACTATTAGCACATCAAAACAAATTTTCGTTTTTTTTGGGAGCTTATTTCACGGGAAAGTTTCTGTCAATGATGTAGGAGGACCAATAAGTATAATTAGAATTTCAACAATGGCTGCGCAAAATGGAATAGTAAATTTAATGATGTTAACAGCAATGTTAAGTGTACAACTAGGAATATTTAATATAATACCTTTCCCGGCTTTAGATGGAGGTTGGATTTTTATGTTATTATTTGAAATAATATCAGGTAAAAAATTAGATGATAGTAAGGTAGGAACTATAAATTATATTGGATTTATGTTTTTAATGGCGTTTATGGTGTTTATAGTTATTAAGGACATAGTTAGTCCGATGAAATTCTAGGAGATGAATATTGTGGAAGCTAGAAAAACAAAAAAAATTAAAATTGGTGATTTATATATAGGTGGAGATTCAAAGATTGCAGTGCAGTCAATGACGAATACTGATACACGAGATGTAGAAGCTACGATAAAACAAATACTTGAGCTTGAAAAAGTAGGTTGCGATATTGTACGCTGCGCAGTGCCAGATATGGTAGCTGCGGAGGCAATAAAAGATATAATGAAAGGTATTCATATACCTCTAGTTGCAGATATTCATTTTGATTATAGGCTGGCTTTAAAAGTTATTGAAAATGGAGTATCTAAACTAAGAATTAATCCAGGTAATATTGGAAATATTGATAGAATAAAATTAGTTGCAGATGCAGCTAAAGCGAAGGGTATTCCCATTAGAATTGGTGTAAATTCAGGATCGCTAGAAAAAGATATTCTTAAAAAGTATGGACATGTATGCGCACAGGCATTAGTTGAAAGTGCGCTAAAGCATGTTGAAATACTTGAAAGTTTAAATTTTTACGATATAGTTATTTCTATAAAATCATCAGATGTTGTAATGATGATTGATTGTTATAAACTATTATCAGACAAGGTAGATTATCCACTTCACCTTGGGGTTACTGAGGCTGGAACTACATGGAGAGGAACAATAAAATCAAGTGTAGGAATTGGAGCATTACTAGCTTCAGGTATAGGTGATACTATAAGGGTATCTCTAACTGGGGATGTAGTAGATGAGGTTAAAGTTGGAATAGAAATCCTAAAATCATTAGGTTATATAGATGATGGAATTAAATTTGTATCATGCCCAACATGTGGTAGAACGCAAATAAATCTTATAAAGATTGCAAATGAAGTAGAAAAAAGATTGGAATTTTGTAATAAAAATATAAAGATTGCAGTGATGGGATGCATAGTTAATGGTCCGGGTGAAGCAAGAGAGGCTGATATTGGCATCGCTGGCGGAGATGGAGTTGGTCTTATATTTAAAAAAGGTGAAATAATTAAAACTGTTAAGGAAGAAGATTTAGTAGAAGAACTTATTCGTGAAGTAAATAACCTATAACATGTCTTCTCAGGAGGAGTATTAATGAACGCAAGTCTAGCTCAAATGTTGAAAAATGATCTTGATTTAAATGAAGAAACATTAGTAGATAATATTAAGGTATTAAGGGTTCAGTACCTTAAGAAAAGCAATAAATTAAGGGTGATTATTAAATCTTTTGAGGATACAGATGATAATAAAAAACTACTAATTAAACAAATTATATCAAAACGACTATGTAGTTTTAACGATATACAGTTGATTTGCTACCATGATGTATCAAATGCAACTATAGAAGATGTAAAAGATAAGTTTTGGCTCGATGTAGTTAATGTAATATCTATCTCAGAGCCATCAAGTAAAGATAGTTTACTTAAGTCAACTAGAATAATTGAGAATGGTATACTTAAAATTCAGTGTGGTAATGATTTTATGTGCAAAATTCTAAGAGATAAAAACATAGAACTTCTTATGAAAAATACTATAAATGATATGTTTGGAGTTAGTTCAGTAGTTAAATTAGAACATAACAGTGAACTTTCTAAAGATGATTCTTTTATGAAGAAAGAAAAAGAAAATGAAACTATAATTAATGAAATAGTTAAAAATATGAATATAGAAAAGACAGACAAGCCCCGTAGTGGTGGGCAAAGTAACGATAATAGCAATGGCTACAAAGCTAATAAGTTTAGTAGACCGGGTTACAAAAAGGGTGAGGTTGCTGATAAAAATACTATTATGGGAAGAAACATTAATGATGAAAGTATAGAAATAAAAGATATAAGTGAGACCTCAGGAATAATTTGTGCTTGTGGTGATATTTTTAAGGTGAATATAATTGAAACCAAAACGGGAAGAATAATTATAACGTTTTATATTACAGATTATTCTAGTTCAATTACAGTGAAATGTTTTCCAAAACCTAAAGAAGTAGAAAAGATGATGGAAGAAATCAAAGTTGGACTCTTTTGCAAGATACGTGGAGAAGCAAGTTATGATACCTATGCAAGAGAAGTTGTAGTTATGGCTAGAGATATAATTAAACTTAAAAAAATAGAAAGAATGGATACGGCTAAGGAGAAAAGGGTTGAACTTCATCTTCATACTCAAATGAGTGCTATGGATGGTATTAGTCCTGCATCTAAACTTGTTGAAAGAGCAGCTAAGTGGGGGCATAGCGCAGTAGCAATAACTGATCATGGCGTAGTTCAAGCATTTCCAGAAGCCATGGATGCAGCTAAAAAGAATAAGATTAAGGTTATTTATGGTGTTGAGGGTTACCTGGTAGACGATGGAGTGCCAATTGTTATTAATAATAAAGGTGAAACTTTAGATGACCGTTTTGTGGTTTTTGACCTAGAAACAACGGGGTTATCTAGTGAAAATGATAAAATTATAGAAATTGGTGCATTGAAGATAGAAAATGGAAAAATAGTAGATAGATTTAGTGAATTTGTAAATCCAGGAATAGACATACCTTATAAGATTATAGAACTAACTGGAATTACAAATGATAATGTTTCTGATGCAGCATCTATAGAAGAAGTTCTTCCTAAGTTTTTAGAGTTTACAAAAGATAGTGTGCTCGTAGCACATAATTCTGACTTCGATGCATCTTTTATTAAAAAAAATTCACAGAGGTTAGGCTTGAAGTTTGAGAATGCAATTATGGATACAATTCCTTTAGCTAAATATTTACTTAAAGACCTTAAGACGTTTAAGTTAAATACAGTAGCTAAATATTTGGGCATAACCCTAGAAAATCATCATAGAGCTGTAGATGATGCTAAAGCTACCGCGGACATACTATTACATTGTTTTGGGCTACTTCGTGAAAAAAACATTTTAGACTTAGATACTTTAAACAAAGAATTTCTAGCTGACTTTAATGTGAAAAAAGCGAACACTTATCATGTGATTATTTTGGTAAAGAATCAAATAGGCCTAAAGAACCTTTATAAGCTTATTTCATTTTCAAATTTAGAATATTTTCATAGAAGACCAAGGCTTCCTAAAACTTTAATTGAAAAGTACAGAGATGGTCTTATAGTTGGATCGGCGTGTGAAGCTGGACAAGTATATAAAGAAGTGCTTCAAGGAAAATCTGAAGAAGATATTAATAAAATAGTAAAGTTCTATGATTATTTAGAAATACAACCTTTACTAAATAATAAATTTATGATTAAAAATGGAATAGTAAAAGACGAAAGTGAATTAATGGACATTAATAGGAGAATATGCACTATTGGTGATAAAAATAATATGCCAGTAGTTGCTACAGGGGATGTACATTTTTTAGAGCCTTTAGATGCAGTTTTTAGAAAAATATTGATGGCGGGTAAAGGGTTTTCAGATGCGGATGATCAACCACCATTATATTTTAAAACTACAAATGAGATGCTAAGTGAATTTTCATATTTAGGAGAAAAAAAATGTAAAGAAGTAGTAATTTATAATCCAAATAAAATTGCTGAAATGATAGAATTTGTAAAACCAATACCAGATGGAACTTTCACACCTAAAATACCGGGGGCAGAAGATGATATCAGAAAGATGACATCAGATAAAGTTCATTCAATATATGGAGATCCATTGCCTGAGATAGTTGAAAAAAGATTGGAAAAAGAATTGAATTCTATTATTGGAAATGGATATGCTGTACTTTATTTAATAGCTGAAAAATTAGTGGCAAAATCACTTGCAGATGGTTATTTGGTAGGTTCGAGAGGGTCAGTTGGATCTTCTTTTGCAGCTAATATGTCTAATATAACAGAAGTAAATGGGTTACCACCACATTATATATGCCCTAATTGCAAAAAGAGTGAATTTATTTTAGATGGATCTATTGGTTCAGGTGCTGATTTACCTGATAAAGAATGTCCTGATTGTGGAACGTTATATAAAAAAGATGGTTTTGATATTCCATTTGAAACATTCTTAGGATTTGAAGGAGATAAAGAACCGGATATAGATTTGAATTTTTCAGGAGATAATCAAGCAGACATACATAGATATACAGAGGTGCTGTTTGGAAAAGGACATACTTTTAAGGCTGGAACTATTGGAACCATTGCTGATAAAACTGCTTATGGTTATGTGAAAAAATATTTAAATGAAAAGGATGTTATGGTACCTCAAGCTGAAATTGAGAGACTTGTACAAGGATGTACTGGCGTTAAGAGGACCTCAGGACAACATCCAGGTGGAATAATGGTTGTTCCAAGTGACAATGAGATATATAATTTTTGCCCTGTGCAACATCCGGCGGATGACCCAACATCAGATATTATTACAACACATTTTGATTACCATTCTATAAGTGGTAGGTTACTTAAACTTGATATTCTTGGTCATGATGATCCTACAATGCTTAAAATGCTTCAAGATTTAACGGGACTTGACCCTTTAACTATCCCATTATCTGATGATAATGTTATAAGCTTATTTACATCGCCTAAGGCACTTGGACTTACAGCTAAGGAATTGGGTTGTGAAGTGGGAAGTTATGGAGTTCCCGAATTTGGTACAAAATTCGTTAGACAAATGCTTTTAGATACACAACCAAAATCTTTTTCAGATTTAGTAAGGATTTCAGGATTATCTCATGGAACTGATGTATGGATTAATAATGCACAATATTATATTAAAGAAGGATTTACAACGCTTAAAGATTGTATTTCTACAAGAGATGATATAATGGTTTACTTATTGCATAAAGATCTTGAGCCTAAGACTGCTTTTACTATTATGGAGAAAGTACGAAAAGGTAAGGGGCTTTCAGAAGAACATGAGAAAATAATGAAAGAGCATGATGTTCCGGATTGGTATATAGGCTCATGTAAAAAAATAAAGTATATGTTCCCTAAGGGTCATGCAGTAGCATATGTAATGATGGCCATTAGAATAGCATATTATAAGGTTTATTACCCAAAAGAATACTATGCTACATTTTTTACTATAAGAGCAGATGACTTTGATGCAAATTTGATAGTAAAAGGTGACAGTGCTATAAGGGTTAAAATGGATGAACTCGAAGCTTTAGGTAAGGATATAGGAGTGAAAGAAAAAGGACTTTTAACTGCTCTCGAGTTATCTTTTGAAATGTATAAAAGAGGAATTAAATTGTTAAATGTTGATCTATATAAGTCAGAGTCAGTTAAATTTACAATTGAAGAAGATTCACTAAGACCTCCTTTAAATGCACTTGAAGGGGTAGGAGAAAATGCTGCTAAAAGTATAGTAATAGAAAGAGTGCATGGAGAGTTTATATCAAAAGAAGATTTGAGAACTCGATGCAAAGTGTCTAAAACAGTTATTGAAGCATTAGATAATCATGGATGTTTGAAGGATCTTCCTGATACAAATCAGCTGTCGTTTTTTTAGGGAAATGCAATTAACCCTTGAAATAGCGGATTTTATATGATAGAATAATAGATATTAGTTATCACTAGTTATTTTATTGAAAGAGAGTAGGCCCGCCTACTCTCTATTTATTGAAACGCAACTCATGGTTGCGTTTTAATTATAATATTATGATTAATTATGTTAATAATAGTATAAAATACTAATAAAAGGAGGGTGTTAGAATGAGAAATGATACCTTGTTGCAAAAGCTTAGAAAAATCGCTTTGCCAATAGTTGAAAAAAACAATTGTGAATTATATCATTTGGAGTATGTAAAAGAAGCTGGAGAAAATTATTTGAGAATTTATATAGATAGTTCAAGTGGAATATCTTTGGAAGACTGCGAAAAAACTAGCAGAGGCATAAGTGAAATATTAGACGTTGAAGATCCAATAACAGATAGTTACTGTTTAGAAGTATCTTCACCAGGAATTGAGAGGATTTTATATGATGATAATCATCTAAAAAAATACATAGGTCAGAATGTACTAGTTAATTTAAAGAGCCTATATGAGGGAACTAAAAAACTTGAGGGCGATTTAGTGGGATTTTCTGATGCACAAATAGAAATTCAATATGATGGGAACAATATAGTTATTCCAAAAGAAAATATTTCCATCGTAAGTTTAAAACCAGTGCTGTAAGGAGGAAGTTGTTAAAATGAATCAAGAATTTATTGAAGCATTGAGAGAAATTGTAGACCAAAAGGGAATTAGCGAGGATTTACTTTTTGAAACTATAGAAGATGCGTTAGTTGCAGCGTATAAGAAAAATTTTGCTACGCTATCAAATAATAGTCAAGATGTAAAAGTAACAATGAACAGAGAAACAGGAGAAATACATGTCTATGGTCAAAAGACGGTTGTAGAAGAAGTTGTTGAGGAAGCTAGTGAAATGTCCTTAGAAGAAGCTAAAGAGTACAGTCATAAATATCAAATAGATGATATTGTTGATATTGAAGTTACTCCAAGAAAATTTGGAAGAATAGCTGCGCAAGCTGCAAAGCAAGTAGTTATTCAAAGAATTAAAGAAGCTGAAAGAAATATAATATACAATGAATTTATAACCAAAGAGTTTGATATTATTACAGGAAGTGTAATAAGAAAAGACAGAGGCAATGTATTTATAGATTTAGGTAAAATTGAGGCTGTACTTGGAGCTAATGAACAAATGCCAGGTGAAGAATATAATTTTAATGAAAAATTAAAATTGTATATTGTTGAAGTTAAAAACACTACTAAAGGTGCTCAAGTTGGAGTGTCAAGAACTCATCCAGGCCTTGTAAAACGATTATTTGAATTAGAAGTACCAGAAGTTTTTGGCGGGGTTGTCGAGATTAAGAGTATTTCGAGAGAAGCTGGCTCAAGAACTAAAATTGCAGTATACTCAAATGATGAAAATGTTGATGCTATGGGAGCTTGCGTAGGACCTAAGGGTGTTCGCGTTCAAAGCATAGTTAATGAATTAAGAAATGAGAAAATTGACATCATCAAATGGAGCAAGAAAGCTGAAGAATATATTTCAAATGCTTTAAGTCCTGCAAAGGTATTAAATGTAGTAGTTGAGGAAGTTTCTAAATCTGCAAAGGTCATAGTGGAAGATAATCAATTATCTTTAGCTATTGGAAAAGAAGGCCAAAATGTTAGATTAGCAGCAAGATTAACTGGTTGGAAAATAGATATAAAAAGTAGAACACAAGCTCAATACAACATGGATATAAATGAAATAGAGGTAAATGAAGTAGTTAAAAGTGAAGCAGATGAAAGTGAAGTAATTGATAGTCAAGTAGTTAAAGATCAATCAACGCAAGAGCAAGTAATTGAAACCATTACACAGGAGTAGGTGATAGTTTTATGAAAGTTAAAAAAATACCTCAGCGTATGTGTACAGGGTGTATGGAAATGAAACCCAAGAAAGAACTATTGCGCATAGTCCATAGTAAAGAAGGCGAAATCTCTATAGATTTAATAGGGAAAAAACCAGGTAGAGGTGCATATGTTTGCATGAACATAGAATGTTTTGAAAAATCTTATAAGACAAAAAGGTTAGAGCGAAATTTAGGTGGCAAAATAAGCGAAGAAATTTATGCAAAGCTAAAGGATGAGATAAATCATGAATAATAAATTTTTTCAATTTTTGGGTTTAACTAAAAAGGCAGGTAAACTTATTGAAGGTTACAATCAGTGTGAAGATGCACTATCACATGGTAGAGGAACCCTTATAATTTTATCTGAGGAAAGCGCTGTAAATACTAAAGATAAGTTTAAAAGATTGTCTATTAAAAATGTTATACCACTTATTGAAGGTGTTTCAAATGAAACGCTAGGTAAATGTTTAGGTAGACCAGAAATTAATGTTTTATGCGTAAATGATAAAAAAATGACGAATAAGCTATTAAGCTTATGGAATGAAAACATTGAATAAATTAAATTTCGGGGGTGAATGATTTGGCAAAAGTCAGAATATATGAATTAGCTAAAGAATTAGAAGTGTCAAGTAAAGAATTAATTAATGTACTATTCGAAGAGTTTAGTATAAAGGCCAAAAATCATATGAGTGTGATTGAGGAAGAGGACGCTGAATTAATTAAGGAACTTTATAGTGACGAAAATTCAGGACTTAAGGATAATAAAAATGAAACAGTAGAACACTATGAAAACTTAGCTAACGAAGATGCTAATAAAGTTGTCATAAGAAAAAGAGGTAGAAAAGGTCGCGATGAATTAGGAAGTGGCAACAATGCTGTTGAACCAATCGATGACGAAGTTGTAGTAATCGAAAGTACTATTACAGTTAAAGATTTGGCTGATACGTTAAAAAGACCTTATGTTGAAGTAATAAAACAACTTATTTTCATAGGAGTTATGGCTGGAATGAATCAAGAAATAGATTTTGCAACAGCTGAAAAAGTAATAGAAAAATATGGTGCACTTGCTGTACTAAAAGACCTTGAAGAAGGAAAAATTGCTGATGATGAAGATATTGAGGAAAATGACGCTGAATTAGGTACTGATAAAAAACCAGCAGTTGTTACAGTTATGGGTCATGTTGATCACGGCAAGACATCATTACTTGATTGTATTAGAAAATCTAAGGTTACAGAAACAGAAGCTGGCGGAATAACACAACATATAGGTGCATATACCGTTAATATTAATGGTGAAAAAATAACATTTTTAGATACACCTGGTCATGAAGCTTTTACAGCAATGAGGGCGCGTGGTGCTCAAATAACAGATATAGTTATTTTAGTAGTTGCGGCTGATGATGGTATTATGCCACAAACTGAAGAAGCTATAAATCACTGTAAGGCTGCTAATGTACCAATGATAGTAGCTATAAATAAGATAGATAGACCAGGAGCTAATATAGATAAAGTTAAACAAGAACTAACAGAACATGGACTTGTAGCAGAAGATTGGGGTGGAGACACAATTTGTGTTCCAGTATCAGCTCATACTAAGGAAGGTATTGATACTTTACTTGAAATGATACTAATTACTGCAGAAATGTTGGAGCTTAAAGCAAATACTAAAAGACATGCAAAAGGAACTGTAATAGAAGGAAAACTTGATAAAGGTCGCGGACCACTTGCTACATTACTTGTACAAAATGGTACACTTCACACTGGTGATTCTATAATAGTTGGATCAACTTACGGAAGAATAAGAGCAATGTTTGATGATAAGGGTAAAAAAATAAAGACAGCAGGACCATCTATACCAGTAGAAATACTTGGATTATCTGATGTACCATCAGCTGGAGATAGATTTAATGTAATTAAAGATGAGAAAACTGCAAGAAATATGGCTGAGGCTAGAAAAACAAATCTAAGAGAAGAACATTTTCAAGCTAGTAATAGAGTTTCTATGGAAAACTTATATAACCAAATACAAGAAGGATCTGTTAAAGAACTTGGCGTAATTGTTAAAGCAGACGTTCAGGGATCTGTAGAAGCTGTAAGACAATCACTTGAAAAATTATCTACTGATAATGTTAAAGTAAGAGTTATACATTCTGGAGTTGGAGCTATAACAGAAACTGATGTTGTACTTGCGGCTGCATCAAATGCAATAATTATAGGGTTTAATGTAAGACCTGATAATAATGCTGCAATAGTTGGAGAAAAAGAAAAAGTAGAAATTAAAACATATAGAATAATTTATGATGCTCTTGATGATATAAAATTAGCAATGCTTGGAATGCTAGATCCTGTATATAAAGAAGTTGTTTTAGGAAGAGTTGAAATAAGACAAATATATAAAGTTTCAAATGTAGGTACAATAGCAGGGTCTTATGTATTGACTGGTAAAATTACTAGAAATAGTAGCGTAAGAGTTCTTAGAAATGGAATAGTTATAACTGAATCAACTTTAGCTTCATTAAAGAGATTTAAAGATGATGCAAAAGAAGTTGCTGCTGGATTTGAATGTGGATTAAGTGTAGAGAAATTCAATGACCTTAAAGAAGGAGACATCATTGAAGCATTCATAATGGAAGAAATAAAACCAAAACTAGTATAAGATAAGGAGTAGTGGGTTGTATGGTTAGTTATAGAAATGGTAGAATAAATGAAGAAATAAAAAAAGATGTAAGCAATACAATTCAAAACAAAATAAAAGATCCTAGATTAAGTGCTATGGTTAGTGTAACAAAAGTAGATACAACAAAAGACTTAAGTTATACAAAGATCTATGTTAGTATATTTGGAAATGAAATTGAAAAAAAAGAAACAATTCAAGCACTTAAAAGTTCAACTGGTCTTATAAGAAAAGAAATAGGGATGCATGTTAAGTTAAGACATGTTCCTCAGGTTATTATAGAACTAGATGAAACCATAGAACGGGCAATACATTTAGAAAATATTTTCCATCAAATAAAGGCAAAAGATAAGGATGAACATGAAAAAAAGATTGAAGAAGAAACAAAGATTGAGGATGAAATAAAAAGTGAAGATAGTAATGAAGAATAATGATATTAACGATATCATTAACAAGATAAAAATGGTGTTAAAGTAAGTTTTGATAATACTAAAGTTAAATTAATGGAAATTTTAGAAAAAGAGTTGATGAAATGAATGGTATATTAAATGTATTCAAACCTACAGGAATTACTTCTTTTGATGTAGTGCGTTTAATAAGAAAAATCAGTAAAGTGAAAAAAGTAGGCCACGCTGGCACTCTAGACCCTGAAGCTAGCGGGGTCTTACCTGTTTGTATAGGAAAAGCAACAAAGGCTATAGACTATATAATGGGTGACTTTAAAATTTACGAAACTGAATTAAAATTGGGCGTTATTACAGATACTTATGATAGAGAGGGGAAAATTCTAAAAGAAAGTGAAGTTAATTCAGGCGTAGATGAAATTACGCTAGCTATTAATTCATTTATAGGAGAGATAAAGCAAGTCCCACCTATGTACTCAGCTCTAAAGATTAACGGAAAAAAACTTTATGAGTTAGCGAGGGCTGGAATAGAAGTAGAGAGGCAGCCGAGACCTATAACGATTTATGACATAAATATTACGGACATTAAATTACCTTATATAAAATTCACGGTAAAATGTTCTAAAGGTACATACATTAGAAGTCTGTGTTATGATATTGGGGAAAAATTAAAATGTGGTGGCATGATGTGGAATCTACAAAGAACGGCTACAGGTCAATTTCATATTGATAATGCTATAAATGTTAATGAATTAAATGAAGAAAATATAAACAAATATATTATGCCTATAGAAACTATTTTTAGTGCGAATGCTAGAATTACCATAGAGGATAGATTTGTTAAGTTCTTATTAAATGGTGTTATAGTAAAGGATAAGGCACTAATTTGTAAGTTTGAATCTGGCATTATGTATAGTATATATAATAATGATAATGATTTTATTGGAATTGCGGACAAAAGTGATGATGGTGTTAGGTTAATAAAATCATTTATATAGGAGTATATTAAAATGTTAATTATAGAAGATAATTTTAAAACTAATCTTAAATATCAAACTTTTATTGCACTCGGAAGTTTTGATGGACTACATTTGGGACATATGCACCTTATAAATAAAACAGTAGAATTATCAAAAGCAAATAATGCTAAAAGTATGATCTGTACTTTTAAAAATCATCCATTGTCTGTTATAAATAAAGAAATTTGCCCAAAGCTTATAATGGGTAATGATACTAAAATAAAATTACTGGAAGACACAGGTATAGATATAGTTAATTTAGCTAATTTTGATAAAGATTTTATGAAGATAACTCCTGAAGAATTTATAAGCAATATGGTTAAGTGCTATAATGTTAAGGGAATAATTGTTGGTTTTAATTATAGATTTGGTTATAAGAATTTAGGTGATGTAGAAATGCTTAAGGCATATAGCACAATACTTGGATATAATCTATATGTTTGTGATGCAATTAGTGTCAATGATGAAATTGTCAGCAGTTCAAAAATCCGTCATCTAATTGCTGAGGGTAATATTGTTAAAGCAAATGAACTTTTAGGACGTCCACATACTATTACTGGGAAAGTGATTACTGGTAAACAACTTGGTAGAACTATTGGTTTTCCAACTGTAAATTTAAATTATAATAAGGAATATATTCTTCCAAAGGGAGGGGTATATTATACTATAATTGAATATGATAATTATCTTTATAAAGCTATAACCAATATAGGATACAATCCTACTGTAGAAGGTGGTAAATTATCAGTAGAAACACATATTTTAGATTTTAACAAGCAAATTTACAGTGAGATAGTTAAAATAAACTTTATAAACAGAATAAGAGATGAAGTTAAATTTAATACTGTAGAGGAACTAAAACAGCAGCTTGTAAAAGATAAGGAATATGCTTATAATCAAAAAATAGAATAATAAACGTAAAGATGTAAAAATTAATTTACAATTTAATCTTAGTTTGTTATAATTGATTTGAACCTTATGCTAAGTTAGCCGAATC
Source organism: Clostridium estertheticum (assembly GCF_018861295.1). Lineage (GTDB taxonomy): Bacteria > Bacillota > Clostridia > Clostridiales > Clostridiaceae > Clostridium_AD > Clostridium_AD estertheticum_D. Next base: position 131,345 of record NZ_JAHLDM010000002.1, on the reverse strand, counting down.
ACCAACGGTATACTTGGAATATGGGGATTTTATTCGGAGGTGTTGTAAAATGACAAAGACTACAAAACAAGAAATAATGGTAAAACATGCAAGACATGAAGGAGATACAGGTTCTCCAGAAGTACAAATTGCACTTTTAACTGAAAGAATTACAGAGTTAAATGAGCATTTAAAAGTTCATAAAAAAGATAACCATTCAAGAAGAGGTCTATTAATGATGGTTGGTCAAAGAAAAGGTATGTTAGGTTACTTAAAGAACAAAGATATTGAAAGATATCGTGCAATTCTAGCAGAACTCGGACTAAGAAAATAATTCAGAGCGGCTTAGCCGCTCTATTATTTTAGGTTAGGGCAAAATATATACGATTAGCTACCAATATTTACACAAATATTGGTAATTTAAATTGAGGGGAGGCAAATATATGATTCATACTATAGAAACGATTGTAGCAGGTAGAAAGCTTAAAGTTGAATATGGTAAGGTTGGAATGTTATCAGACTGTGCAATTTTTATGAGTTATGGTGAGACAGTAGTTTTAGTTAATACAAATGCTTCAGAAAAACCTAGGGACGGTATCGACTTCTTTCCATTAAGTGTAGAATATGAAGAAAAACTTTATGCTGTTGGTAAAATTCCTGGTGGCTTCATAAAAAGAGAAGCAAGACCATCAGAAAGAGCAATTTTAACTGCAAGAGGTATAGATAGGCCTCTAAGACCACTATTTCCTAAAGGTTATAAAAATGATGTTCAAATTGTTTGTACAGTACTATCAGTTGAACAAGATAATTCACCTGAAATACTTGCTATGAATGGGGCGTCACTAGCATTATGTATATCAAGTATACCTTTTACTGATGCTGTCGCAACGGTTTCAGTTGGTTTAGTAGATGGTAAATTCATATTAAGCCCAACAGCAGACGAGAGAAAAGTAAGTGTTATGAAGCTTACAGTTTGTGCTACAAAAGACAATGTAACAATGATAGAAGCTAGTGGAGACGAAATAGCTGAAGATGTAATGATAGCTGCAATCGACTTTGCTTTTGAAGCATGTAAAAAAATAGTAGCTTTCCAAGAAGAAGCTATAGCTAAATTTGGAAAGAAAAAAAATATTCCTGAGTTTAATAAAATAGATGAAACTCTCGAAAGTGAAGTTAGAAAATTCTCATTTGATATGGTGAAGACAGCAATGTACATAATGGATAAAGATGAGAGAAACGTAATGGTTGATCAAATTAAAGCAAAAATAAGCGCTGAATTTGATGAAAAGTATGCTGATAAAAAATCAGATATAGGCGAAATTTTCTATAATATTCAAAAAGAAATAGTTAGAAATATGATGTTAAATGAAAATAGAAGACCTGATGGAAGAGCTTTTGATGAAGTTAGACCAATAAGTTGTGAGGTAGGTATACTTCCAAGAACTCATGGAACGGGTCTTTTTACAAGAGGACTTACTCAAGTTATGGGAGTTGCGACACTTGGAGCATTAAAGGAAGCACAGATACTAGACGGAATAAGTGATGAAGATACTAAAAGATATATGCATCATTATAATTTTCCAGCTTATAGCGTAGGAGAAACTAAACCAATGCGTGGACCTGGAAGACGAGAAATCGGACATGGTGCTTTAGCTGAAAAAGCAGTAGAACCACTTTTGCCATCTGTAGAAGAATTTCCATATGCGATTCGTGTGGTATCAGAAGTATTAAGTTCTAATGGTTCAACATCTCAAGCAAGCGTAAGTGCAAGTATTTTGGCACTATTAGATGCTGGAGTTCCAATTAAGAGACCTGCAGCTGGAATTGCAATGGGACTAATTACAAATGATGATTTATCTAAAGAAAAAGTTATAACTGATATTCAGGGTATAGAAGATTTCTTTGGCGATATGGACTTTAAAGTAGCTGGAACTGTTAATGGTATTACAGCTATACAAGTTGATACAAAACTTCATGGATTATCTAATTACTGCATTAAAACTGCAATTATAGATGCTAAAAAAGCTAGACTTCATATAATTGGAAAAATGAATGAATGTATAGCAGCTCCAAGAAGTGAAATGTCAAAGTATGCTCCTAGAATGTATGTACTAAATGTTGCACCTGACAAGATTAGGGATGTAATAGGTAAAGGTGGAGCAACTATAAAGAAAATTATAGCGGAAACTGGTGTTAAAATAGATACTAGTGATGATGGAAAAATTGTAATTATGTCTAACGATGGCGTGAGTGCAAATAAAGCAGTGGAAATAATTGAACAGTTAACTAAATCTGTTAAAGTTGGAGAAATATATTTAGGAAAAGTAACTAAAATTGCTGCTTTTGGAGCATTTGTTGAAATTTTACCTAACAAAGAAGGATTAGTTCATATTTCTAAACTTGATTTTGAGAGAGTTAATAAAGTAGAAGATATTGTATCAGTTGGCGATGAAATATTAGTAAAAGTAATGGAAATAGATAATCAGGGAAGAGTAAATCTTTCAAGAAGAGATGCTATGAAAGATAGCGAAAATGAAAAAAAAGAGAATGAAAAAAAATTGAATGAATAATAATAGAGGGGCTTAGGTGCCTTTTTATTTTTTTTAAATAAAAAATACTAATATGCACATAATAAATATAAAATCTCACTAAGGAGAGGCGCATATGTATAATTTGATTAAGTTAGATAATGGTTTAAGAATTGCAGTTGAAAATATTGAATATGTGAATTCTGTAAGTGTAGGCTTATGGGTGGAAAATGGCTCTAGAAATGAAAATACAGTTAACAGTGGAATATCACATTTCATTGAACATATGCTTTTTAAAGGAACGACAGTTAGAACTGCAAAACAAATTGCTGAAACCATTGAAGATGTCGGTGGTCAAATAAATGCATTTACAAGTAGGGAAGCTACATGTTTTTATATAAAAGCATTAGACACTCACCTTGATTTATCATTAGATATTATTTCGGATATGTTGTTTAACAGTACCTTTTGTGAAGAAGATATTGAAAAGGAAAAAGGTGTAATTGTTGAGGAAATAAATATGAGCGAGGATTCACCAGAAGATGTTTTAGCTGACCTGCATACAAAAGCAATTTGGGAATCAGACTCTATTTCGCTACCAATTTTAGGAACAATTGCTACTGTAAATTCTTTTAATAGAAAAATGATAGTAGATTATATAGATTCGTATTATATACCAGAAAATTCAGTAATATCTATTTCTGGTAAATTTAATATGGAAAATATAGAAAAACTTGTTGAAAAATATTTTGGTAAGTGGCGCTATAAAAATAAACAGATTACTAAATATAGTAGCCCAAAAATATTTAATAACCATTATTTTAGAAAAAAAGATATTGAACAACTTCATATAAGTTTAGGAATTCCGGGTGTAGGTCTTGGAGAAGATGATATTTATACATTAATATTATTAAGCAATATACTTGGTGGTGGAGCGTCATCATTATTATTCCAAAAGGTTCGTGAAGATTTAGGGGTATGTTATTCGATTTATTGTTATATATCAGCATTTAAAAATACAGGAGTTGTAAGCATTTATGCTGGGCTTAATCCAAAATATGCACAAGTTGCTATTGATGTTATAAAAGAAGAAGTTAGTAACTTTGCGAAACTAGGAATCACTAATGAAAAATTAAGTAAAGCTAAAGAACAGTTAAAGGGTAGTTATATTTTAGGACTTGAAAGCACAAGTAGTAGAATGTTTAGCAACGGAAAATCGGCTCTGTTTATGGACAAAATAAATACACCTGAAGAAATATTACAAAAAATAGATGAAATAGATATGATAAGAGTAAATGCTGTAATGGAAAAGACCTTCAAAATAGGTATAATAAATTCGTCATATGTAGGAAGAGAAAATGAAATGCTTAAAAAGGTTTTTGATGGTAATGTTATTTCTATGGACAAGTGAATTATTTGATAAAATATAAAAATAAGGCATATCTCCTTAATATAATCCATAGTATTTTATGAGAAGTGTTAAGGAGATGTTTATATGGAAGACAATGTAAAACTGTATAGTGAAATGGAAAGATATGAAATCATAAATATTAATGATGGTGATAAATATAGCAACCTAGGTAGTAATGATGTAGTTATTGATGAGAATGGCTTTTTAAAATTTTTAATTATAAATGATGGCAGTTCTAAGTTCAGCTTTTTTCGAAATAACGATATTATTGAAGTTCCTTGGGAATATGTTAAAAAAATCGGATCTAGAACTATAATTATTGATGTTGATAATGAATTATTAAAAAAATCTCATGTTTAACGATATTTCAGAAGTTGTTAATATTGCAGTTTAAATAAATGATTATTCCAGGAGGTCAAAAATGAAGATATTAGTTCAAAAGTTTGGCGGTACATCTGTTTCAACTAAGGAAAAAAGAAAGCTTGTAGCAAGCAAAGTAATAAATGCAAAGGCTAAGGGGTATTTTCCCGTGGTAGTGGTATCTGCTATGGGAAGGAAAGGCGAGCCTTATGCTACCGATACACTGTTATCACAAATAGACGATGATTTTAAAGGTGCAAATCCATTAGCAATAGATTTGCTAATGAGTTGTGGTGAAATTATAAGCACTGTAATAATGTGTAATGAATTAAATAATAATAAAGTTGATGCTGTGCCTTTAAATGGAGGACAAGCAGGTATAATTACAGATAGTAGTTATACAAATGCTGAGATACTTAATGTAGATACAAAAAGGATATTAAGTATTCTGAAAAACGGAAAGGTTCCTGTAGTTGCAGGATTTCAAGGTATGGATGACAAGGGCTATGTTACGACCATTGGGAGAGGTGGAAGTGATGTTACAGCAGCACTACTTGGCGCAGCGCTTAACGCAGTAGAGGTCCGAATATACACTGATGTAGATGGAATTATGACAGCGGATCCAAGGATAGTTTCTGAGGCAACTTTAATAAAAAAAATAAGTTATGATGAAATATTTCAATTTGCGGATCAAGGAGCAAAGGTTATACACCCAAGAGCAGTCGAGATATGTAAAAAAAATAATATACCACTCGTAATAAAAAATACTATGAACGAGTGCGACGGAACTGTAATTTCAAATTTTGAAAGTGAAGATGATAATAATATAATTACAGGAATTACACATATGAATAATAGGGTTCAAATAAAAGTAACTAAAAATTCAGGTTCTAGCTATGATGATCTTTTTGATATTCTAGCTGAAAACTTTATAAGTATAGATCTTATAAACGTTTTTCCTAAAGAGAAAATATTTACTATTGATGAAAAAGACTTTACTAAATTTACTAATTTAATAAAAAAACTTAATATATCTTATTCTTTTGTGAGGGATTGTAGTAAGCTTGCAATTATTGGTTCAAAAATGAGAGGTATACCTGGTGTTATGGCGAGAATACTCAAGGCGTTAACAAAACAAAAAATTGAAGTATTACAAACAGCGGATTCTCATATGACAATATGGTGTCTTGTAGAAACAAAAGATGCCCCAAAAGCTATTATCGCACTACATAGAGAATTTAAATTAGGTTAAAAAATGTATATAGTTTCTCTTAATGCACAAAATAAAGTGAATTAGGAGGAATGCAAATGTTAAAAACTCAAAAAAACAATGAAGATAAAAATAATGATCAGGTAGAAAGTATCAAAGAACTTGGAACAACTAATGTTGCAACTCAGGATGATAGAATTCAAGTTTTACCAATTATTGGGCAAATAGAAGGACATATGATGTTATCTCCTCAAACAAAGGCTACTAAGTATGAACATGTTATTCCAGAACTTATTGCTATGGAGAGAGATGAAAAAGTAAAAGGTATTCTTATAGTCCTAAATACTGTAGGAGGAGATGTAGAAGCAGGACTTGCAATAGCAGAGATGATTCGCAGCGTAAGTAAGCCAACAGTGTCACTTGTAGTCGGTGGAGGGCATTCAATAGGCATACCACTAGCAACAGCTGCTGGGTACTCATTTATTTCTCCATCTGCAACTATGATAATTCATCCTATAAGAATGAATGGTTTAATCATAGGAGTACCTCAAACTTTTGAGTATTTTAATAAAATGCAAGAGAGAATCACAGAATTTATTATTAGAACCTCAAAGATTGACAAGGAAACGGTAAATAGATTAATGCTTCGAACTGATGAGCTTTTAAATGATATGGGTACTATACTTATAGGAAAACAAGCAGTGGATAATGGACTAATAGATGAAGTTGGTGGAATAAGTGAAGCTTTATCAAAATTAAATGAAATGATAGATAAAGCATAAAAACAGATATAAATAGGTCTAAATGACCTATTTATATCTGTTTTTATTGACTGTTTACTATAACCATTAGATTCTAATGGTAATTCTTATAGAAGTAGTTTAAAATACATTTATAAATCTATTTAAAGTTAAAGGGGATTTATAATGTTTGTAGAAATAATAAAGATAGAACTAATAAAAATTGAGGTGATACTTTGGCCAGAAAAAAGACTAAATCTAAAGGATCTAAGATTGTAGATAGTGATAGTGAAATTTTTGGAATTGTATTAATAACAATAGGCATATTAATGTTATTAAGCATATTCTCAACTATATTTTCAAATTCTAATTCAATATCAGGTATGATTGGTAATTTTATTAATCATCTACTTTTTGCGACTTTGGGGTTAGGTGCATATCTTTCTCCGTTTTTGATATTATTTATAGGTTTTTGTGATATTGTTAAGAAAGGTAAGATAAATTTTAGTAAAAAGTTTTATGGAATAATGCTTACTATAATGAACACATTGCTATTTATACAAATGTTAACTTTGGATGAGTACTATGTTAAAAAAGATTTTTTGCTTGGGATAAATAAAATATATAAATCATCAAGTGTTTTACATGGGGGTATTATTAGTTATTCCATTGATGTACCAATGTACACATTATTTGGTGATGTTGGAAGTTATATAATTTTTATTGCAATTTATGTAATTTGCTTAATTATAATATTAAACGTATCGCTAAATGATGTATTTATGTATTTTAAGGAAAGATTTATGACTAAAAGAGATACTAATAAAAACGATAGTAAGGAGCTATATATAGAAAATAATGATAGTCAAGAAGAGTTAGCGGTTTCAAGTGAAGGAAAAAACAAATTTATTAAAGATATTAGCAACAAAATTAAAATAATTGATTTTATAAAATCAAATGATATTGAAACGGAAGGGCAAGTACCAAATGAAGATGAAGCTTCTAATATTAATAAGAGTGATAATACAAGGGGAACAAAAGTAAAGCACATAGATAATTCTATAAAGCAAGAGCTTGAACAAGAAATTCAATTAAATAGTGTGCAAATAAAGCCTAACTATAAATATGAATATCCTACGTTAGAGTTATTAAATGAAAATATTACTTCTAAAATGAATAAAAATGATAAAAAAGAATTACTTAATAATGCGAATAAATTGCAAGAGACATTAAGCAGCTTTGGAGTTGAGGCAAAAGTTATTCAAGTTACCAAAGGACCTTCAGTGACAAGGTTCGAGCTTCAGCCAAATGCTGGGGTTAAGGTGAGCAAGATTGTGAATTTAGCAGATGATATTGCATTGAATTTAGCTTCGTCGGGTGTAAGAATTGAAGCACCAATACCCGGTAAGGCAGCTGTAGGAATTGAAGTGCCAAATAAAGAGTTAAGTGCAGTGTACTTAAGAGAAGTAATAGAGTCTAATGAATTTTTAGAAACAAACAAAAATTTGTCTTTTAGTTTAGGAAAAGACATAGGTGGTAATTGTGTTGTTTCAGACTTAACAAAAATGCCCCATTTATTAGTAGCGGGGGCTACGGGCTCCGGAAAGAGTGTTTGTATAAATTCATTAATAATAAGTTTACTTTATAAATATTCCCCAGAGGAGGTTAAGTTATTACTAATTGACCCTAAGGTTGTTGAATTAAATATTTATAATGGAATCCCCCATTTATTAATACCAGTTGTAACAGATCCAAAAAAATCAGCAGGTGCTTTAAATTGGGCTGTGAATGAAATGACAAGAAGATATAAGAGTTTTGCCGAAAATAATGTGCGAAGTATTGAGGGATATAATGAATTAGTTAATAAAGGCATTCTTGATGAAAAATTACCATGGATTGTTATAATAATTGATGAGTTAGCGGATTTAATGACGGTTTGTGCAAATGATGTAGAAGAGTATATTGGTAGGCTCGCACAGATGGCAAGGGCGGCAGGTATGCATTTAGTAATTGCTACGCAAAGGCCTTCAGTCGATGTTATTACAGGAGTTATAAAGGCTAATATACCTTCAAGAATATCATTTGCAGTTTCAAGTCAAATAGATTCAAGAACAATTTTAGATTCCTCTGGTGCAGAAAAATTACTTGGTAAAGGAGATATGCTTTTTTATCCGTCTGGAGAGGCTAAACCAATTAGAATACAAGGAGCTTTTGTATCAGAAGAAGAAGTTGAGCGAGTTGTTAATTTTATAAAAGATCAGAAGACAGAAGTGAATTATGAAAAAGAAATAATAGATGAAATAGAAAGTAGTTCGGTAAAGAAAGATGATAATGACGGCATTGACGAATTATTAAATGAAGCAATTAGAATAGTTGTTGAAAATGGTCAAGCATCCACTTCCTTATTGCAACGTAAGCTAAAAATAGGTTATAATAGAGCAGCAAGAATTATAGAACAAATGGAGGAACGTAGGATTATATCTGGTAGAAATGGAAGTAAACCTAGGGAAATATTGGTAAGTAATGCTGAGCTTAAAAATTAATAAAACAAATTTTTGTAAGAATAATTGTAAATACCCTTGTTTAATTTGTAAATCACATTTACAATAATTTATGTATACAAATATAGAAGGATAATAGGTTAATAGTTATTATCTGTTTTAAGAACTAAACAATGAGAAGAAAAGTTAATAAATGGGATTTACCCGCAGAGACAAACAAGGAGGCTGACTGATGGAAAAATTGAAAGTTGGAGTTATAAATCTAGGTTGTGATAAAAATAGAATTGATAGTGAGATTATAATAGGTAGTTTAAGTGAAAGATATAATATGACAAATGATCCTAAACTAGCAGATATAATTTTAGTAAATACATGTGGATTCATAGAATCTTCAAAACAAGAGTCAATAGACACTATTTTAGAAATGTCTGAATATAAGGAAAAGTATAAGTGCACAGTATTAATTGCAACGGGGTGCTTAACTCAACGCTATGGATCAGAGCTGCTTGAACTTATGCCAGAACTTGATATTATGCTCGGAGTTAACGATTATAATAAGTTATTAAGTAGTATAGAAGAGGTGCTTTTAAAAAAAATTAAAGTACAATATTGTAGTTATAGTGATGAAAATATCAATGAAGGACAAAGAGTATTAACTACAGAAACCTATTCTGCTTATGTTAGAATTTCAGAAGGGTGTGATAATGCTTGTACATATTGCGCAATACCAAATATTAGAGGAAAATATAGAAGTAGAAAGATGGAAAATATAATACAAGAGGTAAAGGAATTAAGTGAACATGGATGTAAAGAAATTATATTGGTAGCTCAAGATACAACCAGATATGGAATTGACCTTTATGGTAAAAAGAACTTACACACACTGATTAGAAAAATTTCTCAGATAAGCACAATTGAATGGATTAGAGTACTTTATTGTTATGCAGAAGAAATCACAGATGAAATAATTAATGAAATAGCTTTAAATGATAAAGTTTGCAAATATGTAGATATACCAATCCAACATATAAGTGATGATATTCTTAAATTAATGAAAAGAAAAGGCAGAAAAAGCATTATAACAGAAAATATAGATAAGATGAGAAAGAATATTAATGGATTAGTACTTAGAACTACTCTAATTGTAGGATTTCCAGGAGAAACCCAGGAAAATTTTGAAGAATTAAAACAATTTATTAAAGAAACCAAGTTTGATAAGCTGGGGGTTTTTCAGTACTCTAAGGAAGAGGGGACTGAAGCCTGCGAAATGGAAAATCAAATTTCAGAGGAAATAAAAGTTAAGCGTGAAGAAGAATTAATGATCATGCAACAAAGCATATCAAAAGAAATTAATAATAAAAAAATAGGAAAGATTTATAAAGTTTTGGTAGAAGGTTTTAATGGTGAAACTTATTATGGTAGAAATTATGAAATGGCACCAGAAGTAGATGGTAATATTTTCTTCGAATCTGATAAAGTTTATGATAAGGGAGAATTTGTTAAAGTGAAAGTTACTAAGGCTTTAGAATATGATTTAATAGGAGTTGTGTGCTATGAATCTTGCGAATAGACTTACGATGATACGGATTTTTTTAGTACCTATATTTTTACTTTTTATAGCAGCTAAAGGTATACCTTATGGAAGAGAACTTGCTACAATTATTTTTATTGTAGCTTCTCTTACTGATAAATTGGATGGGTATATAGCAAGGAGTAGAAACCAAATAACTAATTTTGGAAAGTTTATGGACCCACTAGCCGATAAGTTATTAGTAACTGCGGCGCTTGTATCGTTAGTTGAACTTCATATAGTGTATGGGTGGGTAGCTATGATTATAATTGCTAGAGAATTTGCAGTTTCAGGTCTTAGAACAATAGCTGCGTCAGAAGGAAAAGTGATTGCAGCTAGTAAGTGGGGAAAACTAAAAACCGTTATTCAAATAGTAGCTATAATAACAGCTCTGATAAATTTATCTTATGTGAATAATACATTAAATATATTTACTGATGTTTTCATGGGTGCGGCAGTAATTATTACAATAATATCAGGTGTTGATTATTTTGTAAAAAATAAAGGTACAATTAGGGTTGATAAGTGATTAAATTATTAAAGATTGTTAATAATAAAAATAAGCACTTACTATAGTGTTACAAAATTGGAAATATTATATTATAATGCATGTTGACCATGTAAAATAAATAGTGTATACTTACAATGGAACAAACGTTCGTTAATAAAGGATGGTGAGCCCAAAGGGGAAATTTATGAATAATGAAAAATTAAAAGCATTAGAAATTGCTATGGGTCAAATAGAAAAACAATTTGGAAAAGGGTCTGTAATGAAACTCGGAGCAAATAGTAAGTTAAATATAGAGGCCATTTCTACCGGCTGTTTAGGACTTGATATAGGACTTGGTATAGGTGGAGTACCTAGAGGAAGAATGATTGAAGTTTTTGGACCAGAATCTTCAGGTAAAACTACAGTTGCACTCCATATAGTTGCAGAAGCTCAAAAAAATGGTGGAACAGCTGCATTTATAGATGCAGAGAATGCATTAGATCCTGAATATGCTAAGGCTCTAGGAATAGATATAGAAAATTTAATAGTTTCACAACCAGATACTGGTGAACAGGCTTTAGAAATCACAGAGGCGTTAGTGCGCTCTGGAGCTATTGATGTAATTGTTGTGGATTCAGTAGCGGCATTAGTACCTAAAGCTGAAATTGAAGGCGAGATGGGAGACTCTCATATAGGACTCCAAGCAAGACTTATGTCTCAAGCTTTAAGAAAACTTGCAGGTTCAATAAATAAGTCTCAATGTGTTCTTGTATTTATAAATCAGTTAAGAGAAAAAGTTGGAGTAATGTTTGGTAGCCCAGAAGTAACTCCTGGTGGTCGAGCGCTTAAATTTTATGCATCTGTTAGAATAGATATTAGAAAAATAGATACAATTAAGCAAGGTGACGAATTTATGGGTAATAGAACAAGAATAAAAATAGTTAAAAATAAAGTAGCTCCTCCATTTAAGAAAGTTGAATTTGATATTATGTATGGTCACGGAATATCTCGTGAGGGTGATGTCCTAGATATAGGTGTTGCAGAAGAAATTGTACAAAAAAGCGGGGCATGGTTTTCCTATGGAGATATACGTCTTGGACAAGGAAGAGAAAATTCAAAACAATATTTTGCCGAGAATCCCCTTGTTATGCTAGAAATAGAAAACAAAATAAGAACAAAACACAATTTGCCATTATACAATAACCCAGAAATCAATAAAAAAGAAGTTACTAAAAAGGAAGCTAGTAAGAAGGAAGCATAAAGCAAGTTTATACTTGCTTTTTTCTTTAATTAATTATTAATTATTTGTTTATTAATTTTATATAATTTTAGTTAAATTTATAAGTAATACATATAACTAAAGAATATTAGTATAGTACTGGATATATAACGATAAATAGATTATTTAATTCTTATAATCTTGACATTAATTGAAAAGTAATATAAAATAAATACAAATACTGGTTTGCATATTTTAATTGCTACCAACTAAATAAATATAGCACCTTTTCTAGCTTTCATATTTACTCTTAAATAGATTTGAAATAAGCAAGGGAGGTGTTGATAATCGATGAATACTAAAGGTTTACCAATTTTCATAGTAGTTTGTGCTATTTTGATTGTTGTTTCTGTAGTTGTTTTTGTTGTAATTTATACTAGAAAAAATAAATCTCAAGCAAATATTTCTGAGGCTGAAAAAGAAGCTAAAAAAATTCTTGAGGATAGCGCGAAAGAAGCTGAGACAAGAAAGAAAGAAGCTATTTTAGAGGCGAAGGAAGAAGTTCACAGACTTAGAACTGATTTAGAAAAAGAATCAAGAGAAAGACGTAATGAAGTTCAAAGGTTAGAAAGAAGAAATATCCAAAGAGAAGAATCTTTAGATAAAAAAGGTGATGTGCTAGAGAGAAAAGAAGAAAATCTTAATAAAAAGCAACAAGAAATTGAGACTGTAGAAACAAGTGTACAAGATTTATACACAAAACAAAGGGGAGAATTAGAAAGACTATCAGGATTAACATCTGATGAAGCAAAACAAGTATTGTTAGAAGAAATAAAGAAAGAAATTAAACACGATGCTGCAATTATGATAAAAGAAATTGAAACTAAAGCTAAAGAAGAAGCAGATAAAAGGGCAAGAGAAATTATTACTTATGCTATTCAAAGATGTGCGGCTGATCATGTTGCGGAAACAACAGTTCATGTGGTTTCTCTTCCAAATGATGAGATGAAGGGAAGAATAATAGGCAGAGAGGGTAGAAACATTCGAACGCTAGAAACACTTACGGGCGTAGATTTAATAATAGATGATACTCCTGAAGCAGTAATTCTTTCCGCATTTGATCCGATTAGACGAGAAGTTGCAAGAATTGCACTTGAGAAGCTAATAGTGGATGGAAGAATTCATCCTGCAAGGATTGAAGAAATGGTAGAAAAAGCTAAAAAAGAAGTTGATAGCGATATAAGAGAAGAGGGAGAACAAGCAACTTTCGAAACGGGAGTTCATGGACTTCATTCAGAAATTATTAGGCTACTTGGAAGACTAAAATACAGAACTAGTTATGGTCAGAATGTATTAAAACATTCAATAGAAGTTTCATACTTAGCGGGACTTATGGCTTCAGAACTTGGAATTGACCCAACACTTGCTAAAAGATGTGGGTTACTTCATGATATAGGTAAGGCTGTGGATCATGAAGTTGAAGGACCACATGCACTTATAGGTTCAGAAATCGCTAAAAAACATCATGAGTCGCCTATCGTAGTAAATGCTATTGCAGCGCATCATGGTGATGTTGAGTTACAATCTCTAGAGGCGATACTAGTTCAAGCGGCAGATGCTATATCAGCTGCAAGACCAGGTGCAAGAAGAGAAACTTTAGAAGCATACATTAAAAGATTAGAGAAACTAGAAGAAATTGCAAATTCTTATGAAGGTGTGGAGAAGTCATATGCTATCCAAGCTGGAAGAGAAGTCAGAATTATGATTAAACCAGATGTAATTGATGATGCTGGTGCTGTCGAAATGGCAAGAAATCTAGTTAAGAGAATTGAAAATGAACTTGAATATCCAGGGCAAATTAAGGTGAATGTTATTCGTGAAACACGAGCTATTGATTATGCGAAATAAAAACATATAATAATAAATCCTCTTGAAATCTAGAATATTTCTAAATCTTAAGAGGATTTTTTTGCGCAAAGTATCAACCGTACATTAAATAGAAAAACTTGTAATTATAAATAAATTATTCCATTTACATCATAAAAAAATAATGATATATTAGTACAATGTGAGTTATGTAGTTTATTTAAAGAAACAAAATTGTGTTAATATAAAACATACAATTAATATAGATATCGGGGGTAAAAAAAATGGTATTATCTAAAAAAGCTGGTAAAATATCAACATCTTTAACATTAGATATAACTGCGAAAGCAAAAAAAATGAAGGCTGATGGTGTTGATGTAATAGGGTTTGGTGCCGGTGAACCTGATTTTAATACACCAAAGAATATTAGAGAAGCAGCTATAAAAGCAATAAACGAAGGAATGACAAAATACACAGCGGCGTCTGGTATTATTGAACTAAAACAGGCAATAATTAAAAAACTTAAGAAAGATAACAGTTTAAATTACACAACAGATCAAATTATAGTTTCAACTGGAGCAAAACAATGCTTAGCTAATGTTTTGCAAGCTATATTAAACCCAGGAGACGAAGTTATAATTGGAGCTCCATATTGGGTTAGTTATCCAGAATTAGTTAAACTTGCGGATGGGGTACCTGTTTTTGTCGAAACAGAGGAAAGTAATAAATTTAAGTTAACAATTACAAAGCTTAATAGAGCGATAACTTCTAAATCTAAAGCAATAATATTAAATAGCCCAAATAATCCTACAGGAACAGTGTATTCAAGGGAAGAACTTATGAATATTGCTGAGTTTGCAAAAATAAATAGCTTAATAATAATATCTGATGAAATTTATGAGAAACTACTATATGCAGCAAATGATCACATTAGTATAGCAAGCCTTTCAGAAGATGCTTATTTAAGAACTATAGTAATTAATGGTCTTTCTAAGGCTTATGCTATGACAGGATGGAGAGTAGGGTATGCAGCGGGTAGTAAAGAAATCATAGCATTAATGTCAAATATACAAAGTCATACCACTTCTAACCCAAATTCAATTGCTCAATATGCATCAGTTGAAGCTTTAAGCGGTGAACAGGATGATGTGCATAGTATGATAAAACAATTTAAATTACGAAGAAATTATATGGTAAAAAGAATAAATAGTATTAATAATTTATCTTGCATAGAACCTGAAGGTGCTTTTTATGTTATGGTGAATATAAGTAATATATTGAATAAATTAATCGATGGAAAAGTGATAAAGGATTCAATTTCTTTTTCAAAGATTCTACTTGAAAAGGAAAAGGTTGCAGTTATACCGGGCATAGCATTCGGAGCAGAGAATTTTATTAGACTATCATATGCGACTTCCATGGAAAATATAAAGCAAGGACTTGATAGGATAGAAAGTTTTGTTAGTAATATTTAAAATTGATTTACATACTTATTAATGATATTATGTTGGTATGGGCTAATGTAAAGTGTTTTATATTAGTTCATACTAATAATAAGATATTGAGGTGAAGTAAATTGATAACAAAGGAAGTTATAGTTAATAATCCTAAAGGATTGCATGCTAGGCCAGCTACATTGTTAGTAAGAAAAGCAGCTTCTTTCAAGTCAGATATAGGTATAGAATTTATGGGCAAAAAAGCCAATATTAAAAGTTTGATAGGTATTTTATCATTAGGTGTTGGATCTAATGTAGCTGTAAACGTTATTGCAAATGGTGTTGATGAAAAATTAGCGTTAGAAGAAATAGTAAAATTAATCAACTCTTTAGAAGAATAATTAAGACCTATAAATTTTAAAAAGCTGCTAACGTACTGTTTGCAGCTTTTTAAAATTTATAGAAAAGTTTAAGTATTAAAGGAGAATATTTATGCAAAATGAAATTATTGGATTTAATTACAAATCAGATCTAATGTTAGATAATGAAAATTTTATAAGATATTTTCTTGAGATTAAATCTAGAAAAAGTATCTATACATCTAAAAGTTATGAACGGGATATAAAAGACTTCTTCTGTGTGAGTTCTATTTCTGATATTAGTATAGATGATATTAAAAAAGTTAATATATTACACACACAAAATTTCATTATGAAATTGATGGATAAAAATATGTCATCTGCAACTATAAATAGGAAAGTATCATCATTAAGCGCTTTGTATAAGTGGTTATTAAAGTACCAAGATAATTCTACAGGTATTCATATAATAGAATATAATCCATTTGGAAATCTCAAGGAAGAAAAACCAGTGATAAATAATAAAGAAACTGAGTTTTTAACAAAAGAAGAGTGTAAAATTTTATTAAGCAGTATAGATACATCCACTATATTAGGACATAGGAATAAAACGATATTAGTGCTTGCGTTAACTACTGCACTAAGAAAATCTGAAATTATAAATATTAAAATAAAACATGTTACTACATACACTGGTTATAATGTAGTAAAGGTGAGAAGAAAAGGCGGTAAAGAAGATATAGTAAAACTACAACAAAACGTTCTTACTATGATTAATGAGTATATTAATTTGACTAAGAGAAATAAGGTAACTAGTGGTGAGGAATATTTATTTATTGGTCATTCGACCAATGGGAAGAATAATGAAAAGTTAAATGCAAGCACTTTAAATTATATGATAAAAAAAGTGTGTAAAAATGCAGGTATAGATAAAGATTTACGGGTTCATTCTACTAGGCATACAGCAATAACACTCGCAATACTTGCAGGGGCTACGGTAGAAAAAGTTAGGGATTTTGCGGCACACAAAAATTTGGCAACTACTAATAGGTATATTCATTCAGTAGAAAAATTGAAAAATAATGCTGGAGATCTAATAGATATATTTTAATGACTTTTTAATTATTATAATGGAACTAAATATATCTACTAATAGCCATGTATAAGCAGGAAAAACATTAGGCTTCTATTTACACCTTTGACTTAGCTTTTCACTTTAAAGAAAGCGTAGATACTGTTTAAATGTGCAATAGGAGGTTAAGTATATATACGAAGGCTAAATTCGTGTAATTTAATATAAATTGAAAAAATTATAGGTAGAAGAAAATAGGAGTAGAAGAAAATATGAAAATAGGATATGCATGTATACCATTAACAATAAATGAAAGAACATCAAGAGGACTTACACTAAAGAAATTTTCAAAAGACATTTTTTTAGATGTGGTAAAACAAAATATAATAGGGTTAAAAAAAATTTTAGAAAACAATGAGAAACTTAATATAAAACTATTTAGAATAAGCTCAGATATAGTTCCACTTGGAAGTCATAGTATTAATGAAATTGAATGGTACAATTATTTCAAAAATGAATTAAATGAAATAGGCGAATTTGTAAAGAAGTGTGGTATGAGAGTTTCAATGCATCCAGGTCAATATACAGTGCTCAACGCTTTGAAAGATGATATTGTAGAAAATGCAATTAAAGATTTGGAATATCATAGTAAATTTTTAGATTCATTAGGTCTGAATTCAAGTAATAAAATAATACTTCATATAGGTGGAGGGTATGGCGATAAAAATGCAGCTGTAAACAGATTTATTGAGAATTTTAAAATATTATCATCTTCTGTTAAAAATAGACTTGTAATTGAAAATGATGGAAAAATATTTAATATTGAAGATGTTCTTTATGTGAGCAGTAAAATCGGTATACCAGTTATATTCGATAACCTTCATCATGAGTGTAACCATCAAAAAGATGAGTCTATAAAAGAAATAATGAATAAAGTAATAAAAACATGGAAAGAGAAAGATGGTAATGTAAAAGTTCATTATAGTCAGCAAAATTCACAAAAACAGGTAGGAGCACATTCAAATACTATAATGGTGAAAGCATTTTTAGAATACTATGATGAAGTAAAAGAGTTTAATCCTGATATTATGCTAGAGGTGAAAGATAAAGATGTTTCGGCTATAAAATGTAATCTCATAATTAATAACATAAATAATATAAATAAGAAAAACAATTCTACAATTATGGAAAAACAATGGGCAAAATATAAATATGTGTTGATGGAAAGAAATTATAAGTATTATAAAGAATGTAGCAAAATGGTAAAAGAAAAATGTAGTCTTAAGGAATTCTACGAGTATATGGATGAAGTAATAAATATTGATGTAGAAGATGGAAGCTTTATAAATACTGCAGAGCATGTTTGGGGGTATGTTAAAGACGATGTTACTGACAAAGAAAAAGTGCATTTTTCAAAACTTCTTTTGGATATGCAGCATAAAGAGAAGGCGAAGCTTTATTTAAGAAAACTATGTGATAGATATAATGCTGAATATATTCTTAATTCCTATTATTTTCATTACTAAAAGAACGTACGTTTGTATAGAAACTATTTTTATTGTCAATAATCTTAACACGTTATTTAATTACACAGTAAAAATAAAACTTATATTAAGTGTCGATTAATTAGCTAATGCAAATTATTAAGAAAAGAGGAGATAATTAATGAATACTGTATCGATCATTGGCAGATTAACAAGAGATTTGGAACTTAAAAGCTTTAATGAAGGAAAAGGGTTTTATACTAGATTTACATTGGCAATTAATAGGGTGCACCATAAAGATATGCAAGCAGAAGCTGATTTTATTAATATTGTCGCATGGAGTGGTTTGGCAGAAACTTTATGTAAATATTTAAAAAAAGGGAGTCGAATTGCTATAACAGGGAGACTTTCAAGTAGTAGTTATGTAGATAAAGATGGAAATAAACGATATAGTACAGAAGTTGTAGCTGAGGATTTTAAATTTTTAGATAATAAGCAGCAAATTGTATAACTTACATAGCATTATTACTGTGGTATAATTTATAAACAGTAATAATAAAAAGGTGAGGTGTTTTAATGAAAACTATAGTTGTAGCTGGAGGATGTTTTTGGGGTGTAGATGCTTATATGTCAAAAATAGATGGTATCGTTGAAACTAAGGTTGGGTATGCCAATGGTATAAAGAAGGACCCTACGTATGATGAGGTTTGCAGCGGAAACACCGGTCATGCAGAAGCTTGCTTAATAAGTTATGATGAAAAGGTGGTATCACTCGAAAAAATATTAAATAAGTTTTGGGCAGTAATAGATCCTACTGCTATTAACAGGCAAGGAGCTGATGTAGGTAGTCAGTACAGAAGTGGTATTTATTACTCTGATAAAAGTGATTTAGATATTATATTAAACACAAAAGATAAAATTCAAAGTAAATATGAGAAGATTATAGTTACTCAGATACAACCTCTTTCTTGTTTTTATGATGCTGAAGATTATCACCAAAAATATCTACAGAAAAATCCGGGAGGATATTGTCATATTGATTTAAATGCTAATTAGTACAAAAATATAAAAACAAGGTTGTGTAAAATATACACTTCCTTGTTTTTAATAATTTTGGTTACTATTTATTGATAAATAAAACTATCTATAAATTTAAAGAGTCTTTGTACATTTTTAGTATATCTTCTTTTCCTACAGGGGTGGGATGATTTTTTAATTTATCTTTGTTTAATGTCATGTTTTCCGCATAGGAACATATATCTTTATAACTTACGTTATCTATGCTTCCAAGCATATCATTTAAAAAGTCACCGAGTTCATCTAAATTTTCTATAGTTAATAAATATAAAATTTTTCTGACTCTGTGTTTATTTTCAGAAAATTGCAAATATGATTTTAAGAGCACTCCGTTTGCCATTCCATGTGGTATATTATGAAAATATGTAAGAGCATAACCCATTCCATGTGGAAGGGATGTGCCCGATTGTGCAATTACCATACCAGCTATGGTAGAGGCCAACATTAATTTTTCTCGAACAGCATAAGTAAAATCTTTTTCTTTTATCATATTTAAACATTCACCAAATAATTTCAAACCTTTTTCAGCTAGTGCATCGCTTATTGTATTTGATTTCGAAGATAAATAACCTTCTATTAAGTGAGATAATGCATCGATAGAAGTATTAATAGTTATTTTCTCCGGTAAAAACATTAAATATTTTATGTCTAGCATGGCGTAATCAGGAAATACTCTTTGACATATGCCATGTTTGGTTTTTAGTTTATTATCTGTAAGAATAGCATATGGTGTTGTTTCAGTTCCTGTTCCAGCTGTTGTAGGTACTGCAATCACAGGTATAGATTTAAGGCTAGGACTATCAAATAAATTATGAATTGTAGCATTTGTGTTATTTATTAACACACCAGCTGCTTTTGCAGAATCGATGGGAGATCCTCCACCAATACCTATAATAAACTTGGAATTTTGTGTTCTTCCAAGTTTTGAAATCTTCTCTACAGTTTCTAAAGAAGGATTTTCTTCTACATCATTAAAAACCTCGTAGACAATGCCTTCTTTATCTAATGCATTAGTAACATCTTTTAATGAACCGTTTTTGATTGATGAGGTCTTGCCGGTTACAATCAAAGCCTTTTTTCCATAAGAAGAAAATAGATTACTGTTTTTTAATATTACTTCTTTATCTAATATTATTTTTGTTGGCATATAGTAATTAATAAAATTCATTATATATCCTCCTTTTAGAATATTACATTCTGTATATATTATAACATTATGAACGTTATAATATATTATGATCTTGATTTTATATTTTTTTGTTTATTAGAATTAATTATAATTTATATTTTTATAGATTTATTTCCTTGGAAATATATTACAACCACTATCACAATTATAAAAGTAAAATGAAAAATGATTTATCAGCAATTGATTTTTTATTAATATACTTATATAATCCTTTATGAAGGCTTATTTATATATATTTCAATTTAAATTTTAAATCGTGTTTTTTATTTAGTAACAGATTATAAAATTGTCTTAAAATTATTTAACAAAAGAGTACATAAATAATTTTATAATAGAAAATTTATATTTATATAGTAACTAAAAATAAAATTAGGATGTGTTATAGTGGAAGAACGTTTGCAAAAATTTATGGCAAGATGTGGTGTTGCATCACGAAGAAAGTGTGAAGAAATAATTACTGCTGGTAGAGTAAAAGTAAATAATTTGGTAGTTTCAGAGCTTGGAAATAAAATTGACCCTGAAAAAGATAGTGTAGAGGTAGATAATAAAATTATTAATATAGAAGAAAATAAAGTTTACATTGCATTAAATAAACCAGAAGGGATAGTATCTACTGTAAAAGATGAGAAAGGCAGAGAGACTATTTTAGATTTAGTAAAGACAAAAGAAAGAATATATCCTATAGGTCGTTTAGATTATGATACATGTGGATTAATTATTTTGACTAATGATGGAGATATCTATAATAAGGTGATTCATCCAAGGCAGGCTATTAATAAAGTCTATATGGCAATACTTGAAGGTTGCCCAAATGAGGAAGAAATAGATACATTCTGTAATGGGGTGGATATTGATGGATATATTACTGCTAAGGCCGGTTTTGAAATTACTAAAAGAATCGGATTTAATTGCAGGGCTACAATTACAATACATGAGGGTAAGAACCGTCAAATTAGAAAAATGTGTGAGGTTATAGGCCATCCAGTTATTGCATTAAAAAGAATTTCTGTTGGCAATATTTTGCTCGGAAATATGGAAAAGGGAGAATGGAGAAATTTAACTTTTGATGAAATAAATTATTTGAAGAATTTATAATCTAAGGAATCATTATATGATGTATCTGAATAAGAAAATATTATACAAATGAATAATTCGTTGAAAATATCTTCAAAAGATGATAAAATGAAATAAAAAATTCATTTTATTATCTTTTGAAATTTTTATTTCATTTATTTGGATTAATATAGGAAGGATTGAGTTGATTATGGTAGATAGCAAACAAGATTTGATGAGGACTATTCAAATTAAATTTCCACGTTTAAGTAAAGGTCAGAAATTAATAGCAGAATATATTCTAAAACACTATGATAAAGCAGCATTTATGACAGCAGCTAAATTGGGAACTAGTGTAGGAGTAAGTGAATCTACTGTTGTAAGATTTGCTAATGAATTAGGGTTTAGTGGTTATCCTAAACTACAGAAAGCTCTTCAAGAATTAATTAAAAATAAATTAACTACTGTGCAAAGAATTGAATTATCAAATGATTTTATTACTCAGGAAAATGCGTTAAAAGGTGTATTAAAAGCTGATATGGAAAATATTCGCGCTACACTTGAAAAAATTAACCATAAAACTTTTGAGGATATAGTTAATTCACTATTTAAAGCTAGAAAAATATACATAATTGGACTTAGAAGTTCAGCAGCACTTGCAGAATTTTTAGCATTTCACTTAAATCTTATTCTAGATAATGTTAAAGTAGTTGCTTATGGTGTTAGTGATATATTTGAGCAGATGCTTTATGTTAATGAACAAGATATAGTTATTGGAATAGGGTTTCCTAGGTATACAACAAGAACAATTGAAGCATTAGCTTTTGCTAAAAGTAAGAATGCAAATGTTGTAGCAATTACAGATAGTTTATTATCTCCTTTAGCTACTAGAGCAGATTACACATTAATAGCTCAAAGTAATATGGCGTCATTTGTTGATTCTTTAGTAGCACCACTTAGTGTAATAAATGCATTAATTATTGCTGTGGGCTTACGAGAAAAAGAAAAAATTTCAAGAACATTTTCTACTTTAGAGGACATATGGGAAGAATATCAAGTTTATTCTTTTAAAGATAAGGATAGGGAATGAAAGATAAATTCTTAATCAAATGGTTTGAAGAGAATCCTTTCATTGGGATTCTCTTTTGAGGTTGTGTTTTACATATAAAGAAAATGAGTTTAAATGTATTATAATAAATTTTAAATGTAAATATTATAAGGGAGTGATTGTGTGGCAAAAGTAATTATTATTGGAGGAGGACCAGCAGGCATGATGGCAGCTGTTACGGCTTCATCAAAACATGAGGTGGTTCTCATTGAAAAAAATGAAAGATTAGGAAGAAAACTTTATATAACAGGTAAGGGTAGATGCAATATTACAAATGCTAAGGATATTGGTGACTTTTTTGAAAATATACCATGTAATCCTAATTTTTTATATAGTTCTTTATACTCCTTTACGAATGAAGATACTATGAGCTTTTTTAAAGAACTAGGAGTTAACCTTAAAGTTGAAAGAGGGGATAGAGTATTTCCTGAGTCAGATAAATCTTCAGATATTATAAAAGCTTTTGATATTGCATTAAAAAGTAAAAAGGTTGAAGTGTTATTAAATTCAAAAGTGAAAAGAATAGTTCGAGATAATCAGAAAGTTATTGGTGTTGAACTCGCTTCTGGAAATAATGTATATGGAGATTATATTATATTATGTACTGGTGGGTTATCATACCCACAAACTGGTTCATCAGGTGAAGGATTAACTTATGCTAAGGTTTTAGGACATAATATAATTAAACCTAAAGCATCACTTGTACCAATCGAGCTTGAGGAGGATTGGATTAAGGATTTACAAGGACTTTCTCTAAAAAACGTAGAACTTAATATTACAAATAGTAAGAATAAGAGCATATATAAAGAGTTCGGAGAAATGATTTTTACTCATTATGGAATTTCGGGACCCATTGTCCTAAGTGGAAGTTGTTATGTAAAAGAAGGAGAAAAATTAAAAGCTTTTATTAATCTAAAACCAGCATTGAGTGAAATTCAACTTGATAAACGAATTCAAAGCGATTTCTTAAAGTACGCAAATAAAGATTTTAAAAATTCATTAACTGATTTACTCCCTAGTAAACTTATTAATACAATTATTCAATTGTCTAATATTGATGAAGATAAAAAGGTGAATTCTGTTACTAAAGAGGAAAGAAAAATTTTAGTTAATTTACTTCAAAATTTACCGCTCACTATTAAGAGGCTTCGCCCAATTGATGAAGCAATTATAACTAGTGGTGGGGTAGACACTTTACAAATAGATGCTTCTACTATGAAATCAAAACTAATAGACAATCTTTATTTTGCAGGCGAAATGATAGATGTAGATGCATATACAGGAGGTTATAATCTTCAAATAGCATTATCTACAGGATTTTTAGCTGGAAATAGTGTAGGGGTAGATTAATCATACTTAAAAGAGTGTTTTAATTGATGGAGGGTGAATTATAATGGAAATTTCTATTGCTATAGATGGACCTGCAGGTGCAGGAAAAAGTACAATAGCCAAAATGATAGGTAAGAAATTCAATTTAATGTATATTAACACAGGGTCAATGTATAGGGCAGTTACATTAAAAGCTATGGATGCAAATATATCAGAAAATAATGTTCATGATTTAGTTAAATTAGTGGGATCTTTGGAAATGCATTTTGTAGAGGATCGTTTATATGTTAATAATGAAGATTTAACAAATATGATAAATATGCCAAATATAAGTAACAATGTCTCAAAATATGCAGCTGTTCCTGAAATTAGAGAAATTCTTGTAAAATTACAAAAAGACATAGCAAAAAAGTTTAATGTTATTATGGATGGACGCGATATTGGTACAGTTGTATTAAAAGAGGCTCCTTTTAAATTTTATTTAACTGCTAGTAGTGAAGAAAGAGCAAAAAGAAGATATGAAGAATTAATGTCAAAAGGTATAGAAGTTGATTATAATACTATTTTAAATGATATTATTAAAAGAGATTTTATTGATACCCATAGAGAGGTTAATCCACTTACAAAAGCGTCAGATGCTGTAGAAATAGATTCTTCGGATTTAGACATTGATGGAGTAGTAAATGTAATAGTATCTTATATTAATTCAAATATTTAAAAAATACTTTATCTATTGAGGTGAAAAAATGAAAGAAATAACACTTGCAGATTCAGCTGGTTTTTGTTTCGGAGTTAAACGGGCAGTAGACAAGGCTTTAGAAATAAAGGGAAAATATAATAAAAAAATATATACACTTGGACCACTTATACATAATAATGATGTTGTAAACTTTTTAAAAGAAAATTTAATATATCCAATAGAACTTGAAGACATTACAAGTTTAAAAGATAATGACACAATTATTATAAGATCGCATGGTGTATCTGAACAAACATTAAATATTTTAAAGAAAACTAATCTTAACATAGTAGATGCGACATGTCCTTATGTAGAAAATATTCATAAAAAGGTAAAAAAATATTATGATTTAGGATATCATATAATTATTGTAGGAGATAAAAATCATCCTGAAGTTATTGGAATTAATGGATGGTGTAACGACTGCGCAGTAATACTTAAAAGTGGTATTGATATTGAGACTACCGCAAATAAAGTATGCGTAGTAGCTCAAACAACCGAAAGGCAAGCTACTTGGGAACATGTATTAACTAAAATTATAAAGGTTAGTAAGGAAATAGTTGCATTTAATACTATTTGTAGTGCAACAGAAGTGCGCCAAAAATCTGCAGAAGAACTTTCAAAGAATGTTGATGCTATGGTTGTTATTGGTGGATTTAACAGTTCAAATACTACAAAGCTTTATGAAATATGTAAACAAAATTGTGAAAATACAATTCATGTAGAAAACCTATTAGATATATCAGATGAATTTATAAAAGATAAAAATGTTAAGAAAATAGGGGTAACAGCAGGGGCATCAACACCGGATTGGATTATTAAAGAAGCTATTTCAAAAATGAATTAGAAAAAAACGTGTAGCATAAAATTATGTATACACGTTTCTTTACGATTTGTAGTCCGAAATAAGTTATTCATAAAGATCTTAGAAATTATGCATCTATTTTTAGAAATTACAGAATACTAAATTAAAAATAATAATATAATTTAATAGTACTAATGTAGGGAGACAAAAATAAAAACTTATTTAAAAATAAAAATTAATGGAGTAAAGCTAAATGTATAAGTCAATAGGTCTAACTTTAAAAAACATTAATAATTTTCGTGAAATCAATAAATTTAATACTAACTTTAGTTTATCAAATAAAGATTTTTTTGCTCTGTATGATAACAGTAATATTA
Organism: Clostridium estertheticum; assembly: GCF_018861295.1. GTDB lineage: Bacteria > Bacillota > Clostridia > Clostridiales > Clostridiaceae > Clostridium_AD > Clostridium_AD estertheticum_D. Next base: position 105,443 of record NZ_JAHLDM010000002.1, on the reverse strand, counting down.
TTCAAAAATTATTTATGAGAAAGAATGTAAATCTACTAATAGAAGACAATAATTATATAGGATATATATGGTTTGAGAAGCAAAATAAATATCATAGCTGCATAAACTCAATGAATGTAATAGAAAATGGTAATTTGATTTATTTTTATAAAAATTTAATTGGATCAGTTATAAATAATAGTTTACTAACTTATGAATGCGAAGATAACAAAGTAAATATTGATATTTTAAGTAAGTTAGGATTTAGCAGGACTAAGGGATTTCGGGAACTCGAAAAACAGTGCTCTGAACATTTTAATGCCTTTGTGACCAGTGAAATTACTTTTTCTATAGTAAAAACAAATAAAGATGAAAAATTACGTTGTTTATTACAAAATGAAATATTTAAAAATGATGACAGAATTCCAATAGATATAGAAGATATATATTATGATGAGGAACAAGAATATTATTTTGACAAAGGCGCAATATTCATTAAATGCAATAATGAACCTATTGGTTATGGTCAGATTATAGTTGAAGAAAAATCAGCAATAATAGTAAATTTCGGTATAATAAGGAAATATAGAAATCTAGGATATGGAAAAATACTTTTAGAGTATTTGCTAAATATAGCTATGGATAACAATTTTTCTAAAGTATCACTTCGTGTTGATGCAGATAATATTGTTGCATTTAACTTATATAGCTCTCTAGGGTTTAGGATTAAAAAAGAATTTTATACATGGCAAAAACTAAAACTTAAAAATACGAAAGTGGATAGATGATGTATATCTATCCACTTTCGTATTTTTAATTATTTATTTAATTCAACATATTTCTTGATTGCTATACCCAAAATTTCCATAGCATCTTTTAATGCGGTAGTATTTAAACAATATGATAATCTAATTTCGTTTACTCCAAGTCCCTTCGTTGCATAGAAACCTTGCGCAGGTGCAACCATAACAGTCTTATTATTATAATTAAAATCTGTTAATAACCATTTAGCAAAATCTTCAGCACTTTTTATAGGAAGCTTGGCCACTATATAAAATGCTCCAGTTGGTTTCTCACAAACGACACCTGGTATTTTTAATAAGTATTTGTACAAAATGTTTCTTCTTTCCTCATATTCTTTTTTTACCTCTGTAAAATATGATTTAGGAGTGTTAATTAGGTTTGCAGCAGCTACTTGCTCAATAACCGGTACGCATAATCTAGATTGACCTAATTTAAGCATCTGGGCCATAAGATATTTGTGCTTTGATGCAACTAAGCCAATTCTAGCACCACAGGCACTGTAGCGCTTAGATATACTATCAATCAATATTACTTTATCTTCGATATCTTTCATGTATAAAGCAGAAGTATATTTTAAATCATCATAAACAAATTCTCTATATACTTCATCAGATATTAAAAATATATCATTTTCTTTAACAATATCTGCAAGCATTCTTACTTCTGCTTCGGTATATACTACCCCTGTAGGATTTCCAGGATTTGATACCATTATTGCTCTAGTTTTCTTTGTAATCTTGCTTGTAATCTCCTCTTTGCTAGGTAAATGAAAACCGTCTTCAGCTTTGGTGATAAATGGAATGACTTTAACTGAAGCTAAATCGGCAAGCCCATTGTAATTTGTATAAAATGGTTCAGGAATTATAATTTCGTCACCTGGGTCACAAATAGCCATAAAAGCGAAAAGGATAGCTTCAGAACCTCCATTAGTTACTAGTATTTCACTTTTATAGAGTTTTATATTCCATTCGAGATAATACTTTATAAAGCTTTCAATTAATGGATCCATTCCTTGGGAATTTTCATACTTAAGCACTTTATCAGTGAAGTTATTGATTCCTTCCATAAATGTAGAGGGAGTGTGTATATCAGGTTGACCTATGTTAAGATGATATACACTTATCCCTCTTTTTTTTGCATCTTCCGCAAAAGGTGCTAGTTTACGAATTGTTGAAAATTGCATTGATTCCAGTCTATTAGATAAATTCATAATATTTCCCCCCATCCCAAATTAAAAAACTAACTAAACTCTTTTACAATGATTTCGACAGGAGAAGAGGATGCTTTTATATTTATCATATTGTTGTTATGATTACACATACAAAAATAACTTCTATCTCCTATACAATTAAACTGCATATGTCTATCCTTAATGTTTTCATTCTTTTTTGCATCATACATATTAAATCACTCCTTTTAGGTAGGTTATCCTAAAAGCTGAAATTTATTAAAAAAAGAAAAAACCAAGTAATAGAGCATTTACATAATTAAAAACACACAATAACATGTATATTATTTGATATATTATAACACAAAATTATCAATTAATATTCTATTCTGATTTATTCATATATTTAAAGGGAAATAAATTTATGATTAATTATATCCAATTAGTAAAAATGACTTTAAAAAAGTTTATAAATTATATATAATGATAGATAGTGATATTTTTTTATAAAGGAGAATGAACTAATGAATGAAACAATTAAATACTATATAGAAACCTGGGGATGTCAAATGAATGAAGAAGATTCAGAAAAATTATCCGGTATGCTAATACCAGCGGGGTATAAAAAAACATTGGATAAGGGATCTGCTGATATAATTATATTTAATACTTGTTGTGTTAGAGAGAACGCAGAACAAAAGGTTGATGGAAATATTGGGGCTTTAAAAACAATGAAAAAAGAGAATCCTAAGCTTGTAATTGCGGTTATTGGATGTATGATGCAGCAAGATGGTATGGCAAAACATATAATTACTAAATTCCCATTTGTAGATATTATTATTGGGACTCATAATGCATATAAATTTCCAGAGTATTTAAAAAGAATACAGAGCGGAGAATCATCTATTGTTGAAATTTGGGACAAGGAAGAAAATATTATAGAAGGAATTCCAATAGAAAGGGAAAATACTTTAAAAGGTTTTGTTACAATTATGTATGGTTGTAATAATTTTTGTACTTATTGCATAGTACCTTATGTAAGAGGACGCGAACGTAGTCGAAAGCCAGAAGATATCATTAATGAAATAACAGCTATGGTTGGACAAGGGTATAAAGAAATAACCTTACTTGGTCAAAACGTTAACTCTTATGGAAAGGGATTAACTCCTGAAATAAATTTTGCTCAGTTACTTCGTAAAATCAATAAAATTGAAAATTTGGAGAGATTAAGATTTATGACGTCTCACCCAAAGGATTTATCTAATGAAGTAATAGAAGTTATTGCCGAGAGTGACAAGATTTGTGAACATGTTCATTTACCAGTACAATCAGGTTCATCTAATCTTTTAAATAAAATGAATAGACATTATGATAGAGAGCAATATTTGGAGTTAGTAAAAAACATTAGAAATACAATACCTAATGTAGGAATAACTACTGATATAATAGTTGGATTTCCAGGAGAAACCGAGGAAGATTTTGCGCAGACTCTAAGCTTAATGGAAGAGGTTAAATTTAATTTAGCGTTTACTTACCTTTACTCTAAAAGAAAGGGAACACCAGCAGATGAAATGTTAGATCAAGTACCAGAGGACGTTAAGCATGAGAGGTTCAATAGATTAGTAGAAGTTGTTAATAGAAATTGTGCAGAAAAAAACAAAGCATGCGTAGGGAAAATTGTAGAGGTACTTGTCGAGGGGTATAGTAAAAAAGATGAAAGTAAATTGACTGGTAGAACTAGAAATGGGAAAGTAGTGAACTTCGAGGGAAATGGCAATGTTGCCGGCGATCTCGTATCAGTGTTAATAACAGATTCACATTCTTTTTCACTTTTTGGTGAGGAAATATAAACTAACAAAAAAATTATAGTAACTAATTTAATATCTGTGATTATTTATAAAGATTCAATTTATGTGCTTAAGGCAATTTATATAATCACAGAGAAAAACAAAGGGGAATGGCAATGGCATTAACTCCAATGATGATACAATATTTTGAAGTAAAAGAAACATGTAAGGATTGTATTTTGTTTTTTAGACTAGGTGATTTTTATGAAATGTTTTTTGATGATGCACAGCTTGCAGCAAAAGAACTCGAACTTGTGCTTACTGGGCGTGATTGTGGGCTTGAAAAAAGGGCACCTATGTGCGGAATACCACATCATGCAGCAAACATATATGTAGGAAGGCTAATTGCAAAAGGATATAAGGTTGCTATATGTGAACAAGTAGAAGATCCAGCGCTCGCTAAGGGAATCGTTAAAAGAGAAGTAATTAAAATAATCACTCCAGGAACTTACACTGATTCTGGGTTTTTAGAAGAAACTAAAAATAATTATATTATGAGCATATATATTAATAAAGAGAATAATTTTTGTGGTTTATGTTTTTGTGATGTATCAACAGGTGAATTTACGTGTACTGAGACTAAACTTAACATTGTCACCATATTAGATGAAATTTCAAAGTTTACACCAAAAGAAATTATTGTCTCAGAAGATATAGCTGATGAAATACTAAAGGTTATAAAAGAAAGATTTAATGTGTCATATTCTGCATATCCTAATGACTTTTTTATTATTAAAAATGATAACATAATAAAAAATCAATTTCATAATTATAGTGAGAAAACTTTCTCACAAACTTTAATAAGTAGTATTTCAGGGCTACTTAGTTATATTATAGATACACAAAAAAAATCGCTTTCTCATATAGATACTATAGAATACTATGATATTTTAGATTATGTAAGTTTAGATGCAAATTCTAGGAGAAACTTAGAGCTAACAGAAACTTTAAGAGATAAAACTAAGAAAGGTTCTTTATTATGGGTGCTAGATAGAACTAATACTGCGATGGGAGCTAGAAGACTACGTAAGTGGTTAGATCAACCTTTAATAAACAAAAAGTCTATAGATGAAAGATTAGAGGCTGTAGAAGAAATTAAGAATAATACAACGCCCCATGAAGATTTAAAAGATGTGCTTGTTGATATATATGATATAGAAAGGTTAGTTGGAAAAATTTCTTCGAAAAACGTCAATGCCAAAGAATTGATTTCTCTAAAAAACTCTATAGAAAAAATACCAAAAGTAAAATCAATTATATCAGTGTTAAATAGTAAATTAATGAATAAAATATATTTAGAATTGGATGATTTGCAAGATATACATAATATATTAGATAAGTCTATTATAAATAGTCCAGCTATTTCCATTAAAGAAGGGAATATTATTAAGGAAGGTTTTAATAGCGAGATAGATGAGTTAAGACTTGCTAAGGCTCATGGTAAGGAATGGATTGCTACTTTAGAAAGTGATGAAAAAAGAATAACTGGAATAAAATCACTAAAAGTTGGGTACAACAGAGTGTTTGGTTATTATATTGAAGTAACTAAATTAAATATTCCATCTATTCCAGAGGGTAGATATATAAGAAAACAGACTTTATCTAATGCAGAAAGATATATTACTCCTGAACTTAAGGAAATGGAAGATAAGATTCTTGGTGCACAAGATAAGCTAGTAAATATAGAATATGAGATATTTACAGGTATACGAGAAGAAATTGAAAAACATATAGAAAGAATGAAAAACACAGCAAAGCTAATATCAGAAATAGATTGTTTAAGTTCACTTGCTACAATTGCTTTAGAAAACAATTATACCAGGCCTAAGATAAATAAAAAGGGCATTTTAAACATAATAGGCGGAAGACACCCTGTAGTTGAAAAAATGATGCCTACGAATACTTTTATTGAGAATGATACATATATGGATGAAAAGGATAACCAATTATTATTAATAACAGGGCCTAATATGGCAGGTAAATCTACATATATGCGTCAAGTAGCCTTAATAACTATTATGGCTCAAATGGGAAGCTTTGTTCCTTGTGCGTCAGCAGACATATCAATCTGTGATAAAATCTTTACAAGAATAGGAGCATCTGACGATCTTGCAGCAGGTAAAAGTACTTTTATGGTAGAAATGTGGGAAGTATCAAATATATTAAAAAATGCAACCAATAAAAGCTTAGTTTTACTTGATGAGGTAGGAAGAGGTACTAGTACTTATGATGGTCTAAGTATAGCTTGGTCAGTAATTGAGTACATTTGTAAAAATGCTAATTTAAGGAGTAAAACCTTATTTGCAACGCATTATCACGAGTTAACAAAACTAGAAGGAATAATTAAGGGTGTTAAAAATTATTCTGTAGCCGTGAAAAAAATTGAAAATGAAATTGTATTTTTAAGGAAAATTGTACCTGGAGGTGCTGATGAGTCTTATGGTATTGAGGTAGCTAAACTAGCAGGGTTACCAAAAGATGTAATAAATAGGGCGAATGAGATCCTAACTTCACTAGAAAAAAATAATACTAGTACGGAAATTAACTTTATTAACAAGAAACCTGAAAAAGTAGATAAATCTATTAAGTCAAGTGACAAAGTTAATGAGGAAAATATTGTGGAGAAAGAATCAGCGGTAACTTATGAAGCTGATATAGTGCAAGATGAGGTTACTCAAATAAGCTTTACAGATATAGAAAAGGATAATATATTAAAAGAAATTAAAAATATAAATATTCTTAATCTAACACCTATGGATGGTTTTAATAAGTTATATGAATTAGTTAATAGGGCAAAGTTGTTATAATGATAACGAAGCTACTATTATGATGTATGAGTTATTATAAGAGTAGCAAAGGATGTGATTTATTATGAGAATTAATATATTAGAAGTTGAAACCTCAAATAAAATTGCTGCAGGTGAGGTGGTAGAAAGGCCATCATCTGTAGTAAAGGAATTAGTTGAAAATAGTATAGATGCAGGTGCTAAAAATATTACTATAGAAATATTAGAGGGCGGTCAAAAAAATATAAAGGTAATTGATGATGGTTCGGGTATTCATGCAGATGATATAGAAAAAGCTTTTTTACCTCATGCTACTAGTAAAATAAAATATGTTGAAGACATATATAAAATACATTCATTAGGGTTTAGGGGAGAAGCATTACCTAGTATAGCTTCAGTATCTCGGACGTTGTTAAATAGTAGAACAAAAGAGTCTCCATTTGGCATGGAAATATCTCAGTCATCAAGTGATGTACTATACATTAAAGAAGTTGGATGTAATGTTGGGACAACAATAGAAGTTAAGGATTTGTTTTTTAATGTACCAGCAAGACAAAAATTTTTAAAATCACCACAAAGAGAATCTGCTTTAATATCGGATATTTTAGGAAGACTAGCACTCGCTAATAATGAAATTTCTTTTAAATTGTCAAATAATGACAAAAAGGTATTTTCTACTTTTAGTTCTACACAGCCTCGTGACACTATTAGATACATATATGGCAAAGAGGTTGCGGATAATATTACGAGTTTTGAAAAGTATAATGACGTAATGTCCGTACATGGGTATATTGGTAATGCACAGATAAGTCGTGGAAGCCGTAACAGGCAAAGTATTTTTGTTAACAAAAGGTATATTAAAAGTGGTTTAATTACCGCTGCTGTGGAAAATGCTTTTAAATCTTTTTTGACTATTAATAAATTTCCGTTCTTTGTTATATTTTTAGATATTTTTCCGGAGTATATAGATATAAATGTTCATCCACAAAAAACTGAAATTAAATTTCAGGAAGATAAAGCAATATTTAAGTTTGTTTTTGATGCAGTTCATACAGCAATTGCTGATAGTCTAAGAGGCAATTTTGACGTTACAGAAGATGATGATAAAAATAATGATAATAATGAAAAAAGAAATGAGAATGAAAACAATAGTGCAAAAGAAGTTGAAAAGAACACCATAAAAAAAGATGTTTATGATTTTAATAGAATAATTATAGATGAAAAAGTCAAAGAGGAACTGGAAAAGAGTGTTCAAATTCCAATAGACTTTAAATATAAAAGGCAAAATAATGAAAATGAAGCAGATAGTTTTATGGAGTCTTCTTATGCACATTCAAGCATTCCAAAAGTTACAAGTAATTTAGATAGTGAATTTGTAAGTGAAGTACAAAGCATAAGTGAAAATGTCAAAGAAAGTGGTAATATTAATCAGGAGACGGGTGAAATCACAACATCAAACGAAGTTTCTAAAATTTCAAAGTTTCCAGAGCTGCGAATTATAGGACAATTTAATAAAACTTATATAATTGGTGAGGCATATAATGAACTTTACCTAATTGATCAACATGCAGCTCATGAAAAGGTATTATTTGAGAAATATAAAAAAGAAATTAAAAACGCGCAGGTAGTGTCTCAAATTTTATTAGTACCAACTGTAATAGAACTAAGCGTGGATGATTATGCTTATTATAGTGAAAATGTAGTTGTGTTTAATAATACTGGTTTTAATATTATTGAATTTGGGGAAAATACAATTAGTATAAAGGAAGTTCCTATAATCCTTGGTAAACCAGATATTAAAGATCTTTTTAATGAGATATTAGATAACTTGAAAAATATGGGTAGTGGTGAAACAATACAAATTAAATATACTCGTATAGCAACGCTTGCATGTAAAGCGGCTGTAAAGGCTAATAATCTGTTATCAGATTTAGAAATGAATAAATTAATTAATGATCTAAGATACATCAATGAGCCTTTTACTTGTCCACATGGAAGACCTACAATAATAAAAATTACACTTAATGAATTAGAAAAAAAGTTTAAAAGAATACAATAGAAAAGGTGAAGATATGAAAGATTTATTTATTTTAGCAGGGCCTACAGGTATTGGTAAAACAGAAATATCTATAAAGCTTGCACAAGAGCTAAATGGGGAGATTATATCAGCTGATTCAATGCAAATATATAAATATATGGATGTTGGATCTGCTAAGATTTCATTTGAGGAGATGAGGGGAATTCCTCATCATTTATTGGATATAATAGAGCCAAGTGTTGCTTTTAGCGTAGCCGATTTTAAAGAAAGATCAGAGAAGGCCATTTGCGATATAACTAACAAAAATAAACTCCCAATGCTCGTTGGTGGAACTGGGTTTTATATAAATTCATTAATTTATAATTTCAGTTTTGCGGATACCAATAAAGATGAAGCATATAGAGAGCATCTTACAAAACTTGCAGAGGAAAATGGGAAAGAATATGTCCATAACTTACTTAAAGACATTGATGAAAAAACATACAATAAACTATATCCTAATGATTTGAAAAGAGTTATTAGAGCTTTAGAAGTATACAAGGTTAGTGGTAAACCTATGAGTGAATTTGCAAAGGAGCAAGACATTTTGGATATTCCTTATAATGTACATTATTTTGTATTAAATATGGATAGACAAAAATTATATAATAGGATAAATTTACGCGTAGATATTATGATGAAAAATAATTTAGTTGATGAAGTTATAAAATTAAAGAAAATGGGCTATAATGCAGATATGCAGTCAATGAAGGGTATAGGTTACAAAGAGATATTATATTACTTAAATGATGAAATATCCTTAAATGAGGCTGTAGAGAAGATTAAACAAGGAAGTAGAAATTATGCTAAAAGGCAACTTACTTGGTTTAGAAAAGATCCAAGAGTAAACTGGATTAATAAAGATGATTTTACTAGTGATGATGAGATTGTAGACTACATAAAGAGTAAGTTAACCCTTTTGAATTAGTCTTAATGAGCTGTTTTTATAAAATTAAAATACAATTGTGGAGGAACATTTGTGAGCAAATTTACTAATAATCTGCAAGATATATTTTTAAATGAGGCAAGAAAGAATAAAATACAAGTTACTTTATATCTGATAAATGGCTTTCAATTAAAGGGCAATGTAACTGGTTTTGATACGTTCACTGTAGTATTAAACTGCGACGGAAAACAAATGATGGTATATAAACATGCTATTTCTACGATAACTCCACTTAATCCAATATTACTAGGGAGTGAAGAAATTTAAAGTTATAGTATGTTGTTTAATTATCTCCTGGGTCGCTGCAACAGCTTCGAAGAAGATGCATTAACGACTTCAGAAGGAAATTTATACTACCACTGAAGTTTTATTTCTGCTAAGATAGTTAATTCCCACTTATAGAAGTAGGAGACTTTCCTTCTGAAATGTCGTTAAAGGCCTAAGCTTAGAGTAAACTAGCTTGAGGCTTTATTTTTTAAAATGGTTAATTTATAATATAAATACGAAAGAGGTAAATGATGATAAATGAAAAGAATATTAAAACTTTAGGAACACATAGTGGTAAATTTCATGCAGATGATGTTATGGCTACAGCTATACTTAGATTATTATTAGGAGATATAAAGGTAATCAGAACAAGGGATGAAGAGGTACTTAAAAAACTAGATTTTGTTTATGACATATCTCTAGGAGAATTTGATCACCATCAATTAGATAAAGAAATAAGAGAAAATAATATTCCATATGCCGCGTCAGGACTAGTTTGGAGAGAGTTTGGTTCTAGAGTAATACAAAAGTTTAATTCCGAGTTTGATGAAGATGATATAATATCAATTTTTGATTATATTGATAAGACTTTAGTGCAGGGGATTGATGCTATAGATAATGGCATAGATTCTAAATCGGAATTTAAAGTAACTTCAATAAGTGATATTATACAAAATTTTAATCCTACATGGGATGATGATTCATCCAAAGATGATGCATTTGAAGAAGCAGTAGGATTTGCAATTGTTGTTATAAAACGGATAATAAGCAGACAGGTTTCTGTTATAAAAGCAAGGGATATAGTAAATAAAGGATTTCAAAATAGAGAGGTTAATGAAATAATGGTTTTGAAAAATGGTTGTCCTTGGCTTCAACAGTTACTTAAAATAGATATAAACTGTGAGGTACTGTTTGTTATTTCGCCTGGGGATAATAACGCGGAGTATAAGATTCAAACTGTAAAGAAAACTGCGGGGACTTTTGAAGCAAGAAAAGATTTAGTTGAGTCAATTAGAGGAAAATCAAGTGATGAGATAAATTCAATAATAAAAATAGATGATGCTATCTTTTGTCACAAGGCAGGGTTTATAGCATCAACTAAAAGCCTCACGAGTGCTTTAAAAATAGCAAAATTATCAATTTAAAATTTATATAATGAACCCAATAACAACTAGGTGTTATTGGGTTTATTTTTTATATAATAGTTAAATTAAGAGCCGATTTCTAGCACATAAAAATTAAAATTATTATTTTAATGTACCAGATCTCTCTATAAGTGCATAAGCTATTAGTAAATAGCATTTTATTGTGGAGGGGATTAGGCGTTGGAATATTATATTCAGGTAGAACCAGATGTTAAAATTTTTGTTGAAGATTTAAATCCAAGAGGGAAGAAAACAATTTTGTTTATACATGGTTGGCCATTAAATCATAAAGCATATGAATATCAGTTTAATGTACTTCCTAAAATGGGATATAGATGTATTGGAATTGACACTAGAGGGTTTGGTAAGTCGGATAAGCCTATAAGTGGATACGATTATAATACATTATCAGATGATATAAGAGGTGTAGTCGAAGCTCTTAATTTAAAAAACTTCACTCTTGGTGGACATTCTATGGGGGGAGCAACTGCTATTAGATACATGGCTCGTCATAAAGGTTATGGGGTATCCAAACTTGCTCTCTTTGGGGCAGCGGCGCCTAGTTTAACTAAGCGTCCAAATTTTCCGTATGGGTTGCCTAAGGAAACGGTAACAAAACTTATTCAAGAAACATATAATGACAGACCTAAAATGCTAAGAGATTTTGGAGATATATTTTTGTTCCAGTACGCTACTCAGCCTCTACAAGATTGGTTTTTTAATTTAGGTCTTGAAGCAGCAGGATGGGCAACGTCAGATTGTGCCACAACTTTTAGAGATGAAGAGTTGTTTTGTGATTTAGAAAAAATAAATGTCCCAACATTAATTCTTCATGGTATACATGATAAAGTTTGCTTATTCCAGTTAGCTGAAGTTATGAAACAAGGAATTAAAAATGCTAAACTTGTACCATTTGAATATAGCGGACATGGATTGTTCTATGAAGAGCGTGACAAGTTTAATAAAGAATTAATACAATTTATTGAGAAATAAATTATTTAAACAGCTAAAGCCCTAAATTTTAATGGGCTTTAGCTGTTTAATTTTATAAATATTAAATTGTATATATTTATAAAATATTATATAATAAGTAATATATATTTAATATTGTAATTTAATTAAAATATAGTAAAAAGGAGTGAATTGCTGTGAAAAAGAAATTATCTTTTATATTTATATTTATTTTTGTACTCTCTATCGTTGGGTGCTCAAGAGCTACATCAACTACAATAAAAAAAACAAACCCTGTTAAACCAACTGTTGTAGCTACACCTGTAACTGTAGCTAAACCAATTGAAACATCTACAATACCTGGGTTTGACAATACTACTGATATTAAACCTTATGGGAAGAGTATCCCGGTTCTAGAGTACCACTCAATTAGCTATGATAAAGGTAATCCCATTTGTATTCCAATTAAAAAATTTGAGGAGCAAATGAAATATTTAAAGGATAATGGTTATTATACTATAACACTTACAAATTTGTATGGGTACCTTATGAATAATACTCCAATACCTAGAAAATCGGTAGTCATTACTTTTGATGATGGATATGATAATAATTATACTGCTATGTTTCCTATTCTAAAAAAATATAAATTTAAAGCAACAATTTTTGTTATTACTTCTCTTACTGATGTACATAGCAACATGCTAACATCTAAACAACTTATAGAAATGGATAAATATGGTATGGATATAGAAAGCCATACTGTACATCATGATAATTTAAAATTGATTTCTAAGGATAACCAACTAAAAACGTTAATTCAATCTAAAAAATATCTTGAAAAAACATTAAATAAAACAATAGATTTTTTTGCATATCCTTATGGTGGGTACAACAAAAGTGCAATTGAGGCATTGAAAGAAGCCGGTTACAAAATGGCTTTCACCACTGAAAAGGGATGGTCCTCTAAAAAGAATGGTATACTTTCATTACATAGGGTATGGATAAGTGCTTCAGATAGTACGAAAGCATTTAAAAGTAAAATTTCTAATCCTAGAACAGATTAAAGCACTCAACTGATTAACAGTAAAAGAACATTTGCAATTATGATAGGATAATATAAATGAACTCCCCTTAATTAAAGAGGGAGTTCATTTATAATATTTCCTTTCTTTCCATTACATTTAATTGTATAAGTTACATCCTCATCTTTACTAAAACCCGAACCACTCCCACCACTGTTGCCAAAACTTTTATAAACTTCCCTATCAAGCCTTGAACCCGTTGAGCCCCCTTCACCTGAAGTGGTTTATGATAACTAAATATTTAAACTACATTTCTTATGAATTAATTAGTATATGATACATATTACATTGACACACGTAGTAATATGCGTTAAAGTATAATTACGAGGTGAACATAATGAATAAAATCAATATCAGTAGTGAATTAATTCGTGGTAACATTGATTCAATAATACTTCGAGTAATATGTGATGGAGATAACTATGGATATGAAATCATTAAAGCTATTTCAAAAAATAGTGAAGGAAAATATGAATTAAAAGAACCTTCATTATATACAAGTTTAAAAAGGCTTGAATCACAAAAACTTGTTGAGTCTTATTGGGGAAGTGAAAGCCAGGGTGGCAGAAGAAAGTATTATAGGATTACAGAACTTGGTAAAGAAAATTATGAAAAATCACTTTCAGATTGGAAGATAGCAAGAGATTTAATAGATAAACTTATTAAAAGGGAGGGATAATGGGGATGAATAGTTTAAAAAATCATGTTGATAGTATTTTTAGCAACTATAAATCAAGTAAACAGATTAATGAATTGAAATATGAGGTTTTGAGTAACCTTGAGGCAAAGGTTGATGATTTAACTGCAAATGGCATAGATCACAGCGAGGCTATTAAAAAAGCCAAAGGAAGCATTAACAGTATAGATTACCTTATTGACGGAAACATAAAAATATATATAAATAAATATAATCTTGAATATATACAAATAGGTTTACTTTATTCTATAATAGCATGGATAATAACAATACCTGGTTTAATTATTAGAGTAGGATTTATATTAAATATATTTCTATTTATTTGCAGTATTGCAATTGGAATAAAGTATTTCCTATTAAACTCAAAAAAAGAATCTGAATATCGTAAGTGTAAATCATTTATTAATATACAATCGGCGTTTAAAGTTAAAAAAATTGCTTGGATTATGTGGTTATTGTTTATTGTAGTTTATACTCTTTTTATCACTGCAATCCAGTTTGGAAGTAACATTTGGTTCTCAAGACCCATTAGTATAACAGGTCCATACCAATTTGCTGAATTGGCAATAGGATACGGTATTCCACTTATTTCAATCATAATTCCATTGATTTTTAATTTAGCCCCAAAACTAATATTAAAATATGAGGTGGGTGAAGACAATGAAAACGAGGAATAATATAATAATTGGTTTAGCAATAATAGGGATAGTTTTATTTGGACTGGTTCAGTTTATTGTTATACCAAAGAATAATCAGAAAAATAATCAGTATATGCTGCAGCAGCAAAATCCTATAACACATGACTTAAATAGTGTTATGAAATATAAAAGCAAATATATGGGTAATTCGAGCAATATAACTAATTTATTTCACAAATTGCCATTAAGTAATATTAAAATGTCTTTTGAGTTATTTCCAAATAAGTTAACAGCAGAAGTAAAATATAATGATACTATAGCAAATATTAATGAAAATAAGGTGAATAAAGCTTTGATATACAATTCTACTGTTGCATTTGCTCTGATTGAGAATCTTCAAGTAATAAATTACAACTTTACTGGTTCAGCATATAAAGTCTCACGCTTGGATGTTGAAAAGTGGTATGGGCGAGAGTTACCGGGTTTATTAAAAAAAGAGGAATGGAAAAGTAAAGTACAGGATAAGCTTGAAGATAATAACTACGTTAACAATTGTATAAAAGCAGTATTGATGAAGTAATAACTATCTTAAAGGATTCGAATAAAATATTCTAATGTAACAGGTTATTTATCGTACAGCTGATACATGTGTAAAAAAAGAATTCTCCATAAAGGCTTAGCCTAGTTACGTCATCAAGAAACGTAATTAGATAAGCCTGTTTTTTTTGAGCTTTTATTTTAAGGCTTACGTAAGGTTCATTAATATAAATATTCTAGTATGCGCTTTTTACTCACGAAATTTAATGCTGGGAAATGTATACTTATAAATACGAACACTCCCATAATATTAGATCATAGAAACATTCAGGTCGTTGATACTTTATGGAAAATTAATTAAGCGTTAATTGTAAAAAAATTATCATTAAAACTAGAAAGTAAGGGGAAATGACTATGACAACATTATTAACAGCTAAAGAAGTTACAAAAATTTATGACAATAATCAAAAGCCAGCATTAAATAAGGTTTCTTTACAAATTGAGACTGGAGAATTTATTGCTATAATGGGGGCTTCAGGATCAGGAAAGACTACTTTATTAAATGTATGTTCAACTATTGATACTTTTACAAGTGGAGACATTATTATAAATGGTGTAAATATTAATACACTAAATGATAATAGTGCTACTGATTTTCGAAAATGTAATTTAGGATTTATTTTTCAAGAATATTTTCTACTGGATAGTCTAACAGTTACAGAAAATATAGCAGTACCACTTACTTTACTACATAAGATTCCAAAAGATATTGAATCTTCTGTGCATCAAATAGCCGAGCGTTTTGGTATAAGCGATATATTATCTAAATATCCAAGTGAATTGTCTGGGGGACAAAAGCAACGTGTTGCTGCAGCAAGAGCTATCATAAAAAATCCTAGTGTTTTGTTTGCAGATGAGCCTACCGGTGCACTAGATTCAAATTCTGCCACAGCGTTGCTTCATAAATTAGAGGAAGTGAACAAAGAATTAAAAACTACTATTCTAATGGTAACACATGATGCGTATGCTGCAAGTTATGCAAGTCGTATTATTATATTTAAGGATGGACAAATCGTTAGAAAATTACAAAAATGCAGGAACGAAAGAAAGCTTTTCTTTGAGGAGATTTTAAAAGAAGTTGCAAAACTGGGGGAAAACTAATGATGCTACATTACACGAGGAGGCAATTAAAAATATGAACTTATTAAGTATTGCGCAGAAAAATATAAGAAAGAATTTTTTGTTCTATTCTCTTTATTTATTTTCAGTATCATTTGTTTTTATGGTGTTTTTTAGTTTTATTTCTTTTGCCATGAATGAAGTCATAATGGAACGGATATCTACTGATGGCAGAGTAGAAATGATGTCCAAAGCTGTAGCAATATTAATCATGGGATTTGTATTGTTTTATATGTCATATGCCAATACTTTTTTTATGAAAAGACGAATGAAAGAACTTGGAATTTATTCTTTATTAGGATATAGAAAGTCTACAATGACACGGTTGCTTTCATTTGAGAATTTTTTTATTTGTATCAGTGCACTTGGTATAGGAATATTTTTTGGATCATTTCTTCATAAAATCATTATTATAGGGATTGTACATCTTTTAGATTTGCAAATAGATGCTTCAAAAATACCGTTAATTAATTTAAACGCTGTTTACGTTGCCAGTGGATTCGTGTTGGTTGTTCTATTTGTTTTATTTTTATCAAATTGGAAATTTTTAAAGAAAAGTTCATTACTAACACTAGTTCGATTGGGTAAAAAAGTAGAACAACAAATAAAGGTAAAAATATGGCTAGCAGTATTAGGAGTTATATTATTAATACTTGGTTATGTAACAGCGCTAGATATAACAAGGGGAAAGGATTCGTTTTGGGTTACAGTAGGATTCGGACCTATGGCTATGATTACACTTATATCTGTAGTCGTAGGAACAATATTTTTTATACATTCTTTCATTCCTTATGCTATATTAAAATTAAAAAAGAAAAAAGGATATTTTTATAAGGAAACAAATATAATTACAATTCCAAAATTTATTTATCGTATACGATCAAATGCAAAAGCATTAATTATATTGACATTACTATCAGCGGCAACATTGAGTATACTAGGTTCGGCAATACTCTCAATATATTATCCTTATGCTGGCCTTTCACGTGTAATTCCTGCAGCTATTGAATTCCATATCAAAAGCGCAAATCAGGTAGATAAAGTAATTGATATTGTGAAAAAAACAGTAGGAGGAAAAAATATAGATTATAAAAAAACTTCTTTAATTCAAGTAACTTCTTCAACTGATAACCTTCCTTTTGAATATAGTGCTAAGCAACAACACAGTTTTGATTTAATTTCTAAATCCGATTATATTAATTTGATACAGTTACAAGGGAAAAAGCTATCTATTAAAAATATAAGTGGGAACGATTGTACTCTTGTTAAATATACATATGATAAAAAAAATATAGACATAGGAAAAGTATATTCCTTAAATCTTGCAAATCATAAAACCATAAATGTAAATGTAGTGGAAACCACATTGATAAATCCAATTGGATTTGTCAACAGTCTAGGAACACTTGTTATTTCTGATGAGCTTTATACAAAAACCTCTAAATTGAAACTACATACGAATGAGATTATGAGCGTTTTCGGAAAAAATATGAGAAATAATAAAGAAGTATATGAGCAACTTGCCCCTATGTTTAAGAATAATAACAATTTTGTCAGTTCATACCAAAAACAATATGAATACATTAGTGCTAATAGTGTATCCCTTTTGTTAATTACATTTGCTACAGCAATCTTTTTTATTGCTACAGGAAGTATTTTGTATTTTCATAGTATTTCAGGGATTACAAACGATAAAAGAGAGTTTTACATTCTAAAGAAAATGGGATATAAAAATAAAGAAATAAAAAAAATTATTAGTAAGCAAATTTTAGTGTTTTTTAGTATTCCGTATTTATTAGGCGTTATTCATAGCATTTTTGCTTTAGAATGTTTTGTTGCTTTAATACCAAATTTACTAGGGAAAAGCAGTACATTTATACTACCCATACTTGCTTCAATTGGCATATTCACAATAATATATGTTATATATTATATAATTACAAAGTATTCATGTTATAGAATAATATTAAACAATAAGGAGTGAAATTGTGCTTTTCACTCATGAAACACCTAACCATAATATATTGTACAATTTAAATAACAATTGTATAATAAAACCAAGATAGTGATTATATTATCAATTTAACTGTGAGGATAAATTTATGAAATCGAGATATCAGAGAAAGCAGGTATTTATTTTACTGAATCAATTATTAATAATTTTATTTTTGTGTCATGAATATTTACAAAATATTGATAAGGAAGCATCTAGCATTATGCCATTGACTATTATTTCATTGATGCTTCTTTACTCCATTTATATACAGTTTATTAACTTAAAAGGAAGTTATGTTTTATCACAATTTTCTAATCTATTATTATTCCTTTCTTGGGTTTTTTTATTACTTAGAAGTAAAGAAAAAATATTTATTTTTTTAGCAACACCATTATATGTTTTTTTACCATATGAGATAATTCAGTTTTTATTGATGTTTATTTTTCAAGATTGTGTTTATAACAATAAAAAGCGAATAAATATTATTTTGAAAATATGCTGTTTTCTAACATTGCTATCTATGTTAAATACTAAACTTTTTTATGTTATGTTTATGTTACAATGGATTTTAAACTTTGTTTGTTTTATTTATGTATTATTTAAAAATAGAAGCAGGTTCTTTTTTGTTTTGAAACAAGAGCGTAAACATTTGATTTCTTCTATATCTACCATAATTGTTCCATATATGATTTATGTATTTATTTTCGCAAAACAAGCCAATTACGTGGAAAATTGTGGTCTTTATATAATTGTAGCTTTACCGTTGTTTAGTGTTCATGGTATAGTAAAAAAAAATCATATTAATTTAAATGGTTATGTATTAAATTCTAAAATAAATATTTTATTATCTGTTTGTTTGCTGTGTTTTGCAGTTATTATAGGAATTATATTGCATTTTAGCATATTGAGTTATTTTCTTTTGCTGCATTGTGTTGTTTGGTTTGTTTCATTTTATTTAACTTTGTTATATAGTGAAATAAAGCAAAGATTTTTAAATGGAGAAACTAGAAATTCTGAAATGACACAAGAAAATTTTTATATGAACAATATTATACAAATATACAAAGAAGAAAACATAAAGAATGATTTTTCTAATTATCTACATGATGAAGTGTTGCAGGATTTATTATCAATCAAAAACATGATATATAAATTGGATAAACCGCAGGTAAAAGAAATAGTAGTTGAAACGCTTGAAGCTTTAAATAATTCCATTAGAGAAGAAATGCAAGAATATCATCCTATTATGTTAAAAACACTTACTTCAAAAGAAAATATTAGTAATTTACTAGAAATGATAAAGGAAACATATCATAGAAAAAAGATTTCTATTTCATTTGTTTGCGATGATAATCTATTTTTGGTAGAACCATATAACTTAATTCTATATCGCATGTTAAGAGAGTTAGTGAGAAATGCTTTTAAACACTCAAAATGTATACAAATAGACGTGTTTTTATCTCAAAAAAAAGAAAAAGTAGAGCTTGTTGTAGAAGATAATGGAATTGGATTAGATAATATAGAGAATGTAGATATTAAAAAGCATAAAGGATTGGCTTCTATTAAGGAGCAAGTACGATTACTTGGTGGTTGTATACAAATAGATTCAAAAAAACCTTCTGGACTACGTATTACTATTCAGATTACTATGAGAGGGGATAATTCTTATGAATATTTTATTAATCGATGATCATGCATTATTTGCTAAAAGTTTAGAAATTGTTTTTCAGGATTATAAAGAGATAAAAAGTTTTTATTCTTTGCAAGATATTACACAAGTTACATCAATTATACAAAAAAAACAACCAGATATTATTTTAATTGATATAAATTTGAGCAATATAAGTAATGAAGATGGATTAATACTTGCTAAATCTATTCTTACTAATTTTCCTGATAATAAAATTGTAATGTTGACTGGTTATGATTTGCCGGTTTATCGATATGAAGCCAAAAAAATTGGGGCAAAAGGTTTTATAAATAAGAATATAATGCCGGACAATCTTTTAAAAATATTAGTTGATATAAATAATGGAAAGAATTATTTTTCTGCAAATATAAAATATATAGAAAAATTAACACCGAAAGAAATACAAATTCTACAGTTATTATGCTATCCATATAAGCGAAATGAAATTTCTAATATGCTTCACATTAGTGAGCGTACTATTTCTAACCATATACAGCATATATTTGATAAATTAGAGGTTTCTTCATCATTAGAGGCTGTTATAAAAGGTATCAATCTTGGGTACATACAACCTAACTATAAAAGCAGTTAAAAAAGATAATTATAATTTCTGAATATAATAGCAATTAACATTATTTTAAATGATTTTAACTAAGTAAACGTATTATCGTCAATTTGAATATTTGCTAAGCTCTTATAGGTCATAGTATAATTTTATCTTAGGTTAAAAGTTAAAATTATGAGACGTTTTAGGAGATGAAAGAATTATATGGGATCAGATATTATAGTAGGAGTTATAGGCAGTGCTTTAATAGCAATGGGAATAATGGAATTTATAAAAGAAATGACATTACTAAAGATAGAATGTGAAGGAACAAAGATAAAAAATGAAAAAACTAACACCTGTAATTGGCCAAAAATATTATCTGTATAATGGTTTCAAGTAAAAAAGTTTAGCGATTACGCTAAGCTTTTTTATTTTTTATAACTATAGTAAGTATGTATTGATATGCCACATTAATTGTTTGCCATATTCAAGTTTGTGTTTTAGAGTTTTTAAGTTGTCTGACGGACCCATGTATATCCTATTTATTCTATATGGGTTATCTAATCTTGAAGTGAATCCTTCATTTGTGGTTAGTCCTAAGTTGCATCCTGCTGCATGGGCTGCTTTAATTGTATTAGTATTATACGAACCACATGGATACGCCAAATACATCACTTTTCTTCCTAATAATTTTTCTAATGATGTTTTTGCAGCCCTTATTGCATTTAGTTGTTTTGCATAGGGTAAGCTGCCCAAATTTTCATGCCAATCTGTATGGCTTTCTACTCTAAATCCGTTAATATCCATCTCTAGTAGTTGTTTAGCATTCATTGAATCAGATGTTCTGCCTACTTCATGGGATATCATAAATAGCGTAGCCTTTTGCTTATTCGCCTTTAATATAGGATATGCTAATTTATAATTACTTATATATCCATCATCAAATGTTATTAGGACTGATTTCGCGGGTAATATAATTTTTTTAGACATGCTAGCATAAAATTGGTCCATTGTTATCGTAGTATAGCCATTTGTTTTTAGATAGTTCATTTGTGAACGGAATGCTGATTGTAAAATTGTTAAATTATTTGTTCTATGAGAGTCAGTTGTTAACATGTGATACATAAATACTGGTATTTGTTGAGTTTGTGACTTGGCAGGTGCTATTTTACAACTTAAAATTATTATTAATGTTAATACAAAAGCTATTTTGTTTTTCATAAGTTACCTCCGATATAATTTTTAGTTTATTTATGCGAACTACAGTTTAGCCTTACATATATGATAGGCTTGTCCACATTTCTATTTTGGATAAATCACAATCTGTAGTAATAACCCACCTTTATTCTTTTTTATGGTTTTATCTTCTACATATTATCAAAACTAGTCAATTCCAATTTTTAATTATACATCTAAACATGGAGTTATATTGTAAGAATATGTCGTGATTAGCGATAATCATTCTGCAAATTTCGACATTGCATTCAATATGAAACAAAATGTAGTTTATAGAAAAGACCTATAGATTAATATTGATGATAAAATGAATTTTAAATTCTGAATATGAGCCATTGAAACTAGTAATTGAAACTGATATTATTAAAATTGAGAGAAATGCAATTGTTTTTGCAGTTTTGGAGGGAAATGAAAATGAAAATCGCAACAGCACAGATAATGAGAAAGATTGATCGTTATTGTATAGACGTTTTAGGGATTCCAGGTATTATACTAATGGAAAATGCAGCACTAAAGGTAATGAAAAATATACCAGCAAATAATAAAAAATTCGTAATTGTTTGCTCTAGTGGGAATAATGGTGGGGATGGTTTTGTTGTAGCAAGGCATCTTTTAAATAAAGGGGATTATGTGGAAGTATTTTTTCTTGGCTCAGATGAAAATATGAGTGCAGATGCACTGGTAAATTTTAATATTATAAGAAATATGGGTGCGAAAATAATAGAAGTAAATAACAATGAGGAGCTTGAAATTTTAAAGGAAAGCATAATTCAATGCGAAATTACTATTGATGCAATTTTTGGAACCGGATTATCTAGAGAAGTTAGAGGTATTTATTCTTTAGCAATTACTATTATGAATGAGAATAGTAAGTATATTTTATCAATTGATGTCCCATCAGGATTTGAGTGTAATAGTGGGAAAGTGATGGGTAATTGTATTAGAAGTAATAAAACAGTTACATTTGAACTTTATAAAAAGGGTTTTATTTCATATGACGCGGAGACCATTACTGGAGAAATCGTTATTGAGAAGATTGGAATACCAAAAGCTGTAGTGGATAAATTTCATGAGGATGAATACATAATGGATATAGACTTTATTAAAGGGTTAATTAAGAAAAGAAATAAGTATTCACATAAAGGTGATTATGGAAGAACACTTATTTTGGCAGGATCACCAGGTTTTACAGGTGCTGCGTATATTTCAACTCAGGCTGCTGTCCGAAGTGGTGCAGGACTTGTTACGTTAGGATGTGATAGCTCAATTCGAAATATACTAAGTGGAAAATTAGTTGAAGCTATGACTGCATCAACTAATGATGAAATAAGATTAGATTCCTTAATAACTAAAAGTGATTCTATTGCAATTGGTCCAGGACTCGGGAATAATAAGTGCACTTTAAATTTACTAAATAAAGTTTTATTGAACTCTAAATGTCCTGTTGTAATTGATTCGGATGGTTTAAACGTACTTGAAGGGAATCTTGAAATTTTTAAAAACAATAAATGCCAGATAGTTCTTACACCTCACATGGGGGAAATGGCAAGAATATCAGGGTTTTCAATAGATGAAATAAATAAAAACAAAATAGACATAGCAAAAGAATTTGCAAAGAAACACAATGTTGTTTTGTTACTTAAAGGATTTAATACAATAATTACAGATGGTAAAACAGTGCAAATTAATCCTACTGGGAGCAGCGCAATGGCATCAGGTGGAATGGGGGACTGTTTGACGGGTATTATAGCATCTTTTATATCTCAAGGTTATGACATAATGACTGCAGCATGTATTGGTGCATACATTCACGGATACTCTGGGGATAAACTTTCAAAGAAAATGTTTTGTGTAAATGCAAATCATATTATAGAGGCACTTCCTTCTATAATAAAAGAAATTCAAGATTTAAAATAATATATTTATATTATTGCACTTTTGCTGCAACTAAAAGGTTATGAGAAGCGTTTATAGTATGGTATAAATGTGAAATTCTAATCAGTCTTAGGGTATTAACTATTGTAAAACTGATTAGAGTGGTGGGAGTGCATAATATGAGAAGTATGAGAAATAAAAAAACTATTATTTTGGCAATTATTGGTATGATGGTAATTGGAGCTAGCATTGGTTATAAAATAAAGTCCAATGCTATTATTAAAAAAAATTCTTTAATAGTATCAAGTAGTAAGACTAAGACTGTTCATAAAACTAAAACTAAAGCTGAACTCGATAGTGAGAGACCAGATAAATCTATAATAAAAGCATCTGATAAGGGGGAAGATGTTATAAGGATACAAACTAGGCTAAAAAAGTACGGTTATAATGTTGTTTTGGATGGTGATTATGGTGAAGGTGTAATCTACGCAGTTATGGATTTTCAACAAAGACATAATCTTATACCTAGTGGTAAGGCAACTGCTGAAACAATAGATGTTATGTACAAAACGCCTACAAAGGACAATATGTACAAGTCAGCCACTCAATCGCTACTAAGCGTAAATGATGTTGATGTAAAATCGACTTATGAAAGTAAATTAAATAGTGGTGAGAATACAAGTTCTACGAATAATTATATTTTAGTAGATCTATCGCAGCAAAGAGTTTATGTTTTTTATGGATCAATGCATAATTGGAAATTAATTAATACCTTTTCTTGTGGTTCTGGTAAAGCTGAAACTCCAACTGTAACTGGGTATTTCCGCGTTGGTATTAAGGGACTAAATTTCAAATCAGGTACGGACGCTGCACCTGTTTATTGCAAGTATTTTACTCAAATTAGCGGTAATTATTTATTCCATAGTATTTTATATGACAAAAGCGGAAACGTGATAGATGGTAATTTAGGGGCAGTTGAATCACATGGATGTATAAGGCTCGCCCTTGAAAACGCAAAATATATTTATGATAATATACCTATAGGATCTACAATTCACGTAAAATAAATATTTATTATTAATACACTCCGAGACTAATAGCTCGGGGTTTTTAATATGTCGTTAAAATATAAAAAGGTAATTATAGTTAATGCTAGATTATGTAAATAAATGTTATAAATAGAAATAATAATCGTAAATAAAAAAAATATTGCACTAATAGTGATTTTAACAAGTATAATAGAATGAATTAGTTTTCCTTTTGAAGGAGGTATTATTTATGAAAAGAGAATATTTAGAATTAAAAACATGTCGTACAGAAAAAGCTGAATTTATAAAAGAAAAGGAATATATTGTACTTGATACAACAACTGAATATACATATGAATATGACTTTAATACATTACCTTGCTATAGGGTTATAAATGAAAAAGGTGGAGTTGAAATAGTTGTGCCTGATCAAATTTTTTATCCAACGCATAGGTTAATGCAATCTATAAAAGATGTAGTGTATATAGGCGTTTTAGATATAGATGATTTAGTAGAAGGTGAAGTATATTCTGTCTTTAAAATGAATGAAGAAAAAGAAGAACCTATTTATACTATATTCAATGATTCAAATAAACTAATGACATATTATGCTTCCTTATTTGTAACAGAAGATAGGTATCTTAAAATGACTAAAGAGGAACTTTATGATTTTAAAAAAGTGAAAAAAGAAGAATTATTACAATTTGATGATAAGAGAAAAAAAGAGGCCCAAAAGTTATTAGATCAACAATTAGAAGTTGAAAATGCTAAAAAAAAGGATATCCAAAATTCTTTAGATGAAAAAGAAAGGCTACGAAATATAAAAAATTCGAATAATCTAGAGATAGAAAAATTCAAGGAGCTTATAAAAATCTTAAGACCAAATAAAGTAGAAAATACTACTAATACTTTGATGTTTGAAATCAATAAAATAAAAAATAAATTTAATAAACTTTCAGTATTTTTTATTAGTGGATTCGGTATAACGGTAGTTTCTTCAATATTTGGCAATGGCTTGTTAAGTTTAGTAATCAATATAATATATTTAATAACAGGGGTGTCGGCCTACTTATATTTAAAAAACAATTCATTTGAAAGCATAATTAAAACTATACCTACAAGTAAGAAATTAGATAAAGAATCGCTAAATTTAATGGTTTCCTTTAGTGATGATATATTGCTGAAATTAAAAAAAATTGAATTGAATTTATTAATATTAGAAACTGGAGCTACAATAAGTAGTGGTACTGTTTCACTAATAAGGGAATCGGTATCCTTTTGTTTAGAAAGTTATAAAACCAAGGATACTAATTTACTAAAAGACATATGCGCATTTTTAGATAAAACGCTTGAATATATATATAGCTTGATAGATGGAGATAATTCAGCAGAAGAATATATAGAAAAGCAGATTTATGAAAATGTATCATCTATTATAAAGAGAAACACTGATATTTTCGAACTTATGATTTCAGATAATAAAGAAATTAAAGAAATCATGAAGAAATCAAATTAAAAAGGGGTTTTAAAAATGGAAATGATATTACTAAAGAATGATTTTAATGGTGCTCTAAATGCTTTATTAGAAAATATGGTAGACAATCATATTAAAGAATGCAAAGAGAAATATCCAACAGAGACGAAAGAACAGTTTAAAGCTGACATTTCATCAAATGAAGACTTAACAAAAGAACTTGAGAACATAGAAAAAATGATAAGTAGAGATTTATCCACAAAGGAAATAGTTATATTTAAATACCTATTTAATCACAGCTTAACAAGAAAAATGTATTCAAGTGACAAACTCGTTACAATACATAAGCATAACCTAAAAGAATGGGAAATAGATGGGTTAGGCAATTGCTTAGAAGTATATGTTAATAATGAAAATTATGTTGCAGCTAAATGTGAACTAGGAATAATTTATTTATTAGTAGAAGGAAATATAGGTGAAGATAGATATATTTCAGTATCAACTGAAAATAGAGATACAATCTCAGACAATGTTTATCAAATTGAAGGTGGTGTGCAGGTTGCAAATATAGATATATGTACATCCGAAGGTACCATTACTTTTACCAATGGTAAAAAGCTACATATAAAGCTAAATAGGGACATTAATCTTGTAGATAGTGATGAGTATAATAGCACAGTAAAAGGTATTATAACTGAATTTAACTAGCTATTTAAAATGGGAAGATAAAAGAATTATCATTATCACTGGAAAGGAAAAAAATGGTCCTATGAATTATGCAGAGAAATTACATGAAGTTTTTGAATTTGGAAAAAGTATTAAGTGAAAATATTCAGAAATGAATTATTTTAACATAAAATGTGTTACCATGTAATTATTAACAATAACGGGGTGCTAAGCTGTTGTTAAATTTATATTTTTATAGCTTTCATTGCGTCTTTATTCGAAGGCATAAAGATATATATAAAACAGGAGGGTTTTATTAATGAAAAATTTTAAAAAAATTATGATAATGGGGTTTGTGTTATTGATAGTTACGCTGTCAAAACCAGTAATGGCAATGGGATTAGGTAGCTTTACCGATGTTCTAAATTTCTCTGTGGTAATAGGAGATAGTATGTATACGCTAGATTTTGTAAATAATCCAGCAAATGCAAATCAAATTAGTGACTTAGTAGCTAAAAACAAAGGTGATATTTTTATAAAAACAGACGATAGCGGTTGGATAAAAAATAGTGATGGGACACAAGTGAATAAAGAGTATGTAGATATTTCAACTATTAAATATAATAATGGTCAAGTAATTGGAGATACATTAACTTCATCAGTAGGTAAAATTGATTTGATCTCAACTAAATTAACAAGAACAGCAGCAAATAAAGCTACATTTAAGTATAAAATATTAGACAAAGCTGGTAAGGATATTACTGGGACAGTCCCAGCTTATGAGATGATGATGAAAAATTTCTGGATAAATTCCACATGTGGTTCAATAATTTTAGATCCACTAACAGGAACCGGTACAATAACATATGACTTCTCTGATACTGACCAATTTGTTACAATAGACTTATTAGCATCTAATGGAGCATATGCAAAATCAACCTTATCTTTAGGTGATGCTAAAGCGGAAGATGTTTTAGGTATATCAGATATTAGCATTGTAGCACCTGACGTAATGACAATTCATTATAAAATTCAAAATAATGCTAACTTAACAAAGACTGGACCAAACACAACTACATTCCAATATAAAGTTAAAAATATATACGGGTATGATATTACTAAAAAAATTCCAGCTAGTCAAATAGAAGCGATTGCATCTGTAAGCTCAACAGTAATCTTAGATCCAAAAACATCAATTGGTACAATAACGTATAATTCTGCTGCTGATGTTAATAAAACAATTAATATTTTACTAAAAGATAAATTAACTGGCGTAAAGGCAGACTCAGTGTTGTTTACATCTGAGGCTGCAGCTGAAAGTCCCAAGGTAAGTAAGATTACTATAACTTCAGATAAAATGGAAATTGCTCCTTCAATAGGAATTGGTTATACAACATATAAGGTATTTAATCAATATGGATTTGACATTACAGATTCACCTCTTAGTGATAGTGTAACCTTCAAAAGTGAAGCTGGTACAATTGTATCCAAGGGTGGTATAATTACAATGACAGCCAACAAAGGTACTAATTTTAGTACTCTTAAATCAGCAGTAATAACCGGTAGTGATTCAATTACTGGGACTTCAACAAGTGCTACATTGAATTTAAAATAATACAATATAACTAAACAATTATTGAAGATGCTGTATTATTTAGTAGATGAATTTAAAACCAGTTTGGATATAAAATATGAAAAGATAGGGCACATTATGGAAATTAATTCCAATATGTGCCCTATCTTATTTCAATAACTTATTATGGTATAATGTTATTTGTAGTTATACTTATATTTACTGCTTAGGTATACTTTGTGAATTGATTGATTTTAAAAAATATTGTAGCAATACATAAAAATCGGTTATTTTATCAGTGATGGATACTATTTTAATTAACAGGAGGTAACGGTGTGATAATTAAATCAGAAACAAAAATAACTGGAGTCGGAGGGTATGTTCCAAAAGATATTCTTACCAATTATGATTTGCAGAAGTTGGTAGATACAAGCGATGAATGGATTATTAGACGCACAGGTATAATAAAAAGACACATTAGTAGTGAAACTGAAAATGCAAGTGATTTAGCTATCAAGGCTGTTGAAAATTTAATTGAAGTTTACGGGGCTGACTTATCTGATGTAGATATGATAGTGGTTTCAACAACTAGCCCCGACCACATTGTCCCAAATGTAGCCTCATTAATTCAGGGTCATTTTGGCATCAGAAAAACAGGCGTTATGGATATAAATGTAGCTTGCACAGGATATGTCTACGCATTATCGGTAGCAAATGCATTTATTACAATTGGTCAAAATAAAAAAATTCTAGTTGTAGCAACTGAGGCAATATCTAAACTTATTGATTATACAGATAGAAACACATGTATACTTTTTGGTGACGGGGCATCAGCATTTTTATTAGAAAAAACTGATGGAAAAGGCGCCTTCATTGCTACAAATTTCGAAACAAATGGTAGTGGGGCTGATAGTATTTATTGTAGCAATCATTCAAAAAACATTGGGGAATCATCTGTTATAAAGGAACATCGTATTGTTCAAAATGGTGGTGAAGTATATAGATACGTTATGAAAAATGTAGTAGATGGTATTAAAACACTTTTAGAAACCTCTCAGCTATCACTTTCAGATATTAAGTGGTTTGTACCTCACAGTGCAAATTTGCGTTTGATTGAAGGAATATGCAAACGTCTTGAGTATCCTATTGAGAAAACTTTAGTTAGCGTAACAGAATTCGGAAATACTTCAAGTGCATCTATTCCTCTAGCTATTTGGCTAGCGTTAAAAGAAGGCAAAATAGCAACAGGTGATAAGATACTACTTTACGGATTTGGCGGGGGACTTACTCATGGCGGAATTATTATTGAATGGTAAGAAGAAATTTAATTTATATACATAAGTACAATGAAGCAGAGCTGCTGTTTGAGATTATGAAGATTGTTTTACTTAAATAGCTGCTTTCTGTTCCATTATTACCTTCTTCTGCAATTTTACCACCATTAAATACCAAAACTTTGCATAAAATAAATTATTTTTTCATTTCTAATATATTGGATAATCCTGAAACTATAGGCATAACATTATACGCATATTTATTGCTTAGTATAATAATTACATACCTTTTGTTAATATCTTTTCCTAAATATGATGTATAGCCTAGTGTACTTCCATTATCCCAAATCATTATATTCCCATTAGCCTTTTTGGTTATAATTAATCCATATCCATAACTATGTAGATGTGGTGTAATCATTCCATTTAATGATTTTTTATTAATTAATTTTCCATCAAGTAGCGCATTATACCAGGTATATAAATCATCAACTGTTGAATAAATACCTCCAGCGGGGGGTAATATGGATCCTTCTTTATCAAATGACGATTTATATTTATCTGTTTTTTCAGGACGATAATATCCATTTGCTTTGCCTTTTATTATAGCTTTATAAGTTAAAAATCCGGTATCAATTAATTTTAAAGGTTTAAATATATTTTTGTCTATATACTCCTCATAGTTAATGCCAGACACCTTTTCTATTATATATCCAAGTAATATATAATTTGAACTACTGTACTCGTACTTTGTTCCAGATTTAAAATGACGTGGCTTATTTTTAAATAGCTTAACACTTTCCTTTAGAGTATAGGTATGCTTACCGTTTATTGAGGATATAGAAGATTGATTATAATCAGGAATTCCTGAGGTGTGAGTGAGTAGATTATAAATTTTTATTTTATCGCCATCCGGATAATCTGGAATATATTTGTCAACTGTGTCTTGGACATTTAAAAGTTTCTTTTCTTGTAACATTAAAATTGCTGTAGCAGTAAATTGTTTTGTTAAGGATGCAATTTCGAAAGCTGTTTTAGGGTTATTAACAATTTTTTTATTATAGTCGGCCATTCCATATCCTTTATCTGCTAATACCTTATTATCTTTAGCAACGAGAATGCTACCACTAAATTTATCATTTGGAGAATAAGAATCTATATATTTAGATATCTTAGATCCAATTTCACTATCATCTATTTTCACGCTATTATCTATTTTTGGACTATTATCTGTTTTAGCACTATTATTTGTTTTTGGAATATTAAGTGTGGAGGTTGTACTTTTACCACAGCCTGTTGTTATTATTATGAATGTAAATAATAAAGAGGTTATCTTTATTATATTTTTTTTTGTCATTATTATTTCCTCCCAAATTATTCATATGGCCACTTGCATATGGATCAAACTAAAAATGCAAAATGGTCTAATTATATTTTTAGTATATATTAAAAAATACAAAACAGAAGTTACAAGTATGGTGTAATGTATTTATTTAATTATACTGTAAATTTTATATAAATACTTAAAAATTTGGATATAAGTTTTAGGTTTAAAGAATATTCGGATGTTGCTCACTATAGTAAAAGTTCTAATTATTTGATTGCTTAATGAATAAGAATACTTTAAAAAATCATTCAAAAATTGAATAGTTCTGCGTCACTGGGTATAGATATGGAACATATATGAATAAGAATGCAATATATACTTTACAAATAGAAATATATATTGTATGATGTTAGTAATTTGAAAATGAAAAGAGGGGTTTTTATTATGAAATCTAAACCAAAAGACGAACGGATAGTAAAGAAATCCAATGAAATTTGTGCACACTTGTATCCGTTAATTATTATTTTAACAATAATACAAGTTGTTTTTAAATATTTGTTATTAACACAAAATATTACAGACTACATTTTAGAAATAATTGCAATACTAGGTTCTATTGGTTATTTGTTTATTAGAACCTATGTTACTGGAATACCATTATTTAAACATTCTGATAAGTGTATCCATGAGATTCAAAATCGTTATATAATGCATAGTTTTTATATTTGTTTTATTACCTATGTTTTTGGTGAATTTATTTTGATGTTCGCATTTGATAAATTGATTTTATCGTCTACTTATGTTCTAGTTTGGATTATACCTGCTTGTATATATACTTTTAAGATAGTAAAAAATGGCTTATTTGTTTGGGGTAGCAAAAAAGCAGAGGTAGCTGGAGTAAAATCATTTAAAGTGAGAGTAGCAATTGGAAGCATTTTCTATGGTGTTGTTATGGAATGGAAAGTACTATTTAAAAATAATAATTTTCATCCAATTGGGTTGATTTTGGTTATTATAATGGCAATTGCTTGGGGTATACCATTTTATTTCATCATGAAGAGTATTAGAAATAAATCGGAGCGACATTCAAACAATGAGTTGACGGAAATGGAACAAGAAAATAAAAATGACATGTAATATGCTAGGAGGAAAATATGAAGAATAAAAAAATGAAAATAGCTAGAATTGAATGTGACTTATCTCAAGAACAATTGGCGGATAATGTAAGTGTTACAAGACAAACAATTGGGCTTATTGAATCTGGAAAATATAATCCATCTATTAAGTTATGTATTGCTATATGTACAACCTTAAATAAAACCTTAAATGATTTATTTTGGGAAGATGAAAGTATCTAATGGTAGAATATTCTTAAAAAATACATTGCGATCGTATAAAAAGGTTAAATGAAAATTGTTTATATTATACGATAATAGGAGCTAACCATTTTGACATATACAATGAGGTTATATCAATTGAGGCAGATGTTGAAAATGGAATTGAAGGAGTTTTTATGATGTAGGTGTTGGACTCCTTCATGTTTAATTATAACGGGTGTTAATATTTTTATCTAGATACTTACTATTGTGGGGTAAGCGTTTATTATGATATAAATTTCTCTTTAAATTTTTTTTATCTTGGAGTCGTTTTTTTCATTTAAATCCACTCCAATTAAATCTAATACGAATATAACAATTGGGATGCCAAGTAACAGACCCCAAGTTCCCATAAACTGTTCTGATATTATTAATGTTGTAAAAGTAAAAAATATTGGGAGATGGGTTGTATCAGACATAAACATTGGGTTTAAAACATAACTTTCAATAGTATGAATTACCAAGATCATAATAAGTACAAAGACTACTTTAATTAACCCTCCTATTTTAAAGGCAATTAGACATAAGGGGATTAAAGAAAAAAACACTCCGACTACAGGTACAAGACTTAAAATAAATATCATAAATGCAAGGGCGAACAATGCTGGAAAGCCCATTATAGTAAGTCCTATAATTGATAATATTGTATTTGCAATAGCTATCATTATTTGAGCTCGTATTACTTTACCAAAAGAATTTAAAAAATTATTACCAAAACAACTTAAATAATTGTATGCTGAAGATACTCTACTATGTTTAAACTTATATAGAAATTTTAATACACTAGCTTTCTCTAATACAAATACCAAACTTAATAGAAGTGCCATAAAAAAATTCAAGCCACATTTACCAAAATCAGTTATAAAAATCATAATACTTTGAATCCCCGTTTTAGCATAACTTGCTATGTTGATTTGATGAAATATAGGTGCGAAATACTTCATATTTCCTTTTGTATCTATCACGAAATTATTGTATTCCATTCTACGTAAAATATGTAAACTTTGAGAAATGGCAAGTGGTATATATTTCAATGCTAGCAGCACTACAGTTATTGTCATAAACATGTATATAATTATAGTAATAATAGCTGGGTTTACCTTTATAACCTTGTTGATTTGCTCAGTTAATAAACTTTGTAGACTATTTGCTAAATAAGAAATCATAAAAGTTAATAAAACCAAATTTAAAATAGATCTGATTAAGAAAGCGAATAATACTAAAGCTGCTATTAATAATACTTTTATTAC
Source organism: Clostridium estertheticum (assembly GCF_018861295.1). Lineage (GTDB taxonomy): Bacteria > Bacillota > Clostridia > Clostridiales > Clostridiaceae > Clostridium_AD > Clostridium_AD estertheticum_D. The sequence goes on along the minus strand of NZ_JAHLDM010000002.1, from coordinate 72,025 downwards.
CGATTCTTTGTGAAATAATTCTATTATTGTTTGCATTTAAAATACTCCTTCATCTTGTTTTATTAGAATTTGTCATATGTATTTAAATATTTTACCATATGTTGTTATTATAATAAGTTATTATCTTATTTGTTTATTATAGCAATTATTTAGGGTGCACGGCAAATTATAATTGCAATTAATAAGAATAATTATAATTAAAGTTTGGAATTAGCTCTAATTTTAAATGAATTGATAATATATATAAATGTTTCCATTTTATTAATTTTAATAAAAGTCTTTATATGGATGTAAAATTATGGTATATTATAAAAAATAAACTATATACTTTGAGGAGGAATTAAATTGAAAAACATTAAACTTTTAACCCAATTAAAAAAAGCTTCATTAAAGAAAAAGGCGGTTGTCGCTACTATTATTATGGGGATCGCATTAGTATCTATAGGTATAAACCATGTAAATTATAATAACAGTACAAGCAGTGCAAATAAATATGTACAAGTATTAGGTAGTGTAGTTAAACAACCAGTAGTAGCCAAAATACAATATGGTGTAACGACATCTATTGTAAACATAAGAACTGGAGCATCAACTACATCTTCTATACAAGGGAAATTAGCTAACAAAACCCAAATTAAAATTCTTGAAAAAAAAGGTGGTTTTTATAAAGTAAGCTACAGCGGTAAAACAGGATACGTAAGTAGTCAATATGTAAAAATAACAGCTAAACCAGCTGCGGTAGTAACGTCCCAAACAGTATCTAAAGTACAAGATGGTGTAACAACATCTATTGTAAACATAAGAACTGGAGCATCAACTACTTCTTCTATACAAGGAAAATTGGCTAACAAAACTAAAGTTAAAATTATGGGAAAAGTAGGTGGTTTTTATAAGATAAGCTATAGTGGTAAAACAGGATATGTAAGTAATCAATATGTGAAAATAACAACTAAATAAGTATTATATATTGAAACTTAAAAATCCATATCGATTATGATATGGATTTTTAAGTTTCAAAGTCTTATTTGCTGTCCATATTGATATTAATGTGATTAGAATGATTGCTACCAATGATGATTTATCTTCCATTAAAATATCTCCTCACACCATAATTATGGTATGATATAAATGTATATTATTGGTCGAAATTGTAATCAATATCTAAGCAAAGATTAAATATAAAACATTAATTTAAATGGATTTTATAAGTTATGGAGGTTATTATGAAAATTAGAGATAAAATGAAAAATGGTATGTTGTATATAGATGAAGGAGAGGGTCTTAACGAGGAACGTAAAAAGTGTAAGGAATTATTATATGATTATAACCATACACACCCAAGTGAAGAAAAAAAAATGAAAGACTTGCTCAGAAAATTATTAGGAGATATGGGTGAGAATATTTGGATTGAACCACCAGTACATATGGCATATGGTACAAACGTGCATATTGGTGATTATTTTTATGCTAATTTTAATCTTGTAATTATAGATGATATTGATGTTTATATAGGCGAACATGTAATGATAGCCCCTAATGTAACAATAACCCCAACAGGACATCCCGTTGATTCAAATCTTCGCAGGCCAGGTACTCAGTTTTCAATTCCTGTAAGAATTGGTAACGATGTATGGATAGGTTCCAATGTAGTGATTTTACCAGGCATCACTATAGGAGATAATTCAGTTATAGGTGCTGGAAGTGTTGTTACTCATGATATTCCTGAAAATGTAATTGCTGTAGGAAATCCATGTCATGTATTAAGGAATATAGATGAACGTGATAAAGAATATTATTATAAAAACAGAAGAATCGAATAATTGTCATTAAAATCATTAATTATTTTAATGACAAGATAAGTATATAACCTGCATTTACAGTTATATACTTATCTTGTTGAATGGACTTTAGCACATATATTAGTTTAAAGAAAGAAGCAGGAAATTTAACGATATTATTAGGTGATGATTATAGGAGGGGAGAATAACATTAATGTGGAATATTTTAAAAAAGAAGAAACTATTAATAACTGATGATTGTTCTATAGATATGAATAATATTCCTAAACATATCGGAATTATTATGGACGGAAATGGAAGATGGGCAAAAAAACGGAAATTACCTAGAAATATAGGTCATAAAGCAGGGGTTGAAGCTTTAAGGGATGTAGTAAAAGAATGTAGTAAAATAGGTGTGAGATATTTAACATTATACGGGTTTTCAACGGAAAACTGGGGAAGACCGGCTGATGAAGTAAATGCTTTAATGAAGTTACTTGTAGAATATCTTAAAAGTGAGTTTGAAGAGTTATATAAAAATGATGTTGTAATAAACAATATCGGTGATATAACTAAACTTCCGTTAATATGCCAAAATGCATTGAATAATGCATTTGAAAAGTCAAAGAATAATAAGGGGTTAGTATTAAATTTAGCCTTTAATTATGGTGGTAGAGCTGAATTGATTATGGCCTTTAAAAAAATTAATGAAGATATTGAGTATGGAAAAATAAATAAAGTTGATTTAGATGAAAAATTAGTGGCTAACTATTTATATACGGCTGGAATGCCTGATCCAGATATTATTATAAGGCCCAGTGGAGAACAAAGGCTAAGTAATTTTCTGCTGTGGCAAAGTGCTTACTCAGAGTTCTGGTATTCAGATATATATTGGCCTGATTTTAAGGCTAAGCATTTACATATGGCAATACATGATTATCAAAAACGAGATAGACGCTTCGGTGGAATTTAGTTGACAGGAGATAATATTATTATTTAATTAATTTTGTTGTAGAGGCAAGAAACTACGTATTGGGAAATAATTGTAGATATACTTAATTTAAATAATGGAGGTAATAAATGTATAATTATATTATATTTGATATTGATGGTACTATTTTAGATACTGAATTTGCAGTTCTTTCATCACTTCAAAAATTAGTGCTTGAAGAACTTAATAAAAAGTTTAGTTTTGAAGAACTAAGATTTGCATTAGGTATTCCAGGAGAAGTAGCATTAAATAAACTTGGAATAACTAATCTATTTCAGTCTAATGAGAAATGGAATAGATATTTGAAAGACTATCTTAATCATGTGAAAGTGTTTGATGATATTAAGGATACTTTAGTCAAATTAAGCGAAATAGGGATTTTAGCAGGTATAGTTACATCAAAGACTAAAGCAGAGTACATAAGTGATTTTGTACCTTTTGGGTTGGCCGATTATTTTAAATTAGTAGTTTGTGCAGATGATACAGAAAGACATAAGCCTAATGCAGATCCAATTTTAAAATTTATTGAATTGTCAGGGGTAGATAAATCAAAGACTATATATATCGGTGACACTAAGTATGATATGGAATGTGCATTTAGTGCTGGTATAGATTTTGCATTAGCGTTATGGGGTGCTAAATCATCCATTGGAATTAATGCAAATTATATTTTGAAAAATCCCAAACAAATACTGGAACTTATATAAGTTTAATTATCAATTAACTCCTTAAGTAAGAGACATTCAAATATTTACTATTAGGTTGACTGTCTCTCTCAAAGAATTATTGCAACATCGTTAGTTTTTAAATTTAAGCCCTTAAAGATATATTTTCTTCAGATTCAGATTCAGATTCAGATACAGACTCATCTTCATCTTTAACAATAATATTTACGAACTTTTCTCCATACGGAAGACAAAATTGTATACATGGGCCTGTTAATAATGCAGATATTATTGTACCTATTCCAAATACTCCGCCGAGTGCAAAGCCCATTACTACAAAGCTAATATCTAACACCATACGAATCCAACGATATTCTAAATTGATCTTATCTTTTATAATAAATGGAACAATATCATTTGGTGCAACACCTAGATTGCTTGCTTTAAGTATAGAAAATCCAATTGCAATTAAAACACAACCTAATACAACTAAAAGTATCTTTGCACCAATATTTAAAGATGCAATTGGGAAAAACGAAACAGCCTTTACTCCAAGGTCAATAATAGGTCCTACTCCAACAACGCATATAATTGTTCCTATCTTTATACGACGTCTTTCAACTGCAAGTATTATGCAAAACAATACAAATAAAATAACCATATTAGCATTTCCGGGTGTTTTATTTAATAAAGATGCTATTCCTTGAGTGAATAAAGTAAATGGATCGGAACCAATATTAGTTTTTAAAAATAATGCTACTCCAATCTGTATAATACTCATTCCTACAAAAAATATAGTTAGTCTTTTAAATAGATTTAGTTTTTTAGTCATATTTTCCATCCCTTTCTTTATATCTTATAGTTTCTTAATCTGCAACACGTTTATCTGTGTTCGTTTATGTTCGATTTATATTTCGTTTGGCTTCACTTGTTTTATTTTACTGTATTTTGTAAACGGCGTCAAGAGCATAACCAATTCAAAGAGTAACAAACATCAAAAATAAAAATAAAAGGTAAATAAACATCAAAAATAAAAGGTATATATACAATTTAGTCTGAAATGTGTTAAAGTAAATGAATAATAATTGGAATTAGGAGGCGTATTATGAATAAAATACTATGTATTGGTGAATTGTTAATTGATTTTATTTGTTCGGATATTAATAGTGGTTTAACTAAAGGGGAAAATTTTGTAAAAAAAGCAGGAGGTGCACCAGCTAACGTATCAGCAGCTATATCAAAGTTAGGAGGCCAGGCATATTTTGCAGGGAAAGTTGGTAATGATAACTTTGGTATGTTCTTGAAGGAAACATTAGAGGAAGCCGGAGTAGACACTTCTATGCTTATACTTGATAAAAATTCTAAGACGACTTTAGCATTTGTTTCGTTAAATGAAGATGGAGAAAGAGATTTTATTTTTAATAGAGGTGCAGATGAATTATTAACTTTTGATGAGCTAGATCGTGATAAGCTAAAATCTTTTAAAATAATGCATTTTGGTTCTGCAACTGCACTTTTAGGTGGGCCTTCAAAGGAAACTTATTTAAAAGCCATGGAGCTTGCTTTTGAGAATGAAGTTTTTATTTCTTTTGATCCTAATTATAGAATAGATTTGTGGAAAAATAGATTGAGCGACTTTGTAGAAATATCAAAACAATGTCTTAAATATTCAGATTTTGTTAAAGTAAGTGATGAAGAAATAAAAATAATTTCAGGTAAAGAAAATTTAGATGAAGGTATTAAGTTGTTTCATAGCTTAGGTGCAAAAGTCGTAGCTGTTACACTTGGAGAAGCAGGCACATTAATTTCTACCAATGAAGGAAGTAGTATAATCAATAGTATAAAAATTAAATGTATTGATTCAACAGGAGCTGGTGATGCATTTGTAGGTGCATTTCTTTATAAACTTGCACAGCTAAAGAATCCAAAATCATTTATGAATAATCCTGATACTATTAAAGATATAATAACTTTTAGTAATAAAGTTGGCGCTATTACATGTACAAAACTCGGGGCTATAGCATCTCTACCAACGCTCGAAGAAGTACAAATGTTAAAATAGTTTAAATAAGTAACAAAACAAGGTTTAAGACTAGTTACCTTATATTAATATAAATATGAAAATTATGGAGAAGGAACAATTAATTTTGTTCCTTTTTTAAAATGTAGAGAAAGATAGTAGCATAAACATCACAAGTTTATCTTATGTTATGCTTTTAAAGATTTAATGCATGTTATTAAATCCAAGTAACATCTAATGGGTTACGATCTACCAGACGTTTATAGACATATTGAGGATAACCAACCATAACTGCACCTGTTAACACCTTATTCTTCGGAATATTAAATAACTCTAATAGTGGATAATAATTAGCAAATGCACACATTTCAAGGAGTCCATCCCAACAGCTACCTAATCCGAGAGTCGTTGCAAACAATTCCAAGTAAGCAAATGAAAAGATTGTATTTTCTCTGCCATTTTTCATTTCTTTTGGAGCCATTGCTAAAATTAAATTTGGAGCATCACGTAATATTTGATCTATTCCAGTTTCTCTATAAGCACGAATATGATAAGGAAAACTCCAGTGTAAAGGATTTTCACCTTGTGATTCCATCCACTCTATGACAACCTCTGTAGCTTTTTTTAGTATTTTTTTATCATCAACAATTATATATGATATTCCTTGCTGATTACTAGCAGTAGGTGCAAAACGTGCAATATTAACTAATTCGATTAATTGCTCTCGTTGTACTGCCATATCTTTGTAACATCGGATTGATCGTCTAGACCTAATAAACTGTTTAGCAGTTTCTTGATTTATAACTGGGAACTTTTTTAGATTGGTCTGTTTATTTAAGGGGGTTTTGATATTGTCAATTGCACTGTTAGGGCATACAGCAACACATTGCCCACAGGCTATACATCCTTGTGGCTTAATTGCTATAGGACCATTTTCATTCATATCCAAGATTTTTGGTGGGCATACTTTCGTACAAATTCCACATTTAACACACTTTAATTGATTTACTTTAATTAATTCCATTAGTTTTCACTCCTATTTTTTTATTCTATAATTCCAAAATATGTTTCTATTGGTATAACTATATGACATAGTGCTATTATTTGCAAGTACATACATATTAGTGACTTAGTACCAATTTACATACCTAATATGCCTAATGCATCTAACATATTTAAACTATATTGTATATTAAGTGTAAATATAGTATTATATAATTAGAAATAAAAACACAGTTTTGGTTGGTAGTCCAAACCTATCTATATGAACGTAGATAGCAGTAACCTTCCCTCCTGGGGTCGTCCATTCTCTATAATTAGTTTTCTATATCAGGAGGAGATTTAAAATGGAAGTTAGTATTAAGCTTACTGTATTTTTTGAAGGTATGTTTTGGGTAGGTGTTTTTGAGAGAATATCCGCAAAAAAATATGAAGTTTCAAAGGTTGTATTTGGTTCTGAGCCAAAGGATTATGAATTATACGATTTTGTATTAAATGAATTTTGTAATTTAAAGTTTAGTAACTCATTATCAATTAATGAATTTAAAGATAAGAAGATAAATCCTAAAAAACTTCAAAAGCAAATAAAGAAACAAACTGAAAATAATGGGATAGGAACCAAAGCACAACTTGCTATGAAATTACAGCAAGAAACAAATATTGTAGAAAGAAAAAAGAATTTAAAAGATGAAAATGAACAAGAAAAAGAAAGGCAATTTGCAATACATGAGTTGAAAAAGAAGGAAAAACATAGAGGTCATTAATTCATAGTGACCTCTATGTTTTTCCTTCTTTTAAATTCAGTATTAATAATTTTAAAAGTGGATGTACTATTTTTGTTATAAGAATACATTCCTAAATACAACACCTATTATATTAAATGGTTACGATTTAAATTTGTTTTTCGCCCCACGCACACATATCATTAACAATTGGCATGAGACTTTGCCCCTTTTCGGTAAGAGAATATTCTACTTTTGGAGGAATTTGAAGATACTCTTTTCTCAATATAATATTTTTGTTTTCTAATTCTTTTAATTGTGAACTTAACATCTTATGAGTAATCCCTTCAATATTTTTCTTTAAAACCCCATATCTTACAGTACCCATACAAGCAAGTAAATAAATTATTTTTAACTTCCATTTTCCACTTACAACTGACAAAGTGTATTCAAAAGGTTCTTTATTACTGATATAACATAATTTTTCTGACATATCTTCACTCTCCTTTTTGAAAGTATATCACAAAAAAGTGCATACTATTATTTTTTGGAAACTAATCTATAATAAGGGTGAGTTGCAACTCAAATTAGAAATAAGAAGGAATGATATATATGGTTATTGATGGACATTCACATGTTAATTTACCAGTTGAACAACATATCGAAATAATGGATAAGGCAGGTGTTGAAAAAACGATTCTGTTTTCAACATCAATACATCCAGAAAAAGCGGATAATTTAGAAGGTTTAAAAAAAGAGATGAAAATTTTAAATGATATTGTATCTGGGAAAACAAATTTTTCATTAGATGAAAAATATAAGTCTATAAATGAACTCAAACAAATAATTCAAAGGTATCCATCTAGATATATTGGATTTGGTTCTGTACCCGTTGGATTGAATGAAAATGATACTAACTTATATATTGAAGAAAACATAGCAAAAAACAAATTTGCTGGTATTGGTGAATTTACACTTCCAAGTGGTCAAATAAAAATATTAACTACCATTTTTAAGTCTTCGATGATATTTGGGAAATTACCAATTTGGATACACGCGTTTAATCCTTTAGTATTAAAAGATATTAAGGAAATTGCTGAACTAAGCAAAAAATTTCCTGATATTCCTGTTATATTAGGACATATGGGAGGAAGTAACTGGCTAACAGCAATAGAACTTGCAAAAGAGATGCCAAATTTATATCTTGACACATCTGCTTGTTTTTCTACACTTGTTTTGAAAATAGCCATAAATGAAATTCCATTAAAATGTATATTTGGTGTAGATATGCCCATGGAGATTTGCAGTTATCAAAAGAAGCTATTGAAAAATTATGCAATAAATCATATATTAATGATGTTTTAGGGGATAACATGGCAAAATTATTAAAGCTTTAAATATTTTATTTTATAAATATAAAATAATTTAATTATTGAATAATATGGTATAATATGATATATAAGGGTTGCTGTTTGAGGAGTGATTGTATGAAAAAATGCATTGTAATAATGGAATAGGCATTAAAGTATCTTAATACAAAGGAGAGATTCAAATATGACTATTCCAAATTCAAATAAAATATATCCAAGAAGTAATGACAACCAAACAATATATCTTAAAAACGTAATTACAAGAGATAATATAAAAGTTGGAGATTATACAATATATAATGATTTTAATAATGATCCAAGGGATTTCGAAAAAAATAATGTATTATATCAGTATACTGTAAACAATGATAAATTAATAATTGGGAAGTTTTGTTCAATTGCATGTAAGGCGAAGTTTCTCATGACAAGTGGAAATCACACAATGAAATCACTATCTAATTATACATTTCCAATATTTTATGAGAAATGGGGTTTACCCGTCAGCCATATAACTGATGCTTGGGATAATAAGGGTGATATTGATATTGGAAATGATGTGTGGATAGGTTATGACGCTATAATCATGTCAGGGGTGAAAATTGGTGATGGTGCAATTATTGGAACTAGAGCAGTAGTTACCAAGGATGTTCCTCCATATACTATTGTTGGAGGAGTACCCGCAAAAGTTATAAAGAAAAGGTGTGATGATGAAACAATTTCTAAATTGCTTGAAATTAAGTGGTGGAATTGGACATATGAAAAAATCCAAGCAAATATTAAATATATTCAATCAGGAAACATTGATAAGTTAAAGTGAACAAGTTGGTATTTTGTGTCTCATTCTTCACAAGTAAAGTCATATCTAATGATATGGCTTTACTTTATTAGTGAGTATATTACTTTCACTTTGAGGTTATTTTTCATTCTTAAAACATTAGAAAACACTATATTTTCAAAAGTAAAGGCGATATTGGTTTTCTATATTTCTTTATGATGTTTAGAAAAAGACGCCACTCAAATAGGAGGCAGGTTATCTATGAAAACAGAAATATTAAATGTTAAAGATTTAAATATTAATTACAAAAATATTGTAAAAGGTGCAGAGTATCTAAGAAATGGTGAGGTTATTGCAATTCCAACAGAAACTGTTTATGGATTAGCTGCAGATGCTTTTAATGAAAATGCAATAAAAAAAATATTTGAAGTTAAAGGAAGGCCGCAGGATAATCCATTATTGGTACATATATATAAATTGGAACAGGTTTACGATATATGCAAAGATATTTCAAAAGAGGCAGAGACAATGTTTGGTAATTTTTGGCCCGGATCAGTAACTTTAATTTTTAATAAGAAAGATTGTATTTCTGATACAATTACTGCAGGAATGAAAACTGTAGGAGTTAGATTTCCCAAAAGTGAAATAGCAAGGGCTATAATTAAAGAAAGTGGAACTTTATTAGTAGCTCCATCTGCAAATTTATCAGGAAAGCCATCAACTACTAGTGTAGAGCATTGCTATAATGATTTAAATGGGAAAATTCCTTGCATTTTAGATGGAGGGGCGTGTTCAATTGGGTTGGAGTCAACAATTATAGATATGTCTACTCCAGTCCCAATACTTCTAAGACCAGGAGCAATAAGCTTGGATGACATATGTAAGGTAATACCAAATCTTATATACAAAAAAGATTTATTAAGCGTGAAAGAAATGGATATTCCAAAGGCTCCAGGAATGAAATATAGACACTATGCACCAGATGCACCTCTAACATTGGTTGAGGGAGAGTATATAAAAACGTCTAAATGGATTAAAGAAAATGCAAATGAGAACGATGTTATAATTTGTTTTCAAGAATTTTTAAATGATTTTAAGGATTATCAACATATATATAGTTTAGGAAGTTTTAAAATGTTAAATATAGCTGCACAAAAGATATTTGATTTGATTAGAGAATGTGATAAATTGAATGTAAGTCATATTTATGTACAAGCTCCCACTAATAGTGGTTTAGGGAATTCTATAATCAATCGATTAGAAAAAGCAAGTGCAGGAGACATTATTCATATATAAATTATATAGATGATGGCAGGGATATTGCAACAAAAGGATATTTAATTGTAAAATCATATTAATTGATAGGATGCTTGTATTCTTTTTTTAGAATATAAAGGAAAATTATGAATGTCTGTTGAATTGTGTAAAGATATCATTATCATTAGTGAAACAGTTAGGTATTAAAAAGGCATTGGTTACGTGTGACAAAATAAATATAGCTTCAGCAAAAACTATATTAAATAATGGTGGAGTATTAGAGAATGAAGTTATTGAAGAGGGTGAAGTAACTCAGAGATATTGGATAAATATTAAATTATAAAATACTCTGTGATTTTAATTAACTGCGTCAATATTGTAGAATAATGTTTTTAGTAAAGGGTTATTTATATAACGGAAGGAGAATTGATGGTTTCAGTTGAGTTTTAATATGTTGAAATCCTGAATGTAGTATAATGTGAAAAAATATATATTATAAGAGGTGAAACTAATGAAAACTGTAGTAATATACAAGTCCAAAACAGGTTTTACAAAAAAATATGCAGAATGGATTTCTGAGGCGTTATCAGCGGATATTTTTGATGTTTCAAGGGTTGATATAAATGTAGTTACAGATTACGATACCGTGATTTATGGCGGCAGTTTGTATGCTGTTGGTATTATTGGAGTAAAATATATAACAAAAAATCTCGACAAATTTAAAGGTAAAAAAGTCGTTGTTTTCGCAACGGGGGCATCACCATCGAGTGAAGAGGTAATACGTGAAGTAAAAGATAAAAATTTTACTCCCGAGGAGCAGAAGTCTGTACAGTTCTTTTATTTAAGAGGTGGATTTGATTATAGTAAAATAAAGCCTTTTGATAAAGCACTTATGACATTACTAAAATGGAAGATTAAGATGAAAAAAGAATTAACACCTGAGGCAAGAGGCATGCTAGCCATGTATGACAAGCCAATAGATTTCACAAGAAGAAAGAATATAGATGAAATAATAACTTATGTTAATTCATAAGATTTATAATATGTAGAACTATCAACGGAGTTACTAAGATGATATATACATAAAATTTAAAACAGGAAAGGAAGTGAAAATTTAGTGGGTTTGTATACTTAAAGTACACTATCTCACTAAAGATAATCTATGGAAAACAAACTTAAATATCGTTTAATTACTGGAAAAGATGATGCGAATTTTTGTAAGAAAATTTCTGAATTACTTGATGAAGGGTATAAATTATACGAAGCTCCATCATGTACTTTTAATGGGCAAGATGTAATTGTGGCACAGGCATTAATTCTTAATGAGTGTGACAACCTTGATATTGGTTTCAAAAGAACAGTTAAATAAAGGTGAAAAATATATTCAGTTTAGTTGATACGGATTGTTTTTTGTGTCCTCTCAAGTACCCCCATATCATTAGATGTGGGGGTTTAATCGTTAAGCATTACTAGTAACAATAATGATTGCAATTGAAATGATACTATACTATACATTTTCTTTTTATTTCGAAAGATATCTATAATTTATTTCCAAAGGGTATTGACTCTAACGTAACGTCATAGATTATTATAAATTTGTAGGGAAGATTAATAAAGAACAAAGGAGTTGATTTTATGTCTTATAAAATAAAAGAAGTAGCTGATATGGTTGGTGTAAGTGTGCGTACACTCCATCATTATGATCAGATAGGCATCTTAAAGCCAAAGTCTGTAACAACGGCCGGATATAGACTCTACACTGATGATGACCTTGAAAGATTGCAACAAGTTTTGTTTTTTAAAGAGTTGGATTTTACCCTTCTAGAAATAAAAGAAATTTTAGATAATCCAGACTTCGATAGAAAACATGCATTAAAGACACATAGGGAGCTATTGATAGAAAAAAAGAAGAGACTCGATAAGATTATAAAATCTGTAGATAAAACTATAGATTACATTGAAGGAGGAATAGATATGAATAAGAATGAAATGTTTGAGGGGTTTGATATAAGCGAAATAGAAGCTCATAAAGAAAGATATGCAGAGGAAACGAAGCAAAAATATGGCGACACTGATGCCTACAAGGAAAGTATGAAAAAAACATCCAAATACACAAAAGAGGATTGGGCTAGGATTAATGCAACTAATGGAAAAATCAACGAGAAAATTATAGCTAACATGGATAAAGGAATAGGCAATTCAGAGGTTCAAAAGGCAGTTGCTGAATTAAGACAACACATTACTGATAATTTTTATGATTGTACTATAGAAATATTTAGAGGCCTTGCTGATTTATATGTTAATGATGAACGTTTCACGGCTAACATTGATAAGCAGAAAGAAGGTTTAGCTAAGTTCTTAAGTGAGTCAATGATTTACTATTGTGATAATGTAAAATAGGTGGCGCCCAAGTTGTAAGTCTGGTTTTTCTATAATTTCGACAAAACCTACGCTAAGACATAAAATGAATAAATATCATATAGGTTAGCAGGGTATGAGCGATTTAAAATTATTGCGTAATTGCAAATTATTATTCAACAAATTTGAGGAGGAAAGAATGAGGTTTTTAAGAAAGGTTATTATAATATTATTAATTTTAATAATATTTATTGGAGGAGTTATTATAACTCATATAACTCCTTCAATATCTATTAGAACACATTTATTTGTAACTGGACATCCAATTGGGGCATTTAAAGTAAGCGTACATGTTAATAAAGGTCAATATGAAATGGATAAAGAAATTCTTGATAATGAAAATGCTATGATTTATAGAACTGCTGATTACAACTTATATGATGGAGCAACAGGAAATCCAATAGGCAATTATAAAGTTGAAAAATCGTGGATTTTATATTTCGCTCAGCAATATGGAGAGGCATAATTAAGTCATATCCTAGGTCGCTGTAACAGCTTCAATGGAGTGTATGCACTTTATATTTATCAGAATCTATTGGAATAACAATCCTTATTTATCATTATACAACACCCGAGACAGTTGAGTTATTAGGCCTTAAAAAAAGCAGAAAGATTGCTAAAATTATAGCTATTGCCATTATGACGTTAGGTATTGCTTTTTACGCAGATATAGTTTTAATTTGATAATTTAAGGGATACCCATTTAGCAAGCACAGAAGATAACAAACTAAACTATATCATAACAATATGCTTATCAATGTATTGTCTTATAAAGCGGACAAGGAGTGGGAGGAAATACAGTGTAGAGTATAGGGAAACTAAAAATGATAAAAATAAAACTATTTGGTATTTACTTAACGACCTCTTTATAGATTGTATCCACTAATTATTGATATATTTATACTAGATTAGATAATTCTAAAAAAACTGATATTGACAACATTAACAATTTTTGATATATTTAAAAACAATAAATATTATTTAAAGTTTTATAGGGTTCTGCAGTTTAAAATTAATAACTGGTGGTCCAAGATAAAACGCACAGTTTAACTGTATTCATGGAAGGACAAAAGCCTTGGAGGTATTTTAAAACATTACCCTTGGCTTTTTTATTTTTAATAAATTTATAAGTGGGATAGAACCCATAAAAAAGGGAAGGGTGAAAACAAGATATGTCAGAAAAAATATTAACAATGAAATTGTTAAACGAAAAATTTGCTGTTTGTAGATTAAATAAAAATGAGTCAATGCCTAAATGGGTAGAAGGTAGCAGTTTTTATTCTATAACAAAAACATCAGATGAATTATCAATTGTATGCTCTCAAGATAGTATACCGAGAAATATAAAGTGTGAAAAAGATTGGAGAATTTTAAAAGTTGAGGGACCATTAGATTTTTCTTTAATTGGTATTATTTCGTCAATTAGTACTATATTGGCACTAAAAAGAATCAGTATTTTTGCTGTTTCCACATATGATACAGATTATATACTTGTTAAAGATAAAGATATAGATAATACCATATTAGCATTATCAAATGAAAGATATGAAATTATAAATCAATAAAATTTGTTATAGCGGTAATAAGTTCATCATCTGTACATTCACGTTTTAAGATATCTGTATGTAATTCTTCTTTTTACTGAACACCGCTTGGCATAATATAAAAAATATTGCCTTTATCATTGAAAATGTTATCCAAGCGATATTATCTGGATTAATGCATGGCAAATTATTCATATTAATGGCAGGATTATTAGGAACAACAGTAATTATTGTAATGACTACTTCTAAGGCTTATATTTAATTACCAAAAGCGAAGCTCTATATCTCTTAATGCTGGGTTTGGAGGTCCGTTGGCCCAACTCTATTGGAGGCCTATTATGAAAAAAACTAACAATCAAACTAATTACTTTTGACCTTGTTATAATATCTGTTAGTTTATATATAAATTTATATAATATTAATTATGATGATTTGTCTAATAAAATAACTTTAAAAAATAAAATGAAAATTATATATATACAGTACTTTTAATTAATAATAAAGGATTGGGTTTAAGTAAATTTAAAAAAGAAATTAATAATAGGTATAAAATAGAAGAAATTACTTGTGATAATACTTCAGCTATTAGAACAGAAATTAAGCCTATTAAAATTTCAAATAAGTATAATAGTTAACTAAATTATTAAATAAGAGTTATAATAATGGTTCTATCTAAAGAAGGATGGTGAAATATTATGATTCAATTATCAAGACAATCAACATATTATGATAAGTATAGATATTATGAGATTATTATAGATGGTATCCTTTATGGAAATATTGGGGATGGAGAGACTAAAGACATAGATATTGTGGATGGGAATCATTCAATTTATCTAAAAATTGATTGGTGCAGAAGTAATGAATTAGTTTTTGTCGAAAGCAATGATAAATTGATAGGATTTAATTGTGGTAATTCAGTTCAAGGGTTAAAAAAACTATTGGGTGTACTATACATTTCAATTTTAAAAAACAAATATTTATTTATAAAAATTAAAGATACTGTTTCATAATATTTTTTACTCATTGTAAATATGCTTTATTTTGAAATTTATGGTGTTATTAGTATAATTAATTCAGGGAGGCCCATGTGAAGATTATAAATAATTCTAATTCTGTAATTATAGTGTTACATGAAATATATGGTATTAATCAGCATATTAAGTTGGTTTGTGAGAAGTTCTCTATGGCTGGATATGATATTATTTGCCCCAATTTAATTAATCTAAATCACCCTTTTAATTATGATCAACAAGATGAAGCCTATCATCATTTCATAAAAAATATCGGTTTTGGTTTAGCATTTAATCAAGTAAAACGGCTAATAATACAAGCAAAAAAGCAATACAGGTACGTATATTTATTAGGCTATAGCATAGGTGCAACAATTGCATGGTTATGTAGCGGTGAAGATATTATGTGTGATGGTATTATAGGGTACTATGGTTCACGGATTAGAGACTATATGAGCGTTGCTCCCAAATGTCCAGTTTTATTGATTTTTGCTACTGAAGAGAAATCATTCAATGTAAAAGAACTAGTTAATTCTTTGAAAAAATGGAACGTCAATGTACATATATTAAGAGGGGCCCATGGGTTTAGTGACCCATTTTCTAAGAACTATTGTACACAGTCATTTGAAGAAACCGAAATATTGGTAAATACTTTTTTAAAGAGAATATTAGAAAACTCATAGGATGTACTTTAAATATATTATTAATTGTTACAGGGGTGAATTTTAAAGTTATAGGATTCATAATTATTTCAACTGGTATATCCCTAGCCCAAAATAGCCGATTGAAAAATTACAAGTTTTTTGTATTGACTTTTTTTGAAAAAGTAGTACCATATTAGTATAGTACGAAACAGGAACTATATTAATACATTACTATTATTTAGAGGGGGATCTTATATGAAAAATAATAAAAACATTTTTAAAGAGAATTCAAAAATGAATTTTAATAAACAAGCTGAATCTTATGATGAGAGTCATGATGGGAAATTCGTAGCTCCGATGTATAATGAAATTATTAGCAGAATAATGCTTATTAAGCCTAAAAAATTATTAGATGTTGGATGTGGCACCGGAAATGTATTGATGAAATTAGTTGAAAATAATATAGAATTATATGGATTAGATCTTTCAGAAAAAATGATTGAAGTTGCCAAAAAAAATCTTGATAATAGAGCTGAATTAAAAGTTGGTGATTCAGAATGTATGCCTTGGGGAAATAATACTTTTGATGTAATTGTATGTAATGCATCATTTCATCATTATCCAAACCCAGAAAAGACACTATTAGAGATGAAAAGAATATTAAAATTTAATGGAACATTAATTATTGGAGATCCAACTTCACCAATAGTTATTAGAAAAATATTAAATTTATATTGCAAAAGAAGTAATAGTGGCGATTATAAAATATATTGCAAGAAAGAAATTGCGAAACTTTTAATAAAGTGTGGATTTAAGCCATTTAACTTTAAAAAAATAAATTATAAAAGTTTTGCTATTAATGCTAATATAAAAAAATAAGTAATAAATATAAAACAAATTTTGGAGTGATTATATGGATCAGGAATATAAAAGGCAAGTAGATGAATTAAATAAATTATGGCATTTTATGATAGTATCATCTAATTATAAGGATATAGAATCAAAGTTTTTGAGAATACAAGGACTAAGGAATAATGAACTTACAATACTAAGAATTATTTCTGAAAAAGAAAATGTTATTATAAAAGATATATTAGAAGTATTAAATGTACCTAAAAGTACTTTAACTAGCATGATTGATAGATTAGAAAAGCGCAATCTTATTATTAGAACTCTTAGTAATAAGGATAGAAGATCCTATAAGTTAGAACTTACTAAGGAGGGTAATATGGCCCAAGAGGAACATAGTAAATTTGAGGAAGAAGTTTACGGAAAAATAATGCTTTCCTTAGATACCTATGAGGATAGAGAAAATTTATTAAAACTTATAAGAAAAATGGCATACAATATTTCTAACTAATTATTAGATATTGTAAACTATTTTAAATAGCACAAAATATATAGAATTGCGTAATATTGGAGGATAAATGAATATAGGATTGGTTAGACATTTTAAAGTTAATTGTTGTACAAAGATGTTTATGACATCTACTGACTTTAATCAATGGGTAAAACAATATGATAATAGTGATGTTATAGAAAACAAATTTAAAATAGGAGATATAAAATGGGACAAATGTTTTTCAAGTGATTTATCAAGAGCCATTAAAACTTCTCAATCTATTTTCAAAGGTGAAATAATTAAAACTCAATTATTAAGAGAAGTTCCTATAGCACCAATATTTAATACCAATATAAAAATTCCTTATATATTTTGGTGTATAAGTGGGAGATTTGCCTGGCTTTTTCAGTGCAAATCTCAAACAGAGAATAAAAAAGATACCCAAAAACGTGTGAATGAGTTTTTGGATAGTATAAAGGATGAATCAAGTAATAATATATTAATTGTTTGTCATGGTTTCTTTATGAATACATTACAAAAGGAACTTAAAAGTAGGGGCGTTACTGGACGAACTATAAGAACACCTAAAAATGGTACATTGTATTTATATAAAAAATAGATCATTTTTGTTTCACATTAATAATACGTTCCAAAGTTAAGAAAGTGTATGATGTTGTTTTATCATCATTGATGAACCCAGTTTCTTCTTCCCTACAATTCCATTCTGAATAGTCTAGTTTAGGAAAAAAAACATCAGCATTATATTCTTTATGTACTTTTGTTAAATGTATCTTATTACAATAAGGCAATAATAACTTGTAAATTTCTCCACCACCTATAACAAAGTATTCTTCACTGTCTTTCATAAATGCTAATAACTCTTCCTTAGAATTTAAAATAGTAACTCTTTCATCATTTATAACAAAATCTTTATTTTTTGTAATAACAATATGATGTCTACTAGGAAGAATACCAGGAAGGGACTCAAATGTCTTTCTTCCCATTATAATAGTGTTTCCACTTGTAATTTGCTTGAACCTTTTTAAATCTTTTGAAAAATGCCAAAGTAAATCGTTATTTTTACCTATAGCAAAATTATCTCCAATTGCAACAATAAATGTAAGCATTATAAAGCCACACTCCCCATATTTATTTTCCCAAGGTGTTTATAATCTATAAGTTTAACATATTCTGGTGTAAAGTCATAGAAGTTTTTAATATCTGGATTAATCCATAGTTTCGGAGCAGCTAAAGCTTCTGACTTTACACAGCCGTTTTAAAAGCAACAAATTTAGTTGTTAATATTGGAAATTCTTCTTCTAAATCAAATTGCATAATTTGGTGAGGGAGTTTTAAAGTTGCAATGCCAGTACGGTTTTGGTCGTAGTATCCTTTTTTTATAATTTTCTCAATCGCAAATTAAAATTCTTTTTTACTAAACAAATAATTACCTAATAAATATAGTATTATACTCAAAATGGGTACTACTAATATCAATAAATTTATATAAGGAAATGTTATAGTTGCCATCATATCAGTAGCTATAGGATAACTAGATACTCCTATGAAACTTCCACAAACTATATATGTATTAGGAATAAATATACCTAAAGAGGTATGAGATAATAGAAATCCTATAAAGGATAAGATTATTCCAACAGACACACTTCCAATAAAATTTCTATTGTACATAGATATTAAATGCTGAAGACATACCAAAGGTATAGAATATAAAAATGCTATAATTGGTGCATAAATTACATAATATCTAAAAGATTCTTTAGGTATTAATATATTAGAAAAAATTAACACTGAAATGATTAGTATAATAATGTTAAGAAAAATAATTAATAAAGTAGTCATTATCTTACTAAGATAAATCTTATTTAATTTAATGGATGAAGAACACAAATTAAGTATATTATTTTTTTTATATTCTAATCTCCATTGAATGGATATTATTATTGTTATTGCGAGTGGAAGAGTTAAAGATGCATATAAAAGGAATGTTTGATTATAAACAGCGTCCCACAAATCTGTAGTTTCAACAAGTCCTCTATATATGTTAATTAATCCTACAATGGACATAAGTAGTGGTACTATAAAAGATAAAATTATTGGTTTTAAATTTTTTATTTTAATTAACTCACATTTAATAAGGTTTAACATAATTATTCCTCCTGAATATCAATATTATTAAATATAATTAGCCCTAAAGCTATGAAAACTATAAAATTGATACAAGAGAAAAATATGGAGTTCACTATTAATTCTCCTTTTGTAACAAGAATCATAGAATTTGCTATTTGAAGATAAGGAATTAACTTATTAATTGAAGGGTAACGTAATAATAAAATAGAACAACATATAGCTGAAATATTTATTGAAGTTAAAAATGTAACTTTTCTAGTTAATGCAAAGAAAAATCCTTGTAACCCTATAATCCCAAAGCAGCAGAAAAATTGCATACACATATATCGTATAACTAAAGGTATATCTATATTATGAGATAGCGAAAAGTTATATCCTACAATCACAAGAACTATACCTTCTAATAAAATTGATATTATTGTACATGTTAATATGGAAATTAATTTAGATAAGTAGTATTTGTTTCTGCTTATTGGACTAGAAAGTATATGTGTTAATAAATTATTTTTTAAATCTATATAAAATATAGATATACTATTTAGAATGATGGAAAATAGTAGTATAATAGGCCAAATTAAAGCCAAATGATTTTCTACTAAAAGCGCTTGAAATCCATCAGTAATTACAGGAGAATATTTAGATATTATAGCTTCTTTTCTAAGTATAATATCTATAAGTATCATTCCTAATGATATAATTATTGGTAATATAAGAGTATATTTTATATAACTACTTTTTATTTTTATAAATTCTAAATTTAGATACTTTACGAAACTCATAATTAACTCCTTTCTACAAGTAGTAGAAATATATCTTCTAAACTATTAAGAGTGGGATAATTGCTTTTTAATTCTTTTAAAGAACCTTCATATAGGACGTTCCCTTTATTAATTATTCCAACATCATCTACCATAAGTTCCATTTCACTAAGTAAATGTGAACTTACCAAAACTGTTTTATTATAAACTTTTGATAACGAGATAATTAAGGCTCTTATTTCTTTTATCCCAATAGGATCCAAACCGTTGGTAGGCTCATCTAAAATTAAAAAATCAGGATTGTTAATAAGAGCTTGAGCAATTCCAAGTCTTTGTTTCATCCCTAAAGAAAATTTACCAGCTTTTTTATTTTTACTATCATAAAGATCTACAATTTTAAGTACTTCATCAATTCTTGAGTATGGTGTGTTTTTCATAATAGCCCATATTTTTAAATTTTCATATGCAGATAGATGCTCATAATAAGACGGTGATTCAACTAATGCACCTACTCTATTTAAAATTTCAATTTTATGCTTTTTAAGATCATGATCAAAAACTTTTATATCTCCCGTATATTTTTTGATTAAACCTAATATAATTCGAATTGTTGTAGATTTACCAGCTCCGTTTGGTCCTAAAAACCCATAAACAGTTCCAGCTTTAATATGCAGATTGATATTATTCAGAACTTGATTATCTTTGTAAGATTTACTTAAATTATCAATAGTTAATATTTCATTTTTCATAATTACGCTCCTCCTTTAATTTGATTGATATCTAAATGATATCCTACAAACCTTAATTGTATATAATCCCAACCTTATCTAAACCTTAAATACAAACTTCAATTATTGTAAATACACTCAATTTCTAAAAACTATTTATTGAATTTAAAAATAATTATATATATTTAAGTGTATTATTAGTATAATTAAATAAACATTTTATGCCATTGTAGTAAAATAATATATCGCAAGGAGGATTTATATTAACCGTACTTTGAGGCATGTGGAAAATATGAAACTCTAACAAATTAAAGGATTTGATAAAAGTGATGGATCTCTAATTATTATAAAGTTCGGTTAGGAGCGTTTCAAATGGATAAGGAAAAAAAATTTAATAAATTATTTATAGCAAGTATAGTTATAGCTGCAATTATAACCTATGTATCAATTGTCCTAGGTAACAATGTAAATAAAATATATTTTTGTGTAAATGTTATTTCATTAGTTTTGCTGATGTTTGGACTAGCAGCAAGAAATAAAGCAATTTTTTATAAAGATTTACAAAAGATTAAAGAGAATTACAGTAATGGAAACAACCGCGTGCGAAAATTTGAGGATATTAAATTATTATTTGACGTAATAAAATATAAAGAGCCGGAGGAACTATATATTGATGATCAAACTTATTTAGATTTAAATATGGATAGTGTTTTTGAAAAGGTAGATAGAACATTATCTTCACCGGGAGAACAATATTTATATTATATTTTAAGAAATCCAGTCCTAAAAGAAGAAAAACTAATCAATAGAAATAAGATTATAACGTTCTTTCAAGATAATAAGGAGATAAGAGAAAAAATACAAAGGAAATTTTTAAAATTAGGAAGACAGAATATTAACACTATAACATGTTTTTTATGGGATGAAATATCCTATAAAACTTTCATGAAACCACTGTTATATCTTTTAAGGATATTAGCTTATGGTTCCTTAATTTCAATAACGTTTATTGGTATAGGAAAGGCATGGATTTTTATACTTATAATATTTGCGGTTAATGGCTATCTTAGTGCTAAAATCAAAAAGGATATTGGCGGAGATCTTGCCTCAATGGGGTATTTAAGTAAGATTATTAGACGGGCAGAGGCTATTGGATCTGTAGAGGATAAGGAGTTAAAAAGATATACTTTAAAGCTTAAAGAGCAATCAAAGAAATGCAAGGCAATAACAAGGAAAGACGCCTTTATTAAAATAGGAAGAGTAGAAGGTGTAGATATGTTATACGAGTACATAAATATATTCTTTTTAAGTGAGGCTAGAGGTTTCAATAAAATAATAGATGAAGTTAAGGCACATATTGAAGATATAAGAAGTATCTATTTGATTTTAGGGGAAATCGATGCATTAATATCTGTAGCTTCTTATAGGGATGGACTTCTAGAATATGTTGAACCTAAATTAACAAAAGGACTTAAGGAAATAATGGTTAAAGATATAAAACATCCACTGATAGACACAGCTGTCGGGAATTCTTTAACTTTAGAAAAGGGTGTTATTATAACTGGTTCAAATATGTCTGGTAAGTCTACTTTTCTAAGAGCATTAGGCATAAATGCATTATTTTCACAGACTATTTTCACTTGCCTTGCGACAAGTTACGAGGGTGGATATTTCAACATAATATCGTCAATGACTGTTACTGATAATGTGACTAGTGGGAAAAGTTATTATTTAAGCGAGGCAGAGGCATTGTTTAGGATAATTAATGGTTGCAATGAGGAAGTGACAAGCTTATGTCTTATTGATGAGATTTTTAGGGGAACTAACCCTATTGAGAGGGTTAACGCATCTGCTGAGATTCTTGCCTATTTGTCTAGACATAATTCATTGGTGGCAGTAGCTACGCATGATCTTGAAATAGCTACTATGGTAGGAGATTTATATGAATGCCATTATTTCACTGAAAATGTAGGAGAACATGGTTTAGAATTTGATTATCAAATAAGAAAAGGTGTTTCTTCAACTAGAAACGCAATAAAGGTACTTGAATTTATAGGATATCCACAAGAAATTATTTATAGAACTAACGAAAGAATTATAAAACAATGTACTCTTTGATATTTTTAGAATGAATAAATTCAGACAAATTAAAGCACAACAAGACAGATATAAAATCCCGTTTTTTGATATACTTTAGTGAAGGTAGGAAATAATTAAGTTTATTATAGGGGGTATTTATAGATGGTGGAGTATTATAAAATTAGAGGCAAAGATCTTTACACTGAAATTTTAGGAGAGGACTCGTCTCCAGTACTATTATTTATTCATGGTGGACCAGGTGGAATTGGTGTTGCAGATTTTATTCAATATCAGGGGGACAGATTATCACAAAACTTTAAAGTTATAGCTCCAGATCAAAGGGGAGTATGGAGATCCGAGGCTATTTTAGATGAAGAACATATTTCACTAGAAGATATTATTGAAGATTTTGAAGAATTAAGAAAAAAATTACATATAAATAAATGGTCACTGCTTAGTCACTCATTTGGTGGGTATCTTGCTGTTCTTTATGCTAATTTATACCCTGATTCTATTGAATATATGATATATGAATGTCCGTCTTTTAGTTTTGCACTTTCAGAGCGCTCTATGTTAAATGAAGCTGCTAAGGAATTAGTTAAATTAGGAAAATCAGCATTGGCGCAAGATTATTTTAAAGCTTTAAGAGAAATTACAGATTATAGGGTTATCAATAAACTACTTATGAAGGTGTTAAATGAACTTGGAGCTAACGGCAATAACTGTATGTGGTTTGGAAGTGATAAGCAAATTATTGAACGAATAGCTATGAGTACTAACGATGCTAAGAATTTATGGAATAAATCTACCAAAACAAGAATTAAATTATTGAAGGATTGGCGAGTGTATAATGATGTGTTTACTGAATTATCAAATGTAAACAAACCTTCTTTACTAATTAAAGGTAAATATGATCCAATAACTTGTGAAGTACAAACAGCAGAATTTATGAAGCGAGTGCAAGACAAACAAGTGGTTACATTTGATTTCTCCGGTCATTATACTAGAATTGAGGAGCCTGATAAGTATTGTGAAGTTATAACAAGTTATATATATAATAAGATGAAATAATGGAGATTTACATTTTTGTAATGAATGAACTGATTTTGAAAGGATGGGAAAGTTGGGAACAATAATATTACTTAATAATACGCTTGAATACATTGAAAGGAATTTGGACACAGCACTTAATATAGATGACATATCAAAAGTCGCATGTTCATCTCGATATCACTTCCAGCGTATTTTTCATGCATTAACAGGATTTACGGTGACTCAGTACATAAAAAATCGAAGACTTACCCTTGCCGCAGAAGAGTTGGTTGCAACAGACAAAAGAGTAATTGATATAGCATTAAAATATGGTTATGAAAGTCCAGAAGCATTTACTAAGGCATTTAAAAGACTACATGGAATATCACCGTCAGCTTTAAAAAAGCTTAATGGAAAGATTAAAGCTTTTCCCAAACTCTCTTTTCAAATATCAATAAAAGGAGAATATGAAATTATTTATACAATAGTTGAAAAGGAGGCTTTTAAAGTATTTGGTGCAGAATTTGCAACAACTAGAGTTGACGATGCAGCCTATAGAGAGATACCAGAGTTTATTAGTAAGATTTTTGAGGACGGAACACATGATAGGATAAACGAAATTCTAGGAAACCCCAAGGGCACTTTGCTAAATGGATTTCATTATGGATTTGAGGAAGATGGAACAAGAAAATATATAATGGGAGCTGAACAGTTCGAAAAATATATACCAGATGAATTTACTATACTAGAGGTACCAAAACTTACATGGGCAGTATTTGAAGGTAATGGAGCTGTGCCCAATAATTTGATTATACAGGATATTTGGAGACGCATATACTCTGAATGGTTTCCCTCCTCTGAATTTGAACAAGTGAAAGGTCCATGCATTGAAAAAAACTTTTGGGATGATAAAAACCCTGGTGAATACAAATGTGAAGTATGGATTCCTGTAAAAATAAATAATTTCTAAAATACCGCAGAATTCAAATTTGAATTTTGCGGTGTTTTTACATTAGCAGTTGCCTTACACCTAGTCCATCTGGATGTTTAATTGATTTCATAAAACCATAATTACAATTCTTTATTTTTATATATTTTAATTGAAATGAAGAATGAAACTACTATAAAAATTATAGGTATGGCTGTCAGTAAGATTCTTTGCAGTAATCCAAAATCAACCCCAAAGGTTGTATTATTCTTTAATATCTCATTTGCGAAAGAGATGAGACTTGACAGTACAGCCATAATTATGAAATTAACCCACCTCGACCTGAGGTATCCTAATTTGTAATAAAATGGGAAGAAAATAGAAAAATAAATACATACAATAAAAAACTCAAGAAAAATGGTGTTTATACCGATGGTTTTACTTACTAAATTTGGAGCAACAAAATGAAATAAACTGCCCACAATAAGTGTTATTACTATAGCGCAGATAAGGAATAAAAATACTGATAAATATTTTGCAGCCACCACAACTTTTCTATTAACGGGCAAACTATTTATCATTAGTTCACTATTATATTTAAAATCATAAGCATTAGCATACACTGCCAGTAGATATATACTTAAAAAACATAACAATATAGTAGTTGCATAATTAGTTTGAAATATAAATGCGTTTACCATGTTTAAAAGAATAAACATAAATACGGTTTTATCCTTTTTCTGAATTCTAATGTCTTTCATTATTAGATTAAACATGAATATCACCCCTTATTGTATAAACCATAATATCTTCTAGTGATGCTTTTTCTATCTTACAACTATCATTAAATAAAATCCTTGCTTTCTCTTTATTATCAGTTAATGCCTCAAACCCTGAAGCAGTTTCCCTTATGCCTATAAATTCCTTCCGTATATTTAAGTCTAAAAGTCTAGAAGCACCTTTGACTATTGCGTATTTTTGTAGCACTTCGTCCTTCGACTCAGAAAACACCATACTTCCTTTGTTAATAAAAGTTATATAATCTGCAATTTTTTCAAGATCTGCTGTAATGTGTGTGGAGAAGAAAATTGACATCTCTTCATTCTGAATAACATTATATAAAATATCCATAAGTTCACTTCGAAAAGCAGGGTCAAGTCCTGAAGTAGGCTCATCCATAACAATAAGTTCAGCTCCATGGGAGAGTGCTAATGCTAAGGCGAATTTTATTTTCATTCCCTTTGAAAGCTTATCTATCACCTTATTTGGATTTAATTCAAAATGTTTAATATACTCCTTAAATTTGTTTTCATCCCACCTTCTATAAAACCCTGCTATAATGTTTTTCATTTCATTTATGGTAAGCATGCCATAAAATATATTTTCATCATAAACAAATCCTATTTTTTCTTTGATTTTTCTTTCGTCTTTAACGTTGTCCATACCAAAAACACTGATGCTTCCACTATCTTTTTTTATTAGATTCATAATTGATTTTATTGTGGTACTTTTTCCTGATCCATTTGGGCCTATAAATCCCATTACATACCCTTTTTCAAGCTTAAAGTTTAATCCATTTAAACAAAAATCACCATAAGACTTGTTGAGATTTCTAACGTCTAATACACTGCTCATTTTACGTCCTCCTTAAGAAGTTTCATTATATTTATTATTTCTTCCATAGATAAATTCAGTATTTTACTTTCCTTTAAAACTTCTTTTAATTTTTCTTCTAAAATCTTCATTTTTTTCGTGCGAAGTAAATCCTTATTTTGACCTGATACAAATGACCCTTTACCTGTAAGAGAAACAATAAACCCTTCCTTCTCTAATTCTTCATAAGCTCTTTTTGTGGTGATTACACTTACTTGAAGATCCTTTGCTAAATTTCGCATAGATGGAAGTGCATCACCTTCTTTTATTTCACCAGAAAATATTAGTCCTTTAATCTGATCAATAATTTGCAGATATATAGGATCGTTTGATAAATTTGAAATTATAATAGTAATGTCCATATTTTATCTCCTAGCAGTTTCTTTTAATAAACTCTTGTTTATTTTGAAAGAGTATAATGTATATATACTATATATACATTATTCAACTCCTTTTGTCAATACTATAGTGTATTTAAAGTATTATAAAACTATAATTGGGTAATGCTCGCAAAGCGTAAATTTACAAACTTCGGGATGCATCATGAATGGTTGCTGTGACCCATAGGGTATTGGTAGATTTTGTAGTATACTATAATTATTATTCAGAACGGCGAGATAAAAATAAATGTAAGTTATGGGAATGGGGAGTATATATGGAATATATAAGTATTTTAGTGGTTGAAGACGATAACGAAATTAACTATCTTATTACAAAATATCTAAGAAAGGAAGGATATATTGTAGATTGTTGCTTTGATGGTATAGAAGCTGTATGTAAATTTGAAAATAAGACTTATCAATTGGTTATATTAGATTTAATGTTGCCAAAACTCAATGGGGGACAAGTACTTTTAAAAATTAGGGAAAAAGGTACAATCCCAGTAATTATTTTATCGGCGAAACATGAACAAACAGATAAAATATTTGGACTTGAGTTAGGTGCTGACGACTATATTACTAAGCCTTTTGATATAGGAGAAGTTATCGCCAGAGTTAAATCTCAATTAAGAAGGTATTTACAATTTAATAATAGCGAGTTTGAGGAAGATGAAGTATTAAAACACGGAAATCTTCAATTAGATTTAAATACTTATGAACTTAAAGTTTGCAAAAAAAATATACCACTTACTTCAAAGGAATTTGAGATACTAAAACTTTTTATGACTTATCCAAACAAAGTCTTCACTAAGTCTCAACTTTTCAGTGCTGTTTGGAAAGAGGAATATATGACTGATGAGAATACTGTAATGGTACATATAAGTCGTCTAAGAAATAAAATTGAGGATAATTCTTCTAAACCTAAATATATAAAAACAGTTTGGGGAATAGGTTACAAGTTGGGGGAGATGTAATGATGAATATATACATTGTTTGTATATTAGTATGCATATGTTGTATTTTGTTGTTTAATAATATTTATTTTTCTAAGCAAATAAATGAAATTAATAGAACATTAGAGAAAATAAAAGGTGGTAATTTTAATATTAGGGTACGATTTTATTCTTCAACTAAGAGTATACAAAACTTGGGTGTTAATTTAAATTATATAATAGATGAATTTCAGAGGATCGCTGAAAAAAAACAATATCTAGAAGAATCGAGGAAAAAAATGGTGGCCAATATTTCGCATGATTTAAGGACTCCATTAACATCTATACTTGGATATCTAGAGGCTATACAGAAGGATTCAAAGTTAAACGATAAAGAAAAAAAGTATTTTTTGGATATAGTATATTCTAAGTCACAAAAATTATATTCGTTACTTGAAGAATTTTTTCGCTTTTCTAAAATAGAAGCAGAAGATGTACTAATTAAAGTAGAAAAAATCAATTTGACCAATATGATTCAAGATGTATTAGTAGGATTTTATCAAGAATTTGTTAATGAAAATATTGAACCTATCATTGAGATAGCAGAAAAAGATTTTTTTGTCTGGGGAGATAGTAAAGCAATTGATAGAATATTATCTAACCTCTTAATTAATGCACTTAGATATGGAAAAGATGAAAAAATGATTGGTATAAAAGTCAGAGGAGAAAACTCTATGGTTTGGGTAGATATATGGAATGGAGGAGCAGGTATTGCGGAGAAGGACACTCCATATATATTTGATAGATTATATATCGGAGAAACTTCAAGAAATGGAAAGTTTCATGGAAGCGGGTTGGGACTTGCAATAGTTAAAAAACTTGTAGAAAGATTAAAAGGAGAGGTTTTAGTTAACAGCATTCTAAATGAGAAAACTACTTTTTCATTTTCTTTACCTTTATATAAATAGATATTTATGATTTAAGGTATTTGTAAGGTATTTGTTAGAGTTATTTAAAACTAATATAGTATTCTATGTACATGATAATAAATTAATGTTTGGGGGAAGAAAAGTATGGAGTGCATATTAAAGACTTATAATCTAACAAAGCAGTATAAAGAACATAAAGCTGTTGATGACGTAAATATAACAATTGAAAAAGGAGATATTTATGGATTCTTAGGCTTAAATGGTGCGGGTAAAACAACTACTATGAGAATGATAATGGGGCTAATTAAGCCTACCACAGGAAATATTGAATTGTTTGGTGAAAAACTGAGTGAGGACAAAAAACATTATTTTGCAAGAGTTGGGTCAATTATAGAATTTCCAGGTTTTTATGAAAATTTAACCGCGGTGGAAAATTTAGATATTCACAGAAAACTTATGGGTGTTCCAGACAAAAATTGTATAGAACAATCACTAGAAGTAGCGGGAATACTTGATGCTGCTAATAGAAAAACAAAAGAGTTTTCGTTGGGTATGAAACAGAGACTTGGCATAGCAAGAGCTTTACTTCATAATCCTGAATTCTTAGTGCTAGATGAACCAACAAATGGGTTAGACCCTGTTGGAATAAAAGAAATACGACAACTTATACTTGATTTATCGCGAAAAAGGCATATAACTGTATTAATATCAAGTCATATTTTAAGTGAAATTCAGCAATTAGCTACTAAAGTGGGTATCATACATAAAGGGAAACTACTAGAGGAAATAGACTCTGAAGCATTAAAAAAGAAAAATAGACATTATATTGAGCTTAAAGTTAATAATGACAGGGATGCCGTATTTATGTTAGAACAAAAATTTAACATCTCAGATTATATAATATCAGAACCTGGAGTAATTAAAATTTATGAAAAGTTAACGGAAACTTCAAATATTAATAGGATGCTAATATAAAATAATGTTGAGGTTAAAGAAATATCTTTGCTTAGGGACAGTCTTGAAGATTATTTTATTAAGTTGGTAGGAAGTGATATAAATGAATAATGTTGCAAGTTTACCAACTGTTATGCATACTGAATTTCTTAAACTAAGAAAATGTAAAGTTTTGTGGTGTATGCCTCTATGCTCATTGTTTCCTAATATTTTAGTGTTTTCAATATATGCAGTTAATAAAAAGTATCCTATAGTTGTTTGGAAAGATTATTTTACAGATAATGAAATGCTTATTAACGTGATGCTTGGGATTGCCTTCTTTTCTGTATTAGCAGGATATATATTTTCAAGGGAATATCAAGAAAATACAGTAAATAGCATGTTTACTTATCCAATAAGTAGAATTCAATTTTTTATAAGTAAACTTGTTGTTGTATTAATTCTTATTTCTATTACACTTATATCCTCATTTATCTTGGCAATGCTTTTAGGACTTACCATAAAACATGAACCTTTAACTTTTAGTATTTTACTATATTACGCTAAAACTTATATTTTTATGATTATTATGCACTTTGCATTAATTCCTATAGTTGCCTTCTTAGCTATTTATTATAAAAGTATATTACCACCAATAATACTGGGGATAGGTGCTATAACTGTTTCCCTCATAATGATGAATACTCCATTTAATACAGTATTTCCTTGGAGTATTCCAGTTATATTAAGTCCTCAAGAAAATGAAGGAACTTACCCAAATTATGCTCTGGGTATTATTGTTTTATGTACAACATTTATCGTTGGAACAATATTAAGTATAAGGAGCATTAAGAAGGATGTACAATAAAAATATAAACTATAGTAGTACAATACATTTTTATTATTTGAATTTATGTACAATCATAATTCTACGCAGAGACAGTTTTGAAGATTATTTTATTAAGTTAATAGGAGGTGACATAAATGAATAATGGTGCAAGTTTAGCAACTGTGATAAAGACTGAATTCCTTAAGCTGAAAAAATGTAAAATTTTGTGGTGTATGCCTCTATGTTCATTGTTTCCTAATATTTTAGTGTTTTCAATGTATGCAGTTAATAAAAAGTTTCCTATAGTTGTTTGGAAAGATTATTTTACAACCAATGAAATGCTTGTTAATGTGATGCTTGGGATTGCTTTCTTTTCTGTATTAGCAGGATATATATATTCACGGGAATATCAAGAAAATACAGTAAATAGCATGTTTACTTATCCAATAAGTAGAATGCAATTTTTTATAAGTAAACTTGTTGTTGTATTAATTCTTATTTCTATTACACTTATATCCTCATTTATCTTCGCAATGCTTTTAGGACTTACCATAAAACATGAACCTTTAACTTTTAGTATTTTACTATATTACGCTAAAACTTATATTTTTATGATTATTATGCACTTTGCATTAATTCCTATAGTTGCCTTCTTAGCTATTTATTACAAAAGTATAGTTCCACCAATAATACTGGGGGTAGGTGCTACAACTGTTTCCCTCATAATAATGAATACACCATTTAATACGTTATTTCCGTGGACTATTCCAACTATATTAAGTCCCCATGTAAATGGAAGAACTTACACAAATTATGCTTTAGGTATTATTGTTTTATGCACAACATTTATCGGTGGAACAATATTAAGTATAAAAAGCATTAAGAAAGATGTACAATAAAAAGATAAACTATAGTAGTGCAAGAAAAATTATGAATGATTGTTGAATTGTGTAAAGATGCGATTTAAAACAATGTTGTTTAGTAATTTATAATATAGAGAGGAAGATGATTATTAATGGATTTAACATGGAATTTAGACGCACTTTACACTTCATTTAACTCTGAAAAGTTTAAAGGTGACATGGAGCTTCTTAACAAGCATATAGAAAATTTGAATGATTGGTCTACAAAAAATATGAAAGATACGAATAATGCGGCTTCTAAAATGCAAGAGGTTTTGAAGTTTTACAATGAATATAAAAGCTTATATTGCTGTTTATATTCTTATGCTGAGTTAACTTCATGCTCAGATAGTTCAAACATGGAAGCAATGAACGTTTTAGATGATATTGAGTATAAGAATTCATTGGTTACAGATTCTTTTGTAAAGTTTAACAAATGGCTTATTTCTTTAAACAATATAGATGAATTAATAGATACTTCACCAATACTTATTGAATATCGTTTTTATCTTAAAGAACTTCTTTTGCAGTCAAAATATTTATTGAATGAAAATGAAGAATTATTAATTGCAAAAATGCAGAGTACAGGATCCAAAGCATGGCAGAGACTTTATATGGAGCTCACCTCTACAATGTTAGTTGATATAGATATTGAAGGCGAATCAAAGAAAGTATCACTTTCAGAGCTCAGAAACATGGCATATAAAAAAGATGAATTTTTAAGGAAAACAGCCTATTATGCAGAAGAGGAAGTTTGTAAAAGAATATCGAAAGCGTCTGCAGCATGTTTGAATGGAATTAGTGGTGAAGCACTTACTACTTATGATATGAGAGGATATAAATCACCTTTAGAAAAAGTTCTCATGGTCTCAAGAATGGATTATGAAACTTTAAATGTTATGCTTTCTGCTATAAAAGAAAGTCTACCTATATTCCGTGAATATTATCATAAAAAGGCAGAAGGGCTAGGACATAAAGTTAGCCTTCCATTTTATGATATCTTTGCGCCAATGGGTGATGCTAATACAAAAATATCATATTTAGATGCCAGAGATTTAATTGTATCAAGTTTTAGAACATTCAGTCAAGAACTTGCTGATTTTGCAAAGAAAGTCTTTGACAGTAGATGGATTGATGCTGAGCCAAGAACTGGAAAAGGAAATTATGGACTAACTGTTGATATTTTTCCAATAGAAGAAAGCAGAATTATAGCTAATTTTACTGGGGAGTATTGTGATGTTGGTGTACTGGCTCATGAAATTGGACATGCTTATCATAGTTATTGCCTTAGGAATGAAAAGATGCTAAATACGGACTATCCTACACCTATTGCAGAAACAGCTTCGATTTTCTGTGAAACAATAGTAAATAACGCATTACTTAATATTCTACCAACAAATGAAGGTTTTTCAATTTTAGAAAAAAGCATTTCAGATGCGGGTTATTATATCGTTGATTTTTATGCTAGATATATATTTGAAAATAAATTATTTGAAAGAAGAAAATTGGGTCAGTTATCTGTTGAAGAGTTAAATGAATTAATGCTTAATTGTATGGAAGAAGCCTATGGAGATAGTATTGACCCTGAGACCATCCATCCATATATGTGGATGAATAAGGTTGGATATTATTTGTCTGGCAATGAATTTTTAAATTTTCCATATTCATTTGGAGTTTTGTTTTCGAAGGGTCTTTATGCTGAATATATAAAAAAGGGAGAAGCTTTTGTGTCACAATATAATAATTTTTTGAGTGCTACAAGTAAAAGTAATATTGTTGATAGTGCAAAGATAATTGATATAGATGTTCACTCAATAGATTTTTGGCGAAATGCATTAAATCTTATTCAAAAGGACATTGAGGTGTTTG
Source organism: Clostridium estertheticum (assembly GCF_018861295.1). Taxonomy (GTDB): domain Bacteria; phylum Bacillota; class Clostridia; order Clostridiales; family Clostridiaceae; genus Clostridium_AD; species Clostridium_AD estertheticum_D. The sequence continues at coordinate 38,384 of NZ_JAHLDM010000002.1, read as the reverse complement.
TTAGTGGAGTGTAAATAATTCTAGTAATTGTGACAAAATAAACTTTTTATTTCCATTAAAAGTGAAAAAATCATTGCAAATTTATCGAATATGTATTACTATGAAACAATAAAATTTAATAGTTCAGATGAAGATAGCGGGAGAGCAATGGCATGCCATTCACCGAAGGGGTAAATCTTTCAGGTACCTATTTAATTAGAGATGACCGCTATTGGATGAACCCTTGGAGAGACTCATAATGAGCACCGAAGGAGAAAGCTGTAAAGGCGAAACTCTCAGGTAAAAGGACAGGGGACAGGTGACATATCTTGCGAAAGTAATATATTACCAATTACTTCATTTAGATCTTATCTATTCCCAGTTATATCTCCAATCGCAAAATATTTATATAGGAAAAGGCATTTTTTAGTACATGCCTTTTGACTGAGATGGAGGGATATATATGTCAGAAAATGAAAATTTATCAAGAGGTCTGAAAAATCGTCATGTTCAATTGCTTGCAATTGGAGGTGCAATTGGCACTGGGTTATTCCTTGGTTCAGGAAGGTCAATTCACTTGGCAGGTCCATCTATTTTATTTGCATATGCGATAACAGGAACAATCTGTTTTCTTATTATGCGTGCACTTGGGGAATTATTACTTTCTAATTCAAAATATCATTCATTTGTAGATTTTGTACAGGATTATCTAGGTAACGGAGCAGCATTTATTACTGGATGGACATACTGGTTCTGTTGGATTTCACTTGCTATGGCTGACTTAACTGCTACTGGACTTTATGTGCAATACTGGTTACCCAATGTAGCTCAATGGGTTCCAAGCCTTATAGCTCTTGTAATTTTACTAATTATGAACCTTACTACAGTAAAGTTATTCGGTGAAATGGAATTCTGGTTTGCCTTAATTAAAATTATTGCAATTTTATCACTAATTATAATTTGTACATATATGATTATTAAAGGATTCTCTACAAATGCTGGTGTATCTAGCTTTGCAAATCTTTGGAATCATGGCGGTTGGTTCCCAAATGGGGTAAGCGGTTTTATTCTTTCCTTCCAAATGGTTGTATTTGCTTTTACTGGAATAGAATTAGTTGGTTTACTAGCTGGTGAAACTGAAAACCCAGAAAAGGTTATTCCAAGTGCTATTAATAATATTCCAATTAGAATCATTATTTTTTATATTGGGGCACTTATTGTTATTATGAGTATATACCCATGGAATTCAATTAATCCTGATAAAAGCCCATTTGTACAGGTGTTTTCTGCAGTGGGAATCCCAGCGGCAGCAAGTATTATAAATTTTGTTGTACTAACATCAGCTGCATCTGCTTGTAACAGTGGTATATTCAGTACAAGCCGTATGGTTTACTCTCTTGCTAAAGAAAAGAATGCACCTGAGTCAATGAAAAAATTAACTTCTAATCAAGTACCTTCTAATGCTTTAATGTTCTCTGCAACTGTTATCTTGATTTCAGTTATTTTGAATTATATTATGCCAGAAGGTGTATTTGTACTCATTACAAGTATATCAACATTCTGCTTTATCTTCATTTGGGCAATTATAGTTGTCTGCCATCTAATATATCGCAAAACTAATCCTAAACTTGCTACTAAGAGCAAATTCAAAATGCCATTTTACCCAATTTCTAACTATATAATTCTAGCATTTATTGCTTTCATTATAGTTGTATTGGCACTTACTAAGGAAACTCGTGTAGCCTTATTTGTAACACCTGTATGGTTTATAATACTTGGTGTGATTTATAATATACTTAAATCAAGAATGAAAAATAAAGAAGAGGTCAAAAAAAATGTAGTATAGGCTAACACTAAAAGGGATTTGTACCTAAAAAGTTAGATATCCAATAAAAAGCACCCAATAATGCTTGTTTACAAAAACAAGTGTTATTGGGTGTTTTATTTAAAGTATTGCACAAGTTACTATATCTAATGTTTTTACTAATGTAATTTTCGAAGTGATTATGAAGTGAGGATTTTATATAAATGGATAATTATACAAAAATAACATAGTGAATTCAAAGAGAAGTTATAGTTTTTGTAACATTAGGAAACCATATATTTTAAAGTTAAGATTAATTATGATGTTTAGTTGGAGGAGACGAGATGAAAAAAAATGAATCTCAAAGAGAATTTAAAAAATTAAAGGGTCAAATTAGTCAAATTGAAGAGATAGTTCATCATTCAAAGCCAGGAGCTCTTATTGAACATGAAGTGGCAATAAGAAAAAAATTAAAAAAGATTAAAGAGCTGGAAAATGAAGGTTTCAAGGATTTTAAAAAGGTATATGAGAAATACGAGGAATTATTAGAAGATATATCAAAACGAATGCTTGAGGATTATAACAAGAGGAATGGTACTGATTTTGAGTTTCAGAAGGTTTTAAGAGGAAACTATAACACGTTTTTAAATTATGGGTTCATGCTATTACTTACGAAGCAACATATACCAAAATTAATTATTAAGGAGTTTGAAGAAAAATTTCCGGATAACCCTAAAGATGAGTATGTAGAAGCTAGAAGTATGGATAGAATGATTTATATTCATTTAGGTGATACGAATACAGGTAAAACATATAATGCTGTAGAACGTCTGAAAAGCGCACAAAAGGGTATATATTTATCACCACTAAGAATTCTTGCTTTAGAGAATTTTGAAAAATTGAATAATGAGGGAATAATTTGTGATCTATTAACTGGAGAGGAAGAAGTATTAAAGATAGGTTCAACTCATGTTTCGTGTACAATAGAAAAGGTTAATCTAAAGGAATATTATGATATAGCTGTTATTGATGAAATTCAAATGATTAAAGATCAACAGAGGGGAATGGCATGGAGTAAGGCCTTATTAGGATTAAGATGTAAAGAGATTCATATATGTGGAGCTGCTAATACGAAAAACATACTAGAAACAATTATAAATGACTGTGGAGATAAGTATTCTATAAAAGAATATACAAGAGATATTCCTTTAGAAGTTGAAAACATAAATTTTAATTATAATGATAGTAAAGAGGGCGATGCAATTGTAGTGTTTTCTAAAAAGGGAGTATTAGAAATAGCAGAAAGGTATTCTAGGATAGGTATTAAAAGTAGCATAATATATGGAGATTTACCACCAGAAGTTAGAAAAATTCAATATAAACAATTTACAAACAAAGAGACAAAAGTTTTAGTAACTACTGATGCAATCGGCATGGGGGTCAATTTACCTATTAGAAGAATTATTTTTATGAGTATAAAAAAATTTGACGGTGAAGAAATACGAGAACTAACATCACAAGAGGTAAAGCAGGTTAGTGGACGTGCAGGCCGGAGAGGTATCTATGACGTAGGGTATGTAGGCAGCGCTGGAGATACTCAAGATTTCATTAAATCTAGATTGGAAGTTAAAGATGAAGAGATAAAGAAAGCAGTTATTGGACCATCGGATGTTATAGTGAAAATCAAAGGTTTACCTTTAATTGATAAACTAGTTTTATGGAGTACTAGAGAAGAGAAATTAGACTATTATACTAAAATGGATATTAGTGATTATATATTAATTCTAGATAGAATAAAGAATTACAAGCTAAAACAAGAAGTTCAATGGGATTTGTTAAAAGTTCCATTTGATATCTCGAGGGAAGAATTAATGAATACATTTTTACATTATGTAGAAGAGATATTTATTTATAAACAAGAGAGTTTATTTAAACCAGAGTGTTTAAAAAATAGTTTAGATGATTTAGAAATATATTATCAAAAAATAAATATGTATTATTCATTCTCTAAAAAATTCAAATTAGAATTTGATGTGGATTGGGTTTATGAGGAAAGAGTAAAGGTCAGTAAATCTATAAATGAAATACTGATGGGGATATAAAAAAGGTAGAATATGATATATATAGTAGTCCACTGAAAGTAATTGCTATTTGATTTAATCTCAAATGTAGCTTATATTCAACTAGATTGAGGTCAAATTATTCAGTGAAAATAAATGAACAAATAAATATCAATATATTTAAATAGAATAAATTAAAAGAGTGAAGGCATTTTTCCGTTGAAATAGTAATTGGAGAAAATGCCTTGTTTTTATTTGATGATATATTTGAAAATTATAAAATATACATTAATCCGGATAATATATAAAATACTAGTGGCTTTCGTAAATTAATGTAGGCGTTTTATGGCAATTTAAGGGGTGAATATATTTTTTTGCGAAATTTAAAGGAAAATTATGAATGTTTGTTGAATTATGTAAAGAAAGCGTTTATGGTAGGGAAATGTTAACCTCACAGAATGTCTATAATCGGAAGTTGAAAAAATGAAAACTTAATTGATGAGTATTGTGAATATCAGATAACATATCTGAAAAGCCATGTTCTATAGAGAGATTTTCAAGTAAAAGAGTAATGGAGATATGTCGAACCTGTAAAAAAATGCGAATAATGAATGATTGAGTAGTCACGGAAACTAATATGTAAAACTTGATTTTGTATAGAATCATTATAGCGCTATAAATTTTATGTTCAGAGAGCAATTAGGACTAAAAATAGGCATAGCAAACAAGCCTACACGATGCAGGAACTTTTAGAAAAAATATTTAATTGTCAAACAGCTATTCTAATAAATTTAAAATACTAAAACCTGAAACTTTAAGTCTTGCATCTAGATGAATATTAATTGCGGCAATCATAGTCATAAATGAATAACGTTTTTTACCATGTATTTGTAAAGAATGAATTCTATAATCATTAAGAATACGATTATTTATACGTTCTGAGCAGGTTCTAGTTTTATAAACAATTTTCCATTGTTTTGAGCCACGAGGCACAAGAGTAAACAACCGCAAATCCCATGATGGTTTAGTATAAATTACTCGCCCATAAGGTGAAGGTGAGCACTTTTCACAACAAGAACAACTATCAACCTTTTTTAAAACTAAAGGGCAACGCCATTTAAGGCGTGAACGACTTTTTTCGTAACCATAATAGATCATTTTATGGCCACCAATGCAGATAGGAACTCCTTTTTCATTAATATCTAAAGTAGTTGGATATTTTGAATTTCCTTTATTTTTGGAGTTCAAATCAATAAAGGGATTAATGTTCCATTTGGAACATAATTCATATGTAGGGTAGTTATCATTAGCTGAGTCAAGAACATAATTTGATATATTGAACTGCGGCAACAGTTCTCTAAATTCAGCTAATGCTACTATTCCAGTGACACTGTCGTGTCTACTTGCTTCTACAAATCGAAGATAAATAGGTAAGTCTATCTTATATTTTTTATTATAGACAGATAAAGCATAGAGAGTGTAGCCGTAAAACCAACGATTTTCATGGCTATCCCAACCCCAATTAGCATTTATGTCAGAAAGTCTACGAGGGCATTTGCAATCGTAAATTCCATTTTGACGGCAGTCACAAACTTTAGAACCATAGTAAGAAGACTTACAGTGAACACAAGTACCATCACCGCCAACTGTAAGGTTATCTTTTTCTATTAAATTAAGATTAAAAGAGGGTACTACAGCAACTAATGAAAATATTTTTTGAAGCAGCCTTTCGGCTCTTAAAGAAAATGAGCGACCTGCTTCAAAAAAATCTGAAACTCTCTTAACAACACCAGTTTTTTTGTTAGGAAGCTTTTTATTTTTCCCGGGTGCCTTAATTTTAGATGGTCTCTTCTTATATGAATATATTTTTCTTAGATTTGCTCTGTCGGTAGACAGATTTGAGAGCCATAATCTAGAGATAAAACCATAATGGGCACCAAGTGATGGGACATTATTTATAGTGCAGCCTATACAGGTTGCAAGCAACTCACTAGCATGAAGTTTTTTAACCCAGTTGGTAATGCTTGTTTCCTTTTGAAAAAGCATTAAAGAAAATGAACGAAATATTTCAGGTTGAAGAGTTGCAGGTCTACCGATATTAGAATAATAAGGTTTTAATATCTCTCTAAGAATATCTAAGTCTAAGCAATACAACTTAGATATAGAAGGTTCAAGTTCTATAATTTTTTTAGAAAAAGATTTGTAGAAACATGAGAGATTTGAAATAATAAATTGCTGATAATCAGCATGAGAACTCCAATTTTTAAGCATAAAATAATCCTCCTAGTAAAACATGTCTTTAGGAGGAGGACCGCAAAATTCTACAGACTTGTCAAGTGTTTTATGCAAAAAAAGTGGGGGGATCAACGAAAAATAATGATACGAAAAATGAGTAATCATAGGAGCTAAGGAGTTTCCGTGAAAGCTCTGATTATATTAGGGGGTTATATGGAAATTTATGAATTGAAGTTTAAGAAAAAACAATCCGTTACTATTTTGGGCGTAGGCTGGGGTTTTATTAGTTTATTCTGGGTGATTTTCTTCGTTGTTTTTATTGTAGGATTTAAACCATCACTGAAGATAGGTACTGTCTGCATAACAACTTTGATGATGTTAAATATTATTTTGGGGTTTGTTTTAGGAAACTATTATATAACTTTATCTTCACGAGCTTATATTAAAATTTCTCATAAGAAATTGAAAATTCACAAAGGATTGACTCGAAGAAACCAGGTTATTAAATTTGAAGATATTGAGGAAGTTCGGTTGATTGGAGAAAAGATAGTTATAATTCTGATGGATTATTGTTCAAATAAAGAGGTTGAGATAAGGTCAGATTTAATATACTTAAAAGATTTAGATATACTGCTTAATAACTTCTCAAAAAATAATAAATTGATTAAAAGACTTTGATTTATTATCAAATTTAAAATACTACTGAAACTTAATACGCATTCTTCATAAAATCCGTCAGTAACAACTGTAAAAATTACTAAGGCAGTAAGATAAACTGGACAGGTTATGTCTATAATGTGTAGTTCAAAAATGAATGATTAATTGATGGTAGGTGGCAATATATGACTTATAAAGAGGCCCATCAATAATGGTGACATGTCGGATATGTAGAGTTATACGACACATGAATGATGTAAAACAATTTATTAAATAGTAATTTATTTTGTAAGAAAGGTGGTCAATATGGAAAATGTAAAAGTGATAACTAAAAAAGATGTGATGGAAGAGTTGCAACTATTGATTAAAAAATACAAATTTAATATAGATGTGCTTTCAAAACTATTAGATGTAAAAGAAGAAGTTATTTTAAGTCAAGATGAAAATAAATTATTTGAAAATTCTAAAGACTTTTCTAAAATGTCTAATTTAATTTCTATGATTGAACTTAGTGGAAAAGATGATGCTGATTTTAAAATTGGAGCATTTTTGCAAGTGTTATTAGAATATCATGGTATTTCGGCAGAAACAATTGCATTGATGTCTGGAGTTAGTGAAAAAGAAGTTATTGATTTAGTGGAAAATCCTAAGTTAGTATCTTTAGAAAGTAAATATAAAATATCTAAAACAGTAATGTCATTACGCTTTTTATTTAAGGAATTAGAACCATAAATTCCAGTTTAAGGTTGAGTAATATAAATAGTAATTTGTTTATGTGGTTAAGCATTTACAAGGAGGCAATATATGAAAAAAAATTTAGGGATTGATAATTTTACATCTTCACAGCGTGCAATTAAGAACTATATAGATTTTCGAAACGAAAATAGTTTCCAACATGAAGCGAGAGTTATTGTTTCATCTAAAGGAAAAACATTTTTTAATAGTATTATTCTTGTGAACATTTCAATAGATACGAATTATTCATATGCAGATTTAGTAGGAAATGAACAGTTCGATAGAGATTTTTATTCTAAGTATACAAATGAATATCAGAAGTTTAAGTTCATTAGAGGGACATTGTTAATACAATCGAAAGATAGATGGGGAAATGCTATTGAAATTGATATAACTGGGGTGTAACAGATTTGTATTTTAGGATAAGTTTGGTAAAATGTAAAAAATCAATGACGTAAGAACTATATAAATTCAAGATATCAAGTTGATTGACAAATACACAAATTCCAATTTGTAGAGCTGAATTAACATAATTTTAGACGCAATTATTTCGCATTTTTCATAAAGTTCGTCATAAATAACTACAAGAATTATTAAAGAAATCAGATAAACTGGATATATTATGTCTATAATTCGAAGATAAATATAAAGTATGTTCTATTTAAGATAAAACTAGGTAAGCCTAGTTTTATAATCACATAAAAGAAGTGAAGGAGGAATAAGTATGCCAAAATTTTGCATGAAATTATTACCTGATTTAGACTCACGAAGTGCAAGTAACTTGCTTTCATTAATAAACACATGTAAATCTACCCCATGTAGTATTGCTTTAGGTGCCGGAATGTCTGCTTCAGCAGGACTCCCTACATGGGATACACTTTTACGAAAAATATCTTATTCTTATTTTGAACATTGGATTTTCAACATCAGCAATGCTCATAAAAACTGCGATTATAGGAATCCACCTCAAAATATTTCGATAGCTTTTACAGAAGGATATGAAGCATTATTTCTCGAAGAAAAATTAAAAAAACTCATACAGGAAAAAAATTCTTTACTCGAAAAAACTAACCAAATAGCTCCTTCTGAACAGGTTAAATATTTAAATGAGGATTTTGATGAGAATCATAAGGTTGCTGAAATATATACCGACGGCGTCAAATGGAGCAATGAAAAAGTAAAAGCTTTTCTTGAAAAACAAAATCAAACATCGGCTTTGAACGCATCCCTGCGATCAAACTTTTTGAACAGCTTAATGAACAAAAACTCTTTGTTGGTTGCACAAATGATTAAAAATCGTATAAAGGAAAAAGATTGGAACTATTTATTAAGAAAGGTTTTGTATGGTTTATATGAAAACAAGCCTTTTCAATTTATTATTTCACCACTAATGGATTCTTGCATTAATTTAATCAAGAATTCTAATATTGAAAAAATTGTAAATTATAATTATGATGACACAATGTATCATGCACTATTACAAAGGGGAATAAAGTTCGATAATGTGTATTGTGGCAAGAAATCGGTGTGTAACCCATCTATTTATTATCCTCACGGATATATACCTATAAAAGGTGGAGTTAATACAGAAATTGTTCTTGTAGAACAAGAATATCAGAAGCAAAGTTCACAAGTTGATTTATGGTCTAACAACATTCAGTTAAGTACATACAGCAATACTTCTTGCATCTTTTTAGGGCTTTCATTAGAAGATCCGAATTTGAGAAGAATACTGAATATGAGCAACACAGCCTCTCAGAAAACTCATTACGCATTTCTTCCTAAAAGTAGTGGAGATGGACCAGTGCCTGAAATGATTGATTCTTTATTCGATGCTGATTTATTACGTTTTGGAATTAAGTCTATTCGGTATCCACTAGCAGGTGGATCACACGAACGCTTGACACAGTTGTTAAGTATTACTGTGAAGGTGATTCGGGGCGAACTCAGCCTTATATAAAAGTTTCCATACCATATCGCTATAATCTGAATCTTGATAGTGGTGTTAATGCGGTTTAGATTTCTTGAATTACAAAGCAAAAATTTAATATTTAGGTAGGGTTGCAGCTAAAGACATAGAAAGCATATAATAAATACAATAGTTAGCATTAGTAAGATTGTAAACCAAACTACCCATTAGGCTAATAACAAGAAGTTGAAGTATATAAAATTTTATTAACAAGTGTAGTCAATTTTAAATAACTGTGAAGTAAAGACAATTTATAATAATCTGTAGATAAATAGTAATTTGTTTATGTGAAGCTGGATAAGTGAATGGGGAAATAGATGATTATGCCTAATATGATTTACGATATTCGCACAACTGAATATGCTCAACGGACATTAACTAATCTCACTGGCATACCAATCTCAGTGTGGAAACAATATCTTAGTCACGAGCTCGAATATGAATATACAGATTATCTTGTGGCAGATGTGATCAACTCTCATGGATATCTACCACGTAGCTACAGAGATTTCGAATTCGTATACTTTCATGTGACGACAAGTGCTAATGGATGCGCATCTTTTCGGAAGTATGGAATATTAGATTTAAAACGATCTTATTCTTGCCATAACTCTGAGCTGAGATCGTTCTTGGAAAAACGCGATATCCATATCAATTTAGATGAGAGAATACTGATATATCGCGAACAAGAATTCGATATTACCTTCGGAGATTGCCCAAGACAAGACAAAGAGGCTTATAAATGTTGGTCCATAGGGAGAAAGTTTTATTTCGATTACACTACATGTGGGTTCTTATCGGTGTGGGAACGAAGCTCTTATGGTGGACAAGTTCATCGCCGACCAGAAATTTTAATGAATATCGACGATCTTCTTGGATTGAATTTATCCCGAGAATGGATGTCTACTCATGATTCTTATGAGATAGTAGCCAAGGTTAGCGGTGAAAAGGTTATCTATGATAGTTATGACGATCAAAGCGATGAGGATAAGGTTTTAAATTATTTGACTAAGGCATATTGGACTGCCTTTGGTGAACCGAGTGAAAATATACTTCTGATTAAAAATCATATACAGATACCGCCTATGGATATTCTTGAAATAAAGCCAATGGAGCATTGGAAAGGTTGTTGATGGTTTAAGTATTGAAGCCTAATACTTTCATAGAATTAAAAATAAAGCAACAAATTCCAATTTGTCTGGTTGAACAAAATTTGGATAATGTGTGGTTTAGTTAATAAGTGTTTTTATAACGTTGCGGCATTATTTGTATTGAGAATGTAGCTAATAGCTATAGTTATTAACTTCCTATTATACATATACTCATTAGGCTAATAATATGCAGTTAAACTATTACTATATTTAGTACAAGTCTTAATGTTTATAATGGGTAGTAGAAAAAATTAATACTTAATTCATGAGTTTTGGGAATAGCATAGTTAAGTAACATTAAAGTCTGATATCGAAAGAGGAAGTATATGAAAAGACGAAAGTATTTATCAGAATTTGGTTTAAATGTTTTTACTAGTTATAAGACGATTATTCCAGTTGAACATCTTAATATTATTAAGGATGGACATGATTATCATATATACAGTATTATGTCATGTCCAAAACTGAGATATGTAAAGGACTCTTTTAAGGCTAGTGAAAAATGCATAAGTTTAACTCTAGAAAAACAGATAAAAGATTCAGTTGAGACAATTGAGATTCAACACTTAGTTCTTGATGGAAATCTAGACCATACAAAGTTAGGTCTAGATTGTCCTTATCCTTACAATAAATTAAATGTTGAAATTAATGATAATGAATGGCTGAACACCTTTGGTCGTGGTCTAAGTAGTAATAAGATTTCACTTGAAGCCCAAGGAGTGTTAGATATCTCTGGTCCTACAAGGAACTTGGAATTTGAAATATTGTATATTGGACAGGCATTCGGTAAAGATGGAGAACGCATAGCTACAGATAGATTGAAATCACATTCAACGTTGCAAAAGATATTGACGGATTATTATAGTTCACATCCAGATAAGCAACTATATATATTTCTATTTGAATTTACACCACAACTACAGATGAGCTTTGATGGTTTAACTGGTATATACACTGCTACACAGGATGAAGAAGATAGTCATTTCAACGACGTAATGAGTAATCCGTTAAAGTATAATCAGATAATTAATATCACAGAGGCAGCAATGATTAATTATTTTAAACCACCATATAACGTAAACTTTGTTGACAATTTTCCTGATGAAGAACATAAAGGTTATAGTCAATACTATGATCTAGATTATAATAATTTGGTAGTAGAAATTAACTTAGAATTTGACGGAAATCTTTACGTTCAACTTTATTCAGAAACTAATCGAATTAATAGCTCTTTTGATTTTATTCAATATGATTTGTTTAATGACCCAAATAGAAAAAGTATGTGTGATATTTTCAAGAGCGATTGCAAGAGGGACGACATGTAACATCACTTAACAATATATTTCCAAAGTAAGGCAGACTATTATAAAAGCTATCTAATGCTGGACCACTTCGGAAATACGAAACAATAGTACGAGTTGAACTTCTAATTATCTATATAATGGAAAGTACAAAAATAAATTTTATAAACTTAGCGAGGAGGGTCACAAATAAAATGGGATTACTTGATAGGTTTAAAAAAGATAAAGTATTGGAACAGGAGTTAGATAAAAATGCGGATTTTCAATCTCTATTTCAAATTCATCTTTTATTTTGTGATAAGCCTAATAAACCAGACGCGAATATTATTAAGGGAGCCTTAAATATAAAGTTTGGCAATATAGATATTGTATCAGGTAATAAAAGTCTGACTTCATTTGAATTGAAAAAATATACCGTAAAATTTAAGGAGGGATCTACTCCTCCACAGGTTTTGATGATGGAAGTTCAACCATTCAAACAAGAAACCATTAGTGAATTCGATAGGACTCAGTTATGGAATGTAAAAGATAATGAAGAACTGCTTGATAGTTGTAAATATAGGCTGATTATTTCAGATATGATGGCAGCAGCTTTGGAATATAAGCAAAGATGTGAACTATTGGTTGGGTGGTTAGAGGTTGCGCTAAGCTTATTTCCTAATTGTACAGCAATTTGGGTTCCATCGGCTGGCAAATTACTAACTTCAGAGCAAGTAAATAATAGCAAGGTGAAGGATGAAGACAAGTTTATTTATCTATGTGTTAATGTGAGATTCTTTAATATCCAGAATACAGAAGATAAGTTGGTAGATACTCTAGGATTATATGCAATAGGATTACCTGATGTTCAGTATCATTTTCGTAATTTAAATTCAGATGATATAGTGGGGCATGCTTATAATATAGAATCATATATATTTACTGCAAATGCACCAATAAAGAATGGTGAGACTATAGGTGGACTTAAAGATGGAAAGATGAGCAGAACAGTTAGATGGAAATACCAATATGAGGAATCGCTAATTCAACCGGTTAGAGAAGTGATGGATATCTGCCCTGGTGAATATGCTTCAGGAACAAGACAATAGATATACTCAAGGTAAGTTTTATGAATGCTACCACAATCATCTGGCAGCATTGAAATTGAAATGTTATATGAAATCGGTAAAGAAAGTTTGATTTATATTAAAAGGGAGGAATTCACATATGCTAAAAAAAGGCGACATAGTTGAATTTGATAGAAAAAAGCAATTCAAATATATTAAACCTTTAGGTTCTGGTGGTACTGGCGATGCTCATCTTTTTGAAGATGAATTGACTGGACTTTTCTTTGTATTCAAGAAATATTCTCCGAAGAACATTAACTATCTGGATGAATTTTATGAACGATTCGTAGATGAAATTAAAATTCTATTTAACATATCTCACCCAAATATTGTTAGAGTCTATAATTACTACTTGTACCCAGAAACAAAAGTTGGTTATTTACAAATGGAGTATGTTGAAGGTACCACAATAAATAATTATGTTGATGATGGGTGGGGAAAAGATTGGAACGAAATATTCACGCAAGTGATTGATGCTTTTAAATATTTGGAAGACAATAATATACTTCATAGAGATGTAAGACCTGCAAATATTTTAATTGATTCTGTAGGAAATATTAAAATTATTGACTTTGGTTTTGGCAAAAAACTTGAACAAACTGAAAGAGATGGGAAAAGCGTTTTATTAAATTGGCCTGTAACTAACTTACCTGATGAAATATTGATGGATGGGACTTACAATCATCAAACAGAAGTATATTTTTTAGGAAAATTATTCAAAAGCTTATCAACGAATTTTGATGATAATTTTAGATTTACTCATATTATTGAGAAAATGATTCAAGAGAATCCTTTAAATCGCTATGTTTCATTTAGCGAAGTTTCACAAGATATTTCAGTTGGTGTTTTAAGTGAAATGAAATTTTCACCAGGAGAGAAAGAAATATATCAAAGATTTTCGGAAGAATTGCATTCAAAAATTAATCATTTTACTAGTTCTTTTGAACCAGAAAGCAATACTAAAACTATAATAGATTCATTAGCAAACGTGATAAGGAAGAACGCGTTAGAAACATTTATTCAGGGAAACGAAACATTTATAAATGTCTTTATTCATGGTGGTTATAGTTACAATACTGTACAAGATATTGAAGTAGAAAAGATCAAAGACTTTTACAAAATGCTAATTAATTTACATGATACGAAGAAAAAAGTGGTAATTGATAATATATATACTAAATTAAATACAATTAAATTTATGATTTATGAGGATGATATTCCTTTCTAACCCAGTTATTGCAGACCGACTGCATCTAGCGATGCACTTAAGTCCGCTTTGGCAGTAGTGGGTCAAGCCTTTGAAGAAGCAAAAGAACATTCCTTAATCGGTGCAAGAACGAAATACAAATTTTGATACAATTTGAACTGCCCATTATTATTAAACTTTACAGGCGAGGCTGCAATTGTAATTTGAAAATTATTATCATAATTTCAATGAATTTTAGGGAGGACTAATTATGACAGAGAGAAAAGGTGAAAAAATGGTGGCGGATGGGTTTAGAGAATATCTTAGTAATAGAGGACTGAAAGAAACATCTGTTGATGATGATACAGTAAGGATAAAAATGATGACCAGTCGCTATATTGATTATACAAAAGGATAAGATTATGCACGTGGATTGTTGCATAAATGCGCTCTATCAAACAGTTCTAAGGGTATGCAGATATTATAAAGAATATTTAGAGCAAAGAAATAATTAGTTTGTTTTTACAATGCGTCTTACAATTATTTATAAATATCAATTAAACATCATAGCAAGAGGATTTGAGTTTACCGCAGATTGTAATTGATGTTCATCAATATGAGTATAGATCTCAGTAGTAGCAACACTTTCGTGACCTAGAATTTGTTGAAGAGATCTTATATCTACTTTACCGTATTTATACATAAGAGTTGCTGCTGTATGCCTCAGTTTATGGTAGATATTACTGAAGGGTCAAGTCCGGATGAAATAACGTATTTCTTAACAATATTTTGTACTGCTCTTGTAGTAATGCGGCCACTATTTCTTGATATAAATAGAGCCTTAGTATTTGTACTGAGGTTATTTCTAATATAGAGCCAGGTGTTGATTGATTTTTTAGCAGCAGGTGTTAAAAAAATTTTACGTTTTTTGTTACCCTTACCAATTACAGTTAAAATATCATTGCCAACCTGCTCAATATTTAAACTGGTTAATTCCGATAATCTTAAGGTGCAATTAAGAAAAATTGTAATTATACAGTGGTCTCTTGGATATTTTTCACATTCGATTAGTAAACGGACTGATGCTTCTAAATTAAGATATTTGGGTATGCGCTTTGGTAATTTAGGCGTTTCAAATTCTTCTGCAATATTGTTATCAATAAGATGTGCCTTTGTTTTCAGATACTTCCAAAATTGACGGATAGATACTATCTTTCTCGCTTTTGTACCAGCTGAAGCCTTTTGAGTTGTTTGACAATGTGCAATAAATGCATACATATCATTCAGGGATATTGATTTAATAAACGCTAGATTAACTAAATCAAAATTAGTATCAATTATTGAATTTTTACGACTGTCTAAGATAAATTTGAAAAACATAAGTAAGTCTGTGCGGTACTCGAAAATGGTATTTTTAGATCGGCCCTTTATTACAATAAGGTAGTCTAAATATTGTTCAACTAATGGACAAGTTTTATTTGATTACATGTCTATCACTCCTTATCTTAGAGTATTGACAGAATAGCTAGAAAATATTAATAAAATGTGGTCTTATATCTACCTTTATCAAAGGTGAACCAGTATATAAGGATATCAAAGTTTGTAATATAGTTGTTGTAGTTGTGCAGTATTATTATAAATTAAAAAAGCAAAAATATAATTCATATAGTTAACGCATAAGGTATGGCGAAAGTATATTACTACATCTAACAAAAAAATCCATTTAGGTTGGTTTGAAAAAGCAGCTAAGCGAAGCCTTTCTAAGCTTCTCAGCGTTGATAATTAGAAACGTAATATGAAATGAGATCAGTAAAAGCTGTCGGATGGAAGAAAGGAGAAATTTAATGGATATTAATTTATTAATAAATCAAGAAAATGAAATAGCTTATAATTCAATAACAGAGTGTGAGGAGTTAGTACGAAATACAGAGGGATTAATTACGATATTATCTGAGATTACAGAAATCAAAAGTAAAAAAGCTGCAGTATTTTATTTTTTGATAAAACAAGTAATAAACAGTATGCACCAGTGTTTAGTATCAAGTTTAAGAAGACATGAAGTTCAAGCACAATTGATGCTAAGGCATTCAATTGAAACAGCTTGTCTTGCTGCATATAGTTTATATGATTCTAAAATGGAAAATTATATTATAAATGATGAGGTTGGTGCAAAACCTGTGAATAATGCAAAAAGCAAAGCATATGGTTGGTTAGATAAGAACTATCCAAATCAATCATTGAAACTAAAGCAAATTAAAGATCAAATTAACGAATACTATGCTCATGGTAATATGTTCAATTCACTAAGAGGTATAAGTGATAAGGATGTTAATAAAAATATTAATTATTTTGACAAAAGGGATTTATTGCTTGAGAAAACATATATATGGCAAGTTGGATACACTGCATGTATAATATTTGATTTAATTTACCAGTCATCAAAAAAGTGTGACTTTGTAATAGTATCTGAAGGGGTATTTGAAACTTTTAAAGATTTAGTGGAGGTAAATCAAAGATATCGACTTGAATTTATGCAGGAAAAACGTTTATTAAGATGAAGTAAATATATTTAAAATACATCACTTCAAATAACAATGCATTTAAGTCCACGTTGGCATATTAGGGTCAAGTCTTCGAAGAAGACAAAGAACACCCTTTTACCAAGCAATGTCTGGCTAAGGTTCAATCATGTTATTAAGAATTTTAAAAAGAATATAAATACATTCAGTAGGTTATATAAGAAAGAGATAAAACAACTTCGCCTAATATTGTATTCTCAACACTTAGAGTAGCCTATAGGAAAGGACAAGCCAAAGTATACTAGCCATCATTGGCTCTTACACTTCAGTAGCAAGTCCTTTTATTGAGGGGACCCGGTGGATAACCACTCCATTTATAAAATTTGTTCTTTTATCATAAATTAAACATTACCTTTGAAACTAGAATACTTTAATATTAAAGGATATATATACCAAAGACTGATATACTGATATTATCAGTTTTGGAGAAATTAATATGCTTTGTTATGAGCACAATAGCCCTACAGGGTTAGTGCTATTTATAAAATGAGCAAAGCAAATATCCAATATAGCTAGGCAATCATAGTCTGGCTAATAATAAGAAATTTGATATACGTAGATGTGCTTGCTTTAGCAGATTCTAAATATTTATGGTTAGAATAATTAGTTAAAGTATAATCTGATTTTACGGGGGGAGAGAATAAATGAGCAATATTTATCACATAAATAATGAACATATTGAACATTTAAATGATTTACAACTTACTAAACTATTATCTAAGCTCTTATATTTAGAAGCTGGTAACTATAATATAGCTAAATCATCTGTTAATTGTTCTCTAAAAATAACTGTTGCAGATGGAGGGGAAGATGCTTCTATAAAATGGGAAGATGGTCCTAGTAGTACTAATTGGCTAAAATGTAGATATAATTTATTTCAATGCAAAGCAACTGATATGCCACCGGGAAAATGTAAGGATGAGATAATATATAAGGGTGAGAATGATTCTATACTAGTAAAATCTATGGTAGAAAAGGTATTTATAGAAAAAGGATGTTACATATTGTTTTATAATAAGTCAGTAAACGAAAAACAAGTGCAAGATAGAATACTAAAGTTTAGAGAAGCTTTAAAAGAAGCGGGCAAAGACTACTCTGAAACAGCTAGTATTTATATTTATGATGCAAATAAGATAGCAGAGTGGGTTAATAACTACTTAGCGGCCATTGTTGATGTATTATCATTTAATAATGTACACTTACCAGCTAATTTATTAACATGGGATGAGTGGAGCAAATATAATGAACACATTAAATATAATTTCGAAACAGATGAGAATATGGAATCGCACATAAGTCAATTAAGAAAACATTTTGAGGATAATGAGAAAAGCATAGCACGAATTATAGGATTATCGGGATTGGGTAAGACAAGAATGGCATTGGAAGTCTTTAGAAAGAATAAAACTGTAGGAAGTGAATTTATAAATAATAAAGTAATCTACATAGATGCGGCTTACAGTGAAAATGAAATAATTCCATTAGTAGCTGATTTAAGAAGATATGAAATTAGTACGATTTTAGTGATTGATAATTGTAGGTTAGAATTACACAAGGCATTAGTTAAAGAAGTAAAGCATGAATCTTCTGCACTAAGTTTATTAACCTTAGATTATAATTTAGAGAAGATAACTGCTGATTATCCAATAATAGAACTAAAACAAGTATCAACAGAAGTTATTAAAAAAATTATAAAACAATCCTATAGTCAAATACCAGAAGAAGATATAAATAGAATCTCTGAATTTGCACAAGGTTTTCCACAAATGGCTGTATTAATATCTGAGGCAAGATTAAATGGTGAAGATACCATAGGGACACTAAATGATAGTGAAATAGCTAACAAATTATTGTGGGGAAGAGATAAACCAGATGACATTAAACTTGAAGTAATAAAGGCATGCGCAATATTTGAGAATTTTGGATTTTATGATAGTAAAAGTATAGAAAAGGATTATATAGCTAAAAATATTTGTGATGAAAGAATAAATAAAGAAAATTTTTATAGATATGCTCAATATTTTATAAAAAAAGGAATTTTAGATACAAGAGGAAGATATCTTGCAGTTACACCATTACCATTAGCAATTAGATTAGCTGCTGAATGGTGGAGAGAGTGTAGCCCAGAAAATGGTAGAAGGATCATGTTGTCGGAAATGCCTAATAACATGGTAGAATTTTTATGTGCTCAGATAAGTAAGTTGCACTTTGTTGAAGAAGCAAGGGATTTAACCGAGGATTTATGTGGTGGTACAGGCCCTTTTGGCCAAGCGGAAGTATTACTTACTAAAAGGGGAGGACGTATCTTCCGCGCATTAGCTGAGGTTAATCCACAAGCAGCATCCGCTGCAGTTTATGATGCATTTAAGAATTATTCAGTGAAGGAGCTAAAGGAAATCTCAATAGAAAGAAGAGAGCTAACACATGCTTTAGAGAATTTATGCTTTTGGGAAGATACATTTGATAATTCATCAAGGGTATTGCTTATGTTAGCAGCAGCTGAAAATGAAAGTTGGGCAAATAATGCTACAGGTATTATAAGTCAACTCATGCATGTTTTTCTTTCGGGTACGCAGGCAGAACTTTGTAAAAGGCTTAAGGTCATAAGAGAAGCACTTATTAATAATGAGCAATCTTATAAGATTGTCGCAATAAAATTATTAGGTGCAGCAATAGAAACACAGGGATTCTCAAGAATGACTGGCGCAGAAAAACAAGGGATAAGGGCAATTCAGGAAGAGTGGAAACCTAAGTTTTGGAAAGAGGTATTTGATTATTGGGAAGAAGCTCTGAGTATGTTAACTGTTATAGCTGAAAATGAGGACGAATTTGGCAGAATGGCCAGAGATGAAATAGTAAATCATGTTAGAGGGTTAGTTCAATATGGGCGTATGGAAGCTCTAGATAAGTGTTTAAAAACCTTAGGTACAAATTTAAATTACGGATGGATTGATATTAATAAAAAAATAAATGAATCAATTATATATGATGGTCCTAAAATTCCACAAGCCGGAAAAGAAAAGTTAAAGGACTGGCTACAATTGTTTACTCCTAGTAATTTTATTGATGAATTCAAATTAATAGTTAGTTTGCCCAATTGGGATGATGAAAAGAATGAACAAGGAGATTATATTGATGTCGCTGAAATTAAATGTAGAAAATTTGCTAAAGAATGCATTAAAAAAGTAGAACAGCTTTATGGGAACTTGCCTGTAGTATATACTGGAGAGCAGAGACAAGGGTTTGTTTTTGGCATAGAGCTAGGATTACAATGTAAATGTCCTAAAGATTTCATAGAAAAAAGTATGGTTTGTCTAAAAGGTATCGATAATGCAAATGTTATAGTTCTAGCAGGATTTTTAAGAGCCTTAAGAGAAAAAAATAATCCAATTGAGGGGGAAACTTTAGATTATATACTAAATGATAAGTTGTTAAATAAATTTTTAGTATATATAACTAGTATGATAATGCCAGATCATAGAGATATAGAAAGAATTATTCTTTTACTAAATGATCGTAATTTCAAGATATCAACTTTTAGAAGCTTAGCTTATGGGAATGCACTTGCTAAAGTAAAACCAGAGTACATAAAAAAATTATGCACAGCGTTATATAACTCTAACACGGAAGGTAAATTAATAGCACTTGATATAATTAATAGGAGTAAAGAAAAGATAAGTGAACTTAAGGATGTTTTAGCATCTATAATTTTAGATATTGATGTAATTAATAATTTAAATAAGTTTACACAGATGGATGAGTATTGTTGGGAGGAAAACTTGAAACTTTTATTAAAATCGGAAGATGGAGAAGTTTATGCTTGTAATTTATATAAAATTACAATGGATAATTTACTTTCGTATAAGTTTGATTTAGATAGGGACAAACAACATGAAAAAGCAGTAAGTATATTACTAAAGAACTTCCCTAAAAAAATATGGAATCTAATAGTTGAGAATTTGATGAAAGCAAGTAAAGAGGAACTCTGGAAGTTTGAAGATTTGTTGAGTGCTAAATGGATATATATAAATGGTGAAAATAGTTTAATTGAAATTATTGATGAAAATGATGTAATAGAAAAGGTTAATGAATATGGTGAAAGGCTAGCTCTAATAATTTCTAAAATAATAAAAAAATATGATTCGAGTAATGGTGAACTTAGATTTAATCCAATACTTAGATATATTATAGAAAACTTTGGCGAAGATAATATTAAAATCTTACACAGTATATCTTTTATGATGGGTCCATCAACTTGGTGGGGATCTTTAATTCCATCATATGAAGATAAAATCAAGGTTTTAAGTGAATATGCTAATTATCATAAAGTGAACATAAAAAATTGGGCATTAGATAATATAAAAAGTTCAAATAAAGCAATAAGTATAGAGAAAGTTAAGGATGAAGAAGAATCCAAAGGGATTTATTAGTATTGATATTAAGATGATAATGAATATACATATAATAGCTATAGTTGGTGTACATCCTGTGAACTTAACAAACAATAATAAAGATATATGGTATTCATTCTTAATTAACTAAGGTCTTTTGTCACTAATATGTACAATTATTTGAATGCGTTAGATGAAATAAATAATATTGCTTATTAATATAGATAAAGAATTGCCAATTAAAAAAATCAAGTATACTGGTGACTATTTGCAAGATGTTTTAATTATAAAAAATTGTAAACTTCTAATTATTATTAAAAGTATCAACTACCAATTATTCTTATAACTGGAACAATCTCGTGGTTGGAAATAAAGCTAATTAAACATAATAGCTAATGGATTTGAGTTTACTGCAGATTGTAATTGATGCTCATCGATATGGGTATATATTTCAGTTGTAGGAATACTTTCATGTACAAGTATTTGTTGTAGGGATATGATATCTACTCTACCATGTTTATACATAAGAGTAGCTGCCGTGTGGCGAAGTTTGTGGGTTGATATGGATTTTGGGTTAAGTCCAGAAGAGATAACATGTTTCTTTACAATATTTTGAACTGAGCTTGTAGTGATGCGGTCATTATTTCTAGATATAAATAATGCATTAGAAGTGACATTAATGGAGTTCCTGATATGCAATCAATTATTAATTGATTTTTTAGCAGCAGGGCTAGGAAAATTTTACGTTCTTTATTGCCTTTGCCAACTACAGCGAGTTCGGATAATCTTAATGCATAATTTAGAAAAATGGTGATTATACAATGATCTCGTGGAAAGTTTTTGCACCCAGTAATAGGCGTACTGATTCTTCTAAGTTAAGATATTTAGGAATTCTCTTGGGTAATTTTGGAGTTTCTAATTCCTCGGCTATATTATTATCATTGACATGTGCTTTTGTTTTGAGACATTTCCCAAATTGACGTGTTGAAACTATTTTTCTTGCATGGGTTCAAGCAGACGCGTTTAAAGTTTTCAATATAATAAAGGAATGTCGTATAATTGGGATGGCTCTGCTACAATTTAAGAGTTTACTACTGGAATTACAACTGGGAAATTTGTAAGAAATGTCCCAGATTATAGAGGTAATGGTGTTAGCAAATATTGTGTTGGTGTTGGTGTTGATTGTTCAGGATTTATTACAATTTGCTGGGGTGCTGCAAAAAGATTGTATACTAAAACTATTACTGAAATTGCATCATCTTTAAATTCAATGGATTCACTTCTACCTGGAAGTTATTTTTTTTATGCAATTTTATCTGATTGTGTATTAAATGCGCATTTCTATTATTTCAGAGTATTAGTAATAAATAATCTATTTCTTGTTTATGAAATCCTAGGAAATTGACTAGATTTTGTGTAATATAAATTAAATTATTAAAAGATGTAATTTTTTTCTCCATTGTTAATGTTATAATACTTATTGAAAAAGTTTAGAATGTAAGGGTGGTTATGTTTAGTGTATAAAGAAAAACTATGTGCATGTACATAACTGAAAGTAGATTTTCACATAATATTTTCTATGGTATTCATAGGTTAACAGGAGGATAAAATTTTGTATAAGAAAATAGGGCACACCTTTGATTATAAAACAAAAAAAGAGTTTCCAAGTAAGTTGATGGATTGGATTGGCGATGTTTTTTACGATATTCTTCCGGAACACGGATATGAGATACGTGATGAACAAATATATACTGCGTTTCAGCTTGCTGATGCAGTTTGTAATAAAAAAGTTCATCTGGCTGAGGCTGAGGTCGGTACCGGAAAGACCTTCGCTTACTTACTCACTGCAATTGCCTACGCTGGTTTTAGCGGAAAACCTGTAGTAATCGCATGTGCCTCAACAGCACTTCAGGAACAGCTGGCAGGGCCAAAGGGAGATATTCAAACACTTTCCCGAATATTGGGATTAGAAATAGATGCGCCAATGGCAAAGGATCCTCGTCAGTATGTTTGTGATGAGAGAGTTAGTGGAATGGGGGGAGTGTTTGGCGATGCAACAGCCTCTGATGAGATTAATCAATGGTTAGCCAGGACTACAAAAGGTGAACGCTCAGAAATGCCGCACATATCCGATAGTGTATGGAGACAGATTGGATGGGATGAGACTATGCCCTGTGATGCCTGTACCAGAAGAGGCTTTTGTAAGCTTGTTAAGGTAAGGAAACATTACAGATCTTCCAAGGATTTAATTATCGCTGATCATAGTATCTTTTTTCAGGACCTGTGGACAAGGGATGAAAGAATTGCAGACGGTAAAATGCCTATCCTTCCAGATTACTCGCTGGTGATTTTTGATGAAGGCCATAAAGTCATACTGCCGGCAGCCATGGGTGCTGGAAGACAAATTCACAAAGAGGATATTGATAATATTATCCTTTCGATAGAGGAAATCCAGGGAGCAAGAACTTCAATGGTTGTAAGTGTAATTGCCTTGGGCCAGGCCACTTCTAACTTTTTCGAAAAACTTAATCAAAACGTAATAGATGATGAGCAATCAGAGCGTCTGGCGGTTCGTATCGATGATATACTTCTGAAAGCAGCTGATACTTTTCATAAGGCACTAGATCGGTTGCTCTTAGAGATACAAATTGAGGAAGAGCTATACATAAACGAGTTACCGGAAAGCACGTTACATACCTTTGAAATTCAAATAGAACTATCAATTACAGCCTTAGCTAGGTTTGGTAGGAACAAAGGTAAAGAGGTTATTATTTGGATAGATAGGGCAGACGGCAGCTTTTGGGTAGTTCCTCGGAATTTGAGCAATATGCTAAATAAACATTTGTTTTTGAAAAAATTGCCTGTGGTGTTTACTTCAGGAACTTTAAGTGATGAGGGCGATTTTGGTTACCTTATGAGGACTCTGGGTTTAAAGGATCCATCAATATCGACGGTTGGAAGTCCCTTTAATATTGAGGAACAGGTGGTGGTTTATTTACAGCCGCCATCCTTTGAGGATACTGACAGTGCCAAATTTTCACGTAAAATCAAACAATTACTATGTTTGCTGAAAGAAAATGGAGGAAGAGCACTGATACTTGTTAACTCTTTGAAGGAAGTTAGGAAAATAAGAAAAGAAATTAGTGGTTATGAGCTACCTTTTGAAGTTTTATGGGAGGATAAAGGTGAGCGAGGATATCTTGTCCAAAAGTTTCGTGCGGAAGTTACATCTGTATTAGTAGGTTCTACCTTTTGGGAGGGAATTGATGTGCCCGGGGAGTCTTTATCTCTCGTTGTAGTTTGGCAACTTCCCTTTCCTTCACTAGACCCTTTGATTGAAATGAGGCGCAAAGATGCAGAAGAAGAGGGGATGAATCCACTTATAACCGTTGATTACCCTGAAATGGGATTGAAGTTAAAACAAGGTTGCGGCAGATTAATTAGAACAAAGGATGACCGTGGAGCAATAGCTGTCATGGATCAAGTAATAGGAACCCCATGGGAAAAAGTTGTTATGAGAGCTCTACCTAGAGGAGTGAAAATCAAAACTTTGGAACATAGGGAGATTTGAAATACCACACTTAAAGAAACTTTTTAATATATAAGTGATAGTAAGGTATATCTCTAAGATTGCCTCTATTACCATTCGTGCTTATATTCTTAAGAAATAAGCCAATGGCATTAAAAGTGTCATTGGTTTATGTTATAATTTTTTTGAGTTAAGGATGTGTATTAAGTGAAGTAATTACTAGATTAGAGGTCATTGAGAACCATGTGAGATTGATAAGTGAGGTTTTGCTCTGATCATTAATTAATAATGATTAAGGCTGTTATTTAGAAGCATAGTATATACTTGATTTGAAGAGAAATAGAGATTAAAAAAAGAAGGAGAGCGAAAAAATGGAACGGTTTTTTAAAGCAATAGATGAAAAGATAAGAAAGTCAGGATATCCTGGAGAAGTCAGTGGCGAAGAAATCTACGCTGAAATAAGTGATGAGGCCGAGGATCAAGAAGAAGGAAGTTACTTATTCATGAAGAAGCAAAATGATGATATCATGTTCGAATACAGAGTGGATATTTTAGAGGATAATATTAATTTAGCAACACTCACGATAAATACACCAGAGAGAAAGTACTTTATTGATTTTGATGCTGAATAGATAAACGTATTGGGGGTGAAGATGAAAATTATATGCATTGCATAATGAGATAAGATTTTATATTTATTAACTACAAATTGTTATTATGGTGAAACAACATAAAAATTTATAAAATAATATAAGGGATGGTGCTTGCACATATGGCAAAGTAGGGGAAAAGAATAAGAGATATGCCGAACATGTATTATAGCTTGAAGTAAGAGGGATGTGAGAACTATGTATTTAGAACTTATAAAATTTTCAAATGAATATATTAAACTTATTGAAAAATGGGAGAATACTAATGAATTGTCTAAATATCTATCGCATACACGACCAGAATATTTAAGAAAATTAAATATTGAATTAGAAAAACATACATTATTTTTTATGATTAAATTTGATGAACAAATAATTGGATCTACATGGATGGAAAATATAACAGAAAATGATGCAACAATAGGAATTTATATTGCTATCCCTAATTATCGTGGGAAAGGGATTGGTAGCGAAGTAATAAAAAGTTTAATTGACAGAGCTTTCAAAGAAATAAATCTTAATAAGTTATATCTAAATGTTCGTGAAAAAAATATAAACGCAATTAAATGTTATAAGAAGTTGGGTTTTAAAATAACAAAAGAGTATCCGAAAGCATATTTTATGGATTCTTCTTACCAAGGTAAGTATCAAATGACTTTAATTAATGATAAATTTATTAAGTTAAAATAGTAAAAGATTGCGATGCAATTCTATTAGAAAATACATACAGAATGGGGGGAATCATGTGGAAACATAAGGAAGATAGCAGTGAGTCAATAATTACAGCCAAAAAACATATTGATAGTTCTCATAAAAGTGAAGAAAATATGAAATGACCACCCAAAGCGGTTGTGTTTTGCATTGGGTCAGCTATGGAATGTTTGAAAACAAATTATAATAGTTGAAAACAAAAAAGATGCAAATTGGGGAAATGATGTTTCCCAACTTGTAATAGATAAACAATATGAACATGATTTAATATGGCTTTCAGTGTTTTCACATCTTATAGTAATTTATTATTTGAATAAAGCAAGTTTTAATATGGAAAAGTATTTAATAATACGGCCACAAACCCGTGAAGATATGCCAATGGTTGGAATATTACTTACATTAAAGTAACTATGATAATTATGGTATAATTAAATGCATTTTATATATTTAGGATTATAGGTCTTTTAAATGAGAATTATATGATGATGTAGCTACAAAAAAATAACATGGTAAAATTTCTTAAAGAAAGTCAAGATCGTACCAATTATTTTATACTGCAAAAAAAAATTGGTACGAGAAGTATGGACACTATAATGAGACATATGCCTGTAATACTTGTACCTTGAAGTATATATTTAATACCTTTTTTACTGTAACCATCCCTTTTAAAAGACCTCATTCCGATAATCCAAAGAAATAATGCTATTGTTATTATTAGAATATTCATTGAAAACAATATTTTAAGCATTTAAGCCTCCAAACTTTTGTAGTGTTTTACAATTAATTTATTAAGGAATTCCTTAAAGGTGTATAATATAAAAATATACACCCACTTCATGAGTAGCAAAAAAACAGCTATTTATCTAAACTAACAATATAAGTATTTATTTGACTATTACCTGCAAGAGAATCCCCATAAGTAAATGAGAAAGCGGAACTTGTACTATCCCAACAAATATTCGAAATGCCCACTCTTACCGGCACCTTCTTTTCTACTTCCTTACCATTCGTATCTATTGATTTAAATATATTATAATCAATTTTTGCACCTTTATCTTTTAAAGTAGAAGAGTTAACTATTTCTTTTACAACACCTGTCTTAACATCTATAATTTTAATAGATGGGTCAGGAGTAACTGCCTGCTTAGTACCAATATGATCAGCAAATTCTACATAAGCAACTTTATTTCCATCTGGAGATAATACGGTGGTAGTATAACATTTACCTTTAGGTAATTTTATGTCTTGTAGCTGTTTGCCAGATTCATCCATAATAATTGTTCCAAAAGTTCTATTTAAAAATACTCCATCAGATGATTGTCCACCGTTATTATCAAAATGATCAATTATAATTGTTTTGCCCTTTTTATCTGCCGTTCGAGAGTATTGATTTGAAAAAATAGTTTTTATGTCTTTAGTCCTAACATCAACAGTGCATAATTTAACCCCTTCTTTTCCATTCTTATCTTGAGTATAAAAGAATTTACCTTCTACACTAGTTCCTAAATCTTTTATATCATCAACCCCAGATATCCAGGCACTATCGAATTTATCAGCATTATAGCTACCATTTGCATATACTTTCCCAGTTGTATCAATGATTTCCCATTTGTCAAAATAGTTTGCTAAAATTTTAGTGTTGCTTACCCATATAAATTGTGCATCACTATTAAGTTTTTCTGTATTTATATTTGTAATCTCACCTGTAGATAAATTTAATAATTTTACATTTTTATGTAGAAGGTCCCCAGAATCGAGAGTTTTTTTCCATTCAGCACTTCCGATTTTAGGAATGGTTCTTGCCTCTGAATAAAGAACATACTTTTTATCAGGAGACACACCCATAAGTTCAGCTATATTTACATCTTTAAAGTCTTTAGAAATTTTTGTATTTAAATTATAGATGCTGCAGTATCTTATAGGGATGGTAGAATCCGGGTTCTTAAACTCTCCTTTTTTAGTTAATGTTAAAACCTCATTGTCATTAATCCAAGCCGTACTTTCAATTTTTTGATATCTGTCGATTTGATAGCCATTTTCATTTGTTTGAGCAGACGGCTTGTATGCCATTACCTTTATGTTCTGTATAGCTGAAGTATGATAATTTATAGCATATGCACTCATGCCACCTACAACTCCTACCGTTAAAATCAGGGATAAAATCTTTTTTCTAACCATCGAATTTTCCTCCTTGTATCTATCTAATCTTATAGTAACAAAAACTTTTCACAAAATTATAAACAAATGTCACAATTTTGTAAATTCTATATAGAAAATTCAACAAAAAAAATAGTGCCTTCATTTAGCTTAGAAGCTACATTTATAGTGCCCTGTTGCTTTTTAACCAACTTTTCCACCAAAGCTAGGCCTAGCCCAGCACCCCCTGTTTCACGACTTCTATGACTTTCAACTCTATAAAATGGTTCGAAAATTTTATACAAATCTTTTTTACAAATACCTATCCCTGTATCAGCAACTTTTATAGTTATTTTATTACCATTTTTATGACATTCTATATCTATACTTCCATTAGGCCTATTATATTTTATAGCATTATCAATTAAATTAATAATAATAATTCTCAAGCTTTCTTCATCTATTGTAACAATAATATTTTCAACATCACAGTTGAAAGTTAAGTTGTTTTTATTTATTTTCCCCATGATTCGCGCGCAAATTTCATCAAATGTTTCCTTTAAATTCACTTCTTTTTTCTGTGTTTCAAAGTCATATTTCTCTAAAGCAGACAAATTTAAAACCTTATCTACCATAGTTGCCAAACGATCACATTCTTTTGATATATTTAAGGTTCCATCATTAATTAAACTTAAGTCATTTTCATACATCCCAATTAATTCTGCATATGCTTTTATAATAGTAATTGGAGTCTTAAACTCATGAGTTACGTTGCCTATAAACTCCTTTTGTTCCTTGTCCATTTTTTGTAATTTATCTATTGCCATACTCAAAGAATCTCTCTCAACTTCAAGATCTTCAATATTTTTCTCTATAGTATTACTCATGAATACTATACCTCTGCTTAGCTCCCCTAATTCATCATTACGATTGACTAGTTGTATTTTATTAAAATCACTTTTTCGAATATTTTCTACTGAATCTTTCATTATATATATATCTCTGGTGAGATTGGAAAAGTAAAAAATTCCAAGAATTACACCAAATATCAAAGCTAGAAAACCTGTTCCGTAAAACATTTTTTTTGTATTATGATAAAATAAATTGCTTTCTTTAACTGAATATTCAAGTTCTAAAATTGCTACTATACCATTTTTATATTTAATTGGTGAATAAAAATATATTACATCATTATTTTCTATAAATGATACTTTACCTTGAATAGCATATTTAATCATAAGATTTTTATCTTTATTTTCATTTAACTTACCATCCACCTTAAATCCTGAAAGCAGATCTCCTTTCGTATCATATACACTAGCTGGTATAGTTCTAAGCCAAGGCTTGTTAAATATGCTTCCTCTAGCAAGTTGAGCCTTATCACTAGTTCCATTCTCACCTAAGTTAGAGCGTTCACTAAAATATTGCTCAAACATATCCTTTTGCTTAAACAGAGTAGCTTGATCTTGCTTATGTTGATAATTTTTTATTCCGTTAAGTACAGAAATGCTCAAAAATGATATAACAACTAATAAGAGTGAGGCTGTAAAAGCTATAAGTTTGAATTTAATCCCTATTTTCAAATAATTCATCAACCCCTTTATAGCCTACTCCATGAACAGTTTGTATTAATTTTTCATAAGTATAACCCAACTTTTTTCTTATTCTTTGAATATGTGTATCAACTGTTCGTGTACCGCCAATATATTCCATGCCCCATACTATCTCCAAAAGCCGATCCCTGGAATAGACTACATTTGGATTTAAAAGAAACAAATATAATAAATCAAATTCCATTTGTGTAAAATCTATTTTTAGGTTTTTTACACTTACGCTTCTTTGTTTTTTATTAATATTAAAATCTTTAATATTAATTAGATTATCATTACGTTTCTCATCTGTTGCTTTTTTAAACCTTCTTACTAAACACTTTACCCTTGCAATAACTTCCCTTAGATCAAAAGGTTTTGTTAAATAATCATCTGCTCCTAGTTCTAGGCCTACTAATTTATCTACAATATCATTTTTTGCTGTAAGCATAATAATGCCTATATTTTCTTTTTCTAATTTTTTGCAAACATCATATCCGTTCATTACAGGTAGCATTAAATCCAGAATTATTATATGTGGATTAAAGCTTTTTACTTTATCAAGGGCTTCTTGTCCATTATAAGCTTTTTCTACGGAATAACCCTCTCTTTTTAATGCACAATCTAATACATCTAAGATGCTTTTTTCATCATCTACTACAAGTATTTTCTCGTTCAAATTTTGCACCTCCATAGTTTGCAGTAGATAGCTTATTTGCTAAAGTACCTACTCTATAATTATATTTTAATTAAGTTTTATTTACCGCGTTTATTGATGTGTTTTAAATTCTCCATATGGTTAATAGTATATATAACATTAGTACAATTTACAACGATATCCAATATGGTTTATATATTACAATAATCGGGTGGTTCTTATGTGTTATTAATTTCTCTACATTTAACGGGTAACGAAGTCACAAATTTTATGGTTTATTGTTGTTAAAACTAAAAAAAATTGATAAACATATTACGATGGGGGATGAATTATGGTATTTAAAGAATTTGGAAATAAGAATAATAAAGCTATCATTCTTATACATGGATATGTTGTAGCATGGAAAATGTAGAAACCTCAAATAGCTGTTTTTAGATATTCACTTTCAAATTCAACAGCTAATATTAAAACAGATATACCATATTGTTATGGCTTCAAGTAGGCTTTGCTTGCGAAAAAGTATACTAAATGTATTTTAACAATAGTACCGAATATTAAAATCAAGGTTTTTAAAGGCATTGACCATGGAGAACTATGTATAGGTAATTCCGATTTATATATAAAACAAGCTACTAAATTTTTTCATTCATAGCGTAATTATAAAATTAGATGATGTAATTATTATTTTATAAGGGTTATCAAAGGATCCGTTGTTATAATTGACATCTTTTTTTGACTATGTGTATCATAAAACATATAAAACCGCATTATACACTTTTACAACAGATTAAGTAGGTTTATAGAAGTTATTATCTCTCTTTTCCAATGTCTCAGTTAATTATCGTTTATTGATAATTATTAATATTTTTGTAATTATAAGAATTTACTCTTATAAGGTTATGTATAAAACAATAATTAGCTACGTAAATTAGAAAAAAAATATTTTAGTAATCTAGGGTTAGTTTTTTTGCGAAATATAAAGGAAAATTATGAATGTTTGTTGAATTATGTAAAGAAAGCATCATAAAACAAGTAATTTGTTAACTTTACATAATGTCTATAATTGGAAGTGCAAAATGAAAATTTAACTGGGATATGTCCATATTGTATAATATGACAAATAATGAGTTCATATATTTTGAGGGGAGGAATAAAAGTGGAGTTTTATATTAGGCCAATAAATGTTGGTGATGGTAAAGGTATCAATGAATTAAGACGCATGCCGGGTGTATTTGAAAATATTTTAGGGATTCCGTCAGAAAGAATAAAACGGAGTGAAGATTTCATTGTTAATATGGATGTCAATCAACATGTGTTTGTTGCTGTCTCAAAGCTTCAAAGTGGTGAAGAAATAATTATAGGCACTGCTGGCTTAACTGTAAATGCTAATTATCGCCTCCGACATAGCGGTAGCATCGGCATAATGATTCACAAAGCCTATCAAAATAAAGGCGTTGGCACTACCCTAATGAATGCACTTATTGATGTGGCTGACAACTGGTTAATGCTTGTTAGAATTGAATTGACTGTTTTTGAGGATAATAAGCGAGCTATAAACTTGTATGAGAAGTTTGGATTTGAAAAGGAAGGGATTAAGCGGCTTGCAGTAATAAGAAATGGAAAATATGAAAACGAATATTTAATGGCGAGAATAAACTCTGCTCATATATAATGAGAAAATTGTTAATTCGAAATATTTAATTAATATATAATATTTTATATCTATAAATAGTGAGGGTCATTATGATTGAAAAAACATGTGAAATTATTAATGATGAGGATTGTTGCGATATTGATATAACTATTGAGGAATGGAAACAATTATAAACTAATCCTACAGTTTTCGATGATAAAAGCAAAGAGGCTATAAAAAAATGGTATATAGAACCTAGATATTCTGCTACTTGTGCTTATATAGGTAAAAAATATAATGAGCACAGTATGAGCGCTAATGGAATTATAAATGGTTTAGCGGGAAGGGTCCAAAAAGAACTTGGACGGTTCGTTGTGAAGGGGTATAAGTTGAACAATCCTATGGAAGAAATTCTATTCTATGCAGTCATAGAAAAAGAATCTGGTAGAATTGTAGGGAATGTAGGTGTTCACAATTTTAAGGTAAGCGAAGTAGGTGTCGCCTATTTTGTAAATGAAGATTATAAATGTAGAGGATATATTACAGAGGGCATGCAATCATTTGTGGAATATATATTTTGCAAATTTGGATATGAGTATTTAATTACGACTATACAACCAGATAATGTTGGTTCAATAGCAGTGGCCAAAAAAATCGGATCTGATTATGTAGAGACTATTAATATCGTAGATGATGGACAAATTAAAGAATTGACTCTCAATTATTATCATTTAAAAAACCAGAATAAGCAGATAAACAGTAATTTGAAAAGGAGAATAAATATGGATAGTGTATATGTAAGTTGCCCTGAATTTGAAAATAAACGATTCAATTTAAGATTTATTTCTATAGATGACTGTGATGGCTTATTAAAAGTATATTCTGATAAAAAAGCAGTTTCCTTATTTAATAGCGATAATTGTGGCGGAGATAATTTTTACTATAATACACGTGAAAGAATGAAGCAGGCTCTTGATTATTGGAAATTCGAGTATGACCGAAAAGGTTTTGTAAGATGGTCTATTGTAGATAAAAAAGATAATATTGCAATTGGAACAATAGAGTTATTTCATAGAGATTCTAAAGATTATTTTAATAATTGCGGACTTCTTCGTTTAGATTTGAGAAGTGATTATGAAACAAAAGTCAACATAATTGATATTTTAAAATTAATTATTGATAAAACTTATCAATTGTTTGAGTGTAATATGATAGCAACAAAGGCAATTCCTACTGCAA
The DNA here is from genome assembly GCF_018861295.1 of Clostridium estertheticum. GTDB lineage: Bacteria > Bacillota > Clostridia > Clostridiales > Clostridiaceae > Clostridium_AD > Clostridium_AD estertheticum_D. Next base: position 5,086 of record NZ_JAHLDM010000002.1, on the reverse strand, counting down.
GCGAAAGAGTAAAGGCTTTAAAGGAATTAGATTTTTTACCTACTGAAAATAAGTTGATTGGTCATGATGGGACTGATTATTCATCATACTATTTTAAAAATAGATAAATTTTAATTTGTAGGGCTAATGTAACATAATTTTAAATTCAGTTCCGTCGCATCTTTCTTAAAGTTCGTCATAAACAACGGTTAGAAGTACTAAAGAAATTCGAGAAACTGGACAGCTTGTGTCTATAATGGAAAGCTTCAAAACTAATACTTAACATAGATAATGAGGGCAGTAAGATTATAAAAATAGTTAGAGTAAACTAAATTTCTAAAAAAATACAACATAGCATCTTATCATATTGCATGGCTTTTGCTAAGCGATAAACCAATTTTAAATGGCTTTTATTTAGAAAAAATGCTACGCCTAATTGACATGATCCATAGAGAGTGTAGAATGAAATTGTGTATATTGGTATTTTGTAGAATTTAATACATTTAACGACAAACAATAAAGGGGGATAAATAATGAAATCTAAAAAACATAAGATTATATTAATAACAGCAGTGGTAACACTATGTATATTAAACTCAATGGTTAATATATATGCTACTAGGAAAGTGAATCATTTCTTATCTTAATTAATTCATCTATACTAGTTTCGATATAGGTGGGTTCCTCTGTTTTAATATCTTTGAAATTTAATTCATCATTTTTGACCATATGATTATTTATTGTAAGTATAGTATAATAAACAAATGTTTTAATTTACAATAATTAGATATTATCGATTATTGTAAATCGTATAAAACAAATTTAGTTAAATGGGGATGGAATAATAATGATAGATTTATTTAGAGCGTTTTCTACAACAGAAGATTTTTTTTATGAAGGTGCATTTATTGCAAAAGTAAAATATCAGCGTTTCAAATCAAAATTAGATGAAGAAACTTATAGAAGTGAGGTTTTGAAAAGCAATGAAAAACTTTGTATAGCAAGCTGTAGCGGATATATTGAAAATGAAATTGCGGAAACATTAACTGTATATTTAATGATGAATGTAACTGTTAAAGAACCTGTTCAAACAGAAACGATTCAAGAGAAAGAGACTCTATGGCATAATTTTTCAAAAGAAGAAATTGCAGATTTTAGTCATCTAACAGGAGATACAAATTCTATTCATCTTACTGAGAATCCTGTTGTACAAGGGCTATTTATTTTAAAAGAACTTTGTAACACAACTAAAACAAATAAAATAGAAGTAAAATATATTTATCCTGTTTATGGTGATAAACCAGTTTTTTTAAAACAAGAAGGAAATCTTATCAAGGGTTTTAGTAATGGGATATTATGCTTTAAAGCAACCATATTTTAAAATATTCAATGTAATATAAATAATATTTATCCTTATATATAGCAAATTTATTAAAAGTTTTAAAAAGGGAGAAAAGAGATGGATTTTATTAAGGGGAATAAAAAAGACCTATCAGGCATTCTTGATATAATTTCTAACTGTATAAAACATATGGAGAGTCAAAGCATATATCAGTGGAATGAATTTTATCCAAATTCGGATATTATTGAAAATGATATTAAGAGTGAGCATTGTTATGTTTTAAAGGATAATGGTAAGTATATAGCATATGTTGCAATAAATGAAGAACAATCTCCAGAATACAGTGAAATGAACTGGTTTACTGATGGAATAAAGGTATTAGTTATTCATAGATTGTCTGTTCATCCGGAATCTCAGGGAAAGGGTATTGCAAAAAAAAATGTTAAAGTTTATTGAAGATGTAGCTACTAAAAATAACTATTCATGTATTAGATTAGATGCTTATAGTGGAAATGAAACAGCACTTAAATTGTATGAGAATTTTGGTTATAAAAAAGTGGGGCAGGTATATTTTCCTTGGAGAGACATTCCTTTCTATTGTTATGAGAAAAATATAAACAGTACTTTGTTATGCTATTGAATTACAAAAGTTGTCGCTATAAATATGACTATTTTGTAAACTTTTATATTTTAAGCCTCTATTATACCACAAAACAAGGAAAATTTCAAGTCTTGTACTGTTGATAATGAAGTGGTATTAATTATTAGAGGTGATAATTTTATGGAGCAAAAAAGCATGACCGCATTGATAAGCGCATTTTCAAGGGCATATCATTCACTGCAAAATACAGATAAAGTATTTGATGATTATTTGGCAAAAGACATTTTAACTGAGAACGAATACGAACAAATTTCAAGTAATATGTCAAAAGGAATCAATTTTTTTAATCCATCATTTGATGGTACACAGAAAGAAGCACTGCATTGGATTGTAGATAATCAGTTATCTCCAACACCACTTGGTAGATCAGCATTTGCGGAAAAAGCACTTCAAAATGCTGTGAGAGGTGGCGCGAAACAATATGTAATTTTCGCTGCCGGTTATGATACATTTGCATATCGTCAGCCTGATTGGGCATCAACCATTCAAATTTTTGAACTTGATCATCCGGTAACTGGTTCTGATAAACAAAAGCGTATTCAATCAGTATTATCAGAAAAACCTGCCAATCTGCACTACGTATCAGTTGATTTTACAGGAAACAACTGGGAAAGCAATTTAATTGCCTGCCTTGAATTTGATCAAAGTAAAATCAGTTTTTGCAGTTTGCTTGGGATAAGCTACTATTTGTCTAAGAGGACTTTTGCTGAAACACTCAACACTATTTCATGTATTGTGCCAAAAGGTAGTGTTATTATTTTTGATTATCCAGATGAGGATTCATATACCACGAAAGCAGGAGAACGAACAAAAAAACAAGTAGCACTGGCTGGTGGGGCTAATGAGAAAATGCTTGCAAGCTATTCTTATTCAGAACTTAAAAATTTATTAGCTGATAGTAATTTCTTGATTTATGAGCATTTGACACCAAATGAAATAACAGAGCAGTTTTTCAAAAAATATAATAGATTAAATCCAGAGCATCCTATAACAGCATTTGATAATGTGAATTATTGTTTGGCAGTGAAAAGCTAAAATAAGAATAATCTAATAATATCTAAGCATAAATGGAAGTAAAAATGAGCAGCCCTTGAGGATATTCAGAGGCTACTCATTTATCTTTTCTATTGTATTAACTATTTCCAGAAGCTAAAGTTCATTTGTGTTGGAATTTTGTTTGCAGTAAGTTCTTGTCTCATTTTTGTCATAGCACTATTAACTTCTGATCTAATAGCTGTCTGATTTGCTGTGCTTGCAATTGTGATACTTCCACCACTAGGAGCTTTTAGGTTCTTTGAGGAGGATGACTGTGCATTTATGAATGTACCAGCTTTCATAAGGTCAAGTACATAGTCGCCACTTACATTACCTAAACCCATACCATTTGTAAGGTTTATTGTGCCAGTACCATTATTTTCATCAAAACCCTTTGACATATTGTCTACTGCTAAACAGTTAGTAAGATTTTTAACACCGTTTGTCTGTGCACCATATTTTGATGAACCTGATCCCATCTTAAAGCCATTACCGTTACCTTTGCAAGTACCTACCGTCATATTTGTGTCTACTGGAAGTCCGTGTGCTTTGTCATATGCTCCACTGAATACTGTAGCATCACCACAGTGATATGCTACGCAGTATTGATAAGTTACGTCACTGCTACCTATAGCAAAGCTGTCCCAAGCGTCATCAGAGTTTTCAGCAGATACACAGTATGAGAATACAGTACCTGTTCCAAGGTAAAGTTTTGCTGCAAATCCGTCTGCATTTCCGCCGGTTGTAAGTATGTCAAAGTTTCTGTAAGATACACACCCAGTTACGTGAGTGTTGTTTGGACGTACACTAACTCCTGCTGATTCAAGTGATTCACTACCTGAAATCTGAAGACCTGCATCTCCATTGTAACGGAATACGCAGTTAACAATTGAATTGTTGTCAGGTTTTCCAGCATTTGCTACAGTTGCTTTTACTTTTGCATTATAATTAGGCTTTATGAGCATACCGTTGTCATATGCTTTTTGGATTATTAGTCCTTTTATTGTGTAGCTACCGCCAGTAATTCTAAAACCTGTATATGCATCACCTGTTGCTTTTGGGCTCAATTTCTTTGATACTTCTTTGAAAGTTGTAAAGTCAAGCACTGGAGTGTAACCGGCGGCTGCTTGAATAGTAATGCCCGAAGCTAATTTATCAAGTACAATCTGACTTGTACAGTCAAGCGTATTTGCTGCAATTTGTATTGTTTCACCACTAGTTGCTGATTTAATAGCTGCTTGTAAACTATTAAAATCCTTAACTGTAACAGGAGCTGGTGTTACTGCAAATGATTGGCTAACAGGGTAAAATGCTAAGCTACACACCATAGATAGTGATAGGAAAACTCCTGACAATGATCTCATTTTTTTCATAAATAATTCCTCCGTATTTTTTTATTTATTCTTAAGTTTAAGGTTGTACCTAAAACTCATGGAATCATGTTTGTATTTTTGTACCAAGAGAGAAAATCTTCTACCGAATAAAACGTTTTCATTGTAGCCATATCTAATTTAAGACTGCCTTTAATACTAATGCTACTTTATAATAATTTGTATCCGACATTTATACATTATAGTTTAATTTTTAATGTTATGTAATAATTTACTTATATGTATTTTATCTTATGCAATTTTGAAATTCAAAACATTTTTTCTAAAATTAAAAAAGATTCGTTAGTGTTTATTTTACATATTATCTTAATTATGGACCTCTTCTTTTAATATGATTAGAAGTAAGACATTAAGAGATATAAGGATTATTGTGCAAATGAACAATAAAAAAAGTTAAATAACCAATATCAACTGGTTTATAAAAATACTATTATTAATATAGAAGCTATGAAAACGTTATATAATTATAAAACAAATTTTTTTAAGTATCTAATTGAATTTATGGTTAACACTAGATGAGATCATTTATTAGTAAAGATACAACTACATTTATACAATAGGGAGGAAATAAAATGGCTGTAATTAATTGGAGTGGAGCAATATTTGGTTTAATAGTTGCTATAGTTTTAATATTTAGAAAGGTAAGTCCTGTATACGCACTTTTTGGAGGTGCTATTA
>NZ_JAHLDM010000001.1:0-505497 GCF_018861295.1 Clostridium estertheticum | reverse complement strand
CGTATACTGGTAGATTCTTATGATTTAAGCAGTTGTTTATTAGTAGTGGTATTAATTTTTCTGGGAATTGGTATGGTCCATAATTGTTTGAACACCTAGTCGTATTTACAGGCATTTTATACGTATCAAAATAAGCTTTTACCATTAAATCTGCACCAGTTTTACTTGAAGAGTAAGGACTGTGTGGATCAAGTGGTGTAGTTTCAAGAAAAAATCCCGTCTCTCCAAGTGACCCGTACACTTCATCAGTGGATACTTGCATAAACTTTTTACCTTCTTTAAAACCACCGGATATTTCCCAGGAATTTTTAGCAACATTTAAAATATTTACTGTACCTAAGACGTTTGTTTTAACAAATATTTCCGGTTCTTTTATACTTCTATCTACATGTGATTCTGCTGCAAAATTCACAACATAATCAATATCGTTATCAAAGAATAATTTTTCTGCGAGCTCTTTGTCACATATATCTCCTTGAATAAAAGTATAATTAGAATTAGTTTCTATATCTTTTAAATTCTCTAAATTCCCTGCATAAGTTAACTTGTCTAGATTTATAATTTTTATATCTGAATATTTATTTAACATGTAATGAATGAAATTTGCGCCTATAAACCCAGCTCCACCTGTTACTAAATAAGTTTTCATATTTACTTACTCCCCTTATATTCAAATGATATTTCTAAATCTTTTAGTCTTTTTTGTACCTTATCCTTTTCTGATAATAAAATTTCCTCTATACCATCTAATGGCCATTCTATAGCTATATCTTCATCATTCCATAATACTCCGCTATCATATTTCGGTGCATAATAATCTGTGCATTTATAATTAAATACAGCCTCATCTGAAAGGACTAAAAATCCATGAGCAAATCCTTCTGGAACATAAAATTGCTTTTTATTTTCATCTGTAATGATTACTCCTTCCCATTTGCCAAAGGTAGCTGATCCTTTTCTTAAATCTACTGCTACATCAAAGACTTGTCCCTTTGTAACTCGGACTAATTTACCTTGAGTATGTTTAGTTTGAAAATGAAGTCCTCGGAGTACTCCTTTTTTAGACTTTGATTCATTATCTTGAACAAACTCCATCTTAAGCCCAGCTTCAAAGAAATCATTTTTATTGTAGGTCTCCATAAAATATCCTCTATTATCCCCAAATACCTTAGGTTCAATTATGTATACACCATCTATCTTAGTTTCTATAAAATTAAACAAATCTAACACCTCCATTAATTATTCTATTACAGCTGCTTCTAAATTAGCTTTATTATAATCGTCAGCAATCTGTGCCAAATCATCACCTGCGGTGCTGTATTAACGACTTCAGAATGAGATTTAACATCCTACTGAATTTTTTTTATTATAGTATGTATCCACCCCTTATAGAAGAGTGCTGCTATCCTTCTGAAGTGTCGTTAAATACTTACCATATTCTGATTTCATTAAAGGCTGCGCTAATTTTAAAAGTTGCTCTCTGTTTATAAAACCATTTCTATAAGCTATCTCTTCTATACAAGCTACATATAATCCTTGCCTAGTTTGTATTGCTTCAACAAAGTTCGCTGCGTCGAGTAACCCTCTATGAGTTCCTGTATCAAGCCACGCCATGCCTCTACCAAAAAGCTCAACCTTTAATTTACCTAACCTTAAATATTCATTATTTACTGCTGTTATTTCTATTTCGCCTCTAGCTGAAGGCTTAACATTTTTCGCTATTTCTATTACATTGTTATCATAGAAATAAAGACCAGGAACTGCATAATTAGATTTAGGGATTAAAGGTTTTTCCTCTATAGATACCACATTATCATTTTCATCAAATTCAACAACACCAAATTCAGTTGGGTTGCTTACATGGTAACCAAAAATAGTAGCACCTTCCCTTTCCGAAACTCTTTTTAATCTTTCTGTAAACCCATAACCATGAAAAATATTATCTCCAAGTACTAAAGCTACCTTATCATTCCCTATAAAATCTTCTCCTATAATAAATGCATCTGCAAGGCCTCTTGGTTCTTCTTGAACAGCATATTGTAATTTAAGTCCTATATCACTCCCATCACCTAATAACTCTTCAAATGTAAGTACATCTCTAGGTGTTGAAATAATTAATATTTCCTTTATACCTGCAAGCATTAATACTGATAATGGATAATATATCATTGGCTTGTCGTATATTGGGAGTATTTGTTTTGATACTGCTTTTGTTACTGGGTAAAGTCTTGTGCCGGAACCTCCGGCTAAAATAATACCTTTCATGTTTTGCCTCCTTAGAATTTCTAGGTTTTGCATATAATTAATTTCAGTTTATTCAAATTAATTTTTGTGATTTATATACTAGTAGATTCCTCTTTAACATGTTTTAGCATGTTTTTACCTTTTTTATATGCCATGCCAATATCAACTCTATATAAATAACAAAATATCATAAGCGTCGGCACAGACATTAAAATTGCGGGTACTATATTTATCGGTGAAATTAATCTCCATAATACTATAAATAAAGTAAGGACTGCACTCATAATTATCATTCTATTAGGTATAATTATTAGTTTCATTTTTGATAAAACTATACATGCAATTATTACACTTATTACATAACCTATTAAAGTTGCTAAGGCCGATCCTTCTATACCAATCGCATTTATCAAGAAATAATTCAAAAGAATATTTATAACTGCCCCCAAAGATAGAATTACAGTTGATGGCCAAGTCTTTTTTATAACTAAAAATTGACTTGTAATTGTTTGATATAACATCAATAATAGCGGTGATAAAAATAAATATGGGAAAGCTACATATCCATTTACATAGTCTCCTTTAAAAAACAATGCAAAAATAAAATGGGTAAATGGAATGATTATTACGAATGCTGAAAATGCAACTAAAGCCAAATACTCAAATATCTTTGAGGTCATCTCTACCTGGTCTTCATCCTTCATAGTTGAAAAAGCAAAGTATTGCCATCCACCTGAAAATGCAATATATATAAATTGGCTTACAGATGCTACTTTCGCTCCCATACCATATATTCCAACAAAACTATTTCCCATTTGTTTTGAAATCATAAGCCTATCACAGGATGTAAATATCCAGTAAATAATAAACACAGGCATTAAGGGTGCACCAATCTTTAGCATTTCTTTAATAAGAGGTATATTTACTTTTTTAAAATCAAACCACTTTCTATTTAATATATAAAAGAAAATAAGCATTATAGATGAAGTAACCAAAGCTGCTGTAGGCAACGCATATAGGTAATTTTTGTTCATTAACATCGGAATTGAGATACCATATCCTATAATCGGTGATATAGTATTAGTAATCAAGAATATCTTTCTTTTATTCTGCATCCTTGTAGGCGCTATCACAATACTACTTAAAGTGGTTATTAAAATACTAAAGGATGTAAAATTAAGTAGATTAACGTATTTCACATCATTAAATATCCAAAGTGCGAAATAAGATTTAAATATAAAAAGTATTAAACACATTGTAATCCCACTAATTAAAACAAAATTCAACGTGCTTGCGCATACTTGTTTTTTATATTCTAAATCATCCTTTTCAAAAAACATTCTAAACATAGCGTCATACATTCCCATTATAGCTATGGCTGAACCAAATGATACAGTTATGTTCGATAAGTCACTAAGTCCGTAATATGTAGTATCAGGCATAAGCCTTGTTACAATAGGTAACATAATTAAGGGAGCAATTTTTGCTAACACACTCCCAAGTCCATATACAAAAAAATTTTCAAGAAAAAGTTTTGTTCTGCTTTTGCTCATATGGTTATCTCCAATTGTTTATTGTCTCTATTACATAATTTATTTCTTCATCGTTCATACCATACCATATAGGTAAGCTTATAACTTCACTAGATATTTTTTCAGCTAGAGGTAAACTACCTTTGCCTATCTTTAATTCTTCATAAGCTGGTTGTAAATGCATTGGTACTGGGTAATGTATTGTTGTACCTATTCCATTTGCTTTCAAATATTTTTCAAATTCATCCCTTCGCTTTGTTCTAACAACAAATAAATGCCATACATGTTTTGCATAATCAACTTCGACTGGCTTTATTATTTTAGAGTTGTTAATACCATCAATATACTTCCGAGCAATTTTTCTTCTTTCTTCATTCCATTTATCAAGATTTCTTAATTTAATTCTTAAAAATGCTGCTTGAACCTCATCAAGTCTTGAATTTGTACCTTTATAAATATGATGGTATTTCTTATCTGATCCATAATTTTCTATAGCCCTTATTTTATCTGCCAATTCTTTGTTATTTGTAACTACAGCTCCTGCATCTCCAAGCGCACCTAAGTTCTTTCCTGGATAAAAACTAAATCCTGAAGCCTCCCCTAAGTTTCCAACTTTTTTACCTTTATACAATGCTCCATGAGCTTGAGCCGAATCTTCTATAACTTTCAAATTATATTTTTTGGCTATTTTATTTATTTCATCCATATCAGCAGGTTGTCCATAAAGATGAACTGCTATTATGGCTTTTGTCTTATTCGTTATAGCTTTTTCTATTAGTTCTGAATTCACATTATATGTTGATAAATTAGGTTCTACAAAAACAGGTTTTGCACCAACATATGATACTGCAAGAGCTGTTGCAATATATGTATTTGAAGGTACTATTACTTCATCCCCTGCACCTATATCATATCCTCTTAAAATTAAGTAGAGTGCATCAAGACCATTCCCACAACCAATACAATACTTAGCTCCACAAAACTCTGCAAATCCCTCTTCAAACTTCTTTACTTCTTCACCCTGTATGAACCAATTTTTTTCATAAACTTCTTTAAATTTATTTAATATCTCATCTTCAATTTCTTCATGCATAGGTCCGAAACTAACAAATGGTATATTCATACGTAACACTCCCTTCTAAAATAACTTTTTAGCTTCTTCTAAATAAAAGTCATAGTTTCTTATATAATCATTTTCATCATAATGATCTGATGCAAGTACTAGAAGCACACTTCCTTCCGTAAAATCAAACATTTCTCTCCATATTGATGGTCCTATGTATAAACCTACTGATGGATCATTTAGTTCAAAAATTTCTTCTTCCTTAGGGTTTTTTACTCGTATTTTTACAGAACCGTTTAAGCAAATCAATACTTGATGAAGCTTCCTGTGTGAATGAAATCCTCTTGTTATTCCTTCCTCTACCTTAGTAATATAATAAATCCGTTTTATTTCAAATGGCGTATCTATTTTGCTTTCTATAGGTGTTAAATGCCCATATTTATCTATTATATCTTTAAACTTAATTAATGCGCAATTATACATTATTATTCATCTCCTCTTATGTCCAAACTACTATACCAAGACTCATAACCTGATTTCTCCCAGGGCATCCCTCTCTTGAATGTATATCTCCATGGATAAACTAATTCCCCAGTAAGTTTGTTCTTTATTTTACTAACAGAACATATTTCTTTTGCAGGATTTCCAACTACTACTGCCTCTTTAGGAACATCTCGATTAACCACTGCCCCAGCTCCAACAAATCCATCTTCACATATATGCACCCCTGGCAAAATAATACTACCAGTTGCTATAACTGCAAATGAATCAATTGTAACTCCTAGCATTACTTCTGAAGGCGGTGTTGGATCATTTGTTAATACAACATAAGGAAAGATCCATACATAATCATTGATTTTACTTTTTTGGCCTATATGAACGTTACTATGGATACCAACATAATTACCAATCTCACAATATCCTTGTATATCTGATAATGTCCCAACTCTTACATTATCACCAATTTTAGTATTTTCTCTAATTGTAACTTTATGTCCACTTTGAAAGTTTTCTCCAATAACCGAATCACCATAAATAACATTTTCAGTTCTTATTAAAGAATTTTCTCCAATAATTAATGGATGGACTCTATTAATTTTATATTTATAAAAATCCATTAGATATTCACCTAAAATACTCCTTGCTCCAATAAAGCTACCCTTTTTTATATGTACGTTGTCTCTAATTATACATCCATAATCTATGTATACATCATCTTCTATGATAACATTCTCACCTATAACAACACCTTGTTTTATAGTTACATTATGACCTGTTTTTGCTGTTGGATTAATCATAAAATCCTCTCCCTTACAGAACTTTAAACTTTGATAAGTATTTTCGCCTTAATTTTAATAACTATCGTAAAAACTTAACCAATATTTTGTTTTTTAATTTAACTATTATTTTATATACTACTATATCAGGATATAACATTATCATATTGCATATTTTTTTTCTATTTACCATTCTATAGTATTCAAATTTTTCAAGCCTATTAAGGAATATACCTGTCTCCTTTTTAAAAGGTAGAATTTCTTTTATTATTGCTGTTTCATAGTCTTTTTTCAATATAGGATTAATATTATTTGAAGTACTAATTCCACCCAATCTATATTTAATAGTAGGTATATTTAAAAACTCAATTTTACATTTATTTCTTGTAGCATATAAATATTTAGAATAATCTTCTAATAATATATACTCTTCATCGAAGAGTCCATATTCACTAAAAAACTCTTTACTATAATATGTACATGCACCCGAAATGAAATTGCCCTTACATAATATTCTATATAAGTTTTTTTTATTTTTCAAAATTTGAACCTCTTTTTTCTTCGGCAATCTTTCAATTTTATTTAAAAACTTCTCATCATACACATCTCTGTAAGCAGTAATAATTAAAGGTTTTATTTTTATAAAAGTATTAACGATATTATCTATTACATCACTATTATAAAAGCAATCATCTACTGCTAATCCAATTATATAGTTACCCTTACTTGCTTTTATTGCATTATTAAAGTTTTTTACGGTACCAATATTATCTTCATGTTGAATAATATTAATATTAATTATATTGTTTTTTTTCTTTTTGTTTATATAAGATCTAATAAATTCTAAATCAAAGTTATCAGAACCATCATCACTTATAATTAATTCGATTTTATGGTATTTTTGATTTAGTACCGAATCAATACATTCTTTGAAGTACTCAAATTTTCTATATGTTAATATAATTACTGAAATTAATGGTTTGCCCATATTTCCTCCATGAATATTTTTTTAGTTGGTTTCAAAATTAAAAAAAGTGAGCCTCTACCATAACCAGCGCAGCTGTAAACCTGCTAAGTCTAAAATTAACCAATGACGTTATAGCCTCATTTCAGATTCAACTTAGAGTCACCGCTTTGTTATCATTTTATATAATTATTGTTTTTTACTTGACAACACTAAAATTGGTTGATACTCAAATTGAACATCATATCTATTTTTATATGGAAATTTCCTAGACTTCCGACGTGTTAGATCTGAATAAAAATCCCCTTGCTACTCACTTTTAATTTCAATAATAATTAATTCAATTTTAGAGTATGTTTGATTAACTACAGAATCAATGCAATCTTTAAAGTATTGAAAATTTTATATGTTAATATAACAACTGAAATTAATAGTTTATTCATATTGCCTCCAAATTTTATTTGTTTGTTATATCAAAGTAAATATGAAAATCCAGTTATACAATAAAATAAGCTATTTATTTACTAACATTTTTTTTAAATAAGCAACTTACAGTCATATATTACCATACGAGCAATTTTAGCTTGTTATTTCCAACTACATACTTATTAATTGCTTACTTTGCAAATGCCTTAATAGCCCTCCTCGCCATTTAAAATAAATACAGTATTAATAAATGTTCTTAACCTTTATTCGGTAATACCTCAATCTTAAGTTTACTATATATATTCACTCTTTATATTTTTTGTAATTACCAAAACTTAAGATCCAAAAATCACAGATGAATGATTTTATACGTAATGTATCTCCATTTTTCAAATACAACCAAAACAACTTCTTATACCTTCTATTTCTAATAATATCATACCTTAACTTAGATAATCTCAACTTTTTGTTTAATGCATTATTCACTGATGCATTAAACTTAAACTCGGCAACAACAACTTTCTGTAGCATATTATTATAAAGTTGTATTTCATGCAGTTTTCTCCTTAAATTTAGTAACTTAAAAATGCGATGTTCCTCTTCCGCAGTATTGTTACTATGCCGTCTGTGGTATGTACCGATATAATCATAAGAATAAAACGCGTTATCATTAGAGGCGAAAATGGCTAAAATAAAATCGTGTGCAATACTTAAATCTTTGAAATTATAGCATATGCCATCGTAATATGCTTTTCTAATAGCCATTGTCATTCCAGGCCACCCATATGCATGTAGGGTTTCATGTATACTAACCGATTTAATTGTCATAGTTTCAGTTGTCTTGGGTGTCATGTAACTATGAATTTTATTACCCTCAGAATCAATTACTCCATGATTGCAACTCAGTAGTTGTATTTTGGAATTTTCATTTAAAACCGATTCCATTTTCTCTATTTTATCCTTTTTCCAAATATCATCTTGATCAGAAAAGAATACAATATCTCCCTTACATTTTTCTACGCAATAGTAGAAATTTGATGGATACCCTTTATTTATTTTATTTACTATGAGCCTCCATCCACGTAGATCATCATTTTTTTTAATAAACTGGGTAATTATTTTCATAGTATTATCTGAAGAATTATCATCGCATATCACCACTTCATCTACTTGTCTTGTTTGGTTCAAAATTGATAATAACTGCTCTTCAATATATTTTTCACCATTATAAGTAGCAATACATATACTTATCAACGTATACCCCCCATTCTATCTATAACATATAAAATTAGTAGCCCTAACTTATATGTTTTTATGTGATCCGCACACATTTTACTGTTAAATATTATACTTTCCCTTGCATTTTAACCGGCTCATTGATTTTTGTTTATTTCAAGTTATTTACTTATTTATTGCTTTTTTAACTAAATTACGTTTAAATGCTATCCAATAAATAGATACAAAAAACATAAATGCCGAAGGTGAAAAGTAACCAATCCCTCTGACAAATAATTGTATTGAAAACATAATATAGACAGACAGTAAAAAAAGTTCTATATTACTAGATACCTTATTTGTAACAAAGCTTTTCATAATACGAAAAAAATATATTAAATATACTACAATTAACATCACTCCTAAAACACCTAATTCATCAATTATCTTTGCACCTGTTGAACCACCATCAAACATATTTAAATACTCTCCACCTATAATCCCAGATAAATAATTCATATATTTTCCTATCTGTCCTATTATACCCATTTGTTGAAATCCCACACCTAACCCATAACTGTCGAAAAATGATAAATATGCTCTTTCCCATCCAGATAACCAAACTAAAGCTGAAATATTACTTGTTTGGGATGTTATCTGAAGTCTATCAGTAAAATAAGCAATTTTATCTACACCTGCTATATTTATAACTATAAATCCTATACATATAATTGTAATTGCCATCCTTTTTTTCTTCCAATATACTAAAATTATTATTAAACATATACCAACAAGTAAAGTTAAATTTTCTATCTCAATAGCCAAAATCAAACCTACCAATATACTTAATAATCTTTTATTCTTTGTAGCTGAATAAGCTCTATATAATAAAAATGGCAAATATACGAAAGCAAAATGAGACGGTTCCGAAAAAATTATCATACTTTTATTATTTACAAGATTAAATTTAATTAATAAAAGTGATATAACTCCAATTGTCGTCATAAAACAATAAGCAAAATTTATTACTTCATTAAAAGAAATTTCATCTACCAACTCCATAAAATCTGCAAACAGAGGAGCAATGGCTAAAACTATAATCATTAAAAGGCATGATGAAATAAATCTTTGCATGTCTACATTCGCAAAAATTACGCTACTAAATATAAACTGTAACGATATTACAATAAGCAGACATATTATAATTGTAAAATACCGTTTATTTATAGTGAAAACTTTTTTTTCTCCTATAATTATAAAAATGAATATACAACTAACCAGTCCTATTATCATACTACTTTTCTGCGATGTTGCTTTTAATACCACAAATGCAGCATTATCGAGTATATATACTACGAATAGAAGTATATAAAAAAAAATTTTATTAACAACAATGTCTTTCTTAATATAGTTCATACTGCAAACCCACTACTTTCTCAATTTTATTTTAACTATAAACTAAGAATGTAACATAATAATTTATCTTACATCCATATAAATCATAACCTTAAAAAATTATATCAAACAACATAGACCACCCTATAGCAAATGGCTCTTTTATCTCTTTCTCAATGGCATTTATATATATGTTTGTTTTAGTTATTTCTTTTTCTAATAAACTAGCCAGTTCGTTAGTATCATTTGGATTAAAAAAAATAACTTTATTATATGTTCCTACTGTTTCATGCGCATAAGGCAAATCAGCTACTAACATAGGCTTACCAGTCCCCTTAAACTCTGATACAGGTAGTCCCCAAGTTTCTAACTTTGAAGGGAATATCATACAATCTACTGTTTCATATAAATCAAACAGGTCTTTTCTATCCTGAAGTCCAATAAACCTTATACTTTGTAATTTTTTGAAACGCTTTTTCAACTCCTTAGAATACCTGTTTTCTTTTCCGTCTATAGTTAGTAGAACTTCATAACCATCTATACCTTTTCCCTCTAACTTTTCACATGCAATGCAAATCACTTCAAAGTTCTTGAAAAATCTAGGAAATGCTGCATATATAAACCGTATCTTATTTTTGGGTTCTTTTGAAGAATCAATATAATTAATTGCATTTATAGTTGCCGTTGGTTTTGCAACAATCACATTTTCTACCTTATACATCTTTATAAATTCCTGTCTCATCCAATCCTGCTGTACAATAACTGAAGTATTTTTCTTAATATTTATTTTATATAAATATTTGTAAAATAGAGAAAACAAAAAATTCTTGTAACTATATTTTAGATTTTTAAGTTCAGTCTTCATAAAAGGTGATGGATTATGACAATATACATATCTTTTTTTTGCTTTAACATTTGGTGTTATATCATGTAATGAAAGCCATACATCAATATTTTTATCTTTTGAATATATATAAAAATAAATATACTCATACCATAATCTATACAGATAATTCTTTCTAGCCTTTGGCAATTCAATAAGTGTTATTTTATCAGCATACTCCACAAATAGTTCTTTTTTATGTACAAAAGCAATTATGTTATTAGTTTCATTTAATCTACTTTTAATAATATTATCTAAACAGTCCCTATATACTGATAATGGTCCACCTTCAAAGAAATTAATTCCGGATATTATTATCGTCTTCATACTATTTATATCTCCTATCAAACAAACACCTCAAAGTAATTTTGTAATTTAAATCTACAAAGAAATTCCAGCAAAATTTCCAAGAAAAATTCAGTATAAACAATTAACAATATTACTTGATGCTATATTAAATTTTTATCCATTGTTTTATCTTACCATTATATTTTTTTATAACCCTAGCTGGTGACCCTGCAACCATACAATTTTGAGGGGCATTTCTATTTACTACAGAATTAGCTCCAATAATACACCCATCTCCTATAGTAACACCTGGTAAAATACAAACATTCTCGCCAATCCACACATTATTTCCTATTGCCACAGTTTTTGTGTATAAAGGTCTATTATCTGGTGAAATATCCGGTGATGAATCATTATCAGCATTAGAATAATCTCCATGATTAATATCACTAATATATATTTTAGATGCCATTAAACAATTATCACCTATAGAAACTTTTTCACCTGCTGCAATGTGAACATGGTCACCAATCTTACAGTTTTTCCCTATGATAAGTTTTTTGGAACCACCTACTCCAGTATCAAATATTTCAATCCGACAATTATAACCAGTAGTAATCCCTTCGCCATATTGCAAAAACTTTTTACCTCTAACATATATAGGTCTACGTATTAACCGTGCACCTCTATAAAATATTTTTGTGTAAACTAGCGATATCGCATTCTTAAATATTTCACCTAATCCATATCCATTTTTCATAATTCATTACAACCCCTTAATTACATCATGCAATTTTCTATTAAATGCATCAAGAGAAAACAGACTATCAAACATCTTCTTTGTATTCTCTCTCATAACAAGAAGTTTTTCCATGTTATCATTAGCCACCTTATACGCTATATCTTCTATATTCTCACCTGCAACATTAATACCTATCTTATACTCCTCTACTATCTTAGAAGTGTCAGCTTTGATACTATTTAGTATTGGTAACCCCGCTTGAAAATAGTCAATTGACTTCATTGTTAGCCCAACACATACCGTATCTTTCATAATATTTAACCCAAACTGGCATTTATCGAATATCTCTTGTTTTTTTTGTGGGTCGTATATTTTCCCGTGATATTCTACAATTGCTCCTGTGCTTTTCACCTCATCAATTAAATCATCCCTTTTCTCTCCATCCCCAATAATATGAAGGGTTACAGGCTTTATTTCATGTATTAATTTTACAAGTCTTTTTATTTGTGGAATATCAATTATATTATTTATTGAACCCAAGTAGCATAAGTGTATTTCATCTTTATTGAACATAGGATGGCTTTCAACATTGACTTCTCCTTTTGCTAAATATACAGTTTCAGCTTTAATTCCTTTTAATACATTTTTTAGTATTGATTGATAAAGATTGCATTCTGTTATTACTAAATCTGCATACTTTAAGTTCTTATCTCTCATCAATTTCCAAAAAGTAAATGGAGGAATAGCTTTGATTTTTCCAATAGGCATAGTTTCAGGCCAAAGATCGATTAAATCAAAAATCAACTTTACATTGCTATGTTTTCTTTTATATTTTGCGGCAAACTTCACTAAAGAGTTTGGTGGCACCATAACATACAGTAAGTCTGGCTGCAAATCGTCTACAAGTTGAAAAGCCTTCTTTGCATAACTATAGTGCGATGACAATCTGGCTACAGACATGTTTTTATAATATGGTTTTGATTCAACAAATATAAAGTCCTGTTTGCTCTCAGTACGTTTAACCTTCTTAAAATGTCTAAAATTTGATTGAATAATTGTAACATCATGACCCTTATCAATAAAATAATCATGAAGTAAATCTATTCTATCCTCATATGTATCAAAGCAATTCACAATAACTACCTTCATATTTCTCTACTCTCCACTTCAGTTATCCTAATCGATTCTCTCAAATCGCCTATCCTATACTCATCTTTATACTCACTCATACTCTTCTCATAAACCAAATTTCCAAATGCCTTATTAACCATACCTACAAAATTCCCCATAACCCTCAAAGCAGGATTAAATGCCTTTGTAATTTTTATCTTCTTTCCATGAGCCTCTGCTATAAGCTTAACCATCATAGCTGTATTAACATATTCTTTATTCTGCGGAAAGAATATCCCTTTTTCTTCATTCTGAATCACAAGTCTAATAAATTCACAAAGATTATCTATATGTAACATACTTCTTTCATTGTCCACATCCGGAAAAAATGGTAGTTTCTGAGCCATTTTTGCTAGTTTCGGATAGTTTCCCTTTGATCCTTTCCCGTAAATCATAGGTGGTCTTAATACCACAACTTTAAATTTATCATCGTCTAAAAGCATAATACCTTCCTCTGCTTGCAGCTTACTGTTTCCATAAAAGTTAGTAGGATGAGGTACTGTGTTTCTGCTTATAACTCTTTTGTGATTTATACTACTACTGTCACCATAAACTATTATACTACTCATAAAAATAAACTGGCAAGCTCCATCAAACTTTGCTTTTTTAGCAGTCTCTATAGTAAGGTCTCTATTGATTTTATAGTATAATTGTTCCATCTTTGGATCTGTTGAGACATGAGCAATACCCGCCACATGAAACACCACATCATACTTTGAAAAATCTCTATTCTTCCATTCATTATCTTTCATATCTAAAGTATCTACATAATATTTATCTGAATCTTTTTTTAGCCATTTCTCAAGGCTTGTACCTATGTAACTATTTGCTCCTGTTATAAGTATATTTACCATTTTAATATCGTCTCCTTCATCTCAGAAGCCCCTTTATGTCTTAACTCACCAATGCCAAACTATACAATCACTCCATCAGCCAACGTATATTTGTCTTTTAAAACCGACCCACTCTTAACAACTGCTCCAGCACCAACATAAGATAGTCTCCCAACCTTACACATACTCCGAACAACCGCTCCACTACACACATGAACTCCATCATAAACTTCACAATCATGATCAACTGAGCTGTTAATATTAATAATACATCCCATGCCTATCTTAGCCCCTGTATTAATAACAACCCCCGCAAGTATAACACTACCATTTCCAACCTCACTATACTTACTTACAAATGCCTTAGGATGAATAATCACAGGAACTTTATACCCTACCTTCAATATTTCTTTAATCAATTCTAATCTTTTCTCATTGTTACCAATGCATACAATAGCGTACTCATATTTCTTAGAATTTCTTTTATAATCATCCATCTTACCAATAATCCTATGACCCAAAACCATATCTACATCAATTCTATCATCCAGAAAGTTTATATTGTCCCATCTGCCTTCAAGTTCTGCAGTTTCTGCTACCACTCTACCATGTCCACCAGCACCTATTATTAACAAATCACTCATTTTATATCACCTCATATTTAGACTGATAAATCTTCATGACTGCTAGCTTGGCTTCTTTCTTGGCTTATTTCTTCATCTCTTGCCTTGATTATTGAACCTTCAAGAATTCCTTCTGCTCTTAGAACCTTAAACACAGTCCTAAATATTATTAACGCATCTAACTTAAGCGACTTATTGTTAAGATAATATGCGTCATGCCTTGTTTTCTCATGATCATCATTATTATCTCGACCATTGATTTGAGCCCACCCAGTAATTCCTGGAAGCAGTGTATGAACTCCTACCTTTGTTCGTAACTCCTTAAGTTCATACTGATTATATAAAGCAGGTCTTGGTCCTACAAGCACCATATCCCCTTTAATAATATTAATTATTTGTGGAAGTTCATCCATACTTGTTTTACGTAGAATCTTCCCACTTGTCGTTACATAACTTTTTGAACTATCTAGTTTGTCTGTTGCAACATTTGGAGTTCCAACCTTCATTGTCCTAAATTTATAGAATTTAAATAATTCATTATTTTTACCTATTCTCATCTGAGTAAAAAATACTGGACCTTTTGAATTCAACTTTATTATTACTCCTATGATAATAAATAATGGCGATAACAACACCAATAATATTAAACTTACTATAGCATTTAAAAACTTCTCCATAATACCGCCCCCCTAAATTATTTTATTCTACAATATTAGTACACAGTTGCAAATCAAATGATTCCGGCTACATAGTAGCCGACTCTGCCAAAGTTCTATTGTATGTTGGAACTATTTCTCCTATTTTTTCAATTAATAGTTGTACATCATCTTTTTCAATAATCACTGCGAGTTCCTTCATTTTCTCTTTCATTACACTCAAATCAGTAAATGTTGGTTTTCCTATAAATATCTTTTCATGTTTAGTATTTGTAAGTCCTTCTTCACTCATTAGCAGTTCTTCATAAAGCTTTTCTCCTGGGCGAAGCCCTGTGATTTCGATTTTTATGTCTTTATCTGGAATGAAGCCTGAAAGTTTTATTAAATCCCATGCTAAATCATATATTTTAACAGGCTTTCCCATATCAAGCACGAATATTTCTCCACCCTGTGCATATGCCCCAGATTGAAGCACTAATTGTGCAGCTTCTGGAATAGTCATAAAGAATCTTGTTATATATTTGTTTGTAAGTGTAACTGGTCCACCATGTTCTATTTGTTTTTTAAATAACGGGATAACTGACCCATTACTTCCTAGAACATTCCCAAATCTCACTGCTACAAAATGTGTTTTACTTATTTTATCCATTGATTGTATAATCATCTCACACATTCTTTTAGTTGCGCCCATAACATTTGTTGGGTTTACCGCTTTGTCTGTAGATATCATAACAAATCTTTCTACATTAAACTTATGAGCACATTCAGCTACATTATATGTTCCAAACACATTGTTTTTTATAGCCTCCATTGGGCTATTTTCCATTAGTGGAACATGTTTATGCGCCGCGGCATGGAAAACTATATTTGGTGAATACTTTTTAAAAACATCTTCCAGCCTTTTCTTATCTCTAACTGATCCTATAAGCACCAATAAATCTAACTTTGGATACTTGTACTCAAGTTCCATTTGTAAGTCATAAGCATTGTTTTCATATATATCAAAAACAATTAATTGTTTTGGATTAAACTTTATAATTTGACGACAGAGTTCTGAACCAATTGACCCACCGCCACCTGTTACCAGAATGGTTTTATTAGTTATATAACTTGTTATGCCTTGCATATCAAGTTTTACTGCTTTGCGTCCTAATAAATCCTCGATCTCTACTTTTCGAATTTGATTTAATGAAACTTTCCCATTTATTATTTCATACATACCTGGGATAATTTCTATTTTACAATTCGTTTTCTTGCATATCTCAAGTATTTCTTTTTTATCTTCATCTTCTATTGTTGGAATAGCTATAACGATTGTTTCTATACATTTTTCTATTACTATTTTAGGAATATCTTTACGATTTCCAAGTACCTTTACTCCAGCAATATTATTTCCTTTTTTGTAAACTTCATCATCAATTACAGCTATTGGCATGTATTTACTCTGACTACTACTTTTCATTTCTTTTATAACCATAGCAGCCGCTGACCCAGCACCAATTATCATTACTCTTGATTGAACAATTTTACTGGCATTACAATTTACCATACTTTCAAATCTACCGTAAACTCTAAATGACATTCTAAGACCTACTATAAAAATAATACTAAAAGCACAAGCTATTATACTTACTCCATAAGCGAATGGATGTCCAATAATTCTAACAAAAACAATCATCACAATATTAGAAGTAAGGCATGCACCAATAATAAGCATAAATTCATCAATACTTGCATATCTCCAAAGACTTTCGTAAAGTTTAAAAATATAAAAACAAGTTATGTAAATAACTGTTACAATTAATGCTATCTCTTTGTAACTACTTGAATAAAATCTGAAATTTTTATAATTATATATAAAAAAGAAAGCTAATATATAAGCTAAATTTATTAAAACTGCATCGCTTAGCATCAATATTGGTTTTTTCCATTTTCCTAAAACCTTCATAGAATCCCTCACTTTATCAAATTATAGATAATATTAAATTTCTTATTATTTTGCTATTTTTCTGATTTTTTCACCTTTAACAGTTTCACCATACTTGTACTCATAGTTATAATAACCTTTCTTTTTAAGATCTACTTTATTAAGTACTATACCCAATATTTTAGCGTTTACCTTTTCAAGTAGTCCCTTGGCTTTTACAGCTGCATCACGTTCCGCTTCCTTTGAAGATACAACTAAAAGGCATCCATCTGTATACTGAGCTAGAATTTGTGCATCTGTAACTAGTATTATTGGAGGAGTATCTAAGATTATATAATCATATGTTTTCTTTAACTCCTCGATGAAATTTTTCATTTTAGCCGATCCTAAAAGTTCCGCTGGGTTTGGAGGCCTTGTACCTGAAGTTAAAACATGAAGGTTTGGTTGTACCGTTTCATGAATACCTATATTCATATTTATTTCACCACCACCATCATCATCATTTACCAGCATGTTAGATAAACCCTTTTCGTTAGAAAATCCAAAAACCTTATGTACCTGTGGTTTTCTTTGATCACAATCTATTAACAAAGTCTTATTTCCACCTTGAGCCATAACCATAGCCAAATTTGAAGAAGTTGTAGTTTTTCCTTCTCCTGGTCCTGAACTAGTTAGAAGTAATGTTTTAATTTTTTTATCAAAAGATGAAAATTGAATATTAGTCCTAAGAGTTCTATATGACTCTGACATTGGTGAAGTCGGTTCTTTAAATGTTATTAAGTCTAATTCTTTCATTTGATTCACTGCCTTTACTAATTATTTTTAAGTAAACAATAATTTTTTTATAATTATATTAACGTTTGAATATCTGAAAAATACTTTTCTTTTTCTTTATTTTCTCCATCTTTATTTCTATATCCTTATCTGTGAGCATTAGTTCTAAATTACTAGATACCTTTTTTTCTATATCCTTATCTAACAATGTCGCTTCTCTAAATCCTTCGTTAAGGCCAGGGCATCTTCTATTTATAGAATGTGCATCTGACGCAATAAAGCTTACCAAACCCTCTTTAACAAGTAACTTGGCACATTTCTGAACCTTTTTCCCAAATACTCCTTGCAAACTTCCAGCATTGATCTGAAACAAACATCCCTCATTTATAAAATCGTTTATATCAGGAAGCGATCTTATTATGTATTCATATCTTTCTGGATGTGCAATTATAGGTTTAATACCTAGAACCCTTAGCTCATAAATTAAGTCTAGAGCATCATTTGGTAATTTATCCATTGGAAATTCGATAAGCATATAACTCGATCCATTTATCCCTCTAATTTTTTTCTCTTTGCACAAATTTAGTGCATACTTATCTAGCATAACTTCTTGTCCTAGCAGTACTTCTATCTTTAATCCTGCATTTTTAGCTGCAACCTTTACTTCTCGATGCAAAGCAAAAATCTTTTCATAATGATTTTCGTATCTACCCCTTATATAATGAGGAGTGGCCACAATAGTTTTGGTGCCTTTTTCTTCTGCCATTTTCAGCATTTTAATGCTCATTTCCATATTCTTTGAGCCATCGTCGATTCCTGGAAGTATATGACTATGTATATCAATCATTCTATCGCCTTCTTACTTTTTATCTTCTATTATTCTAGGTATTACTCCAAGGACTGGTAAACCTAAGTATTTTTCTACATCATTTTCGGTTTTTATAGTATTATCCATGTATTCAAGTAGGAACACAACTCCAAGCGAAAGCATTAATCCTAAAAAAAGTCCAATAGCCAAGTTTAATTTCTTATTAGGGCTAATTGCATTTTTTGGTATAGTAGCCTTATCCATTACTTGTATATCTCCACCTGTAGGATAGACCTTTTTTGTAGATTCTACAAAGGATGTTGAAATAGCATTTACAACCTTAAACACTTCTTCTGGATCTTTACCCTTAGCTGTAATCATTAAAATTTGAGTTCCCGTTTTTGGAGTAACAGTAACGCCAGCTTTAATCTGATCTATTGTTAAATTATCATTTAATTTATCAAGGGCCCCTTGTGCTACTAAATCAGACTTAGCAATTTCACTATATGTTATAAGTAAATTTTGATACATAGTTACATCACTATTTAGTTGTGCAGATTGATTCGTAGTAGCCTGTGGCTTACCCACTATTATGCTTGTGCTTGCCTCATAGGTTGGTTTTATAACAAAAAAGCTTAATATACCTGCGATTATTACAGTTGCGAGAGTTATAGTACCTATTAACCATAACCTTTCTTTTATTATTGTAAGATAGTCTTCAATACTAATATTCATTTCTTCATTCATTTATAGTTCCCCCTAGTAAAAGTTCATATGTCTATATTATATCATTGTTTACTTGTGAGGTAAATAATGCCTTTCTATAAAGTAACGTAATCCTATATTTCTTTGCCTTTTACACTTATATAACGTTTATTACTACAATATAGTTGCACTTTTACTAATGTTTTATATTATATTTCCTTAATGATTTTTGTGAAACTAATGACTGACAGTGAAGTATAATATATTAAGGCAAAACTAGGAGAATGTACTAAAGGTTAAATATTCTAAAAAAGGAAATTCATCATTAATGTTGAATTATAGTATGTAGGGTTTAATAAAAAATCACTACATTATAAGGGGGACTCAAAATGCGTAAAAAAATTATTACATCATTATTTATATTAGTATTTCTATTAGTGCAAATTATAGTACCAACTAATATTGCCCATGCAGCTATTACCCAAACTCTTACACTTGGCAGCACGATCACAAATGATATTGTCTCATCTAATGACCAGGATATATACAAGGTCGTACTTCCCACGGCTGGTAAACTCAATATCAAAATGATTTCATCAAATAATAAAATAAATTTAAATCTAAAGGATGATAATGGTAATCAAGTATTATCTTATTATCCAAGCTTGGGAAATGGTAATTCATCTACAACATGGTCACAAGCTGTTGATTTAGACGCAGGTACTTATTATTTTACTGTTATAAAATATGTTTCTGGCACTGTAAACTATAGTCTTGGAGTTGATTTTACAGAGGTTTATACCAATGATGTAGAACCTAACAATAGTCCAATAACTGCGCAACCATTAACTTTAAATTCTGATCCACTCATAGGATTTATAGCAGCCAACGATGACCAGGATACGTATAAATTCACACTACCAATGTCTGGCAGAATTGATGTCAAAATGCTTTCATCAATATATGGAGTAAATTTAAATTTGAATGATAATGACGGCAAGCAAATATTTTCTAATTATGTAGGTTCGGGATCTGAACAATCTCCAAAGACCTGGACACAACTTATTGATTTGAATGCAGGCACTTATTATTTAAGTGTTTTAAAACAAGGTACTGGTCTATTAAACAATAATTCAAATACAGGTAAATATACTCTTCGCGTTAATTATACCCCTGTATATAGCGATGATGTAGAGCCTAATAATGGCACCTTAACTGCGCAGCCATTAAATTTGAATTCTAATGTTATCATTGGATTCATAGCATGTAATGATGACCAAAACACCTACAAAATAATGCTTCCACTAGATGGAAAAATCACTTTAAAAATGATTTCATCGATTTATGAAGTAAATGTAAACTTAGCAGATAATGATGGCAATCAAATATTTTCGTCTCGCATTCGTTATGGATCGGATGGAACTCCTAAAACATGGTCGCAATCTGTTTACTTAAAAGCAGGTACTTATTATTTTAGTGCTCTAAAACAACCTTTAGGCCTTTTAAACAATAATTTAAACACTGGAAAATATACTGTTGCAGTTAGCGCAGATGGACAACCAAAACAAACATCAATACCGGTTTCGACTATGCCTTTTAGTACAGATGCAATCAAGATTTCAAATAATCCAGTAGGAGCCTTGGATGTTATAACTTTAAATAATTATCTGTTCACAGATGGTGATAAAGTAACTATATATTCAGACGCTTTCTCACAAAAGACAATAGGGGTAGGAACCATAAATTCAACCCAATATAGAACTGTAATATATACAACTGAGCAACTAGCACAAGCTGGTGGTTATGTATATGTAACAGTAACAAGCTTATACAAAACTGAAAGTTCAAGATTAGGTATTTCCTATAATAAAGAAGCAGCTTATACTTCAGCAGATTTAAATGTTATGCCTGCAGGGACTGTTTTAATAGGTACTAAATCTTATACCCTTGAATATGCTAACAATTCAGCTAATAGTTCCGAAATCAATAATGCACTAGTTAATGGTGGTGCGATTTATGTTAAAGATTATTCGGGAAATTGGATAGATAATCTTACAGGTAAAACTATAGACCCAAGTATGTAACACCCCAGGGGTAGTTTATTGCAGCTTAACGTAAAAACGACTAGACTGATTTATTTCAGTCCAGTCGTTTTTATTTAATATTCCTTTTCACTGTACATAATATAAATATTAAATCTAGTTGGATTAGTTACATATAACTTTAATTATATATTATTGTTTAAATAGAGGATTATGCAATTTTATGTAGAATTTAGTCATTTATATGTGTTTAACATTTTATTCATACAATTGTGATGTCATATACATTATAGCTTTAAAAAACGGTATTTATGTAGATTTTATATTATGTATTTATAGGGGGTATTAAAATTTGAAAAAGAAATTTATAAGTTCACTTCTTGTTTCTTTAATGATAACAGGAACATCATCACTATCAGCTTTTGCTACTATGACTAACGGTACGGTTGTAATTGGTAGCAAATCCTTTGATTTAGCTTACGCTAATGACACAGCAAATTTTACAGTGATTACGAATGCTATAATTGAAGGTGGAAAGATTTACGTTAAAGATTTTTCAGGAACTTGGACGGAAAATAGTACAGGAAAGACTATAGACCCAAGTATTGTACCAGGTGAAGACCAAAATGGAGCTACGACAGAGTTAGATATAATAAAAGGTAAAAGTCTTTATACCTTAGATATGAAGGATAATACTGGAGTAAATTATTCAATACATGTATTTAGCGATGATAACCAGCTTGCACAAGCATCAAATGACTCTGAAGATTGGGCCTTTACATGGGCAGGTGCAAATGAAGGAGACAAATTAAGCAAAGGTCATTATAATATAGCAGTATCAAAAGATGGCGAAAGCAATTCTAAAATATACGATGCCTATAATAATGAAGAACAAGTTTTAAATTTAGATAGAGATCTAATTAGAGTTCATAAAAATATACTAGATGGTCAACCAGACTTTTTATTAATGGGCACACCAAGTGGAACTAACTCTTCAGAAATGAAAGTATATTATATAAAGGATGGTATACTTAAACTTGCGAATTTTACGGATACTAGCGGATCTACTAACTCCGTTTATACATATAGTTCTCAAAGTCTTTTCTTTAATCAATTAGAGAAGAACGTCTTTGAAACATCTTTTTATAACAATATGGATGCTAGTAGGGACATCGGTTTCTATATTTCCTCTTGTAAATTTGATTTAACAACGGGAAATTTCAATTACCTTAAAGACAGATTTATGGATAATGCTGATTACTTTAATTATGCCAAGCAGACAAATTAATGACTAATAAGCTTTTACTTTTTAATCTAAAAACGACTAGACTGATATATTTCAGTCCAGTCGTTTTTATTTAGATTAAATAAATTGTCTCACTTTAACTAGCAGGAATAGTAACATCACCAGCATCAACTATTGCTACAATACTTTCTATGATGTTTTTTGGAACAATATAAAATTTTGTAATTTTGTAATAAATAACTGTAAATAAAAACAAGGCTCCTACAAGCCTTGTAATGGTTCTCAAATATATGTCCTTAAACCGGTTTACGTTTTAAAACTTCAATATCTATTTGGTTTCTACCTAATACGTCCTTCATTACATCTATGTTCTCTTTGACTTCCTTAACATCCTTTGAAACGCTTTTTAATGATGTCCCCAATAAGTCTAATTTTTGCTTATTCCAATCTTAAGAAAATCATTTTCTTTTATACTTCTCTTTGTATTTTCTCTTCATGGCTAGATTGCTCTTAATCATAAAAAATAAAGATACTGTTATTCCCAAAAATGCCAACAATGAACCAATAATAGGAATTATCTTAGATAAGCTCAAATAAATCACCTCTTAGTTCAATTATAATCGTAAATATATGCATATTTCTATTACATTAGGTACCCCATGGGTTTAGTTAATTCTATTCACATAAATACAATAATAGATATTCTGTAAATATACTTTTTTCAAAGCTTTTAATTTTATTGTTTTAACATAAAAAGGACTGGACTGATTTATATCGGTCCAGTCCTTTTATTCACTTACCCCATGGGTTTAGTTAGCAGCAATAATAATCGTTTTTGTTGATGCGTTTCCAGCTGCATCAGTAAGTGTTGCATTTAATGTAATGCTATTGCCTAATATACCAAGGTAACCTTTTAAAGTTCCTACAGATATACCAGCTGCGCTAGGAGCATATGATCCAAGTAGATCAGCTACAGGAATAGTAACATCACCAGCATCATTTATTGTAAAAGTTTTAGTCCTTCCCAAACAAGTAATTTTTGCAGTGGCTTTCTCGCTAGTGTTAAGTTTTAAATCAGTAAACATATCAGTAGCTTTTGCAGCAGCTAAACTCACTTTAAAATTACCGCTAGCGTCTTTAGTAGCTAAAACTGGTTGTCCAATAGTTAAAGATACTGAATTAAGAATTGGAGCAGTTACATCTACACTTGGAGTAGTTACAATTGGACTAGTCACATTCGTAACTTTAATAAGATTTAATCGTGCTAATAAATCTGCTCTTATTTTACTTGGCGCAGCATCAGCAAGTAATGCATTAACCGAAATCTTTGCAGCATCTACATCTATTTGCAATTTGCTAATTTCAGCTTTAACTACTGCTTGCGTAGCTGCTAAAATTTGAGTAGCAGAGTTTATCTTTGCGTCTAAATCTGCAGCATCAAAGCTTATCTTCTCAGTAGCATTTTTGTAAATCACAGCTGGTATAGAACTTATTGCCGCAGCTAATCCATTGATATTGTTTATCCATTTTCCATTAAAATCTTTAACATAAACCATTCCACCATCAACTATTGCACTAGTGATTTCTTTGAAATTTGCCGGATCATTGGCATAACTTAAATCAAATGCTTTTGTTCCTATTACAACTGTACCACTCCCCATTGCACCCAAAGCCGAGATAGTCGTAGTTGATGCTATCATCACAGACACAAGAAATGAACCTATAATTTTCTTATTCATGTATTTATACCCCCATTTTCAATTTTATTCATATATTAACATAATTCTATAACGGATCCTTAATTCCTCTTTATTTCGATAAATATTAATAAACTATACTTAATATTAAGTTTAAAAGTTAAAATACTGTTATTCCTAAAAATGCCAACAATGAACCAACAGTAGGAATTATTTTAGATAAGATCAAATAAAAAAGGGCTGTAAATAGCCCTTTTTACTGATAATGTGTCCACATTCTTAAAATCTTAATTGTATTTTCTTTTTCATACACTTCATAAATTAACCTATGCTTTATATTAATCCTTCGAGAATAAAAACCTTTTAAATCCCCTATAAGTTTTTCATATGGTGGTGGAGTTTGATAAGGATTTTCTTTCATTATTTTTAGCAGCTCTTTTGCTTTTTTATCTAAACTACAGGATTCTAATTTTTTAGCATCCTTTTGAGCTTGCTTAGTTAGAACTATCATATATCCCATCCTATATCCTCCAAAGACTTACACTCGGAAGTAGGCTCCTTAGCTCCATCCAAAATACTTTCCCTCATTCCAGGCATTCCTAGAAGATATAAAGTTTCTTGTATTGCTGACCAATCTGCAAGGCTTACCATTACAACATCACCTTTTTTACTTGTTATCTGTATAGGCTCTGAATTTGCAATAGTTTGTTCTATTATACTAAATATATTTTGCCTAGCATTAGTAATAGGAACAGTTTTCATGATTAATCACCTCTTTATATTATATTCTACCGTACATTTTTACGTACGTCAATTTTTCATTTACATGTAAGAGATGTAGTTTTATAAAGTTGAAGATGATAATTCTACTAACTTTCCCCAAAAGAGAAACCCAAACCATCTGGTACCACAAGAACATGTACTCAGCGATTCAGTCGAGTCCATGGAAGCTATATATCCTATAAGCTGGATTTTTCTTATTTATATCATAATAATGTTGAGCATTGATATAAACAAACTTTTGCCAAACCTCCTTGGTCTTATAAAAAATCGCATATGATTTATTCTACTGTCCGTGCTATTACAAACCCCTCCAGACAATCACGTAAATCATCAACATATAAATTTATAATGTCATCCTTACCTAACTGTAGACTTTCTTATTTCAACTTCTTTCTTTTGGTATTAGCATAGTCTAATGTATAAAGTTTACTCCCTATCATAGTAGAAAAATCGGGCACTGAATATTTATCCAGTTCAACCGCCATTACAGAAATGCTTCCCATCGCAAGCATTAATATCTTGTTCTACTTAATAACTATAGTTATACTGCTATACTTACCTGTTTGTGTAATTGCTGTTATATCTATATGTATCGAATCAGTCCCATTACTATAAATCTTATTGTTTTTTACTGAAGCAGTTCCATCAAGGTTCTCTTCAAGGGTTGCTCCCGTAAGTGTTACCATACCATTCAATTCACTAAACTTTGTAATTATTCTCCCATTTTGATCTAATGCTGTAAATGGAATTAGCACTGATTCACCAGATGATATAGACTCACTTGGATATGCTAATATAAATGAAACCACTGCTGATTGTTTTTTCAATGTAGTACTTAGTTGTGAAGTCTTACTTGCTGTTATAGCCATGATTACTATTGGCATATCCACTGAAATTTTATCACTAGTAGCTGTTACTTTTATTAGTCCTTTTGCTCCGTCTGAAGGATCTCTTACAAGTTGAGCTATTACATTTGGTGTTGATGTAGTCAACATATGATCACCAGTTAATATTAACCCTTGTGCCATAAGATCGTAATTTGTTGTAAGTTTTCCATTCACATCTATTGCTACATATCCAGCATAGAATACATCTGAAGTATCTCCCGCTGTCAATGTCTTTCCATCAACATTTGTTAATGTTGTAAGTAATATATCACTTAATGTACCAATTTGTGTTGATCCAGCTATTGTAACATTTAATGTAGCCGTTGTTGAAACTCCAGTAATTGAATCACTACCTGTTATTACAACTGACTTAAGCATACTATATTTAATTCCCGCATTTGCTTTTATTGTAAGTGAACCATTAATAGATTTAACTTCACCAGTATTACTTGAGAAAGTCACATTGGTTCCAAGTGATGTATTTGTAACGTCTTTCCCATATTGATCATATATACTATATAATGCATAACCAATATCTCCACTAGTTCTTAGTTCTGTTGATGTCACAATAATTTTATTGACCTTTGGTGCGTCGTTTTCAACGGCAGGTGGTAACATCACTACATTTATAGTTGCGCCGTTTATTTTATCCGTTAATCTAACATTGATCGTTGTACCAATATCAGTAATAGAATTATACGTTATTGTACCTGTTGCTGTTAAAGGGTCTAAAACTACAGTTGAGCTTACAGATGCAATTGCATTTATCTGCGAGGCAGGAATAGTTTTAGTAATGTCTAATCCAGTCTGATCTAATATTTTGTATGTAAAAATAGCTGTGTTTGTTCCAGTATTTTTTATATTTGGATTAACTTGAATTTTAGTAACATTCGAAGTTACTGGTACCAAAGTTACAATTTTTTGACCATTATTATATTTAATAGTTGAAATATCTACAGACCCTTTGCTCACTAGTGTCCCATCATTATTTTTTATCCAACCGCTATCATCTGTTTTTATAAAAATATCACCTTTATTTTTAACTACTGCCTCACTAATTAAACTTGCATTATTTAGATCGTTTGCATACTCTAATGTATACATACTATCACCTATTACTACAGAAAAATTTGGAACATCAGTAAAACTACCTAGTTCCATCGCCATCACTGGTTTTGACAGTGTAATTATCAATAATACAAACCCCATAGTTATAATTTTTTTAAAATTTTTCATTAATAAATTCCCCCTATTTTTATAAATTGAAATAAAACGCAATAAATGCTATGTAAATATAAAATAACATACATTAAATTCACTATTTTTCTTTGTTAATAATTACATATTACCACAATTTATACTAAAAATAAACATTTTCAAATTTAGGATGTATCTACACAGATATACTTTTTTATATTTCATAAACTTACTTCATGAATATTAAATAAATGTCGTTAGCCCTGATTTTTAACGACTAAAAAACTACTAAAATATATAACCTTCTATATATTTCAGTAGTTATGTCTTTTATAATGTATTAATGTAGAAACTTGTAATTATCAATTTAGCAAATAGTTCAATCTCTATTTCGCTTCAAAAGTAACAGTCCACTTTGATAAGTCTGGCAATTGTTCACTAAGACGTGCTTTTTCTATTTGAACTTCACATATAACTGTTCTAGAAGGACTAACTGTTTTATCTATATCAATGCTCCCAACTATTAGAACATTATCCTTCGCATCTTTTAATTTAAAAGGAAATTGAGTCAGAACAGTTGCATTTTTAGCTCCATTATAAGCTAATAGTACTACTCTTATATCATAATTAGCAGTTACTTCAACACTGAAAGGAAGCACTCTTGCAAAATTTATATTTTTAACAATTTCCTTTTTTGAAAATTCTAATATATTAGTAAGTTCTAATTTGGTAAAATTCTCTGGGATTTGTTCAAATCCCTCCTTTATTAGTTTTTCAATAATGGTTTCTTTTGAATTTTTAACTGACGATACATTTAATCTTTTATCTGTTTTATCCTCTACAGCACTATTAATTATTTTACCATCTGGACAAATCTTATAAATAAAATTATTAGATAAGTTTTGCTCAGATAAATCCTCAGTAGTAATAGTAACTAACCCAGCCAATTTATCATCTATTTTAATAGTGTCTGTTCCAGTTTTCTGTATATCTATATTGTCCATTTATTTTTCCCCTTTCCTCAATTATAGCTAACCAATGTATTATCTGACTATAATTTTCCTTTTCTTATGTTTACTAATCAATCCAGACATCTCTTTGGTGTATTTGTCCATTAACACCATCATCTTTATTATATTGTAATCAAATTATATCATTCCAAATCCTTTTTTTCAACTTATAACACCATACAAATATTATACTAAAGACAGTCACTATGTTTCATTAGTCATTCGATGTCTTTCTACTAATAACTTACCTAACAATATAGACAAAAGTTCGCTCCTCGCCAACTAAACCCTGTTTATCAACAGAATTTATTTTTAAAACATGACCTCCTACAATCTGTGTATTTAACTGAAACATACACGTTTTATTTAAATTGGCTATTTCAACTCCATCCAAACTTACTCTTATATTAGTTGTTTCTTTATCCTCATCCACTGCTTGTACTAACACGTAAGCTTTGTCACTTTCATTAAACATTTGATTAGCTGTTATCCCTGTCACCGTAGTAGCCGGTGCAACATTTGCTATTATATTTTGTTTCTTATAATTTAACGTAACAGGTTGATCTAAACTTGCAAATTTACCAGTAAAAGTAGTCTCCGCCGAAACAAAGGTATAACCATCAATTACATTTGCATAACCTTCACACACTGTACCAATATCACCTGTCCTATAGACTAAATTTCCTAACTGCAAATTAGTGTCAACATCTACAGATTTAAATATTATACTGCCTTTTTTCACAGGTGGTGTTTCAACTGCTACTCCATTAAAGAATTTAACATCCAATTTACTTATTGTACTAACTGCAACCTCCCCTCCTGTAGAATTGTCTATCCAATTATCTCCAGTAGTTTTTATATATATATCACCTATATTTCCCGCGATAGCATTTGTTATTTCCGATTCATCTTTCTTGTCATTAGCATATTCTAGGGTATAAAGTCTATTACCTATCATAATGGAAAAGTCGGGTACTGAATACTTAGCAACCTCGATAGCCGTTACAGGACTACTTAACATAGCTACTATCATGGAATAGACTAAAATTTCTTTCAACTTACTCATTTATAATTCCCCCTTAATTTATACAACAGATGTTATTACATTTTTATGCAACTTAATACTAATTCATAATTTATTTATACATTATATGATAACATATATTTCAAATATTAGTAATATTTATTACGCCCTTCTTTTCCTTAAATTTATCCTAC
Organism: Clostridium estertheticum; assembly: GCF_018861295.1. Lineage (GTDB taxonomy): Bacteria > Bacillota > Clostridia > Clostridiales > Clostridiaceae > Clostridium_AD > Clostridium_AD estertheticum_D. Next base: position 475,892 of record NZ_JAHLDM010000001.1, on the reverse strand, counting down.
TCTTCTATCCATTATCGTAATTATTTTTTTGGACCAATGAAAAAAGAGCACCCTTAAGGATACTCTTTTTATTGATTTGATTATTTTGTTTTTCATCAGTATGTGCCCTGACTATTTATGGCTTTAAGATATTTCAAGATGTGTTAGTTGAATTTTCTATGATCTTTTTAAAAAAGAAAAGGACAGATCCACAACTGTCCTTCTCTTTAAATTATACTGTTATTTTATCCAAGTTATCTCGCATTCCACACAACTAAATCAACATGAAGTGCTTTTGTGAATGGACTTAGATTTATTTTTATTATTATTTAAGAGCCATTGTGTAAGTTTTGTCAAATGTTACTCCATCTACAAGTACAGTAAGTTTAAGAGTACCTGGTAAAGTTCCACCTAAAGCTGTTGTTATAGCAGCTTTAGTTGCATCTAAATTGTTATAGTCAATTGTAATTGGAGTTCCTGTTCCAAGTGTAACTTTTGTAACATTAAGCTTCTTTAATGCATCAAAAGTACCTGTTGCAGTACCAGTTGTTGGAGTTGTTGTAAAAGTAATAGCATTTGTAGCAGTGTCTAATGCTCCACCAAATAAAACAGTTTTATTAGCAGTATTCAATGAACTAATTTCAGTTTCAAAATTTGCTTTTGTAACAACTTGTTCTGCTGCTGCTATTCCAGGTGCTCCACTAACTCTAGTCTGCAAATCTGTTATGCTATATCCTGCACCTACAATACCATCTAATAAGTATTGTGCAAAATTAGCTTTTCCAGTAGCTGTAAATGTATTATAAGCAGCTATTGAAGTAGCATTTAACGCAAGATTTGTATTAGCTAATGCAGTCTCCATACCTGATACAGTAGTAGCATTATTTACTGCACTTAATGCTGCAACACTTAATGTCATTCCTGTTACACCCGTTACATCAGCTTTAATCTGATTAAGTGTTAATGATACTCCTTTAGCTACTTTATCTGATGCTACTGCTGCATTAACAGCTACCAAGTTTGCAGAGGTTACTCCTGAAATTCCTGCATTTGTATAGTTAGCAACAGTTGCATGTCCAGCATTTATTGCAGTTACTGCTGTATTTATTATTGTAGTGTCTCCAGTGCTAGCACTAGCTCCGAAACAAATTTTAATTGTCTTTGTATATCCATTACTAGTAGTACCAGAAACTGTAACATAATCACCTTGTTGTACAGAATAAGTTAACTCTCCTGTAGTAGGATTAATTGCAAAAGATGAACCTGCTTGTAAATTAGTTGCCTCAGGTGAATCAACTTCACTTAGTGATGAGAACTGTGATAATGGGTAAGAAGTTGTACCATATTGATCTTTTGGCGCAAAGTATATATGTCCTTTTTCTCCAGTAGCATCATATTTAGATAAAGTAGTTCCTAATAAAGATGCATAAGTATCTGATCCTGTTGGTGTTAATGTTACAACATCATCAATTCTTGAAATACCTGGTACGTAAGTATCTACATTAGCATCTATACTAACAGCTAATGGATCTGCTTTTAAAGACGTAACTGGTGTAGTAAGTGTGTGACTAATGTTATCAGCACCTAAAAGTGTCACTGTTATAGTTGCACTTGATCCTGTTTTTGCTGCATCTGCAAATTTATTAGCAATTATTTTTACATCGTCATATGCAGTCCTAGTTCCAACTGCACCTTTAACTACTGTAAAGTCAGTACTAGAACTAGTTGCTCCTGTTATTGGAGTACCTCTTAATACTACTTTTGCTCCAGTAGATGTTGTACCATAAACTTTTGGATTAGCCTTATACTTATCTTCTACTCCCTTAAGCTTAACTGCATCTAGTACAGGTGTACCATTAGAATTAATCTCATTAATAGAATACATAGGAGCAGTTATTTGATCCATTTTGTAATCCTTAATATCTTTATCAGCTAAAACTGTAAATGTTTGTGTCTTTGTATCTATAGCAGTAAGATCTGAGTAATTTGCTCCAGTAAATATTAAAGCACCTGCTGAATTTTTTTGGCTTACATCATACACGCTAAACGAAACTGTTGATGATCCTGCTGCAAGAGATTGAATAGCAATTTGATTTTCTCCAACACCTGCAACTCCAGTTGCACTACCATCTGAAAGTTTACCACCGTTACCAGCCGTAACTGAACCTGTAGTTATTACTGCTGGATTACTTGATGTTGCTATAACCTTATAGTTTTTATAAGTAGAAGCATTTTCACTTGCATTTATATCAATATTTCTATCATATTGATCTTTAATGTTTAATCCACCATTATCCCATCCAAAATCAGCAAATTGTGTTGCTGGTTTAGTAACACCATTAGTGCTAGCTGCCTGCATAGTAGTATTCAATACTGTAGTATCTAAAGATAATGTATCAGCTTCAGTAGGCTTTTGAATATTAAGAGTTAAATTACTGTACTTACCTGATTTTGTCATTGCTGATACTACTTCTGGTACAGATGCTGATCCATTAGTATTATCCATTGGTTTATTTTTCAATGAAAGTGTTCCATCAACATTTCTAGTTGCTATTAAACCATTAAATGTAACCAAATCACTTGGGAAGTCGCTAAACTTAGTTAATTTAACTCCATTTTGATCTAATGCTATGAATGGAATTTCTTTTGACTCACCTGAAGCTATAGAATCAGCTGGAGATAATAATGTAAATGAATCTACCTCTGCTTGTTTATGCAATGTAGTATTTATTTGTGAAGTTGATCCTGTCCAAGTCATAGCAGTTATTACTAATGGCATATCAACTGAAACTGTATCAGCAGTAGCTCTAACTTCTATTACACCTTTGTTTGAATCTTTAGGATCTTGTACAAGTTTAGCTGTTACATCTGGACTTGATGTAGTTAAGCTATTGTCATCACTAGAACCAGTAAATATTAAACCTTGTTTCATTAGAGTGTAGTTTGTTGTAGGGTTTCCACTGATATCTGTAGCCGTAAATCCAGCATAGAATACATCTGTAGTATTTCCTGCAGTCAACACTTTATTATCAACATTTGTTAATCCTGTAAGGGTAATGTTAGTTAATGTACCTAATTGTGAAGTTACAGCTAAAGTAGCAGTTGCTGAAACACCAGTATTAGTGTCATTAGCAGTTATTGTTACTCCTGAATTAAATGTCATAAGATTTAGACCACTAGCTGGAGTTATTGTAATTAATCCTTTTTTAGCGTCAACAGTACCTACTCCAGATTGGAAATTCACATTATTAGCTAATGCTCCGTCTGTAATATCTACTCCATATTGATCTAATATGCTATAAGTTGCATATCCTTTTTGAAGTGATGTCTTTGCATTAGTAGTAACTCCTAATTTAGTTGAAGTTATTTGGATTTTAGCTATTTTTTGTTGTGATATAGTTACAGTTTGTGTTGGAAGAACAACAGTGTCATTAGTTACTGCAACTGTATAATCTCCTGCTGTGAATGCTGATGATTTAGTTAATGTAGCTTCTGTTTTAGCAGTATTCCAAGTAACTGCTGTTGTAATAGCTGTTCCACCTACTGCTTTTACATCAAATTTTACTTTAGATGTATCTGCAACTGTACCATTAAATGTTACTTTTAAAGTACTAGCTGCTATAGCAGTTGTTATTTCTGATGTAGCTGCTACTGTACTTGCATCTCCAGCACCAATTTGAGTTGTTCCTTTAGCATCTGTATAAGTTACTGCTGGTATAACGCTTGCATTTACTGCTGCGCCTGTAATATTGTCTACCCAATTACCATTGAAGTCTTTAACATAAACTGTTCCACCTGCAACTACTGCAGCAGCGATTTCTGTTGCGTTAGCTGGGTCATTAGCATAAGTTAATGCATAAGCTTTAGTTCCTATTACCACTGTACCATCAGCCATTGCTGCGAATGCTGAGAAAGATGTTGATCCTGCTATCATTAAGGCAGCAAGAGCTGTGCTTGTAATTTTCTTGTTCATATAAATATACCTCCGATTAATTTTAGTTTATTTTGTTTAGAATTTTATTGTTAACCCTTAATTAATTTTAATTAAGGGTTAATTCTTTTTGAAAGTTATTATTTTGCTGCTGTTAAAACTACATCATTAGTTCCAACTACTGTTCCAGCTGCATTTAATAATTTAATTGTAACTGTATCTCCAACTACTTTAGCTGGAAATAATGTAGTAGATGCTCCTAAATTAGCTACTGCTGATAATTTGCTTGCGCCATTAAATACTTGGTACTGAGTTGCTCCCGCTTGACTTGAAGTAACATTTATTGCTGCTCCAAATGAAGCAGATTTAACAGTTGCTGTAATTGGTGATTCAACTACTACTACTGGAGCAACATCAAGTGTTCCAGATTGTCCTAATTTTACATCTATTGCTTTAAGTTCATTGTTACTTGCATCAAACAATTTAACTGTTACTGCATCTCCTGCAACTTTAGCTGGGAAAATTGTAGTAGATGTTCCTACTGGTGATTTAGCTGTTAAGTTACTTGTACCAGTAACTATTTGATATTGAGTAGCTTTTGGGAAAGCTTTAAGACCATCAGCTGTTAAAATTACATTTCCTACTGATCCAAAGTTTGCTGCTTTAACTGTAGTATCAAATATTGTTGTTGATGAATTTGTTACTTTTACCATTACTGTTTTCCAGCCTTCATATCCTTTTTTTGCCCAAGTTGTTGATTTTGCTGTATTAACATGTGCAACAAGCATATAAGTTCCTGCTTCTTTAAATGTCATTGAAGGTGTTGCAGCATAACCTGCTGGTCCATTTGACCATGCTCCTGTTGCTGTATTCATTGCGAATAATTGATAAAGGTATGGTCCACTGATTCCACCTATATTGTTTATTCCGTTGAATTTAGCTGTTAAGCCAGTAACTGCAACGTCTGCTGCTCCATTTGTATATACTCTGTTGTTATCATCTTTGCTTACGCAATTAAGTCCTGCAACATAGTAACTATCAAAGTTACCAGTTGAATTTGATTTAACTCCAGTTTTTCCTGCTGCTTTAACCCATATTGAAACTTTATATTTTCCTAATGTTAATGCTTTTGATGCTGGTAACACATAAGGTGTTTTAGAACTTACTGCTGCTGTGTATCCAGTTGTTAGCTCAGTCCATTTACCAGCTTCGTTTCCAATAAATGCTCTGTATTGAACATCACCTGAATATTTTGCAGAAGTTACTGTAAATGTTTCAGTATCCCCAACCACTAGTGGTGAATGTTCTATACCTGCGTAATTAATTGTTGGTGTTGCTACTGTTGCCGCTTTTGCTGTAACATTTGTTAAAGATCCAACTGTTACAAATAATGCTACTAAAGACATACTTAGTATTTTTTTAATCTTTATCATGAATTTTGTCCCCTCCCATATTGTTATATGTTTTTATATTTTTGAAAATAAAAACCTAATTGTTATTGTAGTCCTTTTATAAAGAATACAATTTGTTCTTCTTTAACTACACCCCCTAAGGAGCTATTTTTTTTGTTACTATAAAACGAACTAAATTTGTTTTAAAGTAACATAGTAATTAAAGACTTTAATTTGCATGTAATCAGTTTCTTGAATTTTAAATTTCTTTTCAAAATATCGAATACAGTATAATATTCTGATAATTTGAAACTATTTACACAAAATTTACGATATTTATATTATATAACACTTTTGGTTAAATCTCAATATGTTAATGAAATTTAACATTTTTACTTTATTTTTCACACATTTCATATTTTTTAACACATTTCATAAATTTTCATGTTATTCATGTATTTTTATATAATTTATGTATTTTCATTAGTTACACTTATATAACGTTTATGGTTATATTTTAGTTGCAATTTTTAAAAATTAATTAATTCTATTTAAATCTTATAACTAAATTAATCGTGAATAAACTTCTTATAAATAACTCACTTATAATTTGTATTGGTTGATAACTTTTCTGCTTTATATTCTTTTCACTTATATAACGCTTGTCCCTATACTTTAGTTGCACTTTTCAAAATTCTTTTTAATATTATATAAAACTTAAACATATAAACCTGAACATATACTTTACTTGATATAAGCACTTTTATATGTTTATTATAGTATTTATGATTTATTACAACTTATTTTCTACTTCTTGTTTAGATACTTCATTCTAGTTTTTATTTGCCTTTTTAAAATTAATTACCTTATCATCATTCTTGTAAACTACAGCTGGTATAACACTCACATCGATAATCTCTCCTGTAACATTTTCTATCCAATTTCCATCATAATCTTTAACATAAACTTCTCCGCCTGCGACTATCGTTTTTGAAATTTCTTCTGCGTTTGCTGCATCATTAGCATAAACTAAATCAAAAGCCTTGTTTCCTATTACAACCGTACCATTTGGCAATGCATCAACCGTTGCCAATGTTGTAGCTTTCGCCATCATTAAATCAGTATCAACTGAACTTGTAATTTTATTATTCATATAATTGCCTCCATCACTCTTAAACTTACTCACTCGTAAGTTTATTTATTCGTAAGTATACTTACGGTTAAGTTTATGTTTTGTCTCTTCCGCATTTTTAATCTTTCTACATTGTATAACGGTTGTCCCTGTAATATAGTTGCACTTTCTTAATTATTTTTTGTTAAAACATAAAATAATACACACATATTATATAAGCAAATGAAATTTTTCTTTAAATGGCTATTTTAAACTAGTAACCTTATATGATATTGCTTCATATATTAGTATAGTAAAAATGTTTGAAAGGAGCCCTTTATGTTTTATTGTCCAAAAAATTATAATGATCCATATTCTTTATATAGAGATAACCCTATTTATATGGAAAACTCTATATATAGGGTTGCTACCATGAATTCGTATATTAGAGTTCTTCATTCTTCACCTAAATCACCTGCTGTTGATGTGTATATTAATGATATATTAAAGTTCAGAAATCTTACGTATGGTACCTTTACAGATTATGTTGAGGTTATTAGCGGTGATTACAATATAAAATTGTATCCTGCTGGCACTAAAATCACGCCTGTACTTAATAAAAATATTTTTATTCCGAAAGAATTGATTTATACAGCCGCAGCAATTGGCACTTTGCCAAACATTGATTTGCTCTTAGTTTTAGAACCCAAAGTTAATAATCCTTCTAATAATGCTTATGTTAAATTTACTCACTTATCACCCAATGCAGGAGCTGTTGATGTAACCCTCCCAGACGGTAAAATTCTTTTTAAGAACGTTAAATACAAAGAATCTACTGATTATATAGAAGTTCCACCTGGAACCTATACATTAGAAGTTAAACCTACAGGTACTCAAACTATTGCTTTATATGTCCCAAACGTAAGATTAAAATCTCAACGTTTTTATACCGTATATGCTATAGGCCTCGCGGGCGGCAACCCAGGCCTTCAAGCTTTAATTCCACTAGACGGTAGCTCTTATTTAGATTTTAGAGAAGACTAATTAAAAATACCAAGCGAATATTCGCTTGGTATTTTTTAAAACTGTTTTATTAGGATGCTAGAGATTTTACTCTTATTAAATCTGAATAAGGGCTATTTACTTTAACTCCCTTTACCATCTTATATGATCTTATACTATAGTAATAATTTTTATTTGAAGTAAGACCAATACTATTATACTTCGTAATCTTTGGTGCTGATATTAAGACGTATGGACCGGCACTTGATGTTGCTCTGTAAACCCCATATCCATTTGCCCCAGTTACTTTACTCCAGTTAATACTAATACTATTTTTTGATGGTACTAGTTTTATTGCTGTTGGTACAGAACTAATATTAGTTGGAACCTCTTGCTTAACATTAGTCCTTGATATTTTCCAATTATTTGATAAAGTAGGTGTTATCGTTCCTTTATCTTGAACATATTTGAACATAATATTTCTAACCTGTCCATCATCTCCTAGAGCTTTTGCTGAATCATAAAAAGTCGCGTCTATTGTAGCTTTACTTCCAGGTGTAAATCCAGCAGCTGCCATAAAACCACCGCCACCATTATATCTATAATTGTTAACCGCTACTTTTAATACTTGAGTGTCATTAACTAGTACTCCATTAATTTTTAAATTCTTTATCCTACTTCCACTGATTACCTTTCCTTTTGAATCTACGGTGCAAGCTGGCTGCGTTAAGTCAATATCGTATGTTGCTCCATATAATTGATCAAGATTATAATCTGCAATATTAAGTATTGAGTCTTTTACTATTGGATCAGTGGATTTTGCTACTTGTGCATAGTATCTTACTGACCATTCAAGCCAATTTTTAAGCTGGCTACCTGTCATTTTTAATCCAAATAAGAAGTTCTCAAAAACATATACTCCCATAATATCTTGCCTTTTAACATCGCCCTTTGGCACTTTTGCAGCTAAACTTAGAGGAGCTGCTATAGAAAGCAGCGTTCCTGCTGCATTTGCTTGCACTTTATTTACAAGTTCCATTATTGTTGAAGGCTGGGTTAATTGTTTTTCTCCTTCATATAATGCTGTTGATTTTCCTATCACTGTATTTGTATATTTAAGTGTAGCATCTTGGTATGGCTTTGCGATTGCAAGTATTTTAGGATCAGCTATTGTAGTAGCCGGTAGTGTAATATTCTTTGCATCTACCCCTACATAATTACCCTTAGCGTCGATATTAAGATCTATCTGACTAAAGATTCCATCACCATTCTTTGGTTCAACTACAGGTATTACTTTTCCCTCTGGATTTGTAAATGAATAAGTTTTACCAGTGTGCGTGTGTCCACAAAGAATAGCATCAATTCCTGAAACCTTAGTTGCTACTGCATCTGTTTGATTTTCCGGAATTGTATCACTAGCTCCCTTTATACCACTGTGAATTGATGCTATTACAACATCTGCCCCAGCTGCTTTTATTATTGGAACCCATTTTTGTGCTTCAAGTACCAAGTCATTAAAATGAAGACCTGCATAATGAGTTGGATCTTCCCAACTTGCTATAGTTTTAGTAGTAAGTCCTAGTACTGCGACTTTTGTTGTTTTACCATTTATGGTGAATGACTTCATTATATAAGGTTTAACATAATTTGAATCATCTGATTTATAAGTGTTAGCTGATAATACTGCTATCTTCTCTTTACTCGCATCACCTATAATTCTATTAAGAGTAGTTAATCCATAGTTAAATTCATGGTTACCAAGTGTCCATGTGTCATATCCCATAGCTCCCATTACCTTCATCATTGGATACTCAGATGTAGTATCTATCATGTCATAATAATATGATAGAGGTGTTCCTTGAATTGTATCTCCAGCATCTATTAACATTGTATTAGGATTAGCTTTCCGAACACTTTTAACATATGTTGAAACCTTTGCAAGTCCTACATTTGCTGCAAGTCCTGTATTATAATCTAGTGGGTATATTGCTCCATGTACATCTGATGTTCCTATTATTGATATTTTACTAATTACATTATCTATTCTATTGTTCATTATGGCTGTAATTTTGCCCTTAGCACGAACATCATCATTTAAAGCATCTCGAACTGTGTAATGAGAATCTACTAAACTAGCTTTTATAGTAGGTTCTAAGAATCCAGTAAAGCCGTCTCCACCTGTTGCTACGAAATCAGGTGCATTCACTTTAATTATATCTGTATCTTTTACAATACTGCCGTCACTTTCCCTCTTTATGTTTTGTACCCTTTTTCCTAATACTTCTGGTGTAACTGTTCCATCAAGAGCCACTTTAGCTGATACGTATGATTGTTTTGAAGAATCATATGTGAATTTAACTCCAGAAATTTGTATACCTACTCCATCAGTTTTAACCGCTTGCTCAAATATATATCTAAGCTGCGCTCCGGTCATTGCCACCGTACAAATAGTGTTATCAAAAGGCATAATATTAAATATTGTTCCAACAGTTACATTCCCCTCTGCAATTGGACTTAATCTTATGCCTCCGTTATTTACCATTCCCACTTCTGCTTTCGATTTTGAGTAGTTTTTCACAACGTCTGCCATCCAATTCCCAAGTTGTGACTCGCCATAAGGTGAATCAACTTGATCTTTAGTTAAAGCAGTATCATCTTTCCCAATCACTTCATTAAATGTTGGTAATAATGTTGCACTTGCATCATCAACAATCTTCTTAGCTGTAGGATCTATTGCGGAAGTTTCCGTTACCGTAATCGGATTCCAATTTGTACCTTTTGGTGAGAAAGCTATGATTTTTTTATCATTCCCTACAGTGATTTTTAAATCAATATAACCTTTACCAACTGATGATGCTGTTAATGTAGGAACGTCCTTATTATCACCATCCTTGTTTACAACATCGCCAATAGTATGTGTATGTCCACCAAATACTGCATCTACTCCATGTAATTTATTAACTGTAGTGTTAAGTGATGCACCACCATCATGGACATCTAATAACACAATATCTGCCAAGTTGTTGTCTTTTATATTTTTAGCTTCTTTATTAGTTTCTGTAGCTACATCCTTAAAATCATAAGGTGCTACTAAAGCTGGCATAATTATGTCTGGAGCATCCTTAAGTATTGCTCCTATTACTGCTATCCTAACTCCATCTTTAGTAATTATCTTGTATGGTGCATAAGGTCTCTCACTTGTGCCTTTTTTGTACATATTAGCACAAACAATGCTGTAACTTGCGCCAATCATTGTTTTATCTATTGTCTCAAGTCCCCAATCAAATTCATGATTACCTAAGGCTGTAACTTCCATTCCCATGTCTGAAAACACCTTTTGAACAGGAAGTCCACGAAGCACATTAGATACTGGAGTTCCTTGGTACAAATCTCCTCCTCCAATAATGAGTGTTCTACCTGAGTTCGTAGCTTTTACGTCTTTAACTATTTTAGACAATGCTGCGCCTACGGGTTTTTTATTAGTTGAATCTAAGAGTTGTCCATGAAAATCTGAAATGTCTACTATATCAAATGTTTTATTTGTAGTTGCTGTTACCGCTGTTGATTTTGCTCCTGCCTTTGCCACCGTCTCTGCCGTTGATGTTATTATGGGATCTGCATTTACATTTCGGACTCCCAAAAGCCCATTAAAATTAAATAGGACTAATGTTAATGTTATTACTAAACTAAGCAATTTTTGATGATTCTTTTTATGCATTTAATTTTACCCCCCTTAAGTAAATTTTTTTGGTTTTCTTAAGCCCCCCTTAAGTAAATTTTTTACATTTCATTCTGTATAATATTATACCATATGATATAAAAATTTACAGTTAAGAGTCTAGACTTATATGTTATTTTTATTTAACATAAGTGCTAAAATACCAAGCGAATATTCGCTTGGTATTTTTAAGTGCCACCCACGTGGCAAGTATCATATTCAAATTTATCTATCAACTTTTCATTACCGCTTTTCTTAATGAATTCCTGAAGATGTGTAAATATATTAAATCTATCATTAATAATCTTTAGAATAATTTGAACAGGAAAAAAAGCTACTAAAAGTGTTACTAGAAATTTAAGAATTGAAATGATAAATTCCATCTTTTATCTCCTTTTATTACTAATAAGTTGCTTATTCAAGTGTTTATAATAAGATGTTATAATATTGTCAGTTATTAATGTATATACACAAGTATATATACAAAGGTATACATCTATGATAATATACTTTTATGTAGATATATTATATATTATTTATGATAATACTAATACAATCTATATTAATACTACAAAAATATATTTTATATACATCCACATTAAATTTTGTATTTTATTAGGGGGAAATCATGGAAAAATTTAAACTATTTGCAAAGAAAGCTCTTAGACGGTATTTCTTAGATGCCTTAAGTGCCATGGCATTAGGTCTATTCGCTTCCTTAATTATCGGACTCATTTTAAGTCAATTATCCAAAGTCCCCGGACTTGCTTTTCTTAAAGAGTTTACAGAAATCATTTCTGCTAAATCTCCTGTTGTCGGTGCTGCTATAGGTGTTGCTATAGCCTGGGGGTTAAAAGTTACTCCACTTGCAATGTTCTCATCCGCGGCCACCGGTGCTTTCGGGTATATGTATATGGGTGGTGGTCCAGTTGGAGCTTTCGTCGCAGCAGTAGTCGGCGCCGAATTGGGAAACTTAGTGTTTTGAAAAACAAAATTAGATATTGTAATAGTTCCTATTGTTACTATTTTAACTGGAAGTATAGTTGGTAAATTTGTTGGACCTTTTATCTCAGTGTTTATGACTGATTTAGGTTCAGTAATAAATTCTGCAACTACTCTTATGCCTATTCCAATGGGTATTGCTGTATCCACTTTAATGGGGCTAACCCTCACTGCTCCAATTAGTAGTGCAGCTATTGCAATTTCATTAAACATGTCTGGACTTGCAGCCGGAGCCGCAACTGTTGGTTGTAGTGCTCAAATGATAGGATTTGCAGTAGCTAGTTATAGAGAGAATAAGGTAAGTGGTTTAGTATCTCAAGGACTAGGTACCTCCATGTTACAAGTACCAAACATAATTATGAGGCCTCAGGTTTGGATACCTCCAACACTTGCCGGTGCAATACTCGGACCCTTATCTACTACCATTTTTGCTATGAAGAACAATTCGATAGGTGCAGGTATGGGAACCAGCGGCCTAGTTGGTCAATTTGGAACACTTGCCACTATGCAGGGAAGCGCACCAACCTCTATAATAGTTTTAAAAATATTACTTCTACATTTTATAGCTCCTGCCGCCTTAACCCTACTTTTCTCAGAAATCATGAGAAAGAAAGGGTTGATAAAAGAAGGTGACATGAAGCTGAAGCTATAGTTCCACTGCCACGTGGCGTGGCAAGTTTATAACATAAGGAAAGCCCATACAATACATGAACTGTATTGTACGGGCTTTCCTTATGTTAATTCAAACTTTAAGCTTTCTTATATATATGATACTTTATAAAATGTATTTTGATGTTGTTATTATTGCATACTAATTTTTTTATACTAAAAAAGTTGCAGATGAACATATTATAATTCACCTACAACCTTTAATGTTTTAATTATATAGATCACTATAGATTATTTTAAATACTTCTAAAGCCTCTTCAATCCTATCACGCAGTAAGTATTTTTTATTTTCTAATTCTAATCTACCTTGCTCAGTGATTTTGTAAATCTTTTGTGCTTTTTTAGATTCGTTCCACTCTCCAACTACTAGTTTCTCTTTTTCCAGTTTTTTTAAAAGAGGGTATATTCCGCCTGTACTAGGAATCCAATGACCATTTGTTCTCTCGCCTATCTTATGAGATATGTCGTTACCATTAGTTTCCCCGAGGCTTAGAGTATATAACACATACAAAGGTAGTAATCCTTTTGTGAATACTTGACCCACCGCTTCTTTTTCCTTTCGAACTCTTCGAAGCTCCAAAAGTTTTTTCTTATATTCAATGTACAATCTCTTTTCCTCGACCTTAATGTCTATCTCATTTTCTTTACTTACTTCGTTAGTAGGCTTTTTATCTAAGGTTCCTCTATGCAAACCATTCCTACCAAACCTGGTCCACTATGAACACCCGATACAGGACTTATATATCCTACAAATTCTATGGAAATAACATTTGGATGTTTGCCTATTTTCTCCATTACTTGTTTTGTCTCATCCATTGCATCACCATGCAACATATAAACCCTACATTTCTTCTCATCCAAAATCTTATTTGTAAGTTCTATAAGTTTATTAAGAGACTGCTTTCTACCTCGTACCTTTTCGACGGTACAATACTTACCATCCTCATCAAGTGAAATTATAGGTTTGATATTTAAAAGCTCAGCTATTGTGCCTGCAACTTTACCTATTCTTCCACCCTTTTTCAAGTATTCCAGAGTACCTACTAAAAAGTATAAATGGATTCTTTTTTTAATAGATGGAATAGCTTTAACTACTTCCTCAAAACTCTTACCTTCTTGTATAAGCTTTCCACACTCTGTAACTATTAATCCTTCACCAAGTGCTATGGATTGTGAATCACATACATGAGTGATAATACTCGGATGATTATCACTTGTTAGTTTCATCGCATTATATATACCAGATAACCCAGTAGATAAAGTTATTGCTATCGCATGAGTGTAACCCTCTTCTTCTAATCTTAAAAATAATTCCTCCATATCCTTCATTGATGGCAATGAGGATGTAGGTACTTCTATCTTCATATTATCATAAACATCCTGTGGTGTTATATCCACATTATCCAAATACTCTCTATCAGAATAGATAATCCTAAAGGGCAATACATTAATACTGTATTTCTCTATTAAGTCACTTCTCAAATCGCTTGTAGTGTCTGTTATAAGCGCTATCTTGTCCAAACTAACCCCTCCTACATTAAATATTATCATCATTATATCACTATAATTTATGTGTATCAATACTGATACATATGTATTCATTTATATATTAGTTTGTCCAATAAATACAAATATATACAGTCAATAAAATGTGGGGGACGGTTAACAACTAATGCTTGTCTTACTTATAAACTGGAATATCAAATGTTAACTTAGCCTCAGGACATAAGTCAAAATATTGTTTAATAATTTTTGTTTGACTATTTGCCCAACTAACATCTGTTGCATATTGATGATTAACATTCAAATTATTCCATCTCATTTTGTAAATCGTATTCTGACCTTTGTTTATATATTTTCCTGAAATAAATGCTGCTCCTCCATATATCGCCGAGTCTACATCTGTCCAGGCATTTTTGAATGCTGTGCTTGTCCCAGCTGCATTTGCATCACTATCAATTGCACCAATCCCAAACAAATTATATACAGGCATACCATAAGTATACTCGCCAGTAACTTTTTTTGTACCACCATTTGCCAAGAGTGAAGTACCATGTCCTGTTTCTAGTATTGCATGACCCGCTAAATATAGCGGATTTACATCAGATTTTTGTGCTGCATCAATAAATACTTGACCTTTGCCACTCAATGCATTATTTTCTCCAAACATTGTGTTCAATATATCAGCACTTACACAATCAGAATAATTAAGTTCTACAAATTGATAAACTTTAACTGGATCGTTTCCTAAATTTATCGGGTTTATATTGCTTGTAAGTTGACTTTTAATGCTGTTATAATTTGTTGGAGAATTTACCCATGTCTTATTACCTTCTAATGTATACCCAAGTTTTCCATCTTTTATTGCCGCATAAAGCCACTTGCCACCAATACTAGCTGCTGGAGTATTTCCCATTTCTTCGCTAATAAAATCCTCTAATGAAACATCATAGGGTGTTAATTTAAATGTATTATTTCCCTTTGATACTATTTCATCTAATATATTAATATTAGATATTCGCTCACTAAATTCTGCTTGTTTTGCAGCATTTTTAACTGCTTGTATAAGTCCATTTGCTTTAGTAACATCGACATTCATTTTTGATTTTTCAGCAATACTTACTGCTGCTTCTTCCGCAGCTTCTGCTATTTTTTCATCTGCGTTTGCTTGAAGATCCGCTATTTTACCTTCAGCTGCTACTAGTGTACTAAGTTTTGTAACTAAAAGTTTTTGTGCGCTAGTTATTGATGCATAAGCATTTCTAACTGCTACTACGCCTGTTTTATTTGCTAATGTTAAAGCACTTAATGCTGGCAATGCTATTATTTTAGTATCTACTGCTTTTGCAGAAGCTATATCAGCTGCATTAGGTTTTACTCCAACTACAACATTAACTTTTACAGTTGGCTTTGTTCCAGTTACGCCACTTGGAAGTGCATAAACACCAGTAAATATGTATGTCGCTGTTTTAGTTCCATCATAAGTAGAGCTTGTCCAAGTAACGCTTACGTCCTTAGTTGTATTATCACTTAATTTAAGTGTTACTGTTGTTGGTAGTCCAATATTTGCAGCAGTTGCCCCGTATATTACGTTTTTATTAGCAATAGAACTAACAGATTGAACTGTTATTATATTCACATGTTCTTTATCTCCAGCATCAAAATTAGATGTCCCATCATCATTCGTGTAAGTTACAGCTGGTATAATATTTGCATTAATTATTGATTCTGAAATATTACTTTTCCAATGCCCCTCAAAATCTTTAATATAAACTTCTCCGCCAGCTGTTATTGCACTAGCAATCTCATTAGCATTTGCCTGATTATTAGCATACGTTAAGTCGAAAGCTTTGTTACCTATAACAACACTGCCACTTCCCATTGCTGCAAATGTCGTAATGGATGTTGAACCTGCTATCATTAAAGCAGCAATAATTGAGCTCGTAATTCTCTTATTCATTAATATATACCCCCATCTTCTATGCTCTAATTTTGTTATTCTTTACTTAATACCCCCATAAAACATTAATATTAAAATCTTCTTCATAAGTTAAAAATGATAAACTTTTTCAATTGTTTACACTCATATAACGCTTGCAATTGTAATTTAGTTGCATTTTTATATTGTTCTACATAAAATTTGTAAAAAAATACAAGATATTTATTCGCATGCTCGAATAAACCATTATTCTTATTATCGAGATTATTTAGAACAACTTAACATATAATTACACTCATTTGTCGTCATATTTTCCTTAATAAAGCATATAAAAAAATTATATGCTCCTCTAATTTCTGAATTTATTACTAATTCTAAGATACTAAAATCATTTTATAATTTTAAATTCATATCCACTTGTTTTTAGATAGTCTATAATTTCAGGTAATGCTTTTGCCGTACTTTCCTTACCATATGTATCATGCATTAATACTACTATTTTTTCCTGTTTACCTACATTTTCTTTAAATGCTTCTACTAATTCAGGTGAAGTTTTCTTTTTACCCTCAGCATCGAAAACATATGCATTCCAATCTATACTATATAGGTCTTTTTCTTTTAACTTGGCATTCAACTCAGTCAACTTAGGATCATGGTAGTACACTCTAGACATATAACCTCCTGGCATTCTTATTGCTCGGGCATTAAAATCTTGTCCTAAAATACTTTCTAGAATATTGTTAGTTTTTTCTATTTCAGCCATAAAAACATTTACGTCAAGTTTGTTATGAGGATATATTATTTTCATATCATGACTATAACCATGATTTCCTAAAGCATGTCCTTCTTTTGCAATTCTTTTTATAAGCTCTTTGCTTGAATTATTAGATTCTATAGCATTTCCAAGAGTAAAAAAGGTTGCTTTTATGTTATTATTTTTTAGTATATCTAGTACTTTGGGTGTTACAGTAGTAGATGGCCCATCATCAAAAGTAAGAAACGCAATTTTCTTACCGTCTTTAACTCCTTTACCTTTAGCTATATCTGATATTTTTTGTATATCATAAGTATTTGCAGCATTAGCGACTTTAGCCCTTAGCTCTATAGCTGCACTAGCCGCCTTTTCTTCTTTACTTTTTTCCAATACTGTCTGCGCCCTAACCTGTAATACATGATTTTCTTTGGCTTTAACCTCCATTTTATAAGAATATGCATATCTTGTATAAACTAAACTGCATAATATAATAATAAACATTATAGCTACTATTTTTCTTCTTCTCTTAAACTTCTTGCTTTTTTTTATCATAATTCTCCCCTAATTGTATTTAAACAATATGTTAACTAGTATTTCATCTTTTTTTCTTTTAATGGTTTATCTGATATATTTAATTATATTATGACGATATATTATAAGTTATTAATAGTTGTAAAGTATTTGTAAATAGTTTTAGTTTATCATCCGCTAAATTTTGTTCATGATTTCCAATTATGAAATGTGTATTATACTTTTACATACTTGTTCAGCTATCATACGAAATTCTCTATATTATTCCTACTAAAAAACCGGTTATTTTTTTAGTGTTTCTATCAATAGAAATCATTACTTTCTTATCACCTGCGTCGTTGTCTTCAAATACTAAATTGTAGCTTTCTTGATATTCTACTATTTGATTAACAAACTTTACATTTTTAATATTACCAATATTATTTTTTAAAATAAATTCTTCTGCTATTATTTTTGCTTTGTTTATATCAATACTGTTTTTTAAAGAAGGTTTACCATAAAGATCATTATAGTAACTGTTAAAATATATACATTCTCCTGTTTTTGAATCTATTTTCATAGAAAAGTATGTGGAATTTATATCTTGTGCTTGTTTTACTGCTTTTGTAAAAAATTCTACATGATATAAACCGTTTTCTAATACAGAGTTACTATATTTCAATTGAAATTTTGAAATACTACTTTGATTTATTAGACTTGAATTTTTTTTTACCATAGATGAGCTAATGAAGCTAACATTACTTTCAATCTCTGACATGTAAAGTTTCACATTAAAATATTTTTCTAAATATTCTAAAGTTTTTAATTTTGCTTCCTCCTCTGTTAAGATTTTTTTATCATTCACTATATCTGAAGTATCGGTAACTTTTTTACCTATCTTTTCAACTACTAATTGATTCTTTTTTATGCTAGTAAAATCTCCACACGAAGTTAAAAAAATACTAAAAATTAATAACATAGGAAGTATTGTTTTATGTTTCATGGGATGATCCACTCCCTTCACTATTATTAAATATTAATTTAATTGAAGTCCCCTTATCTATTTCACTTTCAACTTTAAAGCATCCATTATGAATGTCTAATATTTTTTTACATATTGATAAACCTAATCCTGCACCATTATTTGCTCTAGTTCTTGCTTTATCTACCATATAAAAAGGTTCAAAAATCTTATCTACATGATCCTTAGCAATTCCTATGCCATAATCTTTTATTTCAACTTCATATTTAAATTTGTTAATACCAATGTGAATTTCCGATTTGGCCTTGGAAGCTTTTATAGCATTATCTATAAGATTGGATAGTAATACCTTCATTAACTCACGTTGCATCATCATTTCAAAATCATTATCATCTATTACTAAGTTTATGTTTTTTTCAATAAGTTTTGGTATCAATGACCCTTTTACTTCAAAAGCAATGTTTTTTATGCTTTCATTTTGCAGCTTAAACTCTTCTTTTTTTAATAGTATTAAGTCCATTAACCTAAAAGATAATTCCTCTAACCGTTTTCCTTCTTTGTATATATAACCAAGACCATCTATGAAATTTTTTTCATCATATTTGGTGGTACTAAGTAAATTTGCATACCCTATTATAGAAGTTAATGGTGTTTTTAATTCATGAGCCAAGTTATTGATAAACCTCTGTTTTTCATTATTATTTCTTTCTAAGTCATTTATTTTTTCCCCAACAGCACCAGCCATTATATTGAAATTCTCTGCCAGCACACCAAATTCATCCTTAGATTTTATTTCTACCTTTTCGGAAAAGTTACCTTTAATTATTCTTTTAGTAGCTCCTATAAGGTTCTGGATTGGCTTTGTTATATATTTACTTATAAAATACATAAACACCATGAACACTAAAGATACTACTCCGTCCAATTTTAAAAAGAAAATATACTGATTTTTTATTTCTTCGTAAATTCTTGAAATATCTCGTACATAAGTAAATTTATACGATTTTTTGTTTATACTTATCAGATTTGATATGAATATATATGATTTATCACCTATATCCTTTATTATATATTGTCTTGTATCTGGTTGAAGTGATTCGATTTCATCTCTTTTATCAGGCATTTTAAAATTAATATTACTAAATACACTTTTATTATTTACATCCAAAATCTCAACAAAAACATTTTTATCATTGTATTCTTTATAATAATCATTTATAGCATTAGATAAAATTTCATTATCAGAGCTGATATTACGGGAATACATCCTTAAAGTATCATACACAGGAATACTTAAATTCACCCCTGAATAAATACTCAACTGTTCACTTAAAGCTCTATCTACTTCGCTTTTTAATGTTTCATTATGAATCTTTTCTATTATTAAAATTCCTGCAAAGTTAAAGGTTAAAATAAATAATGTCAAAAATAAAATGTATATTCTTTGCCAAAATTTCATCAATTATTCCTCCAACCTATATCCAATTTTATAAACTGTCTTAACATTATCACTTAGGTCTAATTTTTTTCTAATTGAACCTATGTGCATGTCAACAGTTCTAGTTCCTCCAAAGTAATCAAATTTCCAAATTCTTTCTAACAGTATATGTCTAGTTAAGGCTATATTTTTATTTTGTACCAATATGCATAATAGTTCAAATTCCTTAAGAGTTAAATCTACTATTTGACCACTCTTTTTAACTATTCTTTCTTTTAAATATATTTTAATATCTTTAAATTTCAAAAAATCATTAGCTTTTCCATATCTTCTAAGTACAGTTTCAATTCTTGCTAACAGTTCTAGAACATCAAATGGCTTTACAATATAATCTTCTGCTCCTGATTTTAATCCAGTTACTTTATCAATAACTGAGTTTTTAGCGGTAAGAAATATAACAGGAATACCTAAGTATCTTATTTTGTCCATTATAGTAAACCCATCAACATTTGGAAGCATAACATCCAGTAGTATCAAGTCGAACTGTTCATTTTCGATTATATTTATTGCTTCCAATCCATCATAAACTTCTTTAGTTACATAATTTGCTATATTTAAAGTTAGCTTGATTAAGTTTGATATTGCTAAATCATCTTCTACTATTAGAATTTTTCTATTCACATATATCACCTCCAGTAATATTGTTATTTTATTTATTCAAATTTGTTAATATAAATAATCATCTCATATTTCTCTTGTTTTATTTTATCTATTTTTAGCTAGAATGTTATCCACAGCGGTTTGCGCAAGCTATTTCGTATAAAACAAAAAAACAAATATAGACTAATCACTTTATTAAAGTATCTACTCTATACGTATGAATTTATGCTAATCGTCTTTTTCTTATAAATTTATTACTTTCCCAGAACCTAAAAACATGATTACCATATATGAAATTTCCAATCATATTCTTGTTAAAATGATATAGCTTCTATCTTATCTTCTGCTTTATAGTTAACCGTATACAAAGAGTAATTTCCCTTTTGTATTTATTTGTTATAATCTTATTATACCAAATAAGTCACTATTTTTCTATATTTTCCTATATTTCTGTATATTTTTTGTAAATACTAATCTTCCATTAACGAATTCTATATGAGTAGATTCCTTAATTCAAATTTTTAAAAGAGTCTTCGTTCAATTAGTAACTTTCTTTCTCTGAAAAATCACGCCTTATTTAATTTTTTGCAATCTAATTCCTACATTATTTGACTAAGTAGTCTTACTTAATCATCTTAAGGCATCAAAATGGCATCAAAATCCATATTCCCATAGGAAAAACTAATTGATAAACCTCTCAATTATTGGTATAATCCTTTTTGTAATTTCTTTATTAATCATACTTAAATTATAAATACAAAAGAAAAAAGAGACATCTCGCAATAGAAATATACTTTCTATTTTAAGATAGCCCCTTTTTATATTGCGTAATTCTATTCCCCTAAGTCACACTTTCATACATAATACTTTAAATCAAACTCGCTTATTGTTCAGTTACTTCCATTAAACCAGAAACATATTTTACAACTTCTATCTCACTATAAAATACTTTTGAATACTCCATAGGTTTTCTTCCAATTATAAATGCCATTACATTATTATCTATAGCAGCTTTTATTTTATCAAAAGTCCCACCTTGAATTCCGCTATCCTTCATAAGTATTGCTTTGGCCCTGTATTCATTAATAAAGCCGCAATTCAGTTCATATCCTACAGGTCCCTTCATTGCCACTATATCCTCAACCTCAACACCTAGGTCTAAAATCTCTACTAAAACCTTAACTGAAGGTAACACCCTATGTATTACCCTATTCTTTAAATTAAAATCTAGAATTTTACCTATATTTCTGCTACCTGTTGTATTAAGGATAGTTCCATCTATCGTTTTAAGATGCTCATAAAGACTCTCATAATCTTCCACCATAATAACATTTTTATTATCCTTAAACTTCTTAAGAACAGGTGGTCTCTCATATCTAACATATTGTACTCCATAGACTCTACAGGCTTCAATTGCATTTTCTGTAATTTCTAGCGCATATGGATGAGATGCATCAATTAGAATTTTTATATCATTATCTTTTATAACTTGCATAAGTCCAACTAAATCTAATGGTTTTTCATTAAAAACTTTATATTTATAATCCTTCAAAAGCTCTGCACCATATGCTGTAGCTGTTGATATGAAAATATCCTCTGTAAACTTATTTAACCCTGAGAGAATATTTTTCCCTTCTGAAGTACCTACAATTAAACCTATCATCATCATTCACTCCTGTCACCCTTAATAGTGTTAGTGGGAAAACAAGGAAAAATAGTGGGGACGGTTAACAACTAAGTAGCATTTACGATGCCTAAAATCACGAACAAAAGCAGTGGTTAAAAGCGAAAAAAGCAGATAAAAGCGGAGACAGTTAATAACTTTCCCCTGTTTATTGTTATGCTAAAAACTCATTAGTTGTTAACCGTCCCTCCACTCCATCCCTCACCTTCCTCTGTTATTCTAAACGTTATATCCCCTTGGTGTTATAAATTTACCATCTTTTACGTAACTTTGACTGTTACCAATTATAACAATTGATAACATATCAGCTATGTTATCGTCAAAAGTATCTAATGTTGAGATGCTTACTTCTTGTCCATCTCGAAGTGCATTTTTAACTACAGCTATTGGAGTAGTTCCATCTCTGTGCATTTTTATTATATTTATACACTCCCTTAAATAATTAGGTCTCCCTTTGCTTTTAGGATTGTACAATGATATAACAAAATCACCTTCTGCGGCTAGATTTACTCTATTTTGAATCAGTTCGTATGGGGTCATTAAGTCACTTAAACTTATATTACAGTTATCATGCATTAATGGTGCACCAAGTACCGACGCTGCTGCAGATGAGGCCGTAACCCCTGGAATAACTTCAACTTCTTCATCCACTCTTAGCTGAAGAATTAGCCCTGCCATCCCATAAATCCCTGAATCACCAGTACTTACCACGCTGACTGTCTTACCGTGGCTAAGCTCTAACGCTTTCTTACATCTCTCTTCCTCACCCTTCATGCCTGTTGAGAATATTTCCTTGCCAGCGAGTAGAGGTTTTATCATATCTATATATTTGTTATAACCTACAATTATATCACTTTCTTTTATGGCGTCCATTGCTCTTATTGTCATATGTGGAAGTCCACCTGGCCCTATTCCAATTACATATAATTTTCCCAATTTATCATCTCCTTCATTATCTATTTTTTTCCTTCACGGAACATATGTGTAAATGTCTTATCATACAAAAGGCTCTTCTCATATTCACAATCTATGAAATCACCTACAAGAATTTGAGCACATTTTGTTATTTTAGCTTCTTTTACTTTTTCTGCTATATCATCCAAAGTCCCAATAATAGCTCTTTCGTCTGCCCATGTTGCCCTCTCAATAACAGCTATTGGAACATTTCTTCCGTAACCTGCCTTAAGTTTTGCGACAACTTTATCTATCATACTTATAGATAAAAAAATGGCCATTGACGCCCCAACAGAAGCAAGCTTTTCTAAATCCTCAGTTTCTGGCACTGGAGTTCTACCCTCAACCCTTGTAAGAATAAGTGTTTGAGTTACACTTGGAAGCGTAAATTCTTTTTTGATAACAGATGCTGCTGCTGAGAAGGAGCTTACCCCTGGCACAATAGAATAATCTATATTCAATTTATCTAACTCATCCATCTGTTCTTTTATTGCTCCATATATAGCTGGGTCACCAGTATGAAGCCTTACTACGCTTTTATTCTCGCTATCCGCTTTCTTCATAACCTCGATTACATCCTCAAGAGTCATTGAAGCTGAATTGTGATCTATTACATCTTTTTTGCAAAATGTTATATGCTCTGCACTTACAAGCGATCCTGCATAAATAACTACATCTGCAATCGATAATATATTTCTTCCCTTAACTGTAATTAAATCCACATCACCTGGGCCTGCACCAATAAAATAAACCATTGAATTCACCTCTCCTTTTAGAATAGTTATTAACTGTCCCTACCTTTTGCTCTGATTAGTTATTACCTGTCCCCGCTTATTGTTTTGAAGGATTAGTTCTTAACTGTCCCTACCTTTATTCTTTCTTCGCAATTATTAAACTCATATATTCTTTATTTTTTAATATATCTTCGCGACATCGAAGGACTTCTTGTCCTTCTCTACCAGCTCTTTTAACATATACATATTTATATCCCTTTGCTTCTAGACAATCTAAAACTTCTTCTTCGATTTTATAAACCTTCATAATTACTAGGAATTTTTCATCCTTTATAGTATCTAGCCTTGTTGCTGGAAGTATTAAAAGTGGTTCATTCCCAATTACTAGATACTCATTAGCAATGCTTGCGCAAGCGCAAAATGAGGTTATACCAGGAATTGTTTCAACTTCGTATCCACTTTCCTTAATGTAATTTAATAAATATATATATGTGCTATATACAAATGGATCTCCTATAGTTAAGAAAGCTACATCTTTTCCAGCTTTTAATTTTTCTTCAATAGACTTAAAAGCTTCATAAATCTTCGCTTCCTGCTCCGCTCCACCCATAGGGAAATGTTTAACTAACACTTCTGAGTCCTTGTTAATATACTCCTCTGCTATTTCATGGGCTATGCTTTTCCCACCATTCATAGCACTGGGAACTACTATAACATCACATTTCCCAATAGTTTTAATTGCCTTTATCGTAAGCAGTTCCTTATCTCCAGGTCCTACCCCTACCCCATATAATTTTGCCATTTTAAGCCCTCCATCTCTAGTAAAATAGTCTCTAGCCATACCTTCTTAATCGTCCTTAACAAATTAACTATAAGTCAGTTTAATATATTATCATGTAGCTAATTAATTTATATTTTCTATGACAACCACACTAAGATCATCAAAAACTTTATCCTTAATTTCTTCAACTGTACCTTTTATTATTTTTTCATCCGCATAAGATAATTCTAGGCCAACATAAATCGTAGCTTTAATATTATTATCAAAAAGTTTTCTACATAAAGCTTGTGGTGAATTACTTTTATCAGTAAGCCACACAGATATCTCATGATTTTGCACAATCTCTATAAAATCTTCTTGCCTTCCATGCATACTACCTAGATGGGCATTTTGCCATGGTTTTTTGAGCTTACACATTAAATATTGAAAAGAACTTATACCTGGAACTATCTCTGTTTCGCCTTTAAAGTTATTATTTATATAGTTTACTATACCATAAAAACACGGATCACCCGATGCTATTATTGCGATATCTTTATCAATATTTTCTGTTATATAATCCATAATATTCTTTAATGTTTTAACTATTATCTTTTGAACATTAGTTTTAGGTATACTCGCTGCAGCTCTCTCGAATCCTATGATCACATCAACCTTTTCCATAGTCTCTACTGCCAAAGGAATAATATATTTTGGGTTTCCAGGCCCAATACCCACTATATAAACCATATTTTCTGCAACCTTTCACTATTTATTCATGCATTAGTTGTTAACTGTCCCCGCTTATTTGCTTAATTGATTGCTTGTTTGTCCAAGCATTATGTTCATTAGTTGTTAACTGTCCCTACTTATTTGATGATTGATTATCTGTTTAATTTCTTGTCTGCTAGGACAAGCATTATGTTTATTAGTTATTAACCGTCCCCGCTTATTTGATTGATTATTCATTTGATTCCTTATTTGCTAGGACAAGCATTGTGCTCATTAGTTGTTAACCGTCCCTACTTATTTTCCCTAGTGTCACACAAAATCCCTTTATTCATAGAAAACATAATAACTTCTGCTGGAATTGTTTCGTAAGTATACTGAAATAATCTTTTCTTTACTTTATTTGCGATATTTTCATATATTTCATTGTAATCATCCTCTAATAACTTTATTGCACCCTCAGTAGTTTTTTCTTTATAAACCTTAGTTACAATATCAGTAGGTGCTCCTATTAAAGCTAGTTCTAGTGCTATCACTTCTAACCTCACATCACATACCCTACTATGAGTTTGAAAACATCCCGCTGCTATCTTGCATGCTTTTCCTATATGACCTATAAGCAAAATGTTTTCTATATGTTTTTCCATGCAGCTATTTAAAGCAAATCCTATATAATTTGAAACCATTACTATATTATCTGATTTAAGCCCTATCTTCGTTGCCATATCTTCCCCCATGTTACCAAAAACCAAAGTGAGATCTTTATGCCCCTGCGCTATTTTTTGAGATATTTCTATATTAATAGATTCTGTAAGTGCTTCCTGTGACATTGGTGTTACAATACCTGTTGTTCCTAGTATCGATATGCCACCTTCAATTCCAAGCCTTGGATTAAATGTTTTCTTGGCTACCTCTTCCCCCTCGGGTACGAATACAGTTATTGTAATCCCAGCGTCTTTAGGCAGCACTTCCCTTACTTCTTTTTCTATCATTTTTCTAGGAACTGGGTTAATCGCCCAGTCACCCTTAGGCACGTACAATCCTTCTCCCCTAACTATCCCAACGCCTTTTCCACCTTTTAATGTATATCCTGATTCCGATTTTTCAGCCCTTGACCAGATTTCCATTCCGTGAGTTGCATCAGGATCATCTCCACCATCTTTTATAATGCAGCACTCAACAAAGTTTTCCCCTTTTACTACCTTATATATTGGAAGCAATAATTCTATACCCTTTGGGGTGTCTATCTTTATCTCTTCTATATCAGTATCATAAAACAATATTTGCGTAGCCGCTTTTGCGGCCGCAGCAGCACAAGATCCAGTTGTATATCCACATCTAAGTTTTTTACCATTAAAATTAACATATAAATCAAGCATTATCATGTACCCCCTGCTAAGGTTGTTATTTATTTTAAGTTATCAACATAATCTTTTGCTTCCTTTAATCCAAATCCAGTAACCTCTCTACATTTTTTTATCGCCTTAATTTTCCCATCTTTTTCTATGATACTTTTTAACTCATCATTTAAAGGATCTTCTGGAATTCCAACCTGCTTTGCGATCTTAATCAAATTTGAATTCATGCGAGTTATATGTTTTTGCAATGAATCAATCTTACTTGTAAGTATTGAAATATAAAGTACGATTATACATAGTATTAGATAATCCATATGATATCTGCTCTCCCCGATTATAATAATTTAGAATTTTAAAACAAAGTTCTTAAGCTACGTGCTAACCTCTATCCACTATCATATACATTAATGCATTTAATATAGATGCGGCCACTGTACTTCCACCTTTTCTTCCCCTAACAACAATCATTGGGATGTCCAATTTTTCAATTTCTATTTTAGATTCCGCAGCTCCCACAAAACCAATCGGCGTCGCTATTATAAATTTAGCATTGCATTTTCCTTCCTCAATTAATTCCTTTAATCTAAATAAAGCTGTAGGTGCATTACCAAAAATAAAGAACTCAACTCCATCTTCTACTGCCTTCTCCACCGCTGCCATAGAACGTGTTATGTGACGCGCTTTAGCAATTTCAGCCACATTTTCATCACTAACAAAACATAAGGCATTACAATTCAAATCTTTAAGAGCTTTTTTATTTATACCTGCTAACGCCATTTTTGTATCAGTATATATCGTTACTCCTTTTTTAAGTAACTCTACAGCCGCATCTATTGCTCCATCTCGAATATATAATATATTTTTGTAATCAAAATCTGCTGTAGTATGTATTACTCTTTTTATTATTGAAAGTTCTCTAGGTGAATATTCTTGCTCTCCCATTTCCTCTCCAATAATTTCAAAGCTTCTCTTTTCTATATCCATAGGAATTTTTATGTAATCCATATTTTAATCTCCTTTTGTTTTAGAATCTAGAATCCGACGGGGACGGTTAACAACTAATTGACCCAAAAGTTGGGGACGGTTAACAATTAATTGACTTAATCCACCTATTTAAAAATTTTTTTAAACCATAATAAGTTTCCAAAAAAGTGCACATGTCCATATACCGCTATAGTGTTTTTTTTAATATATCCACATAACCAATTTTTCTTGCTTCCGTCATAAACGTCTTTAGAAAGTTTAAATGTTTTTTCTTCTTGTAAATGAACAAACGATTTATGAAACTCATGGCAGTTTATGCTCATATCTTTTGGCAAAATAATATTTTCTACCTCTACCTTAATCTTTGCATATCCAAAATTCTGAAGTTTTGTGGTCAAGGAATAATACCCATCAAAAAAGCCAACAGTTTTATGCGCTATTTGTTCTTCGCCAAGATTCTTTTCCCCTAAAGTAAGGTACATTAATCCTCCACATTCAGCGTAACAGGGTAGTCCACCATCTAGAGCTTTTTTAATACTGTAAATCATAGATGTATTTTCAGATAACTCCTTTATAAATACCTCAGGGTACCCCCCACCTAAATAAAGAAAATCAATATTGCTCGGTAATTCATTATCAATAAGTGGACTAAAGTATATCACTTCTCCGAGTTCCTCTAAAAGCTCTAAATTTTCTTTATAATAAAAACTAAAAGCTTTATCGTAGGCTACAGCTATTCTTTTGCCCTTACTTTCAACATGAAAATCATCTACATATTTCTTACTTTCCTTAAATTGCTCTAATAATAGATCCACATCCAAATGTTTTTCTAATAATTTGGAACAAACTTCAATTTTTTCCTCAAGATCCTCTATTTCACTACTTTGAATTAACCCTAAATGCCTACTTTTCAAAGATAATCTCTCATCTTTAGGAAGATAACCTAAAACCTTTATTTTACAATTTTTATTAATTGCCGATTTAAGCAAATTATAGTAACTCTCTGTTATGTTATTTAATATTATGCCACGTATATTCGCATCTTTAAAATTAACTATTCCATTTATTTCTGCACAAAAGGTTGCTACCTGAGCTTTCGGAGACAGTACAAGTATAATAGGTAGATCTAAAACCTTAGACACATGATATGTAGAATATGATGTATCTATGCCTTTACCATCATATAATCCCATTACGCCTTCAACTACTCCTAAATCACCGTGACCTCTAGAAAAGCTAGCCTTAACTCCGGCCTCTCCCATAAGATATAAATCCAGATTTCTTGAATCTTGGCCCGTTATCTTTGAATGAAAAGCCGAGTCTATATAATCGGGCCCTACTTTATAACCCTGAACCTTGAAGCCCCTATTTTTTAAGGCTTTCATAATCCCAAGGGTTACTGTGGTTTTACCACCACCACTTGCATTTGAAGCTATAACTATACTCTTCATTTACACTCACTTCCTTTTATGGACTGGCTCTAAAGGTCAATTAGTTCTTAACCGTCCCTCAAGTTTTCCTAAAGTTCTAATTTTTTTAAACACCGAATCAATTTTTCATTTCTGACATTATCCTTAACAGCTAACCTTATAAACTGTTTGTCCAGCCCCCTGAAATTGTCTGCTTTTCTTATAACAAAGCCTTGATCCAAACATAGTTTATAAAGCTCATCTGCATCTACTTCTTTTAATTTACATAACACAAAATTACCATAGGTTAAAAAGACCTTATCTATAAATGAGATACTATTTAACGCTTTTAAGAAAATAGGTCTTTCATTTCTTATCCATTGTTTACTTTTTTCAATATACTCGACATCCTTTAGCACATTAATTGCTGCAACTTCTGCAAAACAGTTTATATTCCAAGGGTTTTGTTTATCTTTAATTTTTTTTATTAATTTAGCATCACTGCTAACTCCATACCCAAATCTTATGCCTGGCATTGCGAAAAATTTCGTTAAAGCCTTTATTACAAATAAACATTTATAAGTTTTAACACTCTGCGCAAAACTGTGCAAATCATCTCCCGTAAATTCTATAAAAGCCTCATCTATTATTATGATTTTATTATTACTCTCACAATAATCAAGAATTTTTTGAAACTTAGCTTTATCAATTATATTACCATTAGGATTATTAGGATTAGCTATAATTACCCCTTCTACACTTCGTAATTTATTAAGAATATCATCATAATCATAAGAGAGCTGAGCATACTTATGCTTTAGCAAAACAGTCCCATTAAAATTCTCTTTTAAGTGCGAGTATTCTATATTACAAGCCCACTTTTTAGCGTCAATTTCATACTCTACAAAGGAAGGTACTACAATTAGTACACTTCTAAGGCAAGATATAACTAAATCAATTATTTCTGCTGCCCCATTTCCTAAAACAAAATACTCCTCTGGGCAACTAATGTATTTGCCGAGTGCCTTTAATACACTCCTATATTGAATATCTGGATATCTAGTTAATGCATCTACTGCACCACTAATATTGTCAATAAAACTTTTAGGAACGCCAAGTGGATTTATATTAGAACTATAATCTATTAGTTCTCGTCCCTCAAGTAATCCATTAGTATAAATATCTCCACCATGTATCATTAAATGCCTTCCTTTCTTCTTTTGACTCCTCTTGTACTTATAATTTCATCTACAAGTAGCCACGAATGATTTTAAATACCCTTATGTGTTTTTCCTACATTTTTAAATTTTTCATTAATTACATCATTAATATGTTGTATATAAATATCTTGTACACCGATGTTTTCTCCTAATCCATGTAGGTGTATTCTTACTTTAAATCCCTCTGCTTCTAAAATATTTTTCCATGACTCTTCCTTTTCTCCAACCATATCATTTTTAACATGATCTCCTGCAACTAAGAGCAGTGGCATCAGAATAACTTCCTTAGTTCCTTGCGCAATAACATTTGGTATTACTCTATCCAAAGTCGGATACCCTTCCACTGTTGCTACATGAACGTTTTTAAACCCTCTATCCCTTAGAACACTTTCGAAGCAACAATATACTGCATTCGCAATATGATTTGTACCATGCCCCATTAAAATTACTGTGTCATCTTTTGGTAATTGATTTGATAAAGCGTCCACCATTATTGTGTAATCATCCGGCACACCAGCCTCTTCTCCCTTAAAACATATAAGAGGTCTTCCTACCAAAATATTGTCAAATGCATTGCATTCCTTATATTTATTAACTACATTGTTTACATAATCAAATTCCGCTCCTGGAATAACATGCAAAGGCTGAACAATTACCTCATTATAACCTTCATTCTTTAGTTTTTCCAAAGCTTCCTCTGGTGTATCTATATAAATATTATCTCTATTTTTAAGAACCTTAAGAATAACATGCGAAGTAAACGCTCTTCTTATATCATAATCTACAAAGGTATTTTTTATTTTATTTTCTATTACATCAATAGTTACTTTTCTTGTGTCTTCATATGTTGTTCCAAAACTTACAACTAAAATTGCTTTCTTCATTGTTTTCTTCCACCTTATAATGTATTTTTCGGAATTTTGAACTCTGTTTGCTCCTAATATCTTTTCAAAAAAACAAAAAGTAGTTCACTTAAGATAGCGACTACTTTTTAATTAATTCGTAATAAAATTAACTGCATTAAAAAGTTCTTTCCCTCCGAAAGCTTTGTTAACATCATTTAGGCAGGTCTCCTGGCTTTTGATTTCTCAATTACAGTAGCGGGGGCTGCTGCGGACTTAAACCACATTCCCTTTTCACCTAATACTCTAGGCACCTAAAATTATATTCTATTGTACTATTAGTTTATTATAATTAAGTGGTGGTGTCAATATCATTATAAAACTTAAGGGTTGGAGGATTTTCTTTAGCCCCATAAAGAAAGTTGAGGGACGGTTAACAACTAATTGCTGTTTTAGATAACATCTAAGGCGGGGACGGTTAACAACTAATGAACATTAACCTAAAAAAAATGAATAGCATTATACTCCATGGGAAACAATTAAAATAATACTTTATGAGGAGAGGTGATTTTTGTGCCAAGAACGGCAAGAGTAAAAACAGATGAGTCGATATTTCATATCATGTGCAAAAGTATAAGTGAAATAACTTTATTCAAGGATGACGAAGATAAGAAACGATATTTGTTACTTATAAAGAAGTATAAAACTCTCCATAATTTTAAGCTTTACGGGTACTGCCTTATGGATAACCACGCACATTTAGTGATTGATGCTAATGGCTGTGATATATCAAAAATAATGCATGGTATAAATTTTTCTTATGCAATGTACTTTAATAGAAAATATAAAAGAGAAGGACACCTTTTTAAAGATAGATTTAAGAGCAAAATAGTTTATAGCGATAGATATTTAAGGACCTTATCTCTTTATATGCACAATAATCCTACAGATATAATCGAATATAAAGATTCTCCTGAAAAATACACTTTTTCTAGTCTATCAATATTTTTAGGAAAAACAACTGATTCTTTTAACTTAGTTGATTATGTATTTGTTATGAGTCTCTTTGGTGATAACCTTAAAAGTGCAAGGAAAAATTACTATAACCTTCTCTTTAGGTGTAATGAAGAAAAATTAGAACAGGAAATGGAGTTTGAAGATGAAAAAACAGATTATAATAGTGAAAGGAACATACTGGTACGCAATTTTAAATCAGATGACATATTAGATTTTATAGCATTAAAGATGAATATATCAAAAATCCATTTTTATACGAAGTACAGTAGAAATTTCGTTAATGCAAAAGCTTTAGCTGTTGTTTTAATGAGGAGTCTATGCAATTTTAAATCAAAAGATATATCTAACATACTTGGTAACATTACACAAGCTAGAATATCTAGATTAAGCACTATTGGTATAGGTTTAATTGGGACAGAAGAAAAATATGGAAATATTATTGATGATTTCATTAAATGTTATGCTTAATTTTTATTAATTTTCATATTCATGTAATCAATAAAAATTTCAGAATGACAGCTAACTATATTTATTGGGCTAACATTGGACAAGCACTGGAAATAAAATATTAATTAGTAAATTTAATCGTAAAAAGGTGCAAATTTTAAAAAAATTTGCACCCAAATATAAGCTAATTAATTGTTAACCGTCCCCACCTGAGGCTTCCCTAAATTACTGCTATAAACAATATCATTGTTAAAATCTCAACTAATTCATTATTAGCTCCCAAACTGTCACCTGTGAGTCCTGTAATTTTACTCTCGCAAAATTTATTAAACAGGAAACTTAAAAATAACGCTGGAATTATTACTATAACACTATTTTTGATTCCTATTAATAAAGTTCCAAGTATAATAGTTATTACCCCTGCAATTACTAGTCTTTTAACATCAATATTGCCAATAAATATATTACCTGAACCTGTCTCTTTAGCATTTTTACCTATAAAAGATATAAATACCACAGTAAATCTTGCAATTATTGGAGCCGCAATTAATATAAATGGTAAATCAATTTGTATAATAGTAGTCACCGCCGCATATCGTGCTAACATATCAAATACTATAGCGATAGTCGCGAAAGTACCTACTGAACTATCTTTCATAACTTCTATAATTTTATATTTATCACCTTTTAGCGAAAAGAAGCCATCACATGTATCTCCAAGTCCATCAACATGCAATCCTCCAGTAATAATTATTGGTATTATAACTACAAATACTGCGGTAATGTTTACTGGTAACACTTTTATTAACAGATAATAAACTATCCATTGAACGATTCCTATAAATAATCCTACTATAGGAAAAAATATAGATCCTCTCTTGAAATTATCTTTCTCACAGTTCAAACTTTTATTTATAGGTATTCTCGTAAAAAACTGAAAAAACAGCAAAAAATCATTTAAATATTCTCTCATTTCATTGCTTGCAACGGCCTACCATTGCAAGGTTCACCTCTTTCCTAGATAATAATATTCATTTTAATTTTAAAGGTAACCCACAAGAAATTAGATATACCTCATCACTTTGACTTGCTATGTATTGATTTACAAACCCTGCTATATCCCTAAATACTCTACTAAGCTTATTCTCAGGTACAAGCCCAGAACCCACTTCATTAGTTACCATAACCAAATTAATATTTGCTACCCTAGCTTTTAATATTAACTTTTCAAACTGAGTTTTTATATCATCTAGTAATTCGTCTATTTTCCCCATAGATATTTTATCAAAATCTATTTTTTCCTTAAACATTAAGTTAGTTATCATAATTGTAACGCAATCAAGCAATATATTGCTTATATCGTATTTGTCTATAGCCTTATCTAAATCATAAAAGCCCTCAAAGGTTGTCCATCTTGCATTTCTAGAGTCTATATGTTTTTTAATTCTATCGCCCATTTCCTCATCTGTAACTATTGCTGTTGCAATATATAAAACATCATCAGTATCTTTAAAAATGTTTTCAGCAAAAGTGCTTTTTCCACTTCGACTTCCACCAGTTACTAAAATTATTTTGCCCATTTATGCTCGCCTCCTAGATATGCATAATTGCATCAATATACAGATTACCATATTCATATTTAATAATGCTTATATCACCATTTTTACATCCAAATTTCCAAAATAGATCTATATTTCCATCCATAATATAACAATATATAGCTCTTATAACGCCAGAATGAGCACATATTAAAATATTATCAAAATCTAACTTTTTAATATTATCCATAAAACTCTTAACTCTCATGCACAATTCAATATAACTTTCACCCTTAGGCGGTACGAATTCTTTCCAATTATCCGTCCAGCATAAACATTCCTTAGGATAAAGCATCTTAATTTCTTCGTAAGTTTTACCTTCAAACTCACCAAAATTAGTCTCATTTATTCTGCTATCTTGTATAATTTCCATTTCCTTTAACCCTAAAGCTAATTTTGCCATTTCCAAAGTTCTTCTTTTATCACTAACATATACTCTATCTAATTTTATATCACTGAAAAAATCTTTTGCCTTATTTCCTTGAGCTACACCTATTTCATTTAGACTTATATCCAAATTACCATAATAAGAACCTTTTCTATTTTCTTCAGTTTGACCATGCCTTAACAGATATATATTCATATTTTATCACACCCTACGATATTTCTATGGGATTCTCCCTTATATCTATATACTTTTTGCTATCAAGCTTTGCATCTTCGAACGTTCCCATATTATCCATTGTGTACAAAGCCGCCTCAATAATATTAAAAGCCAGAGGACACCCTGAACCCTCTCCTAGTCTCATGTTCAAATTTAGCATAGGTTTTAATCCAATTTCTTTCATTACAAAAGCCGCTCCAGGTTCCGCAGACAAGTGGGATGCAAAAATGTACCCTATTACTAAAGGGTTTAATTTATAAGCACAAAGCGCTGCCGCTGATGCTATAAACCCATCAATAACAATAGGCACCCTATTTTTAGCAGCAGCTAAGAAGCAACCACATAATCCTGCAATATCAAATCCACCAACTTTTGAAATAACATCTATAACATCATTTCTATCTGGATTATTTACCTCAATAGATTTTTTAATAACCTTTTTTTTATTAATGAATTGATTCTCTGTTATTCCCGAACCTTTACCTACCGACTCTTCAACTTCAAGTCCAGATAAAACACTTAAAATCGCTGCACTTGTGGCAGTATTCCCTACACCCATTTCACCAGTTCCAAGCAAATCGTAACCATCGAGAACTAAATTATCAACTGTTTCAATTCCAACTTCTATAGCCTTAATTGTCTGCTCCCTAGTCATTGCGGGACCCTTCATCATATTCATAGTACCATATGCTATTTTTTTATTTATAACTTTAGGATTGTTTAAATCAGCATCAATGCCCACATCTACGACAGTAATATCACTTCCAGAAAATTTTGACAACACATAAACACCTGTTATCTTTTTAGTGAAATTATTAGTTACTGTAGCAGTTACACTTTTAGGGCAGTTAGATACATCTTCTTCCACAACGCCATTATCACTACACATTATAACAACATTCTTTTTATTAATTTTATTATGTATGTTTCCAGTAATTCCTGCCATCTTAGCTATGATATTTTCCAATTCACCAAGACTTCCTATAGGTTTTGATAAACTATCCAGTCTATTCCAAGCCTTTTTCATTGCTTCCTTATTTAGCGGTTCTATAAATTGTAATGTTTCTTTTAGAAGTCCCATTTGTTTATCCCCCTGCTTATCTAAGTTTATTACACTAATAGTATTCCAAAGGAAAAACTTTTTCAAGCAAAATAACTAATTAACATCAAGAATGTTCATTAGTTGTTAACCGTCCCCCACTTATTCCCCCATTTAAGCCAAAAGAACAGGCACATCAAAATGTACCTGTTCTTTCTCATTATTATTTTCAACTAGTATATATCATTATCATCTATAATTGGTAAACTTTCTAAGTTATTTGCTTTATTTTGATCAGGTAGACTTCTTAAAAATTCTTCGCCTTTTTTAGAAGTTGAGACAGAAACTCCACTTATATTACCTTGCTTAGCAAGTGAGACGGCTTGTTCTTTAGAAATTATTTCTCCGTTTTCAAGTTCATATGCCGTTATTTCTCCTTGATTGTCTTTCGCCACTTTACTAATTACATGAGTTGAGCCTTCGCTTTTATTCATAATAACACTACCTCCTATTATATTAAATGCATAACAAAATGCATTTTTATTGATAGATACTAAAGCAATTTAGCTATTATATAAAATAAAGTATCTTCATATACAGTTTTACCAATTATATAAATTTTATGATATATATTATTTAAATTTTTTGGCAATAATATGGAGAGAGTTCTTGCAAGTTATTCGCATTTAGGTGTATAATGTCTGTTGCTACTATTATTTTAATCATATAATTATTGCATAATTGTATGGTTAATTTTGTTATAACTAATAAGGAGGAAATTGATGATTAACATAAAGAATTTATGTTTTACATATACAAATTCAAAGCCACACATACTAGACAACATCAATCTTAAAATCGAAAAGGGCAGTTACGTTTCAATTTTAGGTGAAAATGGTAGTGCTAAAAGTACCCTACTTAAATTGATATTAAATTTATTAAAACCTAATAGTGGTCAAATTATTATAGACACATCAAGAATAGCATATGTTGCACAAAAAGTTGAAAATTTTAATGCACAATTCCCTATAACAGTTTATGAAATGCTAAATTGTCATAGGAAGGTATTAAAACTTAAAGATAAAAGTCTAATTTCAAAAAGTCTTAAGGCAGTAGGAATGGAGGATCATACCCATACTCTTATTGGAAATCTCTCTGGCGGTCAGCAACAAAAGATTTTTATTGCTAGGAGTTTAATTGGAAATCCTGAGCTATTAATTTTAGATGAACCTTCTACTGGAATAGACATACAAAGCATGGAAGATATATATGGAATTATTAAGGATTTAAATACTAACCTCGGTATTACAGTTGTTTCTGTAGAGCATAATTTAAAAGCTGCATTAGATAAC
Source organism: Clostridium estertheticum (assembly GCF_018861295.1). GTDB lineage: Bacteria > Bacillota > Clostridia > Clostridiales > Clostridiaceae > Clostridium_AD > Clostridium_AD estertheticum_D. The sequence continues at coordinate 438,575 of NZ_JAHLDM010000001.1, read as the reverse complement.
TCAACAGATATTTTCGAAATGAGTAACAGAAGTGGAATACTTTATACTATTAATGATTATAAATATAAAATAACCCAGGAAAGGGGCTAACTTTACTCTATGTTTGAATATGGTTTTATGCAAAATGCTTTAATTGCCTCAGTTTTAATTTCTATACTTTTTCCAATTGTAGGTGTTTTTCTTGTGTTAAAAAGGTATTCCATGATGGGAGATACAATGGCACATGCCTCCTTGGCCGGTGTTGCTATAGGACTTGTTTTTGGTTTCAATCCTATACTTGGCGCTTTTGCTTTTACAGCCCTATGTGGTTTATCCATTGAATTTTTAAGAGATTATTACAAAAAATACGCAGAATTAATTCTAGCAATTATACTTACCTTTAGTGTAGGTATAGCAATAACCTTAATAAGTACAGGTAAGGCAGGTGCTAATGTTAATTCTTATCTATTCGGAAGCCTATTAACTGTTACACAAGCTGACTTGTACATAATGCTTGTACTTAGCATTGTTTCAATAATAACATTATTTTCATTATACAATCAATTACTATATATTACTTTCGATGAAGAAGGAGCTAAGGTTTCTGGCGCAAAAGTTAAAGTAATTAACTATATCTTCGCTCTACTTGTGGGTGCCACTATTTCAGTATCATTAAGAATACTCGGAATACTTGTCATGTCATCCATGATAGCCCTACCTGTAGCAACAGCATTACAGCTAAATAAAGGCTTTAAGAAAACTTTATTTTGCTCTATAATGTTTGGCTTCATTGACATAATTTTAGGGCTTGTTATATCTTACTACGTAAATTGTGCCCCAGGAGGCAGTATTGCTTTGACTTCTGTTTTTGTATTAATTATTGTAATCAGTAGTAAAAAAATATTATCAAGGGGTTAGATGTAACTTGAAATACTATAATCTTACTGATAGTATAAACTTAAATCACACTGGAGGTATTTATTATGTTGCAGGCTATAAAACTAAGAAAGTCCATAAGAAATTATAAAGATGCAGTTGTATCCCCAGAACATCTACAAAAGATCAAAGCTATTATAAATAAAGCTAAGCCTTTATTTAATAATATACCAATGGAAGCATTATTGATTGAAGATGGCAATAAAATTACAGACACATTTAATGGGCTTATTTCTAAATATACAAAAGTTAAAGCTCCTCACTATTTAGCCTTTACTTCTGAAATACAGGAAGGTCATTTAGAGAACATAGGCTTCATTGGCGAAGAAATAGTTCTTAAGCTAACCGAACTTGGAATTGGAACATGTTGGTTAGGTAGTGCTATTAAACAAGATCTATTCAAAACAATATTTACTGTACGCGAAAAACAAAGTTATATAATTCTAGTTGCTTTCGGATATCCTGTTAAACCATTAAAAGAGGTTGTTACAAGGAAAAGGTTTGATAAAAGCAAACTAATTACTAGTACTTATGAGCCTAAATATGAACCCATAGTACAATCACTTATTGATGCCCCCTCATCAATTAACTCTCAGCCTTGGAAATTGGCAATTAACAATAACAAATTCGACCTATTTTTAGAAAATAGAAATATTTTAAGTAAAAAGATTCTTAAAGACACAAATCACATTGATCTGGGCATAGGGCTTAATCATTTATATAATTCAGCAATTGAACTTGGTTATAAAGTGCAACTTAAAAAAGCTTCTCATAAAGATATAGGAAGTTCTCTTTACATTATAAGTGCTATCTTAAATAAGGATTTAAAAAAACTATGAAAGCAACTTATGCTATTCATAGTTTTTTTTAATAATTTTTTAAATTTCTCCTTCTAAAAACATCTTCTCATCATATTTTTGACCACCCATTAGCCTAAAAATAATATCCTCTCTTTTATATCCTACATCATTTTGATTAACAATAATATCAGCTTTTCTAACCCTTTTGGCCTTAAGTTTATAATCCTTAAAAAGTCTTTTTATCATTCCCTTGTTTATTTTAAGCAAGACTTCTAATTCTTCAATTGGATAAATTTCTTTTATTAAAATATCTTCAAGTTTTCTCTGCATATCAATTTTATATTCTAAATCTAATCGCCTATTCTTATGAGGGCCTGTTTCCCCCCTATGATGCAATGTACAAAGATATCTAAAGTTAAGTGGAAATTCAATGCCGCCTTGGCTTTTATAAACTATATGATGTTTATCCGCTGGATTTCCACAGACTTCACACGTAAGCAATATATTACCCCCTTAAAGTATTAAAAGGCAAAACAATTATTAGTTGTTTTGCCTCGTAATATTTACTTTAATTTATATCTTTATGATATGGAACTTTTACTAGAATTTATAGTTTTTAAGTTTATCTCCTAATATATCTCCTAGTGTTAATCCACTTTCTTCTTCTTGCTTATAATCTGAAAAATCTTCATTTCCTCTTGCTGCTTCTCTAATGCTTAGGCTTATTCTTCTATCTTTTTCGTTTATTTCACCGATTTTAACTTTTACAACTTCTCCAACTTTTAATACGTCAGAAACTTTTGCAATACGTTCTTCTGATATTTCTGATAAATGAACTAGTCCTTCAACTCCTGATTCAAGTTGTACAAAAGCACCGAAATCCATTAATTTAACAACAGTTCCTTCAACTATAGCACCAGGCTTGTAGTTGCTTGTTATGTTGTTCCATGGGTTTCCTTGTTCACTCTTAAGTCCTAGAGATATTCTTCCTTTTTCTTTATCAAAATCTAAAACTGTAACTTCTACTTCTTCGCCAACAGATACTACTTCTGATGGTTCTTGAACTCTTTTCCATGATAATTGTGAAACGTGAATAAGACCATCGATGCCACCTAAATCTACAAATGCACCAAATTTAGCAAGTCTAGTTACAACGCCTTTTCTCTTTTCACCTTTTTTAAGTTCATTCCAAATTTGATCTCTTTTAACTGCATTTTCTTCTTTTTCAATTACTCTTCTAGATAGAACAATATTTTTATTTTCTTTATCAAGTTCTATTATTTTAACTACTAAAGTTTTACCTTTATAGTCTTCTAAGTTTTCTATATATGAATCTGATATTTGTGATGCTGGTATAAATGCTCTAACTCCCTCTATGTAAGCTGTAGCTCCACCTTTTACTATGTCACTAACTGTTACTTCTAAAGTTTTGTTTGCATCTAAAATTTCTTGGAATTCATCCCATATTTTAAGACCATCTGCTCTTTTCTTAGATAAAAGCACATTTCCTTCTCCGTTATTAACTTTCATTATATATACAGAGATTTGATCTCCAACTTTTACAACATCTGTAATGTTTGCTTCTTTATCGTTTGAAAATTCTTCTTTTGTTATAACACCATCAGCCATATAACCAATGTTTACTAGAACTTCTTCTTCACTTACAGAAAGTACAGTTCCAAGTACAACGTCTCCACTATTAATAACCATAGCCTCTGCAGTATTTTCCATAGCATCTTTCATTGTAACTTCTTCCTTAATATCTGTTGTCATATAAATACACTCCTCTAATTTCATAATTGTTGTTAAATCTATTCTTAAATTATTTATAGTCTACTATTATATATTCTATAAATATTTATTGAAATCCTTTTTATTTTTAAAACTCACTAGCTTACTCAGTATTTCTTTAAAAACACCTTCTCTATTATATCATACTTCCCCTATGCATAAGGTCATACCATCTAATTTTATCTTAATTGTCATGATTTTTGCCCCACTAAGTTCAACACAAGGCTCACAAACAGCTCTAACTCCAATAGTTTTCTCAACAAAATCACTTCCGCTGAATTTATGTTGTACTTTCTTTATGTCTTCTGTCGTAAATATTTTAAGCTGACATTTAAAATAATCTGCTAATGCCTTTATTGCTAATTCATCTTTTTTAACATTAACTGTTGCTATAGACTTTATAGCCCTAACATCTATATTGTATTCCTTAAGCATCCTTATTACTGTCTGATTCATTTTATCTTGCGAAAAGTTTTTTCTACATCCTATTCCAAGTACGATATTTTGTCTTATTAATTTAAGCGTTGGTACATTATATTCCTTTAACTTAGCATTAATAATATCGTTACTAGAAATATACATCAATCCAGAAATATTCTCTAAACTACTACTATATCCAGCTGGTGTTTGTATTATTCCTTTTTCATCAAGAAATCCAATTTTTTTTCCTTCTACTAAAAGCGCCGCTATGTCTTTTGCTTTTTTCAAGTCTTCAATAACAAATCCATTATCTTTTGCTATCATATCAGGGGCATAAATGCCTAAATTATCCGTTGCTGTAGTTATTATAGGTTTTGCATCTAAAAGTTTACTAACCTTTAATGCAAGTTCGTTCGCGCCTCCTAAATGACCACTTAAAAGACTTATAACATAATTACAAGAATTATCTATAACTAATACTGCCGGATCCAGATCCTTACTTTTTATGTATGGTGCTATTGATCTAACTGCAATACCTGTAGAACTTATAAAAATTATACCTCTATAGTTCTCCATTACCTTTTTACTAACCTTTGCAAAATCAAAATTGCTATGTTTTTTCTTTGAATATAAATCAATATTAAGACTTGTTGCTAAAATTTCCGCTATTTGATCTCCCTTTTGGGTAAACGTAACAACTGCATATTTCATTTTGTCACCATTCCTACTATACATCATACTATAGTTGCACACAAATTACAAAACAATTGCTAAAACAAATGAATAAATCAAAAGACAAGCGAAAAAAGTAGGGACGGTTAACAACTAATTACACAATTTATTTATATCAGTCAATTAGTTGTTAACTGTCCCCCAACATTTAATCATTTAAACATCAATTAGTTGTTAACCGTCCCCCAACATTTAATCATTTAAACATCACTTAGTTGTTAACCGTCCCCCGGTTACCTTGCTTGTCCCATCACTGACTCCCCCTTAAATCAGATCACCTTTCTTCTCTAAAATAAGGAACTGAGAGTCCAGCAGGGGGTGAGTTTTTACTAGACTTCTTCATTGATACTATTACCAAAATAACTATTGTAACTACATAAGGTAACAAATCAATAAGATATTGCGATATCTCAAAACCCGGTAACCCCTGAAGTCTAAATCCTAATATATCAAGCCCACCGAAAAGGTATGCTCCAATTATTGCTTTTTGAGGTTTCCATGTTGCAAAAATCACAAGAGCAACAGCAATCCACCCTCTACCTGCCGTTACATTTTCCTGCCAAGCCGGTACATAAACAAGTGATAAGTATGCTCCACCAAGGCCACAAAGAGCTCCTCCGATTAATGTGTTAACATATTTGTAAAGACTAACATTTATACTAGCTGCATCAGCTGCTGCTGGATTTTCTCCAACTGCCATTGTGTTTAGTCCCTTAGCCGTTTTATATAAATATACAAATAAAAGGGCAGTCATAATATATCCGAAATATACAAACACATCATGATTAAAAAATATATCTCCTATAAAAGGTATGTTTCCTATTATCGGAATTCTTATAGGTACAAAGAAATTTTTAATTGTATTTGGTGTAACTTGCCCTATCAAATTTTTACCTACCATGCTTGAAAAACCTGTTCCAAATATAGTTAATGTAAGACCACATACAACTTGATTCGCCCTGAGTGATATGGTTAAAAATGCATAAACAAGTGCACCAAAACCACCAGCAATTGCTGCAGCTACCATTGCTATTATTGGATTCCCTGTACTTACTCCTGCCATAAACCCAATAACAGATCCCATAAGCATCATGCCTTCTACCCCTAAATTAAGGTTACCTACTTTTTCAGTTAATAATTCTCCGAGTGTTGCAAAAAGTAGAGGAGTACCAGCTACTACTGCAGCGGCTAAAAATGTTGTTATACTATTCATTTTTATTTACCCCCTTTAGTTTTCCCTTAGATTTAAAATTTATCTTATACTTAGTAAAAAATTCACTACCTAATACAAAGAATAAAATAATTGCTTGTATTAATTGTGCGGCAGCTACTGGTATTCCAAATGCTGTTTGAATAAATGATGCACCTTGAACAAGTGCCGCAAATAGTATAGATACTATTACTATAATAGGTGCAGAAAGTGATGATAACCATGCTATAATTATAGCTGTAAATCCTACTCCACCTGCAACATCCGCTGAAAGCGTTCTGCTAACAGCTGAAACTTGAATTACGCCTGCAATTCCACATAAAGCACCACTTAGAAATATTGCTATAAACATAGTTTTTCGAATTTTTATACCTGCGTATATAGCTGTTTTTTCACTTTCCCCAAGGACCGAAATTTCATAACCCTTCTTAGTATATTTGATGAAAATATATACTAGAATCGTTAAAATAATTGCGATTATCCATCCCATATTTATACCAAAAACATCTGGAAGTGTTGCATTTGCAGCAAAACTAGGTATTTTCGGAAAACCCATTGCGTTTTTATCTCTCCAAGGTCCATATTGAAGATAAGTTATAAATTTTATTGCAATATAATTTAACATTAAGGTTACAATAGTCTCATTAGTATTCCATTTACCTTTAAGTAATGCTGCAATTAATGCCCATAATCCCCCACCGAGTATTCCTGCGCAAAACATTATTAAAATCAATTCAAACTTAGGCATACTCGGAAATTTCAAGGCAAAATAAGTGGCTGCAAATGCTCCCATAAGTATTTGTCCTTCTCCTCCAATATTCCAAAATTGCATTCTAAATGCTATAGCTATTCCAAGAGAACTTATAATAAGTGGTATAGCCTTAATAAATGTTTGCTGGATGCTATAAGTTGAACCAAAACTACCCTGAACAATAGCTGCATACACATCTATTGGATTAAGGTTAATAATTATCAGAAACATAGCAAGTACTACAAGTGATAGGAGTATTGCAATACACCTAATTTTAAAATTATCTGTTTTGCTTATTTTAGCTCTTTTAACAATCTGAATCATCTATATCACCTCCGTATCATCAGTATTTCCAACCATCATCATACCGATTTTTTCTCTAGAGGACTCTTTTGCATCGACTATTCCAGTAATCTTGCCATCACAAAGCACCATAATCCTATCACATAAATGAATTAATACGTCAAGATCCTCTCCTATAAATAAAACTGCAGTTCCTTTTTTCTTTTCCTCACTTATAAGGTCATATATCGTATAACATGTATTAATATCAAGCCCACGAACGGCATATGCCATAATTAGTATTTTAGGATGCATGCTTAATTCTCTTCCAACTAATATCTTTTGAATATTACCACCTGATAAATATTTTATAGGATGATATATATCTGGCGTTTTTATTTCAAATTTTTTCATCATTTCTTTTGCTTTTTTAATGACTGGCTTTCTATCTATAAATATTCCCTTTTGAGTGTGATAATCTTTTAGCAAAAGATTATCAACCATGCCCATAGACGCAACAAGTCCCATTCCTAATCTATCCTCTGGTATAAAGCTCATGCTTATACCTTTATTAATAATATCTCTCGGAGATTTCCCTACAAGGTCTTCCCCCTCTAAAACTATTTTACCACTCGAAACCTTCTCAATGCCTGCAATAGCTTCACATAACTCTCTTTGTCCACTACCCGCAATTCCAGCAATACCAAGAATTTCACCTTTTCTAAGAGCGAAACTAATATTTTTAACAATCGCTGCTTTTTCAGCATTTACAACTATTAAATCTGATACCTCAAGCATTACCGCGCCCGCCTCTTTATCTACTTTTTTTATAGATAAATCTGCTTTGCGACCCATCATTAGCTCTGTTAATTCCTTAGGACTCGTGTCTTCTTTCTTAAGTGTCTTTATAGCTTCACCTTTTCTTAAGACAGTAATCTTATCGCAAATCTCCATTACTTCATTCATTTTATGACTTATGAATATAATTGCTTTGCCTTTTTCTTTCATACTTCTCATTATTTTAAATAATTTTTCTGTCTCACTTTCTGTAAACACAGTAGTAGGTTCATCTAATACTAAAATATCAGCACCCCTATAAAGCACTTTAAGTATTTCAAGATTTTGTCTCTCACCTACTGGCATTTCTGAAACATATTTGTTCAAATCCATTTCCAAATGAAATTTTTCGCATAAATCATTAATCTTTTTAATTTCCATCTTATTATTAAAGAAAATCCCGCTTGTTTGACCAAGTAATATATTTTGCTTTGCAGTCATTTCCTCAACTAATTTAAAATGTTGATAAATCATTCCTACACCAGCTTTAATTGCATCTTTTGGACTATTAAAGTTAGTATTTTTTCCATGAATAAAAATAGAACCGCTATCTGGAGTATAAACTCCTGATAACATGTTCATAAGGGTACTTTTACCTGCCCCATTTTCACCTAGTAGTGCATGGATTTCTCCGCCATGCAAAGTTAAATTCATATTATTATTAGCTATTACTTTCCCGAAGGTTTTACTAATATTTTCTATAGATACATAAGGGATTTTATCCATATTTACTTCCTACTTTCTAGCGTATTTATTAGATCATATTGCCGTTAAATCATCTCCTGGGTCGCTGTAATAGCTTCGAAGAAGATGCATTAACGACTTCAGAAGGAAATTTAAAATCCTACTGAAATTTTATTTCTGATACGATAGTTTACTTTCACTTATAAAAGTGGGAGACTTTCCTTCTGAACTGTCGTTAAATCTAATAAATATAGCAACCATAATATCATGTTTGCTATATTCCTTAATTTTTAAAAGCCAAATTTTTTTATTTTGCTATTTTTCCTTCTACACCTTTAACAAACCAATTAAATGATAATAGTTCCTTATCTGTCATAACTATACCTTTTGCAACTTTAACAGCTCCACTTTGATCTATTATTGGTCCTACAAATACTTTGTTTTTACCTGATAGAATATCAGCTTTTGCTTTAGCAACAGCTTCTGCTGCTCCATTAGGTGCATTTTTTGTAAGTGGTGCAAGAGCGACTACTCCAGATTCTAGACCTTTCCAATAACTCTCTGATTTCCAAGTCCCAGCTTTAATAGCTTTTATTTGATCAACATAATAAGGCGTCCAATTCCAAACTGGAGCTGTCATATATGCCTTAGGTGCTTTAGCAGTCATGTCTGTATTGTATCCAATAGCAGATATTCCTGCTTCTTCTGCTGCTTGAAGTGGACCTGCAGTATCTTGATGTTGAGTAATAACATCCACACCTTCTGCAATTAATGCTTTTCCTGCTTCTTTTTCTTTAGCTGGGTCATACCAAGTATTAGTCCATTTTACTTTTACTATAGCTTTAGGATTAACAGATTGTACTCCTAGAGTAAATGCATTAATTCCTCTTACTACTTCTGGTATTGAGTATGCAGCTACATATCCTATTTTATTAGTTTTGCTTTTCATACCCGCAACTATACCTGAAAGATATCTTGCTTGATATATACGGCCAAAATATGTAGACATATTTGTCGATGTTGTGTACCCAGATGCATGAAGATATTTAACATCAGGATGTTTTTTAGCTGATGCTGCCATTCCATCCATAAATCCAAAACTTGTTCCTATAATAACAGTTGCTCCTTTATTAATCATTTCCTCGCATACTTGCTCTACATCTGCTAAGTTTTCTTTTACTGATTCCTTATACAAAGTCTTTACACCTAATTGTTTTTCAAGCCCTTTTCTTCCCATATCATGAGAATAAGTATAACCTCCGTCACCTACAGGTCCTACATATATAAATCCTACTGTCATGTCCTTTTCTTTCGTAGCTTTTGTATCACTTTTTTTTGCACCGCCACATCCTACAAGTGCTAAAGATGTGAGTAATGTAAATGCTAGTAATAAACTTCCTAATTTTTTCTTCATTATTAATGCCCCCTATAAATTCCTATGTCAAATAATTATTATTTAAAACTTTTATTTATTAAAAACTACCTTGTTATCTTTTAAAGATTTTATTATTGCTAATGACTCTACTTTAACGCCCTCCTTTTCTATACATTTCCTGCCATTTTGGAATGCTTTTTCAATTACAATTCCCACTCCAACAATACTAGCCTCCGCTTGACGTGCGATTTTTATAAGACCAAGAGCCGCATTTCCATTTGCTAAAAAGTCATCAATTATTAGGATTTTGTCCCCTTTATTTATATATTTTTTACTAGTTCTAACTTTATAATTCTTATTTTTTGTAAAAGAAAACACCTCAGCCTCATATGCATTATTATCCATTGTTGTGGAATCATGTTTTTTTGCAAACACTACAGGTACGTTATTAAAGTATTGTGCCACAATACATGCTATTCCTATACCTGATGCTTCAACTGTTAATATTTTCGTTATTTCATTTTTTGCAAATCTTTCTTTAAACTCTTGTCCTATTTCATTTAAGAGTTTTATATCAATTTGATGATTTAAAAAACTATCAACCTTTAAAATCTCACTAGCTATTACTGTTCCTTCACTTAATATCTTATTCTTTAGTGCTTCCATACATTTTCTCCTTCGTTAATAAATTTTTGCGCGTATTATGTAATATAAAACAATAACCCCTTAGATAACGCGTTAATACGTTAACTAAGGGGTTTATAATAAAATCTTCAATAAAAATAATTTATACTAAAATTATTTTTACTTTATTTATCAAAACACCCATAGTCAAGTCTTTTAAGGTTACTTGGTAGAAACGCTTAGACCATATTTCTAAGCTTATATGAGTTTGCGAATATAATTTTTTTTGTCATTTCATTGTTCGTGTTTATACTTGTTATTACAATATTACAACATTTGTTTTATTAAATCAATATCTATTTTTTAAATTGATATGGTTCGACTTTTTTCTCTATAACTAAAGGGAAGTCATCTGAACTCTTAATTACAATTTGTCAACAACGATTATAAAAAAATGCTATACTAGATAATTGTCTAGTATAGCATTTCATTTAATCATCTCCTGGGTCGCTGCATCAGCTTCGAAGAAGATGCATAGACGACTTCTGAAATGTCGTTAAACTACAACTTAATATTAACAGGTGGCGTATCCCAAATTTCTTTTGCATATTTTTTTATAGTATTATCACTAGAGAATATACCAGATTTCGCGATGTTTACAATTGACATTTGTTGCCAAATAGCTTTTTGCCTAAATAATCTATCAATCTCACTGTGAGCATTAACATACGCATCAAAATCTTTTAGCACAAAATACTCATCATTATTAGTTAGCAAACTCTCATATAAACCAACAAATTCCGTTTTAGGTGTTTCTAAAAATCCATTTATCAATTGGTCTAATATGGTTTTTATTCTCAAATCATTATTATATATATCATAAGAGTTATAAGTTTTATTTTTATAATACTCTATTACTTCTTGTGATGTAAGACCAAATAATATAATATTTTCTTTTCCAACTGCATCAAATATTTCTACGTTTGCTCCGTCTAAAGTAGCTATTGTTATAGCACCATTCATCATAAATTTCATATTACCAGTTCCTGAGGCTTCCTTTGATGCAGTAGATATCTGTTCACTTACATCTGCGCAGGGAATGATTTTCTCGGCAAGTGACACTCCATAATTTTCAAGAAATAATATTTTTATTTTTCCGCGAACTATAGGATCATTATTTATTTTACTTGCCAAAGTGTTAATAAGCTTAATAGTCTGTTTTGCTATATAATAACTAGGTGACGCTTTTGCCCCAAATATAAAAGTTCTTGGAACCATATCAATATTGGGATTCGCGAGTATCTCATTATATAAATACATTATATGAAGTACATTCAAAGTTTGTCTTTTATATGAATGCATTCTTTTTACATGAACATCAAATATTGAACTCGGGTCTATTGAAGCTCCATACTTTGATAATACATGATTTGAAAAATTTATTTTATTATTTGTTTTTATAATTTGTGTTTTCTCTTGAAAAGCGGAATCCTTTGCATATTTAATTAATTTATCGAGATCATTCGGAGTTTTTATCCAACTATCCCCAATAGTTTCTGTTATAAGTTTTGCAAGTTCAACATTAGAATTGAGTAACCACCTTCTATGAGTTATCCCATTAGTTTGGTTATTAAACTTTTCTGGAAAAAATTCATAAAAATTGGAAAGCTCTTGGTGTTTTAATAATTCTGTATGAAGTTTTGCTACTCCATTAACAGAATGTCCCCCTACAATTGCAAGGTATGCCATTCGTACATATCCATCATAAATAATAGACATGTTGTTTACTTTGCTCCAATCACCATTATACCTGTGATAAACTTCATTACAAAACCGCCTATTTATTTCTTCTACAATCATATAAATTCGTGGAAGTAATTTTTTAAACATATCCACAGGCCATTTTTCTAATGCTTCTGCCATAATTGTATGATTAGTATAAGCTGTAGTTCTTGTTGTAACGTACCATGCATCATCCCAAGATAAGTTCTCTGTGTCCATTAGAATTCTCATTAGCTCGGCCACTGCTACTGCAGGATGAGTATCATTTATTTGCACTGCAACGTGTTTATGAAACTCAAGGAGCGATATTTTCTTCTTTTTATAATTTTTTATAATACTTTGAAGCCCAGCACTTACAAAAAAATACTCTTGCTTTAGTCTTAATAATTTCCCTTTTTCATAACTATCATCCGGATATAAAATTTGTGAAATAGCCTCTGCTGAATATTTATTTTCTCCAGCTTTTACATAATTGCCCTTACTAAATGATGAAAAATCAAAATCTTCCTCCATAGTTTCGGCGCTCCAGAGTCTTAAAGTATTTACAGTATTATTTTTATACCCTTTTATTGGAGTATCATAAGGTACTGCACGTACACATTCATAATTTTCATGAATAACTTTTGTTACCCCATTGTCATCCTCTAAATGCACATTTCCTCCAAATCTTACTTCAACAGCCTTATTTTCTTTTCTTATTTCCCATGCATTACCATTTTTTAACCAATTATCAGGAACTTCTACTTGATAACCATCTTCTATTTTTTGTTTAAACAATCCATATTTATACCTTATCCCACAACCATGACCCGGTACCTGTGTCGACGCCATAGAGTCTAAAAAACATGCTGCTAGTCTTCCAAGTCCACCATTACCAAGCCCAGCATCTGCTTCTATATCCTCTACCTCAATCAAATTAATCCCTAGTTCGCCAAGCGCCTGCTCACATATATCTTTGAGCCCTAGATTAACTAGATTGCTATTTAGCAATCTACCGACCAAAAATTCCATTGAAAAATAATATACTTGTTTTCCTTTGTTTTTTGCATACTCCTTATTACTTTCTATCCAAGGCTTTGCACAATAATCTTTTATGAGTGCACCTAACGCATAATATTGATGCAAAGGTGAAGCATCAACTGCTTCTTCTGCAAACATTGTTTGTAGTTTCTCTATATAGTCCATTTTAAACATCTTTTTATCAATTACCACAACATTCACCACCTAAAATTTTAGACTTCGCTTATGTGCATAACATATTAAAAAATAAGCATTATTTTTTTAAAATGCTAACCATTATTTTTTTAGATCGCTATATAATTTCATATAATTTTTCGCCGAATTTTCCCAACTATTATTTGAACTCATAGCATTCCGAACTAATTTGTTCCATGAATTTTTATCTTTATACAAATCGAGAGCCCTATTTATAGTCTCGAGTAATTCTTTGCCAGAGTAATTATTAAAAGAGAATCCATTACCCTTACCAGTATATTTATTATAAGGAATAATTGTGTCTTTAAGTCCCCCAGTTTCACGTGTGATTGGGATACTTCCATATTTAAGTGCTATAAGTTGCCCTATACCACAAGGTTCAAATAATGATGGCATCAAAAACATATCTGAAGCAGCATATATTTGTTGTGCTAGGACTTCATCAAAAATGATGTTTGTCGATATTCTACTTGGATAAATAGAAGCATAATACTGAAATATATCCTCATAATATTCATCACCATTACCAAGTAACACTATTTGAATAGGAAGGCTAAGGAGTTCTTGTAATTTCTCAACAATTAGATCTAAACCTTTTTGTTTCACAAGTCTTGTAACAATTCCTATCATTGGTATACCTTCAGTTACTGGAAAACCTAGTTTTGCCTGAAGCTTTAATTTATTTTTAACCTTTTGTTTTATATTTTTAATATCGTAATTATATAATATTTTTTTATCAACTTTAGGACTATAGATTTCATAATCTATACCATTTACTATTCCGTATAAGTTACTTGACCTTGAAGATAATAATCCATCTAGTCTTTCTCCATAAAAAGGAGTTTGAATTTCTTTTGCATATGTCTTGCTTACTGTAGTTACAGCATCTGCGAATACAATTCCACCTTTCATAAAAGAGACAGCGTCATAAAATTTCATTTCATCATCATTAAAGTACTTCCAATCCAAATTTAGTAGATCACTTAATACTTCTTTTGAAAATATTCCTTGATATTGCAAATTGTGTATAGTAAATACACTCTTTATTTTATTATATAGATCGTCCTCACTATACTTGTCTTTAAGGAGTATTGGTACAGGACCACATTGCCAATCATTACAATGAATTATATCTGGTTTAAAATCTCCCATGTATCTTATAGCTTCAAGCACTGCTTTGGAAAAATAAGCAAACCGCTCACCGTCATCATAATCTCCATAAATGTTAGGTCTTTTAAAATAGTACTCATTATCTACAAAATAATAAGGAACTCCATCGTACATTAAATGTTCTAATCCACAATACTTACTTCTCCAACCAACCTCTACATTAAAATAAGCTATGTTCTCCATACAACTTCTAAATGATAAAGGAATGTTACTATATTTAGGTATAATTACTCTTGCATCTATTCCGATTTTCCTTAAAGCCTTAGGTAACGCATATGCCACATCTCCAAGACCTCCAGTTTTTATAAAAGGATAAGCTTCCGATGCCACAAATAATACTTTCATATAAACCCCCCACTTTACACAAACAAATAACATATTATTGTAGTTATTTGTTTGTCTCTTAAATTTAATATTTTTACGTTCTAATTTTTTTCTCTATAACAACTGGGAACTCTTCATCACCCTCAAGTATTGTATTCTCACTTATAACAGTGTTTTTATCAATTATAACATTAGTGAGTTTACATCCTTTTTTAATTTCACAATTCTGAAATATTATGCAATTCTTAATCACAGCCCCTGCCTCAACAGTAACCCTTCTTGAAATTACACTCCTTTCTATTTCCCCTTTCAAAATACACCCATTTGAAATCAAACAATTATTAACTTCTGATCCATTAAAGTATTTAGTAGGAGCTTCATCTTTACTTTTTGTATATATTAGCCCATTATTAAAAAATAATTCCTTAGTTATTTTAGCATTTAACATATCCATACTGGTTTTGTAATAATTCTGAATTGAATTTACACACTGAAGATAACCCTTAAATTCATATGCATTTACGTTATATTTTGATACTTCATTGTATATAGCCGTCTTTATTGAATTATAACTTCCTGTCTGAATACACCTATTTACAATAGTTATAAGAGTCGTCTTTTTCATTATAAACATTTCCATTGATATATTTAATTTTTCCTCGGAACCTATGTTTTTGCCAATGCTCAAAACTTTGTTATCTTCATCAATATATAATGTACTACAATTCATATAATGTTTTTTCCCATTATTTGTTTTTTTATATATTAAAGTTATGTCACTACCGGATTGCTCATGATACTTAGCTGCCTCATTATAATTCATGTTACATATCATATATGAAGAAGATATTATTACATACTCTTGCTTCGTTCTATATATATATTCCATATTACTACTTAATACATCTATATCCCTTAATTGCAATCTTTCTGATGTAAGATTAAATACAAATAGTCCATTTAATTTTCTATCTAAATCCCAAGGTTTCCCTGAACCTAGGTGATCAACTAAAGACCTAGATTTTGTGTTTGTAAATATACCTATATTATGAATACCTGAATTAACCATATTTGAAAGTACAAAGTCAATGATTCTATATCTCCCACCTATTGGTATAGATGCTATAGGTCTTGATTTCGTAAGACTTTTAATATTATCTTCTTGTTCATTTAACATTAACATTCCTATATAGTTTTTAAGCATTTTAACACCTCCTTAATTTTATAATTTGCTTACTACTTTTAAATCAGCTTTAATTTCACGGCCCTTTTCTATAACAATAATATCTCGACCGTTCCCAATATATGAGTTACGTCTTATAATAACATCGCTTCCTATAATCGCTTTATCTATAACCACATTATTTCCTATTTTAGTATTAGGCATAATAACCGAATTAGATATCTTAGATCCTTTTCCAACATGTACTCCTTGGAAAAGAACACAATTGCTTACTTCACCGAGTACAGTGCATCCTTCATTAAGCAATGCATTATTTATAATTGCATCAGGCCCTATATATTGTGGTGGAAGCATCGGATTAACTGTATATATTTTCCATTTATCATCATGTATATCAAGCTTATTATCATCAGATAATAGGTCCATATTAGCTGACCAAAGACTTTCAATAGTACCAACATCTCTCCAATATCCTTTGAAATGATATGCAAACAACTTCTGTTCATTGTTTAACATTTTTGGTATTATATTTTTCCCAAAGTCATTACTAGATATCTCATCACGGTTATCATCTCTTAAAAGCTGTTTGAGTGCAGACCAATTAAAAATATAAACTCCCATAGATGCTAAATTACTTTTAGGCTCTTTTGGTTTTTCCTCAAATTCAAATATGCTACCATCTTCAAGTGTATTCATTATTCCAAATCTACTACACTCCTCCTTTGGAACTTCTATTACTGCAATAGTAACATCCGCACCTTTTTCTTTATGATACTCTAACATTTTTGAATAATCCATTTTATAAATATGGTCTCCTGATAAAATAAGGACATATTCTGGGTCAAAGCTATCAATATAATTTGTATTTTGGAATATCGCATCAGCTGTCCCTTTGTACCAATTACCACCATCTTCACTTTGGTAAGGTGGAAGAAGACTCACCCCTCCATTTCTTCTATCTAAATCCCAAGGAGCGCCTATTCCTATATGAGAGTTCAGTGCCAATGGTTGGTATTGAGTGAGAACCCCTACTGTGTCAATATCAGAATTAGAACAATTACTTAAAGAAAAATCTATAATTCTATATTTCCCTCCGAATGGTACTGCAGGTTTTGCCGTCATTTTCGTTAATTGCTTTAATCTTGATCCTTGACCTCCTGCGAGTATCATAGCTATCATCTCTTTTTTAACCATTCTAATCTTCCCCCTTTTATACTTAAGCTATCGTGCCCTAATATATACTTGCTTTTAATAAAACATCATGCTTTTCTTTTTTTATAAAAATTATAGAAAATGCTGGCAGCGTAATATTTATACAATACGGTTTATTGTTTAACTTATTATTACCACCAAACATAGTGTTATCACTATTAAATACTTCCACTCAATTTACTAAATCAGGAATATGCCCCTTAATATTTCAATGAATGCTCCATCACAGGGAGCAATTCTATATGAGTCTATCCCATGTATAGTACATAACTAAGAAGCTTGTCTGAAATTTCCATATGGATCAGCCTTAAAAAGTACTTTTCCATAGTCTGTTATTATTTTATATTTATACAAATCACCATCTTTGATCTCTTCGATAAAAATATTAAACAAACCTTATTTTTCTATATTTTCCATAGATTTTTACACCCATCCCAATTATTAAAATCTCACCCCCTCAAACCCTAAACAAATTATAATTTATACGAATGTGATTTGATTCCTATAACAGTAAACGAATCAATAAAGTATAAATATCCTAATGTGAAATTATTATCAAACAAAATTTGACTTTATTTCTTCTTATTACTTTAAAATACTTTTAATAACATATTTACAATATATTTAAATTATACCATATAAATCCGCGAGTGTGTGGTAAAAACTGGAATTAGTTTTTTAAATAATTAAAGAATTAATTATTTT
This sequence comes from Clostridium estertheticum, assembly GCF_018861295.1. Taxonomy (GTDB): domain Bacteria; phylum Bacillota; class Clostridia; order Clostridiales; family Clostridiaceae; genus Clostridium_AD; species Clostridium_AD estertheticum_D. The sequence goes on along the minus strand of NZ_JAHLDM010000001.1, from coordinate 420,563 downwards.
ATTTCACTAAATTTTGAAATCGTTTAGATAATAGAGTAGTTTTTATTATTTAAGCACATTTAAATACCTAACAAAATCAATTAATTGCCATTTACTTAAACATGCCTTTTATGTGTTTTCTATATATTTTTATATATTCTTCCTACATATCATTAATATAACATTAATATAACATTAATTATTAGAAATATCCATACCATAAAATATTTCTTTCATTTCTTTTTCAAGTTTTGCAACAATACTCGCTTTTTCTTCTTCATTTAGATCTTCTTGTTTAATCTCGAACAAATAATTATCGAGTTCAAAGTCATTTAATATCATTTTTGTATGAAATATATTTGATTGATATATATTCATATCCATTAAGGTATATCTATCAATTGTTTCTTTAGCAATATAATTTTGTATAGAATTAATTTCATGATCTATAAAATGTTTTTTACCATCCATATCGCGAGTAAACCCACGAACCTTATAGTCAATAGTAATAATATCTGAATCAAAACTATCTATTAAATAATTTAGAGCTTTTAATGGTGAAATTTCACCACAAGTGGCTACATCTATATCAACTCTAAAAGTACTTATATCATTTTGAGGATGACTTTCAGGATAAGTATGAACTGTTACATGACTTTTATCTAAATGCCCTACAATATTCTCCCTAATCGGAGTTAGAATCCCCCTATTACAAGAAGGGTCTACCACATATAACGGAATTTCTTCCTCTGAAATAAGTAATGTTACACTTGCTCCTTGTGGATCATAATCCTGCTTTGCAATGTTTAATACACTAGCACCTATCATTTGCGTAACATCAGTGAGAATTTTTGTTAACCTCTCGGCATTATATTGTTCATCAATATACTCTATGTATTTTTTTCGATCCTCAGTTGTTTTTGTATAACAAACATCATAAATATTAAAACTTAATGATTTTGTTAGGTTGTTAAATCCATATAGTTTTATTTTGTTTTTGTCATTTTTAGCCAACTTTATTCCCCATTTCTTTTAGACTTTTTATGAAAAATTATATGTCTTATTACTTCATTACAAAATCATATATTTGTCATCCATAACCATTCTATATAATAAATTGCTTGAAGTATATACTTTTTAACATTATAATCATTTATAATAGTAACATATAATATTTTTATGTTTATTATTACTATTCCCAATATAACATGAATATGAGTATATTCATGCGCAATATTTGTAATTTTACACATTTATACATCATTAGAATCGGAGGTATTAATACATGAAAAAATTAAAAGTCGGATTGTTAGGTGGAACTGGATTTGTTGGTCAACGTCTTGTTACACTACTTGAAAATCACCCTTATTTTGAAATAGCTGTTATTGCTGCTAGTGAGAACTCTGTGGGTAAAACTTATTTTGACGCAGTAAATAAAAGATGGAAATTGGATGTTCCAATGCCTGAAAACGTCAAGAATATAGTAATAAAAAACATAAACGAAGTAGATTTAATAAGCAGCGAGGTAGATTTCGTCTTTTGCGCGGTTAATATGCCAGCAAATGAAATAAGAGCAATTGAAGAAAGTTATGCCAAAGCTGAAACTCCTGTAATTTCAAATAACTCTGCACATCGAAGTACTCCAGATGTTCCAATGGTTATTCCAGAAATAAATGCAGACCATTTTAAATTAATCGATGTACAACGGAGGAGGCTTGGAACTAAGAGAGGTTTTATTGCTGTAAAACCAAACTGCTCAATCCAAAGTTATGTACCTGCTATAAGTGCTCTTCTAGAATATAAACCTACAAAAATATTAGTTTGCACATATCAAGCTATATCTGGATCTGGTAAAATTTTCTCGGACTGGCCAGAAATTATTGATAATGTTATCCCATATATAGGTGGAGAAGAAGAAAAGAGTGAACAGGAACCTCTAAAAATTTGGGGTCATATAGAAAATGATAAAGTAGTTAACGCAGACGCGCCTATAATTTCAACTCAATGCATACGTGTCCCTGTGGCTGATGGTCACTTAGCCGCTGTGTTTGTTTCCTTTGAAAAGAAACCATCAAAAGAAACTATTTTAGAAAAATGGGCAACTTACAAAGGAAAACCTCAAGATTTGAAGCTTCCAAACGCTCCTGAAAAGTTTTTAACATACTTCGAGGAAAATGATAGACCTCAAACAAGGCTCGATAGGAATATTGAAAAAGGTATGGGAATATCACTTGGTAGACTTCGTACAGACAAAATATTTGATTATAAATTTGTTTGTTTATCCCACAATACTCTACGTGGTGCAGCCGGTGGTGCAGTGTTATCTGCTGAGCTTCTAATGAATGAAGGATATCTAACTTCTAAATAAAAAATAAAAAAGTATATATTACGCGTATTGCAATACGATTAATGCATTATACGTAATATATACTTTTTTTGCGTATAAAAATCTTTTAGCCGATAGGCTGCACATATGGTACATATCCTTTGCATTTAATTTTTCAAAGAAGAATTTCTAAATGGGATTTCAATTGTTTCTGCACTTCTTATTTAAGGTTACTTCAAGAGGAAGTTCATTTTATTATGTATTGCTACATTTGAGGAATGAGCTCTTCGTTCCTTTGGAACGAAATACATTAGTTTTGTATACTTTACTTTATAAAAATATTAATATCTTCAATAGTATAAGGTTATATATAACTATATATGGGTAAAACTAATACATATGAATAATTAAAATAAATAAAGTCGGGGTAATAAATGAAAAACGAAGCTATTTCTGAAAGACAAGCAACTATATTAATAATACTTTTTTTACTTGGAAATTCTCTTTTGATAGGATCTGGAACTCAAGCAAAACAAGATGCCTGGATAGCAGTAATTATTGCTATTCCCTTTTCTATTATATTGGTACTTATGTTTTCTAGAATTTTATCTTTATATCCTGGAAAGGATTTATTTGATATACTTCCGCTGGTCATGGGGAATTATATTGGAAAACTATTAAGTATACTAATGATATGGTTTTTCTTTTATGATGCAGCCTTAATCTTTAAAATCATAGCAGAATTTACTAATACTTTAGTATTTGCTGATACACCTGTGGTAGTACCAATGATTTTTTTTGCTATGCTAGTTATATGGAGTTTAAAAGCAGGTATTGAAGTCTTAGGACGATGGTCAGAATTTTTTAGTTGGGTTATAATTTCAATAGTTCTAATTGTACCTTTATTATCAATTTCACAAATGGATATTAACAGATTAAAACCAATACTAAACAATGGTGTAACTCCATTGTTTAAAGGTGTTTTTTCAAGTTTTACTTATCCCTTTGGTCAAATCGTAGTTTTTACAACAATATTTTCAAATATATCTAAAGTAAAAAATTACAAAAAAAGCTTTATAGTAGGTATACTCATAAGTGGAGGACTTATAGCCTTAACAGTGTTAAGAAATATTTTAGTATTGAGCAGTGATACCATATCTAGAGAATACTTTCCTTCTAGCATGGCAGTAGGCATTATTAGCCTAGGTCTTCTTCAAAGACTTGAATTGACAGTAATTATAGTGTTTTTAGTGTGTGCCTTTATTAAAGTAAGTATAGCTACTTTTGCAGTTTGTAATGGAATTTCAAAGGTTCTCGGGTTTGATGATTACAAATTTATTGCAACACCTGTAGTTCTTCTAATGTTAAGCTTCTCTTTTTTTGTTACCCAAAGCACCATGGAATCTCATTTCTTGATTTCAAATATATGGCAATATTGTTCTTTTCCTTTTGAAGTTATAATACCTTTTGTTGTCTTTATTGTGGCGGAGATTAGGAGTAAAAGAACTAAGGTGATATAACCCAATGAGCATAAAAAGCTATAATTATTGTTTATGCTCATAATCCACAAATGAAATTATTTATTTCTTTGTTAACATCATCATAATTATCTGCATTAGAAAAATGTGATGCGCCTTTGATTATATGGAGCGGATAGCCCTCTTTTTTCGACCATGCTTCACAATACTGCTTCACTTTTCCTGTTTTATCATATTCACCCACTAAAATCAGAACAGGGAAATTATAATGTACTGATTCCTTTCTGTCAAAAACTTTGCCATATGCTATGCCCATTTGTTCAACAATATCTGCCTTACTCAAAGGCTCTAGCATTTTAAGCATCATATCATAGGCGTATTGTGTTTTTGAAACGGATTTTGCCATACTATTACGCAACATTTTATCAGTAAACCATTTTGCCATGGGTTCAACCTGTTTCAACCACCATCTGTCTAATGCAGAATAGTAGCTTTGACCTAATGGTGTAGTATCTAAAGCAATAAACGCAATTACTTTATTAGTATATTGTATTGCAAATTCTTGACTTGGGTATCCACCCATTGACATACCAACCAATATTACCTGCTGAATATTCTCGACATCAAGTATTGTTTTCAATTCTATAGCGGTGTTTTCATAAGAAAAATTAGTATAAGGACGAGATTCTCCATGCAAAGGGACATCCCATGTAATTACAGTATATTTATTTGAAAAATATTCGACCTGTTTTTCAAACATCATATGATTGGCAGTTAACCCATGTGTAAACACAATGCACCTTGCATTTCCACTTTTGTTTATCCAATAATGAGTTGTCCCACGCTCTGATTTTACACTTTTATGTTTCATAGTTAATCTACCTCACTTTCGCAAAATATAAATAACACTTAACTGTTCCTATCAATAGATTTGGATTCATAGCAAAAACTTCTTCAATTCATTACTTTATATATTCAGTAACTAAATCAGTAAAAAGAATGCCTTCTAAATGATCTATTTCATGGCAAAAACATTTTGCTAAATCTCCTGTACCAGTCAATATAATCTCATCACCATTTTCATTCAATGCTTTTACCGTAACCTTTGCAGGTCTTTTTAACTTTCCAAATGTATTTGGAATGCTTAAACATCCCTCTATAACTTCTTGAATACCTTCATGCTTAATTATCCTTGGATTAACTAGTTTTATAAGTCCTTGCCCCATATCTATTACAACTAATCGTTTTAATATGCCTACTTGTGGGCCTGCTAAGCCTCCACCATTTTCTGTATTATACATAGTTTCTGCCATATCATTTAGTATTTGTCTTATTTTATCATCTACCAATTCAACTATTCTGCTCTTTTTTCTTAATATTTCATCATCAAAAAATCTAATTTGTCTTAACGCCATTTAAACTACACCCCCTACTTTGTTGTGCTCTTGATTTTCTTACACTTTCTTTAAACAGAAAAATTTTCTCTATAGGACTATGGAATGTCTTACAAATATCATAAGCTAACCATATAGACGGCTCAAATTTTTCTGTTTCAATGGAGTTAATTGCTTGTCTTGATACACCTACAAGTTCTCCTAATTGTTCTTGAGTTAATCCAAGTGATTCACGAAATTCTTTTACTCTATTTTTCATTAATTTGCGCCTCCATAATGTTAACATTATATTGTAAAATATAACATTATTTTATTTCCATGTCAAGTTAACCTTACAAAGTATATAATAGGTAAACTTGTTATCTACAATGATATATGCATCTCTCTTTTATGCTTTAGATAACTTTATACAAATAAAAATAACATACTAATTAATTTTATAATTAGCATGTTATTTTTTATTGCTTCTCTTTTATATTTTACAACATTTATGGATTGTTATACTCCCCAAATGAGGGTTCCTACATACATAAGAATCATTGGCCAAAATAATAATATAACATTAATTGCTATTAAAAATACCCCTAATTTTGTTTTATGTTTAATTAATCCAATTATTGAAAGGATTCCACCAATAATTGCAAATATAGATGGTCCGAAATATAATAATAGTCCTTCTAAACGTTTAGAATGAGTCGGTATTAGTTGAATAAACTCATTTACTAATACCAAAAGGGATACTATCAAAATGCCTAATGAACATTTTGTAAATATACTTTCTTTTTTCACAGACCCATACCTCCTTAAACTATAAATAGTTTCACTTTTTCACAATTGAGTTTATTATTTTTTTATGTATTATCACTCTTAGGTTATTATTACGATACTACATAATAATATGACTTTCTCAGTCAGTGACTCAAAATAAGAAGAGCAGAAACAATTGAAATTCTATTTAAAATTCTTCTCTTGCAAATATAAAATTCTCGTGAGACTGCCAGGACGGCAGGCTAGCGAACCTGAGCCAGGAGGTTGAATGTGAGAACGTAACAATTAATAATTATTACGTGCCCCAGAGAACGACCCAGAGGATAGAGAATTTTCTATTTGCAAAAGATTAGAATTTCTTAATGTAATTTCATGTTTCAAACTCTTATTTGGAGTCACTCAAGAGAAAGTCATAGGAATACCCTATATTTTTTTTCCAGTTACCACAAATATAGGATTATTAGCCATCAACATATAACTCTTTCCTTTTGTCTTACTTACTTGAATTTGTACACATTCTACTTCATAATTTAACTCTTTTAAAGCTTCCATAGCCTTGTATACATTGTTTATAGTTATAAAGTTTAAAACAATATTTTTACCTTTTTTTAGTTTATCGCCATACTTTTCAATAATATCAGCTATATTTCCACCACTTCCACCTACAAATATAGCGTCAAATTTTCCTATTATATTTGCCTCTATCTCCATAGCATCGAAATTTATTATTTCTAAGTTACTTGTCTTAAATTTTTCTTTGTTTTGTTTTAAAACCTCTAACGCCTCATTATCTTTTTCTATAGCTATAACTTCACCATTTTTACATATCTGCGCTATCTGAATACTTACAGACCCTGTTCCAGCACCAATATCTATAACTCTATACTCATCTTCAAGTTCTAGCTTTACTACACTTAATATTCTTACCTCTTCCTTTGTCATTGGGCAATTGCCCCGTATAAATTCATCATCTTTAATAAACCTCATATTTTTGAACCTCCTGATTTATTCCGTTACAATATATATTTCATTATACAACAGAAGAGTATACTTCAGAAATTTTCTTTTAATTTATACGGGAATTAATTTTTTACTTTTCACTATGATTTATAAACGACGCTTCCCCAGCCTCTTTATCCGTAACTTGCTTTATTTCCCTAGATAATCTTCCACCGCAGTTTCTACAAAAATTATCAGTTATATTGTTCACTTCACCGCAGTTCCAGCAATACGTAATTTCTTTAACGTTATTTTCTTGATGTTGCTTTTTTCTTTGCTTGTTTTGAATTATCCTTTGTTTGTTAAACAACTCTACCAACCTATTTTTAAAATTAACGACACTTTCTGATTTAAAAAAATATTTCAATGCTATAAATGAAATAAATCCTGTAATTGCTGTATCAATTAATACAATAGGTAATTTATCAAAAGAAGAAGGTATCATTACTATCATTACTAATTTTGAGATTGTAACAAATGAAAAAGCTATAGCAATGGCATTATATTTTTTCTTTGCAAAACATAAGATGCCTATAACTAGTAATAATGAAATATTACCATCTATTAGCCCACTCGCCATAAATAAAGGATATATAATTACTATGAAGCATGCAAAGTATAAAATATATTCAACAAATGGCATTATATATTTTAGAGTTTTAATGGAATATAATGCTCCTTCCAGATCCTCCGCTACTTCATCCAAGGTTAGTCCACTTGCTTTTTCCATAACAATTAAATTTTCTATTTCAATTTTATTTTTTTCCTTTGCAAAAAAATTGCTACTTGATTTCATTGATGAGTCCTTTATTGATGAAACAATTAGCGTATTATTTTGTGAGTTATCTTCATTTGCATTACTAATTTTCTTATTTGTTGCAAATTGCACTAGCATTCCAAATATAGCAAATAAAACACCTATAATTATACTAGTCGCAAAGCTACTTATGCCTAATACTATAGCTAAGCTTATTCCCGCAATTAATCCACCTAATAAACTTGTGGAAACAATTATTACTGGTCTTACAAAAAAAACACTTAATACTCCTAAAACCAATGCCATAATAATTCCTAATGTAATTGACTGTGTAAGTACATCTCCTAATAAAAATCCCATAAATCCACAAAGTATAAAAATACCTAATTTATACAATTTAAATGTTATAAATACACCTAGCAAACCAGATAGTATAACAATTAACATTAGCATACCTGCATTGTCCGAACTAATATTACTAACTACTCCACCCATTATTCCAAATGTAAAAAAGCCACAAATAGCAACCCAAAACTTAAACAGTTTATACCCTAAAAAACATTGTAGGAATGTAAATAAAAAAGTTACGACTGCAATAATTCTCATACATTCGCTAGCAAAACCACTGATTCCAGTGGGATCTTCTACCATAGAATTAAGCTGTTGTAAAACAGACAAAAATCCAGATATTCGCATAAAACCACTCCTTTTATAATAATTTTGCATATGGTATATGAGATTATTTTTATACCACAATTTATTTTCTCTTAATAGAGTATTCAACTTAATAAGCATATATTTATAACTTTTGGGAAAATCAATAATTAAATCATCTCATGGGCGCTACAATATTAAATAACCTATGTTTATAAAAAAAGTGCTCAAGTGATTTAAAATTAATCACTTGAGCACTTTTTTAGAAAAAATGAAACAGTAAATAAGGTTATTCTTAACTTCTTATAATTCAAAACTCCTAAATGTTTCTAAGAATGATTCAATATCCTTATCCGTATGTTTAGTGCATAAGAATATTGCTTCAAATTGAGAAGGTGCAATATTTATCCCACTTTTTATCATATGCTCAAAATATTTTGCAAATAATTTTGCATCACAAGTTTTAGCATCTTCAAAATTTCTAACTTCACTCTTCTTTGTAAAGAAAGCTGTAATCATTGAACCACATCTGTTGACTACCATAGGTATACCTTTTTCTTTTGCAATTTCTAGTAATCCCTTTTGAAGTTTTTGTGATAGCTTTTCCATGTTTTCATAAACACTTGGATTGTTATAAAGCTTAGTTAAACTTGCATAACCTGCTGCCATTACAACTGGATTTCCAGACATTGTACCTGCTTGATAAACTGGTCCCATAGGTGATAACATCTCCATTATTTCTTTTTTACCACCATAAGCACCGCAAGGAAGTCCGCCTCCCATGATTTTTGCATAAGTAATTAAATCAGGATAGATTCCATATATACTTTGTGCACCTTTGTATGCTACTCTAAATCCACTCATTACTTCGTCAAAAATAAGTAGACTATTATATTTATCACATATTTTTCTAAGTTCTAATAAAAACTCTTTCTCTGCTGGAATAACTCCCATATTACCTGCTACTGGCTCAATAATTACGCAAGCGATATCATCACTATATTTCTCAAACAAAACTTTTACACTTTCTATATCATTGTAATTTGCTATTAATGTATTTACAATACTTTCTTTAGGGACCCCTGCGCAGCCTGGTATTCCTTCAGTAAGCACTCCTGAACCTGCTTCGACTAAAAATCCACCAGCATGTCCGTGATAACATCCTGCAAATTTAATCATTTTATTCTTTTTTGTATAACCTCTTGCAAGTTTTACTGCACTCATAGTAGCTTCTGTACCTGAATTAACCATTCGAATCATCTCTACGCTGTCTACAGTTGAGCAAATATGTTTTGCAAGTTTTAATTCTATCTCTGTAGATGCACCAAAAGCAATCGACTCTGCTGCAGTATTTTGTATAGCTTTTACTACATCATCATCACAATGCCCAAGTATCATAGGACCCCAAGCGCATACAAAATCTATGTATTTGTTACCATCTTCATCATAAATGTAAGCACCCTTACCTTTTTTAATAATCGGAGGAGTTACAGCTACATCTTTATATGCTCTTACTGGGCTATTAACACCACCAGGCATATACTTCTTTGATTCATTAAATATATCTAAATTTCTCATAGTAATTTCCTCTTTTCTAAATATTTTATTTTAATTCTCAATTATCTATAATAAATTGTAAACCTCAAGTTCACAATTACTCTTTAAGCCACTTACATAAATCAATTGCATAATAAGTAATTATCATATCTGCTCCTGCTCTTTTCATAGATAAATGCATTTCCATAGCTATAGCTTTTTCATCAATAAAGCCCATCTTTGCAGCAGCTTTTACCATAGCAAACTCTCCACTAACACTATAAGCGGCTACTGGCACATCATGTCTATCCCTAGCCCATCTTACTACATCTAAATATGATAACGCTGGTTTAACCATTATTATATCTGCGCCCTCGCAAACGTCAGCATCTATTTCTCTCATGGCTTCTCTTATATTTGCTGGATCCATTTGATATGATTTTCTATCTCCAAATTGAGGCGTTGAATTAGCCGCTTCTCTAAAGGGGCCATAAAACGCTGATGAATATTTTGCACTATAAGCCATTATTAATACATCTTTATATCCATTACTATCTAAAAGTTCTCTTATTGCGGAAACATGTCCATCCATCATATCCGATGGTGCTACCATATCAGCTCCAGCCTCAGCGTGAGATAATGCTATTTCTGCTATATATTTTAGACTCTTATCATTATCAACCTTTGTTCCATCTAATATTCCACAATGTCCATGACTTGTATATTCACACATACATACATCTGTTATTATAACTAAATCTTTTGATATTTCGCGAATCTTTTTAACTCCTCTTTGAATTATTCCATTTTTATCGTAAGCTCCGCAGCCTACTTCATCTTTATGATCTGGTAATCCGAATAAAATTACTCCGCGCACACCTACTTCGATAACCTCTTCAATAATCTCATGGAGTCTATCTAAAGAAAAATGATAATTTCCTGGCATTGAAGATATCTCTTCTTTAATGTTTTCACCTTCTACTATAAATATGGGAAATATAAAGTCTGATGAAGTTAATACTGTTTCACGCACTAAGTCTCTTATATATTTTGTTTCTCTTAATCTTCTATTTCTTTTAAACAAAGTTATCCACTCCTAATTAAATATATTTTAATGTTATCCACAATTTATTATTAAATAATCATAAAATTGTTATTAAATAATCACAAAATCCTTAGTAATAATAATTTTCTCTACTATTAAATCATTATTACATTTCTAAAAGTTTATTTATAACACCTTCTACGCTATAAACATCACATATAGTTGGGTTCACTCCTACTTCTATTAATGCTTTTGCAGTTATTGGTCCTATAGCAATTGCTTTTTTAGATTGTATAGTTTCAATTCCTACCATCTTAATCATATTTTTAACTGTTGATGGTGAAGTAAAGACTATTACATCTACATCTTTAATTTCATTATCTGATTTTAATTTGCCACAAACCGTTTCATAAGTGAAAACTTCCTCAACAATGCATCCTGCATTTCTTAATGCTTCAACTAAATAAGGCCGTGCATCTTTTGACCTAGGTACTAACACCTTGTCATATTCTTTTACATAACCTCTCATTTTATCAAACAAACTTTCAGCAACAAAATGATCTGCCACAATATCTGGTATAATGCCTCTGTTTTCAATAGCCTTTGCAGTAGCTGATCCTATTGCTGCAACTTTAGCTTTAAGTTTTCTAACATCAAATTTAATATCTCTTAAGTAATCAAAAAAGTAATTAACTCCATTTACACTTGTTAATGTTATGAAATCATAGCCCGTAAGCCTTCCCTTAAATTTATCTAAGTTAATTGAAGTATCTTTAAATTCAATAGAATTTATCTCAAGCACCTCTGCTCCTAAATCTATCAATTCTTCCCTTAATTCTTTTGCTTGAGCTTTTGACCTAGTTATACAAATATTCTTGCCAAACAGCGGTTTCTTCTCATACCAATTAAATTGATCATTAAACTGGATTACTTCCCCTATTACAATAATGCAAGGAGAAGATATTTCTGCTTCTTGAACCTTGCCTATAATATCTATTAAAGTTCCTACTACCTTTTTTTGCTTCGACGTAGTTCCTCTCATTATCACTGCGCAAGGTGTACTTTTATTTTTTCCATTGAATATAAGACTTTGTGCTATCTTTTCTAAGTTTTTAAATCCCATCATAAACACTAAGGTTCCACCAAGGCTTACAACTGCCTTCCAATCAATCTCTAGTTTTTCTGCACTCATCGCAGTGAATACATGAAAACTTTGAGCTATTCCTCTATGAGTTATAGGTATTCCAGCATAATTTAAGACTGCTATTGGTGAAGTTATTCCTGGTATAACTTCGAATTCAATATTTTCGTGAAGCAGAGCTAATGCTTCCTCTCCACCTCTTCCAAATACAAATGGATCTCCGCCCTTAATCCTTCCAACAATGTTACCTTCTTTAGCAAGAGTTACTAACATATCATTTATTTCATCCTGAGTTTTATAATGACACCCTGGCTCTTTTCCACAATAATATATTAAGCAATCCGCTTTTAGATATTTAAGTATACTAGTACTCGCAAGCCTATCATACATAACAGCTGTGCACTTTGAAAGCATTCTTATAGCTTTAAGAGTTATTAACTCCTCATCTCCTGGACCGACTCCCATTAAATAAACCTTTCCCATTGTATCCACTCCTTATTTTTTCATAAGCCTATTTGTTTTCAAGTATCTTCTTAGCTAAATCATCACCTAATTTTATATAATCATTTTTATCTCCCGATAATTGTTTTTTAACTATTTTTCCATTTACTCTGTATACTCCAGTCATGTGCATAAGGTCATTATCAAGATAAGCATATGCTCCTATACAATCGTGACAATCTCCATTAAGCGTTGCCATAAAACTTCGCTCAGCATCTACACATATTCTAGCATCGTAACAATCTAATTTTTTAATCATATTTATTTGCGGATGATTTTTAACCATTTCTATTCCTAGTGCACCTTGAGCTATTGCTGGTACTATCTCATCTATGCTAAAATAATTAGTAATTATATTTTCCATGCCTAGTCTTTTTAGACCTGCCGCTGCCAGTATTATTCCATCTAGATTTTCCTTTTTTATCTTTGCTATTCTGGTCTGTACATTACCCCTTATAGGGACAATTTCAATATCCGGTCTTAGAATTTTAATTTGTGTACCCCGCCTTATACTGCTGGTACCTATTCTTGCACCCTCATGTAAATCATAGAAGCTGATATTATCAAAGGCAACAAATGCATCTCTAACATCTTCCCTCACTGGGATTGCAACTATTTCAAACTCTTTTGGCACATCATAGGGAACATCTTTCATGCTATGTACTGCCATATCAGCTTTTTGCTCTATCATTGCAAACTCTATTTCCTTTACAAAAAGTCCTTTACCGCCTATTTTATCCAAAGTAACATTTAGAATTTTATCTCCCTTTGTTTCAATTAGCACCTTCTCTGAATCAATATCGAACTTTTCTTTAATCATAGCCATAATTGTATTTGCCTGCACTTGTGCAAGTTCACTTCTTCTAGTTCCTATATTAATTTTCAAAATCTTGCCCTCCTCAAATTCTAATACACCCCTGGGGTAGATGTGCGCTGATGTTCGCTACACCCCTGGGGTAGATACCGATAAAGTTCCATAAAACATTTCTAAGATAACATTTTGTACATCCTTAGTATAGAAAAAAAAGAAATCCTCACTACATACAAAATTCATGATTTCTTTTTTTTGGGGTCTCATCTTAACTATATTTCTAATACTACAAGTATAATCTATAAAATTCGAATACTCGTAAATTTTATCTTCTATAATTTTCGACATAAAAAGTGATGTTTTAGGACTACCGCCTTTAGTATGTAATGCAAACTTCATATTAGAAGTATCCCTTTGAACTGGTTTAACTACTAACCCCTGCGTGAAATCTTCACAGTTTAAATATAACTTATATTTTTCATCGCAGTAATTTTTTATAGATTTATTTAAAATATTATTATTTGTTGCAATAATTACAATATGATTAATATCAACATAAGACTCTTTATATTCATCTTTTATTAATTTTATATTAGAAACATCTTTTAACTTATAAAACTTTTTGTTAAACTCTTTTGAAACCACAGTAACATTACAGCCTTCCTTTGAAAACGTTATACATTTTATAAAAGCAGCCTCTCCTCCACCAACAATAAGTATGTTAACTTTATTTGATAGAAGTGAAATCATGGTATAATTTATCTCTGGAAAATCCTGCTTATTATATCTTCGCATTCCTTAGACCTCCCCTTCAAATGTTCCTCCTTTAAAACCTGTATAGCTTTATTTACAAAGGCATTTGAAGTGCTCTTTAATAAAATCTCTGCTAATTTTTCATTATCTTTTGTCTCTTTTTTATGCTTAAAAGTTGCAAGTCTTTCCTTATATATATCCTCACCATTATGTTTTATCATTTTAATAAAAGGCGACAACTCTTCTATAGTTTTCCACTCTACAAATTCCATTATGGCTTTGTCCACAATATATCTATTATTTTTCATTGAATCCTTACGTATTTTAAAATTTGCATCATGAATATCCCTTATCTTGTCTATATCATAAACTTCATATAAAGGATTTCCACTTACTATTTCCTCAATATCTCTTGGCACAGCTAAATCAAACAATAACAAGTGCTTGCTTGGTAACTCATTTAAACGAACCACCGTATGAGGAGCCGTGGTACAAGATATAACACAATCTACCTTTTCATAATGTTTTTGTATATCATTAAAAGGTATTATTTTCATTCGTGGGTCCTCTATATCAACCTTTTGAGCATCTCTAACCGCAATATATAATGAATCTATTTTTCCTTCTAGTATATATTTTGTAGTTAATTGTCCAACCGTACCATAACCTAATACCATAAAATTTTTATATCCCATATCTATTGCTTTTTTAACTACCATCGATGACGAAGAAACTGGTATTTCACCTGTTTTAGATTTAGTTCTAAAATTCTTACCACAAGCAATAGCATTTTCGAAAAGCCTCTGAAATTCCTTTTTAGTTGCCCCAGAGTCCTTTGCTACTTCATACGCATCCCTAACTTGACCTAGTATTTGATCTTCCCCAAGTAATAGTGAATCAAACCCGCAAACTACCTCCATCAAGTGCTGTACTGCTTTTTCTTCCTTATAATTAAATACACACTTTATTAAAGACTCATCCCAATTTAGTGCATTAAATATCTTCTTAACAATGTCTTCATCTTTTGACTTAAAATATATTTCTATCCGATTACAGGTACTTAAAATAACCGCCTCATCACAAATATTAGCAAGAGCCTCAAGGGACCTTTCTTGACGTTTGGGTATAATTGAAAGTTTTTCTCTAATTTCTATTTTAACATCATGTTTTACCCCTATAAGTTGTATCATTATATCATCTCCAAAAATACTTAACTATTGATAATGCTCCATATTTATTATATATATCGGCATATTTCGTATATTACACATACTAATGTTATATAAAACAATGATCCATACATTAATTTTATTGTATCCACAATATGTTCCCTACCTAAATCTTTTATTCTATTTCCTATAGTTGGTTTATACATTTTCTCTCCAAAATATACATTTGTTCCACCTAATTGGACTCTCATAGCTCCTGCCACTGCACCTTCAGGATAAGCACAATTAGGGCTTTTATGATTTTTTCTATCCCTTATCATTACTTTTATACTATCTAAAATATTTCCCCTAACAACTGGAGCTGCAAGGCAGATTAAAAATCCAGTTAATCTTGCAGGCACATAATTAAATACATCATCTGTTTTTGCTGGAAAGAATCCAATGTATTTATATTTTTCATTCATATATCCAAGCATTGAGTCCATAGTATTTATACCCTTATACATCATAGCTAGTGGAGCTCCCCCTAGTATTGCATACAATATGGGAGCTATAACACCATCCGCCGTATTCTCCGCAATAGTCTCCACATCTGCCCTAATTATTTCGTCAACACAAAGGTCTATAGTATCTCTTCCTACAATATACGATAATTTAATTCTTGCATCATCGATATCATTTTTAACCAAAGCATCATAAACCTTAATGCCCTCCGTGTGGAGGCATCTTGTTGCTATTGTTGTCCAAAGCAAAATGATATTAAGAATATTATATACCCAAAAGAACTCTTTGGATATTCTTAAAATTATAAATGGGACTAAAAAACTAGAAAATGCTACTATAACTACAATTATTCCACCAAATATTTTAATTTGCCTATGAGTTTTACATAACTTTCTACCGAATTTATCTAAGACCCTAATAAGTTTGCCTATATAAATCACCGGATGTTTAAACCAATACGGATCTCCAATTAATAAATCTAACAAAATTGCTGCTATTAAATCCATTATATTCATTTGAAACAACATTTCCATTATAATTCCTCGCTATCTTATTTTTCCTACTAATTCTAATTAGTTGTTAACCGTCCCCACCTTTTAGAAACATTAAACACTAATTAGTTGTTAACCGTCCCCGCCTTTTAGAAACATTAAACACTAATTAGTTGTTAACCGTCCCCGCTTTTTTATCCCAATGATCTTATAAATCATATCCATGTCTATATTCTCTCTTACTATATCCGCAAGCTTGTCTATTTCTTTTTCTCTTAGATTCTCATAAGTCTTAGATTTTTTAGGTTTTATAGATTTTTTTACTCTTAATGAATTAATAATAAACTCTCTAAATTCCGTTCCATCAAATACCCCATGAATATACGTCCCCATAACATTTCCGCTTTCGTTAATTGCTCCATCAAAGGATAAAGTGTTTTCACCATTCCTATCATATATTTCAAATATAGGTTTTGCCTTTTGCCCATAACTACATTTACCCATATGTATTTCATAACCATAAGTCTTAACGTTACTAGTTTTCATGTTAATGCTACGAGCCTTTACTCTTGTAGTTATTTTCTCATCTTCAAATAATGTATCTATGTCTAAAAGCTTCATTCCCTCTACCTTATCAAAACTTCCCTCTACACCACTTGGATCACTTAAACTATTACCTAGCATTTGATATCCTCCACAAATGCCCAATATTGTTCCTTTGTTACTGTACTTTTTAACGGCGTCCATAAGTCCTGAATCCCTTATGGTAATTAAATCGTCAATGGTATTTTTAGTTCCAGGGATTATAAGTAAGTCTGGATTTCCTAATTCCTCTTTAGTTGTAATAAATCTAACTGATACATCTTCCTCTGCCTTCAATGCATCTAAATCTGTAAAATTTGATATATGCGGAAGTTTTATTACTACTATGTCAATAGGTGCAGTAATTTTCTTATTAAACTCTACTGCGCCATCCTCATCTTCAAGGTCTAATCTAAAGTAAGGAACTACCCCTGCGCAAGGAATATGTATAATATCCTCAAGCATTGTAAGTCCAGGCTTTAAGATTTCTAAATCTCCTCTAAATTTATTTATAATAGTAGCTTTAACTCTTTTTTTCTCATCTTCCTTTAGTAAAAGCATAGTTCCTGCAAGTGATGCAAACACACCACCCTTATCTATATCTCCAGCAAGTATTACGGGGGCATCTATAAGTTCTGCCATTCCCATATTTACTATATCTCTTTCTCTTAAATTAATTTCTGCAGGGCTACCTGCTCCCTCCATTACTATAATATCAAACTTCTTTTCTAATTCTTCAAACTGTGATTTTAGCATGTCCTTGAATTTTAGTTTCATGTTATGGTACTCCATAGCTGTACTATTTCCATAAACCTTTCCATTAACTATAATTTGACACTTTTTATCTGAGGTAGGTTTTAATAATATTGGGTTCATAAATACTTCTGGCTCAAGACCTGCTGCATATGCTTGAAGCACCTGTGCACGTCCCATTTCTTTTCCATCCAATGTGATATAAGAGTTTAATGACATGTTTTGTGACTTAAAAGGACATACGGAAAACCCATCTTGTTTTAAAATTCTACATAACGCTGTAACTAGTATACTTTTCCCTACAGATGAAGCCGTTCCTTGAACCATTATTTTAGCCATTACTTTTTCTCCCTTCCCTCGTGTTTTTCTTAGATTCTTATTTGCATTTTTAAAAATAAAAAACAGCAAGCTATCACACCTGCTGTTATATACAATGTTTTATTGCACTAACTTAAAACCTACAAGTTCTTTCCCGCCGAAAGCTTAATATTACTAATTTAGGCAGGTCTCCTGGCTCTTGATAAACACTCTCTTATCTCTTCCATTATTGCAAAGTTATTATAAGTTTGCTATCAATTACAGTAGCGGGGGCTGCTGTGGACTTACACCACATTCCCTTTTCACCCTATCAATTCATCCACCACGTAGCTTAATCTACAAAGTAGCTGGTCAATAAAAGGCACCTAAAAAATCTATTTAATTATAGTTATATTTTTACCTATAGTCTCAATCTCTAAAGGATTGTTTTTTATTTCATTCGGAAAGATGCTCAGCACCTGAAAATATTATATCACATATTAACTACTGTATTGGCCAATTTTTTTTATAAATTGTCCACATTAATCCATAATTTCATGGACCTAATGTGGACAACTTTGTTAATAACTTTATTTATCTTTTATATGATTTGTTAAACCTATTAATTCTCTTTAATTAACCTTGCCCTTAAAAACATAGCTTTCTTACCTATACTTGTAAATTTAGCTTCATATTCCGTAATTACATTTTCTTCAAAATCACTTTTATGAAGATCATATGTTAAAAATAATATTTCAAAACCGCATTGTTTAAAATATTCTACAGAGTCTTCAAACAAATCTATATCATCTGTTTTGAACCAAACTTCAGATTCAACTTTTAAAAATTTCTTGTAATTTGTTAAGAATTTAGTGTGAGTTAATCTTCTTTTATTATGTCGTTCTTTGGGCCAAGGATTACAAAAATTTATATAAATTCTACTTATCTCATCCTTTGCAAATACATCATCAATAAACATAATGTTTAAAGGCATAAGACGTACATTTATATTTTGCTCTGCCTTAACCGCGCGAACTTCTATAACTTTTCTAAGTGCAAACACTAATACCTCATCTTTTAAATCTATACCTACAAAATTAATGTTATCATTTTGCCTAGATTTTTCTGCAATAAAACTGCCCTTACCACATCCAAGCTCCAGATGTATTTCATTTTCATTTTTAAATTCTTCACTCCAATTTCCTTTATGATCATATTGATCTGTTCTTACAATATGGCTAGCTTCTAGCTCCGGCCTAGCCCAATATTTTTTTCTTAAGCGCATATATTTTCTCCTTACATTTATAATAATAACAATTTTCAACTTTTTTTATTAAATCATGACTTCTTATTGAAGCATTGTAGCAATGTTCATAAAAATATTATATACCCAATCAGCTGGCACTTGCACAATATAAGTGAAAACTGATTGATTGCCAGGTAATATAGGTAATATTAAAACCAAAAATATCAAAAATTGATATCTAGTAAAAGTATCTGACATATTGTAAAAAAACTTTGGAAACAAATCCCTAACTATATGATATCCATCGAATCCTGGCACTGGAACTAAATTAAGAAAAAACAACATACAATTTATAGATACTGTAATCTTTAATATTTCTATAATAATGGTAAATATCGTACCCTGACTAGGTGAAAATTTCCAAAACAGCACCGTGAAAATTGCAAATACAAACCCTATAATTAAATTTGCAAATGGACCCGCAAATGAAATTTTTAAATCATCCCTATAATAATTTTTATAAGAACTAGGGTTTGTTTCAACGGGTTTCGCCCATCCGAATCCCGTTAATAAAATCAGAATAAATCCTATTGGATCTATATGAGCAATTGGATTAAGTGTAAGTCTCCCTTGAAATCTAGGAGTTTTATCTCCTAACCTATCTGCTACAATAGCATGTGCATACTCATGGAATGTAAATGCTATTAAAATTGCTGGTATCATTAAAATTTTATACAATATTTGCTGTGTATCCAAATTTACTCCCCCTCACATTCGTTTTTTATAAACTCACTTAATATCTAATATAAACTTATAATTTCAAATTTCTTAGTAAACAAAAGACTATGCCAAAGGCATAGTCTGGCTCCACTTATTACTTAAAAAGCACAAAAGATATTTTGTTATTTTCAAGAGATACTACTCCCTTATTATATAATTGGACAAATTTACCTTTATAACTAGTTTGAGTTCCAGAATTTATATCTTTTATGATCTTTTTTAGCGGATCATTTTGATATATTTTACCACTACCTGCTACAAATAAATTTTCTTTAACACAAGGTGTTTGTAAATTAATAGTTTTCCATGTACTAGTATCTTGTGATGTTTTACCATAATAAACTTTGCTTATTAAATTATCTTTTAATTGTGCAAGATATATATTATCATCATTATCAGATCCAATTAAGGTAAGTTTATCAACATCGCCCACACTTATAGCACTACTTTTACCAGTAACATATATTTTATTATAAACCGCGCCTTCATAGACCAATTTATCTTCATGGCGAATCAATGTGATATTGCCCACGAGCTTAGGTATTGTATCGACTTTTGACATTGTTCTATCTCTATCGATTCTATAAATGCTGCTTTTATTAGCATTGTTTGATACCTTCACGTAAGTAAGTCCTGTTAATGGCGCTGATTGTATATCTTCTACTTTAGGGTTAGTACCACCCCAATCTAATTTTATGTTCTTTACTTTTTCACCTTTTACTACATCGTAAGAATATAATATTAAATCACTAGATTCATCATCACTTTCTTTTTCTACTAAAGACATTCTATTTCTACCAGGAACCCATGAAGCAAAAGAAACATTACATCCATCTTCTGTCACTATGTTTTTAGTTTTACCAGTCAAACAATTAACAATCACCAATTTTTTATCATCATAATAAGATATATATTTGGCATCATAAGATACTAATATATTTTCTGCATTTGTTGGTATAGTAATATCAACATCTTTGGCCTTTGTACTTACATCTTCGACAACTTTTTTGGAAACTGCCTTTGAACCTGTAGCTAAAAAATAATGATCAATGTAAAAGAGACCTAAACATTGCAAAGATAAAGATACTACTATCCATATGCTTATTCTTTTCGTCCAACTCATATTTTTTCTCCTTTAACTTCAAAATATCCTATATTTATTTTCTACTCTCTATATACATAATTGAAGGTACTGTCCTTTCTCCCAAACTATCTGATGGGCTATTTATAACTTCATCATCATAAAATAATGTAGAAGAAGAACCTCCATCTAAATTACTAGCATTAACAGCACCATAATCATATAATACATCTTGTGCTTCCCTTAAACTAGCCCCTACACTTGCTAACTGCCTACCGTCAATTACTAAAAATATTATCGCTCCATCTTTTCTCTGAGCTACACATGTTCTAGGTGCAATGCCCCAACCACCAATACCTTTAGTAATAGTTTTCTGACCACCAACTATAAGTGCTGGTCCAAAGGATACTGCATCAGTTACTCCAGCTGTTTTCATCTCAGAAAGGCTATGAGGACCAACTAACAATCTTCCCGAACTAGTCATCGCTACAACCTCTGTTTTTTTATCTACATCAGTTATATCATTACGAACCGTTTTTCCCCTGCCCATTATAATTCCAGTTGGATTTCCTCCTGTTCCTATTCCCGTGTGTTTTGATTCACTATCTCCATCGCTAAATCCACCACCATTGATTGCCGCAATTGCATTGTTATCCTTTGCAATATCACTAGTTAGTTGCCCTTCCTTACCAAGCATACTACTACTACCAACTTTTAACCTAGTTGGGTCTTTAATTATTAATATGTAACCTTTGTAGTTATTTCCTTTTACATCATATCTTTCTATACTATTATCATTTTTATTTTCTACCTTTACACCATCTAAATTATTTTGAACTAAAGTATCCACTGTTTGATCACTCATAATTTTTGCTATTGCTTCTTTAGACAAAAAAGTTGTTGCAAGCCATTGTAATGAATAAGTAGTCATTGCTGCACCTACCACTGTACTCTTCACATTTTTAAAGGGACCATAATAAAGCATAAATGGGCCAGTAATTGTTGTGAAAATCAATTCGAATATTACAAATAACAAAACAAGTGTACTTGTACGCTTTTTGGTTTTTCTACGTTTTTTTATTTTTCTCATACTTCCCATCCTTTTCTTTATTATGTACTTTTATTATGTACTTTTATATTGTACATTATAATCATATAATTTAATACAACATTTTTATGTTATTTATGTAAATTTAACTAATATATGATAATTTAATACAAAAGAGAGTATAAAAAGAGTATAAATTTTTATACTCTCTTCTACACAAAAGAAAATATAAAAATTTATACCCTCTTCTATACAAACGAAAGTATAAATTTTTATACTCTCTTCTATAAATACCCTTATTACAATTTTTTTGATCCTTCAAATGCTAGAGGAGACCTCTCACATTCATCATATTTTAAAGTTACCTGATAACATAAATCACTGCCCTTCATTTTTTCGGATGCATAACATAATCCATTTGATCTTTTATCTAGAAAAGGATGATCTATTTGTTCTGGATCACCTATAAGAACCAATTTGGTTCCCTCTCCAGCCCTAGTTATTATTGCTTTTACTTGTTTTGGTGATAAGTTTTGAGCCTCATCTATTATTACCCAATTTTTAACTATTGACCTTCCTCTAAGGTAAGCAACCGCCTCAGTAGTTATAATTCTCCTATCAAACAAGTCTTTTATCTTATCTGATAATTGTTTTTCATTTTTATAACGCTCTTTTTCATCAGATTCCACAAGTATTTCTAAATTATCAAATATTGGCCTCATAAATGGTGAAATCTTTTCTTGCTCTGTACCAGGTAAAAAACCTATTTCTTCATCCATAGTAACATTGGGCCTGCAAATTAAAATTCTTCTGTACTCTTCCCCACCAAGGAGTTGTTCACCACCATGGTGATGCTCACTGCTTTCTTGTAATATTTTCTGAAGCCCTACCGCTAATGAAAATAGTGTTTTAGCAGTTCCAGCTGGCCCTTTAATAATTACAAGTGGTGCTTTTATTGAATCAATGCTTAAAGCTTCTAACATAAATCTCTGCCCAACATTTCTTGGTATAACTCCTAACGGTTTACTATCTTTATAATAAAGCGGTACTATATTTTTTCCATCATACCTCGCTAATGCAGTTTGTTTGGGATTTTCCATTGAATGCATTATTAAAAATTGATTTGTGTATAAAAATGGTGTAGTATACTCTTCTAACTCCTCATTATATTCAAGTAATACAGTAGCCTCTATACTTTTTTTACTAAAAAACTCCGTAAGCTTTTCCGGAGACACAAATACCTCTATCCTCCCTGTATACTGATCGTCATACTCTGGCACAAATTTTTCATAATAATCTTCTACATTAATATCTGCAGCATCCGCCTTTATACGCAAAAATATATCCTTTGTTATGAGCCAAACATCTTCCCCTTGCTCCTTAATACCTTTGCATACTTGCAATATTCTATTATCAGCTTTTTCTTTACCCCAAGAAGCAGGAATTTCGGTATCATATTGATTCATTTCAACCCGCAATCTTCCCCCACTTTCTAAATCAATGCCCTCATTTAATTTCCCCTGTTTCCTGATCTCATCAATAAGTCTTGCTGAATATCTAGCATTAGCTCCTAAATCACTTTTATCTTTCTTAAAACTATCTAATTCTTCTAATACTACTTCAGGTATTATTACATCATTATCACCAAAGGACAATATCGCAGTTGGTGAATATAAAATAACATTGGTATCTAGTACATATGTTTTTTTCAAAGTATTAGCTCACCCTCCCTCTCTCTATTACTAATATATGTAATTAATTCTATAAATGAATTAAAAATAAAATAAAATTTTACTTTTTTATTAATCTTTTATATAATATTTTTTATTAATCTTTTATATAATAGTTTTGACAAGTAATAGTTTTTATTATATAATAAGTTCTATATTATATAGAATAATATTATAGGATGGTGTATATGGAGAACATTACAACAGTTTTTAAAGAGAAAAAATTAAAGCTTACACCTCAACGCATTGCTGTCTACAAATATTTACAATCTACAAAAGAACATCCTTCAGCTGAAATAATTTACAAAGCTCTACAACCAACATATCCTACTATGAGTTTGGCTACGGTTTATAAAGCGTTAAAAACTCTTATAAGCGTTGAACTGATTATAGAACTTAATGTTGGTGAAGGTAATTTTAGATATGATTGTAATATGCTACCTCACCCTCACATACAATGTGTAAATTGTGGTAAAGTTGATGACATAGAAGGTATAAGTTTTTCAAATGTACTTGAAGATGTAAAACAATATACTAATTATGAGGTAATAGCCACTAAACTTTATTTTTACGGTTTATGTGAAAATTGCAAAAAATAATTTATTAAATAAAGGGAAGTATGAATTTTAATTCATACTTCTTTTTATTTAATAATGTACTTTGAAGCATATTTTTTTGTATATTAATATCATTTATAACTTTCCTTTAATATCTCTTCCCATTCTTTAGAACTATAATTTCCATTTATGACCTTTTTCAAGCTCAAAAGTACATTGGTTTTTATCTTTTTAGGTAAATTATATAATATAGGTATGCTATTGTCATTAGCCTTATACATATGTTGTACCATTGATTTACCGATACCTAATACTTTGTTATTTGCAACTTTATTTCCAGTTATAATTCCCTTTTGCACAAGTCTTGCTTGAACTTCATCACTATATACATATTGAATAAAAGCATCGGCACTATTCCTATTTTTTGCATTTACGGGGATACTTAATATAGAGTTAATTATAATAGGCATATTTGCCCCAAACTTTGAATCATTATCATAGTCTTTAATTACACCTATATTATTTCCATTAAGTTTAGGATTATAATATGAAGTACACATGAGTAGTGGTGAGTCACCATTATTAAAATTAGTAACACTTTGCTCATTACCTAATTCAAAAGAATCTTTTGTAATTCCATTATTTTTAGTAAGTAAGTTAAATTCATCAAATACTCCTTGCATATTTTTAAGTTTCTTATAGCCTTGCTCACCACTATCATAACTTTCCTCAACCTCATGAATATTTATGCCTGTGCTAGCTATTAATGAAAACAAAACACCACTCGTTTCTATATCTTCATTTAACACGACAGGTGTCTTCAATCCCTTACCATTAATTTGCTTTAACACATTTAACCACTCTTTTAAATTATTAGGATTAGCTATTTTTAGCTTTTTTAAATTTGCTTTATTATAAAATAATTCAATAGAATATGGTACAACCCCTATGCCATAATATTTATCACCTATTCTTCCATAAGAACCTATAATATTAAAATACCTACTATTAATATTGTTGTCCTCATATGTTCCATCCATATCACTTAGAACTCCCTTTTTACTAAGTTCTATAAAGTCATTTCTACTCGTGAACATCACATCTATTTCTGTACCCAAATTAATTGTATCCATAATATTACTTTTGTCACCTATTATATCATTTAATTTTATTACAACATCTGGATTGTTTTTTTTGTAATCATCAATTAAAAACTTATTTACTTTATAAGAATGTTCATCTGTTGTATCTAGAAATATATTTAATTTTTTTTGATCTTCACTCTTTTTATCACTGCCCCATTTGCAAGATGACAAACTAAACACCGTAATTAAAATTAAAAGAACTATACATATGTTTTTTAAAAATATATTTGATTTTCTCATAAGTTCACCTCATTATATTATTAAATATTAATTTTTAAGATTTATTAAATATAAATTAATTAAATATACAGTTGTTACATATAATTTAAATGGGGGGTGGAATAAATGAAGTTACAGATAATATTTTTAAAAAAGAAATGTATTTGTTATGTTTTGGCTATTATCATTTTTACCATAACACTTACATTTTTATTTCTTTTCAAAACAAATGCAATAAGTACATTTAATATAGTAAATGAATCAAAAATGATGCAAGCTGATTTAACAGGTGATGGAACCAAGGATATACTCTACATAAAAACAGATGCTGATAAATACTATATTCAAATAAATTCTGGAGACAAATGCTATTATCTAGAGCCTTCTAAAAAAATTAACACCGTTGGCAATTATTATTCGCAGTGGCCAATGAGACTAACATTAATGGATATATCTAGAAACAAGGTACCTGAAATATTTACTCAAGCATCTGTAAATAATAAAGCAGTGCAGCATGTTTTCCTTTGGACTGGTGAAAAATATGAAGATATATTTAGCAGCACAAATAATATTTTAGGTTTTGTAGACAGTAAAAATAATAAAACACCTAAAATGTTATCTGGGAATATTAAAGATGGAAAATTAAATCTTATTAGTTATATTTTTATTCAAGATAGTTTGAAATCTTTTGACTACAATTATGTTGATAATTATATGGGTAAAGCCACAGTCCTCGGTTTCATAAATCTTATGGCAACCTTTCCAGTTTCTGAATTAACTATACCAAAAGATCTTTTTACATCCGATTTAAATGGTAATGATATTTCACTTTTAAGTGATTTATCCAACAGAAAAGTAAATTTAACCTTCCAAGATGCTGTTTTTAAAGATTTTAATTGGGAC
Source organism: Clostridium estertheticum (assembly GCF_018861295.1). Lineage (GTDB taxonomy): Bacteria > Bacillota > Clostridia > Clostridiales > Clostridiaceae > Clostridium_AD > Clostridium_AD estertheticum_D. The sequence continues at coordinate 393,916 of NZ_JAHLDM010000001.1, read as the reverse complement.
AAAGATGGCAATACTAGCGATGTTTTATGGACATTAAATTTTAAAGCAACTAATGCAAATGTCCTATTAGACCCTAAAGCAAACAATTTAAAAGAAACCAAAAACTATACTATAGAATTAATTTTAAAACTTATCCCAAATACTAATAAAGATCCTTCTTTTAAAATTAGCTCTATAAATATTAAATAAAAACATAAAACTATTACATTATGTATAAAATATTAATATCATTTATAAACTTACAAAAGGGACCGTATTACCGGTCCCAAGGGGGGATGGGGGGTTACGCATAAAATGTTTTATTTTATGCAAATGGAGATTTAAACTCCGATTACATTTATAATATTAACCTTTTTGCTTAGTTTTATTCATTATAAATGATAAATTAAAATATTTTTATATAAAGACGCTTTACTACAAACTTATTATGTAGTTAATTTAAAATATAATATAAATTGGGGGAATCGTATATGTTTAGTAATAAAGAAAAAGACGTAAATAGAATTGAAACTTTAATTGGCCAGCAATGTTCTATAATTGGTTCTTTGAATGGAAATGGTCTTATTAAAATAGATGGTTCTATTGATGGAAACATAATTTGTGAAGATGATGTAGCATTAGCTGAAACAGGAAGAATAAAAGGCGATATTACCTGTAATAATGCATATATAAACGGAATAGTAAATGGAAATGTTTCTTGCACAAGCACCTTAACTATAGAAAGTTGTGGTAAAGTCAGCGGTGATATTTCGGTGAAAAAATTAATGATCTCCGAGGGTGGAATTCTTGATGGCAAATGTACCATGGCAAATTATGAACAACCTGATGACAACAGTGATGACAACAGTGATAATTTATAAGAGTTTCAAACAAAAAAGTAACACATAAGTTTTAAATTTATGTGTTTCTCTTATCAATTTTTATCTATATACTCTTAATGTCTTAAGTTGGAATTTTCCTCTACGATTCTATTGAGCATTCCAAGCTTTTGCTCATCTACTAGATGAGCTAATATATATATAAGTTGCCCCTTATCTTCATCTTCTAGGTCTTCTAAAATACTATGTGTACTTTCCTTAGGACTTGTATGTTTAAATTCAACATCGTTATTCTCAAAAGAATCATCATTTACAAAAGAATCATTATTTGATATGGAATTCATCATATCATTAAAATCCGAACTATTTAAATCTAAATTATTTAAATCTATTCCAGATAACATATTTGAAATTTCACTTAAATCTATATTTCCCATGCCTGAAAATACATTTGTAAATACATTGTCTTGATTATTTTTATTTGAACTTACTATATCATTATCTTCAGTATCATTATTTTCAGTATCATTATTGTTATTAACATTATTATTACTATTGTTTTTGTTCTTCTTTGCTACATTTGCTGTAGATTTTACCTTACCTGAATTATAACCATTATTTGAGTTTCCATTCATATTATTACTTTGGCCACCTAAACTATCCATAAGGTTACCTAAAATATTGTCTTGACCACCTAAACTATCAAGTAAATTACCTAAGATGTTACCGTCCTGCCCACCTAACCCACCTAGTAAATTACCTAACATGTTATTATTGTTACCTCCTAAACCAGAAAGTAAACCCTCAATCATATTTCCACCATTAGCAGTACCATTTCCGATACCATTTCCTGAAAGAAGGCTAGATATTAATCCCACCAAAGGATTTGCACCGTTTCCATTAAGCATTTGTGCTAGTGGATTATTATTAGCATTGTTATTCTGATTATTGTCATTGTTATTGCTGTTACCATTATTCCCATTATTATTCATGTTATTGTTATTATTATTCATGTTATTGTTATTATCCATATTATTTCTATCACGCTTATGATGTTTTGACATATTTATCACCTCATTTATAAATGGGAGAGCATTTAAGCTCCCCCTTATTTTTAAATTAGCATCCGCAACTTTTCACTGCATTTCCGCCATATCCACCTTTACAGAAACAAAAACCTAGGAATAACAATATTAATAAGAAAGCATTTTTGTTTTCAAGTAGACATGTTCTTTGAAGTATAATCAATAATATTACTGCACAAATCGGATTTGTACATAAATTTGCAGCTGAATTTCCGCCGCATCCTACTACTGGTCTACTCCCACAACATTTATTTCCACAACATCTTCTTTTTGACATTTAAAACTCCCCTTTCTGGGCCAAATTTTAATGTGTTACATTTTTTAACTAAAGTTAAGAACATATAATTTATCTATTGTTTACTTATATATATTTTTCACTTATGATTAAGTTTCCCAGTTATTCATCGTCACAGCTATCTAAGTTGATAATATTGTTTGTACATCCTTTGTTTTGTCTTCCATTGCCACCACATGCGCATATAAGAATTAAGATTATTATCCAAATGCCACTACCTCCGCCGCATCCGCCACCGAAACCACCGAGTCCGCCGCCAAATCCGCCAAATCCGCCATATCCATCATCTCCGCCGCCACATCTGCAATATTCTCTACAGTGTTTTGGTTTGCATCCGCATACAGTTCCACTTTGTCCTTGACCACCACAACCGCAGAATAAAATTAATAAAATGATTATCCAAACTATTGAGTTTCCGCCGCCGAATCCACCGCCATTGTTACATCCACCGCCGTTGTTATTACAATTACAGCTTTTGTTAGATCCGTTTTTTTGGGATTCAGCTAATCCACTTAACAAACCATTCATGTCCATATAATTATCCTCCTTTTTATTGCTTCTCTTAATTTACTTTTAAAATCTTTTTCTTTTGTTTTCTAATATATACTATTCTCACAGAAATAAATTGATACAAAATGTTTATATAAATACTTAGTAAAATAATTGTTCCGTATAGATTTCTCCTACGTGACTCCAATAAGAGTTTGAAATGTGAAATTCCATTAAGAAATTCTAATCTTTTGTTAACGTAAAATTCTCTGACTCTCACACTCGACGTCCTGTCTCGGGTTCGCTAGCCTTACTTCCTGTAAGGCTCACGAGAATTTTCCATTTACAAAATAAGAATTTCTAAATGGAATTTCAATATTTCTGTACTTCTTATTGGAGTCACTTCTGGAGAAAATTATACTATTATAATTTAGACTAAGATTTATATATGATGGGAAGTTAACGAAAAAAATAGACCTCATCACGATGTACACTAGCTATTAGCTAACATACCGTAATGTAGGTCTATTTTTTTCTTATTATAGTATTGGATTTCCATTAGAAGTTAGTGGTTCTCCTTCTGAATTGTCGTCAAATCATCTCCTTCGGAGCTGAAAACATTAACGACTTCAGAAGTTGATTTATATATCTTCTAAAATTTTTTTCTTATTATAGTATTGGATTTCCATTAGAAGTTAGTGGTTCATCTTCTGAATTGTCGTTAAACATATTTCCTAAAAGTTCTTTTACACCTATTTTTTTAAGTGATGATATATTTATAATCGCCTCACTTGGTTCTAGTTGTAAAGTTTCCCTTATTAACTTATTATTCTTTACTAGTTCTGTTCTGTTTAGTTTATCTTTTTTGGTTGCAACTATTACAACTTCATATCCGAAATGTTTAATCCATCCGTACATTAGAAGGTCATCTTTAGTTGGCTTGCGTCTACAGTCCACTAGTAATGCTACCTTTTGTAGTTGGGGCCTACGAACTAAATAGTCCTCCATCATTTTTCCCCATTTAGCTTGTTCAGTTTTGGATACTTTTGCGTATCCGTAACCTGGCAAATCTACAAAATAAAAACTATCATTTATTAAAAAGAAATTTATAAGTCTAGTTTTGCCAGGTGTTCCACTAACTTTTACTAATTTCCTTCTATTTGTTATAGTATTTATCAAAGATGACTTACCTACATTTGATCTTCCAACAAAAGCATATTCTACTCTATTATCTGTTGGGTACTGAGCAGGTTTTACTGCTGATATTATAAATTCAGATTGTTTTATCTCCATTATTTATCTCTCCATTTAATGTATTTTCAAGTAATGCATGTTCAAGTACATTTTCTACTTTACTTGCAAATATAAATTTTAGTTTGTCCTTAATACTCTTTGGTATTTTTTCTGTATCTTTTTCATTCTCACAAGGAATTATAATTGTATCAACACCCGCTCTATATGCAGCTAATGATTTCTCCTTAAGCCCTCCAATAGGTAGAACTCTTCCTGTAAGCGTAATCTCACCAGTCATTGCTACATTATGTCTTACTTTTCTATTAGTCAATGCAGACACCATTGCAGTTATCATAGTTACACCAGCTGATGGTCCATCCTTAGGTACTGACCCCTCTGGAACATGAATATGAATATCCTTATTTTTATAAAAGTCTTTGTCTATATTATACTTAAAAGCATTAGCTCTAACATAACTATATCCAGCTTTAGCGGATTCTTTCATAACATCCCCTAGTTGGCCTGTAAGTTCTAGCTTACCTGTTCCATCCATAGCACTCGCCTCAACTGGTAATGTAACCCCGCCAACTTCAGTCCATGCTAGTCCAGTTACTACACCAACTTTATCTTCAGTTTCAGCTTTGTCATAAGTAAACATAACTGCACCTAAATATCTCTTAACATGAGATGCGGTAACATTAACACTCTTTTTGTTCTTCTCTACCATTTCTGTTATTGCCTTTCGAATTACAGACGCAATTTGTCTTTCAAGACTTCTAACCCCTGATTCTCTTGTATAGTTTTCAATTATACAAGTTATTGAATTGTCCGAAAAGGTTATTCTACCATCATCCATATTATGTTCTTTTAACATCTTTGGAATAATATGATTTTTAGCAATATGAAATTTTTCCTCTGATGTATATCCTGATACCTCAATGACTTCCATTCTATCCAATAAAGCTCTTGGAATAGTGTCCAATTTATTTGCAGTAGTTATGAATAAGACTTTTGATAAATCAAAATCTAATTCTAGGTAATGATCCCTAAAGCTCGCATTTTGCTCACTATCCAATACTTCTAAAAGAGCATCTGCAGGATCGCCTTTAATATCGCCACTCATCTTATCAATCTCATCTAATAAGAATAATGGATTCTTTGATCCGGCTTGTTTCATTGCATATATAATCCTACCAGGAATTGCTCCAACGTAAGTTTTTCTATGCCCTCTAATTTCAGCCTCATCTTTTACTCCACCAAGTGACATTCTAACAAAATTTCTATTTAATGCATTTGCAACAGATTTCGCTATAGATGTTTTACCAACTCCTGGTGGTCCTACCAAACAAAGTATAGGTCCCTTAAGTGTCTTGCTAATTTTTTTAACTGCTAAATATTCTATTATTCTTTCTTTAACATCTTCAAGCCCGTAATGTTCTTTATCAAAAACTTCTCTGGCCTTACTTATGTCAATGTTATCTTTAGTCGATTTATTCCAAGGTAGAGCTAATATCCAATCTAAATACGACTTTGATACTCCACTCTCAGCAGAATAATTCCCTGAACTTTTTAATCTATTTAACTCATAATTTGCTTTTTCTTTTGGCTCTTTAGGCAGTTTTGCCTTTTTTATTTTAATTTCATACTCAATTATTTCTTTTTTATTTTCGTCATCTTCCCCTAGTTCCTCTTGTATAGCTTTCATTTGTTCTCTTAGATAATATTCCTTTTGAATTTTATCTATTTTATCTTTAACCTTAGTTCCAATCTTCTTTTCTATTTTTAAGACTTCAAGCTCATTCTTTAATATAAGTAACAGTTTTTCAAGTCTCTTAGTAACATCTAATATTTCAAGCAATTCTTGTTTTGTTTGTGGCTTTAATATTAAATAGGAACTTACAATGTCACAATATCTTCCAGGCTCTTCTGTTTCTTCTAAACTGAATAACGCATCAGGAAAACTGTTAACCGATAAATTTATGTATTCTTCAAAAGCTTTATCTATAAGTCTAATGTATGCTTTGCATTTTTTATCATCTACACTTTGTTCATCGTAAATAAGCTCTACTTCCACACTTACAAAAGTTTCCTTATCTTTATACTCTGAAATTTTACCTCTTTGCATTCCCTCAACCAGTACTCTAATTGAATCTCCCGGTAACTTTAATATTTGTTTAACGTTACAAATAGTACCAATTTCATATATATCCTTTTCTTCTGGCTCTTCGATTTTCGATACTTTCTGTGAAACCAGAAAAATTTCTTGATTATTTAGCATAGCATTTTCTAAGGCTAGTATAGATTTTTCTCTACCAACATCAAAATGCAATACCATATATGGAAATATATTCATACCTCTTAACGGAATTAACGGAAGAAGTTTTGTTGTTTTATCCATTTTTCTCCCTCTTTTCTATATTATATTAATCGTCGTTTATAAATATAAAATTATTATTTTAATTTTATATAACCTCGATATCATAAACTATAAATACTTATTCATTTTATTTTTATAGTTACATAGCAACACTATATTTATATAGTGACACTACTATAGTATACCTATAATATAATTATTTTTCAATACTACAATCTTTAAAATAAAAAAGGTAATCCATTATATTTAAAAATGGATTACCTTTTTAAAGAAAATGACAGACTAAATTTTTAATGACTCTGCTGCTATAACGTCTACCTCTGGCTCAAATGTAGTTTTAATATTTTTAGGTATCTCTAGAAGCAACGCCTCTTTTATTACCTCACTAATATTATTAACTGATATGATTTTAATATTTTCTATGGTATTAAAACTATCTTGAAAGTTATCCCTTGGAATAATTACTTTTGTGGCTCCTGCTTTTTTAGCAGCTGCGATTTTAGCATTTACACCACCTATTGGCAATACATTACCATGTATTGATATCTCTCCTGTCATAGCAACCATATTATCCACTGGGATACCTTTTATCGCACTGTACATCGCAGTTGTTATACTTACTCCAGCAGATGGCCCATCCACTGGTGATCCACCTGGGAAGTTAACATGGATATCATAATCGCCACAATCTATATTAAAATATTTTTCAAGTACTGTAACTACATTTTCTACTGATGATCTTGCTGTGCTTTTTCGTCGAAGTTTTTTATTGCTACTACTTATTTCCTCCTCTTCAATAATTCCTGTAATTTTAAGAATGCCTTTTCTAAGCTTTACCCTTTTGGCACTAGCTTCAATTTCCATTACAGCTCCTATATTAGCTCCATAAACCGCAAGCCCATTTACATAACCAATTTGTGGTTTATCAGATATCCTAGACTCAAGCCTAGGGGAATATTGACCATTTTCTATAACCCACTCAATATCTTCAATACTTACTTCATCTCTTTCATCATTAATTGCCATTCCACAAGCTAGTTGAATTAAATTAACAGTATCACGTCCATTACTTGAGTATTTACCCACAAGCTCTAGTGCCTTATCGGAAATTTTAAGGTTCATTTTACTTATTGAATTTTTGGCAATTTGTTGTAATTCTTCAGGTAATAATGCTCTAAAAAAGATTTCTATACACCTTGATCTTATAGCCGGCATTATTTCTTCTGGATTACGTGTAGTTGCACCAATTAACCTAAAATCAGCTGGCAGTCCTTCATCAAACACTTCCTTAATATAAAGAGGCATATTAGGATCCTCTTCATTATAATAAGCACTATCTAAAAAGACTTTTCTATCCTCTAATACTTTAAGAAGCTTATTCATTTCTATAGGATGCAGTTCCCCAATTTCATCAATAAATAGGATTCCACCATGTGCTTTTGTAACGGCGCCAGGCTTAGGTTGAGGTACTCCGGCTACTCCAAGTGGCCCTGCTCCTTGGTAGATGGGATCATGAACTGATCCTATAAGTGGATCTGCTATACCCCTTTCATCAAACCTAACAGTAGTACCATCTATTTCAATAAACTTCGAACCTTCCTTAAAAGGAGATCTTGCTCTTTTTTTAGCATCTGCAAGCACTAATCTAGCAGCTGCTGTTTTCCCTATTCCAGGCGGACCATAAATTATAACATGTTGAGGATTAGGGCCACATATTGCTGCCTGTAATGCCTTAATACCCTCTTCTTGGCCTATAACCTCTTCAAATTTTGTTGGTCTGCTTTTTTCCGTAAGTGGCTCCGTAAGGCTTATGCTTTTCATTTTTCTTAAATTTTCCATTTCTTTTCTATTTTCCTTACCAACAACCGCCTTACCACTTTTTTGTGCTTTTAGTGCATTAAAAAAATATAACCCAATAACTACTGTAAAAAAGAATTGTACTGCCATGAGAATGTTAGTTGTCATATTAATTAAAGTTTAATGATGAAACTATTAAACTAATCCTCCTTTCGCATATTAAATTTGCATATTTTAGTAAATATTGCATCCTTTGATATTATGCTCAAGTAAGATTAAATGTATTCATTTTTTTCCATACAATATTATTAATTCATATAACTTTTTCCTTTAAATCATCTCCTGCGGATCTGAGATATTAATAATTCAACAAAACAAAAAAAAGACAGATATAATATCCGTCTTTTGTGTTTTGCAAAGATTCATTTATGCTGATTCTGGTCCTTTTTTACTTTTAATCTGTTTTGTAATCTTTATTTTTTCTCTTTTTCCACCTTCAGCTAAAACTAGTTCTGGATTTCTAGTTTGAATAGTATCCGCATTAATTATAACTTTAGCTACTTCTTCATTTGATGGAATATCAAACATAACTTCCTTCATCGTGTCTTCTATAATAGATCTAAGTCCACGAGCTCCAGTTTCTCTTTTAATAGCCTCTTTTGCAATAGCTCTTAATGCTTCTTCTTTAAACTCTAATTCCACATTATCCATCTCAAACAATTTTTTATATTGTTTAACTAGTGCGTTTTTAGGTTCACTAAGAATTTTAACTAATGCCTCTTCGTCCAATGCTTCAAGCGTAACAACTATTGGAAGTCTACCTACAAATTCTGGAATCAATCCAAATTTCAATAAATCTCCAGGCATTATAGACTTAAGTAACTCCCCTACATTTGCTTCATGTTTAGATCTTATTTCAGCTCCAAACCCAACTGATGTAGTTCTAGTCCTTTTTTCTATAATTTTATCAAGTCCATCAAATGCGCCTCCACAGATAAATAATATATTAGCAGTATTTATCTGAATAAACTCTTGGTGAGGATGTTTTCTTCCACCTTGTGGTGGAACTGATGCTGTAGTTCCTTCTAATATTTTAAGTAATGCCTGTTGAACTCCTTCTCCAGATACATCACGAGTAATAGACGGATTCTCAGATTTTCTTGCTATCTTATCTATTTCATCTATATAGATAATACCTTTTTCTGCTTTTTCTACATCATAATCAGCATTTTGTATTAATTTAAGAAGAATATTTTCAACATCTTCTCCTACATACCCAGCTTCAGTAAGCGTAGTTGCATCTGCTATAGCAAAAGGTACATTTAAGAATTTCGCTAATGTTTGAGCAAGCAAAGTTTTACCACAGCCTGTAGGTCCAAGTAATAGAATATTACTTTTTTGAAGTTCAACATCACCCTCATTAACATTTGAATTTATTCTTTTATAATGATTATAAACGGCTACTGCTAATGATTTTTTAGCTGTATTTTGTCCAATTACGTAATCATCTATATAATTTTTTATTTCTGCTGGTTTGGGAAGTGCTCCTAAATCTAATTCAACATCACCCTGGAATTCATCTACAATTATTTCAGAACACAATTCTATACATTCATCACAAATATATACTCCTGGTCCCGCAATTAATCTTCTAACTTGTTCTTGGGTTTTACCACAAAAAGAACATTTAAGTTGTTTTTTTTCATCAAACTTTGTCATATCTTCACCTCAACTAAGCTTATTTCTTTTTAGCTATAACTTCATCTATCAGACCATAATCCATAGCTTCTTGTGCACTCATAAAATAATCTCTTTCAACATCATGTTGAATTTTTTCTATTGGTTGTCCGGTTCTTTCACTGTATATTCTATTTAATGTATCTTTAGTTTTCATGATTCGTTTTGCATGAATATCAATATCAGTTGCCTGACCTTGAAATCCTCCTAAAGGCTGATGTATTAAAATCTCACTATTAGGCAATGCAAATCTTTTTCCTTTTTCTCCAGCATTTAATAAAAAAGATCCCATAGATGCTGCCATACCTATACAAATAGTTGAAACTTGTGGTTTGATATATTGCATCGTGTCATATATAGCCATTCCTGATGTAATTGATCCGCCAGGACTATTTATATATAAATAAATATCTTTATCAGGGTCCTCAGATTCTAAGAACAATAACTGAGCAACGATTAAACTAGCAGTTACATCATTTACCTCTTCTCCTAGAAAAATTATTCTATCTTTTAATAATCTTGAATAGATATCATAAGATCTTTCTCCTCTATTAGTTTGTTCAACAACCATTGGTACTAAACTCATATAACTCTCCCCTTTGCTCTAATAATATTATTGTCTTAACAGGTAACCTTTTCCTTAATTATATCCTAAATATTAGCTTTTTAATCATTTAGTTTTATCCTATATTTAAAATTAATTGCCAGAGAAATATCTGGCAATTAATTTTAATCTATATTATGCTATCACTTTAGCATTATCAACTAACATTTTTATTACTTTTTCATTCAAAACATCAATTTTTAGATATTGTTTTTGTGCTTTCATAATTAAATCTGCAGTTTTGTCTATATCTTTTTCTCCGTATTGTTTTGCAACTTCTTTAGCTTTTGCAAGCATTTCTTCATCGCTTGCTTCAACTTTTTCTTTTTTCGCTATTTCGGTTATAACTAAATCAGTCTTAACTCTCTTTTCAGCTGATTCTTTCATAAACGCTCTAACTTTTTCTTCAGTATTGTTTGTATACTGATAATATGATTCAAGGTCTAATCCTTGTTGTTTTAATTTCATTTCTAAATCTTTAAGCATTACATCAGTTTCTCTTTTTACCATGATTTCCGGAATGTCCATTTCAACATTCGCGCAAGCTGCATCTATTACTGCTTCTTCGAATTCTTTCTTCTCTCTATCTTTACCTGATTTTTCAAGTGCATTTTTAATGTCATTTCTTAATTCTTCTAAAGTATCAAATTCTGATATTTCTTTAGCAAATTCATCATCAATAGCTGGTAATTCTTTTGCTTTCATGCTTTTAACAGTTACATTAAAAATTGCTTGTTTACCATTTAAGTCTTCTCTTCCATACGCTTCTGGGAAATTAACTTTAACTTCTTTAGCATCTCCAGCTTTTAAACCAACTAATTGTTCTTCAAAAGTATCAATAAATGATCCTGAACCAATTTCTAGTTCAAAGTCTTTTCCTTCTCCACCTTCAAAAGCTGTTTCTTCAATAAATCCTTTGAAATCTATAATTGCTATATCGCCCATTGCAACTGTGCCATCTATCTTATCTTCTATTCTAGCATTTTTTTCTTGCATGCCTTTTAGTTGACTTTCAATTTCATCATCTGATACATTATATTCAACTTTCTTAGCCTCTAGTCCTTTATATTCTCCAAGTTTAACCTCAGGTGCTACTTCGACTGATGCTGTGTATATAAACTCTTTTCCTTCCCCTATTTGAATAATATCAATTTTGGGATAATCCAACGGATTTATGTCATGTTCTTTTAAAGCCTCTGGATATGTATCATCACAGCAAAAATTTATAGCATCTTCAAAGAAGACATTTTCGCCATACATTTTCTTTATTATATTCATTGGAGCTTTACCTTTTCTGAATCCTGGTATATTCATTGATTTTGAATTTTTTGCACTAGATTTCTTTAAAGATTTATTAAATCTTTCTGCTTCTACCGTTATTTCTAATTTAATAATATTTTTTTCTAATTTTTCCATTTTAATGTTCATTATATTACTCCTCCTAATCACTCACAAATGCTTATTTCTATATATATTATAACATAACTTTTAACGTATTTACAAATACTATTAAGCATATTTGCTCAAATAGTCTAATATTATGATTATACCCAAATTTTAAATAATTTACAAGATAATTTTATTTGATAATTGCTTTAAATGATATAAAACGTTTATCGTTAAATGATCTCTTGTGAAGCTGCAACATTGTTAAACTTTTCCGAAACGAAATCCTTCACCTTTGTAAGTTCCTCGTAACTTGAAAAATTGTTACTATACACTTCTATAATTCCTTTTCCACTGTAGTTAACATTTTTAAGATTTCTTGCAATATCACCATAGTCCAAATTTCCTTTTCCCGGTAAAAGACAAGGTGAATTATCATCTCGATCGTTAATATGAAGATTCACAATGTTGCTTCCCATAACTTTAATATACTTTTCTATAGGAATATTAGCTTTGCATGCTTGTTTCAAATCTAAAGTAAAATATATTGGATATTTACATTTCTGCGACAAAAGAGTTAGGAATTTTAAATCTGATGACATGCACCATGAGACATTTTCCTGTGCCAATTTAATTCCTGCCTCGAGTGATATATATGAAAGTTCATTATATATATCAACAATAAATTCAGTGTCAAGTTCATTAAAATCAGCATACCTCATACCATGAAATGTATAACAGCTTGCGCCTAAGCTCTTTGCTGCCCTAACAACTTCTTTGAATTGTTTTAACACATCTTTGCGTCTTCTGTCATATTTATCAAAAAGATATGGTTCAAAAGAAGCTGAAAATGCATGAACTGAATTAACATTGAATTCATATAGTTCTTTTTTTTCCAGTAGTACCCTTATAAATTCCTCTTTATACTCACAATGCGTATTTAAAAATATTTCGCCAAAATTATATCCTAACTCTTTCATCGTTTGTATACTATGTTCTGTTTTCAGTTTAGGATAAAAACATGCTGAAGATAACCCTATATCCATATTTAGCCTCTTTTCGCTATTTTGTTACTTCACCTAATGCAGTTACATAAACTACATCTCCATCTATGTTTGCTTCTAACCCCTTAGCCGTTGAATCTCCAAAAGTAATCTTCATGCCCGATGCTGGCTGTACCTGCATATGAACATTATCTTTTAAATTCAGCTTCCATATATATTGTACTTTTTTTTCATTCATCCAAGGCAACTCACTAACATACGCAATATTATCTTCATCAATAAACTTTGGTGTAATTGACCATATATAATTGGGACTATTTTTAAGTTGCTCTTCTTTTGAATAATTTTGATTATCGCTAGATGTATATATTTTTTTTGTTATGTCTTTGCTAGTTTTATTTATGTCAACATATATTATATCTTGATTTTTTGTACTTTGTATAACAATTAATTTCTTACTTGGACTTATATCATATGATACGTCTTTAGCATTTAATATTCCTTTTATAGTTTTATTTGCCGCTGCTCCATTATATTCAACAGTGAACTTTTGACCATTTGGCATTGTAGCTATAAAAGATGACTTGTCTGCACTTGCTTTTGCTTTTGCGGCAATTGCTGCTTGCGCTATCTTATCCTTCTTTGCATTTGCCTGCTTCTGTGAAACTTCTTCTGATTTTTTCTGCACTTTATCATCTTTTGATAATGTACTAGTTGTACCTTTATTCACTAAACCTTTAAAATCTATTTTTAAAAATATGATTAGCCCTATTATAGGTATAATAATTAGTGATAATATTACCCTTTTTCGTTTTTTTATTCTTCTATCATAATCCTTACTAAATATACTAGGTTTCTTCATATGATTTACCTCCATTATAATTGATACGCTGTTATCACTCATCTATTCTACGTACATACTTTTTAATCAATAACTACACACTTCTTATTATACCTCATTATAAATGAAAATAATATTGTTTTCTTTAATGATACATTATCCTTTTATAGGTAACCGATTCACAATTCAATATATCCATATTGTGTATTCCAGTATAAACTAATCACTTTAGCATTCAAACTAATATAATTCAATGTTTTTTCTGGTACAAAATTACAATCCATAGTTGTTTCACTTTAAAATACTCCTGTTACTATTTTTTCTATTAATTATTTTTCGTTATAAAACCCTTATATATCAGTGCTTATAAGATTATCTAAATATTTTTAATATTTAAATATTAATAAACCACTTGAACTGTTTCACTTTTAATATTACAATATGTATATCAACAAGATCCATTTACACAAATAAATATTAAATGTTAACTTTATTATTTATTTTATGACTAAGTATTAACAAACATAACAAAGTATTGTATAATATATTCATCAACACTTATTATTAAACAATATTTATTGTTAATTACATGATCATTTAATTACATAATAAAATGATCATTTATAGTAGCATTTTAAAAACAATATATTATAGGGAGGAAAAACAATGACTAAACAATGGAATGGTTTCAAAGGAGATTCATGGAAAAATAAAATAGATGTGAAAGACTTTATTCAAAAAAACTATACCTTATACGAAGGTGATGATAGTTTTTTAGTAGGAAAAACTGATAAGACCAATAAAGTTTGGGACAAAGCTAATTCTCTTATATTAGAAGAAATCAAAAAAGGTATTATAGATGTAGAAACTAATGAAATTTCAGGGATAGATAACTTTAAACCTGGATATATTGATAAAGAAAATGAAGTAATTGTTGGATTACAAACAGATGCTCCATTAAAAAGAATAGTAAATCCATTTGGTGGCTTTAGAATGGTAGAGCAATCACTTAAAGAATATGGTTATGAATTAAACAAAGACATAAAAGAATTTTTCCCAAAATACAGAAAAACTCATAACGAAGGAGTTTTTGATGCCTACACCGATGCTACTAAAGTCGCAAGAACCGTCGGATTATTAACCGGCCTTCCAGATGCGTATGGCCGTGGACGAGTAATTGGAGATTATAGAAGAATTGCTCTTTATGGATTAGATTTCTTAGTGCAGCAAAAGAAAAAAGATTTAAAAGAACTTGCAGGTCATGCATCAGATGATTTAATAAGACATAGAGAAGAAGTAAGTATGCAAATAAGAGCACTTGGTCAAATAAAAAGTATGGCTCTAAAATACGGTGTTGATCTATCGACACCATCTACTACGGCTCAAGACGCTGTTCAAGCAGTTTACCTTGGCTATCTTGCAGGAATAAAAGAAAATAATGGTGCCGCAATGTCACTAGGAAGAACTACTACTTTCTTAGATATTTATTTTGAGAGAGACTTAAAAGCTGGATTAATAACAGAAGATGAAGCTCAAGAAATTATTGATCAATTCGTAATTAAACTTAGAATGGCAAGACATCTAAGAACTCCTGAGTATAATGATTTATTTGGTGGAGATCCTAATTGGGTAACTGAATCTATTGGTGGCGTTGCACTTAACGGTACTCCAATGGTAACAAAGAATTCTTTTAGATTTCTTCATACATTAACAAATTTAGGATCAGCACCAGAACCTAATATGACAGTCCTTTGGTCAGAAAAGTTACCAGAAACTTTCAAAAAGTATTGTGCTAAAATGTCTATTGAAACTGATGCGCTTCAGTATGAAAATGATGATATAATGAGACCTATTTACGGAGATGATTACGGCATTGCTTGCTGCGTTTCTGCTATGGAAATAGGAAAGAGAATGCAGTTCTTTGGAGCAAGAGCTAACCTTGCAAAATCATTATTACTATCACTTAATGGTGGAGTTGATGAATTAAAAGGCAAACTTGTAGTACCAGGAATTGAAAAAATAACTGATGAAGTTCTTGACTACGAAAAAGTTAGAAAAATGTATTCAAAGGTTTTAGAATATGTTGCTAACATGTATGTAGATACAATGAACACAATACATTATATGCATGATAAATATGCTTATGAAGCTGGCCAACTTGCACTTCATGATACTGACCTTAAATACTTCATGGCATTCGGAGTAGCAGGACTTTCAATTGCAGCTGACTCATTAAGTGCTATAAAATTTGCTAAGGTATCTCCAATAAGAAATGCTGATGGCATAACAATTGATTTTAAAACTGAAGGAGATTTCCCTAAATACGGCAATGATGATGATAGAGTTGATGATTTAGCTGTTGAACTTATCCGCGAATTCAGTAATGCTCTAAAGAAACATCCTGCATATAAGGGCGCAGAACACACCTTGTCAGCACTTACTATTACATCAAATGTTGTTTATGGTAAAAAAACAGGTACAACTCCTGATGGCAGAAAACAAGGGGTACCACTTGCTCCCGGAGCAAACCCAACACAAGGTAACGATGAAAACGGAGCACTAGCATCATTAAATTCAGTTGCTAAGATTCCTTATAGAACCTATTGCCAAGATGGAGTTTCAAATACTTTTTCAATAGTACCAGCTGCACTTGGAATAGATGAACCTACAAGAATAAATAATCTAGTTTTCCTTTTAGATGGTTATTTTGCACAAGCTGCACATCATTTAAATGTAAATGTATTAAATAGAGAAGTTTTAATAGATGCTATGGAAAATCCAGACAAATATCCAACATTAACAATAAGAGTTTCAGGATATGCTGTTCATTTCAACAGATTATCTAAAGAACAACAACTTGAAGTTATAAGCAGAACTTTCCATAAAAAAATCTAGTTAATTTAAAATTTATATAATTGAGAGGTACTTATTATAAGTACTTCTCACTTTATATAAACAATTAATTTCATTTTATATTAAAGCAAAAAGGCTTTCGGTTTTTGTTTTAATATGAAATGAACACAAATAATCTATACATAAAATTGTTTCATTCAAAGCTAAGGAGGAATATATATGGTAAAAGGTAAAATTCATTCTATCGAAACTATGGGACTAGTTGATGGTCCTGGAATAAGAGTAGTAGTTTTCTTTCAAGGTTGTAAATTGAGATGTGCCTATTGCCATAACCCCGATACTTGGCAGCTTAGTGGTGGAACAGCGATGACACCTGAGGCCATTATTGAAAAGATTGTTCGCTTTAAACCATATTTTAATAGATCTGGCGGAGGAGTTACTTTTTCTGGTGGTGATCCATTACTTCAAAGCGAATTTCTACTTGAATGTTTAAAATTATGTAAACAAAACGGAATTCACACAGCTCTAGATACAGCTGGTTTTGGTGATGGTAACTATGATGAAATTTTAAAATATACTGATTTAGTGCTACTCGATATAAAACAAACATCCAGTAAAGGTTATGTCGCTTTAACCGGAAAAGATGTTACAGATGTTAATATATTTTTAGAATCCCTTCGAAAATCAAAATCAAGGGTTTGGGTAAGACATGTTGTTGTACCTGGTATTACAGATTCAGAGGAGCATATAACAAAACTTGCTAAAATTATTAATGAAGAAGTACCTAATTTAGATAAAGTAGAACTTCTTTCCTATCATGTTTTAGGAGTTAGTAAGTATGAAGAATTGTCTATACCTTATAAACTTAAAGGGGTAGATGCAATGGATAAAGATAAAACTAAAGAGCTTCAAACATTAATAGATAGTTTGCTTAATATCAAATAGCATCCATATAAAGTTTCTCCTGCGTGACCCGAAATAAGAGTTTGAAACATGAAAGTTGATTAAGAAATTCTAATGTTTTGCAAATATAAAATTCTCAACCTCTGGGTAGTTCTTTGGTGGACATAACAATTATTAATTGTTATGTCGTTCACATTCGGCTTACAGCCGGTTCACTAGCCTTCCTTACAGGAAGTCTTACGAGAATTTTATATCTGCAAAACAAGAATTTCTAAATCAACTTTTAATTGTTTCTGCTCTTCTTATTTCAGGTCACTGACGGAGAAATTCCATACTATATCACATTTATACTGAAATATTTTCAAGATTGACCTCTTAGAAAATAAGAAAGGCATGTCCCAAGATGATTTTTTAATCATTCTGGGATATGCCATTTCTTTGGTCCAACTATAACCTTTATTATTTCTTATGCTATTTATGATTAAATTTATATTTATCAAATATGGTTTCACTAGCAAAATCAATGCTACCGCAATTATCCCAAAACTAATGATTGTAAAAATTTATTAGTTATTAAACTCCTAGAAGAAAATCCTAGGAAACGTTCTAAAATTTTAAGATGCTTTAACCAACTTTTTTTACTAGATAGCCATCAAGATATCTGGTTATGATTCTTGAAACTACGGGATCTATATCCATAGAGCCATTGCAAAGACACCATTCAAAGACAGATCCTTTGATGATTGTACACAAGTCTTTACAGACCATATGTAGGTCTGTTCCCTCCACTATCAGTCCCAGCTTGTAAGCCTTCTCCATTTCATCTTCGCTTTTTGCCAGGATGGAATTCATCTGGAACTTACCATCAGTTTCTGTCATGTACGCAGACAACGCCAAGTTATTATTAGAATAGAAGCTCTTCATAAACGGGAGCCCAAGTTCCTGATAATGATTGATCAAGATCATATAAAGTTCGATGATTCTGCCCGTAATATTGTTTTCAGGTGACCCAATTTCCGCATCGTAAAAACCTTTAGATACGAAATAAAACATAAGATCATCCTTATTCTGAAAATAATAATAGAAAGTCCCGACTGCAATGCCCGCTTTCGCACATACATTCCGTACAGTAACCTTTTCAACACCTTTTTCCTTTAAAAGTTGAACGGTAGCATCCAATATTTTTGATTTATTCAATTTCTGCTTCAGGGTTCTCTCATTAGCCATATTCCATCTCCATAAGTATTTTATCATTTTATATTATACAGTCATTTCCTGATTTCTTCAACCGTATATATCAAAGTATAGCGACATGACCTCATAATAAATATTGTTGTTTATTTTTAAGTGTCATATTTTCAGGGCCGTAAAGAATCCTGATTCTATTGCTTTCTGAATGTTGGCCGTTGAAACGGTATCACCTACCATATAGTATTCCTGGAATTTTGCTTTCAGACTATCCTCCAGATAGCGTACCGGTTTTGTTCCAAATGCGAGCACTAAAGTATCAAAAAATAATTCCTTAGTCTCGTTATTGTTAATATCCAAAGCGGTAAGCTTATTATTTTCTACTTTCTGAATTTTGTGACTGGTGTAAACTTCGATTCCGGACTTTGCGATAATAGGAAGGATCGTAAGTCGCGTCAGAGGTTCCTCATTCATTGCCAGTTTCGGAAGCAGTTCTACGACGCCTACTTCCATCCCTTTCTCTCTAAGGTAATGGGCAGTTTCTATACCTATCTGCCCGCCACCTGCGACCAGCACCCTGCCTGTAGCTTCAGATTTTCCAATAAGTACATCGTCAGCAGTCACTATATTCTCTCCTAGGGAAAGACCCGGAATCTTCGGAATCACCGGTTGGCCTCCAGTAGCAAGAACGACTGCATCTGCCTGAAGAGATGCAATTTTTTCTTCTGTCATCTTATAATTAAAATGAACTGTTAAATTTTTTATTTTAGAGAATTGTACATTGTAGAAGCGTTGAATATTCGATAATACGCTCTTTCCAGGAGGACACATAGCAGCCCTGATCTGTCCTCCGCATAATTCTCCTGACTTTTCATATAAATCAACAGAATGGCCGCGCATTACAAGCATGTATGAAACCTCCAGTCCTGCAGGGCCTGCACCAATAACAACAACATGTTTCTTCTTTGCTGCCATTGGAATGCCATCGCCATATTTTGATTCTCGACCTACTGTCGGATTCAATGCGCAGCGAATCGTCAGGTTATTGAAGATACGGTTTCCGATACAATGGTTACATGAAACGCATCTTCTAATACCTTCCTGATCGCCAGCTTTGATCTTATTTACCCAATCCGGTTCAGCAATCCATGCACGGGACAAGGAAACAAAATCTGCCTTTCCATCTGCAAGCACCTGCTCAGCAAGTTCAGGATCCTGCAGTCTACCTTGAGCGATTACAGGAATACTCACTGCATTCTTAATGGCTTCTGCCAGATGTACTAAACAACCTTTTTCATGATATATGGTCGGACAAATAAGTGGCATGGTCATGAACAAACCTGCTCCGCAATCGATAGCCGCTACTCCTGCCTTCTCAAGCATCTTTGCAAGTTTGACAGTCTCTTCCACACCTCTACCGGCTTCACCGATATATTCATCAATTGCCATTCTTACAACAATCGGAAAATCATCTCCAGCATTCTTCTTGCATGAAGCAACCAGTTCAAGAAGAAAACGAGCTCTATTCTCCAAGCTTCCGCCGTATTCATCATCCCTGTTATTGAAATATGGTGAAAGGAATTCCGCTATCAGATAACCGCAATGTGCATGAATATAGAATGCATCAAAGCCGGCAATCTTGGCGCGTCTTGCACATAAGCCAAAGACCTCGACAGACTTCTTAATTTCATCTACAGTCAGTTTTCTTACTTTTTTCTGTGCTACAGGACACTGAATCTCACTTGGACCTACATTAGGGATATCGTAGACACCCTCTGAACCACTATCATATGGTGTCCCAAGAGCCTGTGCACCACCGCCCGGTGAAACTAATGGAGCAATCTTGGCTCCTTCTAGATGTACAGCTTCTGTCAACTCGCAAAGCATTGGAATGTAGGCATTGTCGTCAAGACGTAATGATCTTGGATATGGATCAATAGGGTCAAACTTTGTATTTCCTGCTATCTGATGCGTAACGATAAGACCTACTCCGCCTTTTGCCCTTCTGACATAATAATCAATTTCGCGCTGAGTAACTTGACCATCAGAAGTAGCAAAATGAGTTTCTGTTGGCCCCATAATGACATGATTACGAAGTGTCATATTACCAATCTTACCTGGTTCAAGTAAATGTTTAAACATATTTTAGCCTCCTTATTTTTATATTAACATTACACTTTAAAACTTGAAGTGTTCTTTTCTAAATCCTTTGCCATATTAAGTAATTTGTTAGCTGTAATAGCTATTCCATTAGTTATAGCAGCTTGTTCTTCTGTGGACGCTGTAACTTCTTCTGAAAGTGATGAGATTTCCTCTGAGTTTGAGGCTATCCTCTCTACTGTAGATAAAATTTTATCTTTGCCTTTCATAGTTCTTTGAAGTACTTCATTAACTTCATTTATTTTTACTGGAATGTTATTTATTTTATTAATAACCTCCTTGAAAACACTTACTGATTCTGCTATATTTTCTTTACTTTCCTCTACTATATTAGCTGCAAAATCAGTAGTTTCTGAAACATCCTTTGTTTTTTTCATAACCTTATTAACTAAACCCGTTATATCTTTAGCCGAGTTCAAAACTTCTTCAGCAAGTTTTTTTATTTCTTCAGCTACAACTGAAAAACCTCTTCCTGATTCTCCCGCTCTTGCTGCTTCTATAGATGCATTTAATGCTAATAGATTTGTTTGTTTAGCTACACTATTTATAACATCTACAATAGAATTAATTTGTGATATAGTTTCATCTAAATTTTCGACTTTATTTCTTACAGTATGAAAGGATTTTTGCATATCTTCTATAGTATTTGATAAAGTAGTTATATTTTCTGCCCCTTTAGTTGAGTCATTCTTTATTTCTTCTCCATCTTGAGCTAGTTTAACTAATTTACCGCTTACATTGTTTAAGTCTGATGAAAAATCTTCTAAAATTTTAAGTGCATCTGATAAAGCCTCAGTTTGATTTATACCCTGTTCAGATACGCTTGTAACAGCTGCTGCAATTTCTTCACTGGCTAAGGCCACTTCTTCACCACCAGTTGAAATGTCTTGTGATATATTATTTAAACTTAAAGAAATAGATTTAATTTTCTTTATAAGTACTCTAAGACTTTTTGCGGTTTCATTACTTGTATAAGCAAGCCTGCCAATTTCATCCTTCCCTTTAACGGTATATTCTGAAGTTAAATCTCCTTTCCCTACTTCTTCAACGGTACGTTCTATGCTTTCTATAGGCTCAGCTATTCTTTTTCCTATTATTATTCCAGCAACAGTAACCAGCATTAAAATAATAATACTAACAATAATAGCTTTTACTATAGCACCTCTTATTGCATTTTCCATATTATTCACAGAAATACCTACTGAAACACTCAACACTACCTTGTCTCCTTGTTTTATAGGTACTGTTACATTATATGCAGGCGTATTTTTAAATTCAGACATATAAGCTTCAGTCTTTCCTTTCAAAGTCTCATCTAATTCTTTTAAATCTATTTTTTGTCCAATGGAATCCTTTGCGCTCCCTGCTAAAAGTATACTATCAGGTGAAATTACCCCTATATAAAATAAATTTCCCTCTGATTGCTTATAATTTTCATCAACTATAGATTGTATTTTACTGATATTATCAGTTCCAGCATTTTCTATGCTTATCTTTATAATATTTGCTAGATTACTACCATCATATTTCATTTGATTTTGTAATCCTGTTACCATTTGATAAGTTGAAAAAGTAGTATTAATTATTAAAATAATTGCAGCCATGACTACAAAATTAAAAATTAAATTTTTTCTTATAGACTTAAACATAAATTTCTTCCTCATTTCTCATTACTTAAAGTTACAAAATAGTTCATTATTATTCTTCGAACCTACTTACTAATCAGACATTCGAAAATAAGAATTTGTATTTTTGACACGCCTTACCGTTGTAGTCTGACCATGTCCTGGATAAAGTACAGTGTCTTCTGGCATCGTTAAAATTTTATGTTTAACTTCAGTAAGCAATGTAACTAAATCTCCACCATAATAATCGCTTATACCTATCTCACCATTATAAATACTATCTCCTACAAATGCTGCTTTCTCATTTTCACTATAAAAAACTACCCCATCTAAAGTATGTCCTGCCACATAAATAACTCTTAATGTTATTTTAGAATTAGCTTTTAATTTAATTAAATCATTATTTTTCATGTAATTTGTTGCTTCTATAGTAATATTTTGTCCACAACCAGATGATAAATTCCATAGTGTGTTTTGGATATATTTTTTACCCTCCTCATGTACATAAACTGGTATATTTAGTGCTTCACTTATTTCTTTTACTGCACCAATATGATCAAAATGGCTATGTGTTATAAGAATTTTTTCAATTACTAAATTATTTTCTCTTATATAGTTTAATAATTTATTAGCTTCTGCACCTGGATCAATTAGAAAGCCATGATTACTTTCACTATCTATTAAAAAATATGAATTTGTTGTAAAAACACCTGTTACCGGTAATTCTATAATCATTTGTGTGCTCCTTATAAGACATATATTATGAGCTTTATTATTAAATCATCTCCTACGGAGCTACAATAGATAAGTATTATTTATTATTTGGAATACTACAGCCGTCACTATTACAAACCATACCGCCTAAGTTATCATCTTCTACATTTTCCAATATTTTTTCTTCTTGTAATGCTTTTTCAATAACCTTTTTAAATACTCTTGATGATTGGGCACCTGAAATTGAGTATTTTTCGTTAATCAAAAAGAATGGAACTGCTTGTATTCCAAGTTTACCAGCTTCATATTCGTCATTACGAACATCCTGTGCAAACTTTTTACCATTTAATATATCTTCTACTTCTAATTTATCTAAGCCAAATTCAATAGCAATATCAGTTAATACCCTATGATCACTCATTTGTTTATTTTCAGTAAAATATGCATGTAATAATTTTTCTGAAATTTCTATTCCTTTTCCTTTAGTTTCTGCATATTTTGCAATACGATGAGCATCAAATGTATTTGTATAACGTACTTTACCATAATTAAAATCTAGTCCAACACTTTTAGCATATTCAGTTATACTATCTATCATCTGTTGTGCTTTTTCACTACTCATACGATATTTTACTGAAATTCTTTCTCTCGTATTTGTTGTTGTTTTATAACTAGCACTTGGATCTAGTTCAAAACTTTTAAAACTAATCTCTATATCTTTTCTATCCGAAAAACTCTCTAAAGCCTTTTCTAATCTACGTTTTCCTATATAACAGTATGGACATGCGTAATCTGACCATATTTCTATTTTCATTTATAAACACCACTTTCGATTAAATATTTTTTTATAAATGTACATCTATTAATATTAACTCGAGTTAAATCTTACTTGCAAATTCAATTATATACATATATCTATATAGAACAAGTACGCAATAAAATTATAGATACTATAATAAAATATAGTATTGTGTATTTATCTGTATTATAATAGATATAAAAATTATATATTAAAAGGGAGTTGATTAGATTGACCGAAGACAAATTCTTACTTCCAGATTGTCCACTTGAATATGCAACTAATATTATAGGTGGAAAATGGAAGATAAGACTTATATGGGAATTACATCAAGCAGATTATGTTAGATTTAATCAATTAAAACGGCAATTAAATGGCATTACAGATATGATGCTCGCTAAAATTTTAAAAGAACTAGTAAAAGAAAATATAGTTAAAAGGGTTCAATATAATGAAATTCCTCCACATGTGGAATATTCTCTAACTCCAAATGGATTAAATTTAGTGAATGCATTAAATGAAGTTACAAAATGGTCAAAAGGAACGCATAACGCACCAAATTAAATCAATGCTTACATCTATATTCATATCTTTTCTCAATTCTCCTCTTGAAATTCCATGTTCTAAAATTCATTTCGAAATATTTCGGCGAGGCTTAAAATATATTGTACGATATGCCTCATCTACCTTTGGATCAGATTATCCTTCTTCTATTGTTTTATTAATTACATTTCCTTCCTTGCTCATTAGGAACGTTTAGTATACTATATATTTATAGAACACGTTCAGTTTTTATTTAAACTACTTTATTAGTTTAAATAAAAAGTTAAATCATCTCCTGGGTCGCTGCAACAGCTTCGAAGAAGATTCATTGACGACTTCAGAAGGATATTATTAGGAGGAATAAGAAAATGAATTTAATAACTGTAGATCAAGAGAAATGTATCAAATGTGGAATTTGTGCAAATGAATGTCCTGAACAGATATTAAGAATTGGAGAAAATGGTCCAGAAGCTATTTCCGAAAAATGTATTGCCTGTGGACATTGTGTAGCTGTTTGTCCTAAAAAAGCTATTAATAATATAAAATCGCCATTAGTCAATCAAAAAAGTACAAAAGAATTTCCAAAATTAAGTCCTGAAGAAGCAGAAAACTTTCTTCGTTCAAGACGTGCAATTCGATCTTATAAAGAAACTCCTGTCCCAAGAGAAAAATTAACGGATCTGGTTAATATCGCACATTTCGCTCCTACTGGACATAATCTACAAGGTCTATCTTATATGATCATAGATGATAGAAATATACTTGATAAAGCTGTTGAACTTATTGCTAAGGAATTTGAACATGATAAATTATTAAGTGAGATATATGATAGCTATATTAAATCCTTTCGTAATGAAGGAATTGATGCTATTTTGAGAGGGTCACCTTGTCTTGTTCTAGCAACCGCTGACGTAGATTTTCCACGTGGAAGAGAAAATTCTATTTTTTCATTAGCATATATGGAACTATATGCCCCAACACTTGGATTGGGTTCGTGCTGGGCTGGAGTATTTGAAAAGATTGCACTTAAAGATAATTCGCCTATGCTTAAATTACTTAATATTCCTAAAGGTAAAAAAATAACAGGCGCCGTTATGGTTGGATATCCAAAATATAGTTATCCACGGTTAGTAGATAGAAATCCATTGCAAGTTACTTTTTATGAATCCAATGTCTAATATTTGAATTTGTAAATGAATTATAAAGGAGATAAAATGGAAGATTTTTTAGAAAAGTTTAGTTTAAAAGGAAAAAAAGCTATTGTAACGGGTGGTACTAAAGGTCTTGGTTATGGAATGGCAGAAGGATTATTAGAAGCTGGTTGTGAAGTAGCAATTATTGGTTCTTCTGATAAAGCAAAGTCGACAGCAGCAGCTTTTGTTGAACAAGGTTATAAATGCCATGGTGTAAAAGCAGATTTAAGAAACACACAAGATAATTATCGAGCATTTGATGATTGCTTAGCAGTACTGAATGGTGACTTGGATATTCTAGTAACAGCAGCCGGTATTCAAAGAAGACACAGAGCAGAAGATTTCCCCATTGAGGAATGGGATGAGGTTATGAGTATTAATCTTCGTTCTGTATTTATTATGTGTCAATTAGCTGGAAAAACAATGTTAAAACAAAGTTCAGGAAGAATTATTAATATCGCTTCTATGACCTCATTTTTCGGGAGTGAAATGATACCTGCATATGCAGCAAGTAAAGGTGGAATTGCACAATTAACTAAAGCACTTTCCAATGAATGGTCATCAAAAGGAGTAAATGTAAATGCAATTGCCCCAGGATATATGGTAACAAAATTAACGGCAGATATGAAAGAAAAAAATCCAAAACAATATGAAGAGATTACCGGAAGAATTCCAAAACATCGCTGGGGTCAAGCGGAGGATCTTAAAGGATTATCTGTATTTCTTTCTAGTGAAGCATCTTCTTATATTACAGGTGCAATTATTCCAGTAGATGGAGGATATCTAGGAAAGTAATATAAATAACAAAATGAAAAGACATTGTATGCCTTTATATAAGCGTATATAATGTCTTTTCATTGTTTTTTATTTATAAAAGAAAGGTTGATAAATATGAATCTTATAATAGCAAAAGCACTAACATTAATGGCAATTATACTAATTGGATATATATTTAAGAAGATAAACATATTAAAAAAACAAGATTTTGAAGTAATTTCCAGTATTGTCTTAAGATTAACATTACCATGTGCAATTATTTCAAATTTAAATGGAACAAAACTAAGTTTTGAAATGCTGTTTATTATTATCATTGGATTTGGTTTTAATATTTTTCTAGTGATAGCGGGATATTTTATGAGAAAAAACAAAACAGATAAAAGCTTTTCTATGCTGAACTTATCAGGATTTAATATCGGCAACTTTACTTTACCATTTGTAAGCGGTGTTTTTTCTTCGACCAGTGTACTTGCAACTTGTATGTTTGATGCAGGAAATTCCATTATGTGTTTAGGCATGACATATGGATTTGCTTCAGCAATACAAGACTCATCGAATAAATTTGATTATAAAATTGTATTTAAGAAAGTGATATCCTCAGTACCCGTGTGTACTTACATGCTTATGATAGTATTATCTATCTGCAATATAATTATTCCATCAAACTTAATCATATTTACACAAACCATAGGATCAGCAAATACGTTTTTATCTATGCTTATGATCGGGATAGCCATTGAAGTACATTTTAATAAAAAAATTCTCTCTTTAATATGGAAGCATATAATAGTACGTTATAGTATTTGTGGATTATTAGCATTGTTTATTTTCTTTATGTCTCCAATTTCTTTAGAAATGCGACAAACAATTGTTATTTTACTATTTTCACCAATTACAAGTCTAGCAACTGTTTATACACAAAAATTAGGAGGTAATACAGAGTTATCTGCATGTATTAATTCTGTATCTATACTTCTTTCAGTTATTATAATAACTGTATTAATATTATTGTTTTCATAATATTAATACAGTTAGGTGTTATACTTTGTCATGAGTGAAATGAGCATGTTACATAGTTAATTATTTCGACCAATACATTGGACGAGTTAGTAATATTGGTAACTTTGTATTCGAATCTCCCTTAGCTGTGTTGATTTGGGATTGAGTAAGAAATATACTGTCCGTAAGATTAGCTCCCCTGATATCGGTATCTCTTAAATCAGCCCCAATAAGATCAGCTCCACTCAGATCGACCTCTCTAAGATTTGCTGCAATAAGACATGCTCCTCTTAAGTTTGCACCCCTTAGATTAGTTTTTCTAAGGTCCGCGCCAATAAGATCTGCCCCTCTAGACTTTGTTTTCTGATGCTTTGAAGGGTTCTTCTGTCCCCTACATGCTTTAGCGCGAACAAGTTCGCTAGTTTTAAGGAGTAGAATGTTAACATTGTCCCTATGTGATTCTACATCCAGTCCTATAAGAGAATCTGGACTTAGATGAGTAAGACGTATACTCTCATTTATTATAGAACTGAGCTTATCTTTTACAGAATGAGCCACCTGTAATTCACTTGCTTCTGTCAGATACCATAACATTTCATGAAGTTGCCTCATTATTAGAAACACCTCAAACATTTGTTTTGCAGATTCTGGGACCAGCCTCCAATCGTGTCCACTATATGTAACTTGAGCTACCTTTTGACCTGCGCCAAAACAATCATACGCAGTACAACCTTTAAGACCCTTATCCCTTAAATTTTTGTGAACAGAGCAATTAAAGTCCGATTGTAGATTTATGCAAGGCCTACCAGCATCTTTGTCGATTGGAAAACCTTCAGACGCCGAAAAGTACAATGCAACGCAGCACAATCCAAAACATTTTTTACAGTCAACTCTCAGATTATCAATACTCGTGTCAATAGAAGATAATGACTCTTTGTTATTCCCAGATAATTCTTGATCATACTTATTTTCCTGTGGATATATCATATTTATTCACCTCATATTTGTAAAACTTTAATAAATTTCACTTATTAAGTATAACATAGGCAATATATTATTCAACTTCTAAAAACATTCATATAATTTTATTGTATATTATCAGGCACTTTTAAGCTTAACGAAATAATTTATATTTAATCATGTTAAATTTGAATAATAACATTACTATCTTGTATAATTAAATATGAACACGATAGTAAATTGTTGGGTATATAAATAGAAAACCTTCAAAATTATACTGAAGTAGGTGATGAAATAAAAACAATACCAAATTGTATATCTTTTAGTAGAATATTTTTTTCTCTGATTTTGATTTTTATTAAGCCATTAAGCATAGCCTTTTATGTAATATATATTATTTGTGGATTTAGTGATTTTATGGATGGATTTATCGCAAGAAAAACAAAAACAATAAGCACACTTGGTGCAAAGATTGATTCCATAGCTGACATGGTAATGGCATTTGTATTATTATTTATACTGTATCCAATTGTAAATCCTTCAACTGAAATCATAATTTGGATTATTTCAATTGCAATTATAAGACTAGCATCAATGTTTGTAGCCATGAAAAAATACAAAACATTTGCAAGTCTTCACACTTACGGGAATAAAATCACTGGCATTGTTTTATTCATATTTCCAATATTGCTTCCCTATGTTCATACAACTGTGTTGCTGTATATCCTTTGTGCTGTGGCAAGCATATCAGCAATTGAGGAATTGCTGATGCAGTTGACATCAAGTCAACTGCAATTAAATAAACAAAGTATATTTGAAAAATGGTATGTTGTATATAGATGCAGGAGAAGGTCTTGACGAAGACCGTAGAAAGTGTAAATCATTATTATATGATTATAAGAACAGAAGAATTGAATAATTTTCATTAAAATTATTCTTTCATTAATTGGAGGTGTAAGTATTTCGAAGCTTAGTTCACGTTTAAGCGAACGTCCACTACTAAATTTTCTAGTATCTCTAAGTCCTAATTCGCCAGACTCTTTATAATCATAACGCCACCTATTGCTAGCTCTCCATATTCTACTCTCTCTCTTTTTAATAAAAACAAGTAACCTCTGAATTAGTAACAGAGTACTTGTTTTTATTTATGGTAAAAGCGTTTCATCAGTAAGTCTAGGACTGAATTGGTAACCGGAATCGCCAGGCTCTTAATTCTGTAACGCTTGTCCAATAGGTGCATAGTATATATTGATAAATTTAAAAGGAGACTTTAAATTGAGTAAATGTCACGAATCTAATTCCAATGAATGTTGTAATAAAATGCAAAGACATGTCCATGAGTTTTTAGGTAGTACCAAACTACCAGAAGCAAACGTAGTACCTCATAATCACAGATTTGCAGGAGTTACAGGTGAAGCTATAGAAAAAGGTGATAGTCATGTCCACAAGTTAGAAACTAACACTGACTTCTTTGTTGCTCACTTTCACGAAATAGAAGAAACTACAGGTCCTGCTATTCCTGTTGGTGATGGCAAACACGTACACTTTGTAAAAGGTAAAACATCTGAAGATGCTAACCACAAACACAAATTTGTATTTGCAACACTAATAGAAAACCCTATAGGCTAGTTTTTATATACCCATAATTTATTAACAAATTAATACCGGTTCACAGATAATGTACAATCTTTGTCTGTGAACCTTATAAAATTATTCCTAAAGCTACAATACCAACTGTTCCAATTCCTATCCAAATTGTCGTACAATTATATAATTTATAATTATATGTTGCCTTAAATTTTCCGTAATATAAAAATAGATTTTATCTTATTATTAATATTATACATATTTTCAGGTATATAAACACAATATAAATAAATAGTTAAGGCAACTACAAGTACCTACAGATCAATTCTTATGCCATCAATTAATGCAATTTTTTAATGAATAACGTAAATTCTTTTATGAATAACGTAAATTCTTTTATGACATAGTTTGGAAATAAGATGAAGTATGGCAACATTTATATTGGTTAAAATAACATTAATGTTAAATTTTTTAATATAGGAGGTATCTCATATGGGTTTTTTACAAAGCCAGGAAACGCTTACCACCATTGAGTGGATTCTTCGTGCTATTATTGCTTTTTTATTTTTGCTGACTATAGCAAAACTCTTAGGACAGCGTACTATCTCCCAATTAAGACTCCTTGATTTTGTTATTACTTTAGTAATTGGAAATATAATTGCCCATCCGTTGTCTGACGAACATCTTGGGTTAAAAGGATCCCTCATTACAACAACTGTATTAGTTTTCCTATATCTTGGTGGCATATTCAGTCTTCTTAAATTTCCATCTTTAAGAAGACTTATTGATAATTCGCCAATCACAATTGTTCAGGACGGAGAAATCCTTTATAAAGGATTAAAAAAAGCAAGAATATCAATTGATGTGTTATTAGAAGAATTACGTGAAGAAAAAGTAGAGGATGTGAAAAAGGTAGCATTAGCAATTTGGGAAGCTGATGGAAAAATTTCTGTTTTTTTACATCCAAAATATGAACCGATTACTCCTTCATCCTTCCAAATGGAAACAGAACCTTTTAATTTGCCAAGGACGATTATTAAGGAAGGTAAAATTATTTCCAAGGAGCTAATACAAATTCATAGGGATGAAGGCTGGGTTGTTTCCAGTTTAGAAAATCTATATCAAACTGAGGTAAAAAGCGTTCTGCTTGGCACCCTTGATAAGAAAGGTAACCTAAAAGTTTTTTTATATAAGTAATCCCTTGAGGCCTAAACATATCCATTTATCTAAAATAAGGTCGTTAGGAACAATCTTCACTATGGATGGAGAATTTTTCAAAAATCCGTGCTTACCTCAGCACATATTTTTCGAAAGACACTCTCCGCCCTTTCAGCGAGCCAATCAGCTTTTTCTTCGCCAATGCTAACAAAAGTATATATTGCGCAAAATGCGTTCGAACAAATCGTAGTGATTCTTAATTTATTTTATTTCCAATTGCGTAAAGAAAAATGCATGTTTGAACGCGGTGAGTTTGCATTTTTTAGCAAATGGAAATAAAATAAATTTTAGAATTACACGATAACGTGAGCGCATTACAGCAATATATACTTTTAGTTATAGCATTGGCGAAGAAAATGGATACCCTTTTATTTTATGTTTCTGCTTCCAGGTTTTATGTATGGTGATCCACTTTTGCAAAGCGGGCAATTCACTGGATCGTAACTTTCTATATCAAGCTTTATAGCACTGTATATAGGATAATCAATAGTGCTACTTCCTCTATCTACTATGCAACATATACCAACTACTTCTGCTCCAAGTCCTTTTAATACTTCTATTGTTTCTAAAGAAGATTTACCAGTAGTCACTACATCCTCTGTAATTAAAACCTTTTGTCCTTTAGTAATTTCAAATCCACGTCTAAGTTCCATCTTTCCATCTACTCTTTCAGTGAATATAGCAGGTTTTCCAGTTTGTCTACCTACTTCATAAGCCACTATTATTCCACCCATTGCAGGTCCTACTACTATATCAAAAGGTATGTCTTTAATCTTTTGAGTTACTATGCTAAGTACTTTTGCAGATTTATCTGGATATTGAAGAAGTTTTGCACATTGGCAATATCTATTACTGTGTCTTCCTGATGATAACAGAAAATGTCCCTCAAGTAGTGCTCCTGATTCTTTTAATATATCTAAAACATTTATATTCATATAATCTCCT
Source organism: Clostridium estertheticum (assembly GCF_018861295.1). GTDB lineage: Bacteria > Bacillota > Clostridia > Clostridiales > Clostridiaceae > Clostridium_AD > Clostridium_AD estertheticum_D. The sequence continues at coordinate 361,786 of NZ_JAHLDM010000001.1, read as the reverse complement.
CCTATTTTAAGTACATGGCTCCTAAGCTTTCTTATATAATTCCTCTAATTTCGCTTAAATCCTTAATTCCTTCTTTTATCATATACTTCTCAATTCCCTCTATTATATCTATACAAACATCAGGTTTTACAAAATTAGCAGTTCCAACTCCAACTGCCTCTGCTCCAACCATTATAAATTCTATAGCATCTTCGAATGTGGATATACCACCCATGCCTACAACTGGCACGTTTACGGCTTTGCATACTTCATGCACCATTCTAAGAGCCATTGGTTTTATTGCTGGTCCTGATACCCCTGCATATATGTTATTAAATATTGCTTTTCGACTATGTATATCTACGGCCATGCCTTTAAAAGTATTCACTAAAGATAATGCATCCGCTCCAGCTTCGCAGCATTTATAAGCCATATCTACTATATCTTCTGCATTTGGTGATAACTTAACCATAAGAGGTTTTTTACATACACTTTTAACCTGACGTACCACATCATATGCTACCTTTGATTTAATTCCAAAAGCCATGCCTCCACATAATACGTTAGGACAAGATATATTTAACTCAATTATGTCTACGGCCTCGTTGTTTAATCTTTCTATTGCAGCCATATATTCCTCAACGCTACTACCACCAACATTTGCGATTATAGCTGTATTGTACTTAAGCATCAATGGAAGTTCTTTAGTTATAAACTTCTCAATACCTGGGTTTTGAAGCCCTACACTATTTAACATTCCACCACGTGATTCATAAATTCTAATTCCATCATTTCCTTGTTTACTATGTAGCGTAAGACCCTTGCCAGATATGCCACCAAGTCTTCCTACATCGTAATAATCTTTATATTCCTCACCAAATCCAAAAGTTCCAGATGCAGCTATAACAGGATTTTTTAAAACTACTCCACATAATTCTACTTTAGTCATTAAATCATCTCCTTGGTCGCTGTCTTAACAACCTGTGAAATGTTGTTAAAGATCAAATCCTTTCCGTTAAACACCGGGCCATCTTTACATGTCCTCTTATTGCCACCCTTGGTTTTACAAGTGCAAACAAGACATGCACCTATTCCACAGGCCATATGATTTTCCATAGACACATATACTGGCACGAATGCATCATTACACATAGTTATAACTTTTCTCATCATAATTTCCGGTCCACAACAAATAACAGTTTTATAATCTTTTGGATTTAGTATGTCTGTTATGTATCCTTTATGACCAATTTTACCGCTTTCTGTGGATAAGTTTATTTTATTTACATATTTTTCCACAGAATCCACAGAATAATCCACAGTTTTAAACCCAGAATACAAATCTATTTCACAACCAGTAAGCTTTTTGATCAAATAAACAAGCGGTGCTATACCAATTCCACCAGATACAACAGCAATTTTACCTTTAATCTTATCTACCTCAAATCCATTTCCGAGTGGTCCCATTATCTGAAGTTCATCATTTTCGCAAAGTTTACTAAGATGTTCTGTTCCTTGCCCTACTATTTGATATAAAAAGCTTATTTTTTCATCATCTACATCATATACACTTATAGGTCTTGGTAATAGTGGCTCAAGTTGACCCGTTTTTAACATAAAAAATTGTCCTGGTTTAATGTTAAATTTTCCTTTTATAGAAAGCTTATACACACCCTCACTTATTAAAACATTCTCATATGTCTTCTCGACTGAGTATTTCAAATAAACCCCTCCAGTGCTTAATAAAAATCATATATTATTTATTAGCTGCTTTTCGTATAGCATCTCTCATTTTTATAGCTTCTGCTCTAGCACACTGCTCAAAATGACTTCCACCATTTTCAACTTTCTTATATGCAAGCAATATACTTCTAGAAGCATTCACAACTCCACCATTTCCATTTTTTAAATAAATAGCTACGTCATTTGCGGCTCCACCTTGTGCTCCATAACCTGGTATTAAGAAAAACATTTTTTCAAGGTCTTTTCTCATCTTTAGTCCTTCATCTATATGAGTACATCCAACAACCCCACCTACAGAGCTATAACCACATTCTCCCATAAATTCACTACCGATCCTTAATAATTTTTGACCTACAATATCATAAACTTTTTTATTATCTTTATTCTCTATATATTCTATATCTTCTGCACCTTTATTCGAGGTTCTTACTAGAGAAAATAATCCTTTTTCATTGTTTTTTACATAAGGAAGATATGGTTCAATACTGTCCATCCCCATATATGGATTAACGGTTATAAAATCACTTTCAAAGTCTCCTTCAAAATGTGCTTTAGCATACATTTGAGCAGTTTTAGCAATATCCCCTCTTTTAATATCTGCAATTGCTAAACATCCTTTGCTTTTTATATAAGTTAAAGTGTCCTTATATACTTTTAGACCATTTAAGCCAAGTGCTTCATAATATGCTATTTGTACCTTATAACACGCGGCGATGTCATATGTAGCATCAATTATCATTTGATTAAATCTATATAATGCGTGTTCATCATGCATAAATTTATTTCTAAACTCTACTGGTAAATACTCCAAATCAGTGTCAAGACCTACACATACATTACCTTTTTTTTCTACGCTTTCAAATAATCTATCTATAATCAATCATTATTCCACCTTTGCTATCTTATTTGCTTATCCACTCTTCGTTTTGTCCTACTTTAGCTTTGTAAATTATTCTTCCTGCTTTAATAGTACACATCACTTTGCCTACTACACTCTTACCATCAAAAGGAGAATTATGTCCTTTTGATAAAAATTGTGAGCAATCTAAATTGTACTTAGATTTAATGTCTAAGAGAACCAAGTCTCCATCAAATCCAATTTTAATTTCGCCCTTATTGAGCTTCATAATTTTAGCCGGGTTTTTGGACATCAACTCAGAAAGTTTATTTATAGTAATATGACCTTCTTCTACCAGTTTAGTGTAACATACCGGGAAGGAGGTTTCTAGCCCTGATATACCAGGTGCTCCATTTATTTTATCTTGGACGCTGTGTGGTGCGTGATCCGTTGCTATAACATCCACAAAGCCATCTTGCATCGCCTTAATTATAAAGTTTACATCTTCCATTTTTCTCATAGGTGGATTTACTCTATACTTTGTTTCCTCTGTTAATGCTATATGATGTGGTGTAACCTCGCAGGTAACTCGTGCCCCCTGTTTTTTACCATCTATAACATCCTTCATAGCTTCTTTCGTACTAACATGAGCTAAGTGAAGCTTGCAACCTGTGAATTTTGAAAGAGCGATATCTCTCCAAGTCATCATATTTTCTGCAAGTCTCGTATCAATATCTACTAACTCTTCATTTTCAGCATGAGATATTATTGTTAAATCCTTCTCTTTAGCTGCAACCATCGCCTCAAGCATTATACGACTATTAGAAACGCCCTTACCATCGTCGGATATAAATCTCACTTTCGGTGTTAGCTGATATAAATGATCTATAGATTTTCCAAGTAAATCTTCTGTAATTGATGCACATTGATGAATATCAACAAGATCTATTTCGCTCGCTTTTTCAAGAACCTTATCTATTACGTCCATTGAGCTACATACTGGTTTTGTATTTGCCATTAAATTTATTGCAGTATAACCACCACGAACTGCTGCCCTACTTCCCGATAACAAGTCTTCTTTATATGTATATCCAGGTTCTCTAAAATGACTGTGAAGATCTATAAAAGAGGGTGATAAAACATATCCCTCTCCATCTAGTACCTCACAGTCTTTTTGCAAATCTTTTCCTATTTCATATATTATACCTTTATTTACATACACATCGAAAATAGAATCTTGTGATGAATCAACTACTCTTGCGTTTTTTATTAATAATTCCATTAGTTTATCATCCTTTCACGCTTTAATTAAATCATCTCCTGGGTCGCTGCACAGCTCTGTAAGAGATGCATTAACGACTTCAGAAGGAAACTTATAATTTAAATAACCTGTATTATTATGATATATTATTTGGGTTATTAATCTCATCACAGTACATACATCTATATTCGCCTTTTTCTCTATTCGATAGATAAAAACTATGTTGAATTTCTTGCTCTGTAGATGTAATACATCTTGGGTTAATGCATTTTATTATATTTTCAACATTGTCAGGTAATTTTAATTTAATTTTACTTTCAATTTTTTCTCCAGTTATTATATCTATTGTTATGTTAGGATCTATAAATCCTAAAACTGTATAATCTATATCAATCTCATTTTCTATTTTAATTATATCTTTTCTCCCAAGTTTACCACTAGGTGCATTCATAATGAGCGCCACAGTAAATTCGGCTTTATCTAAACCTAAGTAGTTGAATATTTTAAGTCCTACACCAGCTTTAATATGATCTATTACTATTCCTCTTTTTATACTATTTATACTTACCATTATTTATCATCCCCCAAAAGTTTAGCAATAAGTGCCATTCTTACATACATACCATACTTTGCTTGTCTAAAGTAACATGCCCTTGGATCAGTATCTAATTCAACAGCTATTTCATTAACTCTAGGAAGTGGGTGAAGTATTATCATATCTTTCTTAGCTTTTAGCATTTTTTCTTTGTTTAATATATAAATATCTTTAAGCCTTATATAATCTTCCTCATTAAAGAATCTTTCCTTTTGAACTCTAGTCATATACAATATATCAAGATCTCCGATTACATCTTCTAATTTTTCAACCTCTTCAAACTCTATGTTATTTTTCTCAAGTACTTCTTCTTTAATATATTTAGGAATTTTCAATTCATTTGGAGCTATTAGTATAAACTTAACATTTTCGTATCTTGACATGGCTTTTATTAATGAATGAACTGTTCTACCAAACTTTAAATCACCACAAACTCCTATTGTTAAGTTTGATAATGTTCCTTTAATATTTCTTATGGTTAAAAGATCTGTTAATGTTTGAGTTGGATGTTGATGACCACCATCACCTGCATTTATTACTGGCATTTGAGAATTCATAGCTGCAACCTTAGCTGCTCCTTCTTTAGGATGTCTCATTGCTGCGATATCAGCATAACATTCTACAGTTCGTATAGTATCAGCTACACTTTCTCCCTTTGATGCTGAACTAGATTGTGCCTCGGAAAAACCTAACACCTCGCCTCCAAGTCTTAACATTGCTGCTTCAAAACTTAATCTTGTACGCGTGCTTGGTTCATAAAACAATGTTGCCAAAATCTTTCCATCACATATGTGAGCATAATCCTTAGGATTTTTAATTATTTCATCTGCATAATCAAAAATCTCCTCTAGTTCTAGTAGTGATAAATCCATTGGGTCAATCAAATTTCTTCCTTTTAACATATTATATCCTCTCCTTCTCAGTCTCTCGGACTAAATTTAAAGGTACAGTAGCACTTTTAATATTGTGTTCATTTTATGACTTTTTTATAAACAAAAAACGCCATCTCTGTTATGAGAAGGCGTAGTAATAACACTTTAAATATCTACTTCCTTCTCGATCTCTCGGACCAAATTAAAGGTAATTTTTTATCCATGCTTTTGTTTTATATTACTATATAATTTAGTCTTTGTCAACATAATTTGCAATGCAGCTGCATTAACTTTTGCGTCTAGCATATAAATTATATTATTACATCTAGTCACCAACTATTTAAACATAATGTTCTAAACCATACCATTCAAACATACAATCTAATTAAGAACAATTCAGATATATAAAAAATAAATAAGCATAATTGAAAATATACTTTAACCGATTGAGCATGTTTTGATACATTTATACAGTATAAATAATCTATAAATAGGGGGATATGACTATGGATACTGGGATCACTCAATCTATTGCAGAATTACAACAAGCTGAACAAAACTTTAAATATGCAGATCCTGAGTTTGTTGCCATTGCAATAATGCAGTTATTAGCTGCTAGAATGAAAGTTGATATCTTATTAAGACTAAAGAAACAAAACGGAGCCACTTCAATGGATCCATGAATCTAATCTATTTGGTGATAATGTCTTCATTATATAAATGCTTATCGTATAATATTTATGACATTTTATGAAGACATAATTTCTTAACTGCTTCTTCAATTTGGTGTAAACCTTTACCAATACTACTGTCTACGGCTATGGTAATTGCTCCTTCAACTAGTGCAACGTCTAAAACCTTCACATTACTTTGCATTTCATCTGTTAATGATTCAATCGCCATTTGAGCATTCATGCATGCACTACCAAGGTCAAATAATACAACAACCCCGTCCTCAGAGTACACTTGTTTTATTGCTAAAATGATCCTTTCTAAATCCGTTCCAAGTTCATTATCGCTAGTCCCACCAGCGGATGCAATAGGTACATTTTTTGCCATTTGAAGTGCTAATTCTTTTACTCCTTCTGCTACCTTTCTACTATGTGAAACTATCACAATTCCTACCATTTATTACACCTTACTTTCATTTATGTTTTTTACTTCTTCAAAAATAGTATTTAATATTAAATAACTTGAAGTTGCACCTGCATCTTGATGACCAATACTTCTTTCACCAAGATAACTAGCTCTTCCTTTAGTAGCAATTATAGCTTTCGTATATTCAACACCTTGCATTGCAGCATCTTTTGAAATTTTCAGAATCTCGAGTGCTGTTTGCCCTGCATTATCTGCTTTTTTCATAGCAACAATCGCTGGTGCTAAGGCATCAATCATTGTTTTTTCTCCCCTTTGAGCTTTTCCACGCATCATAACTCCACTAAGGGCAGCTTCGAGTATCTTAATATAATCTTTAACATCAATATCCGATTTACCATTAATGGCGGCCGCCGCTTTCATAAATGCTGTGCCGTATAATGGTCCTGCTGCTCCTCCGACATTCGACACTAGTGCCATGCCAGTTTTCTTAAGAATAACTCCGATATCAAGTCCATCATCATCCTTTAATTTTGTTACAACTGCATTAAATCCTTTATTCATGTTTATTCCATGATCTCCATCACCTATAGCTGCATCTAGCTCGCTTAAATAAATCTTATTTTCTTCAAGTACTTCTGCTATTTTATTTAAAATTGATATTACTTGTAATCCTGTAATGCTCATTTTTTTCACATCCTTCCTTATATTTAAGCATTTTCATTTTACATATCTTAATTTGTTATGTTACTATAACGCTTTTAATGCTGGTGTATCTGCCTGTGCATCCAAAAGAACTTTTAATTCATCATCTAGTTTTAAAAGCGTAACTGAACATCCTGTCATTTCAAGAGAAGTCATAAATTCGCCTACAAAAGTTTTATAAACTTTTATCCCCTTTTCTTCTAATATCTTATAAACTTTTCTATTGACGATATACAACTCCATTAATGGAGTAGATGCAAGACCATTAACCATAACAGCAACCTCATCTCCGCCCGTAAGTGTCATATCAGTTAATATTTTATCTACCATATGATCTACTAGTTCATCAACAGGTTTAATTGTTTGTCTATGAGTACCTGGCTCTCCATGAATACCAATACCAATTTCGATTTCATCCTCAGCTAAAGTAAAGTTAGGTTTTCCAAGCGCAGGTACTATGCAAGGTGTTAATGCAATTCCCATACTTCGTACGTTATCAATTACCTTTTGTGCTACCGCCTTAACTTCTTCTAAATTTGCTCCTGTTTCTGCTTTTGCACCAGCTATTTTATGCACAAATACAGTTCCAGCTACCCCACGTCTTCCTGCTGTAAAAAGACTATTCTCAACTGCCACATCGTCATTAACAACTACACTTGCAACTTTTATACCATCTATTTGCGCCATTTCACTTGCCATTTCAAAATTCATTACATCTCCTGTATAGTTTTTAACAACTAAAAGAACTCCTGCTCCTCCATTAACTGCTTTTATAGCTTCATATATTGGATCTGGAGCAGGTGACGTAAATACCGGCCCTAAAACCGCTGCATTTAGCATTCCTTTTCCTACATAACCTGCATGTGCTGGTTCATGACCACTTCCCCCTCCACTAACTAAAGCAACTTTCCCGGATATCGGTGAAACTTTTCTAACAATTACGTCCACATTTTCAAGTTTTCTAATATAAGTTGGATGTGCCATTACCATACCTTCTAACATCTCTTCAACAACAGATTCTGGGTTATTAATTAATTTTTTCATTTATACTCTCCTCCATTCGTTATAAAGTTAATCATACCTTATATCTTCTACAAACGAGCGAGCATTCCTCCAAATATTCAGACTATTTATTCTAAAGTTTGAATATGTCCCAAAAATATTAAGGCAACAATAATTTTATATTTATGTTCAAAGATTTTTAATTTTACTTAGAAGCTTGTGTGCTCTTCATAGCTGCCTGCACCTTTGTGTTTATTGTATTAGCTTGCACTTGAGTGATCACTTTGCTAGTAACTAATGACGCTAATTGATTATTTTTAGAATTTGATCCCTCTGTTGGTTTTGTACCACTTGGTTTCTCACCATTTGCAGGTGCACTACCAGTTGGTTTTTCGCCGCCCTCTTTGGCTGTCCCACTCGGTTTTTCAACACTCGGCATAGCTTTTGCGACTACAGCAAGAACTTTATCAGACTGAACTTGTGTTATTGTTTTATCCGTTACTAACGCTTTAAGAACAGTTGTGTACGTTGTTTTCATTGTCGATGAATCAGGTTTTGCTGTTTCTGTAGTTGCTGCTGTTTTAGTTGCCGCAGTTGTTGTAGTCGCTGCCGTTGTTGATGTCGTAGTTGCTGATGTTGTTTTTGAACCACATCCAACAAACATTGCCATAGTGATAGAAGAAGCTATTAATATTGATGTTATTTTTTTAGCATTTTTCATTTTTGCACCATCCATTTTAGTTTATTATTTTTTTCGCATTCACAATAAAACATTTAATAAGTTTCTATATATTTATAATAACAGTTAATTATTGCAAAATAATCAAATAAATATGTAAACTTTATGTGGATTTATATATCTTAAGATTATTTATATTTTACTATTTAATCTATTAAGTGATTAGAATCTGATAAATTGTCTATAATCTAAATAGACCAACCTATTATTTGATTAAAAATTTAATAAACTGATTAAAACAATACTGCACTGGGTTCCCCCTAAGTGCAGTATTGTTTTTATTTTATGTAAATTGCAATCAATTTTATTTCTATATCCAATTTACAGAAAAACAGGTATTGCTCATTATTTGAAATATATATATTACTTAAAATTTGTTTTTACTATATCTACTTCTGAAAACAATAAAAATACCAATAAACACCAATATAATATTTACCCATCTAAAATTTAATGGAAAGAAAGTAAACAAATAATAATTCTGCATGTTAAACAGTAGTTTAAATGGTAACTCAGTATAAATAAAAGCATAATATAAAGCTGCCAATGCAAACACTATAATTGCTGATGTGATATATCTCGTTTTACGCTTTTCAGATAAAATAACGCTTTCCCTTTTAATCTTAATAACTAATACTGCCACTAACAATAAAAGAATCATAGACAATGTTACTATTATGTTGAAAACCATCTTGCTAATTTGCTTCATTTGAGTATCAATAACCTTTTCGCCAATAACTCTTTCACCCCATTTTTCCATTAAATCGTATGTCATGTAATAGGATTTATCTGAATTTGTAAGTATCACCATTCCGTTTTTACTAACAGGTTCAAAAGCCATTTGTGCATTCCATCCTGTTAATGTTCCATTATGTTCATAAACGATTTTGCCGTTTTTAAGTTCTCTTGGAATAATTCCTAAAGCATATAATCCCCCTACACTTTGTGTGTTTTTCTGTGGTTTGAACATTTCTCTGTTACCATTATTATAGTAATCCATTAACTTAACTACAAATCGTGCCAAGTCTGTCGCTGTAGTTGAAACACCACCGCCACCATTCATAACAATTGGTGTTATCCCAATTGGCTTACTTTTCCCTGCATAAGGAGTTGCAAATTTTCCGTTTGAGTTCCAATTTTTATAGCTTGTATGCTCCATACCTAATGGTTTGAATATATTGCTTTCCATATATTCTTCAAACTTAGAACTTACGGCTTCTTCAATAATAAGCTGGCAGATACCGAATCCTGCGAACTCTGAATATTCAAATATTTTGCCCGGTTCTCTTTTTAATTTAACATCTCTACTTTTCAAGGCCTCATCAATTGTGGGTAATGGCTCTTTATAACCACACTCGTCACTTCCTTTTATGCCACTTGTATGAGACATAAGAGTTCTAATAGTTACTTTGTTTTCGTCAAATTTAGTGTGGGGAAGCTTCCATTTGGTTAAATATGTATTTATCGGAGTGTCTAAATCCAATTTACCCTCATCAACTAATTTCATTACAGCATATGCGGTTATTGTCTTTGAAATTGATGCAATTTTAAACTGGGTTTCGTCTGTAATCGCAACTTTTTTTTCAACATTTGCATATCCGTAATTTCTTACCTCGCTAATAACACCGTTTTTTATAATTACAACAGCCGCACCTTGTGGATTGTATTGGTTTACTAAATTATCAATATAATCCTTTCCATTATTAAATCTTGTTATTGCTACCGCTATAATGCTTACTAACAATAATATAATTGCAACATTCTTTATTACTATCTTTTTCTTCATTTTCATTCTCTCTTTCTGTATAGTTTATATACTGTATATATTCTAAACTCATTGTCCTGTTTAATCCCCATTATCCAAAATATCAGATATGGGGATATTTTTATTTATTTGAAATTTGTTCATCCAAAAAACTTTCAAAATCTTTTAAAATTTCTACTAAATCGTTATAAGAGTTTTCATCCATTTCTCTTAATTTTTTAAAAACTTTATCATTTGCCATGTCGTGAAATTTTTTATGGCCTTTATAAGCTTTTTTCCCAAGCTCAGTTAATGTAAGAGAAACCTCAGAATCAGAAATTTTAGAAATACTTTTTTCTACTAATCCTTTATCAACTAATTTATAAACCATTTGCGACACAGCACCTTTAGTTTTCTGCCTAATAGCTGATAATCCAGTTATGTTAATTCCTTCATTATTACCAATGCCTTCTATTGTATGAATTTCTACCTGTGTTAAAAGGACTCCCGTATTGTAATCCTTGGAAATTTTTTCTGTTCCTATATACTTGTAAATAATTTGTTCCATGGTATTTGCAACCAAAGTGTAATCCCTCATATAAGCCTCCATTTATGTATAGTTTATATACTGTTTAGTTACTATATAGTATACATCAAAAAATTCTTTTGTCAATATGGTTAGCGTCAGCATTTTGCATTATTACGCACTACCCAAACAGCTTATATATAAATTACCTGATAACAAAATACTGTTTCTACATCATATTCCATTATCATATTAACATTAATACTCTTATATTGTAATCCATATCCAATTCACAGAGAATATACAAAAAGCTAAAATACATCTTTAAAGATATAAGGCAAAGCAGTTTATGAGAATTATAAAAAATGTTGCTTTTCCATTCCAGTTAGGAATACTTTCTTCTTCAAACTCCTTAGCTATTCTATTTGGTCCTTTACCATCAAGGCAATCTTTATAAATTCTTCTTACAATCTTAGCTTATTTTTCATTAATAATAAAGTTTCCTTCTGCATCCTTGTCATATCCTAAAATTTTTGTACAACTTACAGTAACCCTTCCTTGTTCAAATTTTCTTCTTATTCTCCAGGTAGAGTTTTCAGATATACTTCTACTCTCATCCTGGCACGAGTGGATAGCAAGTAAGTCTTATACCCACTGTCCTTATCGGAAACTGGTCAACTCCATTTTTACAGTTTTGGTCGTTGACGGGAATATGTCCACTGTTTATGGCCAAATATATCCACTTCGTTATAGCCGTAAATTCATGTTTTCACAAGGTAAAAAGGCACATCACACCATTACGTGTAATGCGCCTTTATGTTTACTTCAAGAACTGATATGCAACTTCAAATTTCTTATACTTTTTATATTCACCACTTGCTAATCATTTCAAAGATGCGCCAAATTTTTTCAGTTCATCTTTTTGCTTTTCTGCTCCATTCTCCATGCCATGTGCCGTGAATACTCCCATATCCTCCAGACCAAGGTAGTCTAAGAAATCTCCTTTGAAAGAAAACAATGCCCCATCGTACATATTGGCATCCCCGGAACTTAAAATCATAGCAACCTTTTTCAAATGCGGTGGTTTTTGCGGATAAGCCGCAGAATAGAACCGATCAATCACACATTTTAATTGACCAGATAATCCATGGTAATAAATTGGGGATGCCAACACAATCATATCCGCTTCCTTTAACAGCACATATATCTCCTGCATATCGTCCTTTTGTACACACGTTCCGTGTCCTTTCATGTGACAATACTCACAGGCAAGGCAACCTGAGATCCTTTTCTTGCATACATCAATCACATCAACCTTATGACCTGCACCTGTTGCTCCTTCTTCAAAAGCAGTAACCATCTGTTTTGTACTGCCATTTGGTCTGGGGCTTCCATTTAGCACTAATATCTTCATAGAAATCTCCTTTCACTTAATACCAATCATACTTCCACATTTTCGGAACTTACTTTGATTCTCATTGCATCCTCCATTGGTTCTTCTTGACTTTCCGAACTGATTGCTTCTTGATTTTCTTTTTTGCATCATTCTCATTCAATGTTTCATTCTTTGAAGCGCTACACCCCGATAAGAACAGTACCTGCAATACAAAAATCAAAAGTAATGACACGGACTTAAACTTAGTTCTTGGCAACTCCACTCCTCCTTTCACCTAGAAAAGGTTCACTGGACCTTTTCCACGGATGCTTGGCAACAAAGCTCCCGGCAAAAGCGCAAAGCCATGCCGAGAGTCCTTTTTGGTTTTATAATCTGCTTTTACCTGTAGCTTTTTTCGAACATGCCTGCAACATCTTTATCTGTAATATCTAGTGGAGTTGCTGGATATAATCCTCCCTGCATGGTTCTTGCACCAACAGCCAATGTCATGGCTTCAGATTTTTCAAATCCATAATCACTCATTTTCAAATCATCCACGCCACAGTCCTTCTGAAGTTTCAAAAGAGCTGTGCTAAAGTCCTCCGGCTTGTCTGCATTGGTGATTCCTATCGCTTTAGCCATCTTAATAAACTGTTCATCACAGGCATGATGCTCCACGAAAAAACTGTAAAAAGCTTCTGAAATCATAATAAGTCCCGCACCGTGAGGCAGATTGTGATGATAAGCACTCATGGAATGCTCCATACTGTGAGCCGCTGTGGTACTGGTCAGCTGCATCGTCATGCCTGCAACAGTACTGCCAAATGCAACATGCTCACGAGCTTCCAGATTTTTTCCGTCCTTTACCGCAATCGGAAGGTATTTTGCAATGCTCTCGATTGCTGCAAGGGCAATGGTTTCACTCATGATATTGACCCCTCTAGAAATCATGACCTCTGTGTTATGAAACAATGCATCAAAACCCTGATAAGCAGTATATTTTGAAGGTATAGTTATCATCAATTCCGGATCTACGATGGCAATCACTGGTGTCAGCATTGCATCACCAAAACCGATTTTTTCATTTGTCTCAAGATTTGAAATAACACCAAAGCCGTTCAGTTCAGAACCTGTCCCTGATGTTGTCGCAATAGCTACGATTGGTAATCCGGGATTTACAAGAGGCTGTCCCTTACCGGTACCACCATACACATGATTCCAGAGATCACCACTATTCATTGCCATCGCTGCAATGGCCGCAGAAGAATCAATGACCGCGCCGCCACCTAAAGCAACAATGAAATCACAATTGTTTTCTCTGGCAACTGCTGCGCCTTCCATAATAACTTCCTTTACAGGATTTTCCATGATCTTGTCAAAAATTATGCTTTCCACATTAGCCTTGTTAAGCTGCGCAAGGGTACGATCCAGATAGCCATTTGCACGGGTGGATTTGCCGTTTGAGATTAGCACCATTGCCTTTTTCCCTGGCATTTTCTGTTCGCCAAGTTTATCCAAGCTTCCTGCACCAAATACCAGGTTTGTAGGGTTTGAAAAATTAAAATTCATCATATTCATTTTGATTTCCTCCAAAATTATTCTTTATTTGTTTTGTGCTTTTAGATTCTATTGCTATGCCAATTCAACTGTAAACGTGACTGTATCCGGTAAATCTTTCACCAACTGGAGATTTTCTTCATCAATATGACCAATAATCATCATGTCGGAATATGCTTGGGACTGTTCTTCTCCACCATAAAGCAGTGCAAACCATCCTCCGGCCAAATTGATATCTCCGTTTTTCCAACCTGTTTGTTTTTCACTTGATTTTGATTTTCCTTCACTTGCCACACAACAGTAATCAATCCCAGAATCTGTTCCTTTTACGGCAAATGGCATCCTTGTCTCAAAATCTTTCGCAGCTACCGTAACGTTTAGCGTTGCTGGAATTATAACGTTTCCAGCTTTGATTACAATATTTTTCATCTTCGAATTCTCCCATCACATTGACTATTTCAGATTTTCCATATAGCACGGGTCAAAGGTAAGAACCACAAAGCCCCTCCGTGCAAGTTCATTTCCATATACACATGGTCCTTACTCATAATTTGTAATCTCCTTCATTCATCTAAAGTTGTTTCTTCTTGATTTGAAACAGTAGAAAATCAAGACTATCGATTTCTTTTTCTGAAGCTCTCACAGTATCTAATAGCTTTGTTCTGTATGGTGCCAACAAAGCAGGAATTTCCTCTATCCGATTCTCCAAGAAAAGTATCTCACATTGTTTTATTGTTTCTTCATCGCATCCTGCATCTACCAGATTTTGATATAGGATTCCATGTCGATCAGATGCTTCTGCCACCAGATCACCTCCTCTTGAATATGCTCATTATATTTCTTTCTTCTGAAATTATCCAATATCGTTTTTTCATATCCAGTTATTCTTGAAATGAATATCTGTTTTTGATATACTTGATTGAGCAAAAGAATATTTTTAAAAAGGAGATTCATATGGAAATTCGTATCTTACGAAATTTTTTAGAAATAGCAAGAGAAGAGAATATGACAAGAGCTGCCGAGAGACTCCACATTTCACAGCCTTCTCTTTCAAAGCAGATGAAAGTATTAGAGAGTGAGCTTGGTAAAAAGCTGTTTATCCGAAGTAACTACAACCTCCATCTGACAGATGAGGGAATGCTGCTTCGAAAGCGAGCAGAAGATTTATTAGACCTGTCTGATAAAATTATCCATGAATTTAAGTCTTTGGACGATATTACCGGGGGCGATATTTATCTGGGGTGTGCTGAATCCTATTTAATTAAATATCTCGCAATGGCCATCAAAAGTCTCCAAACACACCATCCCCAGATTCGCTACCACATTACCAGTGGAGATACCGTACTTGTGGCAGAACAGCTGGATAAAGGATTACTGGATTTTGCATTTATTGTGGAACCACCAAATCTGTCGAAATACAACTACCTGGAAATTCCTGAAACAGATACCTTCGGATTACTATTGAAAAAAGACCATCCACTGTCAAACAAACCATGTTTAACTGTAGATGATCTTCTTCCTTATGCCATTTTCTGTTCCGAACAAAGCATCCACTCTGACCTTACCAGGTGGTGTGGTGAGAAAATTGATCAGATGAATATATCCGCAACCTTCAATCTCACAAATAATGCCGCTGTATTCGTGCGGGAAGGACTTGGGCTTGCCCTTACCTTTGACAAATTGCTTGAAATCTCTGATAGTTCCAGTCTTTGCTTTCGCCCCTTAAGTCCTACTCTGGAAGTAAAAATGTATATCATCTGGAAAAAATACCAGGTTTTCACTCCGGCAGCCTCGTTGCTTTTAGAAGAAATGAAGCATATGCTACAAAAGTAGCAACTTATTGCAAAAAATCCTTGTCTTAATATTCCATATTACTATTTAATTCTGTCTTCTCACATCTAGGCTGATGCCAGATTTGAATTCACCACAAGTTTCTCATCGTAGACCGTAACCTTCTCAATCAGCCTGCGTACCAGCTGTTCATCATAGGCTTCAATCTCCGATGGCTACTCGTCCAGAAATCCTTTCATTTCTTCAATCCGCTTTTTCAATTGCTTCTCTTTTCTGTTTGGAATCCACTTTGGCATACATTTCAGTTACTTGAACAGAATAATGTCCCAAAATATCCCTAATGTATATTAAATTCACTCCTGACTGTAGTAAATGCATTGCTTTCGAATGCCTCAGTAAATCCAAACGTTTGGATTTTTTAAGGCACACCTATGCCACAAAATTATTTGAAAGAAATACTAAATTGAAAACTGTATCTGAACTACTTGGCCATAGCAATATTGCTATAACCGCAGATATATATACCCATGTTATGCCAAAAGGAAAAAATGATGCAGCTGAATCTATTAATGACCTATTTGATTGATGATTTTTGTGAGTTAATAATGCTATTTTTTTTTATACTTTTCTAGTGTGGGAAAAGTGTGTTAAATAAAAAAAATAGCAAGTTCTACATTTCTGTAAAGCTTGCTATATCATAGTTTATGGTGCGCCCAGAGGGAGTCGAACCCACGACCTTCAGATTCGAAGTCTGCAACTCTATCCATCTGAGCTATGGGCGCATAATAAATTAATTTTTAAAAAGTCCTTAGTATAAATACTAAAGACTTTTTTTGGAGCGGGTAGAGGGAATCGAACCCTCATAATTAGCTTGGAAGGCTAACACTCTACCACTGAGTTATACCCGCATATTTTGGAGCGGAAGACGAGATTCGAACTCGCGACGTCCACCTTGGCAAGGTGGCACTCTACCACTGAGCTACTTCCGCATGTATAATTTCTAAATAATGACTTGCCTTATAAATAGTAATGGTGCAGGTGAAGGGAGTTGAACCCATACACCCGAAGGCGCTAGATCCTAAGTCTAGTGCGTCTGCCAATTCCGCCACACCTGCATATTATTACTATTTTGGTGGCTTACCGGAGAATCGAACTCCGGACACCATGATTAAAAGTCATGTGCTCTACCAACTGAGCTAGTAAACCATATTAATTTATAGCAAACATAAATTTGAAAATGGGGTGGACGATGGGACTCGAACCCACGACAACCAGTACCACAAACTGGCGCTCTACCAACTGAACTACGTCCACCATATGGTGCGTCTTAAGGGATTCGAACCCCCGGCCCACGCCTTAGAAGGGCGTTGCTCTATCCAACTGAGCTAAAGACGCATATTAAGTAAAAATGGAGCGGGTAGAGGGAATCGAACCCTCATAATTAGCTTGGAAGGCTAACACTCTACCACTGAGTTATACCCGCTTGTTAATTTAAATGGTCGGGGTGACAGGGATTGAACCTGCGACCTCATGGTCCCAAACCACGCGCGCTCCCAGCTGCGCTACACCCCGGCAAAATTTAAATGGTGCGCCATCGGGGTCTTGAACCCCGGACACCCTGATTAAGAGTCAGGTGCTCTACCAACTGAGCTAATGACACATATTTTGGTGAATCTTAAAGAATTTAATCCTTTATGCCTAAGACATTGCTCTATCAAACTGAGCAAATATGCTTGGATCTTTAATATGTAATAACATACTTGGAGCGGGAGACGAGATTCGAACTCGCGACGTTCACCTTGGCAAGGTGACGCTCTACCACTGAGCCACCCCCGCATGTATGATTTAAATATTAATTTAAAATAGTAATGGTGCAGGTGAAGGGAGTTGAACCCATACACCCGAAGGCGCTAGATCCTAAGTCTAGTGCGTCTGCCAATTCCGCCACACCTGCATATTTTTACTATTTTGGTGGCTTACCGGAGAATCGAACTCCGGACACCATGATTAAAAGTCATGTGCTCTACCAACTGAGCTAGTAAACCATAATGGCTGGGATAGCAGGATTTGAACCTACGAATGCCACAGTCAAAGTGTGGTGCCTTACCGCTTGGCGATATCCCAATTGTAAATGGGGTGGACGATGGGACTCGAACCCACGACAACCAGTACCACAAACTGGCGCTCTACCAACTGAACTACGTCCACCATATGGTGCGTCTTAAGGGATTCGAACCCCCGGCCCACGCCTTAGAAGGGCGTTGCTCTATCCAACTGAGCTAAAGACGCATATTTGGAGCGGGTAGAGGGAATCGAACCCTCGTAATTAGCTTGGAAGGCTAACACTCTACCATTGAGTTATACCCGCTTATTAATTTAAATGGTCGGGGTGACAGGGATTGAACCTGCGACCTCATGGTCCCAAACCACGCGCGCTCCCAGCTGCGCTACACCCCGATATTCATTAAATATCTATAAAATCATTTAATGTTCTAAATTAACTTTCTCGTCTTATACATTTTATTTAATGAATTTTTCCGACGACATGGATTATTTTACACCATATATATTAATACGTCAATACCTTTTTTATAACTTTTATATATTTAAATAAGAACGCAGTCTTATTATGCAAATAAATGTTACATTTCATACTAAGTTCACATGTAAATACCCTTCTAAATTATTAAATTAAAATCTTATCACCTTTGGTTCTATATTTCCCTTACTAATACTTATAATAGCGTAACTCCTATCCCCATCTCTTGGAAGCGATGCACTACCAGGATTTATATACCATATCCCTTCTTCAAAATCTATTTTTGCAATATGTGTGTGTCCATATAAAACTATGTCAGCCCCTGTTTCTAAAGCTTTATACCTAAGTCCAGATAAATTTTCTTTTACACCATATCTATGTCCATGTGTTAAAAATATCTTTTTCCCACCAACTTCTAAAAACCTATCACTTGGTACACTTGCAGAAAAATCACAATTTCCTTTTACATTTATTATTTCACCCTTATAATACTTTTTTATATTAGCTATGTCATCTACATTATCGCCTAAGTGAATTAACACATCTACTCCCTTTATCTCCTTCTCTAGCCTCTCTATGCTACTAATAACCATATGTGTATCACTTATAACACCTATGTGCATTTTGAATCACCTCTTCACTAATAAATCGTAATTTTTACTTATATTTTTTAGGTTGCCAATAATTATATTTACTACACTAAATCTTTAAGTTCAGTTTTTAACTTATTTAATGCTCTTCCCCTATGACTAATAGCATTTTTGACCTCAGCATTCATCTGAGCAAATGTTTTTTTGTATTCTTCCACATAAAATAATGGGTCGTACCCAAACCCTTCATCACCTATAAATTCAGATGTGATTACTCCATCCACTTCACCCTGCACTTTTATTATTTTATCTACATTAACTATAAGTACCATTGCACAAATAAATTTAGCCTTTCGCTCCTGCTCACTTGCACCATCTAAAAGATATAATAATTTTTTATTATTTGCTTTGGTATCTCCATGAACACCCGCAAACCTCGCTGAAAAAACTCCCGGTGCTCCATTTAATGATTCCACAGCTAACCCTGAGTCATCCGCGAGTACCATGTTCCCGTCAGCTATCTTGTAAATTTCACTAGCCTTTATGTATGCATTATCAATAAATGTACTTCCTGTTTCGTCTACATCTATATTAATATTAGCTTCTTTTAGAGATAATATTTCAAAATCAAACTCTGATAAAATTTCCTTTATCTCTCCAATTTTATGATCATTATTACTGGCAATTATTATTTTCTTCATACTTATCCCCTTTATCTATATTACCTATAGTTCTCTTTTATTATTATCTATTATTTGTTTTAAATCATCCCAATTTAATTTTGAAGCCTTCATTCAAATTTTCCTTACTAATTTGATAAAACTAGCACATTTTGCTAAACGTAATCATATTATCTATATAAGGACTAATATATGGTGGTGATATAATGAATTTTCTAGGACCTTTTTTAAGAGTCAATACATTGAACAAAAATAACATAAGAAATCAATTTTTCTACTTATCAAAAGAATCATTAAAAGATATAGTTTTTGACTCCAAATGTGGTATATATATTCCAGCGCGAGATTTAAGATCTAAATCCTTTTCTAAGATTGATATTAACACAATTAATTTAAATTCTCCACTTTTATGCGTTTACAAAAAAGCAGATGCTAAACTAAAAATGAAAGAAGGAACATTAAACTGGAATGAAAGTAAGGTAAAAAAAGAAATAACTATTAACAGCAATGCATTCATGACTTTATCATTATTAGAACTCGTAGAATATTATCGTAGCTTTAAGAAAATAGATGATACGAAATATGCATTAAGCTCACTTTATCTTAAGTTATGCAAAGAACAACTAGAATTCTATGCTTCTTATTTTCGAAATAAAGATGGTCTTTTTGTAGATAAAAAAGATATAACAGATCCTATGCAGGAAGAATTCACTTTTGAAGATAAAAACACCAAATTCAAGTTTTCTGATCAAGCTTTTATGATGGCTGCTTACTACAAATACTATTCTTTTGACAATGATGAACAAGAATATGAAAAATTTGCTTTAGACATCCTTGATATGTTCACTTTGTATAAACAAGAAATTTACAATGTTTCATTTGAAGAACTCAACAAGATATGCTTAGCCCTAAACATTTTTTACAAGTACTCCGGCCTTGAAAAATGCGAAAATTTACTAATAGATTTTCTTGATTTACTTATCGATCAATATAATACTAAACCCTCTTTAATTATTAATGCTAAATTAGATTACTCCTGTATGCTTTTTATAAATTGTACACTTATGTATAATAGTACTTACATTCATAAATTTAAAGATACTAGTGATGACTTATATGAAAAGCTCACAAAATTATATGATAGTGAAAAGGGTATATTACTAAAAGAAAGCTCCGAAAAACAAGTAACTTTTACCTCTGATGAAATCATGCTCTACATTTATAGCTTAATGTTATATTCTGATTCTAATACTATAGATGATAACTCAAACATGCTTCAAGATATTTTCAAACACCAAATTTTGGACTCTGGCATAGTCTTAAGTTGGCCTGATTCTCCATCACTGGATGATTCAGAACATTACAGAAATTTCTCGCTTAAGTCTGAAGATCTGATTCAAGACGATAATTTCAGAGCGCCAGAGGCTCCAACACCTGAAAATAATGAATTAGCATCAATATTTATCAAAAATATAGTATACAACAAACGTAAAGAAAACTTTAAACAAAGTAAATCATCTTTTGATAGTAGCAAAAATATGTTTATCTTTTTCTTAACAATATTCTTTCATAATCAATGATACTATAAGTAATTTTTCTTATATTACGCTATAACAAAAGTATATATTGCTGGAATGCTTTCACTTCACCTTGTAATTCTAAAATTCATTTAATTTGCATCTGCTAAAAACCGCAAACTCGCTCTGCTCAAACATGCGGCTTTCTTACGCAACTGCAAATTAAATAAATTAAGAATTACTAAGGTTTGTTCAAATGCATTTTACGCAATATATACTTTTGTTAGCATAATCCGAGAAAAAATCTTAGTTATCTAAAACCAGAGTATAAAAAAGTTCTAAAATTTATGATTAATACATTTAGGTTAAGCTTTTAAAAATTATTATATATTATTTTGTAGCATCATTATCCTTATAAGCATAATCGAATTTTAGATTTCCACCTTTAGTTGTGTAGATATCTTTAATGTTTTCTTTTTTACATATCACTGTATTTGCTATATACACAGGTATACATGGTAACTCTTTTTCGAGTATCTTTTGTGCCTGATTATAAATTGTTATTTTTTTATTATTATTGTTTTCCATCAATGCTTTGTTTATAGTTTTATCATAATTTGCATTCTTATATCCATATATATTATCTTTTGAATTAGCTGTCCACTTAGAAAAGAACTTATAACCGTCTCCATATTCTTCATCATTTCCTGTAAATACTATGTTGTAATTCCCATAATTTACTACTTTTTTAAGTTCTTCTTTTTTATAACCAGTACAAACTACATCTATATTTAAATATTTTTTGATACTTTTAGCTATTTCTCCACTTATCTTACTATCAAAATTCTTATTTTCATACACCATAACTAATTTTTGTTTTTTATCATAAGTACTATTTTTTAAAAATTCTTGGCCTTTAATTTTATTTCGAGATTTATCAAAAATTAATTTATCACTATTATCATTAAGACTAGTATAAGGGGTATAGTTCATTGTCGGAACCGCCAAGTCTTCTGATAAAGTTTCTATTATTAATTTTCTATTTATTATTTCATTTATTGCATTTCTAAAGTTTTGGTCTACTAGTCCTTTATCTTTTAAATTAAAATTTATATAATACCTACTTTGTGTAGGTTTAACTTCAGTTTTCTTTTCATCACTGAGAGTACTTATTTCACTTATT
Organism: Clostridium estertheticum; assembly: GCF_018861295.1. Taxonomy (GTDB): domain Bacteria; phylum Bacillota; class Clostridia; order Clostridiales; family Clostridiaceae; genus Clostridium_AD; species Clostridium_AD estertheticum_D. Next base: position 339,455 of record NZ_JAHLDM010000001.1, on the reverse strand, counting down.
GGTGGGCTTACAAAGACATCAATTTTTGAGTTTGCACTATCTCCATTAGTTTCAAAGTTAGCAAGTGCTTTCTCATCTCCGATTACTGACGTAAACAACATTTCACTGCTAACAATTTTATTTGCCCTCCAATACTTTTGATTTTTTAGTAATGTTATTTCACCATCTTTATTTATATTTTTTATAATAAATGGACCGCTATACTCAATTTGCTTATAGTTGTCTTTCCAATTTTTCATATTCGTACTATCATCTCTTAAAGTAAAAACTGGATTACTAAGGATATTAATAAAGTTATCCTTTGGGCTATTTAACCTTATCTCTAGACTTAACTTATCCTTTGATGCTACTATACCAACTTTATCAAACGCTACTTTTCCCATACTAAAATCTTTAGCTCCAAATATACAATATAGTTGCTCTGAAAAATTGTTTCCTTTTTCCAACAAAATATCATGAAAAAATCTTACAAAATCTGTAGCTTTTATATCTGTCCCATCACTGTAATGGAGATCCTTTCTTAATTTAAATGTATAACCTATTTTATCTTTTGAAATCTCATATTTTTCTGCCATTCCAGGCACTATTTTGCCATCTTTATCCTCTCTTACTAATCCTTCAAATAAAACTAATAACAAGTCTTTTTCCCGAATATTATCATTATCTACCATTAACAAATCTGATGGTAATTCTCCTAAGTTGTAAACTATATATTTTCTAGATATAGAAGTTGTCACTTTTTTTTGAACACATCCACTAGTAAACATTATCATAAAGATTAAAATTACACATAACATTTTTTTCATACTTACCCCCACCTTAGGTGCATCTAAACAAATAGCAAATCCATATCCTCGACTATTTTTATGCACCTTATTTAGAAGTATTAACTTTTAATATATGAATTATTCAAGTTTACTTATTTCTTTTATCTACAAAATAGTCATCATATACCATAAATTTCTTGTTAATTTGTATATATGCTAAAATATTTTTTTAATGCAGTAACATCCATAAGAAAAAATTGGTCCGCGTTATCATTTACCATGTTTTCTAATTCTTCAATATTTACCCATCTTAAATTTTGGGTTTCATTTGTTTCAACTAATAACTCTCCATCGGCTTCACATATAAATACATTGACTATAAGAGAATAAGCACCTGATAGGTTTTGAGTAGTACAAAACGGTGTAAAACTAATTGTTTTATTACCATTTACAATTGTTTCAATAACCTCATCTTCGCCGTGTATAATTGTTACATTCATTCCAGTTTCCTCTTTCACTTCACGACGTAATGCACTAAATATATTTTCATATTCTCTAATTTTACCACCAGGTATTTCTAACATACCATTTTCTTTCCCACCATCTGCTTTTTGTCGCTCTTGTATTAAAATAAAGTCCTTTTTATTTACGTGTTTTTTTAAAATTACACTAACTGCTGGTCTTGCAAAATGTTCTACCATTAATGTTTCATCTACCTTTCAAATTATGATTTATCGAGTTGTTTATAAATAATTCATACGCAGCATTATTTTACAATTTTGTATGTATCGTATTATTGCAATACATATAATATTCTAATAACACATTTTCTACACCCTTCAATTATTTCCTTCTTAATTTGTATAATAAGTTAAATCATCTCCTGCGGAGCTGCAATATTAACGACTTCAGAAGGAGATTTATACTCTAACTGAAGTTTTCTATTTATTAAAGTATGTAACTCTCACTTATATAAATGGGAAACTTTCCTTCTAAAATGTCGTTAAACTAATCCTATATTTTTCTATAACAAACATATTAATTTTTCTTTAATCTTCTAAAACAACAAAAAAAATAACACCGACATTAAACCGATGTTATTTGTGAATTACCATTTTATTTATAAATTACTATAACGACATTTCAGCATCTAAATTAATTTCATTGTTTTCTATTCTTTTCTTTAAATCCTTAACTTTCTCTTCAATTTTCTTAGCTATTTTTATGAATTCCTCGTCAGATTTTCCAGTAGGGTCGGCGAGTCCCCAATCTTCCTCGTGCCTATGTGCCACAATTGGGCAAACTACATTACAACCCATTTTTATTACAATATCGGCCTCTGGTATATCATCAATTAATTTTGAAGAATGAGTCTCATTCATGTCTACTTTATATAAATCATTTATTATTCTAACTGCATCTTGATTAATTTGAGGTTTAGTCTCAGTTCCTGCAGAATATGATTCAAACACAGATGACCCAAACTTTTTTCCAAGAGCCTCTGCCATTTGAGATCTACAAGAATTGTGAACACAAATAAATGCTACCTTTGTTTTCATAATATAATTCTCCTTCATATATATAGTAATTTATAATTCCCCTCAAAGCTATTTTAATTAGCCTGAGGGAAGATAAATTCATTTGGTTAATATACTAAAATTAAGCTTTCTCTTTTGGAAAATACTTCTTTTTCCAATGTAATGCTACATTAACTAGACCTATCATTACCGGCACCTCAACGAGTGGTCCAATAACTGCTGCAAAAGCTTCCTTGGATTGTATTCCAAATACGGCTACTGCAACTGCGATAGCAAGCTCAAAATTATTACTTGCAGCTGTAAAAGCGAGTGTTACTGTTCTTTTATAATCAATTCCAGATTTATAACTAATATAGAATGACACTGAAAACATAATAACAAAGTAAATTAGGAGTGGAATAGCTACTTTAATTACGTCTAAAGGAAGTTCAACTATATATTGTCCTTTATAAGTAAACATAACTACTATTGTAAATAGCAATGCAATTAAAGCGAATGGACTAATCTTTGGAACAAACTTCTTTGTATACCACTCAGTTCCCATTTTAGGTTCTAAAAATGCCCTTGTTAGGAATCCGAGCGCAAATGGAATTCCTAAATAAATTGCAACTGATGAGGCTACCGCTCCCATTGAAATATTAACTTTATACCCAGTAAGTCCAAATAACGGTGGTAATACCGTTACAAAAACATATGCAAATACTGAATAGAATATTATTTGAAATATTGAATTAAAAGCTACGAGTGCTGCAGCATATTCACTATCTCCACCTGCTAAATGGTTCCAGACTATTACCATAGCAATACACCTTGCAACACCTATTAATATAAGTCCTGTCATCAAACCTGGATCTGACCTTAAAAAGACTATTGCAAGTATAAACATTAATATTGGTCCAATAATCCAGTTTTGTACTAAAGATAAACTTAAAACTTTTGGATTTTTAAATACCTTTCCAAGTTGTTTGTAATTAACCTTTGCAAGTGGCGGATATAACATTACTATTAGTCCAATTGCTATAGGTATTGATGTATTACCCACTGATAGTTTTGATAAAACAACTGATGCTCCCGGTACTGCCCAGCCTAATAAAATACCCACTGCCATTGCAAGGAATATCCATAAGGTTAAGAACCTATCAAGTAATGATAGTCTTGGTCTTGTATCCATATTAAATCCCCCTTTTATTCTAATAATTCATTTAACTTATCACCCTTAATCTCATCAGGGCTCCAAGGAATAACTGCAAATTTACCCTCTGCATGTGCATCAACTTTGTTAATCCATTCAATTTCATTACTTGCTTTTGCAGCTAGTAACTTATTGGTTGAACCTGTCTTGTATAACGATGAATTAATAACCCACCATTTAGTTGAAATAGTTGCACGTTTTAAATCTTCATCTAAACGCATGGCTTCATATACTGGTGTAGCTTCAGCAAGAGTCACTATTATAACTTCAGTTTCATCTGCATTTTTGAGTCTTGGTAATAATTTTTTAACAGATCCAGGTATATCCCCTTGTGAGCGTTTAATTTCTTGGTTATAACTTTGAGTTGAATCAAGTAACAATAAAGTATGCCCTGTTGGAGCCGTATCTATAACAACAATTTGATCCTCTGCTTTATCAACTATTTCGGCAAATGCTCTAAATACTGCAATTTCCTGAGTACATGGAGATCTAAGATCCTCCTCAACATATGCAATATCTTCGGATGCCATAGTTTCTCTAGCTTTTGAAAGGACCTCATCTTGATACTTTTTAAGCTCAGCGTGCTCATCAATGTGACTCATAGTGATATTACTGTTTTCTTTAATAACATATTTAAGATGAGCTGCAGGATCAGTTGTAGTAAGGTGTACCTTTTTTCCCTTTGCTGATAATCCGAGTGCAATAGCTGCTGCAATTGTAGTTTTACCTACACCACCTTTACCCATAGTAAATATTACTTTTTTATTGCCTTTGCATAAATCTTCAATAACATCTTTTAGCGTTGGAATGGTTTTTGCATTTATTTTCTCACGACGTACACTATAATTATCCTTGGTAAGAAGTGCCCTCACATTATCCATACCTGTTATATTGTAAGCTCTTAGTGGTACCATGTAGGTCTTAATTTTTTTTAGACCCTCTGGCATTTCACCTAAAGATTTTTGTTGTTTTTTATATAGACTTTCAGATACACTATCATCAAAAGAACTCATTACACCATTTATTATCATTGTTTGATTATTTACACCAATTTCAGATAATTCTTTTGATGCTCTTTCTGCTTCTTTAAGTGGTGTAATCTCCGGCCTAGAAATAAGCACAAGTGTTGTTAAATCTCCATTTGCTAAGGTTTCTACTGCCTTTTTATATATTTCTTTTTTACTCTCAAGTCCTGAAAGCTGACCTAAACATGAGGCGCCATGTGTACTTTCACTAATAAAGCTACTCCATGCTGAGGGTAATTGAAGCATTCTAAGTGTATGACCAGTTGGTGCAGTATCAAAAATAATATGATCATAATCCTTTTGGAGTTTTTCATCTGTTATAAATTTTGAAAATTCATTGAATGCTGCAATTTCAACAGTACATGAACCAGAAAGCTGTTCTTCCATATTTTTAAGAACAACATCAGGTAATTTGCCACGATAAGGTGCAATTACACTTTCTCTATGCTCAGCGGCGGCTTTAATTGGGTCAAGGTTAGCAACAATAAGATTTGGTACTTCCTTAATTGGAACACCCTTATTTGTAAGTTCTGTATTAAAAACATCCTGCAAATTTGATGCAGGGTCGGTACTTATAAGGAGCACTTTTTTTCCTCTATCAGCAAGATTAACTGCCGTAGCACAAGCTGTTGAAGTTTTTCCTACGCCACCTTTACCTGTATAAAATAAATATTTTGTAAGTTTAATATTTTGCGGATTAAAAATTTCCATGCTATTAAACACCTCCAGTTTTATTATTACGCTATTTCTGTATTTAATTCTAATGTATTTTTTTAAATCATATTAGCAACATCCACCATCACAACCGCAGCCTTTTGATGGTTTTTTTATAACTGATTTTAGTGAACTTACTGGCAAATCTAATAAACTGGCGAACTCTTCATCCGTTGGATATTTCTTTGTTTTTACAACAACATCATCCACCATTGTGACTGGAAGCACATCTACCCCCTCATCATTTAACATTTTATTTATTGTTTTATTATCAACGAACATCTGTGGGTTACTAGACAAGTTATATCTTTCAACTAAAATACCATTGTTTTTCAAGTTATTTATTATCGAAGAAACCCTTAATAGTTGTCTATCAACTCCTGGTCCACAAACTCCTGTTGAGCAACACATAGCTGGTTCAAATATTATCATTTTTTTCATATAAAACACTCCTCTTAATATTTAGTGTAGCGCACGCTACACCTACTTATTTATTATTCACATTCTTTTTTAGTCTTATCATTACATATACATTCATCTTTATCTGTAACAAGATTCATAAGAAATAATATAAGTTTATTACAGTTATTATTGTTTAGTGAGTAGTAACTCCATAGTTTCTCTTTTCTGCATTTTACAATTCCATTGTCAACTAATACCTTCATGTGATGAGAAAGTGTTGGCTGTGTAAATTCAAAATGCTCTAATATATCACAAGCACACTTTTCCCCACAAGACAAAAGGTCAATTATTTTAAGTCTACTAGCATCTGAAAGTGCTTTAATGATTTTTGCATTATCCTCATAATTGTTTTTCACTTCATTACCCCTTTACATTCAAGCTTATCTATATATAATATACACCTCTGTCTATGTTATGTCAATATACTAATATATATTCACTATATATTTATCATTATATTTACATTCTTCTATATATACATTTTATTCATTACCTCATTAAGTGTTCCCATAATTTTTCTAAAATAACCTAGACATTCAAAAAATCTAATACTATAATTATAAAAGGCAAATCATATTAGATAATATGGTTTGCCTTATACCTCAGGTTATAAACAATTATTATGATGAAGATTAATCTATTCCAATTACAGTACTTCTACGTTCCATAAAAACTACATCGTGCCAATCACCATTTTTCATTTTAGCAACTTTTTCTCTCCTTCCAATTTCCCTAAACCCACATTTTTCATGTAATTTTATACTTGAAATGTTTTCTCTTATAATTCCGGACTGCAAAGTCCAAAACCCATTTTCTTCTGATAATTCAATCAAACTTTTTAAAAGATTTCTCCCTATTCCTTCACCTCTATGATTTTGTCCAATATATATACTAACTTCTGCTACTCCCTTATAAACACATCTACTTGAAGCTTTACTTAGTGCTCCCCATCCTAAAACATCATTACCTAATCGAGCTACTAATCTGCATGACTTCACATGTCCATTATTCCATTCTTCAAAGGTAGGTACTTCAGTTTGAAAAGTTGCTTTACCTGTTTTAATACCTTCAAGATAAATATTTGATACCTGCTTCCAATCTGACGATACCATTTCATCAATTTTATAATCCATACTATTTCCTCCCTTATTTTATTCCTTTTACTAACGCTCCTGCAAAAGTGCTATCAGCCATTTGTATATTTGTACTTCTGTATTTATCCTTCATATCTCCAGGAACTAAACTAATTACCTCATTATAATAATTTTACACCACAACAACAAGATTTACTTTTCTCAAATAAAGCAAGATTTCTAACCAAGATCCTTATTAAAAAATTTAAATAATTACTTGACAAAGAAGTTCCTAAGGAATAATATACTTATATACTCACATGGGCATATAAGTATAGCATTATCATAATTAACTTAAAGGATGTGAAATCAATGGAAAAATTAACAAATTTATTTAAAGTTTTATCCGATGAAACTAGACTTAGAATTTTAGTCCTGTTATATCATAAAAAACTCTGTGTATGCCAAATACAAGGAATATTAGAAGAATCTCAGCCTAAGATTTCAAAACACTTAGCTAAGCTTCGAGATATGGGCTTTGTAAAAGATGAAAGGCAAGAACAGTTTATATATTATTATATTAACAAGGATAATAAACTTCTAAACGAACTATTAGAAAAAATAATTTCAAATTCAGAAAATTACGCAACGATTCAAAAGGATCTAAAAAAACTTAATAAGGGTGATCAATACATTGAAATATTTAAAACTAAATGTAATACTAATAACTAATTTTATATCAATAATTCAAAATATTATGCAGGCAGGTGACAATAATGAATGTAATATCGCAAATATTTACTTGGCTGAATAATGAGATTTTAAAAATGACTTGGCTCTCAAATATTATTCAAAGCTTTGTAGAAAACGTATTTGGACTATCTATTAAAGAAAGACTTGGTGGAAGCGTACACTTTTTTATCTATGATACTATAAAAATATTTATACTGTTATCAGTGTTGATTTTCCTTATATCCTATATTCAAAGCTATTTTCCACCAGAAAGAACAAAAAAAATTCTTGGAAATATTAAGGGCATAAAGGGAAATATATTAGGAGCATTACTTGGAACCATTACACCATTTTGTAGTTGCTCTAGTATCCCAATATTTATAGGATTTAACTCAGCAGGACTTCCACTTGGAATAACTTTTTCCTTCCTTATATCCTCACCACTCGTAGATCTGGCATCTTTATTGATCTTAATGTCTTTCTTTGGTGCTAAGATTGCTATAGCCTATGTTGTTGTAGGATTGATTTTAGCTGTTATTGGTGGAACTATTATTGATAATTTACATCTTGAAAAATATGTAGAAGGTTATGTAAAAGAAATAAAAGATGTGGATGTAGAAGTAATTGATATGACAAGACCTGAACGAATATCTTACTCAAAACAACAGGTTAAAGATACGATTCATAAAGTTTGGCTATACGTTTTAATAGGTGTTGGTATTGGCGCTGCGATTCACAATTGGATACCTCAATCAATAATCGAAACTGTAGTTGGAAATAACAATCCTTTTGCAGTCTTACTAGCAACTGCAGTAGGTATACCAATGTATGCTGACATATTTGGCACATTACCAATAGCAGAAGCATTATTCCAAAAAGGGGTAGGCATTGGTACAGTGTTATCCTTTATGATGGCAGTAACAGCACTTTCACTTCCATCGATAATTATGCTTAGTAAAGTTGTAAAACCTAAATTATTGGCTATATTTGTAGCTATAGTTGCAACGGGTATAGTTATAATAGGATATTTATTCAATGCATTTTCATTCTTATTTGTTTAAAAAATAATAAATTATAAAGGAGAAATATTATGATAATTAAAATTTTAGGTTCAGGATGTTCTAATTGCAAAAAACTAGAGGAAAATACAAGAAAGGCAATAGAGGAGTTAGGTATTGTGGCAACTATAGAAAAGGTTACTGATTTTAAAGAAATCATGGCTTATGGAGTTATGAAAACGCCTGCTCTAGTAGTCGATGAAAAGGTGAAAATTATGGGAAGAGTACCTTCAGCTGATGAAATTAAAAAACATTTATAATTAAGCACTAAAAACACTATTAAATAACGCGTTTATTTTAAGCAAAACCCTATAAAAGTCTTAACAAAATCTTCATCACTGTCTTTTAGATATACAAAATTGAACTCTCTAAATATCTTAAGCCCTTTAATAGGTATTATTTTTATAATACCTAACTCCACTTCTTTTTTCACTGTTTCTTTTGATATTATAGAATATCCTAAATTTGCTTCCACAAGAGATTTTATAGCCGTTATGCTACCTAATTCCATGTATGGGTTAAAATCTTTCAAATCATAGTCCATTTCTAAAAGTTTATTTTTAAAAATTTCTCTAGTCCCTGAACCATTTTCTCTTAATATTAGTTTCCCTTTTAAAACCTCATCTAAAGTTATATTTTTATGTTTCACAAACTCATGTAAATATGATACTGCAAGCACCAATTCATCATCTTTATATTTTATATATTTAAATTTTTCTTTATCAAAGTTTCCCTCTATTAGTGCTAAATCGATTTTTCTATTTAGCAATTTTTTAAGTATTTCTTCTGTATTGTTAACCTGCAAAAGTATATCTATGTTTTTATAACAATTTTTATATTCAGCCAGAATATAAGGAAGTATATAACCTCCTATTGTCATTGAAGCACCTACATAATAGGTTTTATTAATATTATCTTTATTTCTAAATTCTATTTCTAAGTTTCTATAAATACTATCCAATTCAATAGCGTACTTATAAAGAATTTTGCCTTCCTCAGTTAATTCTATACTTTTTCCACATTTTTTTATAAAAATTACGCCATAATATACCTCAAGAAATTTTATGTGCTGAGATACTGCCGGTTGAGTTATATTTAAAATTTCACTAGCTTTTGTAAAACTTTTTATTTTTACTACAGTTATAAACGTCTCTAACCTTATGTCCATATAAATTATCATCTCCTGTAAAAGTTATCTCAATATCAATTATAACAAATGCTTATACTTGTATAACAAATTCTAATTTGTTTTAAAACTCCTTTAATACTATTATTAATTTGTACTAAATTTTAGGAGTTGATTTTATGAATTGGATTAAAAATAATTTTTTAGGAATGGCTTTATCAATATTATTGGCACTTGCCGCATGGAAATTAGGTAATTTAGTTCCTATTGTAGGCGGACCTGTTTTTGGCATTGTATTAGGAATAATTATAAACAACACCATTGGTAAACCCAAAGTTACTCTACCAGGTATTATGTTTACATCAAAAAAGATACTTACCTGGGCAATTGTAGTATTAGGCGCAGGCTTAAGTCTTACTCAGGTATTAAAAACTGGTTTAAGCTCTTTTTCAGTAACTATATTTACTCTTGCAGCATCATTTATAACCGCATTTGCTGTAGGTAAGCTACTTGGAATACCATATAAACTAAAAGCCTTAATTGGAGTTGGTACTGCAATATGTGGTGGTTCTGCCATAGCTGCAATCTCTCCAATTATCGAAGCAGATGACATGGAAATCTCATATTCTATTTCTACCATATTTTTATTTAACATTATAGCCGTGTTGATATTTCCTCCTCTTGGACATCTATTAGGGTTTTCAGATAAAGCTTTCGGGCTTTGGGCAGGTACAGCTATAAATGATACATCTTCCGTAGTTGCTGCTGGATATGCATATAGTAACGCAGCAGGAGCCTACGCTACTATTGTTAAGCTCACAAGAACTACTATGATTATACCGATATCTCTTATTTTTGCCTTTGTTACTGCTTATAAAAAGAAAAAAGAATCCAAAAATAATTCAAAGGTGAATTATAGTTTCAGAAAAATATTTCCTTGGTTTATTATATGGTTTTTAGTTGCTTCCCTTTTAAACACTCTTGGAATATTTAAGGGAAATAGCATAACCTACATAAATACTACTGGAAAATTTATGATAGTAATGGCAATGTCTGCAATTGGACTAAATACAGATCTTAAGAAAATGGTTAGTAATGGAATAAGACCAATTTTACTAGGTTTTATTGTATGGGTTTCAGTAGCTAGCGTGAGTGTTTTAGTACAATTTGTTACTGGACAAATTTAATACTTGAAAGGATATATTGAAAAGCACCTATATCATCCAACATAATAAATAGCAGAAAAAAGGAGCACAATGTGCCCCTTTTTTCTGCTATTTATTGATGATGATGATGTTCTCCATGATGATTGCAAACTACATCTTTATTTTCTAATGTTCCATTAATATATTCTTCAATTACCTTTGAATATTCTCCAGATGCTCCTTTTATTACTTCAAGACCATTCTGTTCTAACCCGCTGATTGCTCCTCCACCAATTCCACCAGTAATAACTACTGTCGCTCCTTGATTTTTGAGTAAATCTGCTAATCCTTGATGCTCATGTTGAAGCTCAGCTGCTGATATTTCTTCAGTACTTATAACTTTTTTATCTTCTATAGTAACAATTACAAAACTTTTGCTCATTCCAAAATGTTGATTCACCATACTACCATTATTAGGTATTGCTATTTTCATAAAATATTACCTCCACTTTTTATTTTTTTGTCTTTTTAATAATTTTATTAATAATATTTTCAGCTATTTCTGTTAATTCATCATTTAGCTTGTATTCGCCTTCATTAGAAATATTAACTATTTCTCTACACATTGGAATTTCTCCAAGTAAATCTAAATCATTTTTATTTAAGAATTCGTCTATGTTATCTGAATCAAACATTTTTATTTTCTCAGTGCATCCTGGACAAATAATATAACTCATGTTCTCTATTAATCCTATTATATCGATGTCTAGCTTGCGTGCCATATTTACAGCTTTCCCAACAATCATAGATACTAAGTCCTGTGGTGTTGAAATCATTACTATACCTGTAACTGGTATTGATTGCATTACTGTTAACGCAACATCACCTGTACCAGGAGGCATATCTATAATTAAATAATCAAGCTCTCCCCATATAACATCAGTCCAAAACTGCTTAACAACACCAGAAACTGCAGGTCCTCTCCAAATAACTGGATCGTCTTCATTTTCCACAAGAAAATTCATTGAAATGACATCAATACCCTCAGAAGTTTTAACCGGTATAATACCCGATTCATTCATAAAAGGTTTAACATCTTTAATACCTAATAGTCTTGGTATACTTGGCCCTGTAATGTCTGAATCCATAAGCCCAACCTTATATCCTTTTTTGTTAAGTTCCTGTGCAATAAGAACGGATATCGTTGATTTACCTACACCACCTTTACCACTCATAACACCAATAATATTTTTAACTTTATTTAATGGATTATTTTCTATGCTACATGTATCTTTATTATCACACTCACCATTTGATGGGCAACTTTTACAGTCAGCCATATACTACCACCTCGTTTTTTATTTCTAATACTCAATTTATATTATAATACTATTATTTTTTATTGTCAAATGCCAATAATTATAGGCTTGTTTAATCAAATATAAAACTATTTATCAGAGATTGTATTTTTATTACATTGCCTCTGACAAAAACTACTTCGTTTATTACAAGTCACTTCCTCTGAACCACATGATGGGCAAATCTTCCTATCTTCTTCATATTTTATTTCATAGGTATTCTCACATGATTTGCAAACAAATTTACATATATTTCTTGTATAATTTCCACCACTTATATTTATAGCTTTTCCCTCTATTAGAGCTATGGCAATCTTCTTCCTTGCACTATCAATTATGTTCTGAAAAGTTTGTCTTGAAACGAGCATTTTTTTTGCACATTCTTCCTGATTTAGATCTTCAACATCCTTAAGCCTCATGGCCTCAAATTCTTCAACCTTTATAAGTATTTCCTCAATTTCACATTTGCGTCTACCTGCTGGTACAAAGTACGTATATTCTGGTAAATTTTCTACTCTTCTATTCTTCACTGGTCTTGCCATAATATTATCCTCACTTTTCATATACTCTTTAGAATTTTTAAATGCTATTTTCCAGTGGCATATGCTATATAAAATTTTACAGTGTATTAACATTAATGTCAAATAACAATATTTTATATTTTATCCATTTCACATCTAATAACAAACATATAAACTTTAAAGATTTTATGATATAATATTATTATATTCGGATATAGTGATGTATATAAAGGAGAGTGTTTAGATGCACAAATTCAATATTAAAAGCTTAGACAAACTAGACAATCCAAAACGAAGACAACTTATGCCACCTATTGAGACTTTAAAAAAATTTCAACTAGGCGATAAAGGTACCTTGCTTGATATAGGCTGTGGTATAGGATACTTTAGTATCCCTGCAGCTAATATTCTAAACCAAGGAAAAGTGATTGGACTTGACATAATGCCTGAAATGATTGATATTGCAAAAGAAAAGGCAAAAAATATTGCTAATATAAAATTTATAAAGAGTGAAGAATATTCCTTTCCTATCCAAGATACTTCAATTGATTACGTCTTTATAAGTAATGTTATTCATGAGATTGAAAATAAAGCTAAATACTTCAATGAAATAAGAAGAGTTCTAAAACCGGGTGGGCTGCTTTGTATTATTGACTGGGAGAAAAAAGAAACCGAAATGGGTCCCTCTATTAATGATCGGATATCAAAAGAAGAAATGATTAAAATTTGTGCTAGCGCTAATTTTGCACATCTTGAGGATGTATTTATAAATATGGACCATTATGGGCTAAAATTCAAATTAATATAATTGAATTTAAAAATATGCTACCTTTATTGATATCATATTTTTTATAGAAAGGAGTAACATATTGAATAAATACACAAACCAACAACACCTGTCCCAATCATTATAAAAATGGGATTTACCTTCCACCTTCTAAGAATAATAATTGCAATCGTAAATAGTCCCACCGATATACCATCTATATTTTCAGGGTTACTTGATATACCCTTGCCATTCCAGAATGCTAATATTAACAAAATTAAACCTGCAGAGCCTATCATTGCTATAACAGCTGGTCTTAATCCATTCAAAACCCCTTGAACTATGGATAATCTTTTATATTTGTAATATAGATAAGCCAGAAAAAGAACAATAACACAAGATGGGAAAACGCATCCTATCGTTGCCACGATTGCACCTGGCATTCCAGCAATTCGTGTACCTACAAATGTAGCACAATTAATAGCTATTGGCCCAGGTGTCATCTGAGATATTGTTATAACATCTGCAAATTCATTCATTGATAGCCAACCGTGTATAGTAACAACCTGATTTTGAATTAATGGCATAGCAGCATAACCACCACCAACACTAAATAATCCAATTTGAAAAAAGCTCCAAAATATTTTTAGATATATCATTTTAAATCACCGACTTTTTCTATGTGCTTTGAATAATAAATAGAAATAGCTCCCATTATACCGCTTGTTAAAATTATTATAATAACATTAATGTTTAGAATAAATGTAGCTATAAAAGCACCTATCATAGTCATAATAGGCAATAATTTTTTTTCTTTAAAAAGGGAAATAGCCATACTAATTACTACATCAATAATAACTGCTGCAACTCCTGCTTGCATTCCACGCAGTATATATTTAACAATTAAACTATCCCTAAATGCTGTGTATGCGACCGATATAATTGATAATATAATTAATGGCGGTAATACTGTGCCTATTATCGTTATCATAGCACCTAATACTCCTGACAAACGATAACCTACTATTATTGCTGCATTTACAGCTATTGCACCTGGTGCTGATTGTGCAATAGCTGCTAAATCAAGCATTTCTTTTTCTTCAATCCATTTATATTCATCCACAAATTTCTTTTTCATTAGAGGAATAATAACAAAGCCTCCACCAAAGGTAAATGAACTTAAATATAAGGTTGAGGTAAATAACTTTAAATAGAATTTCGCGTCTTTTTTCATTTAGTTCCACCTCCAATGACAATTATAACTCTTGCAAAACTATACGTAAAATACTATTATATAATAATATACATAACCAAATGGTTATATATATGGGGAGGTATAATTAATATGAACTTAAGACATATGAAAATATTTGTTGCTGTTTGTCAAAATAGTAGTATTACACTAGCTGCCAAGAAAATGTATATTTCCCAACCTGCAATCAGTACCGCAATAAAAAAAATGGAAAATTATTATGGTGTTAAACTATTTGACCGTCTATCTAAAAAGCTTTATCTAACCGAAGTTGGTAAAATGGTATTAAGTTATGCTCTTCACATAACATCTCTATTTGATGAATTAGAAACAACTATTCGAAATTCAGATACAATTGGGGCCCTTAGAATCGGTTCTAGTATTACTATCGGTACTCATTTAATGCCAAACTATATAAAACAATTTTCATCTAAATACCCCAATATTCAAACCTTTGTAACTATAAATAATTCTGATATAATAGAAAATTTGGTATTAGACAATAAATTAGATTTTGCTCTTATTGAAGGAATAATTCACTCAAAGAACCTCATTTCTAAAAGTTTTTTAAATGATGAACTTGTAGTTATATGTAGTTTAAATAATCCTCTTTTAAAAAAAGAAGTCATTTCGGTTAAAGATTTGGAAACTCAAAAGTTTTTAATGAGAGAAAAAAATAGTGGCACACGCGAACTTGCTGATTCTGTCTTACTACTTCATGGCTTTTCTGCTATTCCAATATGGGAAAGCATAAGTACAGAAGCTATTATAAATGGCGTATCTAATGGACTAGGTATCGCAATACTTCCTTTACGCTTAGTTCAAAATTTTATAAAAAAGGGCACTATTAGCAAACTAAATGTAGTGGATATTAATTTAAAACGCAAATTTTATATTATTTATCATAAAAATAAGTTTTTAACCTCTTCATCTATAGAATTTTTAAAACTATGCACAGAATAACAGTGTGATTTTTTTATAATCTAAAATAAAAACAATAAAAATACCACACTTCTATAACAATTATAGGAGTGTGGTATTTTAAACGAAATCTCTATTTAATTGGAGTCATTTCAACCTTTATAAACTTTAATATTACTAGTACCTATACATATTTCTTAAGCTTATCCTCTAACACATTTTTAGGAGAGAAACCTACAAGCTTATCTTCTACTACTTTATTCTTGAATACCATTATTGTAGGTATGCTTGAGATACTATACTTTGATGATATTTCAGGATTTTCATCTACATCAATCTTTACAAATTTTATTTTACCATCATATTCCTTATCAAGTTGTTCCATAACAGGTCCTAACATTTTACAAGGTCCACACCATGGTGCCCAAAAATCTACAACTACAGCCCTATCAGAACTATATACTTCACTATGAAAACTTTTATCACTTATTTGTTTTATCATTTTAACCTCTCCCTTTTTTATTATATAAATAGATTTACATTTGAATCTTCAGTTTGACCTAGGTAATAACCAACTCCGCCAATTTTTACTCCGTCAATAAGTTCTTCCTTTGTAATTCCCATAACATCCATGGACATTGAGCAAGCAACCACTTCCACTCCGCTATCAATTGCTGATTTTATTAAGTCTTCAAGAGAACTTATATTTTTATTTTTCATTACTGATCGGATCATTTTAGCTCCGATACCCATCATGTTCATTTGAGAAAGTTTAAGCTTTTTGCTGCCCCTTGGCATCATAAATCCAAACATTGAATCAATCATTCCCTTTTTAACAGATACTTTTTCAGGTTTTCTTATAATGTTAAGACCCCAAAATGTAAATAATATAGTAACTTTACTACCCATTGCAACTGCTCCATTTGCAATAATAAAGGCAGCGATGGCTTTATCTAAATCACCACTAAATACTACCATGGTTTTATTGTTTTTTTCACTTGCCTCTGATGGAAAAGACCTACTTTCCGAAGCTATTTTGTTATCTTTTTTTTTTATAAATGCAAAAACCATACCTTTTTCTTTTCTTAAATCCAATAATTCATTATTTGTTTTAGTACACCAAGATCTAATATCCTCATAAAAACCGGGGTCTGATGCTGTTACTTTTAATATTTGACCGTCATTTAATTCATCAATACTAGCCTTAACTTGAATTAATGGGCCTGGGCAACATAATCCACATGCATCGAGAAGTTTATCATACTTGTCAGCTTCTATAGCTACTTCATCCCTTATAACCTGAGTGTCAGGGTCTATTTTCTGTCTTTTTATTTTATCACTATCTCCGGTCTTATTAGGCTTGAATTCTGAACTTAAAACTGATTTATATCCTCCAGTTAAGTTTTTAACCTTAAAGTCCTTTTGAGTTAAAATTCTAGAAGCTACATATCCTCTGAGACCTACTTGACAATATTCAATAATCTCTTTGTTTTTATCAAGTTCGCCAATTCTTTCGCGAAGATTATCTACTGGAATATTTATAGCACCCTCAATATGTCCATTATCAAATTCTATTTCAGTACGAACATCTAATACTACAGCATTTTCTCTATCATAAGTACTAAACTCATCAGTTGTGAGTACTTCCATTCTTCCAGCGAGCACATTTTGTGCAACAAATCCTGCCATGTTTACTGGATCTTTAGCAGATGAGAATGGCGGTGCATATGAAAGTTCTAATTCCGTTAAATCGTCAACTGTTCCACCAAGTCTAATAACTGTAGCAAGTACATCTATTCTCTTATCAACTCCATCATAACCAACACCTTGAGCTCCAAGTATTTTACCTTGCTCATTAAAAATAAGTTTTAATGTCATAGGAAGCGCACCTGGATAGTAAGAAGCATGGGAAACTGGATGAACTAGTATAACTTTATAAGAAATATTAAGTCTAGTTAAAGTTCTTTCATTATTCCCAGTACTTGCTGCTGTAAGTCCAAAGACCTTTAAAATTGCAGTGCCTTGAGTTCCTTTATAGATAGAATTTAAACCTGCTATATTATCAGCTGCAATTCTTCCTTGCTTATTTGCAGGTCCAGCGAGTGGTATTGCCGTATTAGTCTTATTTACAAAATCTATAACTTCTATAGCGTCACCTACTGCAAATACTCCCTCTGCACTAGTTTCCATTTTATCATTTACTAAGATGTGCCCTTTGGGGCCTACTTTAATTCCAGCATCTTTTGCAAATTTAGTATCAGGGAATACTCCTATTGCGAGTATTATCATATCAGCACTTAATTTTGTACCACTATTTAAAGTTATTTCAATACCATTTTCAGTATCTCTAAATGCTTTAACTCCGTCATTTAAAATTATTTCCACACCATTATCTGAAATTTCTTTTTCAACGTTTAAAACAATATCAGTATCAAAAGGAGCCAATATGTGAGGTGCTGCTTCTACTAAAGTAACCTTTAGTCCTCTTTCCTTTAAGTTTTCGACCATTTCCACGCCAACATATCCGCCACCAACAACTACAGCACTGTTAATCTTCTTTTTATCCACATATGCTTTAATGTTATCAGTATCTGGTATATTTCTTAATGTAAATATTCTCTCACTGTTTATGCCCTCGATATTAGGTTTAATTGCTTTTGCTCCTGGTGATAACACTAAATAATCATAGCTTTCCTCGTAAGTACCACGTACCTTACTGTTAACTGTCACGACCTTTTTATTAATATCAATTGCTACTACTTCGCTGTTATTTCTTACATCTATATTAAATCTAGCATTCATACTCTCAGGCGTTTGTACTAAAAGCTTATCTCTATCTTTTATAGTTTCACCAATGTAATAAGGCAGTCCACAATTTGCAAAAGAAATGTATTCATCTCTTTCAAACATAATTATCTCTGCATTTTCATCAAGCCTTCTAAGTCTAGCTGCCGTTGAAGCTCCACCTGCAACGCCACCAACGATTAATGTTTTTTTTATCATAATTATTTTCCTCCTCGTATTCTCGTAATTTATTTATTATCTTAATAGTAAAATCGAATTTATTAACTTCTTTATTCTTTCATCTCTAATTTTATAGTTAACCTCAAGACCATTTCGATGACCCTCTATTACACCAGCATATCTTAACTTCTGTAGATGTTGCGATACAGTGGATTGAGGAACCTTTAGACAAGTCTGCATATGGGAAACATTACATTGCCCTTGATCTAGTATGCTTTTTACTAAACACATCCTAATAGGATGCGCTAATACTTTCAGGATATCCGTAATTTCAATGTATTTCATGTAATCTGTATCCATAACCCTTCCTCTTTCCTAAATTTCAATCTAGGCATTATCTAGATAAACTATATCTCCAAGAACCTATTCCATGACTTAGATGGTAAATATTTTTAAAATCATTGTTTGCCAAAGTATCTACTGCTCTTGGGCTTCTTCCACCAGATGCACAATAAACAAGTACTGGCTTATCTTTATAAACACCCAGTTCAGCAAGTTTCATAGGAAGAATCTGCACTGGAACAAGTTTCGCTCCTGGAATGTGTCCATTATCATATTCTTCTTTAGTTCTTACATCTATTATAATAAATTCTTTATCTTCATTTATAAGCTTATATGCCTCTTCTGCACTAACATTTTTAACTCCTGAATTAAACATAATTTATGCCTCCTTAAAAATTTAGTTTATGTTATAATTTTATATATTATTATATCTTAATATTACGATATAATAATATAATAACACATATAAAATAAAAAGCAATAGAAATTTGAAATTATTTAAACATTTATTTTTACCATTAAATAAAAAAGATACACGAAATCTATCCGTATACCTAGATATTTAATTATTTTAATTTTTCTTTAGCAACCTCTACTTCAAAACCTTCTACAAAGTTCTGTACATCCTTTAGTTTAGTACTTTCTGGAACAGATGCCGAAATTCCCAGTTTCTTGTATACTTCTTCAATTTCAATTTTAGTTCCAATTGAAACGTCCTTAATTGTCATATATCCTTTAATTTCTTCTACATTTATTTGTGACTCTTGCGTTATTTGCTTTGGCAATACTTCAAACACTCCAACCGTTTTGCTTATAAATACGCCCATAAAAAATAAGCCTACTACAAATATAATTACAGTTAAAGTTTTCAATGTTTTTTTACCAGTTTTATATTTAAGCGCACCCACTTTAGGACAAGTAATTACACATACTTGGCAGCTAATACATTCTGTCGATATTACCTTATCAACTTCTGCTACATCAATATTCATCGGGCAACTTTTACTACATAAATTACAATTAATGCATATGTCTTTATCTCTAACAATCTTACTTGGACTAATTTTCGAAACAATACCGTATACTGCCCCCATAGGGCAAAGGTACTTACAAAAGAATCTATCATAAAGCAATGAACCTACCAAAATAATAACTAATACAATAGTTCCAACTAAATATTCAGTAGTTAAGCTTTCATACCCCGCTGACAGATGTCCATAAGCTGCCCAAGGATCATATGGATCCATCCAAAGTCCTGCTGTTTTCCATGCAAAATATATAGTAACTACTAAAACAATATACTTTAAATATCTTAAAGGCTTGTCTATTGCTATCGGCATAATAAATCTCTTATGAAATATCTTTTTCCCAATTATTCCAAAGAATTCTTGCAGTGCTCCAAATGGACATATTAAACCACAAAAACCTCTTCTAAATATTACTGCTAGTACTAAAGTAATTCCCAAAAGTATCATGGTACCTGAAAATATCTTTTGTAAAAAAGTTCCTCCAAATACCAAACTATAAAAGGTTTCCAGTGCTCCATATGGACATAATGCGTGTACTGAAGGTGCTACCCCTCCACCTTGAACCTGATGCAGATAAGCTTCTCTTGTAACCATAATAAGAAAAAACGCCAATAATAACCATCTTAAATACTTTAAATATTTATTGTTTTTCATAATACTCCCCCACCATCATATTTATTATCTCTTTATTTCTTCTAACATTATAAAAAACTCATTTGTGTTAATTTCACCTTTTACATATCTGTCTACAAGTGTTATTACTGATGGTCCCTTTACATCTACTCCTTCAATTGTGCGTATTTTTTCTCTAAACTCATCTACACTTATCTCTTCCCTAACATACCTCTCCTTTAATATTTCCATACTTTTTTCAAAAGAGTAACTTTTACGCCTTTTGTATAAAAGAAAGACTACTAACGAAATTATTATAAGTATAACTAAAACAGATAATATATAAGAACCATAAAACCCGTATCCCATATAACGCCCATGCCTCATATAATCATTCCTTTCTGCCACTTTACATAATAATATCATTTAGAAAAGATTAAAGTGTGGACTAATTGTGACAAAGCAAAAAAATAAATCCACCTAATTTATAAGTGGATTTTTAATTAAAACTTTAAAAATTTTATTTTAATTTGTGTTCCCACATTTATTTGACTTTTTATTTCAAGTTTACAATTTAAAATTGTAATTAAGTGTTTAGCAATAGAAATACCTAGTCCTGTACTATTACCCGAGTATTTTCTAGCCTTATCTGCTTTATAAAATCTTTCCCCTATAAAAGGAATATCTTCCTTACTAATTCCTATGCCATAATCGGTTATTGTTATTGAAAGAGTGTCCTCTTGATTTATCTTCTCTAAAATTATAGCTAACTTTATTTTGCTGTTAACATGTGAAAACTTAATTGCATTATCTATGAAAATTATCAATAGTTGCTTAAGTTTATCATAATCGCTCCAAACTGGAGGCAAATTACCCTCATCAATTAATTCTAGTTCTATGTTTTTTGCTTTTGTTATTGGTTTTAATACACGTGTTATATCTCGTAGTATTTCTTTAATATCAAGCTTTTGTAAATTTAGCTCTACTTTTCCAGATTCTAATTTACTTAGACTAAGCAAATCTGCTACCATGGCCTCAAGTCTTTTGGTTTCTTTAATTAATGTAACATAATTATCATGATGCTCTTCCATTGGTATTACTCCCTCATATAACCCTTCAAGATTCCCTCTTATTATAGTTAGAGGCGTTCTAAATTCATGAGATACATTTGCTACAAAATCTTTTCTCATCTGCTCTAGTTTCTCTTGCTGCCCAATGTTATATTCCAGCCTTGATGATAATATATCAAAGGAAGTTGATAACTCTCCAATCTCATCTTTTTGATATATATTTGTCTTAAGTTTAAAGTTTCCTTCTGTCATTTGCATAGCTGCTTCATTAATTATTTTAATAGGTTTTGTTATGTTTTTAGAAAAATAAAAACCTAATAAACCTGCAATTATTACTTCACCTATAACTGCAGCAATCAAATAAATAAAAAATTCATTCATAGAATTTGATAAATCTATCGTTGAAGAATGCACAATAATAACTCCAATTATGCTTTTATCACCTTTTGCAATTGGTACTGCAACACTCATCATATTCTCGTCGTAATATGCATTGTATCCTTGCATAGATTTTAATTTACCACCTAACGCACTTGTAATAATTTCTGCATATACCTCTTGAATGTCTGGATTTTTCTTTAAAACATTATCTTCATTTTCATAAATTGTTCTGATCTCACCCTTTAAGTTAATCATCCATACTTTTGTGTTATCAAATGAACTAACTCCCTTTAAGATATCTTTATACTCCTTTGAGTCCATCCCATTTTCAATGTAAGGTTCTAGTCTACTTTCCAATTTCTGAGCATGTAGAGTGATATTTTTTTCTTTCATCGCAAATATGTTATTTCTAAATATGTTTATTCCAATTACACCTATGCATAGGGTGGATATTATTATTATTATTACAAAACCTATTGTTAGTGTAGTAGTTATACTTCTTTTAATCATAATTAACCTCAAATTTATATCCAAGCGACCATACAGTTTTAATATTCCAGTTATATTGATTCTCTAGTTTAAGCTTTGCCCTAAGCCTTTTAATATGAGTATCAACAGTCCTTGGATCTCCGAAATACTCAGTTCCCCATATATTATCCAGAAGCATATCCCTTGAAAGAATTTTATTAGGTGAATTTGCCATCATCCATAATACTTCTATCTCTTTTTTTGTTAGATTAATAGTACTATCGTTTATTTTCACAGAATAATTACCTATGTCAATTTTAAGGGAATTATATTTAATCACGGTTCGCTTCTCAGTCTCACTTGTGACAATTCTTCTAAGGACAGCCTTAACTCTTGCTACAACTTCCCCAGGGCTAAAGGGTTTCACTATATAATCGTCAGCCCCAGTGTCTAAAGCCATTATCTTATCCCCGTCATCACTTCTTGCAGTAATCATTATTATAGGTACATTTGAAGTTTTTCTTATCTCAGCGCAAACCTCTAATCCATTTTTGCGTGGCATCATAATATCTAGAAGAATAAGTACAGGCATATACTCTGAATTTTTAATTAAAGCTTCATTTCCATCATGTGCTGTTATTACCTCAAACCCTTCTTTAATAAGGTAAGGTTTTAGAATTTTTATAATCTCTTCATTATCATCTGCAACTAGTATTTTCTTTCCCATACCATCACCTCCAGTAAATATTTCTTAAATTATACCATTTATTAAACACTCACTTGTGTACTAATTGTGGCAAAAGAATAAAACTTTTTTAATAGAAATGACACAAAAATAACACTTATCCAAACCAAAATTGCATTATGATATAGTCATACCAAACAAAATAAGAATTTAAGGAGGAACAAATATGAAAAGTAAAAAATTATGGGTTGCATTAACTTTGTCATTAGTACTGGTTACAAGTGGGGTTGTATTCGCCGCTGAAACTTCTACAACTGCCCCAGTAACTACAGTAGCTCACAAAGCTCTTGGAATGGCTAGGACCACAGGGTTTAGAGGATATGACTACGTAACATCTGTGCTTAAAACCAAAGGATTTACAGACACCCAAATAACCGCTGGACTTGCTTCGGGAAAAACAGTATATGAGCTTGCTAAAGAAAAAGGGATGAGCGAAGAACAATTTAAGGCTGCTCTACTCGCTGAAAAGTCTAAAGCGATAGATGCTTCTGTTACAAAAGGCACTATAACCAAAGAAGAAGGCGCTACTTTAAAGGAAAATATAAAAACTAACGCAGCAAGTTGCACAGGCAATTTCGGTGAAGGAAATAAGAATTCAAATGGAGCAGGTAATGTTCACGGAATAAATAAAACTCATGGAAATGGTGGTGGAATGATGGGTAATGGAAAAGGAGTTTCTAAATAAAATTGCAATTCTAAATCAGGTAAATTCATTGCAAAAGTGGGACCAACAAATAGTTGGTCTTACTTTATATTTAATATTACATACTAGATGTATGGAGCCTGTGAACATAAAACCCACCAATAAATGCTTCAGGATTATACACTATCTCCGTGTTCTTAAAAAAAATTTTCACTTTTTCCGCTATGACAAAAGGTATACCTTCAACGTCTATAAAAAAATCATCAGTTCTTTGTTTATCCAAAACAAGTCCTAGTGCAGGTGTTCCACAACCAAAGGCTGTGACTTCTAATCTTATAACTCCATTTTCTTTGGATTCCATTAATTTTTTTAATACTTCATTTACTTGTTTATTAAATTTTATATTCATTTTACATCTCCTTAATTTATAAAACTTAAGATTATTATAGCATAAGAAAAATGAACCCTTAAATTAATATTTTTCCTAAACAAATTCAGAAAATCTCTGGATTTTTTCTTTTAGTTCTAGAAAATTAATGTATCTTGCTTGTCTTACTATCTCTTTTCCTTCTAAAAATATAATAATTGCAGGAATAGTAAATATACCAAAAACACTAGCTACAGATGGAATGTTTTGAATTTCTACATGGCCACTCACAACTTTAGGCTGTTTTTTAAGTAGTTCTTCAATTCTTGGTAAAACATCATCACACACGCTACACCCATCTGATGAAAAATATAACATAACAAATTTATTTTCTTTAATAAAATCTGTTATATCATTTATTGAATTTAAATTCTTCATAACTTTACTCCTTCTTTATGCTTTCTTGTTTATACTCCCCTAGGGTATATTAAAAATTATAGGTGCACCTATCCTTCTTGTCAAATATCAATTTAATTTTTCCATAAACTACTTTAACGTATATAAAAATATTTAAAATATTATATTGAAGTTTTTGAATAATGATGATATTATATACCCACGGGGGGTATGTAATGTCATTTACTTTAAAACCCTGAAAATAAATTTCACAGTCAAGATACATATTAAAATCGTACTTTATTAATTGAAAGAAGGGAAAAATCATGAATACTATATTAACCATAATATTAATCTTTGTAATAGCTTATATAATATATCCTAAAGTAGTAATTAAATTTAATAAAAATGTAACAAATATTTCTGGAGCTGAAGCCCTTAATCTTATAAAAGAAAATAAGGACCTTATTGTTTTAGATGTAAGAACTAAAAGCGAATACCAAACAGGACATATAAATGCTTCTAAGCTAATGCCTGTTAATGAGATTGCTTCAAGGATTAAAGAACTAGAAAAGTTTCGTGGCAAAGCAATTTTAGTACATTGTGCATCAGGTGGAAGAAGTCCTAAAGCCGTTAATGTATTATTAAAAAACAAATTTAGTCCCATATATCACATGAATCATGGACTAGCAGATTTTAATGGGAATTTAAAAAAATAATTAATTATAAAGATAATATTAAAAAATAAAGTAAAACACATTGGGGGACTTACTATTAAAAATTTATTTGAACTATGGAAGAAATATTCGTATCTACTCTTGTTAGCATTTATTGTTGTGGGCCTATTTGATTTTAAAATAGGTATGGCAGCAGTCATTTGTATGATTGCACCCATAATTGTATCAATATTCAAAGGAAGATTCTGGTGTGGCAACTTATGCCCACGAGGAAGTTTTTATGATAATGTCATGTCTAGATTTAGCAAAAAAAAAGCTGTTCCTAAATTTTTAAAATCAACTTATTTTAGAGTATTTGTAGTTCTATTTATGTTTACCATGTTCGGTTTAGGTATAAAAAATAATTGGGGAAACCCAACTGGAATCGGCATTGTATTTTATAGGATGATAGTAGTTACTACTCTGCTTGGAATTGTGTTATCATTTTTCTATAGTAATAGAACCTGGTGCCATTTCTGTCCTATGGGAAGCTTAGCCGCATTCATATCTTCCTTTAGAAAGAACAAAAAAGTATTAGAAGTATCTAATACTTGTGTCAGCTGTAAGATTTGCGAAAAAAAGTGTCCTATGGGCATCTCCCCTTATAATTATAAAGGTGATGTTTTAAGCCATCCAGATTGTATTCAATGTGCTAAATGTGTAATAGCTTGTCCCAAGAAGTCTATTGGGTATGATAAAACAAAGAATTTTCAAGTAAAAAACATAAATAAATAGTATAATGTTGCATTAGACTTAAAATGACCATGTTATAAACATCTTACGTATAAATTCAAACAAAATATATAAAAACAAGACTATACTATTATTTTATATATAAATAATAGTATGGTCTTGTAAATAATAAACTCTCATTTTCCTTGAATGTATAATACCTACCATAATCATTGGTAAGTCATAACTACAACTAAAACAGTATCCTACCGCTAATGAATTGTTTTTACTATCAATACTTCTATATCCTTATATATCAAGCATTATTATCTCTACTTTGTCCTTTACACCATTTTTCACAAAAATTTGTTTTTTTACTGCAAAGTACATTTTCCGAACCACAAATAGGACAAATATGCTTGTCCTGTTCATATTTTATTTCATATATAGTATCGCAATTAAAGCATCTAGATTTACAAAATATTGCTCTGTAATTTCCACCACTTATTCTTATAGCCTTTCCTTCGGTCAAAGCAATAGCTATTTTTTTTCTTGCACTATCTATAACATTTTGAAAAGTTTGCCTTGATACCTGCATCCTTTGCGCACATTCTTCTTGATTTAATTCTTCAATATCCTTTAATCTCATTGCCTCAAGTTCTTCTACTTTTAAAGCTATTTCTTCAATCTCACATTTAGGCTTACCCCATGGAACAAAATAAGTATCATCTGGGAAAAATTCTACCCTTCTACATTTTATTGGTCTTGACATTTTAATTCCTCCCTGCATTTACTACATAATCCTATGAACGTAATATTTGAATCATATATTTCTAAGTTGTTTTCTATTTCTATTTTTTTGTTTAATTTTAAATAGTCAACATTTAAGCTTTGACTATCTATATCACTTATACTATTACATTTATAACATTTCAAATGAATATGCAGGGGGTTTCCACTAAATATTTTCATCTCATAATAGTTTATACGGTTAATGTTTATTTCTTTTACTATACCTAACTCATTAAATACCTTTAACACTCTATAAATCGTAGAAAGTCCTATATTTTTTTCTTTGATACTTTTGTATATCTCTTTTGCATTTAAATGGGTCTTATTATCCACAATAGTTTTTAATATTATTTTTTTTTGCATTGTAAATTTATAACCTTTTTTTTCTATTAGCTTTTTAAAAACTGTAAAATCATCATTCATAAAATCATCCTTTATAATTATTCATTGCAGTGCAACAATCCCTGCTCCCCCTCTTGAAATTTTAACTTCTCCAATCTCAGTATCATAAATTTGAAAATATTCACACCTTCCAAACCTCTTATCAAGTAGATTTTGATT
This sequence comes from Clostridium estertheticum, assembly GCF_018861295.1. Lineage (GTDB taxonomy): Bacteria > Bacillota > Clostridia > Clostridiales > Clostridiaceae > Clostridium_AD > Clostridium_AD estertheticum_D. The sequence continues at coordinate 312,048 of NZ_JAHLDM010000001.1, read as the reverse complement.
AGTTTTCACATTTGATGAAATCACTATTTTCATTACTATTCCTCCTTTTTATAAACCATTGTTGGCATTGGTGGTGGCATAATTATAATTCCAGCCTTAATGTTTTTAGAAGGATTTTCACAATTAAAAGCACAGGGAACACCTCTGATTGCAATGCTTCCACCGGTTAGTATACTTGCATTTATGGAGTACTATAAAAAAGGAAATACAAATATAGTTGCTGGTATTATTATTTGTATTTCAATGTTAATCAGTGCTAAATTCGGTGCTCAATTAGCAAATATAATTCCAATAAATATAATGAAAAAAGCATTTGGAATTTTTATTATTTTAGTTGGAATAAAAACTGTGTTTTGGAAATAAATCAACTCTAATCTTATTAATTAATAGTGTCTACGAAATTTATGCACTAATTATACTTTTGAAATGTTTTTTTAAAAGAAACATTTCATATAACTATACTATTTTAATAACATTTCCGGTATTATTATATGTGTATTTATCTTTAAATTCATGCTTAATCTTTTCTATAGCATATTTCCCAGTGCAATGAGACATTGCCAAAAGAGAAATGTCTTTTTCTTTAAAATAACTAATTGTATTTTTTAGTCTTTTCTCACTTGCTTCAACTAAATGAGTTCCTCCAACAATACCATAGATTGTCATACCTGTACGCTCTATAATCGTTTCTAAAATATTAACTATACCTACATGAGAACATCCTACTATAACTATCAAACCTTTTTTATGCTTCAGTACTAATACTTTTTCATCGGAAAAATCATCTACTATGTAATTTTCATCTTGCTTTATTTGAAAGATTTTATTTATCTGTTCAAATTTATTGCTTGCTTTAAAATTAGAGAATATCATTATGTTTTCAGTAATATAAAATATATCTTCTTCAATATATTTTACTTCAATATTATTTTGATGAATATATTCCTTATCAAAGGAATTACCAATATACTTATAATTATCTTTTTCAACTAATTTATATTTTTTATTAAAAAAATTTTTCCCCACAATTAACTTATATGAATTGTAATTTTTATTAACAAATTTCCGAATCCCGCCAGTATGATCATAATGTCCATGACTTAACACAACATAATCCAATTTATTTATATTAATTTTCAACAATTCAGCATTTTTAATAAAATTGCCACTTTGACCAGTATCAAATAATATTTTCTTTTCTTCATATTCTATATAAAGAGACAACCCATGTTCACTAAATAAAAGATTGTCATCATCAGGATTGTTTTCAATAATAGTTGTTATTTTTAAATCCATATTAATCACCAATTCCTCTTTATATTTTTTATCTATATCCTCATAAACAAAAATCTTTCGTTAACAAAAATGCCTTTATATTATTCTCATTTATAATTACTCCCTATATTTTAAATTAATAAATTTAAACTTTAAATATTGGTCCTTTAAATATTGTTTTAAAGTTTAAATAATTCTTTTATTATACTCCACATATCCTCAATAGCTTTTTCGGCTATACTTTCTTTATAACAAGTAATAGGTTTTAACTCATTTATCGATTTCATAACAATATCATCATATGGAATTTTACCAACTATTTTTAAACCTTTATCATAAACAAAGTCTTCTATTTCCTTAGCTACTTCTTCATTTATATCATATTTATTTATACAAACCATAGTAATAACTCCAAAATGTTCACATAATTCTACTACTCTCTTTAAATCTCCAAGACCTGATTTTGTAGGTTCTGTAACAGCGAGTACCGCATCACTTCCTGTTATTGATGCTATAACAGGACACCCAATACCTGGTGAACCATCTAGTATAGTTAGTTTCTCTTTATCATTAAATTTTCTACCATTTTTTCTAAGAAGCGTTACTAGCAGTCCTGAACCATCACTACCTATATCCATTTCTGCTCTTGAAATTATACCTGTATCTAGTTTAGTAATAAATGTTTCTGCTGTTTTTTCCGATTTTAAACTTATAGCATTTTGTGGGCATACTAATGTACAAGAACCACACCCCTCACAAGCAAATAAATTTATTTTACAATTTTCTATAGCTTCAAATTTACACACAGTCTCACATATAGCACACTTGGTACAAAGAGATTCGTCTATTACAGCTTTTTTACCACCTATAAATTCACTTCTTTCGATATCTTGTCCTTTATAAAACATATAAAGATTAGGTGCATCTACATCACAATCTATTCTTGTTACATCTTTGGCAAGTTCAGCAAGCGCTGTTGCAATTGTAGTTTTACCCGTTCCACCTTTACCACTTAAAATTACTAGTTCCAAGATATCACCTCCTTTACTTCCTTTGAAAGTTCATCAAATAGTGTTTTATGATGTGGATCATCATATAATATTTCTCCCTTAGAATAAAGTACTGCTGTATTTTTACTATAAGGAACAGTTCCTAACAACTTTATTTTTTCTTCCTTGCAATATCTTTTTATTATATTATCTTTTTCGTCATCCTTATTTATAACTATACCAAAAGGTATATTATACATTTTTACAACTCCTACTGCCATTTTCAAATCATGAAGTCCAAATTCTGAAGGTTCTGTTACAAGTATTGCTACACTCGCATATTTTAATGCACTTACTACACTACAAGAAGTGCCTGGAGGACAATCAATTAAATTAACTCCCCCTGATATATTTTTAAGCAATTGTCTAATAACAGGTACTGCCATAGGTTCATTTACATTTAAAATCCCTCTACTACAATTTATATTTCTTACTTTCCCGCTTTCAATTTTACCTGTTTGTCTTTTATTATAAGTTATGACATTATACTTACATGCAAGTTCACAAGCTCCACATCCATGACATAATTTAGGAAAAAGTAAAATTTCATCTTTCACTTTTGCAAGAGCGTTAAATTGACATGCATTTACACAAGCCCCACAAGAAGTACAATTAGATTTATCTATAATTGGGTACTCTACCATAACTTTTTCCGTTTTATCTACTATAGGTTTTAAAAATAAAAAACCATTTGGTTCTTCAACATCACAATCTATATAATTCGCCTTTAATGCAAGAGCAAGATTAATTGAAATCGTAGTTTTTCCTGTTCCTCCTTTTCCACTAAGAACCGCTATATTCATTCCCATTCTACTTACCCCTACCATGATACGCAGGACCACACATTTGTATTTGTTCTAATTCGCTTTTATTATATTTCTCAAGTACTGAACTTATAACAATGCTTTCACACTTATATGCCTTAATTTCTGCTTTTTCAATAAGTTCAAAAGCATTGGGACCAAGATTACCTGTTATAATAATATCTATATTTTCATCAATTATTTGATTAGAAGCAAGAATACCTGCTCCACCACTAGCATTTTGACCCTTATTTTCCATAACTTTTACTTCTCCACTTTCAGTATCATGAATTTGAAAATATTCACATCTTCCGAACCTAGTATTCAATAAATCTTCATTAGTTTTCCCTGTTGATGAAATAACTATTTTCATTACTATTCCTCCTCTATTTAGATATTGGCATTTGCTAATTTGATAATACTACTATTTTCAGTTATTGTCAAATGCCAATAACCGATAGTGTAATTAAATAAATCTGTAAATGAACCTCCAAAAACATTATGCATTCTAAATTAATATCCATATTTATCTTCCAAGTTTCATATTTCTACCACGTCTATGTCTATGACAAATACAATCATCACAATTTTCTTTGTCCTCAAAATCACTACAAAGCTTATAATTTCCTCCTTCTATTTTTAATAACTTACCATTTACCAAACTATCAGCTAATTTTCTGCGAGCATCATCATATATTCTTTGCACTGTTGAGCGTGCAACTCTCATTACGCCTGCAGTTTCCTCCTGATTTAACCCACTCAAATCCATAAGTCTTATAGTTTCATATTCCTCTACTGTCATTATTATTAATTCACTTATATTTTCAGATATATCTACGGGTCCAAATATATTTACTCCCGGCAATGTACAAACTCTTCTCCATTTTTTAGGTCTTGCCATTATTACACCTCTTTACTTTCATAATCATCTTTAATTTCAAATTTATATTTTTTCACGTATTGTGATTAACTTACATATAAATAAATAAGGGGTGAAAAATCACCCCTTATTTACTTGTCATCCTGAGAAGTATTTAATTGATTATTTATTAAATTGAGTCTATTTTCAAGATTAATTTTTTCTTGTGTAAGTAAATCCTTTTGGTTTACAGGATTAATTGAATTATTAAAACCATTCATTCCTAAACCCATTCCACAACCGCCTCTTCTACCTAACCCTAATCCCATACCGAGGCCTCTAGTTCCACCTGCAGCATTAGTTACATTACAATTGCCCATACCTCTTCCTGTGTTTGATCCCATTCCTCTTGGACCTCTACCATCTCTTCTAGCCATGAAAACATCTCCTTTATTTTTTAGTTTTGGGCATTTGCCCCTTACAACTTTTATTATACTATGTTTTGGGCATATGTCAATAACTAATTTTGATAATTTTATTTTTTATAAAATATTTCTTATCTTAAAAATCATAAGTACCACTACTATTGTGGCTACTTAACTTCCACATCTACTGCTATATATCCTGGTGCAGACTGTGTAATCGCAAGTATTTCCACAAAATAATAGACTATATTATTGTTTACACTAAACAACAGTATAGTCTTATAAATATAACACATAGTTTTATACCATTTCACCATCTAAACTGCTAATCCAAGGATTCATTCCCTGTTTTACTCTATAATCATTTATAGCTGCATGTATAACTTCTTCTGCTAAAACCGAGCAGTGCATTTTAATTGTTGGGAGCCCGTCTAATGAATCTGCAACAGTTTTATTGGTAATTTTCCAAGCGTCTTCAAGTGTTTTCCCCTTAATAATCTCCGTAGCCATACTACTAGATGCCACAGCAGAGCCACATCCAAAAATCATAAATTTTGTATCTACTATTATATTATTTTTAACCTTAATAAATATTCTCATTATATCTCCACACTGTGCATTTCCAACTTCACCTATACCATCAGCATCTTTAATTACACCCACATTTCTTGGGTTCATAAAATGTTCCATCACCTTATCACTATACATCTCGCACACCCCCATACTTTAAATTTTATATAATATAAATATAAATTAATCTCTATATCCATATTATAATTTGACAATTTCATATTACTACCTTGCATAGTTATTATCATATGTAGTTTAAATAACTTACACAAATTTTATTTTATAGTAATTTTTCATTCTTAATACTATCTAAATATTATGATAGTATTTTATTGCTCCTATAATATTGTAATGCAATTGCATATTCAATTCTTTTTCTTTGCATATTGCACCCAATTTCATAAGGCATTAATGTATCTCCAGTAGAATTATAATTATTAGCTTGACAACCTCCACTACAATAAAATCTTGCCCAACAATTTTTACATTCTGGTTTATTATATATATTAGATTTTCTAAAATCTGTTGACATCTCTTTATTTTTAATGCCATCATACACATTTCCCATATAAAAAACTTTATTGCCTACAAATTGATGACAAGGGTATATATCCCCTTCTGGAGTTACTGCAATATATTCAAAACCAGCCCCACAACCAGATATTCTTTTATAAATACATGCCCCACCATTAATATTGATATTAAAATGATAAAAAATAACATCATCATGCTTTAACAGTTCTTTAAAAATGATATCATACTGTTCATATATTTGTTCTAAATATTCTTTTTTAATAGATAGAGGATTATCGGCTGATAACACCACTGGCTCAATTGAAATCTCCTTAAATCCAAGATTTATAAAATGTTTTATATCTTTAGAAAAATCTAAGTTTTGTGATGTAAATGTTCCTCTTATATAATACTGTTTTTTAGATTTAACTCTTCTTTCAACCATGCTCTTTACTTTAGGAAGAATATCATCATATGTTCCTCCACCATTAATTTTTATCCTTATACTATCTTCTACTTCTTTTCTACCATCAATACTTAATACAACATTCACCATGTTATCATCTAAGTAATCCATAATATCTTCAGTTAACAATGTAGCATTTGTAGTAATCGTAAATCTAAAATTTTTATTGTATTGTTTTTCTTTACTTCTTGCATAATCAACTGTTCTTTTAACAACATCCATATTTAAAAGAGGTTCCCCTCCAAAAAAATCCACTTCTATATTAACTCTTGTGCCTGAATTTTGAATTAAAAAATCAATACTTCTTTTAGCAACATCAAAACTCATTAATATTCTTTGTTGATCATAACCTTCTCCATCAGCAAAACAATATTTACATCTTAAATTACAATCATGAGCGATATTAAGACATACAGCTTTTATGTAATCAGGCTCTTTTTCAAAATTTTTAGCAATATATTCATATTTATCTTCAGAATATAATTGATCTTTTTTTATAAGTTCTTCTATTTCGTCATAGCAGTCATTTAAAATGTTTTTATCATATTTTTCTCTGTATTTGTTTATGACATTACTTCTACTCTCAATATTATTTTCATTAACTATTTCATATATAATCTTATCTACTACATGAATAGTTCCAGAACTTACATCTAACATAAAACAATCATCATTACATTTAAATTTGTGTATATCATTCATTAGTTTATTATCCTTTCTCTATTTGTTTACTATTTGTATAATAAATAAGGGGTGGTACCCCACCCTCTTATTTATTCTCCTAAGAAGTATTCAATTAATTATTTATTGAATTAATTATATTTTTTTCACTACTAGATAAGTTCAATTTTAGAAAAATCTATTTCTCCTTTAATATCAACTATTTCTCCATTACAATGCACATATTCAATTTTACCTACAAACATTTCATGTGAGCCAGTAATTATAGAATCTACTACTGTACATTCTATGTTTATAGGACAATCTGCTAATAAAGGTGCATTTACCTTTATTCCTTCTTCAACTTTAATATTAAGCTTTGAAAACTTATCTTCATCCCTACCACTATGACTACCCAAATAATCAAACATTTCCTTTTGCTGCTTTGTAGCAAGATTCACTACAAAACATCCTGTTTCCTTAATAATTTTATATGAATATCTTGAAGGTACAATACCAACCATAACCATTGGTGGATCATAGCTACAATTGCAACAATATCCTACTACTAATGCATTATTTTTACCGTCGGTGCCTCTACAAGAAACCACTGTTTTAGCCATTGGTTGAAGACATGATTTCATATTACCTTGAACTTTACTCATAATAATTCCTCCATTATTTGTATAATTTATTTTTATAGTAACCATCTGAAAGATACAATGCACCTATAGGGTTATGTGCAAGTACTCTATCCTTAACCGCAAAAACAGTTATAGGCGCACTAGAATATTTTATAAATAGCGAATCGTGTCCTACACATAATCCCAAAATAATATTTAAATCTGTTTTGGCTTTGTTTAAAAAAATAGCCTGTCCAATAGGGTTACACATCGCTTCATAAGTTCCAGGTCTTACCTTTTCATTTTCTTTAATTTTCAAAAACTCTTTAGGTATACTCCCATTTTTGCATACTACTGAATTAACCTCAAAACCATTATGTTGTAGTATTGAACATAGTATTTTCGCTTCGTTACTTAGCCCAACACAAAAAGCCACTCCTAGTTTCTTAAAGTTGCATTTATTTGCAAAATCTATTGTCTCTTCAAGTCTTGTTTTTATACAATATCCTTCTGCTTCAACTAATGCAGAGTTGTATGATAATTTATAATTTTCATCTTCAAGATATAATTTCTTTATTTCTTCCTGTTCTTCGTTTTCATTACATGGACAATTAAGTGGTGATTTTTCTAGTTCTCCCTTTTTACAATGATGTTCACTGCACATAGCACAAGTATACATATTATCACCTCAATTTTTCGTGTTTAAACCCTGACTATCTACATCAATCATATTATTACATTTATAACATTTATAACATTTTAAGTAAATATGCAGAGGCTTTTTAAAAGATATTAAATCATCCTTTATAATTATTCATTACAATGTCCTTCATTTTCATGTTCATGCTTCGTGCAAACACTACCTGTTGATTTTAATTCACCATCTATATATTTTTGTACTACATCATCACAAAGACCTTGTGCACCCACTACTACCTCTATACCGTTTTCGTTAAATAAATTCTGAGCTGTTTCTCCCATGCCACCTGCAATAATAAGATTCACATTTAATTCCTTTAAAAATACCGGAAGATATCCAGGTTTATGACCGGGATTCTTAACAAATTCTTTTTTTAATGCCTTAGCTCCATTTACATCATATATTGTAAATCCTTCACAAAATCCAAAATGTCCGCTTACATTTTTTTCTTCACTTGCTACTGCAATTTTCATATTAACATCCTCCTTAAAATTAACAAATCCTATTACTTTTTCAGTCAAAGCTTTAAATTTATCATCTAATACCTTACTTATATTACTTTTATTGTTTATAACATCTATTATTTCTTTACTCATTGGAAGCTCACCAATAAGTTGTATATTCATTTTATTTAAAAATTCTTGTGTGTTACTGTTATCAAAAAATCTTATTTCCTTTTCACAATTTGGACAAACAATATAGCTCATATTTTCTACTAGTCCGATTATTTTAATATTCATTTTTTTTGTCATATTAATAGCTTTCGCCACTATCATAGAAACTAAATCCTGAGGTATTGATACCATTACTATGCCATCAATAGGAAATGACTGCATAGCTGTAAGTGCTACATCTCCTGTACCAGGTGGCATATCAATAATTAAATAATCAAGTTCTTCCCATAATACATTTGTCCAAAACTGTTTAACTGTATTTGCTATCATAGGACCTCTCCATATTACTGGTTGCTCTTCATCTTCAATAAGTAAATTAAGAGACATCACCTTAATACCATCCTCTGTTGTTACTGGCCAAATATTTTCTTCAGAGGTTTCTGCTCTCTTGCCCCCTAAATTCAACAATTTAGGTATGCTCGGTCCTGTAATATCTGCATCCAGTATCCCTACTTTGTAACCCTTCTTGTTTAGTTCTTTAGCTAATAAAACTGAAATTGTTGATTTACCTACTCCTCCTTTACCGCTCATAACACCTATTACTTTTTTAATATTATTGATTGGATTATTTTCCATCTTGATACTTTCTTCATACTTACGTTTCTCATTCGACTGAGCTGAATCATTACTTGCCACCAAAATTCCTCCTTATTTTTGTTCTTTAACAGATAATTATTTACATATCTTTAGCTTTCTAAAAATATTGAATCATGCTTTATAATTATTCATTACATTGTTCTTCATGTTCATGCTGCGTACAAACACTTCCTGTTGATTTTAATCCACCAGCTATATAACTTTGTACCACATCATCACAAATGCCTTGTGCCCCAACTACTACTTCTATACCATTTTCGTTAAATAAATTCTGTGCTGTTTCACCCATGCCACCTGCAATAATAAGATTTACATTTAATTCCTTTAAAAATACTGGAAGATATCCAGGTTTATGACCAGGATTCTTAATAAATTCTTTTTTCAATCCCTTACCTTCATTTACATCATAAATTATAAAACCTTCACAATAACCAAAATGTCCACTTACCAATTTTCCTTCACTTGCAACTGCTATTTTCATTTAAAATCCTCCTTCTATTTATAAATAAATTTTATTTTACACACTCTTTTAAAACATTATAGGTATACTCTATTATTTCATTACAAGAAACTCCTTGTTTCTTTAATTGTGAGCATTCAAATGTACCATATTTTTCTTTCACTTTACTAATTATTTCCTTTGTAAATTTTGTTGATCCATTTTTAGTCGTCGCTTCTTCTCTTCCTTTTAATGTTCCTAATGCCATAAGTGCTCCTGTAACTGCTCCACAAGTACTTCCTACCATCATCCCTGTACCAAAAGGACTAGCAATTGAAATTGGGATATTAGCATTATTTTCTTCATTAAACGCCTTTATTATAGATTCTGCACAATTATATCCTTGCTTACGATATTCTAAAACGTCTGTCATTTATATCTGCTCCCTATTTTTAAGCTATAACTATAACTATAATATTTTTTAATTTTAATAATTCTATATAAATTCTTTTATATTGCTCCACATATCTTCAATAGCCTTTTCTGCTATGCTCTCTTTATAACAAGTTATAGGTTTTAACTCATTTATCGATTGCATAACAACGTCATCATATGGGATTTTCCCTACTACTTTAAAACCCTCTTGTGAGCATAAGTTTTCAATTTGCTTTGCTATTTCTTCATTAATATCATATTTGTTAATACATACCAGTGTGCAAACTTCAAAATGCTTACAAAGAGTCATTACTCTCATAAAGTCTTCCATACCTGATTTTGTTGGTTCGGTAACAATTAAAGCTATATCACACCCTGTTACGGATGCCATTACAGAGCACCCTATACCCGGAGAACTATCTACTATTGTTAATTTAGTTTGTTTGTTAAATATACCTTTAAATTTTTGAACTAATGAAGAATTACTATCTTCCCTTTCTGATTCTTTTTTCTTATATTCTTCACTATTTTTTCTTAATACAGTAATAAGCTTTCCTGAGCCCTCACTTCCAACTTCCATTTCCGCTCTGGCTAATATTCCTTTAGAGTCTTTTGTCATAAATACATCTGCACTTTTTTCATTGGTTAATTTAACAGCATCTTCAGTACAAACAATAGTACACGCTCCACAGCCTTCACACTTATAAATATTTACTTGATAATCTTTTATTGCATCAAACTTACAATACTTTTCACATAAGCCACATTCAGTACAAATGGTTTTGTCTATAATAGCTTTTTTACCTCCATAGAAGTCTTCTTTCTTTAAGTCTTCCCCTTTATAAAACAGATAAAAATTAGGAGCATCTACATCACAATCTACTTTTATAGGATCATTAGCAAGTTCTGATAAAGCAACAGCAATTGTAGTTTTACCAGTCCCTCCTTTTCCACTTAATACTACTAATTCCATACTAGTGTCTCCTTTACATTTTTAGCAATGTTCTCGAAAAGGCTTCTATATTCATCATTTTCTATAAGCATTTCACCTTTTGAATACTGTTTTGCAATACTCCTACTATAAGGTAAAGAACCTACTATGGGAATATTTTCTCTTTTACAATATTGAGTTATTATATTTTCATCACTTACACTCTTGTTAATTGCTATACCCATAGGCATATTAAATTTTTTAACAAGCTCCACTGCCATTTTTAGATCATGTAATCCAAATTCCGAAGGTTCAGTTACAAGTATAGCTATATCTGCATTTTGGAGCGTATTTACCACATTACAAGAAGTTCCAGGTGAGCAATCAAGTATGTTAGTATTTTCACCTAAATTACATAAAAGTTCTTTAATAATTGGTACTGCCATAGGTTCTCCTATATTTAATACCCCTCGTTTACACTGAATATCCTCTAAATTTCCTTCTTCAATAATTCCAACAGTTCTTTTCTTATACTCTATTGCATCATATTTGCATATAATTTTACAAACTCCACAACTATGACATAATTTTTCGAAAAGTATAATACATTCGTTGATTCTTGCTAAAGCATTAAACTGACAAGCATTCGCACAATCTCCACAATGTTTGCATTTAGTATAATCAATAAAAGGGTAATCGGTCTGTACCTCTTTCTTATTAATATTTAATGGCTTTAGAAATATAAATCCATTTGGTTCTTCTACATCACAATCAATGTAATTTGCTTTTAAAACTAATGCAAGATTAGTTGAAACAGTTGTTTTACCTGTCCCCCCTTTTCCACTAAGTACTGCTATATTCACTGTATAATCCTCTCCTATCTACTAGTTTGATTAATGAAGTGAAGGTCCAGACATTTTTATTTCTTCAAGTTCACCCTTATTATATTTTTCAAGAACTGAACTTATATCCATAATCCCACATTTATAAGCCCTAATTCCAGCTTTTTCTATAAGTTCAAAAGCATTAGGTCCAAGATTTCCTGTGATTATAACGTCTACTTTTTCTTCAATTAATTGGTTAGATGCAACAATACCTGCTCCCCCACTTGAACTTTGGCCTTTATTTTCTGAAACTTTAACTTCTCCACTTTCAGTATCATGAATTTGGAAATATTCACACCTTCCAAACCTCTTATCAAGTAAACTTTCATTAGTTTTTCCGTTTGATGAAATTACTATTTTCATTACTATTCCTCCTTTTTTATAATCAATTGTTGGCATTTGCTAATTTCATATTACTCTTATTTTTTGTTATTGTCAAATGCCAATAACAAAAATGCAATTATACTATTTCCTTTACTTATTATTATTTATATTTCCTCACCATTTAGTGAAAATGAATTAGCCTTTGAAATATATACATTAATTAATTGCCCTATATGTTCAGGATTGCCACAGAAGTTAACCACCTTTGAAGTTCTTGTTCGTCCCGTTAACTTAGTACTATCATTTTTACTAAAACCTTCAACAAGAACTTCAACTGTTTTACCTTCATATTCTTTGTTTTTATTTGCGCAGCATTCATTTATAGCCACAACTAGTCTATTAAATCTCTTATGCTTTATATCCTCTGGAATTTGATTAGTCATTTCATTTGCTGGTGTACCTTTTCGTTTAGAATAAATATAAGTAAATGCAGAATCAAATTGCACTTCCTTAACTAAACTTATAGTTTCTAGTAAATCTTCTTCACTCTCACCAGGAAATCCAATTATAATGTCTGTAGTAATTGCTACATTTGGTATTTTTATTCTTATTTCATTTATTAGATCAATATACTGGTTTCTATCATATTTACGATTCATTTTTTTCAGAAGCTTGCTAGATCCTGATTGAACAGCAAGATGTACATGCTCACAAACATTTTCACAATCTGAAATGGTATCAATCACTTTACTTGAGAGATCCTTAGGATGAGACGTCAAAAATCGAATTCTCTTTATATTAGGAATAACATTTACCCTTTTTAGAAGATCAGCAAAGTCGACTTTAGGCTCTAAATCTTTTCCATAAGAATTTACATTTTGACCAAGCAGAGTTATGTCCTTATATCCCCGTTCCACTAAATCTTTAATTTCATTTTCAATATCAATTGGTTTTCTACTTCTTTCTCTACCTCTTACATAAGGTACAATACAATAAGTACAAAAGTTATTACAACCATACATTATGGTGACATAAGCTTTAATACTATTATCTCTATCAACTGGAATACCTTCAATTATCCCTTCTTCTTTACTTGAAATTTCAATAATTGATTTATCTTCTATGCGAGCTCTATGTAAATATTCAATAAATTTGTGTGAATTATGAGTTCCAAAAATTATATCAACAAACGGATATTTTTTTAGTATTGTTTCTGGCATACCTTCTTGTTGCATCATACATCCACAAACTGAAATAATTAAAGAAGAATTAATCTTTTTCAACCTTTTCAATTCCCCTAAATTTCCATAAACTTTAAACTCAGCATTTTCTCGTACGCAGCAGGTATTAAATATAATAACATCAGCTGATTCTTTTATGTTTGTTTTAATATATCCAAGCTGCATTAACATACCAGATAATTTTTCTGAATCTTCCTCATTCATTTGACAACCCCAAGTTTCTATATAATATTCTAATATATTATTAATCATAGTTGTGTATTCTCCTTTATGTAATATATGTATAGTACAGTTCATTTCTTTATAAACATTTTTTAACTTTTGGATCATTATACACGTATGTAAACTGTACCTTTTTAAGAATAAAACTCAAATATAACAAAATAAATTAGCCCTATAGAATTAAATTTTATAGGACTAATTTTATATTACTCTTGTTTTTTGTTATTGTCAAACGCCAATAACAATAGTATAATCAAATAAATAATAGAGTAAGAAACTAACATCAATTGATGTACAATTAAATGGTCTAGATATAAAAAGGAGATTTATATATGAGTAAATATTGGAGTGAAACTACAAAAAACATTGAACCTTATATCCCAGGCGAACAACCTAAAGATAAGAAATATATTAAATTAAACACTAATGAAAATCCGTACCCACCATCTCCAAAAGTAATTGAAGCAATTAGGAAGACAGCTAATGAAAATCTTCAGTTATACCCTGACCCAAACTGTGATGAACTTAGACATACGTTAGCGAATTATTATAAATTATCACCTAATCAAGTATTTGTAGGAAATGGTTCAGATGAAGTACTCGCTTTCTCTTTTATGGCATTTTTTGATAAGAAAAAGCCCATCTTATTTTCTGATATAACCTATAGTTTCTATGAAATTTATGTTAAACTATTTGGTCTAAAACATAAATTAATTCCCTTAGATGATGAATTTGCTTTGCCTTTAAATTCATTTTGTATTGGAAATGGTGGAATTGTAATAACAAATCCAAATGCGCCAACCACCAAATATGTATCAATAGAATCCTTAAAACGAATTGTAGAATACAACATAGAAAGTGTTGTTATAATAGACGAAGCCTATATAGATTTTGGTGGAGAATCTTTAATCGGATTTGTAAATAATTATCCAAACCTATTGATTATTCAGACACTTTCTAAATCGAGATCACTAGCAGGGTTGCGTGTTGGTTTTGCTTTTGGACATAAAGATTTAATCGAGGGCCTGAGCAGAATTAAAAACTCAATTAATTCCTATACCCTTGATTCTCTTGCTTTAGCTGGTGCAAAAGCATCTTTTGAAGATGAAACCTATTTTCAGAGTGTTTGCCTTAAAATTATAGATACAAGAGAAAAAATAGTACCACTACTTAAAGAATTGAAATTTACTGTATTAGAATCAAAAACTAACTTTTTATTTGTATCCCATACTACAATTAATGCAAAAATAATATTTAATAAATTAAGAAAATACGAAATTCTTGTTAGATATTTTAATAAACCTAGAATCAATAATTTTCTGAGAATAAGTATAGGCACTAATGATGAAATGAAAATACTTGTAAAAAAATTAAAACAGATTATTATAGAAATAGAAATAGAAACAGTAAACTAATGTAACTTATTTCTAATAATAAACAATTGAATACAATTCAACTTATCAAGGAGGTCTAATAATGGTATACATAAACGATGAAACAATAGAAAATATTATAAAAGAAGATATCCCTTATATAGATTTGACTTCATTAGTTTTAGGAATTAATAATCAAAAAGGTGAAATAAAATTTGTCTCAAGAGGAAATGCGGTAATAAGTGGTTCTGAGGAAGTGGTAAGAATATTTAATAAATTAGGTATTAAAAATAAAACCTTTCGCCCTTCAGGAACCCTTGTTAAGTCTGGAGATGTAATCGTTCATGCACAAGGTAATTCTGATGCTCTTCATATGGGTTGGAAAGTGTCCATGAACATTTTAGAATACTGCTCTGGAATTGCAACAAGGACAAAAAAATTAGTTGATAAGGCAAAAAATATTAATCCCAAAATTGAAATTGTAACTACAAGAAAGGTATTTCCAGGCACAAAGGAGTTTTCCATAAAAGCTATTATAGCAGGAGGAGCTTCTCCTCATAGACTTGGTTTATCTGAGACAATACTAATTTTTAAGCAGCATTTAAACTTTATCGGAGGTGTTTCTGGTCTTATTGAAAATTTAGAAGTCATTAAAGCAAGATCTTGTGAGAAAAAAGTAATTGTTGAAGTTGAAGACTTTGAAACTGCACTAATACTAAGTAAGGCTGGAGTTGACGGATTACAATTTGATAAAATTAATCCATTAGAATTAAAAAAAATTGTAGAAGCTGTTAGAAGTATAAATCCTTCAATTACATTAATTGGCACTGGTGGAATTAATGAAAGTAATATTGAGGATTATGCGAGAACTGGGATAAATGCAATCTCAACAACCTCAGTTTATTTTGGTACACCCGTAGATATAGGTGTTACAATAACTAAACTTTAGCAAGATATCAATTTATTGAGCTTACAGCAAAAATGCGATCCAATTAATTTAAGTAATTAAATTCTCAACTTAAACAAGGTTGCTATTATGGGTATCAAACAGAATCTTATTAAAAATCGAGGAGTGATTTAAATGAGCAAAGGAATTATATATTCCATATCTATTAGTCCAGAGAGAGGACAGTTAAAAAAGGAAGTGCCTGAAGCTAATCTCATAGAAAACTATGGGATAGAAAATGATGGACATGCAGGTAATTGGAGTCGCCAAATAACTTGTCTTAATTGGTCTAGTGTCCAAAAGGCTAATATAGAACATAACTTAAATATTGGACCTGGAGATTTTGCAGAAAATATTCTAATTGATGGTCTCAATTTATCTAGTTTGATAGTTGGAAACAGAATCAGCTTAGCCACAGATGTTGTTTTAGAAATAACCCAGATTGGTAAAGAGGATCATCCTAGCATAGTTAGCAAAACTTTTGGTATAAGTCTTTTACCAAGCGAAGGTTTATTTTGTAAAGTAATTAATGGTGGTAAAATAAGAAAGGGAGATTCTGTAGAAATAATATCTTTCTAAAAAAGAAAAAAGTATATAAATGCTAGTTTTTCAGAAAAAATAGATATTAATTTTTTTATGTTACCCAAAGGAGGAAAAGATATGAAACTAAAGGTTTTAGTAGATAATAATACATACATTGATAAATACTATTGTGGTGAGCCTGCTGTTTCATACTATATTGAAGATGATGATATTAACTTACTATTAGACGTAGGGTATTCTGATTTATTTCTGAAGAACTCAACTGCATTAGGTATAGATTTAGAAAATATAAATGCTATCGTTATTTCACATGGTCACAATGACCACACAAGAGGAACTAAAAGAAAAATGTAATCTAATTCTTTCTAAAGAACCTGTGAAAGAAGTTGAAGTAGGGTTAGAAATAAATTGGTGATAGTAAATGCAATGAAAATATGTTATTGTTATTCATTTCTTATTAAAAATGGTAGTATAATAAGGAAAATGCAATGCCTCAAAATGATTCAAAAATCATTTTGAGACAGCCTTTTTATATGTAATACTGTTATTTTTTAGATACTAAGAGTGAATTTTTCACTAATATTTTATATTGTCCTTCAGTGAGTTTAGAGTGATAGAACAACTTATAGTACTTTGCCGTTTCTTCATAAGCATTGTATTTAGCTTCTTTGGGATACAATAACTGAGTAATCCAAATCATGCCCATAAATTGATTAACCGAAGGAGGCGATCCCATCCAGTTATAAGGTCCAATTGGTACTTCGTAGTAATTCCCTTTTCTAATTGCTGTAAGCTTTTGCCAAGTTTTATCCTTTGCTACTTTACTATACATGCTGCCTGGAGCAAAAATGATAACTTCGGGATCCCACAAAAGAATTTGCTCCATATCCACTGGGTTTCCAGAACCCTTTTGAGAGATGTTTTTTACCACAGCTACATTGTCGCTAACCTGATCGATGACTGCTGAATGAAAAGACCCTTTAGCAAGTACACTTAGGCCATCCTCTCCAGTACAATACAGTAGCTTAACTTTTCCACTTGTGCCCACTTTCTTCATAATGTTTTGGGTATTACTATAATCTTTTTCGCAGTACTGAGCCAATACCTCAGCTTGTTTTTCTCTACCCAAAAGCTTACCTAACATTCTGTACGCTTTTCCCATTGACTGCGATGTTGCTTCAATATGAACAGTAGGTATACCAACTTGTTTCGTAATTCCATCCATATCTTTTACGATAGAAGACTTTGATTCCCCTACATCAATAATGACTTGAGGATTTACTTTAGCAATTTGCTCAAGGTTCAAATCACCACTTCCATAAAATTGTCCGAGCACAGGAAGATTATAATATTTTGTATCCAGATACTGCTTGGAAACAGGATTCCACTTGGTAGCAAGTCCTACGAACATATCGGGAGCTAAAGCAAACAATACCATTTGAGCCAAAGCACCTGAAGGTACAATTCGGGTAATATGTGACGGAACTTTTACTTGTCGTGCTGCAGAATCAGTAAAGTTAATGGTTGTGTTATCTTTTACAACTTTATTCACAGGTACTGTAGTAGAATTACTTGTGCTACTGTTGTTACAAGCAGTCATACTTGACATTATTAAACAAACTGATAACAACATAGCACTGAATTTCTTTTTCATTAGATATCCCCCTCGTGTAATGATTATATATATTAAGATCAAAACCGATACTGTCATCAATTTTTAATGATGATCTTTGGAATACAAACTCTTGCTTTGTCACCATAAAGACTCTGTATTTCTACTTCCACTCCATAAAGGTTTTTAATCAAATTTTCCGTAAAAATTTCATTTGGCGTTCCATATGCTAAAATTTTCCCATCCTTCATAGCCATTACCATATCTGAAAACAAAAACGTCTGATCTGGGTTATGAGTTGATTGGATTATGGTATACCCCTCTTTTACTAGAGATTTTATCTGTGTCAAAACACGTATCTGATTTCCAAAATCAAGATTTGCCGTAGGTTCATCCAAAATGAGGATCTTGGCTTCTTGCACCAGAGCACGTGCCATCAAGACAAGTTGACGCTCACCACCGCTAAGTTGAGTATATCCTCTGTCTTTTAGATGGATTATCCCAAGCCTTTCCAAAGCTGTTTTTACAAGCTTTATCTGTTTTTGACCAGGACTTG
The DNA here is from genome assembly GCF_018861295.1 of Clostridium estertheticum. Taxonomy (GTDB): domain Bacteria; phylum Bacillota; class Clostridia; order Clostridiales; family Clostridiaceae; genus Clostridium_AD; species Clostridium_AD estertheticum_D. The sequence goes on along the minus strand of NZ_JAHLDM010000001.1, from coordinate 293,328 downwards.
AAATATGGAATACCTGGTTGGTTGTACCCATAAGAACCATATCAAATACACTAAAATTAAAGGAAGGATAGTGTGATTGAGGAATGTAGGCAACTAAGTTAGCCATTTCCTTAATACTGAGTCCCTTACTATTAATGTTATTTAGTTTCACTTGCCCCTTATATCCATTTAACAAACCAAGGATACAGTGAAACAAAGTACTTTTCCCTACCCCATTGGGTCCCAAAACCGATAATAATTGATTGTCCCTTGCCGTAAAATTAATATCATCTAGAATCAAACGATCTCCATAGCTAAAACTAAGATTTGAAACCTCAATACTCAACAGAGTTCACCCTTTCTAGTAATTAAGTATATAAAAAAAGGAGCACCAATAAATGCAGTGAGTATACCTAATGGAATCTCTGTAGTAAAAAGATTTCTTGAAACATTATCCACAATAAGAAGAAAAATGGCACCAAATAACATGGTAGCTGGCATCAGATGTTTATAATTATTTCCTACAAGTTTTCTTGCAAGATGAGGAATAACCAAACCTACCCAACCAATTGTGCCACTAACTGATACGCTAGCCGCAGTAATAAGGCTAGCACACACTATTACGATTAATCGAACTCGATTAGAATTTACACCCATAGTCCTTGCTTCTTCATCACCCATAGTAATCACGTTCATTCGCCACCTCAAAAGAATCAAAGGTATAAGTCCTATAACCATAGGTATAATTACAAATTTGATGTCGCTGTTCTTCGCCCCTGCTAAACTCCCCATAAGCCAATAGGTGATTGCAGGAAGCTGGTCATTAGGATCAGCAACCAATTTGATAAATGATGTACCTGCAGAAAAAAGTGAACTAACCATGATACCCGACAAAATCAATCCCAATATACTTTTTCCTCCTGCTTTCTTACTAATAAAATACACTAAAACAACGGTTAAAAGACTAAATCCAAAAGCACTGAACGTAATCATAATACTGCTTCCATAATGAAGAATTGCAAGCGCTGCACCAAACGCAGCACCAGCAGAGGCACCTAAAATATCTGGAGCCGCCATTGGATTTTGGAAAACGCCTTGATAAGCCGCCCCTGCAGCGGATAAACAGCACCCTACCAAGCAAGCCAAAATGATACGTGGTAACCGTATATTGAGTAAAACTGTTTCCATCTTATCTGGCCAAAATTGGTGTAGTGGATAGATCTTTGACATAAAAACCCCTAGGAGATCTTTAATAGGAATATTATAACGACCAATCTGAAAGGAAACTACAATTGCTATAATCAAAAAAATTCCAAGACTAAGAACTATAATGGTATTCCTATTTGACTGTTTCATTTTCATCCTCCTCTATTTCCGTCTCTATCCTTTCCCACTTGTTCACTTCAGGCATATTTGAATTAAAATAATTAGCCAATATTTGAGGTAAATCATCTCGATTTTCTCTAGTAACGAAAATGAGTTTCACTTTTAGATGATTTCGTATAATGTCTGTCCATCCTCGACTTGCCAGCTTTATAACTCCCAAAATAGGTACATTATCATCTAAGGCATCAATAATTTCTTTTTGAAAAACAAAAGCATCCCGTTCTAAGCTTCCACATTCATCCATTAAAATTAAGTTTGATTCAGCTCTGGCAGTCCTAATTAATTCAACACCATAAGTGTCAAATTTCTCCGTTAGAGCATTTGGGGGATATCCATCACTAAAACGTGCCACAGCATTTTCTTCCCTGAAAACCTTAGGTTCAGAAGCAGAGTTCATATACAACAATTTGTTTTGAAACCCTCTGTCTAAGCCAAAATATGTTTGAAATCCTTTTGGTGTTTTATTTATTAAATCAAGGGTCTTAACAATTACTGTACTTTTCCCGATTTGTATTTCACCAGTTAAAAATATATGCATTGTCTTACAACTCACCTTCTATTTCAAATATGTCCATTGATTTCATATGTGGAATATAGAATGGGTATTCCTTGTCTCCTGTTTCAATGAGATAAAGTAATAAAAATTTTTCTAAATCCTCAAGACTGATTTTAGGAGAATGAATCCTTATAAATTTCTTAGCCTCTTCTATAGATGCGAATGGTTGTCCAAATTTAAAAGATACCTCCGTATTAGAATAAAGTATCCCTTTATTTGTTAATGATTCTTCTACTTTTTCATTAGTTTCTTTAGATGAACTGTGCTTTTCGGGACAAAATTTACTACTACTTTTTTTATTTACTATAGCTATCAATTTTTTGCAATGAGGGAGAAATTCCTCAAGATTTAGACTTCCAAAAAAACTGACATATATCACATCCCATTTTCCATCTATATCATTGTAATCTAGCACGTGAGACTCAATGTTTGTGATTTCCCTGTCTTTAACACTTTTTTCTAGTGACTTAATGGCTTTCTCATTAATATCAATGCAAGTAATGCTCTTGATGTTTTTACTAAGCTCCAAATCTATAAGACCTAGACCGCAACCAATATCGCAAAGTGTAGAATAACCCTCTAACTTAGGGACAATTAAATCTGATATGTTTTTAAAAAATCCTGAATATGTATTTGCTTGTTGATACCATCTAATAGTATCCGAATTCCAATCAAAATTCATTGTCTATTTCACCTCAATACTTTTTTTAAAAGAAACCTTTTGTCCGGCAGTAGATATTTTCACATTTTCAGCCCCTGCTACCACTCTAAAGGCACGGAGATTGTCTTTAATCATAAATCCTGAAAGATCTCCAATTCCATAATTGAAAAGTTTTGGGGACAGAGTTGTTCCACGACCTACCATAGTAATTTGTTTCGCATTTTTTGAAAGTTCAAGTAATCTTGGCAGAGTTTTATTTACAATAGATGCACTGCTTAAATACACGTAGTCACATTTAGGAATCAAATACTCGCTAGCATACATAGGATAATCCCCCTCCTCTGGTTCCCATTCAATGATAGAAAGGTCACATATGGGTTCAAGAAGATTTTCAAGGTATGGGAAATGTCCAACAACCACGACTTTTTTGCCTTTCACATAATTTTGAGACATAATAAACGGATCAAAAACTCTATCCTCTACTCTATTATTGTCAGAGAATTCCACTCCATTCGCTCTTGCTACCTGTGGGTTATTATAGTAGGCATTAATTGCAGCACCACCAATAGAAGCTTCCATAAAATTCCACGACTTTACACATGTTGCAACCTCACGTAGTGGCATTCCAACCAAGTTTTTAGCAAACATAGGCATTCTAGTTTCATTTTTACTATTATTTCCAGATATTCCACATCCGTTCCCACTGCGGACATATGAATTGTATTTTCCACAAATAATCTCATCTGCAATAAATCTTTTTGGAATACCATCAATTAAGTCATCATATATTTCCCACATAAAGCACATCCCCCTTTTCATTTTTTAAATAATTCTTCTGTTATGGTCTCCCCAGCACGCAAACATTTGCGAAGTTTTAGTAGTGTGTTGTCTAGACTTTCAATTACTTTAAGGCTTTTCCTTTCTTCATCAGAAGTTTCAATAACTTTATAAATTCCACCATTCTTAATAATAATACGTTTATCAGCACTGAGTGCAAGCAGAGGATCATGGGTAGAAACAAAGATAATTTTTTCCTTTTTTGCTAAAAGGACTAGAGCCTGGCGTCTATCAATACCAGCATTTTCAATTTCATCAATTAGGACAATAGGTGAATCGCTCATATAGGCGGTATCTGCAATCATAAGTGCTCTAGATTGTCCCCCACTGAGCTGTGTCACCTTTGTTTCTTCTGAAAACTCTTCACCAGCCAACTGATTGGCACAACGAAAACATCTGTCAACTACCTCTCTTGAATTTGATGTAAGTCTGCATTTGGCATGCATCTCTAGAAATTCACGTACAGTCAAATCCATAACAAAATTCATATTCTGCGAAAGTTGAGCCACTAGTTTGCCACCCATTTCAAATCGTTGAAGTTCATCTATATCAACTCCATTTATCATTATTTTTCTACCTGTAGGAGTATCCCCCTGTGCGAGACATTCAATATCATTTAACAATCTACTCTTACCTGAACCTGTAGGCCCTACAATACTGATAATTTCTCCAACAGAAATAGTCAGTGTAATACTTTCCGACTCCTTTGATTTATTAATGCCACCATAAATTGTTATAGATGAGACTGAGTCCAATAAAGTTTCTGTCTGAGTAAAAGTTTCAAGAAACTCACAAAAGTTTTGTAACACATCATTTCTATTCAATCCAAATTCTTCGAGAATTTCATCATCAACTTCTTCCAATGCCTGACAAAACGGTAACTCTTTTGAAATGTTATCTAATCTAAAATTTTCCAGAAAGTCAGCACCAATAGGATACTCACGTAGTATATTTTCAAGGCTCTGGTCGTTTATTCGAATCATAAAATCTTTAATTTCCATATTTCTTAAACTCCATTTTCTTCATCATACCCATTTGGTAGGGTTCACCTATTTTTGTTTCCCCTGTACAATATGAACAAATTGCTGCGGGCAACGTGAACCGCAGTTTCATATCATGGAGACTAAGAATGTCTCGAGATTTTTTCAAATACTTTGCTAACAAAAACGTACCCTGTCCTGTGATCCCATTAACAAATACTACCTTTGCCGAAGTATTCACTTGCTTAATATTAAATGCAAATACTTCCCTCTCAGCCTGAGAAACGATATCTCCCTTTGTCACTACTACAATATCAGCAAATTTTAGCATCGGACCTATTTTTCGTGGTGTATTTACTCCGGCTAAATTATCAATTACACAGATAGATAAAATTCCTTTAATGTAAGGAGAACAGCGATTACAAAGGCCAGCACTTTCGGTTATAAGTACTTCAAATCCCGACTGTACACCCCATTGCACAGCATCCTCAACATTGCTTACAAAATAATGATCAGGACATATCTTCCCAGAAAACCCAGTTTGAATAGGAATCCCAGCATCTTCATAACTTAGATTATCAAAAGAAGTGAGACAATCAAATTTCACAACACCAATACTTCCATTGGGCATATTCATACATTCGATGAGTCTTAAAATAACAGACGTTTTCCCTGAAGATGGTGGTCCCGCAACCGTTATCATTCTCATTGACAAATCTCCTTATTTTTTATTTGATTGGTTTAATAATTTAAACTTTATTGTTTCTCCATTTCTATTTTTTCATCTATGCACATAATGCAAATGAACATGCCTAAACACAACTAAACACTATTAAACGCGTCTAAATTATTGTGTTTTGTTATGTTTTGTTATGTTTTATAATGTTTAGTATATACTAATAATATTTGAGAGTCAAACATTATAAAAGCCATCTGATGTAACAATGATAAATAGATAAAATTGGACTGGTTCAAGTGTATTATTAGATGAGACTCTTCCTCCTATATTATTAGAAATCTCTTCTGTCCCCTTTTCGAAATTGTTATCGCTTATGACTCTATTGCTAAATAATAAAATTGCAGAACATTATAAAAAATAGATAAAGTTTTGTTTAAATATGTCAAAATATACATCATACTTTTAATTGCATATACCTTACTTGAAGAGAGGTACTAAAAGTAAAAAATGATATATTACAAAGTTAATTATTATAACATCTATAATGACTGTGGCTTTATTTATTTTAGGTTTATTTTCTATTCAGGGCGGTCGTATTGCTACGAATGATATGAATAAAATATATAATAATAGTAATTGGTAGTGAATTATTAGAGCAATATCAAACTAGTGTAAGAAATCTAAATGATAATAATTCAAATAATGCTAAGTCTATTTTTAACGATTATGAAGCATCTGCACAAGAAATTGAAAAAACTGCAGAATCTATAGCGAAGATTTCACAAGATAGTGCAATTGAAGTTTTAGAGATTAATAAAAGAGCTGTTCATACAAAAGATAGTGTTAATGAAGCACTAATAATTTTTATTTAGTGAACACGTTTTATCTCTTTATATTGAAACTGATGGAATGAAAATATTATAAAATAACGCTAAAAAGGTTGATTATAGCTTAATCAACCTTTTTTCATTACCCTGATCAAAATCTTCAATAGTTATAAGATAACAAATTTATATCCCAATTATTTTAATAATCTAAAATGGATAAACATATTCAACTTTTGATTTTTCTGTATTTTTTATACTTTCAACTATAATTATAGGTGTTTTTTCACCGTTATAGTTTAAGATTTTTATTTTCCCAGTAACCTTTATCCATGTATCTTGTTTTAGATCCTTAGCTTTATCATAATTAGCTAAAAGTCCAACTGGCACTAGATCTGCTGCGCAGCAAGTCATCATAAACCTGGCCGGAACAAACTCATTATTTTTGAATCCCTCAGCTTTAAACACGAACCCAATTAGTTCAATCTTCTTACCTTCATATTTCATCATGTTATTAGAAATCTCTTCTGTCCATTTTTCGAAATTATTATCACTTAAGACTATAGTATTATCATGCATTTCTAGTTTTACAGCTACTTTACTCGAATTTGTTTTTGTAGTTCCTATGGCGTTATTCTTATTTACTATACTATTATCCGTTATATTTTTCTGTTTTATATTATCAATTTGCGCACCACTTTTCGCACCTACAAGTGACATTGATTTTGAACTAACCGAAACCTCTGGCGTCATGAAAGCCATAAGCAATGGAATAATAAAAAATAAGTACGGTTTCATATTTACTTTTCTTTTAGGCTTAAATATATCACGTATTATGGATAATGAAAGTAAAATCATTGCAATAATCCCAAACTTTATATAAGGAATAATCCTAGGAGCAACATAAAGCAGCACTTTTCCACTTTTAATTATGTCATAAAAGAAAAATGCAAATCCAGTTAATATTACTAGTTTTAACAATACTTCTGTGTTTATTTTCTTAATTTTTATTAACCCCATAATCTTCACCTCCATTAGAATAGTGTTGCGAACACAATTAATATTTCAAATGAGATTAATAATATTAAAAATACAAGTTTAATAACAAATCTTTTTTTAAAGTTTCCGAGTAGCATAAGCAAGTTCTTTATATCAAGCATTGGCCCAAGCACTAAAAAACCCATTATTGAACCTATAGAAAATTGATTAACAAAAGTTCTTGCTATAAATGCATCAGAAGTAGAGCATACTGAAAGAATAAATGCAAATAACATCATTATTAAAAGTGAAATTATAGTTCCTCCACCTAGATTTCCAAACATTTCTTTTGGAATCATAGTCTGCATTATGCTAGAAAGAAATGCTCCACTTATTATGAATTTTCCTATTTGAAAAAATTCTGCCCCTGCATGATTAAATATTGCATCTATATTTCCTAAAATACCTTTTTTATTATTATAATCGTTATTACAAAACCCACAATTACAATTTATTACATCAACACTTTCCAATAGTAGAATATCTTTTTCAGGAACAAGAATAAATACCATACCAACTAAAAATGCTACAATAATGCCTAGTCCTACCCTATATATTGCTATAAAAGGTTGACTAGGAAATGCAAACAATGTAGATGCAATAACAATAGGATTTACTATTGGTGAAGCAAGCATAAATGTTACAGCTGCCGGCAATGGTACACCCTTTTTAATAAGTCTTGCGCCTACTGGTACAATGGCACAATCACATACAGGAAAAAAAAGTCCTGCAAATATAGCAACAATAAATTGTAAAGCTTTATTTTTAGGAAAAATATTTGTTATTTTTTCACTTGATACATTTACTTGTATTATAGCTGAAACAAATACACCAAATAACACAAATGGGAAAGCCTGAATCAAAATACTTAGAAATACTATATTGAATCTTTCTAACCAAGGTAAAAATATTTTAGTAATGTCAAATCCCGTGGGTTTAAAAATAGAATACACTAAATATGCTATAAAGAACCCTAATATAGCTATTAGAAGCAATATTTCATTATTGAATGCCTTTGGTTTAGCTAAAATAAAAATCCCTTTACTTATTTTAGCAGACTTATTTATTCTTTTTAAAGTTCGTTCAATTTTATTCAATTTTTCACCATTGAAATTACCTGTATTATTTAGAATAATAAAATCACTGTTTAAAATTTGATTAGTAAGTATACTACCCATGTTATTCATAAAAATATCAAAGGTTGAAACATCAATGGTATGGACTATTTCATTTATGAAACATTTTCTGCTTATACTAATATAATCAAATATTTCTATTAAATTATCAATTTTTTTCATACCATTGGCTTCTATAATAATTTTAGTTGGATGATATTTTTTAATAACATAGTTTATATATTCTTTATCTAAAGTATTTTCCTTGTAAGCATCCTCAATGAATAAGTTTTTATTTTTAATAACGGGGTCTATATTTGTTTGTCCTTTTTCACATTGTATTATAACTATAATATCTCTTTTAGAAACCTCATTTTCAAGTTTATTATTTATAAGTTTAGTCTTACCCGATCCTAAAAATCCAGTTACTATATCTACTTTTATCTTCATAAATTATAACCCCATCTATACTGTTATATTAAATAAATTAGAAAGTTTATTTTTATTTAAGTCCTTTCCTATTAAACATAACCTTCCTGCATAATCAGGTGCTATGCTCTTAACATCAATCTCACCAGGTACATAATCAAATTGCAACCATTTTTGATTATCACTCTGAACAATACCCTTGCCTCTTAGAATAACCCCATAAGCCTTATCATTTTCAATCTTTTTCATAATCTTTTTTAATTCTTCTCCCTTATATGAATTAAGCGTCTCAACTCCCCAAACCTCAAAAATTTCATCAGCATTATGGTTATGAGTATTATTCTCTCCATTTTTGCTCACTTTTTCATAGGTTATGCCATTTATTAAGAAGTTCTTTGCACTTTTCACCTGTCTTTCTATTGATACTGAGTCACTTTGCTCTGCAGCACCTAATATCGTATCGGCATTCATACTAACCAGCGGTGTTGTTACTATATTACATTTACTATTTAATTTACGTATTGATTTAACAACAGCCTCTATGTTATTCCTATCATATTTTTCTGTTCTACTTAAAATAATGGTCTTTGCGTGTTTTATCTGATTTTTATAAAACTCACCAAAGTTAGTTATGTATATATCATACTTTGATATGTCTACAACCGTTATAATCATATTAATCACTATTAGATTTTTCAATTTTGATGCATCACATGCCTTAATAACATCCGAGAGTTTCCCAACTCCAGATGGTTCTATAATTATTCTGTCTGGTTTATATTTTGTTATAACCTCTTCAATAGCTTTTCCAAATTCACCTTTAAGAGTACAACATATACATCCTGAATTAATTTCTTTTACTTTGGCATTTGATTTTTTAAACAAACTTCCATCAATACCAATCTCACCAAACTCATTTTCTATTATAACTAGATTTTCGCTATACAATTTCTCCTCAAGTAGCTTTTTTATTAAAGTTGTTTTACCCGCTCCTAAAAATCCCGAAATTATATCAACCTTTGTTTTCATTTCTTTATTCCTCCTCGTATAAAAGTAAATTTTTGTTTATTATCTTAATAAGTTAGAATGTATTACCAGACATTATATATTTATTAAATATATATATTTTTGCCATTCAATATAAATGCAATCCATTTGCATTTATATTGAATTATATGTTAAAAAAATTCAATTTATTATCAATTTTATTTAAAAATATCTTTTGGCAATTTATTTTGCAACGCTTTTTGATAATAATAACCCTACCTTTTTTATTAATATAACTAATGCAAGTAATACAACTGAAATCAACGCAGTTATGCCTCCAGGCGCACAATTCATATAATATGAAATAAATAGTGACAAGAGTATATCTATAACACTAAAGAGTATTGAGTATAAAAGAGTTGATTTAAACCCTTTCCCTAGTTGCATTGCTGTAGCAACAGGCAAAGCGATCATTGAGCTTAAAACCAGTACTCCAACAATTCTCATAGAAACAGATATTGTAGCCGCAACCAATATAGCAAAAATATAATTGATTAATTTAACATTTATTCTACCAACTTTTGCTGCTTCTTCATCAAAAGCTATTATAACAAGTTTATTATATAATATTATTAAAGTTACAATTGATACAAGACTTAATGCTAAGACGGCGTATAAATCATCTCTTGTTACAGTTAATACACTTCCAAATAAAAATGAATTTACATTTGCATGTAATTCTCCGGAACTCATGATAGTAATAGCAATACCAACACTTAAAGATAAAACTACAACAAGTATTAGCTCAGCATATTTTTTAAAATAATCTCTTAAAAACTCAATTAAAAGTCCACAAAATGATGTAAATACGAATGAACTCATTATAGGATTCTTATTAAATAGAAGCCCAATTGCAACCCCAGCAAGCGAAGCATGAGCTAAAGTATCACCAATCATTGAGTACCTTCTCAGTACTAAGAAAAAACCAATACATGGACAAAGTATAGAAATTAAAATAGAAATCATAAAAGCATTTTGCATAAAACTATACTGAAACATTAAATTCACCCTCTTTGTTTGGTTTTAAATATTCTTTAATATATTTATCCGGTGTGCATAAATGACCTTTTCCTTTTGATATATGATAAATAAGGGAAGAATTACTCATAGCAGCATTAAGGTTATGCTCAATGGCAATAACGGTTATCTTATTATTTTTATTTAAGTCTCTAATTAAGCTATAAATCTCTTTTTGGCTAGTTACATCAATTCCTGTTGATGGCTCATCTAAAATTAATAAATCAGGATTTCCGAGTAATGCACGTACTATAAAAATCTTTTGACATTGACCACCTGATAGTGTTCCTATTAGTGAATCCTTAAAATCGAGCATATTAATACCCTCTAACCTCCTAGCTACTAAAGTTTTATCTTTTATTTTCAATACCTTTCTATAGCAATTAAGCATCTCATATACAGTAATAGGAAACTGTGAGTTTAGAAAATCAGACTTTTGAGGAACATAACCAATATTCTTATCAGAATTTACTATAGAACCCTTAGTAGGAGACAAAAAATTTAATATTAATTTTACAAGAGTACTTTTACCTGAGCCGTTATCACCTAATATCGATAGATACTCTCCGTTATTTATAGTTAAACTAATGTCATTAAGAATATAGGGCGCCCCGCTTGTATAAGAAAAAAATAAATTATTAATTTGAATCATAATTGTCCTCCATTTTATATAGTTTTGTCACTTTATCAAAGCATTAATATACAAATTTGAAAATAATTAAGGTTATTGCTATTGACAAAGGTGCCGTTTATACTTATATTATAAATGATAATGCAAATGATTTGCAAGAAGAAATTTTAAGGAGCGATAAAAATGTTTAAAAAAATGTCAATGTTCATTTTACTTATTTGTACAATAGTAACCTTCACAGCATGTGGTAGTAAAAAGTCAGAAACTACTACTGTAAAGACTCAAAACAAAGTAAAAGTTGTAGTTTCATTCAATGCAATGAGAGAAATTGCTACTGCCATAGGAAAAGATAAGGTTGATATAGTAACCATGATCCCTAACGGTACCGAACCACATGATTTTGAGCCTAAGGCAAAGGATCTTGAAAGCTTAAGTACTGCTAAAATATTTGTGTATAATGGGTTTGGTATGGAATCTTGGGCAGATAAGGTTTTAAAATCTGTAGACAATAAAAATTTAATAACGGTTGAGGCATCAAAGGGTTCAACCCCAATTGAAAATACAGACTCAGCTGAAAAAGAAGAACACGGTCAATATGACCCACATCTATGGATTAGTTTAAAAGGCGCAGAAAATCAAGCTAAAAATGTAAGGGATGCTTTAATAAAAACAGATTCATCTAATAAAGCTTATTATGAAAAAAATTATAATGATTTCGCTCTAAAGCTTAATACTCTTTACAATGAATACAACAAAAAATTTAAAACTGTTAGTAACAAAAACTTTGTAACTGGCCATGCCGCTTTTGCATACCTTTGCAGAGACTTTGGACTAAAACAAAACAGCGTAGAAAGCGTTTTTGCAGAAGGTGAACCCAGTGCTAAAAAATTAAAAGAACTAACCGATTATTGTAAAAAGAATAAAATTAAGACTATATTTGTTGAGGATATGGTAAGCACGAAGGTTTCAGATGCTCTAGCTAAAGAAGTAGGTGCTAAAGTTGAAAAAATACACACCATAGAGAGTAAGGAAGATAATAAAGATTATTTAACATGCATGAAAGAAAACTTAGATATGATATATAACAGTTTAAAATAAATAGGTGCCATCCACGTGGCAAGTATCATCCAAATGTTTATTAATAGCCCAGGCATAAAACCTGTGGGCTATTTTTTATATTGACCATATACTTTTTATACTAAAAAAGCATAATAAAAGTCTTTCCAGTTCTAGGGTTCTTAGTTATATACACCTCTAATCCATAAACCTGCTTAAGTATATCTTGTGTTAATACTTCCTCTGGAATTCCCTCTTTGTAAACTCCACAATCATGCATTAGTATCATATGATCGCAATATGCAGCCGCTATATTCAAATCATGTAATACTGCGATGATTGTAATTTTTTTATTTAAATTTAATTGTTTTAATTGATCCATTATTTCAATCTGGTGATGAATATCTAGGTGTGAAATGGGCTCATCTAAAAGTATTATCCCCGTTTCTTGCGCAATCGCTCTTGCAACTACCACACGTTGTCGTTCTCCCCCACTTAATGTATTTATACTCTTATTTCTAAGTTCCCAGGTGTTTGTCGCTTTCATAGCCTTCATTGCAATTTCCATGTCTTTTTCACTTTCTGAAGAAAACCTAGAAATATGAGGCGTTCTTCCCATAAGAACTATATCTTGTACTGAGAAATCAAATTCTATCTCTGTACTTTGTAAAACCACAGCCATTTCCTTTGCTAACACTCTTGATTTTATTTGGGTTAATTCCTTTTCATTAATAATAATCTTCCCTTTATCACTATGGAGTGATTTAGCTAGTAATCTCAAAAGCGTAGTCTTACCTGATCCATTTGGTCCTAGTATCGTATAAAATTTACCACTTTCAAATTTTATATTAATATCCCTTAATACTTCTTGTTCAAAGGAAAAACTCACATTATTTATTTCTATCAATTAAATCGCCTTCTTCTTGGTTTTATATAATAAATATACAAAAAATGGGACTCCAAAAATCGAAGTAATAATTCCAACTGGTATTTCTGAAGGAGGCACAACAACCCTTGCGAGAGTATCACACATTATCAAAAATATAGCTCCTCCAAGTGCTGAAAATGGTATAACTACCCTATTGTCAGATCCAAACATCATCCTAATTGCATGAGGCACTATAAGCCCTACAAACCCAATTATTCCACTTACAGCTACAACTGCCGCCACCATTAATGTACTTATCACAAATATATATTTTTTAAACCCATTTACATCTATACCAAGGCTTCTTGCACTATCTTCTCCAAGCATCATAACATTTAAATCTCTTGAAAATATAGATATAAATAGAATTGAGGGTACTACTATAACAAATAGTAGAATCACCTCTTCCCAATTAGCTGTCGAAAAACTACCCATAGTCCACATAACTATCTCTTCAATGTTTTCTCTATTAAATGTCATCATTAATGAAATAATCGAGGATAATAAATAATTTAGAGCAACACCCGCAAGTAGCAGCGTGGTAACTGGGACCTTTGTACCAACTCTAGCAATATTGTATACCAAAAATGTAGTTATTAGAGCCCCAATAAACGCACTAAATGCTACCATGCTCATTCCAAAAATATGAATATTCTTAAGAAAAACCATAGTTATAGTAGCTCCAAGTGCAGCCCCAGATGAAACTCCAAGAACAAATGGGTCTGCCATTGGATTCTTAAAAATGCCCTGAAAAGAAGTACCAACCACTGAAAGCGCTGCTCCTACAAGGCATGATAAAAGTATTCTAGGAAGTCTTAAATTTAACATTATGATCACAGATGTAGACTTAATTCCATCTAATGACCCAAAATTATTTAATATGGGAATTTTGCTTATTACAATAAATACTGCCTGCCTAAAAGAAATATCCGCCACTCCAACATTTGCCGAAGCAATTATTACAATTAGGAGCAAAATCAATCCCATTATAAAAACTCTTCTATAAAAATTCTTCTTTTCTATAAACGTCATGGCAAAGCAACTCCTTTTATTTGAAAAGTTCAGGATGAATTAATTTAGCAATTGCTTCTAGACCATCTGCAAGTCTTGGTCCCTGCCTAGCAATAATATTCTCATCAACTTCTAGTAGATTTCCACTTTTTACTGCTTTTAAATCTTTGTAGCCACTTGTAGCTTCTATGCCTTTTTTTGAATCATATAACTTTGAGCATATTAGTACATCAGGATTTTTTTCTACCAGCTTTTCTACACTGTATTTCCAACCTACTACATCCTTTGCAGCATTTTCTCCACCAGCCATATCAATCATATTACCTATAAATGTATCTTTACCTGCTGTGAAATCACCACTTTTACCAAAACCCGCTACATAGTAAACTGTAGGTTTTTTAGCACCTTTTACCTTCTTAGTTACATCTGCAACCTTCTTTTGCATATCTGATATTATTAACAACGCTTTATCACTTGCATTTACAATTTGTCCAAGTTTTGACATTGTATCATAAACACCAGCAAAATTTTCTTCACCATAAATCACTACAACCTTTATATTAAGACCTTCTAATTTTTTAATAACATCCTTATCAAAATGAGTCGATGCTATTACTACATCAGGTTTTAACTCTACAATCTTTTCTATATTTGGTTTTAATAATCCACCAACAGATGTAACCTTATTGGCCTTAGCTGGATAATCATCATAATCACTTCTACCAACTAGACTTGTACCTTTTCCAAGGGCATATATTCCCTCTGTTATATTTGGCGCAATTGCAATAATCCTTTTAGGTTCTTTTTCAATAGTAATTGTTCTATTATATGAATCAACCACCTTTAGTGGGTAAGTTACAGTACTTGTTGCTTTTTTCGTAGTATTTTGTCCATTATTAGTAACTCCATTATTGCCACACGCACTTAGAACAAAACAAAAGACAGCTAAAACTATAGTTATTATATTTTTTCTTTTAAACATAAAAAACCTCCATAATAATTAATCTTCTATAAAAATAAGCCACCTAATCATTCCAATTAAGAGGCTTATTTTTAAAAATGATTACATTCTTTGTTGTTTACTTTCGGTAATTTGAATAAGCTACTCCAATTTTTATATATCCATTGTTAATCATTAATTTCTCAATAGTATCCTGAATATCTTCAACAGTGATACACTCCTTGCCATTATCATTAAGCTCTTTTATTATTTTTTGTAGCAAATCATCAATTTCTTCTGTTGTAATATAATATATAATTTCCTCTGTTTTTATATAATCTGCAATTTGTGTCCCAACTTTTTTTATAGTATTCTTTATTTTCAAAGCATCAAATTTAGTTGTTCTACCATCATTTTTAATTACATTTTTAATGCATTTTCTCGTACAAGCTACATCCTCTTCAATATACATTATAACCCTCCCTTTATAAAATGGTTTAATACTGTTTTTTTTCATTTTAGGATTAGGTTATATTTTTTCATTTTATATTGAAGATCTTGTCTTGAAATACCCAAATTTCTTGAAGTTTTGCTAACATTATTTTCATTTTTTTTAAGTGTTTTTTCAATAATTTGCTTCTCAATATTAGATATATAACTATTTAACTCAAACTTTTCATCCAAATTTATAACCATATATTATAAAAACCTCCCCTATCTCTCGTAGAGTTAATTGTATATAATTACGGTGAGGTATTCTGACTTAAGATTCATTGCCCATGCTACCTTCCCAGTTTCCCAGTGGTTTTTGTGCATAGGCTCTTCTTTTACAGCGGCGGGACCGTGCAGGATTTTCACCTATCTTCCCTTTTAAAACCAAAATTATTTATACTTTAGTTACCCGTAATTATATTTAAAATCATTCTTATAAACATAACTAATTATATGAATATACGAAAAAATTTACTTAGTTTTATTATCCCGATTTTCTTTTTTAGTTCTCTCTACGAATCTTCCTAGAAAAAAGAAAAGAACACCAACTCCAATACCAGTCTGTAGACAAAAGAGTAAACTCTCAATTTCGCCTGGTAACTCTCCACCAATCAAAGTTTCCATAATCGGCGTAGCCCAGGGCTTATAATCGGTACCTGTAATCTGGGAAACTACTTTGCTTCCTGCATCATCTGATCCACCGAACTCAGCACCCTTTAACATAAATAATGGTATAAGGGCAATTAATGCAGCAATAACTAATAAAATAATAACTTTTTTCTTTGTCTTTGTCTTTGTCATTAATTATCACTTCCTTTTAGGAATTCAAGAACTGTCAATTCCGATTTTGCATATGTTTCAAGACCCATAATAATAACAACGGTCAGAATACCTTCGATAATTGCAAGTGGTAGCTGTGTTGGTGCAAATACTGCAAGGAATTTGACTACTGATGCAGCAACTCCACCATTTGCAGAAGGATATGCAAGTCCAAGCTCGACACTTGTTACACAATAGGTAAATATATCACCAAATGATGCTGCAAGAAAAATGCCTACATATTTATTGACTTTCAGCCTCTGGCATAATTTGTATATTACATAAGAAAGAATTGGACCTGCAATAGCCATAGAGAATGTATTAGCACCAAGAGTGGTTAGTCCTCCATGAGCAAGTAGAGTTGCCTGAAAAATCAGTACAATAATCCCTAGAATACTAACTGCACTGGGTCCGAATAAGATTGCGCCAAGTCCAGTACCAGTCATATGTGAACAACTTCCTGTTACTGACGGAATTTTTAAAGATGAAAGCACAAAAATAAACGCTCCTGCCATAGCAAGAATAGTGATAGATTTACGGTTTTTTGACAATGTTTTCTTAATTGAAAAGTATCCCGCTACTAAGAATGGCATGCATATAACACCCCACAAAATACAGAATCTTGGTGGTAGATATCCTTCCATGATGTGCATCGCGTTTGCTGCCGGAACTATTCCAAAAGTTACTGCAAAAAATGCAATAATAGCGACAATTTTCTTTTCCTTTTGATTCATTTTATTTTCCCCCCTTATTTGTTTCTAATTTATATTAAATCGGTAAAATACCTAGAATAAACAACTATTTTTTAAGCATTTCTTTAAATTCTTGTGTACTTTTGGGATAAGCTTTTATATCCGCAAGCATACGTTTCTCTACAAGTGATTCATAAACCTCAAGCATTGTTGGCTGTTTTAGATTCGCCTGTTTTAAAACTTCAGTGTTCAAGAAAATTTCGAGAGGTGTCCCATCTGCGATGATTTTTCCCTGGCAGAATACAAGCACTCTTTGCGCCCATCTGTATGCAAAATCTACATCATGGGTGGAAATCAGCATCGTCTTCCCCTCAGAACTAAGTTTGGCCAAAACTTCTTCTAACATCATTGTATTTAAAGGGTCAAGTGATGCTGTCGGTTCATCATATATAATAATCTCAGATTTCATAGCAATAATTCCTGCAATAGTCACTCGTTTCTTTTCACCACCACTCAAATAGTGTGGCGGACGATCCTTAAAATCTGATATATTCATGTATGCCAGTGCTTCCTCAACCCGCTTGATTACTTCCTCTTTGGGAAGCTTTAAATTCATCGGCCCGAATCCAACTTCTGCCCTAACTGTAGATGCAATTATTTGATTGTCTGCATCCTGAAATACAATTCCGATATTCTTTCGAAGATCTTTTACATTCTTTTTATTTACTACATTACCCCGATAAATGATTTTTCCCTGCTGCGGTGTAAATACACCGTTTATATTCAAGAAAAATGTGGATTTGCCTGATCCATTAGAACCAATGACAGCGATCTTCTCGCCTTCATAGATATCCACGCTTACACCGTCCAATGCAGCCTTTCCATTTCCGTAGACGTAGTATAGATCTTCTACATTTAATATTGGTTTCCTCATAATATCTCCTTTCTATCTTGTAAAACCCCAGAGCAAAATTAAAAAAAATATGAATACTACTGCATAAGCAATCTGTATTGTCTCTACCTTTTTATCCTCCTCCAAAAATATAAGATCTCCCTCATAACATCTAGCCTCCATTGCATCATAATACGTGTTTGCCTTTTTAAGCGAAACAACCAACATATTGCTCGCAATGCTTCCAAATGTATAACAAGAAGTTTTAAAATCACAATAGCCTTGACGAGATTCTGCAGAGTTTTTCATTTTAGTATATACATCTATTAAAATGAAAATATAACGGTAAATGAGGTTCATGAGTTCTACGATAAGCTTTGGGACATGTGCCTTTCGAAGAACATATATTATCTCAGAGGACGGAGTCGACAGCGTCATCATTTGTAAAGAACTTATAGCTGCAAAAACCTTAAGAATTAAAAATACTAATTCCTTAATCTTTTCCCCAGAGGTAAACACATAGCAGAAACCAAGATACAGATTATACTGACCAATCGGCTGCTTTGAAAAATCAATAGCAATTGTAACTGTGCCAAGGAGGATAAAGACGATTGGAATCGCAAGTATTGAAAAATACTCACACACTGGAAGCCCACCTTTTACAATTGTCAGATAGGCCATTGCAATAATTATCACAACTGATACATATGGGTTGTCCAATACAACACAAAGAATAAGTATCAAAACAGAAAGAGATACTTTAAAAGTAGAATTCCAATGTCTTATTTGGGAAATATAAGCGTAAAAATCTATTGAAAATCCTTCGCCATGTTTATGTCCGATTCTATGATGATGAGGGTTCCCATCCTTATTCATATGCCACCTCCTTTTATTTTTACCCAATGTCAGTATTGTAGAATAATTTACAACCAAAACAAAAAACCTTCTAACTAAAGCGTTAGAAGGAAACAATCAAAAATATGTTTAATAATATAAAATCAACAAACAAATCTTCATTACAATGCCCTCTCTATCACTCGTAGAGTTTACGGTGCAAAAATATAGGCAGGTCTTCTGACTCAAGAATCATTATCTAAGTACGCCTTCCCAGTTTCCGAGTGACATAATATACTTAAATTCATCTATTACAGCTACGAGATAGTTCAGGATTTTAACCTGATTCCCTTTTAATTAATTAAATTTAATTAAACCTATATTCTAATATTCAATTTGATTTTAGTTTACACCATGTTAACAATTTAATCAATGTTTTCTATTAAAATAACTTGATTTTTCAAAATATTGAAAATTCATACATTAATCCTTGTTTTTTAAAATAAATTCTACTAATTCTCTGACTTCCTCATTACAAATACTATAATTTATCTCTAACCCATTTCTTTTCCCTACAATTATTTTTGCCATTCTTAATTTTTGTAAATGTTGAGATAAAGTAGATTGTGGAATGCCTAAACAATCTTGCATGTGACTTACATTACATGTCCCTTTTCCCAGCAATCCATTAATAATACACAACCTTACTGGATGAGCTAATACTTTAAGCATTTCTGCAATTTCATTATATTCCATATAATCTTTTTTCATAACATTTACCTCTTTATAAATATATTTTCATATTAATATTGTTATATTAATATATTATGATACAAATAACAAATAATATCAATACTAATAAAAAATAACATGATAATTATATTATTAATTAACATGTTATTTCTTATGCTTTTAAGAACTTCATTTTTTAGCTAACTCATTAATTATTTTAACATATTTAGTAGTTCTTCTTCAGATATAACTGCAATTCCTAGTCCCTCTGCTTTTGTAAGTTTGCTCCCGGCATTTTCTCCTGCTAACACGTAACTTGTTTTCTTAGAAACAGAACCTGATACCTTTCCACCATGGCTCTCTATCATTACTGTGGCCTCACTTCTACCTATAGTAGCTAATGTTCCAGTTACAACGAAGGTTAATCCATCAAACTTGTTATCCTCGTTATCGCCGTCCTCTGCAGCCATATTAACTCCATAATCTTTTAATCTACTTATTACTTCTCTATTTTTATTATCTTCAAAAAATTTCAATATACACAGGCCACTTATTTCGCCTATATCCGAAACATCTTGTAACTCTTCCAATGACGTATTTTGCAAGTCTTCAATAGATTTGTAATGTTTCATTATACTTTTCGCCGCTACCTTCCCAATGTTCGGAATTCCAAGGCCTGTAAGCAACATTTGTGCTTCATTTCCCTTTGACTTTTCTATAGCATCTAATAACTTATCTGTATTTTTTTCTTTTCCAATTATACCTTGCTTTACAAGTTCCCCTCGATAATTAAACAAGGAATATATATCCGCAATATCTTTTATATATTTCAAGCGAATAAGTTCCTTAACATATGCGCTGCCAAAACCTTTTATATCCATAGCAGTCCTACCAACAAAATTAATTATACGTCTTTCTAATTGCGCCAAACAATTAGGGTTTATACATTTGATGTCAGCAGTATCTTTTTCACGCACTGTTGGTGCTCCACAAACTGGGCAAATTTCTGGAATTTTAAATCTCTTTAATCCCTCAATACGTTTTTCTTTCACTACAGACTTGATTTTTGGGATAATCTCTCCTGACTTATAAACAACAATTATGTCTCCAATCCTTATATCTAAATCATCGATAAAATCTTGGTTGTGAAGGATTGCTCTAGATACAGATGTTCCGCATAACCGAATCGGCTCAAATATTGCTGTAGGAGTAATTCTACCAGTTCTCCCTACTGATACTTCAATATCAAGTAATTTCGTTTCTTTTTCTTCTGGAGGAAATTTATAAGCTATAGCCCATTTAGGAACTTTCGAGGTGTTTCCAAGTTCTTTCCTATCTTCCAAATTATCAATTTTTATAACAACCCCGTCAATATCATATGCTAAGGTTCCTCTTTTCTCTCCAATATCTTGAATAACACTCCACACTTCATCAGCCGTTTTACATTTCACATAATTCTCAATGACCTTTACTCCCTGCTTTTTTAACCATCCATAACCCTCTGTATGTGTTTTAAATTCAATTCCTTTAATATCTTGAATATTAAAAATGAATAGAGATATTCCTCTTTCTTTTGTTATCTTACTATCTAACTGCCTTAATGTACCAGCAGCACAATTTCTTGGATTTGCAAATACTTTCTTCCCTAATAACTCTTGTTGTTCATTAATTTTATCAAATGATGCATTTGACATATATACTTCTCCACGAATTTCAAGGTAGGGAACTTTATCTTTCAGTTTCTTTACAACATCCTTAATTACTTTAGCATTTTCAGTTACATCCTCGCCTTGAATGATTCCATCACCCCTGGTCACAGCTACTGTTAAGTTACCATCTACATAACGCAGGGACATTGACAAGCCATCAATTTTAAATTCAACAACAAATGTTGGATCATCCAGTTCCTCAATCATTTTATTTACATAAGCATATACCTCTTCTTTTGCAAATACATCTTGCAAACTAAGCATTGGAACATTATGTTTTACGAGCACCCCACCTTTCCTTTTAGCACTTCCACCTACTCTTTGAGTTGGAGAATCTAAGGTAATAAGTTCTGGGTGCTCTTTTTCTAGTTCTTTAAGTTCTAACATCATTTGATCATATTCATAATCCGATATTTCTGGATTATCCTGATTATAATATCTATCACTATGATAATTAATTATATTTTTAATTTCATTAATTTTATCTTCTTCATTCATCATATCATTCTTCACCTATCCCTCTAGACGCTGCTTTAACCAAATTTCACTCATATTCATAAACTACAACCTTTACGCAAAATAGCACACAACTTTTAGGCCTTTTGAATAAAATGACTAGCATTCTTACTAGCTATTTTATCCAAAATGCCTCAGTTGCATACACTATGCACAAATTACATTTATGATGCGCAAGTTACCTTCAAATAAATAACAATCAAATACTAGTCTTATTTTAACAAACCTTATAACATTTCTAGTGGTGCCTTACCTAACATTAGCTTTTTTATTCCCATGTTATCAAAGGCTATTGAAATCAAAGTATCACCATCAGAACTCGACCTTGACACTATTGTGCCTACACCAAATTTAGTATGTCTAACTTTTCTACCTACTGTAGCTTCGCTACTTATGTTATTTAATCCATTATTAATAACATTCTCACTATTAATACTTTGCTGGCCTGAATTATCTCCATGTGCTGTAGCTGATACATAATCTTGTGGCGCAGTTTTACTTAACAGACCATGTGGATTATATCTTTGTGACTCCTTGGCATTTTTTCTCTTTAATACCTGCGTAGTCCTATTTTTAGCTCCACCTATAATTTCTTTTAAATCTGGAGAAATTTCACTAATAAAATCTGATGGTTGATATGAAACATTTCTACCAAATACCATTCTACTTTCTGCAGAAGTTATATATAGTTTTTCTTCCGCCCTTGTTATTGCAACATAACATAGACGCCTTGATTCTTCCATTTCAGAAGGGTTATTAATGGAGGACATACCTGGAAATATTCCATTTTCCATTCCTACCATAAATACTACTGGAAATTCTAACCCTTTAGCACTATGAACTGTCATCATTGCTGCCGTATCAATGGTTTCATCAGGATCATCAGTGGTTGACCCTAAACTTACCCCCTCTAAAAATGTTAGGAGTGATTTATCTTCTGAAGTTCTTTCGAATTCTACAGCATCTGATACTAATTCCTTTATATTTTCAACTCTACTCTCGTCCTCTGGTTCCTTAGAGTTTTCGAGTTGCTTTAAATATCCTGTATCTTCTATTATAGTCTTAATAAGCTTAGATACTGATACCTCTTCATTTTTAGCCATAAAATTATTCATAAGACTTACAAATTTACTTATAGATGATTTATTTCTAGTTGTAAGTGTAGGTATATACTCTACATCCAAAATAGCGCTATATAAACATTGCTCTATTCCATTTGCAAATTCTTGAATCTTTTGAATAGTTGCATCCCCTATATTTCTTTTAGGTACATTTATAATTCTCTTTAAGGCAATATCATCAAGCGGATTATTAATAAGCTTTAAATATGCCATTATATCCTTTATTTCTTTTCTATCATAAAACTTTAATCCTCCTACTATCTTATATGGAATTAGATGTTTTCGAAAACTTTCCTCAAAAATACGTGATTGAGAATTCATCCTATATAAAATTGCAAAGTCTTTATAACTTCTATTTCCCTCTGCCATAATTGTTTTAATCTGATTTGATACAAAATTTGCTTCATCTCTATCTGTAAATGCTCTATACAGATTAATTTTCTCGCCATTTTCTTTTTCAGTTCTAAGAGCCTTATCTTTTCTTTGAGAATTATTTTTTATGACTTCATTAGCCGCCATAAGTATATTACCTTTTGATCTATAATTTTGCTCAAGTTTAACAACCTTTGCCTTTGGATAATCTTTTTCAAAATCTAAGATATTGGTTACATCCGCACCTCTCCAAGCGTAGATGCATTGGTCATCATCTCCAACTACACATATATTCTCTGTCTTATCTACTAAAAGTTTTATAAGCTCATACTGTGCTTTATTTGTGTCTTGATACTCATCCACCATAATATACTTGAATTTTGAATGATAAAAGTCCAAAACATCCTTATTGTTTTTTAAGAGTTCAACAGCTTTAAATATTAAATCATCAAAATCTAACGCATTATTACCCTTTAGTTTCTTTTGATAAAGAAGATATACGTCAGCTACTTTATTTTTTCTAAAATCGCCCTCATTTTCTTTTTTAAATTTAGCAGCAGAAATAAGTTCATTTTTAGCACTTGATATTTTGTTTAAAATTTCTGAATCTGTTAGATCTTTATCATTTATATCAATTTCCTTCATACACTGTTTAATTAAACTTTTTTGATCATAGCTATCATATATAGTAAAATTTTTATTATATCCTATTTTATCTATTTCCCGTCTTAGAATTCTAACACAACTAGAATGGAATGTAGAAATCCACATATTATCTGCTATATTACCTACAAGCGATCGTACCCTATCCTTCATTTCGCCAGCGGCTTTATTAGTAAATGTTATAGATAAGATTTGTGATGGATATATGTTTAAATCTTGAATCATATGTGCGATTCTATAAGTCAAAACTCTAGTTTTTCCAGAACCTGCACCAGCAAGTATTAGCAATGGACCGTCAACCGTTATTGCAGCCTCACATTGCTCTTTGTTTAACAAACTTTTTAAATCCATGAAACCACTCCTTATATTATATTAATACTAGTTACATCTAGTGTTATTTTAGATCTATATAACTTTTTTACCACTCCACTTTAAGGCATAAATATACCTATAAGTATATCACATTGTGCAAGAACTTAAACACTATAAAAAATATAGACGGTTAATTTATATCACTCTTTTATCATTAGCTAAACCGAGTAAATATATATTAACCGTCACTTTTTATATGTAAATGCATATTTTTAAATTAATTATACCTATTTTTTTGATTTCAATCGTTCTAATATAAGTTTATACCCATCGCTACCATAATTCAGTGCTCTATTGATTCTACTAATCGTGGCAGTACTTGCGCCTGTAGCACCTGTAATCTCCATATATGTCCTTTTATCTGCAAGCATTGTTGCTATTTGAAATCTTTGTTCAAATGCCTTTATTTCATTTATAGTGCATATATCCTCAAAAAATCTATAACACTCTTCCTTTGTTTGAAGGCTTAAAATACCTTCAAAAAGAAAATCCATATCCTTACTTTCTAATTTTGAACTATATTCGCTCATCATCCTTCACCTCTAATAATCATAGACTACTTTAACTAATGTTCATTCATATTACTATATACTAGATATTTTTTTAATATAATAACTTTTTAAAATATAAAAAAATGCAGTTTATTAAAATTATTTAAATAAACTGCTCTAAAATCTAAATTATGATTGATTATTTGTATTATTTTACTACATTTAGCATTGCTATACAAAAAGTAAAACAAAGTGCAGAAACTACTGTAACTCGCGCTATCACTGATTCAGCTGTTTTGGTTTTGTTTTTTGCAAAAAAAGTTTCCGAAGTTCCTCCTATAAGGCCACTTAGTCCATCTGATTTACTAGGTTGCATCATAACTGAAACAATTATTGCAATTGACGATATAATCAATAAAATTATTATAAGACTACGCATATGTACACCCCCTATTCATTAAATATTTGGCTATTTTAACATATTCTAAGGTATCTTACAACGAAATGTAATTTATCTACTTACTCCATTATCGTTACAAAAAAAACATAAAATATGTTTTTATCATTATATTTTTATGTTAATTCTAACACAATTTCATTTAAAAATCCACCTTAGCCTTAATAAAAAATAAGAGCATAGCCCTAAAGACTATACTCCTATTTTATTACTAACTATCTTTTTATATTATAGAATGCTTTTATTCCTCTGTATTCAGCCGCTTCTTCTAATTCTTCTTCTATTCTTAAAAGCTGATTGTATTTAGAAACTCTTTCACTTCTAGCTGGAGCACCAGTTTTAATTTGTCCTGCGTTCATAGCTACAACTAAATCAGCTATTGAAGTATCTTCAGTTTCTCCTGATCTATGAGAAACTACTGCAGTATATCCTGCACGCTCTGCCATTTCTATAGCATTTAAAGTTTCAGTTAATGTTCCTATTTGATTTAATTTTATAAGAATTGAATTTGCAACTTTTTTATCAATTCCCATTTTCAATCTATCTGTATTAGTTACAAATAAATCGTCACCAACTAATTGGATTTTATCCCCTATTTTATCTGTTAAGTATTTCCAACCATCCCAATCTTCTTCAGCCATTCCATCTTCAATAGAGATTATTGGATACTTGTTAACAAGTTCTACATAATAATCTGCCATTTGTTCTGGAGTAAGTACTCTTCCCTCTGATGCTAAGTTGTACTTACCATCTTCAAAGAATTCAGATGCTGCTGGGTCAAGTGCTATAAATATATCTTTTCCTGGAACAAATCCAGCTTTTTCTATAGCTTCTATTATGATTTTTATAGCTTCCTCATTTGATGATAAATCTGGAGCAAATCCACCTTCATCACCAACACCAGTAGCGAGTCCCTTACTTTTTAATAATGCTTTTAGTGCATGATAAACTTCTGCACTCATTCTTAAAGCTTCTTTAAATGATGTTGCTCCTACTGGCATAACCATAAACTCTTGAAGGTCTACATTATTATCAGCATGGCTTCCACCATTTATAATATTCATCATTGGAACTGGTAAAACTTTAGCGTTTACTCCACCAATATATTGATATAATCCAAGTCCTAATGACTCAGCAGCAGCTCTTGCGCATGCAAGTGATACTCCTAGAATTGCATTAGCACCAAGTTTTGCCTTATTAGGTGTTCCGTCAAGCGCTATCATCGCCTTATCAATTGCTACTTGGTCATATACATTCATTCCAACTAGTTCGTCAGCTATTATATTGTTTACATTATTAACAGCCTTTAGAACTCCTTTACCATTATATAAATCTTTATCTCCATCTCGTAATTCTACTGCTTCAAATATACCAGTAGAAGCACCTGATGGTACTGATGCTCTTGCTATTGTTCCATCTTCGAGTGTTACCTCAACCTCAACTGTTGGAAATGCTCTTGAATCTAAAATTTGTCTTGCAAAAATATCAATGATCTCAATAAAGTTTTTCATATTATCTTACCTCCAAATTTTTTATCTATGTTATTATTCCCTAAGTTTAATTAATATAATCCTAAGTTTAATAGAATTTAAACTAAACTTAGATAATATAATAGTTTGATTCAATTTTCATTTAATTTAAAATTTAATGATATTTCAGCACCTCATGAAATTACTTAATTAAAGATTTCCCTGTCATTTCGCTAGGTACATCGAGCCCCATAACTTGTAGCATTGTAGGTGCAATGTCTGCAAGTATTCCACTCTCTCTTAAATCTTTACTGTGATTTGATACATATGTGAATGGAACTAAGTTTGTAGTATGTGCAGTCATTGGTTTACCTGATGAATAATCAATCATTTGCTCAGAATTTCCATGATCTGCAGTTATAAATACAGTTCCGTCTTTACCGAGTACTGACTCAACAACTTTTCCAAGACATTCATCAACTGTTTCTATAGCCTTTTTAGCAGCTTCAAAAACTCCTGTATGACCTACCATGTCTGGATTAGCATAATTTAATATTATCATGTCGTATTCATCTGTATCTAATCTTTTAAGTAACTCTGTAGTAACCGCGCGGGCACTCATTTCTGGTTGCAAGTCATAAGTTGCTACTTTAGGAGATGGAATCAATGCTCTGTCTTCATTATCATTTGGAGCCTCAACACCACCATTAAAGAAAAATGTAATATGAGCATATTTTTCAGTTTCAGCAATTCGGAGCTGTTTTTTACCCATTTTACTAACATATTCTCCAAGTGTATTAGTGTAACTTTCTGGTGTATATGCAACATCAACGTTTTCTATAGATAGATCATATTGAGTAG
Source organism: Clostridium estertheticum (assembly GCF_018861295.1). Lineage (GTDB taxonomy): Bacteria > Bacillota > Clostridia > Clostridiales > Clostridiaceae > Clostridium_AD > Clostridium_AD estertheticum_D. Next base: position 265,722 of record NZ_JAHLDM010000001.1, on the reverse strand, counting down.
TACATACATAATTAAGATTTAATGACTCTCTTTTAAAACCATCAAATACCTTATCATTTATTGCGCGAGTTAATTCGCGAGCTCTGTCTGGTCTAAAATTAAAACATATTACAGTATCGTTATTACTAATAGCTGCAACTGGTTTATTATTTTCCATTATAACAGTTGGAAGAACAAATTCATCTGTCTTGTTATCATGCATAGCTTTTTTAACTGCCTCTATTGCTGATGTGTCTTTCTCACCTTTAGATAGGACCATAGCATTATATGAAAGTTCCACTCTTTCCCATCTCTTATCTCTATCCATAGCATAATATCTACCACAAATAGTAGCGATTTTACCAAGCCCTATTTCATTCATATATTCTTCTATTTCTGCTATGTATTTAAGTGCTGAACCCGGTTGCACATCTCTACCGTCTAAGAACGCATGAACATAAACTTTTTTAGCGCCTTTATCTTTAGCTAGCTTTATTAAAGCTTTCAAATGATCAATATGAGAGTGAACTCCTCCATCAGAAAGTAATCCTAAAAGATGAATTGAAGAATCTGCCTTTATTGCTTTATCTATTGCTTTGTTAAAAGCAACATTCTGAAAGAAGTCTCCTTCTTTGATTTCTTTTGTTATTTTTGTTAGTGCTTGATATATAATTCTACCAGCACCTATATTTAAATGACCAACTTCTGAATTTCCCATTTGGCCCTCTGGAAGTCCTACTTCTAGTCCACTTGCAACTAATTTTGTACTTGGGTATTTCTTTGTTAACCTATCATAATTCGGTTTACTTGCTGCAGCTACTGCATTTCCATCTACGGTACTTGATAATCCAAATCCATCTAAAATCATTAGCATTACTGGTTTTTTCGACATTTATTTTCCCCCCACTAATTGTTTCTAAAAGCAATACACATTTCTATGTATTGCTATTTTTGTAATTTCTTATAATTATAATTAACCAACCAATATGCCATCTACTTTAGTAGATGAAGCTACTTTAGTAAACGAATTCGCTAAAGTAGCTTTGTCTAAAAAACAACTTAGTAGTTTACTATTCCGGCGAAGTCTTGTGCCTTAAGGCTAGCTCCTCCGATTAAACCACCATCTATATCTGATTTAGCCATTTGTTCTTTTATAGTTGATGGTTTAACAGAACCACCATATTGAATTCTAACTTTTTCAGCTACTTCACTACCAAACATAGCTCCAACAGTTGCTCTTATAAATGCAATTGTCTCATTAGCTTGATCAGCAGTTGCAGTTTTACCTGTTCCTATAGCCCAAATTGGTTCATAAGCAATAACCAATTTTTCTACTTGCTCTTTTATAAGTCCTTCTAAATCTAATTTTACTTGACTTGCTAAAACTTTTTCTGTAATATTTCCTTCTCTATCACTAAGAGTTTCTCCTACACAAAGTATAGGAATGATATTATGGCTATAAGCAGCTTTAAGCTTTTTGTTTACAGCTTCATCTGTCTCATTGAAATATTGTCTTCTTTCACTATGTCCAATTATAACATAATCAACGCCAATATCTTCTAACATTCCTGGAGAAACTTCGCCTGTAAAAGCACCACTTTCTTCATAAAACATGTTTTGAGCTCCAACTTTTATATTTGTACCCTTAGTTGCTTTTATTACTGCATCTAAGCATAAAAATGTAGGACAAACAACAACATCACATTTTGCATCTTTAACTAATGGCTTAATTTCCTCAATTAAAGTTACAGCCTGTGCTACAGTTTTATTCATCTTCCAATTTCCTGCAATTATACCTTTTCTCATAAAAAAAACCTCCTAATATTTCTTTGTAATCGGTAAAACATATATATTTAAACCTTAAAAGTACCATAGTTTTATTTAACTATTTATCTGTAAGAGCTTCAATTCCTGGTAATAATTTACCTTCTAAAAATTCAAGAGACGCTCCACCACCGGTAGATATATGAGTCATTTTATCTCCAAATCCTAATTGATTAACAGCTGCTGCACTATCTCCACCACCTATTACAGTAGTTCCATCAACTTTTGACATAGCCTCAGCTACAGCAATTGTTCCTTTTGCGAAGTTTTTAAATTCGAATACACCCATTGGGCCATTCCAAACAATAGTCTTAGCTGTGCTTATAGCACCTTTATATATTTCACAAGTCTTAGGTCCAATATCAAGTCCCATGTAACCATCTTTAATGTTTTGATCCTCTGTAACTACTGGCTCTGCATCAGCTGAAAATTTATCTGCAACTATATGATCAACTGGTATTAAGAATTTAATTCCTTTTGACTCAGCTTTTTGCATCATATCTTTAGCATATTCTACTTTATCTTCCTCAACTAGGGAACTTCCTACAGAATAACCACCGGCTTTTAAGAATGTATATGCCATTCCTCCACCAATTATTAGTGTATCTACTTTATCAAGTAAATTAGCAATAACAGCTATTTTATCAGATACTTTAGCTCCACCGAGTATTGCAACGAATGGTCTAACAGGACTATTTACTGCATCACCTAAGAATTTTAATTCCTTTTGAATTAAATATCCGCATACTGATGTTTTAACAAACTCAGTTACACCAACTGTAGAACAATGAGCTCTATGAGCTGTTCCAAATGCATCATTTACAAAAATATCTGCAAGAGAAGCTAATTCTTTTGAAAAGTTTTCTTTGTTTTTAGTTTCTTCTTTTCTATATCTTGTATTTTCTAGTAATATAACGTCTCCATCTTTCATTTTAGATACTACAGATTTCACATTATCACTAACAACATTTGGGTCTGCTGCAAAAATCACTTCTTTTTTTAACATTTCGCTTAATCTTTTAGCTACTGGCGCTAAAGAAAGTTCAGGTTTTGCCTCGCCATTTGGCTTTCCAAGATGTGAGCATAAAATTAATCTTGCTCCATTTTTAATTAAATATTCTATTGTTGGCATTGCACCTACTAATCTATTTACATCTGTAATTTCTCCATCTTTTAATGGCACATTAAAATCACATCTTACTAAAACTTTTTTGCCTTTAACCTCAATATCCTCAATTGTTTTCTTATTAAATTTCATACACATTCTCCTCTCACACTGTTTATCTTATAAACCTTTGTAACTTCTATCAATTGTAGTATGTTCTGCTAACCATACTCATATACTAGAATAAGCAATAAAAAGGCCTGGTTCCATAGACTACCTATAAAACCAGACCCTAATACTATACTTACAGTTTTATAGTAAACTAAATTTTATAGTTTATCTGCAACAAATTTAGCTAAATCAGCTAATTTACTTGAATATGCTGCTTCATTATCGTACCATGAAACGACTTTAACCATATTTCCTTCAATAACCATAGTTGACATTGCATCAATAATAGAAGTTCTTTCGTCTCCTTTGTAATCTATAGAAACTAATGGTTCTTCACTGTATCCAAGGATACCCTTCATTTCATTTTCAGAAGCTTTCTTAAATGCTGCATTTACTTCTTCTATAGTTACATCTCTTCCAAGTTCAGCTACTAAATCTACACATGAAACTGTTGGAGTTGGAACTCTTAATGAGAATCCGTTTAATTTTCCTTTTAATTGTGGTAAAACTAATGCTACTGCTTTAGCTGCACCTGTTGTAGTTGGAATCATTGATAATGTAGCAGCTCTTGCACGTCTCATGTCCTTGTGAGGAGCGTCTAATAATCTTTGATCTCCAGTATATGAATGAATTGTAGTCATTAAACCTTTAACTATTGTGAATTCTTTGTCTAATATTTTAGCAAATGGTGCTAAACAATTAGTAGTACATGATGCATTAGATATTATGTTATGTTTTGATGAATCATATTTTTCTTCATTAACACCCATAACTACTGTTATATCTTCATTTTTAGCTGGTGCAGATATAAGAACTTTTTTAACACTAACTCCTAAATGATCAGCTGCTTTAGTAGCATCTGTAAAGAATCCAGTTGACTCAAGTACGATTTCTACTCCAAGTGAACTCCAATCAATGTTTTTAGGTTCTCTTTCAGCGAATATTTTAATTTCTTTTCCGTTAACAACTATAGAATTTTCTTTAGCTTCTACAGTTCCGTCAAATTTTCCGTAAAGTGAATCATATTTTAAAAGATGTGCTAGTGTAGCAGCATCTGTTAAATCATTGATTCCTACTACTTCTAACTCTGTTGAATAATTTTTTACTAATGCGTTAAATACGTTTCTTCCTATTCTTCCAAATCCATTAATTCCTACTTTTACCATTTTGGCAAAACCTCCTAAAATTTTAATTAAATAATTATATGTAAATATATAATTCTCTCTTTAATAAAATCATTATATAGTTTACTCTCTTTTTTCTAAAATATTTATAATTTTTTGTGCAGCCGCTTCATCAATTATCAAAACAGTACTAGAACGGTTGATTTCAGTGGCAATAATTGCTCTAGCTTTATTCTTTCCAGCTGCTACTGCAATTAGTATTCCTTCATGATTAATATCTTCATTTTTCACCATAATAGTAGGTGTGGAATAAATTATCTCACCTAATTCATTATAATATTGACCAAATGCTTCACCTACTGCACCCAATTCTTCAAGTTCTCTAATTTTTTTTTGTGGTATTCCCCTTTTAAGAGCCATATCTTTTGCGATACCTATACCATAAAGAAGAATATCAGCACTTCGAATTTTATCAATTATATTTTTTATATCTTTTTCATTTAATATAGTTTCTAGTGCCGCGTTGCTTAAATTGTCAGGTACATGTAGTAATTCGTAATTTCCACCAATTCTATCTGCTAACCTTGCAACCAAAGTATTCGCTTGAATTTCTACATTTCTCGCCATGCCACCTCTAGCTGGAAGCACCAAGATGTTTTTGTATTTATTGTTTTTAGGAAAACTATCTACAACTTCTTTTACAGTAGTTCCACCGGTTAATGCAATTATACTATTATCTTCAATGATATCCATAGCATAATTCGCCGCTGCCTTCCCTAGTTCTTTAAGAACACTTTTATCAATTTCTACATCTCCGGGAACAATTATAACTTGCTTAAGCTTCAAGTGTTCTTCAATAGATTTCTCAATTTTAGATAATCCTTTGATTTCATGAATAAATCCCTTTAACTGACGTATAATTTCTTCTCCATCAGATGTTATAAACATACCCAATGCATTAACTTCAATTAAGTTCTGAGACTTAAGAAAATTTATTTCATTTCTTACTATTCTCTCGCTTATACACATATGATCTGATAAAATTCTACGTCCTATAGGTTGATTATAACATATCGTTCTTAATATATCATGCCGTTTTTCAAGAAGTTCTATCAATTCAGGCACTATTTTCTGTTCTAACTTTAAAATATTCTCCACTTGAACACCTTTCTGGACTGTTTAAGTCCCAGCATATATTTTCTGCTCCCACTTACATTATAGTTGAAATGCTAACATTTTTAAATTAGTATTTCCGAAAAAAATGTTAACATTTTGTTAACGGAGCCATTAAACAAACAAATTTTAAAATCTTTTGCGTTTACTTGAGCTTTTAATTTCAAGTTCTTCGCGATATTTTGCTACTGTTCTTCTAGAGATATTTACTCCTTCATCATTTAACCGATTACAAATAATTTGATCAGACATTGGTTTTTTTGTATCCTCGCTCTCTACCAGTTCCTTAATATTCTTTTTAATATTAATTGTAGATATATCCTCTCCGCCTATACCTGATGTTATTCCATTAGTAAAAAAATCTTTTATTTTAACGACTTTACCATCATTTATACTTACATATTTTTCTCTAATTGCACGGCTTATGGTAGATTCATGCATCTCTAAATTGTTAGCTATTATTTTAAGCGTCATTGGTTTTAGATATTCGACACCTCTATCAAAATATTCCCTTTGAACTTCTAATATTTCTTCTAAAACTCTATACACAGTGTTTTTCCTTTGTTCAATACTTTTTATAAGAAACATCGCGCTATTAAGCTTATCTTTTACATATTCTACGGCTTCTGTATCTTTTTCATCTTTAATTATTTCCTTATACAAATTATTTATATTTAATTTAGGAAGCACATCTTCATTCATAGAAATAACATATTGATCATCAATTTTATTAATATAAGCATCCGGTACAACATATTTAACAGTCTCGCCCGTATAAAATCCTCTTGATGGTTTAGGTTCTAAATTTTTTATTATATCTCCATATTTTTGGACGTCACTTATGTTAATTTTTAATTTTTTTGCTATCTCACTATACTTATTTTCTGCGAGTAGTTCCAAATAATCATTAATTATTTTACAGATATTTTCATCATCCATCCCTAGATTATACAATTGAATTGTTAAACATTCTCTTAGATTTCTAGCTCCTATACCTTCAGGATCTAAAGATTGAAAAATTGAAAGAGCTACTTCTGCCTTTTTATTTGATATTCCAAGTTCTTTACATATGTCAGGTAGACTTGCTGATAAATAACCCTTATCATCTAAGTTTTCTGCCATGTATTTGCATATACTCAAAATATCGCTTTTCTGGGTAAGTTCACCTATTTGCTGCTTAATATAATCTTTAAGAGATTTTTCCTCTGCAATATAGTAAAATGGAGAAACTTCATCGCCATCATTCTTTGAAGCATGATTTTTTACTTTATATCCATCTTTATCAAGATATTTAATTATTTCTTTATAATCATTAACATCGTAGTCATTACTTTTGCTATTTTGCAAATCTTTTTCCTCTAGCACTGGATTTTCTTGCATTTCCTTATTAACATACTGACCAAGCTCTTGTGCTGACATTTGAAGAAGTTTAACAGACATTTGCATTTCTTGCGTCATTATTAATTTTTGTTCTTGGACCAAGTTTAAGCCAAAATTAATATTCATTTTATCCATCACCTCATGTAAATCATCTTATAAATATTATAACATAGAGCGAATAGATTATACCTTAAGCTAGGACTAAAAATAAAAAAATTCAGCATATTTTCCTATCACCATAATAAATGATAGGACAAATATGCTGAGTTTTTTTGCTTTATTTAAACTAACCTTACAGAACTTATCTCTAAAAGATTTTGCATCTATTACTTTTCTATGATTTGTTTTCAATGTAATGTTCAGCATGGGTAGCTGCTATTGCACCGTCTGCCGAGGCTGTAATTACTTGTCTTAATAACTTCACTCTTATGTCACCTGCTGCATATACTCCCGGTATATTAGTTCTCATATTCTCATCAGTGATAACATCACCACGATCATTCATAGTAATTTTTCCTTTATACAATTCAGATATTGGAAGATATCCTACAAACACAAAACATCCATCTGCTTTTAATTCACTGAGTTCACCAGTTTTAACATTTTTAAGTACTAAACTTTCTAACATTTCTTTACCTTTGGCTTCCTCAACTACGGTATCCCAAACAAACTTTATTTTCGGGTTTTTGAAAGCTTTTTCTTGAAGTGACTTAGCAGCTCTAAGCTCACTTCTTCTATGAATTACGGTAACAGTTTTACCAAACTTAGAAAGGTATATGGCTTCAGATATAGCTGAATCTCCTCCTCCTAACACCGCAATGTCTAAATCTTCAAAAAAGTCAGCATCACAAGTTGCGCAATAAGAAACGCCCTTACCTCGTAGTTCTGTTTCATTCTTAAACCCACTAAGTCTAGGGAACGCTCCTGATGCTATTATAATAGTCTTAGTTTTATAAGTTTTATCCTTGCATTTGATTACTTTAATATCGCCTTCAAGTTCAACTTCCACTACCTCTTCACTTGCAAATTGTGTTCCAAACTCTTCTGCTTGCTGCTTCATTCGTTTGCTGAGTGTTGCTCCTGTACAATTTTCAATGGATCCTGGGTAGTTATCAATTTCATTAGTTGTAGCTACCTGTCCACCAAACTCTGCTCTTTCTATTATTAAAGTATCCATTCTTGATCTTGATGCATATAGCCCAGCAGATAATCCTGCAGGTCCCCCACCAATAATTATAGTATCATAAATATGTTCCATGACTTAATCCTCCTATTTTTTCACCTTATTTAAATCCATTTTGTGTTATGTAATATATACTTACTTACAATATAAAAATGGCTTATCTTTTTACTTCATGCCTTTAAACCCTATCTGTCTAAGTGCCTCATATGCAACGATAGCTACTGTGTTTGAAAGATTAAGCGACCTAGTTGTACTGCTTATCATAGGTACTTTTATACATCTCTCGGGGTCACTACCACGAACGCTATCTGGAAGTCCTGACGACTCTCTTCCAAATACTATAAAATCTCCATCTTTATATTCTACATCTGTGTAGAAATTCGATGCCTTTGTTGTAGAAAAATAAAAAGTTGAATCCTTATATTTTACGCGTAGTTCTTCGTATGAATCGTGTAACTCTAAATCTAAATAAGGCCAATAATCTAGTCCTGCTCTTTTAAGTTGTTTCTCCTCTAAACTAAATCCTAAAGGTTTTATAAGATGAAGTTTGCAATCAGTAAGCACACATGTCCTTCCTATATTACCAGTGTTTTGTGGAATTTCCGGTTGAAATAATACTATATTTAAATTCATAATTAACCCTCCTTATTTCTCTATTGTCTCAGCTCTTTTATATGCTGCATCTGTTATTGCTTTTGGATAATGCATATATTCTAAAAGTTTTATTGCATTTCTTGTTTGTGAAACTCCCTTTTTAATCTTATAATCAAAGCTTAAACCCTTGTGGTTATCAACCTTTTCACTAAAGTAGTAAAACTCATAATTTTCTTTTAAAATATCAACTAATTCTCTATCATGTGTAGCTACAATTGAAATACTTTTTCCATTGTTTATATATGTTAATATAGCTGCTGACATAGAAATTTTTTCAATTGGGTTTGTACCCCTAAATATCTCATCAATAGGACAAAATACAGGTGCCTCTTTCTCTAGAGCTTTAATTATACGTTGTATAGATTCTACCTCCGCCATAAAGAAACTCTTTCCCTTTGTTAAATCATCATTGGGACTAATTGATGAAACTATGTTAAAGAAAGGTGCTTCATAATCTTTAGCCAATGCAAAATTAAAACTTTGTGCTAAAATTATATTTACTCCCATCATTCTTAAAAATGTAGATTTACCTGCCATATTTGTACCTGTAAGCACAATTCCTCCCTTTTTTATGTTAATTGAGTTAGGAACAGCATTCTCTATAAGAGGATGTACCCCATCCTTTATATTCAAACTGATAGTCTTTGTAAACTTAGGTTTTACACACTGCTCCTTCAGATTATGTTCGTAACCTGAAATTGAGATTAATGCTTCTAATTCCCCAACAATGTAGTAAAGATCCATCAACCTTTCTTTTTCTCTTTTTATTTTATGAGATATAGAGTAATAGGTTGTTTCCTCTAAAAGAAAAATAACAGAAATGAATTCAAAAACACCTCCCCACATATTTATAATTCCTATTGTTTTTGTACTCAAATCTATGTCTTTCATACCTTTAAGAAGCGTTTTTATCTTATCTTTGTAATAAACAATTTCTTTATCATTTATACTTGCTATTTTTTTAGCTGCCTTAATATTCTTTTGCAAATAGAATATACCATTAGACTTAATTGCCCTTACTTCTGTAGAATTTATAATCATATTAATTGAACCTATAGCAAATAATGCTATCATATATTTAGGACTTGCAAATATTGCAAGTAAAATCGCTATTACTGGTATTACTTTGCCTAGAATGCTGTACACATAATATTTAGTTTTATTTATGATAAGGTCAGTTTCAATCATATCTAAAAAACTATTTTTAGTATCACTATTTAATTCAAAAAAAATACACTGAAGAGTTTCCCGAAGCTTCGTATTTTCTTTAATAGACTGAATCAATTTCCCTCTTTCTTTTAGCTTATCTTCCTTCATTAATGGATTTCTAAGCATTGAGTATAAAGACGCTTCTCCAGGACTGCTATATGATCTGTCCAGCTTTTCATACACCTTATTCATATCTAAATCATCCCAGGTCTGATCGTCTATTGTGTATTCACTGCTTTCACGCATTGTAAAAAACTTCTTAACCTTCTCAATATTTCTTGTCTTATCCGCTTCTTTATTATAATCTTTTCTTATTGATCCTAAATATTTGTTAATCATAGTACAATGCTCCTTTAGATTTTTTTAATGTTCACTTTAGTTTAATCAAACTGCTATTATTTCTTAGTTCCAACTTTCTTAACTTCATTTATAACGTGGAACGTATCTTTATTTATAATTTCAGTATTAACTAACTTTCCATTTTCATAAGTTTTTCTAGTCACTTTAACCTTAAAACCTGCATAACCTGTCTTTACAATCTCACTTTGACCCTGATACATCGTTGGGTCTTTTATAGTTTCTGTTTTAGGGTCCGTAGGTTCCGATACCTCATTTACTATTTCATAAGTTCTTTTAGTTAATGTAGAGTTAGAATATATATTGAAATGTATGTTTCCATTTGACAAAAGGCCTTCAATATATATTGGATACTCGAATGTATTTTTAAACTTATAATCAAGATTTCCATAATCAACTGTAGCATCTTGTCCCTTCGGAATATAACCCGATGATATTGTATGATGAATTCTTTCTACAGAAACAATTGAAGTTGAGAGCATTGCATTATACAAAGTAGATGAGACTTGACATATACCTCCGCCTAACCCCTGTTCCAATTTATCACCAATGATTACGCCTGCTGCCTTATACCCTCTTAAAGCAGTTCTCTCTCCTACAACATCATTAAAACTAAAAACATCTCCCGGCATAAGTAGTTTCCCATTTATACTCCCAGTTGCTAATGATATATTTGTCGCTCTATCTTCTGATGAGCTGCCAAAGTTAGTAGTATACCTTGATATCCTTGTATTTACTGTCTTTAATGCAGCCTCTGAAATTTTAGGTTTTATGTCCTTAACCGCAGCCTTTATATAATCATCATCCTTGGATACGCCAATATCAATTTTGCTTTTAATATCGTTTTTTAATTTCTCTACTTCTAACTGCTTTCCAATGACATCATTTGTAACAACAAATTCTCCACCGCTCTCCTTAGTTATAGTTGCATTCTTTGCCTTTTTATCTATCTCTTTAGCTATTCCCTTTAATATTTTGTCAACAGCCTTATCATTATATTCAAAGGTTAGTTTTATTTGTTTACTCACAGGATGTGTTATGGCTTTGTATTTTTGAAACATATTCCTATCTTTCCCATAAGTTAATGCTTGCTCTACTGCTTGGTCAACATTGTACTTTGCCTCTACCATTTTATAGTCAACTATATATTTTTTTTCATCAGTTACTATAGTAATTTTTTTCTTCATAACCTTACTAGCATATTTGTCATTAATTATCGTTTGTGCTTCTTTCCTATTTTTACCTGTTAAATCTTCATTTTCAATTTTAACTCCAGGTAAAATCAAAGAATCCCAATATTTCACTCTAATATAAGAGTAGCCACTAAATGTAAATGTACTAAATAAGATTAAAACTCCTATTATTATAATTGCCTTTTTTTTCATCTATAATCTCCTTTTATACTCATAAATAGTATACTACAAAGAAGTCGATATTCCTATATGCTACTAACATCATGAAACCTAAGTTTGACTTTTTTCTTTTTCTTATTTATCGACTTTAAATCTATAATATTGTATTAATTCATCATCTTCTATGGTAAAATTATACTTATGTTAATCTTATTTTGAAGGAGTGATAATTTGAATTATAATGAAGATAAAATTAAATATTATTTAAAGAATATCCTTTCAATTTCTAGTCCCTCAGGCTTTACAGAGAAAATTATGAAGTACATAAAAAAAGAGCTAGACATTTTAAAGGTGCCATATTTTGTTACTAATAAAGGTGCAGTTATAGCAACACTAAAAGGTGAAAATAACGACTTTCAAAGAACACTTTCTGCACATGTTGATACACTTGGAGCAATGGTTAAAAAAATTAATCCAAGCGGTTCACTATCACTAGACCCTATCGGTGGATATATGATGAATTCAATAGAAGGTGAAAATTGCACTATAGAAACTATTGATGGCAAATCCTTCACAGGCACTATTCAAAGCATAAAGCCTTCAGTCCATATTAGTGGAGATGACGCTCGGGGACTTAAGAGAACCCCTGAGAATATGGAAATAATTCTTGATGAAAAAATATCTACAAAAAAAGAAGTGGAAGATTTAGGTTTAAGTGTTGGTGACTTTATTTGTTTTGATGCAAGAACCATTTTTACTGAAAAAGGATTTGTTAAATCTAGGCATCTAGATGATAAAGCTAGCGTTGCAATACTACTTTATGCTATCAAATATATAATAGATAACGGCATAAAACTTCCATATACAACAAATATATTTATTAGCAATTATGAAGAAGTTGGACATGGAGCCTCTGCATCCATACCAGAAAAAACTAAAGAATTTGTGTCTATAGATATGGGTTGCCCAGGCCTTGATCAAAATTCTTCTGAATACAGTGTATGTATTTGTGCTAAAGATTCATCAGGACCCTATGATCTAGAACTTAGAAAGAAATTAACGCAAATATGCAAAAAAGAAAAAATAGATTACAAGATTGATGTTTATCCACACTATGGTTCTGATGCCTCTGCAGCTTTAAGAGCTGGATGGGACATAAAAGCAGCTTTAATTGGGGCTGGGATTTTTGCTTCACATGGCTATGAAAGAACTCATATGGATTCAATATTAAACACGCTAAATTTAATAATAAAATACTGTATTCAAGAATAAAGTATTTTTAAAAGGCTAGACAATTACAATTGTCTAGCCTTCTAAAATTACTTTATTTTATCTAACTTAAAATTAGTCACGACCCTATCCCCTGTTTCATTATCCACTTTAATAACGTGCACTTCTTTATTATCTAAACTCCAAATACTTTCACAATAACTGTATTGACTAGTTGCATCTAATCCACTAGTATCCTCTACATTTCGTATAGCTCCTGACCAAGACTCAGTGCTGCTATCTGCAATTGATCCGTTATCTGTTATGCCATAAGATTTATCTGCTAATATGTTATAAACGCATAAAGTAGAAATTGTTTTTTCGGTAGATGCTACCTTTGCAAAGCTCGTCATTCTTGAAAAAGTAGCCATTTTTGCAAAACCTGCTGTTTTTACAGTACTTATATCCGGGCTTTGGGTTTCTATTCCTTCTTTTACATAACTAATTAGATTGTCATCATTAGAAAAAGCAGGATACTTACCATTAGCAACATAACTACTAGTATTGTCTTTTAAATTTTGAATGAATATTTGACCTTTAGACTCATACAGTAATTTTTTACCATTTTTAGACACCATAGGATTTTTACCATCCGCAATCTTAGTAGATACCTTTCCATTTTCACTAGATAAATAGATAGCACCATTTTCTAGAGCTACTTTATTTGCTTTGTAATAAATTATTTGGCCACTAGGTGTAAAATTGGGCTTATTAACTATTTGAGTCTTATCGCTATATGCTATTAACATCTTCTCGTTTGAAGATTTTAAATCTTTTATATATATGCCGTCATCTTTAACACTAGCTAATTTCGTTGCGTCGATAGAATACCTTGGATCATATGTTGTTAATGCAACTAGAGGTACACTTGGCGAATCTGTCGTTGGTTTTGTAACTGTTGCTGGGATAACTATTTCCGGTATAACAGGTTTAACTTCAGTCCCTTGATCTTGGTTTATTTTGGGATCACTATTATCATGATTTACATCTCCCGTGATAGCGTTATTAGAAATAACATTCTCTGCCAAAAGATTATTTATAGCCTTCTTAACGTTATTACCACTTAGGACATCACTCACGCTACCTGTGTTTCCTTTTATTACTGCTAATTGTTTATTTTTATAATTATTATTTATCATATCATCTAAGATCTTTAATCCAGATGCTTGCTTACTACTATCCTCAAGTGATCCTTTTGGACTTATAGCTGGAATAGCTGAATTAGTCATTCCTTTGGACCTTGTAAATATATTTTTATTTTGAATATCAATAGCCTTAAATATTGATCCACTAACAAATACGCAAATTACAAAACCCGAAGCTATTTTAAAATATCTATTTTTCATAAAGTTACTTTTATGTTTAGGCTGCTTTGTAATGTTGTTATATTTATCTGCAAACATTATTTTGTTTTTTAAATCTGATTTAAATTCCTCATCAATAACAATCTTTGCTGCATCATTACACAATGATTTCTCAATATTATTTTCATTTATTTCCAATTACATCACCTCCTAAACTATGTTCGTAACTTTTCTTAATTTTCTTTATAGCTCTAGAAATGGTTGATTTAACAGTACTTTCTGTTATATCTACCGCTTCTGCAATTTCCCTGAATTTTAGACCACCATAAAACCTCAAATAAAGCATTTTTTTTGTTTCTTCTGGTAATACATCAATTATTTTCTTTACACCTTCAAATTCATCTCTAATAGCTATATTTTCATATCCAAAATCCTCGTCGCCTCTATCCAAAAAGCTTTCTATAGGAATTACTTTACTGTTTTTTCTATAAAAATCTATAATAGTATTATGGGCTATTTTAAATATCCAATTCTTACTTGCTTCTACCTCAGTAATTTTATCCTTATTCTCATATATTTTAGTAAACACAGTAGCAATTATATCTTCTGCATTCCATTTGTTTTTTACAGAAACGAAAATGTATCTATAAACGCAATTGTAGTACATGTCATACAGCTGTTCGAACTTACTTGGCATTAAGCAGTACCCCCATCATAATTTGTTTTCATATAAATACAACTGGTTTTAAAAAAACATTTCACATAATATACGTGAGACCTTATATTTAGTTGCATGCTTTACCAGTTTTTATGTAAAATATGTATGAAATATGTGTTAAATGTTTACACATACTTATTAATATTATACCATAATATTAATAATTCTATTGTATATGTCAATATAATTATATACTTCCAAATTAACTATAACTTATACTAAAATATAAAGTTTTACAACCATTTATAAAAAAGCCACTTGGTAAATTTTATTTACCAGGTAGCTCCTGTGAAATTTATCATGATGATTAAATCATCTCCTTGGGAGCTGCAGTGCTAACGACTTCAGAAGGAGATTTAGAGATCCACTTAAGTTTTCATTTTCTTACAGTATATATCCTCACTTCTAAAGTTGGAGACTTTCCTTCTGAAATGTGGTTAAGTTAGCTGCAAAATCTATGTTTACCAATTACTTTTATAAGTGTACGTGACCATATCCACTTATTCGTACTTGTCGCAGGATTGAAATAGAATACAGCACCTCCAGAAGGATCCCACCCATTTAGTGCATCTCTTGCGGCCCTTATAGAACTTTCTTCAATCTTTGCATTTATTTGTCCATCCACAATCGCCGTGAATGCACCTGGTTGATAAATCACTCCTGCTATTGTAGAGGGAAATCTTGCATCTCTTGTTCTATTTAAAATTGTTGCTCCAACAGCCACCTGACCCTCGTATGGTTCTCCTCTAGCCTCGCCATTTATAAGTTTAGCTACTAAATCCACATCCTTATTATTCGTTACATTTTTGTTAGAAGGTGATCCAGAGGCCTGCGTACTAGACGGAAGACCTATAGCTGCGAGTGTCGAATTTCCTGCCATTCCGTCTACTTTTAATCCATTGCTTTTTTGAAAAGACTTAACGGAAAGATATGTATTGTAGCCATATATTCCATCAACACCTTCCTTATAATATCCCCACTTTTTTAATTTAGTTTGAATTTGTTTAACTTGTTCACCACGCGCGCCATATTTATAAACCTGTGCTATAGCTTGCTTACTATAAATATTAAAATAAACTTCCCTTGAAAAATATGCTATTAAGATAATCATAACTACAGCGCTACATCTTTTGAGTAAATGTTTTTTAAGCTTCAAACCTATTCCTCCTTAAATAACAATATATAAATGTCATTAATGGTATTAGTTTGTGCTTAATTCCAAAAAAAATACACTGTGCTAATATAAGCCACAGTGTATTTTTTTATATAATTTTTTTAAGTTTTCTTTTCCATCTTGGAGACAATAGTTCTTCAATAATATCATTCATAATTACTATTCCACATAACTCTTCATCAATGTCCACTACTGGTAAAGAAATCAAATCATATTTAAGTGCCAGTTCAACAGCTTCCTCGATATCTTGACTATCTTTTATTCTAATAACTTTATCATCCATGATATCTTTAAGTTTCCTCGCAGGAGCTGAAAGAACTAAATTTCTTAAAGAAATGACTCCTTGAAGTTTTTTGTCTTCATCTACGATATATATATAATGTATTACCTCATCTTCAGGCTGAAGTTCCCTTAAAATTTCAATAGTTGCACTAGCCGTAATATTTACATTAAAAGATATAAAATCTTTATTCATTATGCTACCAACAACTTCCTCTTCATAATTCATAAGATTTCTAATTTCTTCTTCATCATCTTTATTAAAATTTAAGAGGATTTTTTCTGCATCGTCTTCCTTCATTTCATCTAAAATATCCGCAATCTCATCATTAGGCATTTCATTTAAGATTTCTTGTGCAAGCAGATTATTAATAGTACTTAAAATATCTGCTTGAACCTCTGGCTGCAATTCTTCTAGAGTATGTGCTGCCAAATCCTTGTCTAGACTTTCAAAAATTTTATTTCTAGCGGATGTATCGAGTCCCTCTAAAATATCTGCAAGATCTGCTGGATGAAGTTTAGTAAGTTTTGAATATGGCTGTGTTAGCTTTAAGCTGTGATCTACCATCTCGAGTGATTGAACACTTTCCCAAGTTATACTATTATCTTGAGGTTTTCTGCCTAAAATATTATAAAAAATCTTTATTATGCCATCTAATTTATATTTTCTAGCCGCTGCAATAATACCCGATTCTACAGCTATAACTCTTATTTCTCCACCAACTTTCGTCATGGTTAAATCATTAACTTTAACTACTTTTTTTCCATTAACATCTACTATTTGTTTGTTTAATAAATGCTTAGATAAAAGATAAGAAAATTTTCTAGGAATTATCTCTTTAACCCCTCTTACCTGTACGGTTATTTTTTTGTCTTCTTTTCCTACTTCAATATTTCTAAATTCATAATTAAAAATTTCACTTTCCTTTTTAATTTTATATCCTATAACTCTTGGATATCCTTGTTCAGTAGTAACATAAATATCAAAAAGCTTCCCAATATTATCCTCAAACTCATCATACACATTTTTATTTAAGATTGAACTTAAAAAAAACTCAGAAATTATTTCCATAGATATCCCTCCTCTTATGCAGAGAAACATCAAAATGGGGTTTTAACTCATTGACTTATATTCCTACCTTATCTATGTCAACTTATACTTTAAGAAATTCTCTGCATAATAATATTAAATTTTAAAATTAATTTTGACCTTCTACTTCGAGGGCCATTTTCCATTTTTTTTCACCACCTATAATTTTATTCTTCTATATTAGTAGATTATATTATTTTTTCTTAATTGTAAAAAATATTCTCACTATACAAGTATATTATATATACTTCAAAATGCAACTAAAAAAGTGAAATTCAATTATATTTATAAACTTTTCTAGTTCATATTTTTCTATAGATATGTTAATATTATTATATATCGTAAACACACAAAAACTAACTTTAGTTTAATTAATAATAATTAAATTAACTAAAGATTCGACTAATCTCTCAGGAGGATTATATGATAGTAAATAAACAATTTTTACCCATTTGCATGGATGATTTAAAAGAAAGAAATATATCTCAATTAGATTTTATAATAATTACAGGGGATGCATATATTGATCACCCATCCTTTGGAACTGCCATAATAGGAAGAACCCTAGAACATGAAGGCTTCAACGTAGGTATCATAGCACAGCCTAATTGGGAAAACGTAGATGATTTTAGGAAACTAGGGAAACCTAAGTTTGCATTCATTATAAATTCCGGCAATATAGATTCTATGGTTAATCACTATACAGCCGCAAAGAAAAAGAGACATGATGATCTTTATTCTCCAGGTGGTGAATCAGGTCACAGACCCGATAGAGCCGTAATTGTTTACTGTAATCGCGCCCGCGAAGCTTTTAAAAATGTTCCAATTGTAATTGGTGGTATAGAAGCAAGTCTTAGGCGATTTGCTCACTATGATTATTGGTCCAATAAAGTAAGGCGAAGTTTATTAATTGATGCTAAAGCCGACTTGCTACTTTATGGCATGGGCGAAAAAACCATAGTTGAAATGGCTAATCTTTTTAAATATGGTATGAGTATAGAAAAAATGACTTCTATTAGAGGCAGCGTATATGCTACAAAAGATATTAGTGACCTTAAGGATTATGTTGAAGTTTCTTCTTTTGAAACTGTCTCTACTGATAAACTTGCTTATGCCGAGAGTTACAAATTACAATCATTAGAACAAGACGATATAAGAGGAAAGACTATTGTACAAAAGCATAATGACAGATATGTAGTTCAAAATGCTCCTCAGATATCTTTAACCCAAGCTGAAATGGATATAACTTATGGTTTACCATACACCAGAACCTACCATCCTATATATGAAGCTAAAGGTGGTATTCCCGCAATAAAAGAAGTTGAATTTTCTATAACAAGCCATAGGGGATGTTTTGGTAGTTGTTCATTTTGTGCATTAACATTTCATCAAGGTCGAGTTATACAAAATAGAAGTCAGAAATCTATAATAGACGAAGCTACTGTTTTAACTACCTTAAAGAATTTCAAAGGATACATTCATGATATTGGTGGTCCTACTGCAAATTTTAGACACAGAGCTTGCAAGATTCAAGAAAAAGTAGGTGTATGTCGTGATAAACAATGCATGTTCCCAACTCCATGCAAGAATCTTATTATTGACCACACTGAATACTTAGATTTATTAAGAAAAGTTAGAGTAATTCCGAACATTAAAAAAGTTTTTATTCGTTCTGGAATAAGATACGATTATTTAATATATGATAAAAACACTAAATTTTTCGAAGAGTTATGTGAACATCATATTAGCGGACAATTAAAAGTAGCCCCTGAACACATTAGTGACAAAGTACTAGACCAAATGGGAAAATCAAAACAAGAAGTGTTTGATAGGTTTGTCAAAAAATATAACGAAACTAATAAAGAACTAGATAAAGATCAATTTTTGGTTCCATACTTTATGTCAAGCCACCCAGGATGTGACCTCACAGAATCAATTAAATTATCAGAATATATAAACGAAATGGGTTACACTCCAGAACAGGTTCAAGACTTTTACCCAACACCTGGCAGTTTATCTACTACTATATTTTATACTGGGGTAAATCCTTTCAGTGGCGCAAAGGTTTATGTTCCAACCGAACAAAAAGAAAAAAACATGCAAAGAGCTCTTATGCAATTTAAGAATCCAGAAAACTACAGCATTGTAAGAGAGGCACTAGTAAAAGCTCATAGAGAAGATTTGATTGGTTCTGATAAAAAATCATTAATACCATCAAGACCTACCAAAGCAAATAGTCATCCAAAGTATCAAGGGAAGAAACATTCTAAGTTTAGGACACCAAATACAGAACCTGGACATGTTTCTGAACCTGCTCCTAGAACCTTTACAAAACCTTCTTTAAAAACGGCCTCAAAACCAAATTTAAAGACTGCTCCAAAACCCTCTAAAAAACGTACATCAAACCTTAGTCCTAGAAAACGACAAGGATAAAAAACAAAAGACATATATAGCTGTAATTTTTATAGCTGTATATGTCTTTTAACTTTATTCAAAGCATAATCCATTGTTAAAATCCAAGAAATATCTCCTATCAATAAGAAATCTAAACTTGTATTTATCGAAGTTAGAAGGACTGCTATTAATGTAATAACAGCTGATATAACTATTAATACTGCGCCATGTTTATTTGAATAGCGTCTATTAAATAGATTTATACCCATAATTATAAGGATTGAATTTATTATAAGTGACGTATAATAAAAATAATTCTCTAATTGTAATTTTATAGTATATCCATAAAGATTTGATATAGAAATATTTGCACTAGAATTATATATGACAATACAATAACCTAAACACAAAATTCCGGATATTAATATAATTCTTCTTAATTTAATCGTATTTTTTCTAGCAACTATAAAAGCTGAGATGATGCCACATATTGGTATGCACAAAAAGTTTGTATATACTAAAGATTTTAACATATATAAATAATTTTGATCCTTTACAATTAAAAGTATTATTAAGGCTATGTATCTAAATGTCATTGTAATTAAAGCCACAAAACTTATTATTTTGATTTTTCTAGGAACATAATATAGACTACAAATTATACCTTCATATAATAATAAAATCATTATAAACAGCAGTAAAAAATATATTTTCATTCTTACTCTCCCTAAAATTGCTACTGTTAATATTTATTAATTAGTATATGAAATTATGCATAATTTATTGTATTTTAGATCCTATTATAGATATTCCACCCTTTTCGCAAGTAATAAGTAGAGGAAAATCTGGTCCTCTCTCCCCATCTATGTCTGTAACGATATCCTCGTGACATTCTATTTCGAGCTTACTAGTCTTAAAATAAACAATTCCCTCAACATTCTCAAGGTGCTCATTTCTTAACATTTTGATAAAAATATTTAAAATATTTTTCATGTTTCCAGCCTTTATTATTATTACATCTAAAAGTCCATCGTCCACTTTAGCCTTATATGCAAACCTCATACTTCCTGCGGTTTGTCCATTAAATACTAACATTAAGTACATATCACCATCAAATAAAACTTCATCTGAAGTGACCTTTATTTTTAATTTTCTAAAATTCGGTAATTGCTCTATTCCCTTTACATAATACGCCAATTTACCTATAGTATTTTTAAGATTCATATCCATTTTTTGAGATATATCTGTGAATAACCCTGTACTCGCTACGTTTACAAAATATTTATCATTTATCTTTCCTAAATCTATCTTTTTTGCATCACTATTTAATATCTGATAACACGCATCATACACATCATGAGGCATTCCTATATAATTTGCAAAATCATTTGCAGTACCTACGGGAAGGATTGCTATAGGTAAATCGATTTCCTTTTTTTTCATCTCATTTACTACACTATCTATTGTTCCATCGCCACCTGCTATTAAGACATATTTATAACCTTCATCTATGTCAAAAAAAGCATCTGATATAGGATATTCATTACATATTCTATATGGTACTATTGTATACTTATATTTTTGATGAATCATTATTATTTGGTCTAGATCTGATGCTATAGTGCTTTCTCCAGAATATGGGTTGTAAATAAACTTCACCTTATTCATTCCATTCTCTCCTATTTCCGCCTAATTTAACGATTTATTTATAAACATTATACCTCTTTAAAATTAAATCCACAAGATTCCATTTTCTTGTGGATGTTCACTAAATAATATTAGACTTAATTACAATTGGCTTTAAAAACAATGCGAACAAGGAATTGAAATTTCACCCAAGACGTCTGTAGTTTCCTGTTTTAAATTTGGTTCTAATGCTAAATCTCCGAGTGTTACGATCCCAATCAATTCATTATTTGAAGTAATTGGTAATCTTCTTATTTGCCTCTCACCCATAATCCTACTAGCATCATTAACATTTATATTTTCATCTCCTACTACTGGATTTGAAGTCATAATTTGTCTTATCTTTTGCACTTTGATGTCCTTACCTTCCGCTACACATCTTAAAATTATATCTCTATCAGTTATAATCCCAACTAATCCTCTACCCTGCGTATTTATAGGAATTGATCCTATATTATACTCTTTCATAATTTGGGCTGCACGTTCAACTGTATCATCTACCGATAAACTTATAACTTCTTTAGTCATTATTTCCGAAATTTTCATTTTATAATCCTCCTTATATCTCTTTATGTTAGATAACGATTATTATATTTTAACCATAATGAAAAATTTATATTAATGTTTTTTATTCTACTTGTATTTTTTTTAGAAAACATAAAACCATCTCATAGGTCATTGAAATATCATTAAAACAAAATATAAGATTTGTATATTTTATTTTTATTATAAAATAATGTATAATTAAAAATATCTTTTATACAAATTATATGCTAACCTAGTGTTAAGTTTATAATGCAATTTTATTATTTAGGGAGTGGTGTTTAGTGGAAAAATCTTTTATACCAAATATTCTTACCTTTGGAAATTTAGTTTTTGGTTTGTTATCTTTATTAATGACATTTCAAGCTAATTACAAGTTATCTGTGATTTTTATATTATTAGCTGCTCTTATGGACAGATATGATGGACAAGTAGCACGACTTTTAAAAGTATCTAGTGAACTTGGAAAAGAACTAGATTCATTAGCAGATCTAGTTTCTTTTGGAGTTGCACCTGCTGTATTAATATTTAATTTATATGATTTCATCTCGCTTGGAAATTTAGGTTATGTTTGTTTTTTAGTATACCCTGTAGCTGGTGCCTATAGACTAGCAAGATATAATAACTCTACATTTAATAATGTTTATACAGGTATTCCTATTACTTTAGCCGGAATACTAGTAGCACTTTATGCTCTAATTACTTTAAACTCGCCTCATAACTTCCCACTTACTATTATTATAATGTTTATACTCGCTTACCTTATGGTAAGTAAATTTCAAATTAAAAAAAGGTGACAAAGATTTGAATTATAATATAAAAATCATTCTATATCTCTGTTATTAACAAAGATCATACAAAAATACCTATTAGCTAAATACATTTTTTTATGCCTTTAGCCAATAGGTACCAAATTAATATTTCTAATATTTTTCTAATTCACGTAAAATGAAATAACTTAATCTTTTAACCTTAAGTCCTCATCAATTTCTGTTTCTATATACTCTATTTGAAGCTTGCTTTTCATAATTTCGGTTTTCATTTTGCAATAAGACATATAACTATAACTTGCATCATCTAACACCTTTATTGTCTCGTCTATAATATTTCCTACTTCATCCGCTCTTTTAAGTGCATCCTTAATGTCACTTTTTTTAGATAATGCAATTCCATTTAATTCATTTGCTCCGCCTATTAATAAACGATATGAATTAACTAGTTTAGTTAAAACATCTGACAGATTATTTATATCATTGTAATAATTCTGAACTACTCTTCTATGTGCCAAATAATCACCTTTTAGTTTAATTATATTATTGTATAAATTAAATTATGTTATATACTTTTTTATTTTGATAAGATTTCTTTTGCAAGTTTTAGCCCTGTAAGTGTAGTTGCAAGTCCACCCATAGCAGTCTCTCTTAATTCGCAAGGCAATTGCTTACCTACCTTATACATTGCAATTACTGTATCATCAAAAGGTATTCGACTTGTAACTCCACTCATGACAAGGTCTGCAGTAGTTAAAGCACTTACTGCCCCAGCTATATTTCGTTTAGCACAAGGTACCTCAACCAAACCTGCAACAGGGTCACATACTAGCCCTAGTATGTTTTTTATCACAATAGCTGCTGCATCCATTGCCATAGCAGGGGTTCCACCCATCATTTCAACTACCGCAGCCGCGCCCATTGCAGAAGCCGAACCACATTCAGCCTGACATCCACCTTCAGCTCCTGATAATGTAGCATTTTTAGCAATTATAATACCTATCCCAGCCGATGTAAATAGTGCATTAATTAGGTCCTCTTCAGTTTTATTTAACTTTTCACCCGCAGTAATAACTACAGCTGGAATTATCCCACAAGATCCCGCTGTAGGTGCTGCAACTATTTTACCCATAGTTGCATTTACTTCTGAGCAAGAAACAGCTCTTGCCATTGCTTTTATCATAAATTCACCTGTTAATGTGTTTTTAGCCTGTGCATACCTGTTTAGTTTAATTGCATCGCCTCCTATTAACCCACTTATTGACCTAGTTTCGTTTGTGAGCCCATATTCTGCCGCTTCTCTCATAGTATTTAAATTTTTTCTCATCCTTTCAACAATTTGGCTTCGCGAAAGCCCACTCTCATCCATTTCACACATTATAGTATATTCCCAAATTGGTATATTCTTTTCCTTACATATATTTAGAAGCTCTACTCCTTTGTTTACGAACACAATTTTTCCCCCTTGTAATATCTTTAGTTAATCATCTTACTCTTAATTGTTCTCTAATATCTCTACTTTTATTACGACTCTACCAATGGTGCAATTTCTCTTATGTTATATATATTGCCCATACCCTTAATTCTGTTTAGAACATCTTTACCCACTATAGTATCTGTTTCAAAAACCATAGTGGCGTTTAATCCTCTACTATTTCTATATACATTCATAAATGCAATATTAACATTTCCCTCATATAATATAGTACTTACTTTTGAAATCATACCTGGAATATCTTTATGCCTAACTATAATTGTTGGATAATTACCTGTAAACTCAACTGCTTCTCCATCAACACTAAATATTAAAATATTTCCTCCTCCAACAGAGGAGCCAATAATTTCGATAACTCTACCACTTTTTTTCGTTATAACAAACTTTACAGTATTGGGATGAACATCACCCAAATCTGCGAAAGCAAACTCAACGTTTAGTCCTTCCTCTTTAGCTATATTCATTGAGTCCTTAAGTCTATCATCCCAAGGATCCATCCCTAAGATCCCTGCAATTAATGCTTTGTCTGTCCCATGACCTTTATATGTTTTAGCAAAAGACCCATGAAGCACAAATTGGACTGACATTATGTTCTTACCCGCAATAATAGAAGCAACCTTAGCAAGCCTCGCCGCACCAGCTGTATGAGAACTTGATGGCCCAATCATAATTGGACCTAATATATCAAAAGCACTATAATTTTTCATTTTGTCCTCCTTTATCGTCTCTAAATATCATGCATCAAAATTTCTCCACCGTGCATTGCAAACGAACTCGAAACATGAATGTCATTAAGAAATTCTAATGTTTTGCTCATGATAAATTCTCTATCGCTCACACTCGACGTCCTGTCTCGGGTTCACTAGCCTGACTTCCTGTCAGGCTCACGATAATTTAACATTTGCAAAACAAGAATTACTAAATGGCATTTCAATTGTTTTTTCATCTCGTGTTGCAAATCACTTCAGAGAAACTTGATATTTTTTCACATTAATACATTATTCTAAGTCTAAATAATTCTCATAAAGGTGAAATCATGTAGGAGTGTGACAGATAGTATATAGTGAGTTTTACAGACTCTTAGTTTATGTAATGAAAAATTTCTGTAAGCAACCCAGGACGGGTTGCTAGCACTTCTGAGACAGGACGTCGAATAAGTGCGCTAAGACATTTTTCATGGAATAAACTTAGAATCTGTTAACGAACGCTCCACTATCAGAACAGCCTATATGATGAATCTTTATGTGATACTCAAAGTAGTTAGATTTCATCAGTATTGATAAAAACAACTTCCACCAGTGAATTCTCTTATTATTGAATTATCTGGAACCAAGTCTTTGTCTACATCTTTAAAGAAATTTAAAAAACTTCTTAATTTACTTGCTTCATAATATACTGGGCTATCTTCTCCCAATTTATTAAGCTCTTCTAATGCAAATTTCTTAAGCACACAAAGCTCATAGACTGAACTAGAGTTAAACATTACATCTGCCTGCTCTTGAAATACAAAAATATTTTTTTCTTCTCCACGTTTTATAGAAGGCCACATTTTAAGAGTATCTTCGGCGCCATATCCCCTAGATAAATAATCTCTAACTATTCTCCTAATCATTCTTACCTCTGTTGTGGAAATTCTATTGTGATCATCTACATTTAGTTGCGTTAAAGGACTTATATATATTTTAAACTTTCTCTCTTTTGGTATCGATGAGGTCAATATTTCATTTAATCCATGTATTCCTTCTACAATAACAATCCCATTTTTAGGCATTACAATTTTATTATTAACCCATTCCCTCTTTCCTGTTTTAAAATTAAAACTTGGTATTTCGATTTCCACGCCAGAAAGTAGTAATTCTAAATCCTTGTTAAAAAGTTTCAAATCCAAAGCATATATAGATTCAAAATCATAATCACCATTTTCATCTCTCGGGGTAATTTCCCTATCAAAAAAATAATCATCTAACGAAATAAATATTGGTATCAATCCATTTACAGTTAATTGAACACCTAACCTCTTTGAAAAAGTGGTTTTCCCTGAAGACGATGGTCCCGCTATAAGCACTAGTTTAGCTAATCTCCTCTTATGAATCATATCCGCAATATATGCGATTTTCTTTTCATGGAGCGCCTCAGCCACCCTGATTAAATTAACAATGTCACCATTTACCACTTCATCATTTAGTGCACCGACGCTTCCAACCCCTAGTATTTCTCCCCATTGCGCTGCTTCATAAAACACTTTAGCTAATTTTTCTTGTTTGTTAAACTTAGGAAGTCTGTCTGGGTTATCAATAGTCGGATATCTTAGTATAAAACCTGGCTCATAATACATCAAATCAAATGTTTTTAATATCCCTGTTGAATAAGCCATAGGTCCATAAAAATAATCATATCTTCCATTTAATTCATAAAGTTTTATTTCCTTTGAGTTAACATATTTTAAAAGCTTTACTTTATCTTGCATATTATACTGTGTAAATATCTCAACTGCCCTCTCTTTGGAAAACGTTATTTTTCTTATAGGAGTATCTGCTTTTATTATTTCACTCATTCTATTTTTTATGTCATATATATCATCAATATCAAGTGCTTGCGTCTTATCTATTTCTCCGAACAACCCTTTACTTAGAGAATGTTCAATAGAAATATTAGCTCTTGGAAATAATTCTGAAATTGCTTTTATCAATACAAATTGAAGAGTCCTAACGTAGGTCGTCATTCCTATTCTGCTAGCAATATCCACAGTTTCAAAATTACCCTCATTCATAATAGTTGTTCCTAGTTCATAAATTTTATTATTAATTTTACCTAGAACTACTGGTAAATCATTTTTTAAATTATTTTCTTTAATAATATCATTTAACGTAGTTCCCACTTTGGCTACTACGTTTCTACCATCCTTAAGCACTATATCGAAACTGCCCATTTGCCCATCCCCTATTTTTAGTTATTAGTACTATTATACTGTAATTTTAAAAAAATGTATCATTTACCCCTTATAATTTTCGTGATTTAACAAACCATATACATTATATAGTAAAGAGGTGATATTGTGCTTGTTTTAGTAATCAGAACTTTTTTCTTATACTTTTCAATAATATTTATTATGAGGATGATGGGTAAAAAACAAATAGGTCAGCTTGAACCCTTTGAACTAGTAATTGCTTTAATGATTTCCGATCTTGCAACCTTTCCAATGGAAGATATAAGAATACCACTTTTACATGCCATTATACCAATAATTACTTTGCTATTTCTACAAGTAGCTTCATCTTATATTGAGCTAAAAAGTGAAAAGGCTAGGAAACTGTTAACAGGTACCCCCAGCATATTAATAAGAGACGGCAAAATAGATATCAAAGAACTAAGATATCAAAGATTTAATATTAATGATTTGCTAGAAGAACTTAGATTAAAAGGATATTTTAATTTATCCGATATCCAATATGCTATTTTGGAGACTAGTGGTGCATTGTCTATATTACCAAAAACCGGTCAATCTACTGCTACAAAAGATGATTTAAATATAACTATAACTCAAGAGTCTTTACCTATACCTTTGATTATGGATGGCATCATTAATTATAAGAATTTAAAACTTTTAGAAAAAGATGAAATTTGGCTAAAAAATATATTAAAAAGAAATAAAATTTCCTATGCAAGTGATCTCTTCATAGGCCTGCTTGACTCTAAAAATAAGTTTTATTATCAACTTAAAGAAGGGAAAGTTAATAAAAAATGAAAAATGTTTTGATAGCTTTTAGCTTGTTCGTTATAATGATGGTAGGAATATTTTTATCTGTAAATATTATAAATGTCAAATGTAGCAAGTTACAAGATTTAAATTGCACTCTTGAGAGCTATATAATTAAAGAAAAGTATCAAGAAGCATACAAATTATCACTAGATTACATAGCTGAGTGGAAGAAAACTTCTAAACTTTTAACTATATATGCACACCATGAAGACTTAGATAATATAGATAGCGAGATTCTAAAATTAACTCAATATATAAAAATTAAAGATAAGTCAGAAGGATTAGCCACTGTTCATGTTATGAAATATCTTGTTGATCATATAATGTCCCATGAAAAAGTATCTATAAGCAATATTTTTTAATTTATAGATATCATTTATAGTAAAAGGGTAGAAAATACTCCATTTATAGCTTATAATTATAATGAATCATAAAAAGTCCCGCAGGGACAATAAATGTCCCTACAAAATTTGAAAGGTGGAATTAATATGGCTTTAGTTACTACTACTAAAATGTTTGAAAAGGCAATAGAAGGAAATTACGCAATTGGTGCTTTTAACATCAATAACATGGAAATAATTCAAGGAGTTATCGACGCTTGTGCGATTCACAAGTCAGCTGTTATACTTCAAGTATCAGGCGGCGCAATGAAATATGCAAGACCAACTTACCTTAGAAAAATGGTAGAGGCTGCTATAGAAGACACTGGTCTTGATATAGCTCTTCACTTAGATCACGGTTCAGATTTGGCACAATGTAAGCTTGCAATAGCTTCTGGATTTACTTCAGTAATGTATGATGGTTCTCATTTTGATTATGAAGAAAATGTAAGAACAACTAAAGAAGTAGTTGATTTTGCTCATTCTAAAGGTGTTGTAGTTGAAGCTGAGCTTGGTAAACTTGCTGGAGTTGAAGATGCTGTTAGTGTTTCAGCAGCAGATGCAACATATACTGATCCAGAACAAGCAGTAGATTATGTAACAAGAACTGGTATAGATTCTTTAGCTATAGCTATAGGAACAAGCCATGGTGCATATAAATTCAAAGGTGAACCTAAACTTGATTTTGAAAGATTAACTTTAATCACAAAAAAATTAGAAGAAGCTGGTCTTCATAATTTTCCAATAGTTCTTCATGGTGCATCTGCTGTAGATCAAGAATATGTTACTATGATCAATGAATTTGGTGGAGAAATGAAGGGTGCAAAAGGAATCCCACTAGAAATGCTTAGAAAAGCAGCTTCTATGTCTGTTTGTAAAATAAACATGGATACTGATTTAAGACTTGCAATGACTGGTTCAATAAGAAAAGTACTTACAAAAAACCTTGGCGAAATAGATCCTAGAAAATATTTAGGAGAAGCAAGAACTAACATAACTAAATTAGTTGAAGGTAAAATTACTAATGTTTTAGGATCTTCTAACTCATCTAAGTAATTTAGATCTTAATTATTAAATTCAAAAGACCCACAGTATAATATGCTGTGGGTCTTTTGGGTTTATTTTGCATTAAATTTCTTACGCCAAAAAAAAGTATATATTACGTATAATGCATTGAAGCGAGCTTTAGAACTTCTTATTATATTTTTAATTAAGATGCGTTAAGAAAAGCATATGTTTGAGCACAGCGAGTTTATGCTTTTTAGCAGATTAATTAAAAATATAATTAGTAGTTCTTAGCGAAGTGACTGCATTACTAGTGAAATATACTTTTTCTCTTTATTTTTCAACGTAATTACTTACATGTTTGATAACCATATTAATTGTTCCATCACCATTTCTTTGTATTTCAAAGCGACTATCATCATGATATGTTTCTTCATTTACATATAAATCTATATCCTTATCAATCTTGAGTCTTACTCTTTTTAATTTTTTATCTATCCATTCTTTATCAAGACTAATATTTTCACAAATTCCTTGCTGTGCTATAAACTCAACAAATTTCTCCTTATTTTCATTATTTTCAGGAAATATCTGCTGCGACAATTCTTTAACATCAATATTATCTTCTTCTCTAAGTTTTCTTTTTATAGTACTTCTAACAACTTCTGCTTCATCTGCATTTTCTGCGAAAGTATTCTGGGTGAATTTTTCAACTGCCTTTACAAAACTTTTAGTGACATCTCTTTCATTGTCAACAATCGTGCAACCTAAATAATTATTAATAAAATAGTTTGAGTCATTCTCTTGGTTCTCATTATTTGATTCCTTGGTTTTGCTCCTTTTATCAATAACCATTAAATCAAAACTATTTTCATCTCTAATTGGTTTTATAAAAGCGCATTTTTGTATCCTTTGAGAACTACCAGGTAGACCCGTAAACTGTGGCACTATATCAATTCCTAATTTTTCATCCAGAAACTCAATAGTATGAACATAGTTTTTTATATAATCCATTTTAAATATAGCAAGTACTGGACCAAACTCCGTAGTAAAAGATACTACTATTAAATCACAAGAAGGAATACTCCCCTTAGATCTCATTAAAACAAACATTTGTTTTGCTAGTTCCTTTGAAACAGCGAGTATGTTATTCTCACCATTTAAATATTCTTGAGATAAATCTTTTACTATATTTGACTCAGGAGAAAATACCCCATATTTTAAGTCTTCATCTTTTAAGCATTTTTGAATATGTTTAAGTATAAAATTATATTTTTCCTCATCTAAATCTAATGCATATTCGTTCAAGATAGGTTCATCTGCATTGTTATCTAAAACATGAATAATAGCCTCATTTATATTAACTTCTTTTATATACTCCAAAAAAACACCACCTTAATAATTATCTAAGGCACATGAAAATAATTCACAAGTTAAATCATCTCCTGAGGGACTGTAACATCTCTCAAGAGATGATTTAACAGTTCTGAAAGAGATGAGTTTACTTATTTGAATGTGCTTAACTATTATACTATGTATTTATGATTATAACAAAGTCATATATTGCTATCAAAATTGATAATTTTAATGAATTATTAATGTTACTTTATTTAACTTATGATATAATCACAATTAATGGTTAATTAATTTATTGATCATTATATACCCTAAAGTATCAAGGAGGATTATTTTGAAAGAAATAGAGCTTAGAATTATAGACATTGATGTTAAGAAAATTCGCGAAAAATTATTAAGTTTAAATTGCATAAAAGTAAAACAAGAAGATCAAATAAATAATATTTATGATTTCTCGGATAAAAGACTACTACTCGGTAAAGGCTATGCAAGAATACGTACAGTTAAAGATAATTTAAAAAATTCAACTATTCACTATATCACCACAAAAAAACTTATAAGCCAAGAAAAATATAAAATTATGGATGAGCATGAATCTGAAATTAAAGATGAAATTGCAGCGAGGGGAATATTTGAAGCCTTAGGCCTCGAGCTTATGCAGTCTATTAAAAAATATAGAGAAAGCTATAAATATAAAAATACTCTTATAGAAATCGACATAAATGAGAAGGATTTTTGTCCTTTTCCTTATATAGAAATTGAAAGTGCATCAGAACCTGAGATTGAAGAAGTTGTAAGATTACTTGGTTACAGTTTAGAAGATACTACCTCTAAAAGCATTTATGAAATATTAAAAGCCAAAAAATCAATGGAAAAGCTATAATGTTTGGATATGTAACTCCATGTAAAATGGAAATGAAGATAAAAGACTACGAGATATTCAAAGCTTATTATTGTGGTCTATGTAATTCCATAAAAAATGATTTTGGTAATCTTCCAAGACTTACTCTAAATTTTGACATGACATTTTTAGCAGTACTTTTGGATTCCTTATCAGAAAGTAAATATAATTTCGTTAAATTTAAATGTTTAATACACCCATTAAAAAAAAGACTTATGATAAATAATAATAAAGCTTTAGATTACGCTGCTTTTTGCAATGTTACATTAGCTTATTATAAGCTAATGGATGATGTCCAAGATAATAAAACAATGAAGAGCAGAATTTATTCGATATTTTTAAAAACCTATTTACCAAAGGCAGAATTATCATATACTGATGTAATGGAGTATACAAAAGACAAACTATTACTTCTAAACACTCTAGAGGCAAATCATAATGATATAGGTATAGATGAATTATCACATGTCTTTGCTGATCTTACAGGTTTTATAATATCGTTTTATTATAAAGAATCCTCTTTTAAAGATGATTTATACTGGCTTGGGTATAATTTAGGCAAATGGATATATATTATAGATGCTTATGATGATTTAGAAAAGGATATAAAAAGTAATTCTTTCAATGCTATAAATTCATTACTTAATACAGACAATCTGGATTTTAAAAGTTTTTCTCTATTAATTAAACCAAGAATTGATTTTATATTAGCTACATGTGCCTCTTTATGTTTAAAACATTTGAATAATTTGCCTTTAATTAAAAATGAAGATATATTATGTAATATACTAGAACTAGGACTCATGGAAAAGATGGATAAAGTATTTACGAATGAAACTATTGATAATTTAAAAGGAGTGGAAGATAAAAATGGCAAATCCCTATGAAGTACTTGGTGTAAAAGAAGGAACCTCTAAAGAAGATATTAAAAAAGCTTATAGAGAACTAGCAAAAAAGTATCATCCTGATCAATATGGTAACAATCCATTAAAAGATTTGGCTGAAGTTAAAATGAGAGAATTAAATGAAGCTTATGATACACTTATGAAAGGCAATGGATCTTCTAATAATAACAGTTCTTCTAACAATTATAGTTCCAATAATAGTTCTTCTAATAATGGTTCAAGTTCAAATAATGACTACAATAATAACAATATATATCAATCTATAAGAATGGATATAAATAGTGGGAACATCCCCTCTGCTG
This sequence comes from Clostridium estertheticum, assembly GCF_018861295.1. Lineage (GTDB taxonomy): Bacteria > Bacillota > Clostridia > Clostridiales > Clostridiaceae > Clostridium_AD > Clostridium_AD estertheticum_D. The sequence continues at coordinate 232,880 of NZ_JAHLDM010000001.1, read as the reverse complement.
AGCAAAAATTAGGCTCCATGAACACAAAAACTGCTGAGTGGAATTTTTTAATGGGAACAGTTCACCTAAAAAAAGGTTGGCATGATAGTGCTTATACTTTTATTAATCGCGCCTGCACTCAAGAACCTAATAATGTTGAATACAGACAAAGTTTTAATCAACTAAATAATCAATCTTCAAATTATAGAAATAACTATTATGGTAGGACAAATAACAATTCCGGCGGTATGGGTAACATGTGCCTTAACCTCTGGTGCGCAGATACCATTTGTGAATGTTTCGGCGGAGATCTTATTTCGTGTTGCTAAGTCTATTAATTTAGGAGATGATTTTATGAAATCTAACCATATTGCTAAAGGTGGAATATTCGCAGCACTTAGTTTGATATTACTATATATATCTTCCGTTATACCTACAAACAGATTATCTGTACTATGTATAGCTTCTTGCATTATTCCTCTTTCCATTATGCTTACTGGAGTAAAGAATACTGTTGTAGTCTACGGTGCTGTTTCCTTACTTAGTTTATTTATTATACCATCAAAGCTTATAGGCCTGAGCTATATATTGATTTTTGGTTCCTATGGTTTTGTAAAATATTATGTAGAAAAGCTAAGAAATATTCCTATAGAAATTATACTAAAGTTATTGTATTTTAATATAACCTCCGGTATAATCGTATTTATATATAAAATGTTGTTCCTAAAAATCCCAAATATAAATATAAATGTTTATCTGCTCCTTATTATTGTGGAGGTTGGCTTTGTAGTCTATGATTATGCACTTACTGCTTTTATTTCTTATGCTAATAAAAACCTCTTAAAGAAATTCAAATAAAAATACCATAAGTACTTATGAACTTATGGTATTGACACAAAATTTTATTTAAATTATAATGGATAATAATCTAGCAATAAACAAACACTAATATAATAAATAGCTTTATTAGGAGTATTAGTATTTATATCATTTTTTAGAGAGCTGCTGTTAGCTGTAAAGCAGTAATGATAAAATATGAACTTACCTATGACTTACATTGTAAGTAAAAGCCTACTTGTAAAAACAAGTACGGTTAAAACCGTTATATTTGCAAGTGAGGTGTAAAACCTAACTAGAGTGGTACCGCGGAATATTACTTTCGTCTCTTTTTTGAGATGGAAGTTTTTTTTATTTTATAATTATACATATTTTTACACTAAGCCATGAGAATCTATATATATAAAATAATTAATCATATTTAAGATTAAAAGATTACAAGGAGGAATATTAATGGCAAAATATAATACAGGCATAGATGAAAAATGGCAACAAAAATGGGAAGACACAGATCTATACAAATTTGATGAGAATAATATTGAAAGAAAATTATATGTACTTGAAATGTTCTCTTACCCATCTGGAAGCCAATTACATGCTGGACATTGGTTTAACTATGGCCCCGTAGATACTTGGGCTAGAATGAAAAGAATGCAAGGATATAATGTATTTCAACCAATGGGTTTTGACGCTTTTGGGCTACCTGCCGAAAACTACGCAATAAAAACAGGTGTTCATCCAAAAGATTCTACTGAGCAAAATATTATTAATATGAAAAAACAATTAAAAGCTATGGGAGCTATGTTTAATTGGGATCACGAAGTTGTAACTTGTAGACCTGATTATTATAAGTGGACTCAATGGTTATTCTTAAAATTATTCGAGAAAGGCCTTGCTTATAGAAAAAAAGCCCCAGTAAATTGGTGCCCTAGTTGTAATACAGTTCTTGCAAATGAACAAGTACTCGCAGATGGTTCTTGCGAGAGATGTGGCACTGAAGTTACTAAAAAGAATTTAACTCAGTGGTTTTTAAAAATTACTGACTACGCTGAAGAACTACTAGAAATGCTTGACACTTTAGATTGGCCAGAAAAAACTAAAGCAATGCAAAGGCATTGGATAGGTAAATCTACTGGTGCCGATGTTACTTTTAAGGTATCAGATTCTGATGTAGACTTTAGTGTATTTACAACAAGGGTAGACACTCTATATGGAGTTTCATATGTAGTTATAGCCCCTGAAAATGATCTTGTTGACATTCTTACTAAAGATGAATACAAGGATTCTGTTGAATCTTATAAATATGATGCCAGGAAACAAACCGATATAGAAAGGCAGTCTATTACAAGAGATAAAACCGGTGTATTTACAGGTTCTTATGCTATAAATCCTATAAATGGACGCAAAGTTCCTATTTGGATTGCAGACTACGTTCTAAACACTTATGGAACTGGTTGCGTTATGGCTGTTCCAGCTCATGATGATAGAGATTTTGCCTTTGCTACTAAATACAATTTACCTATTGAAAGAGTAATTGTTGGTTTTAAAAGCAAGAATGAAGACGATGAAAAACTTCCTTATACTGAACATGGTAAAATTATAAATAGTGAAGAATTTAATGGTTTATCTACAAATGATGCAAAAGAAGCAATCGTTAAGAAATTGGAAACCATGAACTTAGGTTCCGGTAAAGTAAACTTTAGACTTCGTGATTGGTTAGTTTCAAGGCAACGATACTGGGGCTCACCTATTCCAATAATTCACTGTGACAAATGTGGAACTGTTCCTGTACCTGAGGCTCAGCTACCAGTAGAGTTACCTTATGATGTAGAATTTACACCAAACGGAGAATCACCTTTAGCTAAATGTGAGGAGTTTATTAATGTAACTTGTCCTGTTTGCGGAGGCCCGGCTCATAGAGAAGCTGATACCTTAGATACATTCGTTTGTTCTTCTTTCTATTATTTAAGATATGCAGATAATAAAAATAGTGAAAAGGCTTTTGATACAGACTTAATAAACAAAATGTTACCTGTAGACAAGTATGTAGGAGGTCCTGAACATGCATGTATGCATCTACTATATGCAAGGTTTATCACAAAAGCTCTTCGAGATATGGGATATTTAAACTTTGATGAACCATTCTTATCTCTTACTCACCAAGGTTTAATACTCGGAGAAGATGGACTAAAGATGAGTAAATCCAAAGGGAACACAATCTCACCAGACAAGTACATAAAAGAATTTGGAGCAGATGTGTTTAGAATGTACCTAATGTTTGGTTTTGGCTATACTGAGGGTGGTGCTTGGAGTGATGATGGTATAAAAGCTATATCAAGATTTGTTGATAGAATAGAAAGAGCTGTAGACACCGGAAGTGACGAAATTTTAAAAAGAACCAATAGCGTAACTTCTATTGGTGTTAATGAGAAAGAATTAAACTATTGGAGAAATTTCGCAATAAAAGGCATTACCGAAGATACTGAGAAACTTCAATTTAATACTTCAATTGCAAGACTTATGGAACTTACAAATGCTGTATCAAAATATGTTAATTACGAAACCATAAACAGTAAATTCTTAAAAGAAGTGCTTATAGATTATATTAAACTTTTAGCTCCCTTTGCTCCTCACTTTTCAGAAGAGAAGTGGGAAACATTAGGCATGGATTACTCTGTATTTAATCAAAGCTGGCCTATCTTTGATGAGAATGCTCTTATTAAAGACGAAGTAGAGATCGCCATTCAAATAAATGGCAAGATTAAATCTAGAATAACTATAGCTCAAGGTTTAGGTGAAGAAAGTATAAAACAAGCCGCTTTAAATGATGAAACATTCATTGCTGCCCTTGAAGGTAAAACTGTGCGCAAGGTTATTGTAATCAAAGGAAGACTAGTTAATATAGTAGTTTCTTAAAAAAAGGGGAGTAGAACATTTCATTTAAAATGTTCTACTCCCCTTTTGATTATGCCTTATACATGTCTAAAGTTTTTTGAGTTGCACGAAGTAAACTACTAAGTTCAAAAACCTCTCCTTCTTCTAATAACTTGTTTATTTGTTCCCTATACCTAGTTGCATCCATTAATTTTCCAAGAGATGACAACATAAGTATATTATTCATTATATCCGATACCAAATTAGATTTTACCTCAAACAATTTTTGCGCATCCTTAATTTCATCTTTAATTTCTAGCATTTGTTCATCTAGTTGAAAAGCAGCGTCTGCAGCATTTTTAAGTTTTTTTCTTATATACTCTGGAATATCATGCTTATATTTATAATTTAGAGAATGCTCAACCGTAGCCCAAAAATTCATTGCAAGTGTTCTGATTTGGAATTCTGCAAGTATTTCAGTTTGACCACCAGCTAAGTTCACAGGATACTTTATAATCATATGATAACTTCTATATCCACTACCTTTTACATTTGCAACATAATCTTTTTCATAAACTATCTTCATATCACGTCGCTTGCGAATTAAATTTACCACCTTATCAATATCATCAACAAATTGGCACATTATTCTTATTCCAGCTATATCCTCCATCTCAAATTCAATTCTGTCCAAAGGAATAGAGAATTTGTTAGCTTTCTCAAGGATACTAGATATCTCTTTTACTCTCCCTGTAACAAATTCTATAGGTGAGTAGTCATTTTTACGTCTATATTCTCTTCTTATACTTCTGAACTTTACTTTTAACTCCTCCACACCCTGTTCATAAGGGATTAGAAATCTTTTCCACTCTCTTATTGCCATATTCTCAGTCCTTTACATAATATTTCATTTTCTTTCTTTTAAGGTTTATAATTAACATATCAGCTTTTTATGGTTACGTTTTACATTAATATTATATTTATATTAATTTTCTGTTATAATTAATTTACTACTAAATTACTATAATAGCAATTTATTAAGTAAAATATAGTAAGTTATATAACTAATCATACCACATTAAATCTAACTTTGAGGTGATTAAATGGATAAAAATATATTTTCCGGTCTAGAGAATATGGGATTTGATAATATTGACCATATTAACATATATAACAAAGAAACTGAAGTCGTAAAGGAAAACAAGGAAAACAAGGAAAAATCTTTTTTATATAATAAAGAAGTTACCTGTCCTGTTTGTAACCACGTATTCAAGGCTGCAACAGTAAAATCTTCTGCTTATAGAATGATAAAAAAAGACAGTGATTTTTTTATTAGGTACTCATTAATTAATCCTTATTTCTATGATGTATGGCTTTGTAATTCCTGTGGATATGCAGCTATGAAAACAGATTTCTATACTATACGAAGTATAGAAATAGATCAAGTCCAAAAATCTATATCAACCAAGTGGCACGGACGAATGTACCCAGAAGTTTACGATGTTCATGTTGCTATTGAAAGATATAAGTTATCTCTTTTAAATTATGTTATAACAAATGCGAAATCTAGTAAGAAAGCAATAAATTGCATGAAGCTTGCCTGGATGTACAGGCTACTAGATACGCAGGCCTCTAAAGAAATCGAACTAGTATTTTTAAGCCAAGCTCTAGAAGGCCTTAGTGATGCATACTACGCCGAAGCATTCCCCATATATGGCATGGATAAATACAGTGCTATGTACCTTATTGGAGAATTAAATAGACGCCTTGGGCATACAGAAGATTCTTTAGTTTGGTTTAGCAATGTGATAACTACCCCTAATGTTAAGCAAAATTTAAAAGAACTTGCAAGAGACATGAAAGACCTAATCAAAGAAGAAGCTGCTGCGTTACTCGCTGATACTGATAATTCAAATAAATCTTCTACAGAAAACTTTGAGCCATTAGAAAATACCAAAAAATCTAGTTTTTTTTCCAAATTATTTAAATAATAATAATAATAATAATAAGGCACATAAAAATAAACAAGAAGTCAGTATACTCACATTTTAAAACGTGATTATTTGACCTGTTATTTATCTTTATGTGCCTCTTACTATTTAATAAGTTATCCACATAAATAAATTTATCACTATTAATTATACACATTGCATTAACTTATATTTTATTCTAATATTTTTAAAGGATCAAAATCTAAGTAGTCACAAGACGTCACTATATAATCAACGCCCTCTATATTTCCTTCATATAACCTATTTAAAGATGGCCCATGCAAGTGACCATAAATTACTTTTGAAACATTATATTCTTTTACTATACTAATAAGTTCAGTTTCCTCAAACTTATCAGTAGTAGGTGGATAGTGAAGCATTACAATAAATTTCTTATATCCACTTTTAACCGCTGCATCTAATGAAATTCTAAGTCTTATTAACTCTCTATTATATATCTTTTCATCATGAATAGAAAATTGTTTTGACCCCGGACAATTCCAGCCCCGCGTTCCACATATAGCAACATCATTATAGTTGAAAAAATTGTTTTGAATAAAATTCATATCTTCATAGAGAGCATTAAGCTTCGTTATACCACTCCACCAATAATCATGATTCCCTTTGATAAGTATTTTTCTTCCTGGGAGCTTATGAATCCAATCTAAATCATCCATACCCTCAGACATATGCATGGACCACGAAATATCTCCTGCAATTAGTACCGTATCCTCTGGTGAAATTTTGTTAATCCAATTTTTTTTTATTTTCACATGATGATTACTCCATTTATCTCCAAATATATCCATAGGTTTATCCGAATTGATAGCTAAATGAAGATCTGATATTGCCCACAACGCCATAATACACCTCCTAATTAACTACACTATATTCTTTTTTAAGTTCTAATTTTTTTTCATTAATGCATCTATATCCATAACATAAGCAATGACCTTTGCTATTGCATCATATAATTCTACAGGTATTTCCGATCCTATATCAACATTTGAGAGCAAATTCGCTAATTCTTCATTTTGTACTATGGCAACCTTGCTCTCCTCTGCTGTTCTAACAATTTCATCTGCAATATAACCTATTCCAGCTGCCGTTACTATAGGAGCATCATATCCATTTTCATATTTTATTGCAGTAGCTTTTTTTATCTTTTTCATTTTAACACACCTCATATGCTAATCGTCTTAAACACCTAATTATATTATACCTTTATATTGATAGCATTAAAACTTCTATCATTAAAAAATTCCCCACACTCTGCTAAAGTAAATTCGTTAATCTTATTATTTACATTAATGCTAACTCTATAACTTAGTCCAGATAAATCCTTAACTAACTTTTCCTTGCTAATATCCAAAACTTTAACAAAAAATTCATCACAATTAATATCTATATTCATACTACTATTACTAATTTTAATATATGCATCAACTGTTCCCATATTTATTGTTTTTATACTGGTAGCAATCTTTACATTTGTACTATCAATCTTTTTGCCTTTATTTCTATCATCTTTAATGATTAATTTAAGTTTATACTCATCATTTTTAACATTTATAGGCAAATCCAAATAATAATACTGCTGAGAAATAGAATTAAATATTTTTATATCGTTAAGTTTTTGATTAAAAATATCCATAACCTTCTCATAAGTCTCTGGTTTAAGATTAAGCTTATTTTGAATAATATCCTTAACTATATCTTTAATCTCACCTGTCTTTAATTTGATTTGATCCTTAATAAGAATATCTGTAGTTGTTTTTGCTATCTCTTTTTCCACGTTATCTATAACTTTTTTATCTATCTCTGAAAAATTCAATTCTTTTTTTATCATATTTATAATTTCGTTAAGTGAATTGTTTTTACCATAGCCATTAACCTTAGTATTTGTAGAACTTTTATTATCTATTTTGCCATCACTAACAGTAGCTTTATCCAACTTGTTTAAAGGAATCTCTCTATTTTGCTTTATAGCCTCTAAATTTTTACTGCTAGGCTCAATTTTTTGTGTGTTTAATTTTTCCTCTAGATTGTCTATAATTTTAGTACTACTATCTGAACTTATTTCTATATTTTCCATTTTTAAAATTTTGTCCACCAAAGTTTTAATTTCTACTTTATTAAAACTTTCATTATTTAATTTTAAACCTTTGCTTGATCCCAAATCTTTATCTTGCTGTAAATTTTCAACTTGTTCAAAATTTCCGCCTAATCCTAAGCTTTTATTCGGTTCTAAACTTCCATCCGATCCTAAACTTCCAATAGTAGAACTTGATACTATATGATTTATACCTAAATTTTTAAGTTCTTTATTTATTAGACTAACTACTTCTTTAAAATTATTATCAGATTTACTATCTAAAAATATTTCACTTGGGTTTAATTTTTTCTCTAAATTGCCTATAAGTTTAGTACTAGTATCTGGGCTTATTTTTATATTATCCATTTTTAAAATTTTGTCCACCAAAGTTTTAATTTCGCTTTTATTCAAACTTTCATTTTGTAATTTTAAATTCTTGCTTGGTTCCAAGTTTTTATCTTGCTGTAAATTTTCACCTTGTCCCAACTTTTCACCTGATTCTAAACTTTCAATAATAGAACTTGAAACGGTATGATTTATACCTAAATTTTTAAGTTCTTTATTTATTAGACTAACTACTTCTTTAAAATTATTATTATCAAACTTATTATCTATAAATGATCTCTCTGTACTAGTTTTTTCATTATTTTTAGCCATTGTAATAACATTCTGATTCTGATTTTGACTTACTGCTGAAGGCTTAATCGACCCTTGTATATCTTTATTTTCTCCACTGCTAAATAGATAGTTGTCAATTTCTTTTAAATTGTTATATATAGCTGAATCGCCCTTAAATAACTTTATAAAGCTTTCAAGATTTTCTTTAGTAAATCCAATATTATTTTCTTTAAATAATAATATCTCATCAACATTTAGGTTCTTTAAAACTACAAAAAAATCTTTTAAAACTTTTGTTATTTCATTTGCTTTAGCACTATTTGGATCAATGTTTCTACTTTCAATATATTTAGTTATAAAAGCATCCTCTTTTTCCCCATTCAAAAATATTTTCCCTTTGAAATCAACTAAATTTTTTATATCAGTTATATTATCCTTAGTTAGAGGCATATCATGTTTTATCATTTTTTCAAAAAGTAAAGCATCTGTTTTGTCATTACTTAATAATTTTCCACTATGATTGTCTTTTAAAATGTCATTTTCTACATTTTTACTATCCTCATATACTAGCTTTATTTTAAGCTTTCCCTCTTCGAATCCTTCTACTTCAAAATTCAACACATTACCGCTAGTCCCTTGTTCTAGTGGCTTATCTAGCTTCGCCACAAATTGCCATCCATCTAATAGTTTTAAATTAACTTCTCCTTTTTGCTGGTCTACACTTACTATTCTTGCATTGAATTTCTCTCCAGCTTCAAATGATATTTTACTAAAAGCTTTTTTAGCTAAAGGGTTTTGCAAAATTGGATTATTACTAATTATCGCCATAAGCCACCTCCCATTTGTTTAAGTTACTAATATTTAAAAAATCATCAATATTTTATTATCGTATATAAACCATTTTTTTGAAGGGGATATCAATAATTTTCTATAAATATTAAATTTCCCATTAAATCATCTCCTGGGTCGCTACAACAGCTTCGAAAAAGATGCATTAACAACTTCAGAAGGAAATTTATATTCCCACCTATAGAAGTGAGAGACTTTCCTTCTGAAATGTTGTTAAAATCAAAAGACAAAGCTAAAATATAAATTTTAACTTTGCCTTTTAGAATATTTTATTCAATGACCAATGAGTAATATTTTTTCTTTCCTTTTTTAATAAGTACTTTACCATCTTTGAAATCAGTATCTACTAGAGTTTCATTTTTATCTTCGATCCTCTTATCATTGATAGTTAATCCACCTTGTTCTATTAGCCTTCTAGCTTCTGCTTTTGAAGGTAATACTTTTGTGTAGACTAATATATCCATCAATCCAGTACCTAACATGCTTCCTGGGATAGATACAGTCGGCACGCTACTCATATCAACTCCAGCACCAAACAATGCTTGTGCTGCACTTTGAGCCTTCATAGCTTCTTCTTCTCCATGAATAAGTTTTGTAACCTCAAAAGCTAAAACTTTTTTAGCCTCATTAATTTCTTCACCCTTTAAAGCGCATAGCCTCCTGATTTCGTCCATTGGTACAAAAGTAAGTAAGGATAAACATTTCTCTACAACTGAATCTTCTACATTTCTCCAGTATTGGTAAAAATCATGTGGAGATGTTTTATCTGCATCAAGCCATAAAGCGCCATTTTCCGTTTTCCCCATTTTCTTGCCTTCACTATTTGTTAATAATGCACAAGTTATTCCATAAGAAGCTTTACTTTCCTTTTTTCTTATCAGTTCCATGCCAGCAATAATGTTGGACCATTGATCGTCTCCACCTAATTGCATAGTGCATCCGTATTTCTGATTTAACATTAAAAAATCATATCCTTGCATAAGCATATAGTTAAATTCAAGGAAAGATAAACCCTTTTCTAATCTCTGTTTATAACACTCAGCAGCTAACATCCTGTTTACTGTAAAATGTACTCCTATATCTCTTATAAATTCTACATAATTTAAGTTTAATAACCAGTTTGCATTGTTTTCAAGTATTGCTTTGTCATCCTTAAACTCTATAAGTCTTGAAAGCTGAGTTTTTATGCAACTTATATTATGATCAATTTCTTCCTTTGAAAGCATTTTTCTCATATCTGTTTTACCAGATGGGTCACCTATCATCGCAGTTCCTCCACCAACTAATGCTATAGGTCTATGCCCTGCCCTTTGCATATGTGCCATAAACATCATAGTAACAAAATGACCAACATGTAGGCTATCCGCTGTTGGATCAAATCCTATATAAAATGTTACCTTTTCTTTTCCTAATATTTTCTTTATTTCATCCTCGTGAGTAAGTTGCTTTAAATATCCTCGTTCTAAAAGTGTATCATATACATTTTCCATGATTTGTTCCTCCTTATTTTAATTCTACTTATTTTTAGGGATAAAAAAAACGCCCCTATGAAAGGGACGAAATAATTTCCGTGGTACCACCCAAATTGATTTAACAATCCGCTTTTTCCTTATAACGTAAGGTCAACCCGTCTCAGCTTAATCTAAAAATAACTTTATTTCAGCTTAAAGCTCCAGAATGTAATTCACCATATTCCTTAACTAGTTTACACCTACCACTAGCTCTCTTAATAATTCCTATGGTTACTTTTTTCTTTCATAGCTTTACATATTTTTTTAACTTATATCTATTTAACCATTTATTACGTTTATTTTCAACTATTTTCTCCGTATATATTAAATGTATATTTAATATATAGACATTATTAAAGATAAGCTCAAATAAAATGCTTAAGTCCTGGGAAAATAGACTTAAATGTATTATCATCTTTTGAATCCACAAATATTACTTTACCATACTTAATAAAATCCTTTTTCATTCGTGCAAATCCTTTTCCCGATTTTATAAATCTTTTTTTGTCATCTAAAGCTATTAGCTTATCATATATCCACATGTTTCTTTTTAAGTAATTATGGGTATTAACTTCAGCTGAAAATAATAGATTACCAGGACTAATTACACTTACACTATTGTAATTTACTACTATTTCAATTTCCTTATAAAATATAGTATAATCCCTATAAAGTATTGCATTCTTTACGGCTTCATGAACTGCACTTATAGGATAATTTGATGGAAATATCTTTTTTAAAATTTCTTCTACTCTATCTAACATATCTAATAAATTTCCTTGCACAAGTATGACCTCATCAAATTTATCGTTTACCTTATTTATTATCTTTATCATATTATGAGGTAAATAAATGCTATTTATTGAGGAAAATACCAATAATCCACCCAGGGTAACTACCCTTTTATTATAATCTCTTTCTATAAAAGTTATCCCTGCATTGTCCATAAATTCTAACCTATTATCGTTACTTACTAAGATGCCTTTATTTTCAAAATACTTATTGATGATATTGAAATTCAAACTATTAATATCACTATTCATAATAGGCATAGTCTCAATATTAAGATTAAAATTTTCTTGTAAACAGGAAATTAGTTCTTCTTTCCTCATTGTATCTGTTGTTGACCCTCGTCTTATGTAAAACGCCTCATTTTCCCTTAATTGATAAGGTTTCTGACCACCATCATATATAGTTATAATTGCCAGGTTTTTGCTTTGATATACTATAAAATCTATGGATACTGGAATAGGTGGTTCACATCTTGAACTAATTATTTGTTGAATTTGTTCTTCTTTAAATTCTTTGGCATCAATACCTATAATTCTTTTTGTTTTATCCTCTACCCCAATTATTATATATCCACGTCCTCCACGAGAATTTGCTATAGCAGATACATCTTTAGCTAATTCTTTTTTACCACTTTCTATTAATATATCAATTTTTTGCTTATAATCTAGTTTTGTGCCCTCATCCCTCTTTAACAAGATACTAATTCTTTTTAAATCCATATATCCCACCCCAAATACGCTGAAATAATATACTATGTTTATAGTTATAGAATTTTTCAAATTATTATATTTATAGTTTACAACAAAAGACGATGGAATACCATCGCCTTAATAAGACAAAACAAATTATTGAAAGTTCTTTTCATCACCCGTATTCATTATTTGCACTTCTACTTCAACTTTTAACTCAGTTTTTTCAATAATATTGTTTGGAATTTTAATTTTTGGGTATTTATTGTAAAATTGTTCACTTATATCAAAGATATCAATCCCCCTAGTCTTGTACTTTGCAAATAAAGTATTACAAGATTCTACAATGTTTTTTTCTGATTTCTCCACAATTTTATTTACATTTTCTTTTGTAAAAACAATCTTTTTTTGAGCTTCTGCAAAATCTACATTAACTTTAATCCGCTTTTTTAGGTGAATAACCTTACCATCATAATTTATATCTGTCTTAGTTTTACTTTTTAAAATTTCTAATGTTATAAATTTATTAATATCACAGGGGTTAGTTATTTCTAAACTACCACTTGCTACAGCGTTCATTAAAAAGTTGAATCCCTGACCTTCATCTGCTTTTATTATACTAACCATTTTATCGTCTTTAATCACTGCTCCACCATTTATTTCGAGTCTTTGCTCTAGGGCATCCTTTGGGAAATCTATTATGGTTACTACATTTGTTTTGTCCCCCTTGTTTCTTTGATTATAAAAATCATTAAGACTTAGTTTTAAAGCTCTTGAAGATGAACCAACATTTTCCACAAGATGCATAATAAAGAATCCAATGTACTTTTCTTGAAGAATGTTCATCTTTATAAGTCTCTCAGGATCCCCTAAATATATTGCAATATATGGCCTAATGAGCAATTCTTGATCTCGATCTAAAAAATCCATATAATTTTCAAGACCCTTTTCTGCGGCATTTTGAGTGAATATTATAGCCTTATTCTGTGTATAATTCAATTTATAACTAGAAGTAGAATTCATATTTCTAACAGCTTCAAACATTGTTTTTCCTTTTCCATCAAATAAAATTCGCTCATCCAACCCTTGAGGCGTTCCTGCTCCTATACCCTTATATGCTTCTGCATATATTATAGGATTACCATTACTATCTACATCTATTATTATACAAGTAACAAATAAAAGTCTATTAATATCCCTATAACTAAAACATGCTGACATGTTAAAACAACTTATTATTAAGCATATTATAACTAATGTTTTTTTATACTTACTCATTATAATCATCCTCATCAAAAATACTATTAGAGATCTTGTTAAGATCCCTTCTATATAATACATCCTTAAATTTAAAACTCTCTAGTGTACCCATAGGAAATAAATAAGGATACCCACAGCTTTCTAGTCCTGCCATATGTGCTATAAAAATAAAGAAACCAATATAAAATCCTGGTAACCCAAGAACTGAGGAAAATATTATTATTATTATATTCCATACTGATAAAGCTCCATAGAGCTTAGGCACTAAAAAAGAAGAAATGGATGAAAGTGCCACGATTACTACAGTACTTTGGGAAGCTAACCCTACTCCAACAACCGCATCTCCCAAAATTAAAGCTCCAACAATGCTCATTGCCTGGCCTATGGACTGCGGCAACCTTATTCCTGCTTCCCTAAGTAATTGAAAAAAGAAAGTCATTAATAATAACTCTATTACCGTAGGGAGAGGTACATCTGCTCTAGACATTGTAAACTTTACAGCAAGTACGGATGGAATAATAGAAAAATGGTACGTCGCAATAGACAAATATAATCCTGACAACAAGCTAGCTGAGAAGAAAGCAACCATCCTCATAATTCTTGATGCATTAGCAAAATACACGTTTGAATAATAATCATCCGGTGTATGGAAATTATCTATAAAAAAATATGGCGCAGTAATTACAAAAGGTGTCCCATCTACTATTATTGCTATTTTCCCTTCTAAAAGCTTTGATGCCGCAACATCAGGCTTTTCGGTAGTGCCTATTGTATCAAACGTCGTATTCTTGCTTTTTAGTTCTTCTTCAATATAATTTGTGTCTAATATAAATTCTAATTTTATGCTTGTTACCTTTTTCCTTATGTAATCCACGAGTTTCCTAGGTGCAACACCTTCTATATAAGCTATTACAACTACTGTATTAGATTTATTTCCCAAAAACAAAGGTTCGAATTTCAAATCCGGATTTTTTATTTTCCGCCTAATAAGTGATACATTATCTATAAAGGCCTCTGTAAATCCTTCTCTCGGTCCTTTGATTACATTTTCTGTAACTGGGATTCCAACACCCCGCCTTACATAACCCTTTGCTTCACAAAATATTGATTTATCTGCAAAAGAAAATATAAGCACCAAGTCTCCAGATAAAATATGTACTATAGCCTCGTCATTACTATTAATATCCCCAATGCTATTAGCTGGTAATACCTCTTTTTTTATATACTCTAAATCTACAGTTGATATCTTATGTTTTATTAGAGGATTAAATATATATTCACTAATAAATTTGGAATCACATAAATCATCAATAAATATGCCAGTTATTGTTCCTACATCACACTGTATCTCTCTATATTTTACATCATAACTATTTTTTAATTTTTCTCTAATATAATTTATATCTGTTTTTCTCATTTTAATCACCTAATTTATTATCCGTCATGTTTAAGTTAATTATTCTGTAATTTTTTATTTTGGAGTTTAATATTTAATAAATAGGTAAATAATACTAATATATGCAAAGTTTTATTAACAATAATTATAGACTCTAAACAAATAGGAGGTGCGATGACAACATGGATAAGCTAAATACAAAACATTTAATGTTCATAATTTGGGCTACCTCAATTGTTGCAATGAAAACCTACCCTAATATATTCATTGTAAATGGAGGTAGAGATTCTTGGATTTCAGTTATTATTGCCTCTATTATTTTATTTTTTTATTTTATTTTTCTAATATCCGTTTGTAAAAAAACAAAATGCTATAACATGGATGAAATATACCATAAAGCCCTAGGTAAAACTACGGGAAACATTTTTTTGATCTTATTTATCATAACTTTAATTGTAACCCTAATAGAAAGCTCCTCAGTAGAAGCAAATGCCTTACATGTAAATATGCTTGCAGATACTCCTGCTTGGTTCTTTCTACTGTTTATAGCAATACCAGCTATTTATATAACAAAGAAGGGTACTAGGGCGATAATTATAATTACTATTATCGCTATATCTCTCATAATGATGGCAGGAATAAACCTAGCAATCCTTACAGCTAAATATAAAAAGCTTAAATACTTACTACCTGTAATGGCCAATGGCATAACAACTTCTTTTATTTTATCAGTTATAAAAGCACTTGGATGTTATGGAAGTATAGCTATTTCTATACCATTTTTGACCAGAGTAACTAATAAGTCAAAAATAATAAAACATTGTGTTATTGCGTTATTGATTGTAATACAAATGGAAATTTTTGCAAATATTGGTCTTTTAAGTACCTTTGACGTAACTAGAACCTTAACCCTTAATTATCCCAAACTAATACAAACTCAGTTAGTTAGTTATTTTGATTTTTTAGAAGTTGGAGAATTTTTTGTAATGCTTCAAATGGTAGGTGGGTGGTTTATAAAATATGTATTAGCGCTAAACGCTATACTCATTTTATTAAAAAATCTTTCTTTCTTTAATAAATACATGATCTACATTATTACTTTATTTGTATTCATAATTTCCTATTTCATTTCTGCTAAGGTACTATTACTATATAAATTTTTAAACCTTTACGTATATTTTTCTGTGATAAGCTTCATATTAATACCAACAATAATTTTCAGTATATTCTACTTTAAAACAAAAATAAACAGTAGGAAATTCAATATAAAATAAGCCTTTTTACTAATTTATAAATCCATGCTTTTTATTATATTTAACTAGCGTTAATGATAATGGCAATGCAAGGGCAATACCAACTATAACTTGACCAATATTGGGAGGTATATCCACAAATGCAAGTAGTGCATTATTAGTTGTTAGCTTATATACTATAAGGCCTGAAAGGAAATAACCTAAAACCATCCATACACCTGCTACTATAAATGCAAATAGATTATTCCACAGATTATCTGCTTTATATCCCTTCCTATATGCAATCATCGCTGTTAGGTATGCCATTCCTCCTTTTATAATCAATGTAAAAGGCGCCCAATAAAACCACGGTGTTGATAAATCAAATAAAGTCATACCAAGTGCTGCAGCTATAACACCTTTTTTCTTTCCTAGTAATATGGCAGATAAATATACCATGCTATCACCTATATGAAATACTGCCTTATTCCCCACTGGTATTTTTATTAAATATGTAGCAATATATATAATAGCTGCCATGATTCCGATTTGTACTATATCAATAGTTTTAATAGATGTGTTACTACTTTCCATCATTCTCCCCCTAAAATTCTCTCTGAAATATGTTTTTAAATTTCTCTCTAATAACATTATATACAATATTAATTAGTTTTCAAATGTATCCATACGCTTTTCGAAATAATAGTTTATATATATTGTATATACATTGCCGAAATACTAAATACTATATAATATTTAGTTATTTTGATAAATGGAGGTATTCATATGACTTTTTTACGATGGCTCGGTGGATTTGTGGTTTTATTTTGGTTAATGGGAGTGCTTTTCAGTAAAGGTGGAAGTTTAATTAATATATTACTAATAGTTGCTGCAATTGTATTTATAATTGACATTCTATCTAGTAAAAGAAAAAACTTATAAAATTGAATACAGAAAAGTCTCTTGAAATATTTCCAAGAGACTTTTCATTTTATTTATTTTTAACGACATTTCAGAAGGAATGTCTCCTATTTCTATATTTATTTTTAATTAAGTTACCTAAAATACCTCATCATCTACTTAATCATTGTTTTTACTAACATCCGATAAGATTAAACCTTTATTATGCTCTAATGCCCAACTAATACCCCAATCATTTTGGAATAGTAATAGGTCCCTATCCTTAAAATCTTTAACTAATCTAGCATCACTAGTTAAGTTAAGTTTTTCTTTATCTATTTCACTCTTTTCGATCCATCTTATATTTTTAAATGCTAACCTATCAATTTTAATATCTACATTATATTCATTTTTAAGTCTAAATTCTAATACCTCAAACTGAAGCACTCCTACAACTCCAACTACAATTTGTTCAATTCCTATATGTAGCTCCTTAAATACTTGGATTGCTCCCTCTTGAGCTATTTGTGTTACTCCCTTTATAAATTGCTTTCTCTTCATAGTATCAACAGTTCTCACCCTTGCAAAATGTTCTGGCGCAAAAGTTGGTATTCCTTCAAACTCAAATTTATTTGAGGACGAACATATAGTGTCTCCTATACTGAATATACCTGGATCAAAAACTCCAATAATATCTCCTGCATAAGCTGTATCTACTATTTCTCTCTCTTGTGCTAAAAATTGTTGAGGTTGTGCAAGTTTTATTTTATTACCACCTTGCATATGATAAACATCCATGCCTTTTTCAAATTCTCCAGAACAAATCCTCATAAAAGCAATTCTATCCCTATGAGCCTTATTCATATTAGCTTGAATTTTAAAAACAAACGCAGAAAAGTCTTTACTATAAACATCGATTTTCCCTATGCTCGAATTTCTTGGTAATGGAGGTGATGTTAATTCTAAAAAGCTTTCTAAAAATGGTTCAACACCAAAATTAGTTGAGGCACTACCAAAAAATACTGGTGTAAGCTCCCCATTTGCTACTTTCTCTAAATCAAAATCATCACCCGCTACATCTAGAAGTTCCATATCTTCCATAAGCTTATTATATAAATCGTCGCCAATAAGCTCGATTGCCTTTTCATGGTCAGCATTAATTTTTGTTTCTTTAACTTCTATTTGCCCATGCTTTCCATCATCAAAAACAATAATTTCCTTTGTACGCCTATCATAAACGCCTTTAAAATCTACCCCGCAGCCTATAGGCCAATTCATTGGATAAGATCTAATACCAAATTCATTTTCTATTTCTTCCATAAGCTCAAATATATCTCGAGTTTCTCTATCCATCTTATTAATAAAAGTAAAGATGGGTATCTCTCTTATGCTACATACATGGAATAGTTTTCTTGTTTGTGCCTCCACTCCTTTTGCGCCATCTATAATCATTACTGCACTATCTGCTGCCATAAGCGTTCTATATGTATCCTCACTAAAATCTTGATGCCCTGGGGTATCAAGTATGTTTATACAAAAATCTTTATAATTAAATTGCATAACTGATGACGTAACAGAAATACCTCTTTGTTTTTCTATTTCCATCCAATCAGAAACTGCATGTTTAGAAGCTTTTCTAGCCTTAACTGAACCTGCAAGCCTTATAGCACCACCATATAATAATAACTTTTCCGTGAGTGTAGTTTTACCCGCATCTGGATGAGAAATTATAGCAAACGTTCTTCTCTTTTTAATCTGTTTTATGTAATCCTCCAAGGTATCCTCTCCTTTTTTATATTTCAAATTATGTAAACGCATATATATTCCTACAATCACTTGCTTAACTCCTAGTGATTCTAAAATTTCACCTATCAAATCTCTACCTATCAATTTTAGCTTTTATACACATATCTGTCAACTAAGGTTGTACTTATACAGAAGTTTAGCAGCAAATTTCCAGTAATAATTTTCAATATACTTAAATTGTATAATTTAAAATTTACTTGAATAAATGGGAAGTATGCATACTGTTGAGTCTTAAAAATAGTTATAACCCCCCCCACCCCAATAAATTCTGATAATTAATTTCCAGTTTTAATATTGGATTAGGTCTTCACAAATAGCGGGTTATCCCAATTATCTTCTATCATAAATCTTTCATCTCTTATATCTTCAATAATGTCTATTTGAAGCATACGCTTCTTTCTAAAACTTCTTATACACTTAAAAAAATACAATTGCATCAAATTAAATGCTATTATTATAAACATTAAAACTGTTTCTACGCCCGTAGGGCCATGAAGGAAACAATGATCTAAATGCCATTCTGTTTTTAACTGATGAAATGCATTGTTTTCTATATCCCATCTCTTATGCATTATTAGTCACAAACTTTTTACTGAGGTGAATTTATCTGTTGTTATAATCCATGATTCTTTAATTTCTACATTATCTCCAGTATGAATTTGTTCCACAAATTTTATAAATCTTACTTTTATATCTGAAGTTGGCATTTCAAAATGATCTTCGTCCCAAGCTTTAATTATGGTGTAGTTGTTATTTTTTTTCTTCTCAGTCCACCTTTCATCTGCCTCTCGGCATTTAAATAAAGCTAATGCGTCTTTTACGATGCTAAGCCTTTCATCCTTAACTCTTACCACTGCATTCATACCTATGGAAAGTACTTCTTTAATCCAAGTGGACTTACAGTATAAAGCATCATCGACTATAATATCTGCAAAATGATGATATTGCTTATATAGGTTTTTTATTAGTCGCTTACCGCCTGTAATCTCACCTTCATCCTTCTTTGAACCATCTTTTTTAGGTTCAAGCATTTCTTGCCCTAAAATAATATGTGGATCAGAACCTACGGTTACACATACTACTGTCCTATGGAAATAATGAGTAACTTCATTCTTATGAGTACGTGAAAGACAGTTCTCACAACACTTTTTAGCACTCTCAAACAGCTCCACACCATCTATAGCCACTATTTTTAATCCGTCTAAAGTACCAGTTCTAAATACCTTATTTTTTATACTAGTTTTTATTATATCAGTATGAACATTATTTAAACCTTCTAAATCAAAATCACTCAAACACCGCCTAACGGCGTCAATTCGTGGGATTTTAGTTTTTTTTGGCAATACTTTCTTAAATTTATCTTTTTCAAACCAGTGATTTAACCTGTTAAAACTTCTTATTTGTAACATAAACCCGAATAATACAACAAAAGTGATTGTTGTAATCTTTATTGGAGATTTTATTCTTTTATCCTCTAATGTATTGATTTTTTCACCTATATGGTATACCTTATTAATATAAGTGAGTAATTGCTTTAAATAACTTTTGCCCATTTTATCAGCATCCTTTTTTTTGTTTTCGCAAAACTATTATAAAAAGGATGCTTTTATTTTGCAAATTTTTTGACTGTAATTTCCAATAAAAATCGGAATTTATAGTTTTCTTGTTAATCACCAATAGACTATTACAGATCAACAGGCTACCGCCTTAAAAAAATTCATGTGCTAAACTTCTGGTACTTATAATGGTAGCAGGATAAAATTCTTTTAAGTGGAATTTATTATATATAAGCTTAAAATATCTATCTGTAAAATATTTATAATAAACCCTAAAGGAGGTAAAATATTACGAATATTATTTCAAGGTGAAAAAATAAATTGACTTACCTAATTTATTATGTTTATATTAATGTATAAGTTAAAACTTATATAAAACTTAATATTTATTTAGTTTTCTAGGGTTCCGCAGTTTATGACTGGCTGGTCCAAGAGAAAACGCACAGTTATCTGTGTTCACGGAAGGATAAAAGCCTGGGAGATATTATAATAATATTTCTTAAGGCTTTTTTATTTTGCTCACTTTAAAATGATGCCACGAAATATTATTATAATTTATTCCAAATATTAGTTTAGGAGGAGTAATTATGGAATGGTTTTATTTAGTGATAGCTGGATTTTTTGAAGTAGTATGGGCAATCGAGTTAAAATATTCGCTAGGATTCACGAAAATATTACCCAGTTTATTAACCATTATAGGAATGATTACAAGTTTTTATTTTTTATCATTATCACTAAAAACTCTGCCACTTGGAACTGCATATGCAGTTTGGACTGGTATAGGAACTGTTGGCACCGTGGTCTTGGGCGTTATTTTGTTTAAAGAGCCAATTGATATTATGCGTGTTATTTGCGTTGTATTAATTGTAAGTGGAATCATTGGCTTAAAACTGATAACGATAAAGTAGCAATTTATATAAGCTTTATACTAATCAACCCAAGTTCTAGTTATACCAGTAAAGGATTTAGATGAAACCCAGAATAATACCTATTAATAAGGAGGAATTTTAGTGAAAAATTTTGTAATTGAAGATGATTTTTGGGGTTTGTTCCCTAACGCAAAGATTGGGGTTGTTATTTGTCATGGAATAGATAACACCATAAGAAATGAAGAAGGATACCTTGATATGATTTTAAGGGCAGAAAAAGAAGCTTTAAAGTATTTGCAAAATGAAGAATTTAGCAATAACGAAGTAATAAAAATATGGAGAGAATCATTTCAAAAATTCAAAAGCAAAAAAGGTGCTAGGTCATCTATAGAAGCATTATTAAAGCGAATTGATAAAGGAAATCATATTGGAAATATTAATCCGTTGGTTGACATATACAATTCAATTTCATTAAGATACGCTTTACCCTGCGGTGGTGAGGATATAGACAAATTTAACGGCGATATAAGATTAACAAAAGCAATTGGAGATGAAGACTTTGTTCCACTTGGAACAGATAAAAATTCACCTCCTTATGAAGGAGAAGTTGTATATAAAGACAATGCTGGAGCGATTTGCAGATGCTGGAATTGGCGAGAATCATTAAGAACCATTTTAACTGAAAAAACAAATAATGCTTTTTTATGTATTGAATTGACTGATGAAAAAAGACAAGTGGAATTTGAGGATGCTCTAAAAGAATTATTAAAATTAGTAAAAAATAATTTAGGAGGAGAAACTCAGATTTCAATTTTAGATGCAAATAATAAGAATGTGCAAATTGATTAAATTAATTTAGGAGGGTTTATAAATGAGTAATTTTAGTTATAAGGATATTTATATTGAGGATGGTAAGCGGGTCCTTGAGATGAATATATTGCCAGAAAAGTATTGCAACTTTGATTGCATATTTTGCCCTATTGGAAGGTCACACAACAAAATAGACACACAACAAACATTTTCGGATATTTCTGAATCATTAAATGAACTGGAACATAAATTAATGAATAATGAAGTGGATTTAGTATTTATAAACTCTAAAGGAGAAGCTCTGGTTAATGATAAAATTGAAACTGTTATTAACTTAGTGAAAAGTAAAGGATTGGAAGTGAGATTACTTTCAAACGGTTATATATTGGGTAGGGTTGAATACATGAAAATAGCCAATAAATGTGATGAGGTAATTGGAGAAATAAAAGTTATTACGGATAAGGATTTTCAAAAGGTTCAACGCCCTATTGATGGTTATACCTTCCATGAGCATATATCAAGTATGATCTCTTTCAATAAACAATACAAGGGTAAGTTTATATTAGAGATAACAATTCTCAAGGGATATAATGACAGCGAAGAAGCCATTTACAAATTGAAAAATATTATTGATGAATTATCACCAAACAAGATAATTATTGAAAGAATGAACGATGACAGATTTAAAGAGAAACTCGGAATAAGTGATGAAAAATTTCATGCCATTTCAAAGGCATTACTTGATAAGTAACATGACATTATAATATAAAATAAAAAAAACCGACTCTTCTTAAATAGATAAGTCGGTTTTTATATGCATCTCTCCTTAATATTAGGTTACTTTTACTATTATCTAGGTATAAATCCTATTTTCTTTTGCATTTTTCTTAATGTCTTATTGGCAACATAGTTAGCCTTTTCTGCACCTTTTTTATAAATTTCTTCTAGATATGCTTTTTTACCTATGTATTCCTTAATTTTAATCTGTATAGGTTCAAGCTCTGAAACTATTGCTTCTGCTACATCTTTTTTAAACTGAGCATAACCTTGCCCTTCATATTTTGCTTCTATCTCTTCAATAGTCATTCTAGTTATAGTCATTAATATTGTCATTAAGTTTCTAACACCTAGTTGCTCATCATTAAACTTAACCACCCCTAGACTATCTGTAACTGCTCTATTTACTTTTTTTCTTATAACTTCTGGTGGGTCCATTATTAAAATAAATCCATTAACATTTTCTCCTGATTTAGACATCTTCTTAGCTGGTTCTTGTAAGTCCATTACCTTAGCTCCTGCTTTGCCTATATATGATTCAGGTATTACAAATGTATCGCTATATGTTTTATTGAACCTTTCAGCTATGTCCCTAGCAATTTCAAGATGTTGAAGTTGATCTTTTCCTACAGGCACTAAATTACTTTGATATAATAAAATATCTGCAGCCATTAGCACAGGATAGATAAGCAACCCTGCTCCTATACTTCCTGCGCTATTTTGTGATTTAACTTTATATTGAGTCATTCTGCTTAATTCTCCCATGTAAGTAGAACAAGTTAAAAGCCAAGCTGCTTCACTATGAGCAGGAACATGTGATTGAATAAACATGGTGTTTTTCTCAGGGTCAATACCTGCAGCTAAGTAAATAGCTAATAATTCTAAAGTTCTTCGCCTGAGATCTTTTGGTTCTTGCTTAACTGTTATTGCATGTAAATCCACCACACAAAAATAGCATTCATATTCATCTTGTAATTTAACCCAATTTTTTATTGCACCTAAATAATTTCCAAGTGTTAAATCACCCGAAGGTTGAATTCCACTAAATATTACTTTCTTATTACCTTCCAATATAACCATCTCCTAAAATAAATTATGCAGAATCATATATAATTTCCACCATTATGTAAAGTATAGGAAATTTCTCAATTTCCTTAGAAACAAAAAAACCCTATGGATAAATCCATAGGGCGAATATACACGGTACCACCTAATACTTAGAAACTATGTTAAAGCTTCTTCTCAAACAGATACACTACGATATCCTACCTCTATAACGTAAGGCTTACGTCAAGGACTACTATACTTCATCCTGAGTCTTAGAGACCCATTCAATTTAAACATAATTATCGTAATCACACCTTCTACGACTCTCTAAAAATCTGTTTTTAAATTTACTTGCTTCTCATCAAAGACTATAACATTATAATATATTTAAAATCTCTTTAAATAATATTATACTTATTTTATCGAACTGTCAATAGAAGTCAATTTTATGCTTTCCAAAGACCATGTAGATTGCAATATTCTCGTACGAATAACACTTCTTCTTCTAATTTAAATTCAGCTTCTGGTTTTTCACCTGGTTTTAAAAATTTTCTATATACTTTGTTCTCTGTGTGTACTTCAATAATTTCAATATGATGTTCTTCAAGTGATGGATGTTGTACTGCTCCAACTTTAACTTTAATACCACCCTCTATTTTTTCTGATACAGGAACATGTTTTTCAACTGCTGCATCCGTAGTGTTTTCTACTTGAAGTTTCATATCTTTTCCACAACAAACCAAAGTACCTCCAGAATTATGAACTACCTCAACTATATTACCACATATTTCACATTTATAAATTTGTCTTAATTCAGTCATTATTATTCCTCCTTTAAATTTAGAAATCAACAAATAATAATTATGCTTATCTATTCATAACAATTATTTATTGATAGTTATTATATATATTCTACATTCTTTTAAAATCCCCTCTTTTTATAGAGAATTTTATTTATATTTTATGCTAACCCAATTTATTATATACAATTATATTATATATAGTATTCCTAATATTACCTTCATTATTTTTCTTTTATGTGGAACACTATATAACATCAATATAAAGGGAGGTACTAATATGTCAAAAGATCAAGTAAAAACATATGCACCATATGAAAGAGATTTCTATGATCAGGAACCATCTGATATAAGATCTTATTCCGAAACTGATTCTACTATGCTCCCAGATCCAGTAACTGACCCCATAGTTGCTATGAATATATCTAATGTTGAATTTGACTATACTTACTATGGTGGAGTAGAGTTTGTTGATGAAGAAGACTAACCTCTTTCTCAAAGAAGACTAATTTCTTTTGTAAAAAAGACTAGCCTATTTATAAATACATTTAATTTTTTAAAGCTATAAAGTGTTAAAAACAGATGACTTCGTTTTAGAAGTCATCTGTTTTTTTAAATTATAACCTCAACTTTATGAACCCCATCAGTAAATGGTACTAACCCATCAATACATAACTTACCATCAAGCCATATTCCTTTGTCTCCAATGCGTTTAACCTCAATTACATATTCATAATTATCCTTTTTATAAATAATCTCATAATTCGGCCATTCCTCTGGGACGCAAGGCTTAATAGTAAATCCTTTTCCCTCCTTTAATTTAAGACCTAAAATAGCTTCTATTCCGGTTCTATACATCCATCCTGAAGTTCCAGTATACCAACTCCAGCCTCCTCTTCCTACATGAGGTTCTTTTCCGTATACATCAGCCGTCATTACATATGGCTCTGTTTTAAATCTCTCACATTCAGGCAGAGTTTTTGTATGATTTATAGGATTTATCATGTTATAAAGCTTTGCTGCTGTATCACCTTGATAGAGTTTAGCAAAAGCAAGAATTACCCAAGTTGCGGCATGTGTATATTGCCCACCATTTTCCCTAACTCCAGGAACATAACCTTTAATATAACCTGGCTCCAAAGAAGATTTGCTAAAAGGTGGAGTTAATAGTAATATCATACCATTATCTTCTTTTATTAAATAACGTTCTAATGACTTCATAGCCTCTGTCGCTCTTTCTTTATCTGCCGCTCCAGATATTACTGCCCAGGATTGAGATAAAGAATCTATCTTGCATTCTTCATTTTGTGATGAACCAAGTGGCGTACCATCATCAAAATATGCTCTTCTATACCAATCACCATCCCATGCGTTCTCTTCTAGATTTATTCTTATATACTCTTGCATATCCTTATATTTCTTAAGTTTTTCATCATCATTTTTGTATGTGCAAGCCTTTGAGAAATCTGCTAATATATCATATAAGAACCATCCTAGCCATACACTTTCACCTCTCCCCTTATTGCCCACAGTACTCATTCCGTCGTTCCAATCTCCACTTCCCATAAGAGGAATATTGTGAGGTCCAAATTTAAGGGCTTTTTCTATAGCTTTTGTACAATGTTCATATATACTACCTGTAAAATCTGCCTTTCCTGAAATGTTATATCTTTCATCTTCCCCTTCTGCAAGTGGTGTATCCATTAAATATTCTGCTTGTTCATTAAGGATATCAAAATCACCAGTATTTTTTATATAATCCATAGTGACATAAGGTAGCCATAATAAGTCATCAGAAAATCTTGTTCTTATTCCACTATCTACAACTGGGTGCCACCAATGTTGTACATCCCCTTCAACAAATTGCCTTGAAGCACTATACAGAATTTGTTTTCTTGTCATACTAGGCTCAATCATACTTAGTGACATAACATCCTGCAGTTGATCTCTAAATCCATATGCTCCACCAGATTGATAAAAAGCAGTTCTTGCCCATAATCTACAAACTATAGTTTGGTACATTAACCATCCATTAAGCATTAAATCCATACTCTTATCTGGTGTCTTAACCCGAATCGTATGAAGTATTCTGTTCCAATATTTTTTAACGTTTTCTAGTTCAGTATCCACTTTTTTATAATCTTCAAATTCCTTTGCTATCTTTGAAATATTATCTAAATTCTCATTTTCACCAAGCATTGCTATTAATTCTACTTCCATGTTAGGATCTAAATGAATTTTCGAAGTAACTGCAAGGCATGGATCCAGGCCCGCTCCAACATTATTTGATAGTTTTATTCTCTTTAGAACTTCCGGATTTTCAACACTTCCTCCTCTTCCTAAAAACTCACTTCTATCACCAGTGAAGCTTTGCTGAGTGCCTCCAAATAATTTTAAATAAGACTTTAATTTACCAAAATGTTGATTATAACAATTCGTTGCATATATATATTCTTGTTCGTCATTAAAATAAGTAACTATGTGCTGAGCAGTATGCTGAGGTACTACACCCATTACGAGTTCAGCATAATAAGTTATACTTATATCTCTAGCTTTATCACTATTATTCTTTAGTTTTATTTTGCATAACTTAACATTATGCGACCTTGGCACAAACATAGTTACTTCACCCATAATCCCAAAAACCTCATGTTTGAAGTTTGAATATCCAAAACCATGCTCTATTAAGTATTCTCCGCCATCCCTTATCGGCTTAGGTGTAATACTCCATATATTACCAATATTATCATCTCTCAAATATATAGCTTCTGAGCACTCATCACTTATCCAATCATTGGACCAAGTAGTAATTTTATTTTCGCGACTATTGCTGTTCCATGTATAAGCTGATCCACATTCCGACACATGAAATCCAAAATTACCATTTGAAATTACATTTATCCATGGTGCTGGGGTATTATTAAAATCTTTAAGTAGAATAGTATAATTTTCACCTTCTACATCAAAACCCCCGAGTCCATTAAAATACTCTAATGGTTTTATATTAAACTTGTGCTCCTTAAACATGAATTCTTTTTTTAAAGTTTGAAGTAACGGTAACTTCTGTACTCTCTTGTTCTTATTTTGAATTTGAGATACTAACATTCCCTTACATGAATCTATAACCAACCTAGCTATAGCTATTAATAAATCTATATCTTCATCTTTAATATTAGCCTTATTAAGTATAAATAATCCACCAGGTTTGTTTTCTTTATCTCTTAAGTGACTTCCACCTACTAAATCCTTAATATCAGCTTGTAGTGGCTGATCATATGAGGTCATTTGAAGGTTTATTATCACCAAATCAACTGTTAACCCTTTAAGGCTTAAGTATTCATGAGCATTTATAAGTTGGCGAACTAAATCCTTATCTTTACTCTCACGCACTATTAGAAGAATTATAGGTAAATCTCCTGAAATACCATATCCCCAAAGAGTGAATTGTCCCTTTTTTACATTTTTTATATGCTTTTCTCTTTGTCTAAATGTAGAATTTAAAAATAAAATTTTAGAAGCTATAACTTGATATAAATTTGCCTGAGTAGATTTTATACCCAAGTATTTCATATCTACCTGGGTTTGACTCCAAGCTAGTTCAAATACCCTATTTATGTTATGAAATTCACTATATTTTTTAGCTAAACTTATCACTTCTTCTTTTGTATTAGCTATTGACGTAGTGAATACTATAATGCATGTTTCACCAGGTTTAATTTTAACCCTTCTTCTTATACTTACTATAGGGTCAAGCACAGCTCCAACAGTATTAGATAATACCGAATCTCCCCTCATTGCTATAGGATGTATTGTATTCTCACCACGACCTATGAAATTAGCCCTGCTAGTCTCATATTGAATAGTTCCAATAGTATTGCCCTGAGTTGCGACGGTTTGCATAAGCCAAGGCTGTTTCTCTCCCTTAGACCTCGGCCTTCTCGTTGCAATAATGCAACTAGGATTATCAACATACTCCGTTTTCACAAACAAATTTCCGAATGCTGGATGTACTATATCCGCATCATAATGAGCTAGCGTTACCTCAAAATAACTTGTTATCTCTAAAATTTTACTTTTAGTATCTTTATTTATAATTGATAACCTTCTTACCTCTGAATCATCCTCTGTAGCCACAGTAATTTCCATACGCGTAACAAGATTTTTATCACGCCTTGTAAACTCAGCCTTGTCTAATGCGAATGTTACTTCATAACTATCACTTGGCTTTTTACAAGGCTCATAAGACGCACTGAAAAATTCATTTTTGGACCTATCTTTGATATAAACAAACATACCTGTATTGTCTTTTGTAACATCTTCCTTCCATCTGTAAATCATAGTTTTATCACGTAAAGCATACCCTGCTCCACTATTAGAAATCATTAGCGAGTAATTTCCATTTGAAATTAAATGTGTTTCAGGAGTTTCCGTTTTTGCTGTAGTGTATTTTCTAACTATAATCTTTTGTTTTCCTACAGGGGTACCTAATACCTTAAATTTACGTTCCCTATCATATACTACCTTCTTAGAAATTTTCTCTTGGAGTAATAACTCTGTAGCTTTCACTCTTGGTAGTGCATGAAATCTTTTTTGTAGAATATTATTTAATAATACATTATCTAAAGCCATCAAACTCATACCTTCATGATGAATCATAAAACACTTGATTATAGCCTTAGTATCATCTTTAAACATTCTGTTTTTAGTATAATCTACAGCTTCATAAAATCCATAATTCCCCTCAAGCCCTTCTTTAGTAAGTCTTTTAAGATTATCATAGGCTCCTCTAAAGTCGGTTTGGAGTGCCATGACAGTTGAATATGGTGAAATAACCAATTCATTTTCAAGTCCTGACTTTAATCCTACTCCAGCTACTCCAAACGCTTTATATTGATAATTTGAATTTATATCAAATTTATAAAATGCAGATTCAGATATGCCAAAAGGTACCCCTCTTTCACTACAATATTGCTTTTGTGCACCGATTACAGCATTGTACGTTTCATCTAGCATTGTGCCTGAATAATTTTTCATTATAAGTAGTGGCATCATGTACTCAAACATTGTTCCGCTCCAGGAAACTAAGCCCTTACTTTTCCCCATATTGGTCATAGATCTTCCAAGCTTAAACCAATGTTTTTTAGGAACATCTCCCTTTGCAATAGCAACAAAACTGGCTTGCCTTGACTCAGAAGCCAATAGATCATAATAACTCTTACCTAGATTATCATTCTCCACATCATAACCAATTCTAAACAGTTCCCTATCCTCATCATATAACATCTTAAAATCAGTAGCTTCCGCCATGGAATTTAGTTTTTCCTTTAATCCCTCTATTTTGTTAATAACAAATTGAGTTTTTTCTTTTGTTTGTTGTAACAAATCTTTTAATTTTGATAACGATTTATCATTTTTCACTTTGTCATCTAACACATTTAATATGTTTGTTGTTTTTTCTGGGATACTAATTATTGTTGCTCCCTCAAGCAAACACCTCATAGATTTAGTAAGTTCTAAATCAGAGTCTTTGTCAAAGACATAATCAAACCAAGGAAATAGTTCACTTATTTCCTCTAAATACCCACCTACATCATCTTTTAGTTTTTTATTCCAATATGCTTCCATGCAATATTCATTTTTTCCCACTTCTACAAGCTTATTAGATAACTCCCTAAGTATAGTTTTCCAACAATTAAAATCTATTGTTTCACTCTCTATTTTATTTAATACGCCCTGATATAAATCCTTAACTTTTGGGTATACTTCTGCTTCTTCAGAGGCAAGCCTCATAGTGTCTTCCAATCCCTTAATTTGAGCATGGTTAAACAATGGAGCCCTCAAATATTCATCTAACGCCTGTGCAACTACCCAAAGGTACCCAACTAAATTACCACTATCAACAGTAGACACATATCTAGGAAAAAGTGGGGTCTTAGTTTTAGTATCATACCAATTATAAAAGTGGCCTTTGTACATATCCAGTTCTTCCATCGACATCATAATTTTATCTATTCTACTTGTTACACTAATAATCCCAATATACCCTAAATCATATGCAACTAAATTTGATGTTAATTCCATTCCCATATTGGTTGGTGAAGTTCTATGTGCTACTCCATTAGGTGGATCTTCTTGGTAATTATCTGGCCCAAGCCAATTATTTTCATCATTTACAAAATCCTCAAAATAAGCCCAAGTTTTTCTACTCAATCTTCTTAAGTAATTCTTTTCTTCAATGATAATTTCAAAAGACTCAAACTCCCTATCACGACTTATCACATATGCAATTACGGGACTTAAAAACCAAATTACACAAGAAGGTACACTAAGAAATCCAATACTCATGCTTGCATTAAAGGATGCAATTAAAATTAAAATTGAAATTGCACTTCCAACCCACATAGCCTCTATAAAGTTTTTAAGTTTTTTCCCTACTTTCACCTCAACATCTGCTGCCGACTGCCACTCTAATAAGTTTTTTTTACTTATTAGTACCCTATATAATGTTCTAATTATAGCATCCGTCATCATATACGCTTGATAAGGTATAAAACAAAAAATCAAAAACACCTGTTCAATAGCCATCTTGCTATTTCCGATTTTGCCTGATAAACTTACCCCTAAAGCAGGAGAAACTACAGCTTCACTTACGTCAAAAAGTATAGGAGCTAAAATAGCTACAAAAGCTGCAATAACCCATTTATCCGTACTATCTGGCAATATTCCACCTAAAGCAAGTATAAGCAAAATCGTAACGGAGGGTGCAAGCAAACTTCTTCTTAAATTATCAAAAATCTTCCATTTAGATATTTTGTTTAATGGTGAAGACTTTTTAAGCCAACGTAATAATTGCCAATCCCCTCTAGTCCACCTGTGTAGCCTCATAGAACTAGCGTTATAATAAGATGGGTATCCGTCTATAAATTCCACATCAGTAACTAATGCAGTTCTAACATATGAACCCTCGAGCAGGTCGTGGCTTAATACAGTATTTTCAGGTATTTCATCCTTTAGCATATAATTAAAGACGTCTACATTATAAATACCTTTACCAGTAAAAATTCCCTCCCCAAATAAATCTTGATATACATCAGACACTGCCGTAGTATATATATCTATACCTGTTTCACCAGAAAAAATCTTTGAAAATATAGTTTTGTTTGCACTAAGAATAGATACTCCTATTCTTGGTTGCATTAGGCCATATCCTCTGCTTACTCGCTTTTTATCACTGTCTATAACAGCATTATTAAGTGGATGTGCCATGGCCCCTATTAATTTTCTAGCAGAGTCCCTTGGAAGTTTTGTATCTGAATCTAAAGTAATAACATATTTAACCATTCTGAGATCCTCTGCATTATTACTTATTACATTGTAACTAGTATTCTGCTTGCCTCTTAAAAATTCATTAAACTCCATAAGCTTTCCACGTTTTCTCTCAAATCCTATCCACTTATTTTCTTTTTCATTATATTGTCTCCTTCTATTTAAGAAGAAAAATATATTTTTTCCTGGGATACAATATTTTTTATTTAATTTCTCTATTTCTAAAAGTCCAACATCAACTATCTCTCTATCAGACACTTCATCCTTAGTATCACTATCCTTAAAGTCACCAAGAAGTGCAAAGAATAGATTACTTTGCGAATTCGCTAAATAGTATATTTCCAAGTCCCTTATTAATTCAATTACCCTAGAAGCATTATTTAATAAAGTAGGAATTACTACAACTGTACTATATTTTTCTGGTATCCCCTCTTCGAAATCCATTTTGGGAATAAATGAGGTCGTACATAAAAGACTTATGCTCCAGTTTAAAATTGAGATTGTTATTTCACTACATGGTACTAATATAATAATTACAGCTAATATATATCTCCATAACTCTTTATCATTATCATTTAATAAGCTACTTACAATAATTAAACCCACTATTAATAAAGTAACTATACCAATAGTCCTTATATAAACATTAACTATATTTTTCTTTTTGCTGTTTATCAATTTTTCCATGCCAGTACTTTTATATCCTATTTTTTTCTTTAATTCATCTAGTCCATCATCTATTAGATAATAACCTACATGGTTTTTATAAATATTATTTTCTGGCTTTTCACTATCATAACAACATTCAATTGCTTTTTTTGCTATATAAGATTCTGCAAGTTTTGTATGTTTGGATAGTTTTTCTATTTCATGTCTATATTTATCCCTCGATTGGAAATCCATTTCTCTATAAATGTCTGCAGGATCTTCTCCTAAAATAACCTCTACGGGACTTAACTTTTCAAAATATTTTTTCCAATTTAAACCTTCAATAACTCTTATACTATTAATAGAATTTGCCATAGAAATTTCAAAATTAGCCTCTATTTGATGTTCTAATGCTATGATTTTTTCTGAGCTTGTGTCCTGCGCTCCAAGTCTTTCATCTATAAAATCATAAACCTCCATAGAATCAATACCATTGTCCCTTAACAATTTGAGTAATCTTTCTGTAAAGTGCAAAGTGAATATATTTTTCTGACTATTTAAAAGCGATAATTCTAAATGTATTTTATCTTCATTAAAAGCATTAATTAACCTCTCTGCAACTAATTCCGCCTCTTTTTTATCTTCCTCTGCTTTAACAATTTTCTCAGTTATCTTACTAATATTTTGGATTAAGGCTATTCGGAGCATTATAGGTATAGCCCAAAGTTCGCCAGACGTCAGTACGGCATTCTTTTGATATGCGCGAATAAAGTCTTCAATTACATGCTCATCCATTCTACCATCAGTGTGAGATACTATTTCAATGGCAATATGATAGACTCTTGGGTATCCCTTAATAACTCCCTTACATATTACTGGTAAATCTTTATAATATGTTTGTGGCATATTATATTTTATGCTTTTGTATTCTTTTTCTATTAAATAAAGATTATCCAAAAGCCATTCTGCAGCAGGTAACACCTCTTTTTTATTTTTACCTTCTTTATCTATCTTCTCGTAGCCTTCTAAAATTTTCTCATAACTTCCATCTAAATTACTAATAAGCTTTTTTTTGCAATTAGTATTTTTTACATCAGAGTAATGACGTGCCATTTCGAAAGCATGTTTTTCCAAATCTTCTCTATTCACATTTATGGTTGGAACATCTTTCAGTAAATTTTCTTCTTCATAATGATTTAAATTTTTTCTTACAACTATATAAGCTAAAATACTTATTGCAACTATTGCCCCTAATATAACATATGGCATTATAAACACCCCTTTAATACTTTTTGTTAATAAACTTTGTAAAGTTTTAGAACTAGTTGAAATTATTATCCCCAACTAATTGTTCAATTATTAGTAAAAACAACAAAAAAACTCACAATTAAATATTGTGAGTTTTTTATATGGATGTTAATTAGCTAATTAATCTTAGATTTTATAAAATTCTTCAAAAGATTTTGTTACATAAAAATGATCTAATACTCCACCTAATTCTCTTATTGAATGCATAGCCAAAGTTGGACTTCCCATATCTACTGACCGTATATTTAAATGAGTTGAAGATATTGGCCCTATAGTTGAACCGCCCCTAGCATCAGACCTATTAACAAATTTTTGAATTGGAACACTCGCCTTTTCGCAAATTAATTCATAAACTGCATCTGAGTTACTATCAGTTGTATAACTTTGACTCGCACTAATTTTTATAACTGGGCCTTTATTAATATAGGGTTTGTTTGTTGGGTCATTTTTTTCCGGACTATTAGGATGAACAGCGTGTGCATTATCTGCAGATATTATAAATGATTTAGATATAGCTCTAAAAAACTCTTCACGATTTTTATGGAGAGAAATTGTAATACGCTCTAAAATATCAACTAGCATATTTGAGTCAGCTCCCTGCTTTGTTGAACTTCCCACCTCTTCGTTATCAAAACAAACTATTACATTTGTCGCCTGGACAGACGAGCCCCTAGATATTGCACTTATCCCAGCATGTACCATAGCTAAATCATCCAACCTTGAGCTTGATATAAATTCATTATTAAGTCCTATAATTGATCCCTTTTCATACTCATAAAGGAATAAATCAAAATCTATAATTTCCTTAAGGTCTACAGCTAATTCTTTTGCAATGGCACTAATAAGATAATTGTTTTTTTCTAGATTTTCATTAACCATTGAAAGTAATGGCAATAGATCCTTTTGCTTATTTAGTTCAATACCATTATTAACATTTCTATTCATATGAATAGCTAAATTAGGAATTATCATAATTGGTCTTTTAATATTTACTAGCCTAGTTTCAGGATGCAAAATATCCTTGCTTCTTAAAGTTACCCTACCAGCTATTGCGAGTGGCCTATCCATCCATGTATTTAATATAGGTCCACCATAAACTTCTGTATTTAATCTTACATACACATTATCTACTACCATTTCTGGGCTCGGTTTTATTCTAAAGCTTGGTGAATCTGTGTGTGCTCCAATAATTTTAAAGCCACTTTCCTCAATTTCTCCCTTTCCAACTACAAACGCAGTTAGTGCAGAATCATTTTTAGTCACAAAATATTTCCCGCCTTTTTTAAGTTCCCATTTATCTTCTTCTTTAATTTCCACAAAACCTGCTTTGCTTAAATCTTCTTTGGCCTTTGCTACAGCATGGTATGCTGTTGGACTATCATAAATATAATCAATAAGATTTTGGGCAAATTCTAATTTTTTAGACATATATATTCCTCCAATTAATGCTAAGACATATAAGCACCTTGCTTATCTCTATTATTAGTATAACAAATTTATTGCATAATATTTCTATAAAAACTAAATAAATGTTATAATTAATTATAAAAAATGTGTTTAAATTTAATTTTTTAAATTATACTATATAACTAGAGGTGTAAATATGTTATCAAAATTTTTAATTTCAAAATTTGTAAAAAATTATCAAGATATAAATAATAAAAAAGTAAGAGATTCCTATGGTTACCTAGGTGGCTCAGTTGGAATTATTTTAAATTTAGTACTTTTTACTACAAAACTAATTATAGGAATAATATCAAATAGTATAGCAATTACAGCAGATGCCTTTAATAATTTATCGGATGTTGCTTCGTCAGTTATTACAATTCTAGGTTTTAAATTAGCTAGTAAACCAGCAGACAAAGAACATCCCTTTGGTCATGGAAGACTTGAATATATTTCTGGTCTTATAGTGTCGTTTATAGTAATTCTAGTAGGTTTTGAATTTATTAAAACCTCTTTTGATAAAATAATTCATCCATCAAAAGTAATTTTTAAGCTTATACCCTTTATATTAATATTAGCCTCAATAGGTGCTAAACTTTGGATTAGTAGGTTTAATAAGATTATGGGCAAAGCTATAAAATCCTCAGCCCTAGAAGCCTCTTCAACTGATGCATTAAGTGATGTAGTAAGTTCAAGCTGCGTTGCACTATCACTTCTTTTATCCATTTGGATTAATTTCCCACTAGATGGGTACATAGGTATCCTTGTATCCCTTATAATAATATATGCTGGATACTCGCTTATAAAAAAAACCATGAACCCGCTTCTTGGTGAAGCACCTGATATAGAACTAGTAAACGGAATTCGATCAAAATTACTATCCTTTGATCATATTACAGGTTGCCATGATTTAGTTATACATAACTATGGTCCCGGCCGATGTATGGGATCTATTCATGCTGAAGTTCCTTGTGATATGTCTATAGTTAAAATCCATGAAATTATAGACGAGGCTGAAAAAGAAATTTCTGATGAATTTAGTCTATATTTAGTTATTCACATGGATCCTATAAACAAAACAGACAAGGAAGTTAACGCATCTCGCTTAGAGCTTTTAAATATATTAAAATCCTTTTCTATAATAAAATCAATTCATGACTTTAGAATTGTAGGCGAAGGTAATCATAAAAATTTAATCTTTGATGTCGTAATTGATTTCGATCCTAAATTTTCAGAAAGTGATGAGCTTAAACTTCAAGATGATATTAATATAGCTCTTAAAAAATCTTACCCTTATTATAATGCTGTTATGACAATAGATAGAGATTATATAGGAGTATAACTTAAGAAGGTATATTTTAGGAAATAAATTCAGTTATATACTATATATTATATTTAGCAGTGGAATTCCCACTGCTCTTATTTTTTATTTTTTCGGCAAAGCTAGCTATACTAAAAATGCAAAGTTAACATTGCAGGGGAGATCTAATATGAAAACATGTATTCAAGAACTTAGGAAAAAAAACAAATTATCTCAAGAGGAACTAGCATTAGCAGTCGGTGTTTCAAGACAAACAATCACATCCTTAGAGTGTGAAAAATATACAGCCTCACTTGTTCTTGCATACAAAATAGCAAAATATTTCAATCTTACAATTGAAAAGGTTTTTGATTTTTCAGAAATTAATAAATTATAAAATAAGGTTTTATAAAATGGAGGGATTATATAATGGTAGAATATAAAAAGTTATTAAGTAAAAATTTAAAATTTATGAGAACATTCGCCTGCCTCGCAGCTGTATTCATTGCCCTAACCGGCACTTTTGTAAGTATGACCACAGGCATCAATGAAGATATTTCTGATTTAATACCAGGATCACAAATAGGTATATTTATAGGTCTTCAGATTGCCATGTTAATATATATTAGAAAATATAGTAAGGCCTTAAAAACTGAAGACGGATTGAAAACTCTTTATATAGAAGAACACGATGAGAGAACAAAACTTATTTATGATAAAACTGGTGTTTCTGGATTTAGATTATCATTAGCTGTAATAACAATTGCTACTATTATCGCCGGATTTTTTAATCAAATAATTTTTTTAACTTTACTTGCTGTTCTATTTTTTATGCTTATGGTATCCATATTTTTAAATTTATATTACAAAAATAAATTTTAGCAAGCGCTTTCAAATCCAGTTTTCATACAATTATATTGCTTTTAATTTAAAACTAAAAATAACTTTATTTTAAAAAAACAAACTACAATATACGGAAATACAAATCAAGGGAACCCAAAATGGATTCCCTTGATTTTTTCATATTATCAACATTTTTATTAAACATATCCCAAATTCAAAGATGTGTATCACATTGGCAGCCTAGCGGCTAAAAGACTTTTTAGCAAAGCTATTAATCTCTTTCATTCTTTTCTTATTTACCAACTTTTGCAGATACACTTTAGTACAAATAAATAATAGTATAAGTTTCTCTGCAGTGACTTGCAACAAGAAACGAAAAAACATTGAAGTGCATTTAAAAGTTCTTCTCATACAACCTTAAATTTAAAAATTATATAGCACATCGACAGCCTAACGGCTAAAAGATTTTTTTTAATAGGATATTAGTTCTTTCAATATTTTCCATCTTTTACAGATACACTATAGTGTAAATAATAGTATAAGTTTCTCCGGAGTGGATTGCAACAAGAGACGAAGAAACTATTGAAATTGTATTTAGTAATTCTTGTTTTGCAGAAATACAATTCTCGTGAGCTTGCCAGGATGGCAAGCTAGTGAACCCGAGACAGGACGTCGAGTGTGAACGATAGAGAATTTTATTGTAGCAAAATATTAGAATTTCTTAATACAATTTCACGTTTCAAGCTCATGTTGCAAGTCACGCTGGAGAATTTGATACTTTGTTACCT
The DNA here is from genome assembly GCF_018861295.1 of Clostridium estertheticum. Taxonomy (GTDB): domain Bacteria; phylum Bacillota; class Clostridia; order Clostridiales; family Clostridiaceae; genus Clostridium_AD; species Clostridium_AD estertheticum_D. The sequence continues at coordinate 194,533 of NZ_JAHLDM010000001.1, read as the reverse complement.
ATAAACATACTTCGTTACTAATCATATCTTTGTATGTTTGTCTTTTGCATATTATTTTGTGATTACCCTCATTAACTAAAACTACTGGAGCCTTAGGTATTTTATTATAATTACTACTCATTGAATAACCATAAGCACCAGTTGATAATACAGCCATAAGATCTCCACTATTCACCTTTGGTAAATTAACACCCTCAAGGAGTATATCACCACTTTCGCAACACTTACCTGCAATTGTAATTACTTCCATACATGATCCACTTATTTTATTTGCAAGCACACATTGATATTGTGCATTATACAAAGCTGGTCTTATATTATCAGTCATTCCACCATCCACTGCCACATACTTTCTAACGTCTGGAATATCCTTTATTGCACCTACAGTATATAGTGTTATACCTGCATTAGCTACAATTGATCTACCAGGTTCTATAACAAGAATGGGCTGTTTTATTCCATATTCTTTACAGCAAACTTTAGTCTCCTCAAGTATAACTGAGCAAAATTCTTCTATTTCCTTAGGCTCATCACCCTCATCATAATAAACGCCAAATCCTCCACCTAAATCTAATTCTTCTATATCATAATTAAATTTTTCTTTTATATGCTTAATTACAGTTGTCATTATATTTACTGCTTCTCTATAAGGTTCTACTTCGAAAATTTGAGACCCTATATGACAATGAAGTCCTGCAAGTTTTATACTGGGTAAACTTAAAACAGTCCTTATAACTTCTTCAAACTCATTATTTAATATAGTAAATCCAAACTTTGAATCAATCTGTCCAGTTTTTATGTAATCATGAGTATGGGCTTCTATACCAGGAGTTACTCTAAGAATAACCCGTTGAATAATACCTTTTTCATTTGCATTTTCATTTATAATTTCCATTTCATGAAGATTATCTACCACAAAGGTTCCAACTCCAAGTTCTATTGCCATTTTAATTTCATCAATTGTTTTATTATTACCATGAAAATATATGTTTTCCAATGGAAATCCAGCCTTATAAGCAGTGTACAATTCTCCTCCAGAAACTACATCTAAATATAAACCTTCACCTTTTATAATTTCACACATTGCAATAGTTAAAAATGCTTTCCCTGCATAAGCTACCTTATTATGTTCACTCTTAGCTTTAAAAGAATTATAGAACCTTCTACAATTATCTCGTATAAGCTGTTCATCCATTATGTAAAGTGGAGTACCATACTCCTTTGCTAGAACCTGTGCACTTACACCTGCAATACTTAACGTATTATTCTCATTTTTTACGTTGCCGAAAAATCTCACATAAATCCCTCCTTATATCAATATATTATTTATAGATTAAATTCCTTTGCAACAAGCTTTATAGCCTTTAGTTTGTCACTAGTTTTAATTGCACAAGTAATTCTTATTTCTGATGTAGTAATCATTTTAATCTCGATGTCATTTTCACTAAAAATCTTGAACATTCTAGCAGCAACTCCAGAGGTTGTCTTCATCCCCAGACCCACCATAGAAAATTTAGTTATATCCTCATCAACTATAACTTTATTATCAACTGTTATTTTTTCTATGATTTTCAAACTATTTTTTAAGCTTTCTTTAGGAATTGTGAACGACACACTCACCATTCCATCTACAGGCGATGATTGACTTATCATATCTATATTAACCCGTTTACTTCCTATAGCTTCAAATATCGTTGACAATATATTTACATCTTTAGGTATATTTTTAAGCGTTACTGCAACATCATCATCACTTGTTGCAATACCAGTTACTGGTTTACTTTCCATATTCACGTTTTTTACCTCCTTAATTACAGTTCCTTTAATATCACTATCACTTAATCCTACATATATAGGTATACCATATTTTTGAGCAAGCTCGATTGACCTTGAATGCATTATCTGAGCCCCCAAACTTGCAAGTTCAAGCATCTCTTCATATTCTATTTCATCTAATTTTTTAGCCTCACTATAAGCTCTAGGATCTACACTATATATACCGGAAACGTCCGTATATATTTCACATCTTCCATTAAGCTTTACTGCAAGCGCAACCGCGGTAGTATCAGAACCACCTCTACCCAGTGTCGTAATATCACCTTCTCCATTTATTCCTTGGAAGCCAGCAACTATTACAATTTTACCTTCTTTTAAACTTTTTTTAATTTTGTTACCATGTATATCCTCAATTAATGCCTTACCATATTGTCCACTAGTCTTGATTCCAATTTGGTATGCAGTGTAACTTATTGCATCATATCCAAGTCCCTTAATTGCCATAGCAAGTAATGCACTTGAAATTATTTCTCCCGTTGAGAGTAATGCATCTAATTCCCTTTTATCTGGCTCTTCTCCTATTCCTTTTGATAATGATAATAAATCATCTGTAGTATCTCCCATAGCTGATACTACTATTACTAAATCCGTATCCTTATCTTTATCTTTTCTTTTTATTATACTTTGTGCGATCTTTTTAATTTTTTCTGTAGTACCTACAGATGAACCCCCATACTTTTGGACAACTACTGACATTATTAAATCACCCCTAATATAATTTACAACTTTTGTGTATTCCTTAATCTGTCGCTAATATTTTGATTTTTTACTGTTAATACATGTTTCCAAAAAAAAATAATGCAGCAAAGGAACACCCTTGCTGCATAAAATATGTATTTTTACACAAACTTCGTGTACCTTGTAGCTCTCCACTAATAAATTAGTGACAACCCTACACATATTATGTGTAAAACCAGAAAATAATTTTACCAAATATATTTTCTTCGGCCATAACTCCTTTTCTTATTTATCCTCGCTTGCATGCTCCAAATAAGTACTAATAGACACAGCACCTCTACCCTAGGTAGTTTATTATTTAATTAGTCTCTAGTTTATCATAATATGTTTAGAAGTACAAGTGTCAATTATCTGAGTTTTTACTGAATTCTAAATTAACCTATACTATTTATATACACCTTTCAAACTAAATAACATAACATATATATGACAATGTTATTTAAATTTAGGAGATGATAAAATGTGCGGTATTGCAGGATGGATTAATTTGTATACTAATATTGAAAAAGAAAATAGAATTCTTTTTAAAATGACCGATACATTGAAACAAAGAGGACCTGATGCCGGTGGTTTTCATTTTTCAAAGCATGCGCTTTTAGGTCATAGGCGTCTTGTGGTTGTTGATCCAGAAGGCGGCTCACAACCTATGACAAGAAAAATAGGCAATAATACCTATACTATCGTTTATAATGGTGAGCTATATAATACAGAAGACGTACGGAAGATATTAAAAGAAAATGGTTTTAGTTTTACCTCATATTCTGATACTGAAGTACTTCTAGTAGCCTTTATTTTCTGGGGAGCCGAATGTGTTAAACATATAAACGGCATTTATGCCTTTGGAGTTTGGAATGAAACACATCAAACATTATTTTTAGCAAGAGATCCTCTAGGGGTTAAACCACTATTTTATACACTCAAGGATAATTCATTAATTTTCGGTTCAGAGATAAAGACACTTTTAGCTCATCCATTGGTAGACCCAATCCTTGATAAACAAGGCCTTACTGAGCTATTTGGCTTTGGACCTGCAAGACCTCTCGGTAGTGGTATCTTTCAAAATATAAAAGAATTACCACCATCGCATAGCTTAATTTATAATAAGGAGGGTATTAAAACAAAAGAATATTGGAAACTTACTGCTAAAACACATGATGAGAATTTATCTACAACTTCAGATCACATACGTTCATTGCTTGTAGACTCAATAGAAAGGCAACTAGTTGCGGATGTTCCAGTGTGCACATTTTTATCTGGCGGTCTTGACTCAAGTATAATTTCGGCAGTAGCCTCTACCTACTTCAAGAAAAATAATATGCCTAACTTGAACACTTATTCTATAGATTATGTTGATAATAGAAAGTTTTTTAAACCTACAGAATTTCAACCAAATACGGATGCAGACTGGATTTATAAAATGGTAGACTATATTGGATCTGATCATCACGATATATTAATTGATACACCCGAGCTTGCCTCATATCTTAAAGATGCTGTTATGGCTACCGATTTACCGGGTATGGCTGACGTAGACTCATCATTATATCTCTTTTGCAAAGAGGTAAGAAAAAATTCTACAGTTGCTCTTTCAGGCGAATGCGCTGATGAACTCTTTGGTGGTTATCCATGGTTTAGACGCGAGGAAGATATTAATGCGACTACATTCCCATGGTCAAAATTCGTAAGTGATAGAAAAAGTATACTCTCTCCTGATCTTCAGAGTCTTCCACTAGAAGAGTATGTTCAAGATAAATATGATGAAAGTTTAAGGCAGGTTCCAGGTGTTCCTGGTGAAAGCCAAAGAGAGCATAGAATGAGAGAATTATTCTATTTAAATATAAAATGGTTCATGATAACATTACTTACAAGAAAAGATAGAATGAGTATGGCGAGTGGCCTTGAAGTAAGAGTTCCTTTTGCAGACCAAAGACTTGTAGAATATGCCTATAATATTCCTATGGATATGAAATATTATAAAGGACGTGAAAAAGGAGTTCTACGTGAAGCTCTCACAGGCCTTCTTCCAGATGATGTACTTTGGAGAAAAAAGAGTCCTTATCCAAAAACTCATAATCCAGGTTATACAATGGCTGTTCAAACGCTTATGAATAATATACTAAAGGATAAATCATCACCAATACTACAACTAATAGACCAGAAGCATGTTCAAGAAATAGTTGATTCTGGTGGTAATGCCTATAAGAATCCTTGGTATGGTCAACTTATGACAGGGCCTCAACTTATAGCATATTTAATTCAAATAAACACTTGGCTTAAAGAGTATAATGTTATACTAAAATAAAAATATTATTATACGCAAAAAAAGTATATGTTACGTATAATGCATTGAAACAAGCTTTAGAACTTCTTATTTTACTTCTAATTAAGTTGCGTTAAGAAAAACATATGTTTGAGCGTATAGTTTATGTTTTTTAGTAAATTAATTAAAAATAAAATTAGTAGTTCTTAGCGAGTTGAGTGCATTAATAGTAATATATACTTTTTAAAATTTTATGTAACCGGCTCCCCATAAATTGGTACTACTCTCGTCCAGCCTTTCATTTTTCCATACTTAAGATATTTGTCGTAATAACTGAGCTCAGCATCAAGGATATCAGTCCATAACTTACGCAAGGATTCGTTCCTAATAGTCTCAATTATTGCTCTAAGATGAGCATCCAATGCAGATAATTGCCAGCTTAAAATAATTCGATACATAAACTTATCCGTAATCATTTCTGGGTCTATTGGAGTTGCGACCGGTAGTGCCGATCTATTAGGCAACGGTATATTAAGCTTTAGTGCTAATTTTTCAAGCTTGTTAACCTGCTTGTTGTAAATATATACCCCATGCTCAAGTATCACTTTAAACTCAGTATCATGAGCAAAACCTGAGAATATACCAATGAGTTCAATTTGTTCATATCTCATAACAATATGATCCCAAATATGAAAGGCTTCTGAAGTGGAAAGCTGTTCCTTATCCTGAATAATAGCTGTTTTGTATGTAGGATATGTTTCCTCCCAGCCTTTCAATTTACCAAACTTATAAAGTGTATCAAAATCCTGAAAATGTACCTTTAAATCTTCTATAATAACATTTCTTAAATTGTCATTTGTACTGGTTGAACGAACCGCATGGCTAAGAGACATCAGCTGTGCTACAAGGTCATGGTATATCTTTTTATATATATAATCATCTGTTATATCATTAAGACGAGTTGCAAACTTGACGTCCACCGGAGGTCTGTTTGGCATTATGATACGAAATTTTTCACCTAATTTTTCTAAATTATTTATTTGATTTTCAAAATTTTTCTGAAATCCACCTAGGATTACTTCCCAATCTACGTCATGAACAAAATTCTTAAATAATTGAACTGTTTGAGTGCTTACATATCTTGCTCTTAAAAGACTATATATATTAAATGCCTCCTGGATATCTACAACATCTTCTCTCTTATGAACTTTCTTAATTAACGAAATTATATCCAATACCTTCACCCCTCAGTTTTAAATATTGTTATTACTATGTGTAAAATAACTTATATATATACCTCGAGGGATGAAATACTTATAACTTACTGCTCCTGATCAATAGACGCAGCGATTTCTCTATGACCTCGTTCTTCTTGATCCATCAGCCTATTATTTGCAATTAACAGCTCGCCATCTTGATCCTCAATACGCTTTTGCAAAGCCAATTTTGATTTACCGAGCTCCGCCTCTATCGTTTTTAATTTAGTGATATTTACAAAAGTGATTACTACACCATCACTTTTACCATCCAACGTGCGATAAGGAAGGATTGACGCATTAAACCAACTACCATCGCGAGACAATATCTGTTTCTCAACTGCAATCAGCGTGCTTTGCACCTGCCTAACATCCTCTGTTAGTTCAGTATAAATAAGATCTGACACGATGTCAGTAACTGGCCTTCCTACGTCGCTTGGTATAAGCCTTGAGACTACAGTCATTTGATTGGTAAAGCGTTTAACAAGCAACTCATTATCCAAAAATAAGGTGGCAATCTTCGTGCTATCCATTAGATTTTTCATATCGTTTGTGACTAATGACAAGTCGTCCAACTTATCCTGTAGTTCAAAATTGATTGTCTTCAGCTCTTCATTTGAGGACTGTACTTCTTCCTTGGTTGTGGTCAGTTCCTCGTTTGTCGACTGAAGTTCTTCGTTGCATGACTGTAATTCCTCGTTACTTGATTTGAATTCTTCTTGAGATACCTGCATTTCTACACTGCTAGCTTGCCACATTTGGCGAGCTTGTAGTAGTTCTCTCTCTAGTTCCCCCTCCCTCTTATTACTGACAGGTATTTGTCCGGTTGCGCTTGTTTTTTCGCATACAGTAGGAGTTACTACATCAGTAAAAATAATCATTACCATCCCTCGTAGCGTCTCCGGCTCTTTAAGAGGATTTACTGTGATATCTACCCTAAGCTTTCCACCTTCGTTTAGTACAACAGCATTCTTGGAAATAACCACTTCTTTTCCCCTAACAGCCTTGTAGAAAGCGTCATTCAATTTATAATTTAACCCTTCACGTGCCATGGCAAAAATATTCCAATTAACCTTGCCGGTAGCCGGTTCCAGGTACTTACCCGTTCGCCCAGTAATGTAGAGGATATCACCTTTACCATTAACAAGAACTGCTGCAGGTGAATAATGCTGCAAAACTAGTTTATCAGCTAGCGACTGCATGTTTTGAACCTCTTCCGACGGCTGGTTCGCTTCTGGTTGATACGGTGCAAAGGAGTTAGGAAATTCTATAGGCTCCTTCTGAATTAAAGGCCTAAGCCTCTGATAAATTCGCGATTTGAGGTCAAGTGGTTTAAAAAGATCAGTAAAGTTCCCTACTGACTCCGCACTTCCTAAAAATAAAAATCCACCACTATTAAGACTGTAATGAAAAAGAGGAATAAGCTTTTTCTGAATTTCTGGTGTCAAGTAGATAAGTAAGTTCCTGCAAATCATTATATCAACCTTTGTAAATGGAGGATCCTTAATCATGTTCTGCTGAGCAAATATGACCATATCCCGAATTTCTTTAACAACCTGATAGCCACGATCCGCCTTAACAAAATACTTACTTAGGCGTTCGCTCGACATATCTTTTTCGATATTTTCATAGAAAACCCCCTCCCGTGCTTTATCAATAGCTTCAGAGTCTAGATCAGTAGCAAAAATCTGAATAGAAAAGTCTTTGAAAGGCTTTAATTTGTTTATCACCTCTTTGAAAACAATTGCTAAGGAATAAGCCTCTTCACCAGTAGAACAGCCAGATATCCAAACTCGAACCGTATCAGTTGGCGACCGCTGTGCTAAGATTGCCGGTATAACTTTGTCTTTTAGCAATTCCCACTCCGCCTGTTCACGAAAGAAATTTGTAACTCCAATTAAAAATTCTTTAAATAACAATTCCAATTCTTGAGGATTCTTCTTTAAAAAGCTCACATATGTAGCTATATCATGGAATTTATGAATACCCATACATCGCTCAATCCTACGCTGTATAGTGTTTCTTTTATATGAAGAAAAATCATGCCCTGTATGTGCTCGTAACATAGCTATAATATTATCGAAGTGACACTTTAGTTTTTCTGTCTGTTCCTTGTCAACCACAACCATATTTGTCTTGTGTTCTATATAATAAATAATCTTTGAAGGCATTATCTCTACAGTCGATATAACGTCTGCTACTTCTGTCTTAATAGCGCTACAAGGCATGCCATCATATTTAGCAGAGGAAGGTTCTTGAATAAATACACCTCCGCCTTTTTCCTTAATTTTTCTAATTCCCGCTGTACCGTCACTCCCCATACCCGATAGTATGACACCAATACTTCTCTCTCCCTTATCACTCGCAAGTGAGTAAAAAAAGGAATCTATAGGCAGATGCAGAGCGCGGGGCTGCCTATAATCAGAAATATGTATCACGTTATTTTTGATCGTCATATCCTTATTTGGTGGAATTATGTAGACTTTGTCAGGTTCCACAGATATGTTCTCATAGGCCTGTACAACCCTCATACTTGTATCGCCCTGAAGTAACTCTACCAAAATATCCTTACTATCCTTCTCCATGTGCTGAACTATAACATAAGCCAAGCCGCTATTTTCAGGCACATTACGAAGGAAATCTGACAGAACCTCCAATCCCCCTGCGGATGCACCTATGCCAACAATTGAAAAGTCTGTTTCTGATGCATCTATTTTAATATCATCACTACAATAATCTTTGGTCCCTACTTTTGTATCAATGTTCTTATTCTCTTTCATAATAGCCCTCCATTAACAGATTTATGTACACATTATTATAACAAATTGTTTGTAACCAAAGTATAATAGTCTTTAAACTTCTATATTTTTAAAATAATCCGTTTTAACGACATATACACAAATCTATCTAATTTAAAGAGTAAATATCGGAAAACTCAATATGTATTCTCTCAATCCTTTCTTGTGATTCAGATTCAAACACTTCAAATATATCATTCTCTTTAGGAAGCACTATTATTGGAAGTACAATAATAAACTCTGTTCCTTTGCCGTATTCGCTCCTTACTGAAATTGTACCCCCATGTAACTCGACAAGTGATTTCACTATGGAAAGTCCTATACCACTGCCTTCCTGTTTTCGTGTAAGTGACCTATCTACCTGTCTAAACCTATCAAAAATAATATTTAACTTATCAGGTGGAATTCCTATTCCTGTATCTTTTATGGATATTATAATGTTTTTTCCTTTATCATACATATTAACTTTCATACTCCCACCTGATCTTGTGAACTTTATCGAATTGGAAAGTAGATTTAGTATCACCCTTTCAATCTTTTCTGGATCGCAAGACATTATACACTCCTCTATATCAGTATCAAAAATTAATTTAATAGATTTAGTTTTAATATACTCGGCTACTGACATAGTAACACTCTCCACAACATTTACAATGTTACAATTCTGTAAATTTAGATTAAAAAAACCTGCATCAAGTTTTGTAATATCAATCATATTATTAACGAGTCTTAATTGCCTATAACAATTCTGCTTCATTATACCAATATATTGTTTAAATTTTCTCTCTTTATCATTAACTTCACTACCAGTTGTATATGTATCCAAAAGCTGCAAAGTACATAAAATTATATTTAAGGGCGTTCTCAGTTCATGAGAAAGATTACTGAAAAACTCCGTCTTTAAAGTTTCCGATAAAATTGTTTCATCTAATAATTTTTTGTTTGTTATATCCACAAGAGATAAAACAACCCCTTTAATTAAATTGTCAAATGTACAGTAGGGTGCACATTTCAATAAATACCAACTACCATTTTTGCTTTCAATTTCCTTCTCATATAACATATGACTACTCAATACTTCAATTGCACCTATATTTAAATCATCATTGATGAGATTATTTGATATATCATGCATTGGACGCCCAATATCTTGCACCTTAAGGTTTATCTCTTTAGTAATGCTAGGTGTAAACTTTCTTATACAAAGTTTTTCATCTAGAAAAATAGTTCCAATATCTGTGCTATTTAAATAGTTTGTCACATCACTATATAGATCAGACAATTCTTGATTTTTATGTTGATACTGAGTATTTATTTTTAATAATTCATCATTTACTGCTTTAAATTCTTCGTTTGCACTCATTAGTTCTTCATTATAAACAAGATGTTCCTCATTTGATAATTGAAGACATTCCTTAGTATGCTGCAGTTCGTTTTCAAGTCTCATAATTTTTTCATTTAATTTCTTTTCTAAATCATATTTGTTTATATATTTATCTTTATTTACACTATCATCCTTACAATCCATACTTATACTTGTCATTATATTTCCCATAATGCGCACCTCCTTTCGTTTTATTATTTAAATAATGATTTTAATCATATTATTAATCATAACATCAGTCTATTTATTCTTTAATACATATATATTTCTACAAATATACATAACTTCCTTTAATTATACTGTTTTTAGCACTATAATTCATTCGCAACTTTCGTCAAACTCTGCGTATATAAAACCATGATATATAACTTTTTTAAATTTAAAAAGCCACGTTGAAATTAATTTCAACGTGGCTTTCGATGCATAAATCCTATATCAAGCTTTTTCCATTTGTTCTTATTACTTCTTTATACCAATTAAAGCTTTTTTTCTTGTATCTTTCTAAAGTACCTGTTCCATCATTATTACGGTCTACATATATGAACCCATAACGTTTCTTAAATTCTGCAGTTGATGCACTAACAAGATCAATACAGCCCCATGAGGTGTACCCCATTACATCTACCCCATCTTCTATTGCCTTGGCTACCTGAACCAAATGATCATTTAGATATTTAATTCTATAATCATCATCGACAGTTCTCTTTCCATCTTTATCAATTACTAATTCATCAACAGCACCTAACCCATTTTCAACAATAAATAGTGGTTTTTGATAGCGATCATAGTAAAGATTGAGAATATATCGCAATCCCTTTGGATCTATTTGCCATCCCCACTGCGAAGATTCTAAATATGGATTTGGGACTCCTGAGATTATATTCCCACTTACTCCTTTTGCCTTTGTTAAATCTGCTGTTGCACAAGAGCTCATATAGTAACTAAATGAAATAAAGTCTACTGTATTTTTGAGAACCTCAACATCTCCTGGTTCCATAATAATTTTTATATTATTATCTTTAAAATATTTATCCATATATTTAGGATATACTCCCCTTACATGGACATCTGCAAAATATAAGTTTTCCCTATCTTGTTTCATTGCTTCAATTACATCACTAGGATCAGGAGTTAATGGATAATTGGGTACTCCAAGAATCATACACCCAATTTTTGCACCAGGCATCATTTCATGTCCAATCTTAACTGCCATTGCACTTGCTACTAATTCATGATGAATTGCTTGATATAAATCCTGTTTTGTTAACTTTTCTTTATCTGTAAATATACCACCGCTCATATACGGTTGATGCAATACCGAATTAATCTCATTAAATGTAAGCCAATATTTCACTTTATTTTTGTACCTATGAAAGATTGTTTTGCAATAGTTTTCAAAAAATCCTATAAGCTTTCTATTTACCCAACCATCATAATTCTTAGATAAGGCTAGAGGCGTCTCATAATGAGAAATTGTAACCAGTGGCTCCATTCCATATTTTAAACATTCATCAAATAAATCATCATAAAATTGTAACCCTTTCTCATTAGGCATGGCATCATCACCATTCGGAAATATTCTAGACCATGCAATAGATGTTCTAAATGTCTTAAATCCCATCTCAGCAAATAATTTGATATCCTCTTTATATCTATGATAGAAATCAATACCTATCAATTTCAAGTTATCTTCTGTTGGTTCTTTTGTGATTTTCCCAATGATGCCTCTTGGTGCTATATCCTGTGTTGACAATCCCTTACCATCTTCATTATATGCCCCTTCACATTGGTTAGCAGCAACTGCTCCACCCCATAAGAATCCTTTTGGAAATCTTTCTGTATTACTTTGCATTTTTAGTTCCTCCTATTATTCATTATTTTTTACTTACTCATTTTTTATATTTCAAATTATTTTTTAACTATACAATAGTTAATAGTGTTTCACCCTTTTTAATTTGTTTTATGTTACTTGCCAAAACATCTGAATAATTGTCAGTATTTGTTATAATAATAGGTGTTATAACTTCATATCCTGCTTCTTTTATTTTGTCTATATCAAATTTTACTAATATGTCACCTTGTTTCACCCTATCTTCTTGTTTAGCTATTTGGGTAAAATATTTCCCTTCTAATTGAACCGTATTTATTCCAATATGGATCAATATTTCAGCGCCTCCATCAGACATAATTCCAATAGCATGCTTTGTTGGAAATATTGCCTTAACGGTTCCATTTACTGGCGATACAACCTCACCGATTGTTGGCTCTATAGCAATCCCTTTTCCCATTGTTCCTGCTGAAAAAACAGGATCATTCACGGATGATAACGATTTTACTTCTCCAGTTAATGGACTAACAATAACTTCTTTCTTTAATAAGAATGATTCATCTCCATTATTTAACTCATCTTTAACTTTAATTCTTTTATCTTTACTTTCATATCCAAATATTATAATAAGAAGTGCTACCATAACAAAAGGAACTGACATAGCAATTGCGTACCTAGGCATTGGCGAAAATGCTGGAATTGATAATGCACTAGGAAAAGCAAAAACTTTTTCTTGTACTCCTAATACTCCACTAACTGCTCCACCGACAGCTCCAGCAATAGCAACATATGGAATAGTACGCTTAAAACGTAATAGCAACCCATAAATTATAGGTTCTGTTACTCCTGAGAGTAATGCTGGTAACAATGCGGCTCCTGAGAGTGTTTTTAATTCTTTATCTTTTGTTTTTACAAAAATACCAAAAGCCAAACCCATTTGAGCAAAAACAGCCGCTGCGGCCATTGCATAAATCGGGTCACCACCAGATGCAATATTTGATAAAATAATAGGCACTAACCCCCAATGAAGCCCAAGTATAGTTAAGAATGTCCAAGCAGTACCCATAACAGCCCCTGTTAATATGCCACTTTTACCACTTAAAAATGTAACTCCTGCTCCAATAGCATTTCCAGCGTAAACACCAAAAGGTCCAAAGGCTATTACAGTTAAAGGCACCATAACCATCATAGATATCATAGGAACTAAAAACATTTGTACATCTTTGTGTATAATTTTCTTAAGTAGTCTTTCAAACACTGCAAAAATACTAACAGCTATAAAAATTGGAAACACAGTAGATGAGTAATTCATCAATACAACAGGTATTCCAATAAACGAAGTCGTTTTGCCTACAAGAAGCAGTGCCGTAATATTCGGTTCTAAAAGAGCTGCTCCAATAATTCCTCCGACATATGGATTAGCCTCTAATTTAATAGCACAAGTGATTCCGAGGAATATTGGTAAAAAGTAGAAAATAGCGTTTGCAGCTGCAGACAAAATGCTATAAGTTCCACTATGAACAGATAACAAACCTGTCATTGTAAGAACTGTAAGTAATGCTTTCAACATACCTGAACCAGCAAGTGCTGGAATAAGTGGTGAAAAACTTCCTGAAATAACTCCGAAAATCTTTGAAGAAACTGATTCTTTTTCTGTTACTACGTCTTCTGAATCAGACTTCACGCCAAAACTTGCAATTTTTATTATTTCTTTATAAACATCGGAAACATCACTTCCAATAACTACTTGAAATTGTCCTCCGCTTTCAACTACGCTTAAAACACCATTTGTTTTATCGAGTTCAATCTTATTTGCCTTTTTCTTATCTCTTAATTTAAATCGTAATCTGGTAGCACAATGAACAACACTTAATACATTTTTTTCTCCCCCAACCAACTTAAGAATTTGACTTGCTAGATTATTATAGTCCATTTAATTCACCCCTTAATTTAATTTTTCTAAAATTTATAAAAAAAAGACCTAAACTGTAAACTAAACACTCCAAGTAATTATCATGCTTTTTGATTTCTAAAAGCTAATAATATTAAGTGGATTATTTAGTAAACATTTTAGGTCTTGCCTGAATCTCAGTCACAATCCTCATTTATTTACTTTATTTAATTGTATCTCGATTAACAACTCTTTGAATATGAATAGTAAGGTATACCATTTCCTCTTTTGACAATGTTGCATTATAAGCTTTTTTTAAATGAGCCTTTATTTTATTTACACATTTATACACATCACTATACTTCTCTATTACAATGTCATATAAATATTCATCATCACTTTTAGCTGTAGTTTCATTCATCATTCGTTGAGCAAAAAACTTTAAATGTGTTACTAATCTGTGGTAGCTTAAGGACTCTTCATCAAAATCCATTTTAAAGTTATATCTAATTATATTAAGTATTTCCTGAATAACCTTTGTCATAGCTACAACTTTTGGCATATCTTGATTTAGTTCTGCATTCACAATATGAAGAGCGATCGAGGCTGCCTCATCCTCTAGTAACGTTACCTCAAAGTTTTCTTTTATAATATTAAGTGCAATAAGTCCAATTGCGTATTCTTGTTTGTAAAATCTTTTTATCTCCCAAAGCATAGGATTTTTTATGTTTAATCCTTGTTTGTGTCTAGTCATTGCAAAACTAATATGGTCTGTTAAAGTTAAATATATATTTTCATTTAATTTTTTTCCTAAATTCCCTTCTGCATATTTTATTATTTCTTCTGAAATTTCCACATATCTTGCAGGAATTTCACTAATGAGATTCTTTAATCTTTCAGATACCTCTTTATTTTCTAGTGTAAATACCCTCTCAATTCTATCCTCTTCAAGCTCATCTCCAGCCCTTTTTTTAAAAGCTAATCCTAGACCCATAACAACTATTTCCCTATTCTCATTATTCATTACAGTAACAGCATTATTATTCAATACTTTTTTTATTTTCATTATTAACACCACTTTATATAATTATATTTTATATAATTTCGAATAATATTTAATTGTTTTTTAGTACTACCGTTTTAAAAGTAAAAAACCCAAATTAAAATCAAACACCTATAGACTCGCTATAAGTATGTTTCACATTAACCTAGGTCTTGCCTGAATTATCAGTCACAATCCTGTTAGACATTATTTAGTTTACAAAATTATATTATCACTTAATGTAAAGGTTGTCAACATAAAAGAATACACTGTAGAATTTTTTTCTACAGTGCATTCTTTTTACATTACTTCATTATCTAAGTTTGCACCAGCAAACTGGCTATTATAAAGATCTGCATAAAATCCGTTTTTAGCAAGAAGTTCATTATGATTACCCATCTCAATAATACTTCCTTTATCCATAACTAAAATTAACTCTGCATCTTTAATTGTAGAAAGTCTATGTGCAATTACAAAACTTGTTCTATTTTGCATAAGTTCTGTCATAGCCCTTTGTATATAAACTTCTGTTCTTGAATCGACACTACTTGTAGCCTCGTCCAGTATCATAATAGTTGGATTAGCAAGTATTGCGCGAGCTATAGTAAGAAGCTGTTTTTGTCCTTGTGATATATTAGAAGCTTCTTCATTTAGTATTGTATTATATCCATCAGGAAGAGTCTTAATAAAGTGATGTGCATGGGCAGCTCTTGCTGCCTGCATAGCTTCCTCATCTGTTGCTCCCTCTCTACCATAAGCAATGTTCTCCATTATAGTTCCATTAAATAACCAAGTATCTTGAAGCACCATACCAAACATACTACGTAACTCTCCACGTTTTATATCTCTTATGTCAACTCCATCAATTAAAATTTTACCAGCATCTATCTCATAGAACCTCATAAGCAAGTTAACAAGTGTAGTTTTACCAGCACCAGTTGGTCCAACAATTGCAATTGTATGCCCCCTCTTTACATCAATATTCATATCTTTAATAAGAGATTCTTCTTTTTTGTAACTAAAATCAACATGTGCAAACTTAACTTCTCCCTTTGGAAGTTCAATTACCTTAGAATCCGCAGTTTCTTCAATCTCTTCAACTTCATCTAGTAATTCAAAAATACGTTCAGCGGATGCTACTGTTGATTGAATAATATTAGCAATATTTGCAGTTTGAACTATTGGTTGAGTAAATTGATTAGAATATTGAATAAAGGCTTGAATATTACCTATTGTAATTTTTCCTTGTGTTGCTAAATATCCACCGACAACACAGACTACTACATAACCTATATTACTAACAAATCTCATCATAGGCATTATTACCCCAGATATAAACTGAGCTTTCCATCCTGCATTGTATAACCTGTCATTAATATTTCTAAACTCCTGTACTGAGTCCTTCTCATGTCCAAAAGATTTAACAATTTTGTGACCAGTATACATCTCTTCAACATGACCATTAAGTTCTCCAATTTCCTTTTGTTGCGCTGCAAAATATTTTTGTGATCGTTTTGCTACAAATGCTGTCACAACAATATATAACGGCAATGTTAAAATTACAACTAGCGTCATAAGTGGGCTTATTGTGAGCATCATAACTACAATACCAATGATTGTGACAATAGATGTAATAAGCTGAGTAAGACTTTGTTGAAGAGTTGTTGATATATTATCAACATCGTTTGTTACACGGCTTAATATCTCACCATGAGTTTTTGAATCAAAGAATTTAAGTGGCAATCTAGATAACTTATCTTCAACTTCCTTACGTAAATTATATACAGTTTTTTGTGCAACTTCAGCCATTATATATTGTTGAAGAAATCCAAAAATCGTACTTATTACATATAATCCAAGTAATAAAAGAATAATGTTTCGTATATATGTGAAATCTATCATTCCACCATTTATATCCATTATTTTAGATACTCCTGCCTTAATTTTATCAAGACCATCAATCACTTTAGGACTGTTTGCAGCCCCTGGGTTAGCCTTTATTACAGCTGCTATTTTATCTTGCTGTGCATGTAACTGTAATAACCCATATTTATTCATCATACCATCAACTAATTTAGTTATAGCTTTTCCTGAAATCTTAGGTCCTACTATTGTAAAAACGGTACTGAAGATTGCAAATATAAAAACTAATATAAAATTGGTTCTTTGTGGTTTTAAGTAACTTAAAAGCCTTTTTAATGTACCTTTGAAGTCTTTGGCTTTTACTTTAGGACCTGCAAAAGATCCCATTGGTCCACCACCCATACCCCCGCTTGGTTTATTGTTCTTATTTTTTTCACTCATGATAATTCCTCCTCTGAAAGCTGTGAAGATACAATTTCATGGTATATCTTACAACTGGTTAAAAGTTCCTTGTGAGTTCCTATGCCTGCAATTGAGCCGTCATCTATTACTATAATTCTATCTGCATCCATAACTGTTGCAACCCTTTGTGCAATAATTATTACAGTAGATTTTGATGTTTCTTTTTTAAGTGCTGCTCGTAATTTTGCATCAGTTTTAAAATCAAGTGCTGAAAAACTATCATCAAATATATATATTTCAGGTTGTCTAACTAAGGCACGCGCTATAGATAGACGTTGTTTTTGTCCACCAGAAACATTTGTACCTCCCTGGGCAATAGGATGATTATACCCTTCCTTCATTCCATTGATAAAGTCAGTAGCTTGTGCTACTGTGGCTGCATGCTTAATTTGCTCAATAGTAGCATTATCTTTACCATATTTAATGTTTTCTGCAATAGTTCCAGTAAAGAGAACAGTATTTTGAGGAACAAAACCTATTTTAGATCTTAGGCTTTCCTGACTCATTTCGCGAACATCTACCCCATCAACTAATATTGCACCGCTAGTGACATCATAGAAACGCGGTATTAAGTTTATAAGAGTTGACTTACCAGAACCAGTACCACCAATAATAGCTGTTGTTTCACCTGGTCTTGCACTAAATGTTATATTACTAATGGCTGGCTGATCTGCACCTGGGTAACTAAATGTTACATCCTTAAAATCAACATATCCACTTTGTTTGTCAGCTAATTTAGTATTCTTTGAATCAATTATTTCTGGCTCCATATCTAATACTTCATTAATTCTTATTGCAGATGCTTGCGCCCTTGGTATCATTATAAATACCATAGCAAGCATTAAGAATCCGAATAAAATTTGCATTCCATATTGTATAAATGCTATTAATGAACCAACCTCCATGCCTCCAGTATCTATTCTTCTAGCACCAAACCAAATAATAGCAACTGTTGTAACATTCATGATAAACATCATTATTGGCAATAAAAAAGCCATGATCTTATTTACTTTTACAGCATTATTCATAAGATCAGTGTTAGCATCATCGAATCTAGCCTTTTCAGTCCTTATACGATTGAATGCACGTACAACTCTAATACCAGTAAGTGATTCACGTAATACAAGATTTAATTTATCTATTTTAACTTGCATTAATTTAAATAACGGCATAGCGAATTTAAGAGTTATTCCAATAATAATTCCAAGAAGCGGAATTACAACTGCAAAAATCCAAGTTAAAGTTGCATCTTCTCTTAAAGCCATAACAATACCACCTATTGCAGTTAAAGGTGCAAAAAGCATGATTGAAAAAATCATTACAGTTGCTGTTTGAACCTGAGTAACATCGTTCGTAGTCCTTGTTATAAGTGTTGCAGTACCAACCTTATCAAACTCGTGTAGCGAAAATCCTTCGACTTTAGCAAATAATTTATTACGAACAATTCTACCAAGTCCAACAGAAGTTTTTGAAGATAGGAATGCAGCTATAATTGAACATATAACACCACCTGCTGAGATTATCAGCATAATAGCACCTATTCTCATAATATAATCTATCCCTTTGTAAGCTCCACTATATCCTAGGAATGAAATATTTTGAACTACATTTTTTTGAACTATACCTTTATCTATTATATCTGCCATTAATGTTGGCAAATAAAGATTCGCAAGTACCTGAATAAAAATTAATATAACTATTGCAATTATGTGTATTGTGTATTGTTTAAGAAATCTAAATAATTTAATCAAAAGTGTCATCTCCATTCATTGTTATTGTTTTATTTTTCTTGGTCTTTTAGAAGTTTTTTTAGTACGTCTAAACCCTCAAATATTTTATGAATCTCCTGTGCATTTCCTTTACTCATTACGTCTGCAATATTTTTTTCAAACTGTTTATGGAAAGTTTTATGCATATCTTCAAAATTTGGCGCTATACTTACATATACTACCCGCTTGTCCTTCTCACTTCTTTCTCTCACTACCATTTTCTGCTTTTCAAGTCTGTCTATAATTCCAGATACTGTACTATTTGATAAACAAAGCTCATTGCTAAGTTCAGTTATCTTCATCTTCTTTTTTTTACTTAAAAGTCCTAAAACCATACCTTGAGGTGCAGACATGCCTGTATCACACAATACTTTGGACATGCTATGTTTAAATAACTGCATAACCTCTTGAAAAAGTCTTGCAACTTCTATACTTTCATTCAATGTTTCCACTTAATCACCACCTTGAATATATTTCGAATACAAATGTTTCGTGTACGTATATTTAGCTTACGAAATATATTATAATCCCATAAATATCTCATGTCAATACATTTTTAAAAAGTAAATGGACACACGCTAACGTCTGCCCATCAAACAGTTTACAAGTATATGTTGTAAACATTTTCAACCATTTCATCAAGATTTTTTAATCATAAATAACTATTTTAAGCTTTCCTTTTAATCCTCTAAAACTATATTATGTAATAATTTCTAATTATGTTCGACGTTATTAATACACCTAACAGAAAAAAAAGATAACACCTTGGGGGTAAGCCCTTAGTATTATCTTTTTTTACTTATAGTTATATCAGTGTAACACTCATATCTTAATAAGCATAGTAATCCCACCGGAGTGACTTGCAATAAGAAACGACAAAACTATTAAATTTCATTTAGAAATTCGCTTTTGCGAATGTAAAATTTCCGTAAGCCTGCCAGGTTGCATAACAATTAATAATTGTTATGTCCCCCAGAGAACTACCCAGAGGCCCAGGCTAGTGAACTTGAGGCAGGACGCCGAATGTGAACGTTAGGTAATTTTATATAAGCAAAGATTAGAATTTGTTAATTGAATTTCTAGTTTTTAGTTCTTATGCAAGTCACACAGGTGATTTCTTGCTTCGTTATCTTAGTATTCAACGCCTCTTAAAGATAATCCTTTTGATTTAGCCATTGGTATATATGCCGATGCTTCTGTATCAATTAATAAATTTTCAATATCAATTGGTTTTATATTTCCTTTACCTACTTCTAAAAGACTACCCACAATAATTCTTACCATATTCCACAAGAAATCATCAGCATTAATTTCTATCTCAATAATACCTTCTTCTAATTCTATTATATTAATATAATTAATAGTTCTTATAGTAGACTTAATATTTGTAGGTGCAGTGGCTAAATACTGAAAGTCATGAGTACCAACTAAATATTCTGCTGTATTTCTCATTTCTTCCAAATTAAGTAGCATCTCGGAGTTATAAACATATTTTCTATTAAACACGTTTCTTAATTCACTATTACTTATTTTATACACATAAGTAATTGCTTTTATATTATATCCTGAATTAAATTTTTCACTTGCACGATCCATAGACTTCACTACTATATCATCTGGTAAATCTCCATTAAGATAATCTATAATAGCTTCTATACTTAAATCACAGTCGGTATGAAAATTCGCCACATAGTTCTCGGCATGCACACCTATATCTGTTCTCTCGCAACCTGTAACCTCTACAGGTTCCCCTACCATTTTAGATAAAGAACTTTCAATTTTGCCTTCAACTGTTAAATCATTATCTGGTTGTTTCTGCCATCCTTTATATCTACTTCCATCAAATTCTAATATCATTTTTAAATTTCTCATATATATCCACCTTTACCTTATTTCTTAACCAACTCTCCTGTTTTAAGTTGTTTTACTTTTCCTCTGCACGTTCAGGTATAAATTGCTTTCTTTATGAACATATTAAGCGCAAATTTCTACGAAGTGACTTGCAATACGGAACGACAAAACTATTGAAATTCGACTTAGACATTCTTGATTTATGAATGTAAAATTCTCGTAAGCCTGCCAGGACGGAAGGCTAGCGAACCTGAGTCAGGACGCCGAATGTGAGTGATAGAGAATTTTTCATGAGTAAATCATTAGAATTTCTTAGTCAAATTTCCAGTTTAAAGTTCGTTTGCAAGTCACATAGAAGAAATTCATGGGATTATCATGCTAATGTATTGGCTCTTGACTTTGCATAGAAAACCCATCAACCATTATATCTAATCTTTCCTGCGTATCCTCTATTATCTCTACAGGTTTTAATTTTTTTATAATTCCAAAAGGTTCCTTTAATGATAGTTTATCACCGCGTCCTGATATAACCCACAATGTTTTATAACCCTTTGGTAATATATCCAGTTTTTCTTCGCCTTTTCCATCTGTAAAATATATTAGTATATTAGTATCTGTACTATTTACATACTTAAACACAGGTGTAAATTTCGTACCACCACGACTAGTACATCGCTCTCTTATACTATTAATAGACTTAACCTTGTATACCTGCCTTATTTGCGTATCACATTCAATCAAAGTTATTTCATGTTTATAAGTTTTCACTATATTAAATACTTCCTTTATTGCTCCCTTAAACTCCTCATCGCTTATGCTACCGCTTACATCTATAGCCAAGGTAATTCTAGCAGTATGCCCCCTAAGTTCTCCTCTTAGATCCAATCTGTTAGGTTGGCGCCTACTTCTTCTTGCAACAGTCTTTTTTTTATCACTTTCTAATGTTCCCATAATCTTTTTCAAATACAAATTCCAAGGAATCTCACCTTTTTTGCTCTCAAGTCCCTTCAAAATCCCCTCTAAATAAAGAGGTACTTTGCCTTTTTCTGATAACATGGCATATTTCTGCGTAAAATTTTCGAGAGTTTCCTCGTCTACTTCTATAGAGTCTTCCCATAAGTCATGAGTTTTACTAGCATCATATTCTTTTTCTATATGCTTATCCTTAGAGTCATCCTCTCCACTTTCATCATCTTCCTCTAAAAGATCCAAAGTTTTCTGAATCTCCTTTGCATAATATTCCATGCCCATATATTGTTGAAGATTTAATCTATACTTTGAATTTATACTGTCTATCGTTATAGAAAATGGTGGAAGATAATCTAAATATTGATTTACTACTATATCCATAGCCATATTAATAGCCAAGGTGCTATATTTTGTTTTAAGGCCTCTTGCACGTTTTAAATGAAATGATAATATGTGATAAATCTCATGTTTTATACTGCTTTTCATCTGCTCTGCTGTAAGGTTTAAAAAAATATAGGGATTAAAGTAAATAACATACTTAGATAATTTAAAATTCACAGCGGTTGGAGAACTTATATCATATTTTATCTCTCTAGACATTTGAAGCAGAAAATAACCATAAAAATTATCCTTATCCTCTATTAACATAAAATTAACCATTGTAACTAGCTCCAAAAAATCTTTTGTAAAATTACTTGGCATATCCCTTATGCTTTTCACATTAGAAATTTCATCATAAAGTTCACTTTTAAGGATTTCAAATTTTTTTCCCATAATTTCACCTAGCCTTTTATTTGATTATAGGCCTTGAAATACATTTCAACGAAGGCTTCATTTTCCAAACACAACTTATAAACACTATTACTGCTTTCTTTAATATCCTGCATAATTCCTACACCTAAATCCACAGGATAAATACCCAATAATTCTATAAGCCTCTTTATATCACTGTGTAAAATTACTTTATTATCCAATGCATAAATGATATTTTTTGATATTAAATATAATCTAGTATGGGTTTCATTTTTCACCTTAGCAATTATTTCTTGTGATAATACCTCCCCTGCAAACACATCATCAAAAGAAATTAACGGCTCATTATCTTCCTGCGTAAATGATATAAACTCATTCGCTATTCTATTACCTAAATTTCCTTTTATTATATTAAGAAATATTCTTTTAGGAATAGTATCTTTATTTTCCTTGTATATTTTATAAACTTTAGAAACCCGCTCGTAACTTCTAGGGGTTGCTCTTATTTGATCATCCTTTTGATTATTTAGTAGATATTCCGGAAATGTAGATATGAATTCTATAACTTTTTGCTCTAGGTTATTTTCTATGGCCCATGAAATCCAAGCTTTTGAGTCACATTCCATATGTAATAAAACAAATCTATTTTCTTGTGCTGCATCCATATCAACTACTTGATAATCGAAATCTTCACCATATTTGCTAGAAGGATTCATTGCTGCTAATATTTTTACTTTTTTATCTAGTTTGTATCCATTTATCTCTCTATTTAATATTAGATTCATAAGTTCCTGTTGCACTGTGTGCTCACAACGATTTATTTCATCAATAAATAAAAACACTTCTTTACCCTCATTTATTAATTTATCTATCTCCTGTAGTTTTGTGTGAACCGCATAAACAGTATTTTTTGATCGAACCGCCTTGCCATTTTCATCTTTAAAACTATAATCCTCAACTGTTGGAAGTCCCCCTATTTCTCCTTCTTTTAATAGGTTACCATCTATAATAACTAAGCTCCAACCTTTATTTTTTGAAAGTGTTTTCGCGAGTGCTGTTTTTCCAATACCACTCTCACCTACAATTAAGGGCACTTCATTCGTTTCTATAACAAGTTCTACACTTAACATAGTATCTTTTAAATTCATTAGTTCATCCCTTCTTACATCATATTCAGTTTTTCATCAACTGCTATTTTTTTACATGTTTTGCTACCATATTTGTAAATAAAAATTACTTTATCCATAGATATGTTACCGTATTTCTCATTTATACTGTCACAATTTATGAAATCTCTAACATAATTGTCCCTTACAGTTTCTTTAGATAACACCTCTTTAAAAGCCATCTCTACACTCTCCATTGAAAGATCATTAATAATATATTTCATTACCAATGCGTTGCTTTTTAAAAACAATATCTTTTTATTGTCATCTATATTTTCAATAAACCTTATAGCTGATTCATTTTCGCGTATTGCCAATACCTCAGCACTTAATGTTGCATTTTTTATATACCTTAAAGCAACATAATTTATTTTTATAGCAAAAAATTGTATTTCTTCACTTGGTTTTTCTATATATTTTATAGAATCATAATCTTTTTCTATAGCTATCTTTTGAAGTTTTTCACTTGGATTTTTAACGTATTTTATTGCATATCCCTTTTGCTTCATACCTATTATTATCAATTCTTCTGAAGGATTATCAATAAATTCTAAAGTATTCCATAGCTTTGACACAACATATTTTTTCATATCATAAGTTGGTTCCTTTATAAACTCAATTACCCGTGGATTGCTTTGTATTGCTAAATCCGCCATTTCACTTGTAGGATTTTTTATATAACGTATCATTATACCGTCTTTTTTTATCGCCATAAGCTTCATCTCATCACTAGGATTTTCAATATTTTTTATAACAATTGGGTTAGTCTTTATTATCTCAAGAACTTTGTCTTCTCTCATATTATTGCACCTCTTTGCAAGACATTGTGCGCTTGCTGCTTTTTTAAAATGTCTTATTAATTTATATTAATTATAACATAAAAAAATTAAATTATAATTTAAGACACAATAAAAAAAGAGATATTTCTATCTCTTTATAAATTAATCAAAATTTTAAAATTATTAATCCAAAATACCGTTGCCCCAATTTTTACACCTATCTTTATGATAGGTGGGTGTCCTCAGAGATGTATAACAGTCCTTGCCAATTTAAAATTGGTCTTATAAGCCAAATGCACATCTAGATCTCGAACTCCCGTATAAATATTGTAGGTTGAAAATAAGAGCTTGACGAATACCCCAGAAATCTAATTTTTAAAATATTTGAATACGTTTAATTTGTTTTGTTAATTTTATTATATCAGAATTAAATTAAAATTCAATAGTATTTTATGATTTTTTTAAATAAATATACTTAAATATACTTAATAATATTTTCTTTATCAATCACCTCTTTAAATTTATATCACAACAATAATAATAATTATGATTTCTACATAAATACAAATTATAAATATGGAGATACTACTATTAAAGAAGGTGTTATTATGAATGAAGGTCTAATGGTTCTTGTAAGAGGAGTCATCGGCTTTTTTACGTTATTGATATTTACTCGTGTTCTCGGAAAACAACAAGTTAGTCAGCTAACTTTTTTTGATTATGTAGTTGGTATAACTATAGGTTCTACAGCCTCTACTTTAACTACAGACTTAACTAGTAGAGCTTGGCCTCACTGGGTAGGCTTAATTACCTGGACTGTCTTATGTCTTATCCTTCAATTAATAACCATCAAATCAAAAACTGCTGAAGAATTTCTAGATGGTCAGCCTACAATTATTATAACAAATGGAAAGATCCTCGAGGAATCCATGAAAAAATACCGTTATACCATAGGTGACCTTCTAGCACAGTTAAGAGATAAAGGTATTTTTGACGTAAACGATGTTGCTTATGCAATACTCGAGAAAGATGGTCAATTATCCATTTTAAAAAAGACTGAAAGTGATCCAGTTACACCAAAAGATCTAAATATTAAAACTTCTACTGCTTGTATTGATTATGAAGTTATATATGACGGCCGCATTGTACAAAACAACTTAATAATTATTAATAGGAATGAAAGATGGTTAATGAACAAACTAAAAAAACAAAATATTACTGATGTCTCTGAAGTATTTTTAGCTACATATAATGAAACAAGTGGTTTACATGTAGATCTTTATAACGATCATATAAAGCAGACAAAAAAATAAAATATAAAGGAGTAACTTAAACTATGAAAAAATTTATAACTTACTTTATACCTATAGTTACTTTAACAGTTTTTGTATTAATAATGCTTGGGGGTAACTATTTAAAAAAGCCTCAGAGCCCTTCAGAAGATGTAATCGCTTTTGTAAATCTATCCATAAAACATGCAAAAGTTGAAAATTGGGATAAACTTGAACAAGATGTGACTAGTATTGATATTGCCTGGAAAAAAATTATACCACGCATACAATTTAGCGTTGAAAGAGATGAAATGTATAATATAAATTTAAACCTTGCTAGTCTCCGTGGATCTATATCTAGTAAAGATAAAGCTAGTACATTAATTGAATTAAATGAAATGGTTGAAAATTGGGATGAACTAACAAAATAATTTGTACCGTCGAATAATAGATTATCAACTTTTCTTAGATGATATAGCAACAAAAAGATATATCACTATAACTGCTTTCGCTTCGCTAAGAAATTCTAATATTTAATTTATTTACAGATGCTAAAAAATACAAACTCGCTATCGCTCAAACATGTATTTTTCTTAACGCATCTTCAAATAAATTAAATAAAGAATTTCTAAAGCTTGTTCAAACGCATTTTACGTGATATATCCTTTTGTTAGCATCCTCTAAGAAAAATGATTTCATTTCAAATATTCATCAGAGTTGTTTGCAAAATGTAAACATAACAAATATATGATTATAAGATATAATAAAAATAATTCTTCAGATGCAAGACTTGTTACTTACAAAAGTATGAATCATTTTTTTGTTATATTCTGAGTCGACAGGCTACCGCCTTTAAAACCTTTTTTTGCAACTTTTTAAAAGTTTTTCTTAATTACTTGAAGTTCATGTAATGCTCTAGTTGCCATCACATACCTAAGTTTATCTTCTTGTTTATATTCACTTAAAGCATTATCTGCTTTATGATCACTTACATCCTCAGGCTCATCTAAGACCATAATTACTGCATCAAATTCGAGTCCTTTAGCAAAATATGATGGTAACACTACAATTCCACTATGATATACGTCATTTTCCTTATCTATAATTTTAATGTTTGCATTTCCATTAACTAGCCCAAATATATCTTCTGATTCTTTTATATCTTTACATATAATCGCAATGTTTTCATAAGTTTTATCTTTAAAATCATCAATTTTACCTAGTACAAACTTCTTAAATTCATCCCTGTTTGAAATTAATATTTCTCTTACGGGTTCACCACTTCTTACTATTGGAACAATTGGATCATGATCTAAATATTTATTAGCATACTCCATAATTTCTTTTGTAGATCTATAACTAGTATTTAGTCTAAACTCCTGAACATTACAATTTGGAAGTATATTTTTCATATCATGCATAGGTAATTTCCCGCCATATGGTATTAATCTTTGATTGCTATCGCCAACTATAGTTAAAGAACTACACCCGGTTAATTCCTTTATAACTAAAAACTGAAGTTCATTATAATCCTGAGCTTCATCTATTACTACATGTTTTATTTGTTCAGATGTTTTTGTACCTTCAAGCTTAATCTTAAAATATAAGATACCACCTAAATCATTTTCAGTTAATCTTTTATACCCATTGATCTTGTTATATAAATCAACACAGTTTCCATTATTGAGCCAAGTAAGGCTTCTTTTTAGCATAAGTACTGCTCTTATAACTTCGCGAATATTAAGTCTTCTATTAAAATCTAAATCATTTATTTTTAATTCCTTTTCTTCCTCAGGTAAAGAAAAAACAGTCTTTTCATATTCCTTTTGTATAACCCTAACTTTTTCATCTCTCGCATCAGTAATTTTAGAAAATATAATTCTTCTAATTTTTTTACTTCTTCTGAATAAAGGCATGGTTTTATAATAATTATGGAACATTTCTTTTATATCTTCTTTAGATATTATTAACTCATCCATAAAAATTAAATCTTCAATCTTAAAATATTCAATATCTAATTTTTCTACAGCTTCATCAATAAATTTTTTATAATCTATAGAATTTTTATATGTTATGTCTTTTGCGAATTCTTTTTCTCCACCAAGCACTTTTTCCATGTATTCTTTTAGACTCATTACTTCTTTAAGTTCTAAAATATCAAAAGCAAAGTCTCTAAATGTCGTTTGCTTAACCCCTGATTCCCCAAGACTTGGGAGAACTGTTGATATATATTCTATAAATACATTATTAGGTCCTAATATTAAAACCTTATCCTCAAGTATTTTTCTATAATTATAAAGTAAATATGCAACTCTATGGAGCGCAATAGTTGTTTTTCCACTACCAGCAACACCATCAACTACAATAGTTTTTGTTCTTGGTTGTCTTATTAAATCATCCTGTTCCTTTTGTATTGTCATTATTATATCTTTGAGCTTTTCACCCGTATTCCCACTAAGCACCATTTGTAGTATTTCATCCTTTATATCTAGTGCTGAGTCAAACATGCCTTTAAGCTTTTCTTTCTTTATTATATATTGCCTTTTAGCTAAAATATTCACTGCTATTTTTTCTTTTGGTGCGTCATAAAATGCCTCTCCTAAAGACCCAGTGTAAAATAGAGATGCAACAGGAGCTCTCCAATCTACTACTATAGGTTCATAAGTATTGTCTGGCGTAACCCCAAATCTTCCTACATACATTTCATTTATACCATAATCTTCTTCAGAAAAATCTATTCTTCCAAAATAAGGAGAGCTTTTAAGTGCAGTTAACTCCTTAAGTCTTCTATCAATAGTTTTAAACGCCTCTTCTTTCACATATATCTCATGATCAAAATACTCTATTACCATATCTTCATCATCTCTATAGTCTTCAATTACTTTTTTTCTATATTCTAAAATATATTTTGTAATTTCCTTTCTCTTCTCAATATATTTTAAAATTTCCTCACTAATAATATCAACAACAGACTTTAATTTATCTTCTTCTATATTAAACTCTAGCTGCTTCTTTAATTCGACTTCCACCGAACTAGCCTCTATATCATATTCATTATTATTCAAAACTATCACCTCATTTGCTTGTAATTTTTAATCTATTAACTCTAAAATAAATATACATATCTCTAAGAAATTTCATTCCATCCAATGATATCTGAAATACCAAGACCCGGGGAATCGTTAATAGTTATAGTATTACCCTCTACAGCTGCGCCACCAACTATTGCACACTTATCAAAGTACAACATAGTGTCTAAATCAGCTTTAACCAAGTTAGACTTTGATGCTGCAAAACTAGCTGCTGCTGTTATGCCTATTCTATTTTCTAACATACATCCCATCATACATCTTATACCCATATTTTCTGCCATGTTATATATCTTTATTGCATTATTAATTCCTCCACATTTCATAAGTTTTATACTTATGAGATCTGCTGCTCTTTTTTCAATTATCTTAAAAGCATCCGATGGTCCAAAAACTGCTTCGTCTGCAAGAATCTTCGTTGAAACATTGTCTGTCACATATTTTAGTCCATCTATATCCCAGGCATTAACCGGTTGTTCAACAAACTCAATATCAAGCCCCATATCTTCGAATTTTCTAATTATGCTTACAGCTTCCTTAGGTCTCCAGCCTTGATTAGCATCTACTCTTATCTTTATTCCACGCCTTACTGCTTTTCTTACTGATTTAACTTTCTCTATATCAAAATCCACATGATTCCCAACTTTGACCTTTAAACAAGTATAACCATCCATTACAGCTTTTAAAGATTTCCCTACCATTTGCTCTACTGTATCATTTACTATAGTAAGATCTGTAGTTAATGAAGTCTTATAACCACCCAAAAATTTATAAAGTGGTATTCCATATTTCTTGCAAAGTAAATCATATATAGCTATATCAATAGCAGCTTTCGCGCTATTATTACCGTGAATAGAATTATGAAGTACCTTCATAATTTCTTCAATATTTTCAATATCTAAGCCTATAATTTCAGGTTTAATATAATTTATAGCTCCAATTATTGAGTTATCTGTTTCCCCAGTTATAAGCGGTGTTGGTGCGGCGCTGCCATAACCTACTTCCCCTGTATCTGTAATCATTTTTATAACTATTTCATCGGAAAATGTAAGCATTCTCTTGCCTACTTTATATCCGTGTTTCAGCGGAGTACTAATTCTACCCATCTTAATGTCTTGTATTTTCATAATTATCCCTCGCTAAAAATCTGATTTTTTATAGTTTTTATATTATTTAACTTATTTATACAATGTTATGAAAATTTTTTATAGTATAATGTTCTATTATACTTCTATATCCAGTTTAATTCTATGACTTTATACAAATTCACATTACAAGAACACTAAAACCTATATCTTATTTTATAAGACATAGGTCTAAATGTTATTTATTATTTACCAAGATACGTACCTTATAAAATAAGTTATATATCTATTTTGCTAGTTCATACAATGCATGAGCATATATTTTAGCATTCTTAATCAAATTATCTATTGTAATATATTCATTTTGTTTATGAATAGTATCTGGTTCTCCTGGAAACATTGGTCCAAAAGCTACAATATTAGGCATTTCTTTAGCATAAGTTCCTCCACCTATAGATACCAATGTAGCTTCTTTTCCAGTTTGCTCAGTATAAACTTTTTGAAGTGATTTTATAATTGAGCTATCTGGTGGGAAGTATAATGGCTCTTGATGTACAAATTTTTCCACTCTTAATCCAGTCCCTTTTATTTTTTCATTAAATGGAGTCATCATATCCTCTAATTTGTTTGTTACAGGATACCTTAAATTTAATGTTACCGTAGCAGAATTTCTATCCATATTTATAACTCCAACATTAAATGATAACTTTCCCGAAATCTTATCCTCAAGGCAAACACCAAAAGACTCACCATGCGTCTGCATTCCTATATTCTTATTTAAAAACTCTACTAACTCAGAAGCATCATTTGAGTCAAGATTTATGGTTCCTAGAAATTGTAATAATTGCATTATTGCATTCTTTCCAAACTCTGGTGTACTTCCATGAGCTGCTTCACCTATAGATTTAATTATTATCAAATTTGTGTTAACCACTGCAGATAGTTTATACTCAGTATCTTTTATAAAAGTCCTTAATAATTTAACTATAACATTAGCATTAGTAGAAATAATTCCTGCCTCACAATAATCAGGTACCATGTTAGAAACTTGACCACCTTTAATATATTTTATAATGTTTTCACCTTTATTTATGTTATTAAAATCTTTTACAATATCAAAAATAGTTATACCTTTTTCTCCATTAATTATTGGGTAGTCAGCATCTGGTGTAAACCCAGCAACTGGTGGTTTTTCTTTTTCTAAGTAATGATCAAGTTCCTTGCTTCCTGTTTCTTCATTAGTGCCAAATAAAACTCTAATTCTCTTAGATACAGGCAATTTTGCATCTTTTATTGCTTTTAAACCAAACAGTGTTGCCATTATTGGACCTTTATCATCCGTAGTTCCACGTCCATACATTTTTCCATCATGAATCTCTGCGCCATAAGGTGGGTAAATCCATCCATCACCTTCTGGAACTATATCTAAATGACCTAGTGCTAAAACATAATCGTCACCCGTTCCATACTCTGCATATCCTACATATCCATCTACATTAACTGTATGAAGTCCTAATCTCTTTGCAGTGTCTAACGCACACTCTAATGATTTAGCTACACCCTCACCAAACGGCATCCCAGGTTTAGGTTCACTTTCTACACTTTTAATTTTTATAATTTCTTGTGTAGATTTAATAATGTCCTCTTTCATGCCATCAATTAATTTGTTTAATTCCATATTCTTTCCCCTCTCTTAATAATCTATTAAAGTAGATTATTTTTGTTTTTATTATTAAACATAAATGTCTCCTAAAAAACAGTTAAGAGCCATAACGGCTCTTAACTTATATTTTATATTTATTATTTAATCTATTATTTATTCCGTAGTTAAATTATAACATTAAATAGTTTTCGTGTCTATTTTTGTAGCATACACGTCTCTTCTTCTACATTAAACTTTTTAAGCTGTCTTTTTCAACCATGTCCTAGCTTACTAATAACAAAAGATGACAACTACAATGCATTGCCATCTTTTGTATTATAAATTTGTTTTTTCTATATAGTGGCAATTAACATCGATATGGTTTAAGAACAACAATAATCTTTCATAAAGTGGGTGAGCTTTATCACCATACTTTGCTTCTAGATTTTCTCCAATATCTTTTACAGTTTTCTTGCCATCTATTTGTAAAAACACACAACTTCCATACTCATCTAAAGAAGTCTTTTTATAATCTGGAATTTTGAAATTAAGTTTTCTAAAGACCCTTTGAAGCTTATGATCTTGTTTTTCAAGTACAGTCACAATATTATCTTTATCCAATTCATACTCTAAATCATGAAAAATTTTAAATATTATATTTAAAACATCTTCATTATTTTCTAGCATCTTTTACCTTACTTTTCATTATAGGTATTATAGTGGCTATTACTAGAACTGCTAATATTACGAATGCCATTCCATTAGAAGCAGCAAACCCACTTGGTCCATTTCCTTTTATAACTTTCAATACTTGAAGTACAATACCTATAAGTCCAATTATTGAACCACCAGCAACAAGACCAGACGATAATCCTATACCATTCTCAATTTTAACTTCTTTTTCTTCTTTAGATTTAGAAGTTTTCTCTATAAATAAACGAACTAACGCGCCTACTAATATTATAGAATTTGTAGCTATCGGTAAGTAGAATCCTATAGCAATTGTCATTACAGGAAGTTTCAATATATATAAAACAATTCCCATAACAATACCAGCAATTACCATAACCCAAGGTAATTTACCTGACATTATACCAGCAGTTAACGTTGCCATTAAGTTAGCTTGAGGTAATGCAAACGAAACGTTATCTCCAGTCATTGCAAGTTTACTCGAAAGTAATAATATAGTACCAATAACTACTACAACACCTACTATACCAGCTATAGCATAATATTTTTGCATTTCATTTTTGTCGCCACCTACTATGTAAGTAACTTTTTGAGATTGACAATAACCAGCCGCTACAGATATAACAGTAACTATAAATGTACCAAATAAAAGTAGTGATTTGTTGTTTGCAGGATTTTTCCATCCCATTACAACAAATAATAATGTTACAACAACTATAGAAGCTATAGTCATTCCAGATACAGGAAGATTTGAAGTTCCTATAGTACCTGTTAAACGACCAGAAACTATAGCAAATAGTAATGATAAGAATAATGATAAAATAGAAGCAGTTATCGCCATTAATATATTACCACCAGATATCATGAATCCTCCTATAAAAGCTATCACTATACCACTAATTAATATAATGTTTCCAGCAGATGAGCTACCAGTACCCTTTGAAGCCTTAGCATTCATAGTCTCCTTTATGGAAGATATTATGGTAGGTATAAGCTTTATAGCACCTATAAAACCACCAGAAAGCATCATACCAGCACCGATATATTTCACATAACTACCTGCTATATCTTTAACTTGCATAGCATTTATAGCAACGCTAGGATCATTCCATACAGTTGCTCCATCTCTTCCAAGATTAATGAAATATCCTATTAAAGGCATAATACCGAAATTAGATAATATAGAACCAGCAAACATAGTTAGAGAAACATCTATGCCGACTATAAATCCTATACCTAATAATAGAGGATTAACTTCCACTTCAAATTTCCACTTGTAGAAAGATTCATTTACATAACTTATAACGTTGTTAGCTACATTCATAAAAGAACTAGTTACAACAGTTATAACACCTCCTATTCCAAAACCTATTCCCATGTACTTCATTGTTTCTCCGGCTCCTTCTGAAGCAACAAGTGTTTCAGATATAGCCATTGATTCAGGGTACATTAATTTACCATGTTCTTCAACCATTAAGTAATTATGAACAAGAGAAGCTATTCCTATACCGAATAAAACTCCACCTACACCAACAACCAAACCTTCCATGAACGTAACTTTAGCACCTATTAAAAGAATTGCAGGTAAAACAAATATTATACCACTAGCGACTGACTCTCCACCACTTGACATACCTTGCAATAAATTTTTCCCAAGTATACCCTTTTGCTTAGCAAATAACGCTATAAATGCTGAACCTATTATAGAACCCGGTATACCAGCCGCAACTGTAAGCCCTGATTTCATACCTGAATAGGCAGTTGAAGCTGAGAACAAAGCAGCTAAAAAAATACCAATTATTAATACGGCAACGTTTCCACCTGATTTAGAACCAGTTGAAACGTAAGGAACGTAATCTTTACCATTTACTCCACCGTATGCGCCTTTTGACAATTTATTATCCATAATACGTACCTCCTTTTACATTTATTGGCCATAATTATAACCTAATTTACCTAGAATTATTGATATTGCTATTATTGTTTTGCATTTCTTGCCTAGCTGGTACAAATGGCAAATAATCTTCACCTTTAATTCCACCATAAGCTATATGAGAAACTTTTTAGATTTCTCCATAATATGTCCCCCTTATAATTAGTATATTTTTAATTAACAATTTATAATACCATATGTTATAAAAATGTCTAAATATGAAATTAGTTATTTTTTACGAAATTTTCATATTATCTTTGTTTATTACTTAAATATCTACACAATACTTCATTTCTCATAATTTAATACCATTGTTGCATAGTCAATTTAATACTATATTATGACTTTTGAAAGTACAGTTATATTCTTATTCGTTTTTATGATTTTGTCATGTATATATATTGTTTCCTAATCCTCAAAAAATACTAATAGTTTTTTTCAAATATGCCATAAGTTTACGTTAACCTTTACAGTACCTTTTATAGGGTTGTTTTGCATAAGATTACAATTTAGTAACCATTAAATTGTAATTTAAATTGATTCCTACTGAATTTTCAAAAAATTAAAATAGCAGATATATAAACTTGCATTTATACTCTGCTATTTCATTATTTTAATTTTCCAAAGTTACTAAAAGGACTAATTCTGATTCTCGCCTTACCCATTATATCTTTCCCAGGTATATAAGGTTTATCCCAGTATCTCGCATCTAAAGAATTAATTCTATTGTCTCCCATAAAGAAATAACTATCCGCCGGCACTTTATATTTACCTGTTTTACCACCTGGATATACAACATAACTTTGATCTATTTTTTTATTGTTTATGTACACAGATCCGTCTTCTTTAACTTCCACCAAATCATTTGGCAACCCAATAAGTCTCTTTATTAAATCTTCGCTTAGTTCATCGGAGTGAAATACTACTATATCTCCATGCTTAAGATTATTTAGGTTATGAACTCTTGTTACTAAAATCTTATCATTTAGATTTATTGTTGGTAGCATTGAACCAGTCGGAACAGTTACATTAAAAAAAATGACCTTATTTATAATAAACGCTATTATAATCGCTGCAAATATCGGTAATATCCAATCTTGAAATATCTTTTTTACTAAATTCATGTTTATCCCCTCTCAAATATTATACATTAATATTTTATCACAATATAAATATATAGTCTGTATTAAAAGTTTATTATATGTTAACATTTGATAAACTTTAAATGATTTTGATTTTAAAATATGTATAATTTGAATTGTAAAAACTCCTAACATTATAACATGTCAGGAGCTTTTCTTTTATAAATATGAAATTTAATTACATCTGAATATTTTTCACTTCTTCATTAACAACTTTTCCTTTATCATCAATTACCTTTATTGGATCATTATCTATTCCATCAAGATTATCATCCCATAAATATTTTTTAGTTTCACTTACAATTACAGGGCTGAGTAATATTAAAGCTATTAAATTCGGAATAGCCATTAATCCATTAAACAAATCCGCTAAATCCCAAACTAGATTAAGTGAGAACACTGAGCCAACAAAAACAAATATAACCCAAAATATCTTATAAGGAACAATTGCTTTTTTACCAAGTAAATATTCAATTGCTTTTTCTCCATAGTATGACCAACCTAGTATAGTTGAAAATACAAATGTAAGAAGTCCTATGGTTAAAATTATAGGTCCTATAACTGGTATAGCATCAAATGCTCCTTTAGTAAGTGCAGCTCCCTTTAACCCCTCCTGCCACAAACCCGAATTTACAATAACTATACCTGTCATAGCACACACAACAACTGTGTCCCAAAATGTCCCTGTGCAAGAAACAAGAGCTTGTTTAACAGGATTTCTTGTTTTTGCTGCAGCCGCAACAATTGGTGCACTACCAAGACCTGATTCATTTGAGAAAAGACCTCTTGAGACACCATATCTCATCGCCATCATAATTCCTGCTCCGGCAAATCCACCAGTTGCAGCTTGAGGTGAAAATGCGTCCTTAAATATAAATACTATTGTACTTCCAATTGTTTTATATCCCAATATAAGAAGTACAATACATCCAAGAACATAAAATATTGCCATGAATGGAACTAAAATATCACAAACCTTAGCTATTTTCTTTATTCCACCTAATATAACAATTGCAACTAATATAGATATTACAAGTCCAGTAATCCAAGTTGGCACCTTAAATGTTTCATATACCAATGATGATACAGAATTCGCTTGCACCATACATCCAATACCAAAAGCCGCTATGCTTGTAAATAATGCAAATAATACTCCTGCCCATTTCTGCCCAAGACCATATTCAAGAACATACATAGGGCCTCCCGCCATGCTTCCATCCTTAGTTTTAACACGATATTTAACAGATAATAAAGATTCAGAATACTTTGTAGCTATTCCAAAAACACCCGTTAACCAAACCCAAAGAACTGCGCCTGGCCCCCCAAGGCCGATTGCCGTTGCAACACCAACTATATTTCCAGTTCCAATAGTCGCCGCAAGTGCTGTTGTTAAAGCACTAAATTGACTTACATCCCCATCCCCAAAATCATCTTTTGTTACTGAAATTTTTATAGCCTTGAATATATATTTTTGAATAAATTTTAACCTAAATGTTAAAAATAAATGCGTTCCAAATAATAAAACGATAAGTGGTATGCCCCATACCCATCCATCAATTTGAGATATTAGTTTTGCAAATGATTCCATATACATTCCCCCTTTTATAATTATTTTATTATTATATATTATTCATAAATTTTTATCAATTCTAAATTTTTGCACAAATGACTTTTATAAGCACAACATCATTCATATGCTCGTATTTACTGCCTTTTATATTAGCACACAAAAAAGGTTCATAAGCGCTATGCCTAGGAGCCTTTTCAGTTTTACAACTGTATATTTATTAAGTTTATAAACATATTATTATTTATTTTTTTGCAAAGTGTTCCATAATCTTCCCCCAAATACATTGTGTTTCAAGAAATTCACCGTAATGTTTTTCTACATTTTTATGATATTTTTCAAGTTCTGACAAAATGTTAATAAATTCAGGTTTTCCGAAATATTCACAAATTTTAGGCAACGTAACTTTCAATTCTTCTCTCATTTCTTTAATCTTTTCCTCATAACGGTCTGGATGTGTTATATATAGCAGTAATGGTTTATAACGAATCCAGCCTATGCACGCATTGTAAAACCGTGTAGTAACCTTCTCATTATCAGCCCTAATAAACTTAAGTCTTATTGGGAGAACACCCTCTAAAAGATTATTATATGTAGAAAATCCATCATGAAATGTGTAACATGGCACGCGTAGAACTTTTCTATCACTTAGACATGTAGCTAGGAAAGTATCTTCTCCTCTAGCTCCCGGTGGATTGTAAAATGGGAAAACGCGCTCAGGTTTAGTAAGATTAATGCATAAATTCGCCCCTGATATAAATTTAGAATGATTTTCTTCCACAACCTCTACGGCATCATGGCTAGTAAGTATACTTGTATCAGCATAAGTTATTCCTCCGTTTTTCATAACTGATTTTAAACTATCCCACTTAACAATATCATTACTTATAGCCTCAATAAATGATCTGAAATCTCTTTCAGTCATAATATCATTAAACTCCATATACGGTATAGGAGATATATACCCGCAGTGATGTCCATGGGTAATGTCTGCATTCTTAATATTTTTAAGATGCTCTGACAAAACAAATTGCCCTCCCCAAATTGCAGTATCACGTGTATTTGTTACTGCCATTGGATACTCATCATCATCTAGAAACACTAAATAATCCATATTTTTTTTTATAGCATTATATAGCACAGCATTACGTTTAGCTGCATACCCCCTACCAAAGATCTTTTTAGTTTCTTCAAGGGTAAGAACATTCTCTCTAATTAAATAGTCAATTTCTTCTTGTGTTGATACACTTCCAATAAAAGTGCTACTATCAATTTTCTTAACTAAATCTGGATGTATGTTTGTGTAATCAGTTACTTTAGTTTTATTATAATGAAGATCATATGCCACAAAAACATTTAAACTTATCCTTTTGTTTTCCACCAAACCAGATTCTTCCCAATTGCTTATGTTAGTTCTAAGTACCTTTTGGAAGCTTTTTCTTCCAGTTGCAAATCCTATTCCAACTTTAATTTCATTAATTTTTTGCACTTAATCGCTCCCTTTCTATGCAAAATCTAAATATTCATATTATTCTATTATACCATAATTAATACATGTATTAATTATTATGGTCATTAAAAAAGCACTTGTCCTAGAATACATTTTTTTAGATAACTACCCTTAAATTAAAAAATTCCCCCAAACTAATGTCTGAGGGAACATAAAAGGCAATTCAATTTTGCTTAAAATCTTTCACATACCAGTTGCCACGTGGGTGGCACCTAACTTTTCTCTATCCTTGCAACGCATTCAATATGTGTTGTGGTAGATAAATGATACTAATACGCAAAACCTATTTTCATAACTTTATCTATAAAACCTTTAAGAATTTCTGGAACATCATTCCATCACAGTGGTGCAATAATAATTATTTTATCTACATTCTTAATAGATTTTTGATACTTTTCCACTAATGGATCTAATGTTTTTCCTTAAAGGAATCACATTACATTTCATGTATTTATCACCCCTTAGATATTTTTTATTTCTTATCTATATTCCAGGAAATAATATAGTCCGTATTATCTGGAACATCTATTTTAAAATCTGACTGCTTTTCAAAATTTCCAGTTAATCCATTCTCCAGCACTGTCTGATGGAAATGACTTAAAGCAATTCCAACATCAACCTTTTTAATCATAATTTCCTCTTCTTTTATATTCTTCTTATGTGACTCAAAAAAATGATAAGAGCCTTGTTTTTTCACTACTTTCCATGGTTGTGCATTAGTAGCAGAAGGTGCTAAGCGAAGCATTTCCAAAGGTTTTAAATACTCATTTGCTTCTTCTTTTGAAAGTGGATTTTCAAAAGAATCCTGGAAGAAAATCTCTTCCCATGGTTTCCGTTTATCTGACTTCATTGTTTTTCTCATCAGGCTTTCAGTAATACTTTTTTTGCCTGCTGCATATCCAATTGGAGAAATTGCCGGAAACAGTTCGTCTTTTTTTATATCCATGGCAGTTTCAAATTGCTCTCTGCTAAATGTCGCTGCCAACCAGACAGTTGCAATCCCCATATTGGTGGCATATAAAATCAGATTCTCAAATTGATATCCAGCCGCAACAAGTCCATATTCACTCTTCTCAACAGAAACACCTAAGAATGTCTTTGCACCTTTAATTACTCCATATGTTCCTAATTTTCCTCCATTGGCTACTGCCTCTTTTTCAATTAGATGAATTTGAACCTTTGCTCCAAATGGATTCGTTAACTTATTAATTTCATTCACTAATTTTTCTTTATCCTTTTCTGAAAGGCTTTTAGAATCATAGGTTCTTACACTTACCCTTTTTTTAATAGTTTCTTCTATTGGAATATTAAGTTTCATTCTTTCTACCTCATTTCGTTATATTTAATAAAAACTGCACTCTCATTAAAGCACTCCTCTAATTTATAATCCTATGTAATGCCGTCCTATGGATATAATCAACATTCCGCCTTGCTTGATAATGTGAAAATTTCTACATAACAAACTATTTTAATAGCACAATCCCACTGTTATAAAATCAAGTCAACTATCGCTTTTCTTTCTTAAATGTACTGCCCATTTTTGGGTGTCTTGATTTCATATTATTATTTTGTCATAAATTCTAGTACTGCTTTCACAAATTCAACATGATTTTGAAAAATCCCAACATGACCGGAATCCTTATAAATAATCAACTTGCTATCCGAAATTCGCTTTGCCAAATCATAGGAATTCAGCGTAGGTACCATTCTGTCACTGTCCCCATTCACAACAAGCGTAGGTTGCTTAATTTTTGACAAGTCAGCAGGTTCTGCCGATCCCCATTTGTGAATCGCCTTAAGCTGTGTACAATATCCCTTGATACTAATCATCTTATCTCGCGCCTCTTTACGTTCCTTAATACGAGCCAGAAACTCCTTTGATTTTTGTTTGCCATTATCTGTACGCGTAAAAAACAAATATGTTTTTATGTCTTTCAGCGTAAATATGGCGAGTACCATATCAAAATTAGTGATTTTCGTAACGTTCTTAATACCTTCACCGCCACGGGGACCTGTTCCAGTCAATATAAGTTTGCGGACAAGTTTCGGTTCAATAGCTAAAAGTTCTTGCGCAACCATGCCACCCATAGAAAGTGCTAATATATCGATTTGTTCAAAGCCCAGAGTATGAACAAAGGTCAAAGCATCTCTTGCCATTTGCTCAATGGTATCCGGAACTGTTCCACCGGAAAGTCCGATGCCCTTATTATCAAATGCAATCACCCAATGCTTTTCGGCAACGCCATCCACGACACGCGGATCCCAGTTGTCAAGATTCGCTGACAGATGAGTAAAAAAAATCACTGGAATACCTTTTTTCTCACCTAGCTCACGGTAAGCATATACTGTTCCATCTGCCGCCGTAATACTTAAATTTGGCTGTCTTATATATGAATATTTTGTGTTCATTTAAGTCCCTCCTTATCTAAAATGATTTCATTGGAATATAACACAAACTTAAAATGAACCTGTACAGATCATTCCTTAAAATTTGATGACAACTTTCCCTTTTATATGGCCTTGCGCAACAAGATTAAGTGCTTTATCAATGTCTTCAATACGAAATTCTGTCTGATCCACCGCAGGTACGATCTTGTTATCTTCAATAATTTTCTTAATCTTTTCTAATTGTGCTCCGTCACTTCGAACAAAAATGAAACGATATTGAACCCCTTTTTTCTTCGCCTTTTTATCATATCTAGACCCAGCAAAAGCAAAGAGTTTTTGTTTCCAACCTGGAAATCCATGATCTTCTGCAAAACGCTTGTTAGGACCGGTCCGCAGAGAAAGAAGCCTGCCGCCTGGTTTAATAATCGAAAGTTCATGATCGAATTCATCTGGTCCCAAGGTATCAATCACATAATCTATGTTGCTAAGCAATTCCCAATAATTTTCAGTTGTATAATCAAGGTATTGGTCTGCGCCTATCTCAATTGTCCGCTCACGTGCCTGATGATTTCCGCTGACAATCACTTTAAGCCCCATTGACTTGGCAATAGGAATGGCCATTTGTCCAAATGATCCGGAACCGCCAGGGATAAACACGGTTTCACCGGCTTTCGCTTCCAATTCTTCATGTAATCCCTGATAAGCAGTCAATCCAGTTAATGGTGCAGCCGCCCCGGTCACAAAATCAAGATTAACCGGTAAATGCCCGATAGCACCTGCATCAATTGCCGCATATTCGGCGAAAGCTCCGATTTTTGTTAATGGCAGCCGTGAATATATTGCACCTCCTACTTTAAATCCCTGCACTTTTTTACCGATTTTTTCAATCACACCTGTCAGTTCGTTACCAAGCGTCAATGGGAACTTATAATCCTGAATCAATTTTACGCTACCGGTAATAATAAGCATTTCCAACGGATTGACTGCCGCAACTTTAACCTTAACTAAAACTTCATTGTCACCAATTTCTGGAATTGGAATATCATTTACTTCTGCTGCAATAATTTTTGAATATTTTCTAATCTGTGCTACTTTCATAAATACCTCCTATAATAAAAATCACTAGTACAAATTTTCCTTATGTTGCTTGTCAGCATTTTATCACCGGGTTTGCTAACTAGTTTTAAAATTAATTAATTATTTTTTCATAGAAATCAATTCTTTCTTTATTAACGATTTGCATAATGATTCTACTTGCTTTATTGTTAAATAGGATTTTCAAGGAGCTAAGCGCATTTTTTGAGAACGTTCATTCTAATTAGCGTAAAAAAATTATTTATTTAACAAATCCAAGAAAAAATTCTCTATACGATGCAATTTTTCTTTGCTCGCCGAGGTTCTTAAAAGTACACGAATTCCAAGCAAAGTATTTTGCAAGATTTCTGACAAAACTTCAGCATCATAATCACAGGAAAATTCACCGCTTTGCTGTCCCTTTCGAACAATATCCGCAAGAAGATGCTCTGTTTGCATAAATGCCTCTTCCGTCTTTTCTT
This sequence comes from Clostridium estertheticum, assembly GCF_018861295.1. Classification (GTDB taxonomy): domain Bacteria; phylum Bacillota; class Clostridia; order Clostridiales; family Clostridiaceae; genus Clostridium_AD; species Clostridium_AD estertheticum_D. The sequence goes on along the minus strand of NZ_JAHLDM010000001.1, from coordinate 152,015 downwards.
CTACCTCTTTATCTCGAAGAGCCATCTCTGTTGCTGAATTTACAATTAAGCAACCCCATGGTCTATCCTCGTATCCTTCGATCATAAAATCAAAGACAAATTGTATCGCTTGTTTTGCCGTTTCTGCATGTAAAATTCTAACTTGTACTTCGTTTTTTATTAATTCTTCGTAACAATCTATCGTTCTTAAAAATAATGTATGCTTGTCGCCAAATGTATCATATAAACTTCTACGATGTATTCCCATATGCTCTACTAGATCGCTCAAAGATGTCTTTTCATAGCCTTGTTCCCAAAATAATTCCATAGCCTTCTGTAGAACTACATTTTCATCAAATTCCCTGCTTCGTCCCATTAACTTCCCTCCTTGATAATAGCATAATAACATTTTGAGAACGATCGGTCAAGAATTATTTTCATATTCCTTCAATGGTCTATATTTTCGTTTAAACCTCTAAGCTCTATATTTAGTAAAGAGCATAACAAGTACATAATCTTTATATATCGAAGAGTCTATTTTGACCCTAAATTAAAAATTCCCCCAAACTCTCGTCTGAGGAAACATAAATCACACATAAATTTTCACTAATACTTAACTCTTCTGATATCAGCCTATTTCCTCTCTATCCTTGCAACGCACTCAATATGCGCCGTCTGTGGGAACATATCTACGGGCTGGATTTCCTTTGTAATATATCCAAGTTCATTTAAAATTCCTAAATCACGAGCTAATGTACCTGGATCACAAGAAACATAAACTATACTTTTAGGTCCCATATGGCTTATTGCTTCTAGTAGAGTTTTATCGCAACCTTTTCTTGGTGGATCAACTACAACTACATCAGCAATTACTCCATCATTTATAAGTTTTGGAATAATTACCTCTGCTTCCCCTACTAAAAACTCTGTATTTTCTGCATTGTTTACTTTAGCATTTATTTTAGCATTTTCAATAGCCTGTGGTACTATTTCAACACCATAAACTTTTTTAGCCTTCTGAGATAAAAACAATGAAATAGTACCTGTACCACAATAAGCGTCAAGTACAACTTCGCCACCGCTTAAATTTGCATACTCTAGTACCTTATCGTAGAGCACCTCTGTTTGAACTGAATTAACTTGGAAAAATGATAGTGGAGAAACTTCAAATTTAAATTCTCCTATGTAATCAGTTATTGTATCTTTACCCCATAACGTCGTGCAAGTTTCTCCGAGTATTACATTAGTTTTTTCGCTATTAATATTTTGTATTACGCTCACAATACCCTTAATCTTTTTAGTAATTATTGCTATAAATTCTTCTTTATAAGGAAGGCTTTTACCATTTGTAACCAACACAACCATAACCTGTCCTGTTTTAGATCCTTTTCTAATCATAACGTGGCGTAAAATTCCTTGATGATTTTCTTCGTTGTAACATTGTATATTAAACTCTTTTATCCACTTTCTTGTAAGTTTTACTACAATATCTGCTACACTGTCTTGAATATAGCAGTTTTCCATGTTAATTATGTCGTGACTTCTTGCCGCATAAAACCCAATTTTCACTTCCCCATTTTTATTGCTGGAAGGTAATTGAACCTTATTTCTATAATTATATGGAGACTCCATCCCGAGTGTTGGATGCACAATTACTTTCTCTAATTTTCCTATTCTATTTATAACTTGATTTACTCTATTGGTTTTAAAATCTAATTGAGCCGCGTAATCTATATGCTGCAAGTTGCACCCTCCACAGCTTTTATATATGTCACATACTGGTTCTATTCTGCTTATCGATTTCTCAATTATCTCGAGCAACTTTCCAAAGCCAAAATTTTTAGATATCTTAACAATTTTTATTAACACCTTTTCTCCTACTATTGCACCCGCAACGAAAACGGTAAATCCATCAATCTTACCTACGCCCTCACCCTCGTATCCCATATTATCTATAGTTATTATATAATCTTCATTTTTTTTAACAGGTATAACATAATTCTCAAGTTTTCTTTTCATGAATTCTCCTCCAACCTTCTATCTACTACTATTTTTCCCATACTAAAAGCATCTAGATTTTTTTCTAGATGCCTTTATAACAAATGCAAAGAAAAAATGCTTATTTCACAATCTTAAATTTTTCTTATTCTTTAAACGTCTGACATTCTGTTCTTTCACTGCTTAAAGCCTCTCTACCATTTACCATAATATTACGAGCAACACATTCTTCATCCCTATTATGCACACAGTTTATAACTTCGCATTCAATTTTGGGACTCATTTCTATTTCGTCATTATTAAATGCTTGTTTAATTTCTCCAATAACATTCATATTAAGTACATTATTAAATGAATTTTTCAGTCCCTTTTCAGCAAATGTTTCACACTGCGTCTCCTCTTTGCTATGAACATTTGATCCTAAAATATTGATAGTACTCGCTGAGCATATCCCAGACATATTATTAACACAATTTGTGGCAGTACAACTTAGAGTCCCTCTCATATCTACCCCTCCAAATATTTAATTTTAATATTATATTTAATTATAATTCCTTGCTTTACTTTTTATTATACTACAGATAAAAAAAAAGCACCATATAGGTGCTTTAAAAGAAATCAGTTGCCATGTTATTTGCTTGTACTTATAATTGTAACCAAATTTTTTTTATTTATGCATAATTACTTAAAATATTTTATATTCTTATAAAAAAGAAAAAGGATTGCCAATTATATGACAATCCTTAATTCATCTCCTGGGTCGCTTAAATATCAACAACTTCAGAAAGTTTTTTTAGTTTTTTATATTAGCCCTACCACTATACACAAGGCCTCTAGCTGCATCCATTGTTATAAAAGAACCAGTTTTAATAATATCAACTGCTCCTTTTGCATTGTATATCATTGGAACTGCTTTTGCAGTACCCTCAACAACAACATCTGATCTTGTTGCATCTTCTTCAACAATAATTCCTGAAACTCTATCTAATAAATTAGTATATTCCTTAGTCAATGTTTTTACTACTAAAATATCACCATCACGCATAGTTTCATTTGCTTCTTTTGCATTTTCAGCAAAGCAAGCTGTACCACAAGCTGATGCGCTTATATTTCCTTTACCTTGAAGTAATATATCACCAACAATATGAACCTTCATCATGTTTGTACTACCTACAAAATTGGCAGGAATTCCAGCAGCAATAACTACTAAATCTCCCTTTTGTACATATCCTGCTTTTAATGCAATAGCTACAGAATTATCTATAAGTTTATCTGTAGATTCTATTTTATCAGCACATACTGAAACAACGCCCCAATTTAATGCTAAACTTCTAGCTACTACTTCATAAGGAGTAACCGCAATAACTGGACATTCTGGTCTATAAGCTGAAACTTTTCTTGCTGTATTACCACTTTGAGTTGCAGTAATAATAGCTGAAGCGTTTAATTCCATAGCAGTAGTACAAGTAGCTAAACTAATAGCATTTGGTACATTAGGAATATGAACTGCTCCCTTATTCTTTAAATTTTCTTTGTAGTTAAGAGCATTTTCAGCAGTTTGTGCTATTTTAGCCATTATAGTAGCTGCTTCAACTGGGTATTTACCATTAGCAGTTTCACCACTTAACATTATAGCATCTGTACCATCAAATATTGCATTTGCAACATCTGAAGACTCTGCCCTAGTTGGTCTTGGGTTTCTGATCATAGAATCTAACATTTGAGTAGCTGTTATAACTGCTTTACCAGCAGCATTACATTTAGCTATCATCATTTTTTGAACTATTGGAACTTCCTCTGTTGGAATTTCAACGCCTAAATCTCCTCTGGCAACCATGACAGCATCGGATAACTTAATAATATCATCAATGTTATCAACACCTTCTTGATTCTCAACCTTAGAAATTATTTGTACTTTTTCTCCACCATTTTCATTAAGAACACGTCTTATATGAAGTACATCTGATGCTTTTCTTACAAATGATGCTGCAATAAAATCAACACCTATTTCGCATCCAAATTTTAAATCATCAATATCTCTTGCTGTAAGTGCAGGAAGATTTATTGCAACTCCAGGAACATTAACTCCTTTGTGATTTCCTACCATACCAGTATTTGCAACTACGCAATGTACTTTTTTGCCTTCAACGCTTTCTACTGTGAGTCCTACTAAACCATCATCTATTAATATAGTATCTCCAGCAACAACATCTTTATATAATTCTTCATAAGTTACAGAGCATATAGTTTCATCTCCAATAACTTCTTCACCACAAACAACAGTAAATTTAGATCCTTCTTGTAATTCAACTTTGCCAGCTGAAAAATTTCCTGTTCTTATTTCTGGTCCTTTAGTATCAAGTATTATAGCAATATGTCTATTCATTTCTGCTCTAACTAGTTTTACTTTATCAATTCTTTCTTTATGTTCTTGATGATCACCATGTGAAAAATTATGTCTTGAAGCATCCATTCCTGCATTTATTAAAGCTTTTATAGTTTCCATACTTCCACTAGCTGGTCCTACTGTACAAATCATTTTAGTTTTTTTCATTAATTATTCTCCTCTTATTGTATATTATTTTATATTTAGCTTTTATATATAAGCTTTCTTATTAAATCACTTTAGTAAGAAAGAATTTTAGATATTTCATAAAGTTCTTCATTAAATTTTCTTGGTATTTCTAGTGCTTCATTGATATCTTCATCAACTATTTTGCCATTTTTCATACCAATAACTCTTCCTGATCTGCCTTCTATAAGTACTTTTACAGCAGCTACGCCCATTTTAGATGCAAGCATTCTATCAAATGCACTTGGACTTCCACCTCTTTGAATATGTCCGAGTATTGTAGCTCTTGATTCAATTCCGGTTATTTCTTCAACCTGCTTTGCAAGTTCATTGGCACCGCCCACACCTTCAGCAAGGATTATTAGATTGTGCATTTTGCCTCTTAGTTTACCTTCAAATATAGTTTTGCACAAAGAATCTATTTCATACCCTTTTTCAGGTATAATTACTTCTTCAGCTCCTCCACCAATACCAGCATATAAGGCTATATCTCCACAATTTCTTCCCATTACTTCAACTACACTAATTCTCTCATGAGAACTTGAAGTATCTCTTATTTTATTTATAGCATCAAGCACTGTATTTAGTGCTGTATCAAACCCTATCGAATATTCACTATATGGAAGGTCATTATCTATAGTTCCTGGTATACCTACAGTTGCAATACCGAGGTCTGATAAAAGTTGTGCTCCTGCAAAGGAACCATCCCCACCAATTACTACTAGTCCATCAATACCAAAAACTCTTAGTACATTAACTGCCTTTTTTCTTCCAGCCTCAGTTTTAAATTCTTCACACCTGGCAGTTCTAAGAATAGTTCCACCTCTATGAATTATATCTGAAACCGAATGTCTATCCATATCAAATATTTCACCATTTATAAGTCCACTATACCCTCTTTGTACACCCATAACTCTTATTCCTTTGAATATAGCCATCCTAACTACTGCTCTAATGGCTGCGTTCATTCCTGGTGCGTCGCCTCCACTTGTTAATACCGCTATTGTTTTCATAACTATTCCTCCTTATAACTCTCTATAGAATAAACAATTACTAATTTTTCCCCTTATAATTCTTCGAGGTATAAAACAATTATTAATTGTTTTCCATTTCTGTACCATAGGGATAAATCTATCCCACCATGGTCATAATATGTCCATGTTAACAACAAAAATATAACTATTATTAAAAAATACCCTTTATACTCTAATATTATACAAAATTCTCGAAACATTCAACGGTTTATAGAAATAAATATTTATTTTTTATTAAACTACCTATTACTAGTGTAATGTAATCCTTTTAATGGTTATATTTAAGTTAAATATATATATATTACCATTTATGAAGATAAAATTACCACTTTAACTAAGATTGTTATTAAAGATAACAATCTTACCTTTAATAACCACCTCTATAATTATACAAAAATATTTTATTGTATTTTTATATTATCTTGGCCAAACATTTTTCTTAAAACTTCCATAACATCAATTTCTTCACTGAGCCATAAAGCCTTATCCACAGCATACATTTTTCTCGGCTCTTTTGTACACAGATATATAGGAGTACTTCCCCTATATATAGCTAAGTTTTGCTTTATTTTCTTTAATGCATCTTTCATCATAACATCATTTTCGACTAATATATAAATTTTTTCGCTGTTAATTTTTACAAGTGGCTTAATATCTTCGCATAATATTTTTGGTTGTTCCTCTTCGCGAATACTAACCCTGCCTTTAATTATTACTATTTCATCTTCTTCAACAAGTGACTTATATTTTTCAAATGTCTTTGGAAAAACTATTACTTCAACACTAGCATATAAATCCTCTAAATTAATAAATGCCATCATATCATTGTTTTTAGTAACTTTTTTACTAACCGATGATATTATACCACCAATTATAACTTTATCACCATCTTGAAGTTTAAAACTTTCACTAAGCATTTCATTATCTTCTTCAAGACTTTCATCTACCACAATATCAGATATTCTAGTATTGGTCTGTATATTAAGTGTCTCTTCGTATTCATCTAGAGGATGACCAGATAAATATATTCCAGTCATTTCCTTTTCCATAGCTAAAATATGTTTCTTTTTAAATTCTTTGATACTCGGATACTCTATTTCAAAATTATTATAATCATTATCAAAATCTAAAAATAGATTTATTTGTCCTGAAATATTCCTCTTTCTATCATTGTTCACTCCGTCTAGTACCTTCTCGTAAACTGCTAGTAGCTGCGATCTATGAACATTAAAATCATCAAATGCTCCTGCCTTAATAAGACTTTCTACTGCTCGTTTACTTACACAAGATGTGTCTATTTTATTACAAAAATCCATAAAACCTGAAAATTCGCCTTTCTCTTCTCGATTACGTACAATGCTCTCTATTACATTTACACCTACATTTTTAAGTGCTGATAGACCAAATCTTATAGTATCCCCTTTTACAGTAAACTCAGCGAAACTTTCATTTATACTAGGTGGCAACACCCCAATATCAATTTGAACTGCATATCTAGTATAAAAGGCTATTTTCTCAGCATTTCCTTTTACACTATTGAGCATTGCAGCTATAAATTCTGTAGGATAATAACACATTAAATATGCAGTCTCATAACCTACAACAGCATATGCTGCAGCATGTGATTTATTAAATGCATATGATGCAAAATCCATCATTTGATCAAATATCTTATTTGCTGCCACCTCAGTTATACCATTTCTAAGACAACCTTGTACTTCTATATTTCCAGTCTCGTCCACTATTCCATGAATAAAGTTATAACGTTCTTCTTCCATAACCTTGTGCTTTTTCTTAGACATAGCACGACGGACTAGATCAGATCTTCCCATTGAGTACCCAGCAAGTTTTCTAACTATTTCCATAACTTGCTCCTGATACACCATTACCCCATAAGTAACACCAAGGATTTCCTCAAGCTGCGGAGTAACATATTCCACTTTGTCCATACTATTCTTATTTCTAATGTAACGTGGAATTTCAGCCATTGGGCCCGGTCTGTATAAACTTATACCGGCAATAATATCCTCTAAATTGTCAGGTTTTAATTCCTTCATAAAGCTAGTCATTCCTGCAGACTCCAGCTGGAATATACCTACGGTTTTCCCTTCTCCAATCATTTTATAAACCTTATGGTCTTCAATGTCCAAATCATCTATATCTATAGATACATTTCTATTTTGTTTTACAAAATCTACACAATCCCTCATAACTGTAAGTGTACGAAGTCCAAGGAAATCCATCTTCAAAAGACCAAGTTCCTCAAGCGTCCCCATAGGGAATTGTGTTACTATCATTTCATCGTTTTTCTGAAGAGGCACATAATTTACTAGAGGCTTAGACGCAATAACTACTCCAGCTGCATGGGTAGAACTATGTCTTGGAAGCCCCTCCAGCGCCTTTGCAATATTTATAAGTGCTTCAACACGCGAATCATCTTTATATAAGGAATTAAGTTCTGCATTCATTTCTAGAGCCTTATTTATAGTTATATTAAGCACAGATGGTATCATCTTAGCGATTCTGTCCACCTCTGCATATGAATAATTCATAGCACGTCCAACGTCTCTTATACAAGCTCTAGGAGCCATTGTTCCAAATGTTATAATTTGTGATACATTAGTAGATCCATACTTTTCAACAACATAATCAATTACGTCTTGACGCCTTTCATAACAAAAATCTGAATCTATATCTGGCATAGATACTCTTTCTGGATTTAAGAAACGCTCAAAAATAAGACTATACTTAATAGGATCAATCTTCGTTATATCTAAAGTATAAGCAACTATTGAACCTGCTGCCGATCCACGCCCAGGGCCTGTTGGAATTTCATGATCTATTGCAAACTTGATAAAATCCCATACTATAAGAAAATAATCTACATATCCCATTTGTTTTATTATATTAAGCTCATATTCAAGTCTATCCACATACATCTTAGCAATTGGACTAACCTTCGCTATTTCATTTATGTATTCTATAGAGAAACCATCAGTAAGTACATCACTAAACACCTCATACCTAGGTGCCAACCCCTCGTAACAGTGTTCTCTTAGAAATTCATAAGGATCTACCCCGCCTGGCAGTGGAAACCTTGGAAGTTTCGATACATGAAATTCATAATCAAAATTGCACATCTCTGCTATTTTGACTGTGTTACTAAGCGCCTCTGGAACATAGGCAAAAGTCTTTTGCATCTCCTCTGGGGACTTTAAATAAAACTGATCTGATGGATACCTCATTCTATTTTCATCATCAACAGTTTTTGCTGTCTGAATACATAAAAGAATATCATGAGCCTTTGAATCCTCTTGCATTATGTAATGAGTATCATTTGTACAAATTAGTGGAATTCCCGTATCGTTAGATAATTTTACTAAGAGTTCATTAACTTTAAACTGGTCTTGCATACCATGATATTGTAGTTCCAAATAATAGCCATCCTTGAATATATTTCTATATTTCAATGCTATTTCCTTTGCTTTTTCGTAATTGCCTCGTAGAAGAAGACTTTGGACCTCTCCACCAAGACAAGCACTACTAGCAATTATTCCTTCACTGTACTTTGATAGAAATTCATAATCAACCCTTGGTTTATAATAAAAACCTTTAATTGACGCTGCCGACACTATGTGCATCAAATTTTGATAACCCTTATCATTCTTAACTAAAAGTATTAAGTGATGGGTAGCGTTGTCTCTATCAGTTTCCTTTATATTCATAGATTTAGCAGCTACATATATTTCACAACCAATAATAGGTTTAATTCCCTGTTCTTTCGCTTGTTTATAAAATTCCACGCATCCATACATTACTCCATGATCTGTTATAGCAATACTTTTCATGCCTAGCTCTTTGGTCTTAGCTATAAGTTCTTTAATCTTTCCAGAACCATCAAGAAGGCTGTACTCTGTATGCACGTGAAGATGTACAAAACTCCCTAAATCTTCCTGCTTTTTTATCTTTAGCTTCTCCGTCATTTTTTCACTTCCCCTCAACCCATAATTTAATTATATATATTATTTACCAAATATTTTTGCAGAAATCATAGACTTTGCAATAGGCTCATTATTCTTATTGTACATATTTATTTCTACCTTAGAAAAACTCCTACCTTTATCAACAATTTTCGCATATATATCTATATCACTTCCCATTTGCACAGGTTTCATAAAGTACGACATAATACTATCCACCGAGATATTAATGTTATTATTTTGCCTTAATGACATTATACCCATAGTTGATAGGAGCATATTTAGTGAACTCCAAGAGGCCGTTCCAAAAGGATCTAACATCTGAGGAATAATTTGGCCATTAAAATGTAAGCTATTATCCTCGTGTACACATGTAAAATTCATTAAAATAAGATCTTCTAAAGTTTCAGCTACTTGTGGTTGCCTTAGTGCAAACTCCATTGCTTTTATAACATGTTCTATAGTTAAAACCCCTACAAGCTTCTTCTTATCAACTACAGGACAAATTTTAATTCCATCCCAACCCATAATATGGGCAGCATAAGCTATAGTTGTTTTAGGTGTTACACATACAGGATTCTTATTCATAATTTTATTAATTAGTTCATCATCATCGTTACATCCTTGTAAATCTCTTAATGTAACTATCCCAATAATTTTCATATTCTCATCTAGTACTGGGTATCTCTCATGATTAGTTTCTAGCATTAGTTGCCTCCAGGTAGCCACAGTGTCCGTACCCATAAGACAAGTAGTATTAGTATCCATCACATCTTCAACTAAAATAATTTCCTTTTTAATCATAGTTTCATAAAGAGCCTTGTTTATCATACTAGCTACTGTAAAGCTATCATAAGTTGACGATAATACAGGAATTCCTTTTTCATCCGCAAGTATCTTTACCATTTCACTACAATCAAAACCCCCAGTAATCAATACTGCAGCCTCATTTTCAAGGGCAAGTAGTTGTGCTTCTTCTCTATTTCCAACAATAAGGAGGTATCCTGGCTTTAGATATCTAATTATTGATTCAACAGCCATTGCTCCTATAATAAATTTATTTAAACTTTTATTTATACCTTCTTTGCCGCCCAAAATAGTAGCATCAAGAATTCTTATAACTTCAGCATAAGTAAGACTATCAATGTTTTTTTTATATACCTTCTCAACTCTTACCGTTCCCACCCTAGGAACGGTATTAACAATACCCATATTTTCTGCTTCTTTTATCGCTCTATAAGATGTACCATCACTAATGCCGAGTTCAGAACTGATACCTCTTACAGATATCTTAGTACCAATTTGCAGGGCAAGGATATGATTAACTATCTCCTCATGTTTTGACATTCTCTTTTTACCTTCCTTCTTTCCTTAATTCTTCAGCAATTTTTTCTATTCTTCTTAATCTATGGTTAATACCAGATTTCCCTACTGGTGGTTCAAGTATTGCTCCAAGTTCTTTTAAAGATTCATCAGGATACTCAAGCCTTAGCTCAGCGATTTCTCTCAAATTCTTAGGCAATCTCTTAAACCCTATTTCTTTTTGTATTAATTTTATACTTTCTACTTGTCTTACTGATGCATTTACTGTTTTACTAAGATTAGCTGTTTCACAGTTCACAATTCTATTTACATTATTTCTCATTTCTTTCATTATCCTTACATTTTCTAAGAATAGTAATGAATTGTGTGCTCCAATTATGTTAAGAAGATCAACAATTTGTTCACCCTCTTTAATATAAATAACAAAACTGCTTTTCCTTTGTATTATTTTTGAAAACAATCCATAGCTATTAATAAGTGTGCTTAATTCCTGTGCATAATCACTATCATGAGTCACAAACTCTACATGATAATTTTTTTCAGGGTTACTAATACTTCCACCACCTAAAAAGGCCCCTCTTATATATTTACGTTTGCATTCCTCAGCATCAATTAACCTGCTTGGTATAGTATAATCTATTGAAAAGAAATTTTCATCCTCAAGGACTGCCACTTGCTTTAATAAGTCTTTAACACCCATTTCTTCCGTAATTATAACAACATATACATTTTTTTTCTTTAGTGAATTACTTCTCTTAACTAATAATCTAGCGTGAATAGCAAAATGCTCCTTTAACAATTTAAAGATAAGTCGTGCTATTGCAGGATTTTCAGTTGTTATTTGGAAATTTATTTGTTTATTTGATCCAAGTCCAATAGTACCACTAACCTTCATTATAGCCGCCATTTCAGCCATGGCCTCTTTCTTACTCATATCTGTAAATCTACAAATTTCATTCTTAACCTTAGACGAAAATGACATTATTCTACTCCTTATTGCATTTATTTTCTAAAAGAACATAAAATCAATTATTTTTTTTGTTTTTGTTTTCCTTAAGCCTCTGTGATAAATAAAAGTACTCACCTATTTTCTTTTTATCGTTAAATAACTTTTTCTCCATAATTGTTTCTACTAAAATGGTTGCAAGCTTTTCTGTATCATGTCTTATATGACCTTTTCCTATTTTTACAAAATCACTCCTAATTACTCCTATGCCTTGCTTTTTAATTTCCTCTTCATTTATAATAACCATATTAGAATTATCATTACGATATCTTAGTTCTAGCTCACTACTTATTTTCCCTGTATTTACTAAAACGTAATCAACAACTTTTCCTTTAGCATGCCGATTTATAGCCTTTATATGATCATTAACAGTATAATTATCACTCTCACCTGGTTGTGTCATTATATTTGACACATAAATCCTTATAGACTTTGTCTTATACAATGCATTTCTTATTTCCTTTACTAATAAATTAGGGATAATACTAGTATAAAGGCTTCCAGGTCCTAGGATTACTGCATCTGCTTCATTTATAGCAACTAACGCTTCCTTAAGTGCCCTAGCATCTGTAGGTTCTATAAAGACTTCATCAATAGGGCTCTTATTGTCTATTACGCCTTTAGGAATATTTGATTCACCATCAATTATATTTCCATTTTTAAGTTTTGCCTTTAATGTCATATTGTCTAAAGTAACCGGGATAACCCTACCCGTTACAGCTAGTACTGAACTCATTTTCTGTACAGCTTCTTCAAAATTATTTGAGATTCCATCCATCGCTGCTAAAAATAAATTACCGAAGCTTTGGTCCTTTAGTCTTCCGTCTTTAAATCTATACTGCAATAATTCGTCCATTAGTGGTTCCGTATCTGCTAACGCCAAAATGCAATTTCTAATATCCCCTGGAGGAAGTATTCCTAAATCTTCTCTTAAAACGCCTGATCCCCCACCATCATCTGCTACTGTAACTATTGCTGTTATATTATTAGTATATTTTTTCAGCCCCCTAAGCATAGTAGATAAACCGGTGCCTCCTCCAATTACTACAATCTTAGGTCCCTTTATAAGTACTCTTTTTTCATATATTAAATCTTCAAATTTTCTCGAACTCATAGCTACATCAATACTGCCTGTATTAACTAATATAATAAAAAATTTTATGATTTGTATTATAGCAATATATATTATCAAAGCTCCAAGCACTATAATCAGCGCTGATAAAACTATCTTTGGCAGAGAGTGATATTCTCTATTTATTAGTTCAAAAATTCCAAATATTAAAATAGAAACACCTACAATACCTAGAAGAATCCACCTTTTTATATTAATTCCAGGCTTCAGCAAATTCCTTAGCATCATAGCTTACCATCACCTCTATTTACATCTTCATTTATGTCCCTGTGATCTATATTAACATCATACCCATTACGCCCAAGTATTTCATAAATTCTATTTGCTATAGCAACTGACCTATGTCTTCCCCCTGTACATCCTATAGAAACTATAAGTTGTCTTTTTCCTTCTTTTTTATAATTTGGGATAAGAAACTGTAGCATATCTTGAAGTTTTTCTACAAATACTTTAGTCCCTTCAAATTCTAATACATAATCGCGAACCGGTTGGTCATTACCTGAATACTTCTTAAGCTCTGGAATATAAAAAGGATTCGGCAAAAATCTCACATCAAATACCAAATCTGAATCCACAGGTATTCCATATTTAAATCCAAAAGAAAGCACAGTTATAACAAGCTTAGTTTCTATCTGACCCTCCTCACCATAGATATTATTTATTTCTTCTGTAAGTTCTCTTGCAGAAAGCTTAGATGTATTAATTATATGGTCAGCACGCTCACGTACATCCCTAAGTTTGCGTCTCTCAGTTTCAATTCCATTTACAACTCTTCCTTCTGGCGCTAGAGGATGTTTTCGCCTTGACTCTTTATATCTTTTAATAAGCACTTTATCTGAGGCCTCTAGAAATAATATTTCATACTCATATCCTTCATCTTTTAGGTATGTTAAACTTTCAAATAAATCGTCAAAGAACTTTCCACCACGAATATCTATAACTAAAGCAATTCTGTCAATACTACCATTAGATTTATAACATGCCTCAGCAAATTTAGGAATTAAAGTAGGTGGCAAATTATCCACACAAAAAAAACCTAAATCCTCAAGGTTTCTTACCGTTTGTGTTTTTCCAGCTCCCGATAACCCCGTCAATATAACAAATCTCATCAAAAAAAACCCCCTATACAAAAATTAAGAATTTCTATTATACCAAATATTTTATTATTGCTACTAATATTTTAATATTATCAATTATTCACTTTAAATGTCTGTCTACTTAGTTGTACTAATACAGTTTCATTTTTAATTATAACACAAATAATCATAATTATAGATATGTAAATACAAAAAAAAACGCACAAATATTTATCCCCTTGTGCGTTTTAAAATCCTACTTATTTTATAATTTTTTTAAAATATTTATAAAAAACTCACTGATTTACCGAAATTTCAGAAGATTCTTTGTCCTCTCCCCAAATCTTTACCTCAGTATCAAGCTTTACACCAAATTTTTTTTGCACTTCATCCTGTACAAGCTTGATTAAATCCAAAATATCTGTTGCACTTGCGCTCTTTTTATTGATAATAAAACCAGAATGTTTAACAGACACCTCTGCATCACCAACATGAGTTCCTTTCAAATTTGAATCTTGTATAAGTACACTTGCATAATGCCCTTCTGGTCTTTTAAATGTACTACCTGCCGATGCATATTCCAAAGGTTGTTTATCACTTCTTTTTTTTGCAAGGTCATCCATTCTAGCTTTTATAACTTCCTTGTCACCGGCCTGTAATTTAAGAGTAACGCTTATAACTGCATAGCCATATTTAAGAACAGCACTACTTCTGTAAGATAGCTCCATATCGTCTTTGTCTATTGTTAATAATTCTCCATTCTGGTCTATTGCGAGTAGACTATCTAGAACCATAGACATTTCGCCGTTATATGCTCCTGCGTTCATAGCTGCTGCCCCACCAATGCTACCTGGAATTCCGTTAGCAAATTCAATACCTTTAAGCCCTTTGTCTAATGCTGCCATTGTAACATCATATAAACTAGCTCCACTTTGAGCTGTTATTTTATTTCCTTCAACCTCAATTTTATTAAGGTTACATAGTTTTATAACAACACCGCGAATTCCGCCATCCTTAACTAGTAAATTAGAACCATTTCCTATTAAATAATATTTAACTTTATGTTTTTTACAAATTTTTATTAAAGCTTGAACTTCTAAAACTTCATTTGGTGTTACTAAAATATCGGCGGGTCCACCCACTCTAAAAGAAGTATGGTTTTCCATTGGTTCATCAACCTTTATATTAGAATTGTCTGTTACTTTATTTATTTGTTTAAATAATTCCGCATATAATTTCATATTCTACTCCTTGAAAATATTAATATATTTATATACTTGAATAACATAAATAATATTATTTATGTTATTCAAGATATAGTTCTTTTAGTTTACCCTTTTTACTGCAATATTTCAACAGTTTAAATTTTTGATGTATATAAATATTCCTAATAAGTTTATTTATTATTTTTAAAATATAATATAACGCACTCTGCAGACTTGCTATCCATAGATGGGGTATCCATTAGCTCTTTTGCGTCAGCACCTTTTATATTATCTATACTACCAAACTTTTTTAATAACTCTCTTCTTCTCTTTTCACCTATATTGGGTATATTATCCAATATAGAATATAATGTTCTTTTATCCCTAAGCGTTCTGTGATAAGTAATTGCAAATCTATGGACCTCGTCTTGTATTCTAGTAATTAAGTGCATACTTTGGGAATTACTTTTCATAAATAGCTCTATATTATTATATATTAAACCTCTAGTTTTGTGCCTATCATCCTTAACCATTCCACATACCGGTATATCAATATTAAGATTATTTAAAACCTCAAGGGCCACATTAACCTGACCTTTTCCACCATCCATAAGAATTAAATCCGGGAACACACAAAACTTGCCCTTACTAAGTTCTAAATTTCTCTCTTTTATTCTCTCCACTTCATCCAGTCCTCGACGAAACCTCCGCTCTAAGATTTCCCGCATACTATCATAATCATTTGCTCCTATTACTGACTTTATCTTAAACCTTCTATAATCACTATTTTTAGGCTTTCCACCTTCGAAAACCACCATACTCCCTACAGAATCTACCCCCATTATATTTGAGATATCATATGATTCAATTCTATCAGGTATTTCATCAAGTTTTAATAATTCTGTAATTTCCTGCATTGCGATTTTATGAATTTCCTTATCTTGCATATCCTTTAATTTAAAATTTTCAAGAGTTATCTTTGCATTATTTGCAACCATCTCTAAAGTTTTTTTCTTTTCTCCCTTTTGAGGAATCTTAATAGTTACCTTCGAATCTTTTTTAGCGCTAAGCCATTGTTCTAAGATTTCCACCTCACTTATAAAAGGTACATATATTGTTTTAGGGATAAATGCTGTCCCGCCATAAAACCTCTTTATAAATTCTTCTATAAGTTCATTTTCTACATTCTCTGCTTCATCATTTAAAATAAAGTGTTCTCTACCTACTATCTTACCATCACGAAGAAAAAACACCTGAATACAAACATCTTTTTCATCAACATATACATTAATGAAATCTTCATTCTCACAATTTCCTATTATAATCTTTTGTTTCTCATTTATTTTTTCTATAGCCATAATCTTATCCCGAAGCATTGCTGCTTTCTCAAATTCCAAAACTTCCGATGCACTTTCCATTTTGTTTCTTAAATCTTCCTTTATACTTTTATCTTTTCCTGTAAGTAGATCCAAAGCACCTTTTATAATTTTTCCATAATCTTCTTTACTAATATACCCTGTACAAGGGGCCTTACATAATCCTATATGATAGTTTAAACATGGTCTATCATATAGGACACCTTCTTTAATATTTCTTCTGCATGTTCTAAGCGGAAATATTTGTTTTATAAGTTCAATAGTACTATATACAGCTGCAGAATCTGTGTATGGCCCAAAATATCTCCCTCCATCATTTGCAATATTTCTAGTTACAAATACCCTCGGGAACTCCTCATTAATAGTTATCTTTATAAATGGATAATGCTTATCATCTTTAAGCAAAATATTATATCTTGGACTATATTTCTTAATAAGATTGCACTCAAGTATCAATGCCTCCATCTCCGAATCAGTTACTATATATTCAAATTCAGCTATATTTTTCACCATAGCCATAACTTTTACAGAATGGTTTTTTGATGATTTAAAATACTGTCTTACTCTATTTTTTAATATTTTAGCCTTTCCAACGTATATTATTTCACCAAGATTATTTTTCATAAGATATACTCCTGGTGCATCTGGAAGAGTCTTTAGTTGATAATCAAAGTCAAACATAATACAACCCCTCCCCTTTAAGATTATAATTATTTTCACTTAAACATATATATTCAAAATTATACCAATACATTTAAATTTCCCGGGCAATTTATTACAAGTTACTACATATATTATTTTTTCTATACTAGCATTCATTTTATACGTCATTATCTCTAATTATACTACTAAATAAATCATGGTATATAAAATATAAAGTCAAATATTATTGTAATATTTGACTTTATATTTTCACTATTATGCCCATGCTTTCGCATGTTTTTCAAAATTAACAAAGTTAAATCTTTATTGCAAATAAGTTCTAACAAGTTCTCTAGTTATCTCAGCAGCTTTAACGCCACCTTGTCCGCCTTCCTCTACAATTACCGCTATAGCAATTTGAGGATCATCATAAGGTGCAAATCCAGTAAACCAAGCGTGTGGGGCTTCTTGTTTACTTGGGTCATCATGGTCTGCTGTACCCGTTTTACCACTAACTACTATGCCAGTAAGAGCTGCACTAGCGCCTGTTCCTTGAGACACTACTTCCTTCATTAAGCCCTTCATAATATCAGAATTATTTTTTGTCATCACTTGTCCAAGCTGCTTAGGCTGTAATTTTTCTATAGATTTACCCTTGCTACTTAATATTTCTTTAACAAGCATAGGTTCCATCATTGTACCACCATTAGCAACTGCACTCACAACTAATGCCATTTGCATAGGCGTAACTAAGACACCTGCTTGACCTATAGCACTCTGCGCAATATTACCTTTTTCATTATTTTTATAATTTGGAAACACACTATTTTCTACAGTTAACCCTATGGTTGGAATGTTTTTGTTAAAATAAAATTTCTCAGCTGTTTCCTTTAGTTTATTATTTCCTAAATCAAGACCTAATGATCCGAAAAACACATTACTAGAATGCATATAGGCAGATTTAAAATCTATATTTCCAAAAGATTCACCATTATAATCTTCCAATAGTTTTGTTCCATTGACAATTAAACTACCATTATCATTTAAGCTGCTATTGTAAACATTGGCTATGTTTTCTAAAGCACTTGCTGCCGTAACAGTCTTAAATGTAGATCCCGGTGGATACAGTCCAGATACTGCTCTATTAAGCAGAGGCATCTCCTTATTTGCAACTATACTCTTCCAATCTTTCTCTAAATTATTAGGATCATAAGAAGGTTTAGAAACCATAGCTAAAATTTCTCCGGTTTTAGGGTTCATTGCTACTATAGAACCTCGATGATCACCTAAAAGTTCATAAGCCTTCTTTTGGAGTTTAGAGTCAAGTGTAGTCCTTAACCCATTACCAACCTTTTGATCAGTGTCCTTATTAAAAAACACAAATTTTGAAAGTGGTGTATCATTATTGCCCATAAGCTGTGCATCATATTTTTTTTCAAGTCCGCTAAGTCCATAAACAGGATCCATATATCCTATAGCGTGTGCAAAAACTGCACCTTGCAAATAATTTTGTTTTTGAGATGTTTCACTTGTCTTAGTGCTTTTTGTTAAAGCTACCATATCCTTGTCATAAATTGTTCCACGTAGAACCTTATTTCTCTCTGCCCAAAGCCTTCGATTAAAGGTACTAGCTACCGCTTTCTGACTATTAAACATATATACATAAGTTATATATGTAATCAAAGCAATAAAGAGTATTAAAAATACCAACAGGACCTTTTTTATATTACTTACAAAATCATTCATAATCTTGACCGTCCTCCGAAATTTTTTGAAGTATACCTAGTGAAAAAAAAGTTATTAACATAGAACTCCCTCCAGCACTAACTAATGGTAGCGTTATACCCGTTAGTGGAATAGCTCCAACTACTCCTCCTACTATAACTAATACTTGAGCAGCTAGCATTGTACTATATCCCACCGCAAGTAACCTTGTAAAGTTATCCTTGCTATAAATAGGTACCCTCATACACCTATAAAACAATAAAAAATATAAAATAATAATAGCAAATCCAGTAACTAGTCCCATTTCCTCACAAATAGCAGCAAAAATAAAATCTGTAGTAACTACAGGAACCATTCCAGGGTGTCCAAGGCCAAGACCTGTTCCGAAAAGACCACCCGAGGCTATGGAAATTAAAGATTGTACTATCTGTAGTCCTTGATCAGTAGCATATTTCCAGGGGTTCCCCCAAATCATAACTCTCAATTGCACGTGGTCAAACATTTTATAACTTATAAATCCGCCTATCATAAATAATACTAAACATATTAGGATATATTTAAAATTCGAAG
Source organism: Clostridium estertheticum (assembly GCF_018861295.1). GTDB lineage: Bacteria > Bacillota > Clostridia > Clostridiales > Clostridiaceae > Clostridium_AD > Clostridium_AD estertheticum_D. Next base: position 132,397 of record NZ_JAHLDM010000001.1, on the reverse strand, counting down.
TAGCAATATATAACATAGTTATTGATATAGCGAAAAATAGGAGAGCTGAACCCAAGTCCTTTTGAACTACCATAAGTCCAAGTGATATCATAACTACTATTCCAGGTTCAATTAAAGCCTTAAATTTAGAAATTTCTGAATTTCCCTCGGTTTTTATTCCGTAATATTGCAATGCTGCTGCTAAATAGGCCACTAAAGACAATTTACCAAATTCTGTTGGTTGAAAAGTGAATCCCGCTATTTGAACCCAATTTTTAGAACCATTTACTTTATGAGCCAGTATGCTTCCCAAAGACATAAGAATAAGAGTACATATCATATAAACATATTTATACTTTCCAAACTTACTTAAGCTTGGGAAAATAACTACCACTAAAATAAATACAGCTATTCCAACTGCATAGAAAATAAGTTGTTTAATCGCAACGGGTGAGTCCAGCCTGTATAACATTCCTATACCTATAACCGCCAATACATTTGAAAAAAGCAAAATATATTTATCCCCATCCGGAAAAAATCTTCTTATAACAAAATGTGAAGCTGCAAAAACAAAGCATATTATCCCACCCATTATTAAAGCATTTTTGTCAAACTCATTTTTCCCAATGAGATACATATTCAAAAATAAAACTATACATAAAAGATAGGTATACCGTAGCAGCTTTCTCTCTTGTTTTATACTATCCATAATATCACCCCGCTTGCACTCATAATTTACCCTATAACCTTAAAGGTTGAAGTTCCTATTTTAATTACGTCACCTTTTTTTATATACACTGTATCCTTAACCGCTTTGTTGTTCATTATAGTACCATTAGTACTTCTCAAATCTTGCAAAATATAATCTGTATTTTTAATGTATATTTTTGCATGCTGAGAAGACACATATTTGTCTCCCAGAATTAAAAGATTATCTGCCTTTCTACCTATTGAAAGTTGATCATTTAAAGGTATAACTGCACCGACCCTTAAATTAAGATTATCTCCTCTTTCAATAACCTCAAGACCCATAGTTTTCTTTATAACTGGTTTCTTTTTTGCACCACCTTTTATGTCCTTATACATTATTCTCAATGCAAATATTATTATAATGTAAATAATCGCTATAATAGCATATTTCATAATCTTGCTTATCTCAGCCATAATGCACTTTCTCCTCTTTAAAAAATAATCAAAGACTAGCATTCACTTTATGCTAGCCTTATATAAATTATAACATTTTTTTTAGATAATGTCCTGTATATGAATTTACATTTAAAGATATTTCTTTTGGTGTACCAGTGCACAAAATGCTTCCACCCTTATCTCCACCCTCTGGCCCTAGGTCTATAACATGGTCTGAACACTTTATAACATCTAGATTATGCTCAATTACAACTACTGTATTCCCTGAATCTACTAGTCTTTGAAGTATTATAATAAGTTTACTAACATCATCAATATGGAGTCCTGTAGTTGGCTCATCCAAAATGTAAAACGTTTTTCCAGTACTTCTTTTAGATAATTCAGAGGCAAGTTTAATTCTCTGAGCCTCACCACCTGATAGTTGCGTAGAAGGTTGCCCTAGTCTTATATAACCAAGACCAACATCCATTAGTGTTTTAAGTTTACTGTAAATTCTCGGAATATTCTCAAAAAACTTTACAGATTCTTCAACAGTCATATTCAAAATATCATCAATATTTTTCCCTTTATACTTAACCTCTAAAGTTTCTCTATTATATCTTTTACCCTTGCAAACTTCACAAGGAACATAAACATCAGATAAAAATTGCATTTCTATTTTGATTATTCCATCACCGTGGCAGGCTTCACATCTTCCACCCTTCACATTAAAACTAAATCTCCCTGGTTTATACCCCCTAATTTTCGACTCGGAACTCATGGAAAAAACATCACGAATCACATCAAAAACGCCAGTATATGTAGCTGGATTTGACCTTGGAGTACGCCCTATAGGACCTTGATCAATATTTATAATTTTATCTATATTCTCTGCGCCTGTTATATCCTTGTGAAGCCCAGGATTCTTTTTAGAGTGATTTAATTTTTTATTAAGACCTTTAAATAAAATTTCATTTACTAAAGTACTCTTTCCAGATCCTGAAACACCAGTAACAGAAGTAAACACGCCTAATGGAAAATCTACACTAACGTTCTTTAGATTATTTTGCCTTGCATTAAGTATTTTTATACAATGGCCATTCGATCCTCTGGTTTTGCTTGGAACATCAATCTTCTTCTTACCGCTTAAATATTGGCCTGTAATTGATCTTTCACAATTTTTCACATCTTCAATTGTTCCGGCAACGACAATTTCTCCACCATGTTCTCCAGCTTCTGGACCAACATCTACAATGAAATCTGCGGCTTTCATAGTATCCTCGTCATGCTCTACAACAATTACAGTATTCCCTATATCTCTTAAATGTTTTAATGTCTTTATAAGCTTATCATTATCCCTTTGATGAAGACCAATACTAGGCTCATCTAAGATGTATAAAACCCCCATTAAACTAGACCCTATCTGAGTCGCAAGTCTTATTCTCTGCGCTTCCCCACCAGATAATGTAGCTGCTGATCTTGCTAAATTTAGATAATCAAGGCCTACATCTTTCAAAAAATTAAGTCTATCATTTATTTCTTTAAATATTTGATTAGATATAATTTTATTTTTCTCTGATAATTTTATATTATTTAAAAATGTAACTTCATCTACAATAGACAATTGACAAAATTCACTTATATTCTTGCCACCAACTGTTACTGCAAGTACCTCTGGGCTTAACCTTGCACCCTTACACTTAGGGCATGTATTATCACCCATATATTGTTCTACATCTCTTTTTATATAATCAGAAGATGTCTCAAAATATCTTCTTCTCAAGTTATTTATAATACCTTCATATTCATGATTAAAAGTACCCGATCTATACTCCTTAACATAATTAACCTTAACTTTTTCCCCATTTGTTCCATACAATAGTATTTTAAGAATTTCTGGGTCATAATCCTCTATTGGTGTATCTAGACTAAATTTGTACTTTTCACTTAGAGCTCTTAACACTGAAAAAGTCCAGGAATCCTCCTTAAGACTACCTTCCCCAAAAGACATAACAGCTCCACCTTTAATACTCTTACTTTTATCTGGTATTATAAGGTCCTCATCAATTTCCATAAGGGTACCAAGTCCATCACAATTGTTGCACTTACCATAAGGAGCGTTAAAAGAAAACATCCTAGGGGCTAATTCTCCAAGGCTAATGCCACAATCTATACAAGCAAAATGCTCACTAAAGAGTATATCCTCACCATCAACAACACTAGCAATAGCAGTACCCTCTGCTAGTTTTAATGCACTCTCCAAGGATTCAGTAAGTCTACTACGCACTTCATCTTTTACAGAAATTCTATCTATTACTATATCTATACTGTGTTTTTTAGTTTTTGTTAGTTTTATATCCTCTTCCATAAGTTCTACAGTAGTACCATCTATTCTAGCACGAACAAAACCATTTTTTTTAATATTCTCTATAATTTTGAGATGTTCACCCTTTTTTCCCCTTATGATTGGAGCTAAAATCGAAATCTTAGTTCTTAGTGGCATGTCCATTATTCTATCCACCATTTGATCCACGGTCTGCTGGGTAATTTCCTTGCCACATTTAGGGCAATGCGGTGTTCCCACCTTAGCATAAAGCAGTCTCAAATAGTCATAAATTTCAGTTACAGTGCCCACTGTAGAACGCGGATTCCTATTAGTAGTTTTCTGATCTATAGAAATAGCAGGCGATAACCCCTCTATATATTCAACATCTGGTTTATCCATATTGCCTAGAAACTGCCTTGCATAAGCCGATAATGACTCTACATACCTTCTTTGTCCCTCTGCATATAATGTATCGAAAGCAAGAGACGACTTACCAGATCCCGAAAGTCCAGTAAACACTATTAATTTATCTCTTGGTATCTCCAAATCAACATTCTTTAAATTATGGACCTTCGCGCCCTTTATAAATATCTTATCTCTCATGGTCTCCTCCTCAGTAACAAAACAATCAAATCCTCATATTTTTTTAAATTAAATTTAAATATCTTTAATCTGCTTTTTAAGTTTATAAATTATATCTCTAAGCTGTGCTGCCTTTTCAAAGTGTAAATCCTTAGCTGCCTGCTTCATCTCGTTTTCATACTTATCCATTAATTTTTTAGTTTCATCATAATTTGCTTCTTTAGCCGCCTCAAGAGTTTCATATACCTCTTCATCCTCGGCTACCGTTATAGATCCTATTACATCTCTAATATCTTTTACAATAGTAGTTGGCACTATATCATGTTCTTCATTATACTCCATCTGAAGTTTTCGCCTTCTTGTAGTTTCATCCATAGCCTTTTTCATAGACTTTGTAATTCTATCTGCATACATTATTACTCTACTCTCTGAGTTTCTTGCAGCTCTTCCTATTGTTTGAATTAATGAAGTTTCAGAACGCAAAAACCCTTCCTTATCTGCATCAAGTATCGCAACAAGAGCTACCTCTGGAATATCTAATCCCTCTCTTAAAAGATTTATACCTACTAACACATCAAATGTTCCCAGCCTAAGATCCTGAATAATTTTCATTCTTTCTATTGTATCAATATCGGAATGCAAATAAGTTATCTTCATATCCATTTCTCTAAAGTATTTAGTCAAATCCTCCGACATTTTTTTAGTTAGTGTTGTAACTAAAACTCTAAATCCTTTTTTTATTGTGCCCTGAATGATAGCATATAAATCATCTATTTGTCCTTTAACTGGCCTTATTACAATCTCAGGATCTAATAATCCCGTAGGTCTTATTACTTGTTCTGCGATGTTTTCACTATGTTCTTCCTCATAAACACTTGGCGTTGCACTTACAAATACTGTTTGGTTCATGCTCTTCTCAAACTCTGGAAAAGTTAAGGGTCTATTATCATAAGCTGATTTAAGCCTAAACCCATAATCAATTAAATTAGTTTTTCTTGATTTATCTCCCCCAAACATAGCCTTAACCTGTGGAAGAGTTACATGGCTCTCATCTATAAACATCAAGAAATCTTTCGGAAAATATTGCATCAATGTTTGAGGCGCTGTTCCTGCAGGTCTACCATCTAAAATTCTAGAATAATTCTCTATGCCAGTGCAGTAACCCACTTCTCTCATCATTTCAATATCATAATTAGTTCTTTGTTTAAGTCTTTGCGCCTCGAGTGCCTTATCTTCCGAAATAAGTTCCTTTAATCTCTCTTCAAGCTCCTGTTCTATTTGAGCTATACCGATCTCTAATTTATCCTTTGATGTCGCGAAATGAGAAGCCGGAAAAATAGATACATGTTTACGAATTCCTATAGTTTCTCCTGTAAGCGCATCAAATGATCTAATTTTCTCTATTTCATCTCCGAAAAATTCTACCCTAATCCCCTCACTAGAAGACGATGCAGGGAATATATCAATAGTGTCACCACGTACTCTAAAAGTTCCACGAATAAAATTCATATCATTTCTTTCATACTGTATGTCTACTAGATGTCTTATTACTTCATTTCTATCCTTTTCCATGCCTTCCCTAAGCGACACTGTAAGTTTTTTATACTCTTCTGGATTACCAAGTCCATATATACACGAAACCGAAGCAACCACAATAACATCATTACGCTCAAGTAACGCAGATGTAGCTGAATGTCTTAATTTATCAATATCATCATTAACTGACGAATCTTTTTCTATAAATGTATCTGTCTGTGCAATATAAGCTTCGGGCTGATAATAATCATAATATGACACAAAATACTCAACGCAATTGTCTGGAAAAAACTCCCTAAACTCTGAGCAAAGTTGCGCCGCAAGGATTTTATTATGAGCCAGCACTAAGGTAGGTTTTTGAACTTTCGCAATAATGTTAGCCATGGTAAAAGTTTTACCTGAACCAGTTACACCTTTAAGCGTCTGGAACTTTTCACCTTCTTCAATTCCTTTCACGAGGCTATCAATAGCCTGTGGTTGATCCCCCGTTGGCTTAAACTTTGAATGCAACTTAAACTCATACATAAAATCACCGCCTTGTTTTTCCTTTATATGAACGTTTGTTCGTTACTTTATATTTTAACTATAAGTTTTTAATATGTCAATATGGTATTTCAATTTAGATATTACTTTAACGTTCAAAATCTTTGTATAATAAGCTTGGTTGAACACCCTCATTATTTTGATATTTCCCACTCGTATATTCATCATAATCACCTTCGATACAATGATAATATATCTGACATATTTGAACTCCGGAATAAATTTTTATTGGTTGAACACAAAATATTTCTAGAGTCCAAAACCCTTGAAAACCAACGTCACCAAATCCTGCTGTTATATGAATGAATAACCCCAATCTCCCAATAGAAGACCTACCTTCGAGCATAGGTACATAGTTATTTGTTCCTGTATACTCAACTGTTCTTCCAAGATATAATTTTCCAGGTTCCAAAACTAGTCCCTCTTCTGGTATAAAAAGCTCTTTAACCTTATTTTCTTTTTTCATATCCAAAGTTACTTCATCATAAACAAGTAATTCATTATGTAATCTCAGATTATAGCTATTAGGATTAAGTTGTTCCTCATTAAAAGGTTCAATTATAATTTCTTTACCTAGTTTTTTCTTTATTTCTTTTCCAGAAAGAATCATGTCTTATGCCTCCTCGCATTTTTTGTTTTGTTAATTAATCATGCTTGCTTTCACAAAAGCTAAATCACTTATAGACGTTATATATTGTAATTAATACTCTATTTTAAAAGCTAGTGAAGCTACACTCTTCAGTTTTAAATTAATTTTGCTATAAATGATATTACCTCTGCTGCTGGTATTAATAAAAACTGAGCTAAGATTGTTCCCACTATTAATCCCCCAACAATAAAAATTATACATCTATCAAACTGCAATTGACTACATTCTCCATTTATTACATCATCCGTTAAAATTGATATAAATGGATCTATGAATATAACCATAAGTATTGTTGCACTGCCATTTATAACAGCTGATAATGTGCTACATGTGGTTCTTAATTCTGGATTTAAACATCCTGCATACAATGATGCCAAAACACCAACAGTCGATATAGAAAAAGCTATAGTATTAAGCAATATTATTTTTTTAGGCATCATTTTGAAACTCTTAAATTGTGCAAAATTCTCTTTTCTAGGTTTTGTAACACTACTCTTGAACTGCTCTATTCCTGCTTTTGAGAAAGCATGCATTAATAATTTAGGTATAGAACGATTAATACTAAATGATTCTACTACTTTTCCAAAAACCTTTATAAATGTTGGCATAAGTGCTGAACCAATAATTGTTGCAACCGTTGTAGAAAATAGTATCCACCTAAATGTAGCTAATAAGCTCTGAGGGTTTCCTATTTTTATAGTACTTTCAATTGTTTTAGCAAGTAGCGGTGCTTGAATACTGTTTGCAGTTCTAGAAACCAACGCAAAAATATTAAATACCGCAAAAGATACTGCTATTCTTCCTGTCCTTACCCCAACAATTCTAACTGAATAAGCTAGCGTTGAAATTATAGAGATGATAATTGTAAGAATTAAAACTATTATTACTTGTGTAGACATTTATATTCCTCCATTATCTTTAGAATATAATTACGTATTTGCTTATCGTTATTTATAAACTTCATAATAACACACCTAGCAACTATATATTACTAATTATCCCTTCTAATATAAATAAAATCTACAAAAAGAATAGGGTACTAGGTCCCTATTCTATCATTTAGTATTACTTTTATAATTGTCTCAATATTAGTACTGTGATAAAAGAAACTTTATTAACTTTCAAATTTAAAATCTAGAATTTTTGACAAAGCGTTTACATTACCTTTGAAGGGGAAACAAAGTAGTTTATTATCATCTTCAAATATCATAAAAAATGGTGCATCATGCTGTGGAATTATTATAAAAACATTATCTACAAGTGCGTTTAAACATTTCCCCTGTAACTTAACAGCAGGGTAAATTGGAACTCTAATTGCATACCCATCATCTGTAAGTGGTTTACTTTTTGGATATAAACTATCCACATCCTTTATCGAGCTTACAACCATATTATGAATTTCATCATTTAACTGAACTACCTTTACTACCTTATCTTGTTTTGGATCAAAAATTTGAACATATTTAAATCCTATAGCAGAAGCCACTGTTGAATGCACTAACATAACAAATAAGCACATAACTATTAATATTTTTTTACTCATAAACATCACCCATTATTAATATCCCCATAATAAATATAGTTATGTTATAATAATAATATTTTTATATTATCACATGTATTTCATTTTAATTTACTAATCTAAATTTTTAATCTCTTTTAATTCTTTTATAAGGTCTTTATATTTTAAATCTAACAGTTCCACATTGTCTTTTTTACTTGGCATTGAAATCTTTCCTAAAACTTCTGAAATTTTGTTTTCAATAATTAGCCTTCGATCTTTTTGATTAAAACCTTGTGATTCTTCATTTTGCTTTCGTAAATATTCATTATATCCGCCGCTAAAAGCTTCAATTTTATTGTTGCTTATTATCATTAAATGGTCCGCCACCTCACTTATAAATTTTCTATCGTGGGAGACAAATAATATTGTACCATTAAATTCTTTTAAAGCAGTTTCAATTGCTTCTGATGAATAAATATCAAGATAATTTGTAGGTTCATCTAGAATCAGCATATTTATATCGCTAGCGAATATTTTTGCAAAAGATACCTTTACTCTTTCTCCACCACTTAGAAAATTGATTTTTTTATGAATGTCTTCACCTCTAATCAAAAGCCTAGCCAACAGTATTCGTACAAACGTCTCATCATATACACTTTCCCTAATAACATTTTCAAGTATACTTTTTTCTTCATCAAGTATACTTAAATCTTGATTAAAGTAACCTATCTTTAAAGTACTAGAACTACTAATATTAGAATCTTTATCGATTATCATTCGTATAAGTGTACTTTTACCGCAACCATTATTTCCAATTAAAGCGACCTTCCACCCATTACCTATTTGAAAGTTTGCATTTTTAAATATTTTTCTACTTCCAAAATTTTTGCTAAGCCTACTTCCTTTAATCAAAATTTTGCTGTGTAGCCTTTCAGTTTTCTGTATATCAACTTTTGTCATATATATATCTAAAGGTTTATCCTTTATTTCTAATTTATTAAGCCTAGATTTAAGAGACTTTGCCGCATTGTCTACATTCTTTTCAGCCTTTTGATTTCCTAATCTATGAAGTCTTGCTTCAGAATTTCCCATACGCTTAGGCGTTTTTCTCATAGTATCCTTATGATGTTTCCTATCTACAATAGCTTCCTCAAGTCCTCTTTTATCTCGTATAAACTGAACATACTCAATGCTTTGTCTTTCCATTTCTAGTTGCTTGTGCTTTTTATAAAAACTGTAGTTTCCATTATATATTTTAATTTTTCCATTTTCTAATTCAATTATTTTATTACACAACTTATCTAAAAAAAATCTATCATGAGAAATCAGAACCAAAGCACCTTTATGGGCTAATAACTTTTCCTCTAAAAGTTTAATACCTTCAATATCTAAATTAGATGTAGGTTCATCAGCAAAAATTATATTTGTTTTTCCACTTAAGCTATTAGCAATTTTAAGTCTTGTCTTTTCCCCGCCACTCATAAAATTGCTGTGATTTATTGGCACTTTAAACAAGCTAGCCACTTGAGCCAAAGGCTTTTCATTAAAACTATAATCCATCTGAGTTATATAAGAATAACTACCATATATGTCCACGTAACCTTCGTCTGGAACTAACTTTTTTGAAAGAATATCCATTAAAGTTGTTTTCCCAGTTCCATTAAGTCCTACAATTCCTATTTTTTCCTTAGAATCAATCTCTAAATTCTTAATGTCAAAAAGTAATCTATCACCAAAACTTTTTTTAATATTTCTTATTTGTAAAATCAACATAAAAAAAACCCTCCTTTTTTCTGGAGAGAATAAAATTCGCACTAAAAAAACATATCAAAATAGAATTACTAAAGATTCCTTTAATAATACCAAAAAATATAAACCTAGTGTACCTCTATCCCATCCAAAACTATAAAATTAAACATTAAAAACAAACCCTTCAAAGGGTTTAAATTATCATGTTAACAAATTAGTCCATATAGATAAGATTAGATTCTCATTTCAGTCCACCATTTTCCTTCGTTTAATATTGTATATTATCTATAATATTATACATAAAGTTACATTGTGTCAATACATAATATCCTCTTAGGCTTGTAACATATAAAAATTCACTATACCAATACGCTTCACCATTCATGGCAGCGATATAATGTTGAAATTATATCTTTTTCATAGAGCATGCTAAAAAAGTATATATTGCGTAGAATGCGTTCCCTGCGCCTTAGTAATTCTTAATTCATTTTATTTTCGGTTGCATTTTTTAGTAACTGAAAACAAAATGAATTTTAGAATTACTTAGAGATGTGAACGCATCTCAGCAATATATACTTTTAGTTATAGCATGCTCTATGAAAAATTTAAAACTCATCTTTACTTCTTATCTTCCTCTTGTTCTTGCTTTTGATCTTCCTCTTGTTTTATGTCTTTATCTTCATCTTTGTCTTTGTCTTTATTTTTTATTTTGTCAATTACCTCTTTAAATGTCTCATCATTCATATTAACTATAGCAGTATCCTTAGGTATCTCCCTAGGTACAATTACTATTCCTAGCCTTTTATTCGAAGCCATATTACTATAATTTACATTTCTAAGATCTCCAAAGGGTTTCTTGATTTTTAAAGATAGCGAACTAAAATTTCCTTTAATTATATTAAAGATTTCTTCCTCAGCCTCTATCGCTTTACCATTAAGCTCAACTATCAAGTCTCCACTTTCAATTCCCATTTGAAAAGCAGGAGATTTAGGGGCTACCGCTAGCACCATAATTCCCTCATCACTACTGCTAAATTTAGGTTTCATCGTGAACTCCATATGCTTTTCTAGTCTAAGCATTGCCTCATGTACTACTGCCGCAAATATTAGAATAAAAAATTTATACGCTGTGCCTAGTACCGCGAGTTGTGCTACGGCTGTTAGCAATACTCCATAAACCATAATTAAAGCACCTGAAGTGAGCGTCTTTGCCCTCTTACTCTTAGTAAAAGTAATGCTACTATAACCTATGACTCCATACAATGCAATTGAGGCTATAACAGAATTCTTCACAATTCGATCTATTATCTCCCCTTTTATTAAATGTCTCCATTCAGGGATCATTACGCTCTGCCCAACCACTAAATTCGCTGAAGTTGCACTTAAAAGTATAAGTAACGCAATCGGTAACGCCCAGTATCTTTTTAATGCGAACCCACCAATAATTTTGTTGTCTCTGTTGGTAAATACAGGGATAGCTCCTCTTGAACCATCTATCATAACTAGACTTCCCTCTACAATATGTAATATTCCAACCAGTGTCATTAAAGTCAAAATATCAATATTTATAACATCTAATTGTGGCATATTTAATGTGTTTGCTGCATATTTAAACAATAAACTGGCTATACCTAGTACTGCACCAGAATAAGAAAAACAAATAAATCTAGGCTTAAATGCCATAAAAAATAACGAAACCATAAACAATAAATAAATGTTTGAGTTTTCATCAAAAACCAATCCTGCGTACGTAAATATTAGACTAGCTGCAGTCCCAGCAAAAATACCTATTACAATTTGAGAAATAGTTAATTCAAATGGTGAGTCTAAACTTTCTCCCATTATCATCTTCTGCATAGCAGCAATTTTCTTGTTTTTATTATAAAAAATCAATGCAATCATCATTAAAATAAACGCATTTGAAGGGTCTGCAATTGCATAAGCAACTGCTCTTAAAGTATGTATTGCAATCTCCATTGGATAAAATTCTCCTCCCATATTAATGAAGTTTATTAAGGTAATAGCCTCATTAACAAAAATGTTCTTAAAAACCAAATATCTACCATATTATTGGTAGATACTTGTTAATTATTAATTGATTTTATCCGTAGCTATCTCCAAAGCTTTTTTAAATTGTGGATCTAAAGCTCTATTATATACCTTCTCTTTAAGTGCTTGTGGATACACTACTGCAACTCCTGGTTTAATTCCAATATGCTGTATATTTTCACCATTTGGAGTATAATATTTTGATATAGTTACCTTTAATGCAGTACCATCATTAAACCCACTATTGCTTCCAGAAAGCATAGTTTGAACTATACCCTTACCAAAGGTTTTTTCTCCAACCAGTGTACCAACCTTATAGTCTCTTATAGCACCTGCAAAAATTTCTGAAGCACTTGCTGATCCCGAATCTGTTAGTACAGTTAATGGCATTCCTATTGCTATACCACCCTTTGACTTATACTCAATCTTTTTCTTGTTTTTGTCTATTGTGTATACTATATTTTTCCCCTTAGGTACGAAATTAGATGTTAAATCTACAACCTGATCTAAAAGTCCGCCTGGATTTCCTCTTTCATCTACTATTAAACTCTTCATTCCCTTACTTTGTAACTCTGCTAATTTTTTATTGAAATTAGCGGCAGTATGTTCATCGAACATTGTAAGTTGAATATATCCAATTTTATTTGGTAACATTTCACCCTTAACTGTTACTAAATCGATAGCAGCACGTTTCATATTAACATTAAAATTAGCTTTTCCTTTTCTACTAAGTGTTAATGTAACGGCCCCGCCTTCTTTACCTTTCATCATAGCAACTGCTTTTTCTAATTCTTTCCCAGTCACTTCAGTTGAATTAACCTTTTTTATGATATCCCCAGAAATTATTCCTGCCTTTTTAGCTGGTGAATCATCAAATGTTGAAATTACGACTATGTTATCGTCTTTAACTCCTACTTGTAGGCCAAGACCAGTGTAAGCCCCTTCTGTTTGAGTATTAAAATCTGTGTACTCTTTTTTGTTCATGAAAACTGTATAAGGATCATTTAAGGAATTAGTCATACCTTTTATAGCTCCCTCTACTAAAACATCATCACTAATTTTACCATCATAATACTGATATAATTTATTCCTGACTAAAAACAGTTTTTGAAACTTTAATACTTGTTCATAATCATCTCTTGCAATTATTACTTTACCGTTTGGGGTCCCTAAAGAAATCTGATTTGAAACAAACAAAGTTATACAATTAGTAATAATAAGTAAAACTACAATCCATATAATTTGTTTCTTTTTTCTCCCTTTAAATCCTTCACTATCATTTCTAACAGTTTTAAAACTATTAAACTTATTTTCATCACTCATTTTATACACCTCTTTGTGATTCTCTATATATTATTATGTAATTATATATAATTTATAACACTAATATTAAATAAACATATTTAACGACATTTTAGAAGGGAATTAATTCCCTTCTAAAATCGTTAGTTTTAAAGCTTCTACAAGCTAAACAGCTTAGTATGTTATTAAAATCCTTACAAAAAAGCTTTGATATTATACAATCAAGAACTTTCTTATTGATATAGAGCTTCCTAACGCTCCAATAATTAAGCCACCTAACATAAACTGCCATAAAGTTGTGCTCAATATAATATAAGGGTTAATTAATGTAATTCCAAGTACCGCACTAGTAACCTTCTCAAAAGCCAGTTTATAAGCATAATACAATACCCCAGTAGAAATAATTGCTCCTGATATGCCAAGAAGCATTCCTTCAATAATAAATGGCCATCTTATAAACCAATCAGTTGCACCAACGAATTTCATAATTCCTATTTCTTTTTTTCTAGAGTATACTGTAAGCTTAATTGTGTTTCCAATTAAAAACAAAGATACACTTACTAGTATTGCAAATAATACAATTCCTACAATTTTAAGAGTATTCGTTATTTTTATAACCTTATCAACGATTTCTCGTCCATCCTTAATTTTCTCTATACCTTTTAATCCAGTAGCAGCCTTAACAACACTGCTTATCATCTCAGGCTTTTCTACCTTTACAACATATGCAGTTGGAAAAACTTTTTCCAATCCTTTTGTTAAGGATTCGTTTTCCTTACCAAATTGTTTCTTTGCATTGTCTAGTGCATCATTCTTATCTTCAAACTTAATACTTGAAACTCCCGCTACTCCATTCAAAGTTCTTTCTATAGCTGACTTGTCTGATATCGTTACATTATCTTTAAGATAAACTGTAGCCTCAAGCTTAGACCCTAGTTCTTTAACCCCTGCATTAACATTAAAAACAATTAGCAAAAACACACCTAAAATAAATAAAGTAGCTGCCACTGTAGCCACCGACGCTATACTAACAGTTTTATTTCTTTTTAAACTCTTTAAAGCATCCATGATAAAATATTTAATTGTACTAATCTTCATAACCGTATCTTCCCCTCTGCTCGTCTCTAACTAGAACACCTTTTTCTATAGCGAGCACTCTCTTCTTCATAGCATCCACTATATTCTTAGCATGTGTTGCCATAACCACAGTGGTACCTGCTTTGTTAATGTCATTTAAAACATCCATAATTCCTAATGCAGTTTCTGGATCTAAATTTCCTGTTGGCTCATCTGCTATTAGCAAAGTGGGATTATTTACTATAGCCCTTGCAAGAGAAACTCTTTGTTTTTCTCCACCTGAAATTTCATTAGGAAAAGCCATATGTTTTTTCGACAGTCCAACTAAATCTAAAACATAAGGTACCCTTTTTCTAATATCCTTTGCAGAACATTCTGTAGCCCTGAGTGCAAATGCCACATTTTCATAAACATTTAGAGTATCAATCAATCTAAAGTCTTGGAAAACCACTCCAATTTTTCGCCTATAGTATGGTATATTCTTTCTAAGTATGCTTGTTATATCTACATCATTTATAATAACACTACCCGTAGTTGGTTCTACCTCTTTTAAAAGTATTTTAACAAAAGTGGACTTACCCGCTCCACTAGGTCCTACAAGGAATACAAATTCCCCCTTTTCAATAGTAATATCAATATTCGACAAAGCTATTACATTATTATCATAGATCTTAGTTACTTTTTTCACTTGTATCATATTAAAATCTCCTTACCACGTTTATATATTCATTACAGTAAAATCACTAATAACATTATAACATAATGACAATGCCTTAATAAATTTTAATATAAAAATTTCGTGAATATTCTTTAAATTATTATGTATTCTAGTAGAAAGCTCACCTTTATGCTAAGAAGTTTCTACATTATCTTATCATTGCTCTATTTTAACAACCCCTGTATAGTTCAATAAAATAGATAAGGGCATTAAATACCCTTATCTATTTTATAAACCTACACTTATTAAAAGTGCTGTATCTACTTTTTTCATATCACCATCAGTCATGTGACCAATTTTTTCTTTTAATCTTTTTTTATCCAATGTTCTTATTTGTTCCAGCAAAACCACAGAATCTTTGTTTAGACCATACTCTTCTGAAGAAATTTCAACATGAGTAGGGAGTTTCGCTTTATTTATCTGAGAAGTAATAGCTGCAATAATAATAGTGGGACTGTACTTGTTGCCAATATCATTTTGAAGTATAATCACTGGTCTAATCCCGCCTTGCTCTGAGCCTACAACCGGGCTCAAATCAGCATAAAATATATCTCCTCTTTTTACTATTGTTGTCATTTGACAAATCACTCTCCGAAAGCTTAACTTCGTATTCTTTAAACTCTTTAATATCTTTTTCAAAACCCATATTAGCTATTTTTAAATTTAATTCAGCCATTTCCAAATATCCTTGTTTCATTCTATCTATATAATTAAGTCTTTTCTTTTCCTCAATATATAGTATTATAGCTTCCCTAATAAATACACTTCTTTTTTTACAATCTTTTTTAAGTGCCTTATTAAATTTAATGTAAAGTTCCTCCGAGAGGTTTATTACTAATTTCTTTGAAGTCGACATAGAGAATTTAATACCTCCTATTTAGTAAAGCAACAATATGTATAAAATTATTATAATTCAATCTATGTCAATCTGTCAAAGAAATTATTCGTTTTTTCGCCTTTTTTCAACAAGTTATTTTACATAAAACAGACTATTTCACATGTAAAAGAGTATTATTATACATACTCTTTTATCTTTACAACTTCGCCTTCCTTGATGTATACTCTCGGAACTCTTTTGCCAATCATACAAACTATCTCATAACTTATAGTACCTATTAGTCCCCCGACAATGTCTGCATTAAATTTATTATTTTCGTCTTCGCCTATTAGTATAACCTCGTCCCCAACTTTTACTCCATTGATCCTTGTAATATCAATCATACACTGATCCATACAAATTTTTCCTATAACTGGAGCAAATTTACCTTTTATAATAACCTTTGCCTTTTGAAATAAAAGCCGTGTATATCCATCAGCATAACCAATTGGAAGTGTTGCTATAACACTTTCTTTATCTGTTTTATATTCTCTTCCGTAACCAACGCATTCTCCAGGTGGCAACGTTTTTATATGTACAACATTTGTTTTTAAAGTCATAGCCGGCAATAAATCTAATTTTTCCTTATTTACCTCATCCGACGGATAATAACCATAAATTATTATTCCTGGTCGTACTGCCTCATAATGGATTTCTGGTAAATCTATGATAGCCGCACTATTGGCAATATGTCTTGTGTTTATGTAAACTTTTTTTGCTTCTAATTTTTTATAAAACTCATCAAATTTTTTCACTTGGATATTAGTATATGTCTTATCTTTTTCATCTGCGGTTGAGAAATGACAAAAAATTCCCTCTATGATTACGTTAGGTAATAAACTTATCTTATATACTTCTTGTACACTTTCATCACTTGATAAAAAACCTATTCTACCCATCCCTGTGTCTAAAGCTATGTGTATTCTTGCTATTTTATTTTCGTCTTGGGCCATCTTTGATAACTGTTTTGCAAATTCATATGAAAATACAGTTTGTTCAATATTATATTTTAACAGATTGTCTATAAGTTCCGGTGGTGTAAACCCTAATATCATTATTGGACATTCTATGCCCGAGCGCCTTAGTTCCATTGCTTCACTTAACATTGCAACGGCTAAACTATTTGCACCATTTTCAAGGAGCACTGGAGCTACATCTACAGCCCCATGCCCATAGGCATCTGCCTTTACAACTGCCATAATTTTTTTACTTTTCGTTATTCGTCTAATCTCACGCATGTTATGTGCCAGTTTATCTAAATCAACCTCAGCCCATGCGGGTCTTAAATGTTTAAACATTACCTTCACCTCATTTGTTACTAAAATTTAATATATATTATGGAACATTAAACTCTTTAGGTTCAATCTTTAAGTTGGCAATAAAATTAGTATACGTTATATTAATTTTTTCTTTACCACTAGTATCGTAAATAATCATTTTCTCTGGCAACATACTTTTATTATTAACATATAAAAGTGCATTATTAATATTTTTATTATTACCAGGTATAAATAAATCAATTACTGTGTATTCAATATTATTTACCTTTTTAGTAACATATTTTATTTCCTCATTAGTATACAATAATCCTATGTATTCACCTATAAAACTTAGTTTAAGTACTTCATCAAAGCTTTTGCTTTGTACATATGACCTTCCATTATTTTTATCATTAATATAAATTTTATCATCGGATTTATATATAAACACTCTGTTTTTGTTTAACTCTAGTTTATATCCGCCTCCCTTTAAATAGGATTGTTTTACCTTATAATTAATTGTCTGCTTATCATTCTTTATATCCATGTTCATATTTGTAGTATAGCTATCCATGTTTTTTAAAAAGGTTGTAATATCATTAGTATCCTTTGGGGTTTTATCACAAGAAGTAAATAGAACCGAAGTTAAAACGAACAAAAGACTTAAAAATAATAACGATACTTTTTTCATTGTTATCCTCCTAGTATTTCTCTAGAGATACAACAATTATTATTGTTGCAAGCCTTGTTAGCTTACTCTACTACTTATATTATTACTAATGATTACATACTATTACTAAAATAATTAATTATAATAAATCAGATACCTTCTCTTTTTCCACAACTTCTTCATTTTTCTTTTCAACTTCTAATATAGCATAAGCGATTGCGCTTTCTTCCCCATGAGATATGCTAAGATGAATATTATATTGACCTTCTTTTTTAGCTATTAACTTTGCTTTTCCTTTTAAAATTACTACTGGCTTTCCAAGAGTTGTTCGATCAACTTCAATGTCTTTAAAATCAAACCCCCTAAAGCCTGTCCCTAAAGCTTTTGCTACAGCTTCTTTTGCAGCAAATCTTCCAGCCACATATTCAGCCCTTAAATTTCTACTTTTAAGATATTCTAGTTCTGAACTTGTAAAAATTTTTTCTAAAAACTTATTGTTGCTTTCCATTGCATGTTTTATCCGTCTGATTTCAACTATATCAGTACCTACACCTAGAATCATACTTATCAACTCCCACTTGTTAATCTATGTTTACAAATTTAAAGCTTTAGTAATGTATTATATTGCAATGGTAGACTGTTCTATTATAACTATGACCATTTCTAGTATTATACTCTATAATTCTGTAATTTTCCATTATACAAAAAAGAGAATAATCATCCTCTAAAGGTGGAATATTCTCATCAATATGTTAGGTCAAAATAAATTATTAACAAGAAGCTATACTTGCTAACACTTCATCAAAATCACTAGTATACTCATCAATATACTCACCCAATATGTCAATCATGTGAATAGGTGATACTGTATTATCGTATAATATTTTCAAAAGATTTTTAACTTTATACCTTTGGGGACTTATATTTTCTGCACAATCTCTTTGTATTCTTACAACTGTACCATTGATAATATCTTGCCTTTCTATTTCAATGCCATAAGCTTGTATTTCAGTAAGCTTACCATACATTGATACAGACATGTGACTTTTTACCAATCTGTAAGCATAATTATAATTCACTTCACCATCTGTTATTTTTCTATACAAATCTTCTATAATTACCATATGCGTTTGCCTCCCATACTTTCTTATGAGAATACAGTAACATTACTTTCAAAAAAAATATGTCATTTTGTGAAATACGTTTACATTATATTATCTCTTTTTAATGACAACTTCAACCCTATACACCCATAATGTCACGATTAAGAAAGAATAGCAATAGGTTAAGATTTATATGAGGTAGTTTATTTGTCGAAATTATAATAAATATAACTAAAAGTTTTTTATATAAAATTGAATATTCTTAAACAAATTATAATCGTTTTTTAAAAACCCCTTAATTCAATTCAAAATATTGTTATTTTGTAAATATTTATCACATTTAATTAAAATTTAACATGTTATTTTATTTATTTTTTAATTTAACTTTATTATTTGTAAATTTTATTTTTTAATTCATTCACCATTTTATGTCTATCAACACCAATATATCTACATAAATCCTCTAGTATTAATAGTGTAGCAATGACCATAGTACAATCCTCTTTGTTGTAATCCTCTAAGGCATATCGATTTATATATACAACCTTACTCACTTGCTTACAACTAATAGTTTTATATAATTCATTCAGCGTATCATATAGTATTGAATATGAAATTAAAATAAAATCTACTTTCGACTTTTCGGACCCATTAACCACTCCCCTAATAATCTTATTTAAAAAAGTATTCTTATAATATTCCAGCATTTTCAAATTATAATTATTCTCTATAAATTTGCCTACTACCCCCGCATCAATAAGTGTTATTTCACCCTTTGTATTAAAAAAAACACCAGCATCTAAAATCCCACTTTTTTCATTAATCTCTGAGAGTATTTGTTTCATCCTGTAATTGAAGAAACTAGTAAATTCACCCTTAGTAATAAAAGACTCAAGTTCCGTTGTAGCAACAACATAAACTAAGTCAGAAAAATTTTTATAAATCTTCTTTAAATGTTTTTTATCATTATTCTCCATATCACTCATAATCACATCTCTCTCTTCACCAAAATAAATTAATTGAGAACTCTCAATTATATTACATTTAGTGTGGCATAATACATATAAACTATACCAAATAACATAAAAATAAATACTAATAATTTTTTAAAAAAACATTTAAAATTTTTTATTTCTTAATGGAATTTCATGTTTTGAGCTCTGTTGCAAGGCACGCAGGAGAATTGGATACCGTTACTGATACCTTTACTTTAACGCCGCATCAATTCCCTCTGCCAAACCCTTTGCTAACTTATCTTGGTAAGATTCAGTTATGAGAAGCCTTTCTTCACTAGTATTCGACAAGAAACCCATCTCCACTAAAATAACAGGAACCTTAGACCAGTTGAATCCCGTCATATCATCTCTTTCAACAACGCCTCTATCATTCATTCCTACATCATTAATAAGATTTCTAAAAACTACTTGTCCATATTGTTTACTCAACTTATATATTGGATCTGTATTTTTAGTATCTGTAGGTACAAGCATTGATGCTCCACTAACAGATGAATTATCATTTGAATCTGCATGAATTCGTATAACTAAATTTGCCTTAGAATCGTTTCCGATCTGAGCCCTTGCAATATTCCCAAGCATTTGTTTATTCTCTGTCTTAGTCATTATTACAGTATATCCTTTTTTAATAAGCAAAACTTTTAGTCTAACTGCTACCGCCATATTAACCACATACTCAGGCGTTTTTGTATTAATTCCTTGAGCTCCACCTGGTTCCTTTATTTTCATTATAGTTGAACCTGGTGCTTGCTTTTCTTGCTCGAGGCTAGTAATACTCGCATGTCCTGGGTCTATAACGACTACCTTCGCCAAATCTTTCTGCCTTTTTAAAGATTCTTTATCTTTGTTAATTTTAAGCAGTGCCTTTGCATCTTTTACTGCCTCTGCTTCTTTTACTCCTTTTGCTTTCGCTAGTAACTTCTCATTAGCTATCTTATTCAACTTTTTATCTTGCTCATTTGTTTTTATAGCTTGTACTGATTTTTCATGTTCTTTTTTTATGTAATTTACTTTATATAATACTCCGCCTATAATAACAAGACACATAAAAGCTAATAATATTTTTTTAATTTTAATCATTTTACCCTCCTGGATTCTTTCTGTAAAAATAATGTATGTTCATTGTACCATTTCTTTATTAACACATATGATTTTTGCAGATCATCTTTAAATCTCATAAAATATGTTTTTCCATTAAATATCAATTTATACAAGTTATTGTCTTAATTATGTTATATATATTAAATGCCAATTATCTCATAGTATTAAAGAAAATAAAAAGCCTAAAATAATAAAAGTAAATATATAAAAAAAGGAGGACTTTTAATGGCTCACAATAACAATATGTACTATAATGACGATCGTTATAAAATTGAAAAAGCTAATGAACTAGAAATGCTTGAAAAGCATTCATATATAACCTCCTTTGAAAAATCAAATGAGGTTATAGTCAAACAGCAAAACAACAGTGACAAAATGAACGACTTTGTTTAACGACATTTTATTTTGTTATTAAAATTTACTATAAAAATAAAGCAAGCAAATCCCTAAGGAATTTGCTTGCTTTATTTTTATAGTATTATACCGCAAACTCTTCTTGTGGATTCAAAATGAATTTGTTAATAATAAATGCTACGCCATCTTGATCATTAGTTTTAGTTATAAAATTAGCAACTCTTTTAACCTCTGGATATGCATTTCCCATAGCAACTCCAAGTCCAGCATATTTAATCATATGGATATCATTACCTGCGTCCCCTATGCATATAACTTCTTCTTGTTTAATATTTAATTTTTCAGCAAGTGCTGCTACTCCCGCACCTTTATTAACTGATTTAGGGAGAAATTCTAAGTAGAAAGCTGCACTTCTAACTACTGTATATTTATCACTTACTTCCTCTGGTATTTTCCCCATTACATCTTCTATAACTTCTGGCTTGTCTACAAACATAACCTTAACTATAGTAGTACTTGCAGGTACATCATCTACAGCAATTATATCATTAGGAATATGATTCATTTCTGCTTCGTGTCTAGTGAATGTCGTGTCTTTTGGAGAAATTACCGAATCTTCCGTTAATGCATGTATATTAACATTTAGCTTTTTACTTAAACTATATATATATTTATAATCTTCAAGAGTTAATGTTGTTTTAGATATTATCTCATTACCTTCACAGTTCTGGACAAGTGCTCCATTAAATGCTACTGCATAATTATCCTCTGAAACTAAATTAAGTTCTTCTAGATATCTTTTAAATCCAATTAGAGGTCTTCCTGATGCCAGTACAACCTTAACTCCAATATCTTTTGCTTGTTGTATTGCATTAAAATTAGCTGGTGAAATTTTCTTTTCGCTATTTAATAAGGTTCCATCCATGTCTATTGCTATTAATTTATACATTTTTTACCCCCACGTAACCACTTTTCTTAAACTAACTATAGTATATCATAGAATTTTATAAGTAATGGATTACATGTTTTATAAACTTTAAATTGATTATATTTTCAGCTCAAAAAATGTCATCATTTAAATAAATAATGACATTTTTGTTACTATCTTATAAAGTTCATAAATACCTTGTCTTCAACTTTAGGTTCTTCTATTTTATCTTTACCAGCATCTACAAGTTTTAAAAGCCATGACATGTTTTTACCTAAGATTTTCATAATCTGCATTCCCTCTTCATCTTGAGTTGCTTCGCCTGGTGCAGTACCAAACACTACATTCCAATAATTTGATGTAGGCATTGCCATTTCTGAGTAATTAATATAATTATTTAATTGATCAAATGTTGGAATGCCACCCGCACGCCTTACTGCCACCACACTAGCTCCTACCTTATGTCTAAGCATACCTCCATTTGTAGATGTTACAAGAAATGCACGATCTAAAAATGATTTCATAGTTCCAGCTATCGCGCTGTAATGTACAGGTGAGCCTAAAATAATTCCGTCAGCCTCTTTCATTTTTTGAATCCATTCATTAACCTCATCATTCTTAATAACGCACTTTTCATCCATGTTTCTACTACATCCGCCACAGGCTAAACATCCACGTATTACTTTATTTCCTACATGAATAATTTCTACCTCTATATTCTCTTTTTTAAGTTCTGTAGCTACAGCTTTAATAGCCTCATATGTATTTCCATTTTTATTAGGACTCCCGTTAAAAGCAAGTACTTTCATAATATATACCTCCATATAATCTTCATTTATTTAAAACCTGTGTTCATTATAATGCTTCCCAATTTAACTTGCTAGTACGCACTATTTAGTTAGTTACCTTACCTTTAGGTAAGATTCTTACACTTTAGGTAAGATTCTTATAAATATCTATATTTATTTAACATTATGCATAAGTTTGCTTATATTAAATTGCTCCTATATAATTAACCCTAATATGTTATAACTCTCATTGAAGACCCTAAATATAAAAATAATTAAAGGTAGGTACCCTAATGATATACTGTAAAGGTAAAGAATATATATGTTTATTAGATTATGCAATGGATTTTGTACGAGGCAAATGGAGGGCAGTTTTATTATGTCATTTATATGATGAACCTAAAAGATTTTTAGAACTTCAAAGAATAACTATAGGTATAAGTCAAAAGGTCCTAAATGAGAATCTCAAAGAATTAATAAATGATGAATTAGTTGGTAAGAAAATCTATGCAGAAATTCCACCCAAAGTTGAGTATTACCTTACCGATATAGGATATGAGCTAACTAAAATTATTAAAGAAATTGAAAATTGGTCTATTAGTCATTATTCGCACTTGTTGAAGTAATAGTTAATATTAAAATAATCCATCCCTACATATAACTGTAGAAACGGACCATTTAAATTATAAAACTCATAAAATAAAACTACTTAATCAATTTATTTTCTCTAAGGAAGTCTTCAGCAACTTTTGCTGGAGGCACCGCTTGTTTATCAACCTTATAATTTAATTCTATCATTTTTTCCTCAGTAATTTTTCCGCCTAATTTGTTAATTAAAGGCTTAAGTTGTGGATATTTCTGAAGGGTTTTACTATTAACTATCGGTACACAATCATAATTTGGGAAGAATTGTTTGTCATCTTTTAAAACCTTAAGTTTATATGACTTTAATAAACCTTCTGTCGTAAAGGCATCTATAACATCTACTTTTTTATTCCCTATAGCTGTATACCTTAGTCCCCCATCAATTGAATTAAATTCTTTAAATTTAAAATTATATACTTTACTTATTCCTGAATACCCATCTGCTCTATTACAAAATTCTAATGTAGCACCTAGTTTAAGCTTATCTCCCACCTTTGCAAGGTCTGAAATAGTCTCTAAATTATATTTCTTTGCTGTGTCTTGTCTTACTGACAATGTATAAGTATCGTTAAATCCAAAAGGTTTGAGCCATATTATACCATAGTTATTAAGATAATAATCACTTACCACTTTATATGCTTTAGCTGGATCATTAATTGGTGCTCTCTTCATAATACCAACCAAACTCATTCCAGTATACTCAGGATACATATCTATTTTACCAGTTTTTAACGCTGTGTATGCCAGCCCTGAACCGCCTAAATTCAACTTTTTTTCCACTTTAATTTTTGTGTTTTTTTCTATTAGCGTTGCTAACATATTACCTAATATAATTTGTTCAGAACTGTTGTAGCACCCTACCACAATTGTGTCGGTTTTTCTTGTGGCCATAAATATGCCACTACCTACTAACACAACTACTAAACAACTAGCTATGATTTTTTGTGTTTTATTAAATTTATATCTTTTTTTTCTAGACAGTTTAATTGTACCATCTGCTTTTCTAATTCCTGGTGGTGTAACCCCTTCTTCGATTTTCGCTACAACAGCGTCCATTAATAGTGCGAGTAAACATGCAGGAATTGCTCCGGCTAGAATCATATTGTTATCTACAGTTTGCACACCTGAGAATACCATATATCCAAGTCCACCTGCACCTACAAATGCTGCAATTGTCATAAGCCCAACTGCTGTAACTGCTGATATTCTTATTCCTGTCATAATTATAGGAAACGCAAGTGGTAATTGAACTAGCTTAAGTATTTGTTTACTCGTCATTCCCATACCCTTAGATGACTCAATTACATCTGGATTTATATTCATAAGTCCAGTATATGTGTTTTTTATAATAGGAAGTAATGAATATAAAAACACCATTAGTATCGCCGGTGCACTACCTATTCCCATTACTGGTATTAGAAATCCGAGTAATGCTAAACTAGGTACCGCTTGTATTAAATTAGCAAGACCTATAACTGGCCCCGCTAACTTCTTAACTCTAGATATTAATATACCTAAAGGAATTCCAATAATTATTGCTATAAGCACAGCAAATACTGTTAATTCGATATGCTGAAGTGTTAAATCTATTATCTGCCCATGTGTTTGAAATACAAAATCTTTAAAACCAACTATTGAACGTATTATTCCCATTACTCCTCATCCTCCTGGTTAATATACTGATTGCTTAAAACAATTAACAAACTACTCTCAGTAATTAGCCCAACTAACTTTGAACTATCATCTACAACTGGCACATATCCGATTTTAAGTTCATTCATTAGATTTAATATATCTACTAAAGAGTCCTCTAGATTAACAGTTTTAATTTCTGTGCCCATAATAGTATTTACCCTTAGAGACCCCGTGTAATTTCTTATAATATCTTTTATTGTAACAATTCCTTCTAGCTTATCTTCTTTATTAATAATTAACAAACTGTCTACTTTGTTTGCCTTCATAATTTCCAAAGCTTGTACTACTGTTCTGCTTCCACTAGTCGTAATTGGCTCCGTAATCATAATATCCTTAGCTCTTATAAACCCTGGTTGTTGCCATATTCTATTTTTCCCAATAAATTCTTTAACAAAATCATTAGCAGGATTATTTAGAATTTCTTCTGGAGTATCATACTGAACAATATTTCCGTCCTTCATAATACAAATTCTATCGCCAAGCTTAAGTGCCTCATCCATATCATGAGTTACAAAAACTATTGTTTTTTTAGACTCTTGTTGAAGATTAAACAATTCATCTTGAAGCTGATTTCTGGTAATTGGGTCTAATGCGCTAAAAGGCTCATCCATAAGAATTACATCCGGATTTGTTGCCCAAGCTCTTGCAACTCCGATTCTTTGTTGCTGACCTCCACTTAACTCACATGGATATCTGTTTATATACTCTTCTGGCTTCATTCCCACCATTTCTAAGAGTTCATTTGTCCTTGCAAGTATCTTTTCTTCTGGCCATTTCTCAAGCATTGGTATTATTCCAATATTCTCCCCTACAGTCATATGTGGCAAAAGCCCTGTTTGCTGTATGACATATCCCATATTCCGTCTAAGCTTAATGGTATCCTCCTTAAATATATTTTTACCATCTAAGTTTATACTCCCTGATGTCGGTAAAATTAATTTATTAATCATTTTTAAGGTTGTGGTTTTACCGCAACCACTTTGTCCTACTATAACTACAAATTCTCCCTTATTTACAGTAAAACTAATGTCGTTAATTACGGTTTTATTCTTAAAAACCTTCCTTAAATTCCTAAACTCTAACATATAACCTCTCCTCAATATAATAATGCATCGTTAGCTAATTTACACTAATTAGAACTAACAACTTATATGATATCATAGGCGTGTCTGTTTGGAAAACTCCATAAACTGTGAATAGATGTGGCAGTTCTATCAATATTAGGGTACAGTCGATATATACATAAAAACGGTTCATATGCTACGTATTGGTGCGTTTATTGGCTATATGGCATTTTAATAATCGGTTTGTGTTTTGGAAAACCTTCTTTCTTTCATTTTAGAAAAATATTATAGAATTAATATAGCAGAAAAAGAATAGTATATTATGAATGTTTAATTTATCTTAATATTGAAATAAATATATTCCAGGAGATGATTCGTTTGAATCCAACTATTATTCTATTGTTTATTCTTGCCGCTGCCATATTAGGAAAAGCAAATTCGGTTGCCATTGCAACATGTATTCTACTTATGGCAAAACTTTTAGACTTAGACAAATATGTTTATCCACCTCTTCAAAAGAGCGGAATGACATGGGGACTAATACTTCTTATAGCTGCCATTATGATACCTATAGCTAACGGTACCATAACATCCGTAAACATAAAAAGTGTATTTACATCCTGGATAGGCCTAACAGCTTTAGTTCTTTCTTTTTTAACAACATATTTAAGCGGACAAGGTTTAAACTATCTTACTGTTCAGGGTCATAGCGATATAATGCCTGCCATGATAGTCGGCGCAGTGGCAGCTGCATCATTTTTAGGCGGAGTACCTGTAGGGCCACTTATTACATCTGGAATACTGGCAGTGTTTGTGAAAGTTATTCATAAATGAATAAAAAGTAATACGCGCATTTATTTAAATACGCGTATTACTTTTTATCACTGCATTCTCGCAACTTCTCTATAGTTTTTTTAATCACTTCATCCATAGTCATATTGGTAGTATCAATAACTAAATCATAATTACTATCATTGTCTATATCAATATTATACATTTCATTAAACCTTATTACCTCAAGTCTTCTTCTTCCAATTATTCTTTCTTTGGCCTCTTGCACACAAGTATAATTTTCACACTCTCCTCGATTGCTTTCCATAGCACGTTCTACTGCAACATCTATATCTACTTTGAAATAAATCTTAAAAGAATTTGGTATGAAATGCCAAGCAAGTCTGGCATCAAAAATAAAGTTTTCATTTTCTCTCCCAATTTGCATAGTTCTATTATCAACCTCATGGTCTAAATTGTTTTGAAACACATAATCATTGTATTCCATAATAGTCATACCTTTTTCTACCGCAAGCTTTCTTTGTAATTCACCCACACTAAAATAGGTATAATCCATTACCTCGCATACACCCTTAGCTACACTGCTCTTTCCCGAATATAAGTCCCCCGTTATAGTTATTTTCAATTTGACATCATCTCCTATGCTTAAGAAATATTAAGACAAATAATTTATTTTCTTCAATTTTAAAACTTTTTATCACAATAGGAAATAGCCCTATCTCTCTCCTTGTTCTCATTCTTATATATTACCACAATTACTATATTTTTAAGTCCAAATCAAAGAATTCATTTTATTTTACAATATTATACTAATATAGAAAATTGCGGACCGGACCTTTAATATGGTATTATGTATTTAACGACATTTCAGAAGGTAAATCTTATATTTTCATAAATAGAAGTTATATATACCAAAAATAAATTTCAGCAAGGGTATCTATACTCTTCTGAAGTCGTTAATACATCACCGCAGGTGATGATTTAATTAAGTAATCATCTAGGAGGTTATTATGGAAAGACAAAAATCATCTTATGCAAATCGAAAGAAACATTATGAAGATTTATTAAAAAAACAAACCCAAACCATAAGTTTTATAAGCTTATTGAGATTAATAATCTTTGTAGCCGGACTAAGTTTTTCAATTTTCTTCTATATGCGAGCTACTTATTACTTAAGTGTTTTTGTATTAATTACAACACTTATCGTATTCATAACACTTGCAATAAAACATAAAAAAATAAAGTATAATAAAATCCGCTGTACTATTTTATGTGAAATTAATGAAAATTGTCTAAAACGTCTCGATAATAATTGGAAGGGTTTTTCTGATAGTGGTCAGGACTTCGTTGATGAAACTCACAGCTACTCAAGAGATCTAGATATATTTGGTGATAACTCTCTTTTCCAATGGATAAACACCTGTATAACTTACCTAGGACGTCAAAAGCTTAAAGAAACGCTCCAAAAACCTAAGTATAATATCGAAGAAATATACAAAAGGCAGAAAGCCATAAAAGAGCTCGCTAAAAATATTGGATGGACACAAAGATTTGAAGCAGAAGCAATACTTAGTGAAAATAAAAATCATGACCCAGAAGAATTATTTAAGTGGGCAGAGGATAAAAATGAATTTTTCCTAAAACCAATAATCATAGCCGTAATAAGAATATTGCCGATAATAATTTTCTCTCTTCTAGTAGCCTCTTTTATTTTATCTATAATATCATATAAAATATTTATGTTAGCAATAGTCCTTCACATAATTCTTCTTTTAGTTGGATATAAAGAAGTAAGTAGAAACTTGGACACCGTGTATCAATATAAAGATTCTATTCTTATATATAATAGGTTACTTAAGCACATAGAAAAGAAGAAGTTCGACTCAGAGTACTTAATTAAATTAAAAGAAAAGCTTATAAATAAAGATGGAATGAAAGCTTCCACTCAGATTAAAAAGTTGGCAAATCTAGTAACTGTAATATCTGACAGAAAAAACATTTACTATTTCCCTATAAATATACTTACTCTATGGGATTATCAATGTTTAATCAATCTACAACGCTTTAAAAAAGCTAGTGCATCCTCTTTAAAAACATGGCTTGAAGTTATAGGTGAAATGGAGGCATTAAATAGTTTATCAACCATTGCCTTTGAGCACAGTGATTGGGCTATGCCAAAATTCCAAGATAATCCACCTATATTCGATGCTAAAAAACTCGGCCATCCATTACTTGGAGATAAGAGAATATACAATGATATTCATATAGACAAGTCACAAAACATTATTTTAATAACAGGTTCCAACATGTCAGGTAAAAGCACACTACTTCGTACAACGGGCATTAATTTGGTTTTAGCCTATACCGGTGCTCCCGTATGCTGTGAAAGTTTTAACTGCTCTATAATGGATATCTATACTTGCATGAGGACAAGTGATAATTTAGAAAAAAATATTTCCTCCTTCTATGCAGAACTTTTAAGAATAAAAAAACTTGTAACTGCAACTGAAGATAAGACCCCCATTTTTTTCTTATTGGATGAAATTTTCAAAGGAACTAACTCTATTGATAGACATACTGGTGCTAAAGTTTTAGTTGCAAAACTAAGTAATGAAAATGCTTTAGGTTTTGTATCTACCCATGACCTAGAACTTGGTGAAATAGAAAAGACAAATAGAAAAGTTAGAAATTATCACCTTCGTGAATATTATAAAGATGATAAACTATACTTTGACTATAAATTACGAACCGGTGTTTCTACCACTAGAAATGCATTATACTTAATGAAAATGGCAGGACTTGAAATTCCTAGCGATATCGATCTTCCTAAATAAACTCAACTTTTTTTAATATCTATTATTTTTTTAAATGAAAACTATTAAAATGCATGTAGTGTATTTTGATAGCTTTTCTTTTATTTTTTATAATCAGAAAGATTTTTTCAATTGTGTTATACTATCTGCATCAATATTGCAAAGTATTGCATTCTTGATGTTACTCTTACTATTGGCATCAAGCTTGTTATAAGTAGATTTAATACTAGCTTGATCTGTCTTAAAATCATAGGAAGGATTAGTTTCAAGTTTGTCTACAGTTGAAATCATTATCGCTATCACCTGTTTCTCCTTTTGTGACTCAACTTGCGAATATGCATTTTTTAGCTCGCCATGCACTTTTATTAACAAAAGGCGCTTATTTGCAGCTTGCACTAGAACATCTTTGGTGTTTTTTTCCTTTTCTCGAGTAACATATTTAGACTTTTTAACCTCCTCTCTTATAATTTCTAATTCTTTCTTTTTATCAATACCCAAAGTTTTATCTTCTGCTTTTTTACTCTCATCTACATCCTTTTGAGTTATCTTAATAACACCACCTTTTACCAAGGTATTTTTATTTTTATTTAACCCCTCTGTTGAATTGGTTTTCCTAAGATTTACTTTACTATTAGTTGATATTATAGATAAAAAGACGACAAATACTCCTAATAAAATAATCAATGACAATGATAATATTTTTTTCTTTTTTTGATTATATTTTTTTATTCTTTTGTTTTTCGTCATATTTCCCCTTTTTCTGCTTAATATCAATATGTTATCATATTTATAATCATTTTATACTTTACTACAGATTGTTAACAAAAAATTTATCCATGTTTTAGTGTAACTTTTCAAATAATAAAATTACCACAAGCATTTTTGATTAACAATTTAACCATGTATATATCTTAGTAATTTCCCTATGTTTCAATAGGTTTTTAATATTATTTTAGAGCAAAATAGTAACATAGTAATAGAGAGAAAGGAGAAATGTAATCTTATGAAAATTAATTCGAAGTTAAAAAATTTTATTATAGTAATTTCTATAATTGCTCTTTTTAAAGGTTACTTTTTATCCGATTTTGCCAGCAAAACAAAAGACTATAAAGATAAATATGGTGTTTATCTAGTCTTAGCTGAATGATTCAATAAAATACAAAAAAATTAAAAAAATTGTATATGCTAACCTAAGGATATAATTGTCCTCAAGGAAAGTTTATACAATTTTTTTAAAAAATTATTTATTACCTTTAAACCCTTGTCTTTCAAGTGATTCTTTAACTTTTGGATAATAAAAATATTTATATGTTCCTGATATATCCTGGCTCCATGAATTACTAAGTCTACCATTTGTTACTTTTATCATATGATCTTTAACTACTTTATCATATTTTTTAATTTTTGATTTTAACTCTAAAGAATCTTTATTGTAAACTTCTTTATTATAAATTACATCTTTAGGAAATCTTGGTTTAACTTCTGACTTATCAGCCGGATGACCAATGACAAGCCCTACCATAGGATATACAAGTTCAGGTAATTCTAAAAGTTCAGCTACTGCCTCTGCCTCTTTTCTGATACCTCCTATTGGTACAATTCCAAGACCTAATGACTCTGCTGCAGCTATCGCATTACTAAGTGCCAATCCTACATCTACTGCACCTACTAATTTTGCTTCTTCACTTTCAGTAATTACAAACTCTTCACCATTTATTTCAGACGCAAGTTTAGCTCTATAAAAATCTGCACAAAACACTAAGAAAACAGGCGCTTTATCTACATAAACTTGATTTCCCACAAGTTTTGATAACTTATTTTTCTTCTCAATATTCTGCACACTAATTATAGTAACTTGTTGCCCATTTATAGAAGAAGGAGCCGCTTGACTAGCTCTTATTATTAGGTCTAAATCTTCCTCACTTACAGCATCAGATTTATAATCTCTAACTGATCTATGATCATTTAATAATTTAATTACTTCATTCATATTCTCGTCTCCAGTCATTTATTATTTGTTAATAGCTCTTATTATTTACATAATACTCTCTATCTTTTTCTTTGTCAATATGTTCAAATTTACTCTGGTTTTTAATGTCGTAATTTTATTATCATTATTCCAAAGTTTAATAAGAACTCCTATTAAAAATTATTTCTTAACCCCATATACACTTGAGGTAATGCCCATTACAACAATAATAGAACCTATTATATTAAAATAAAAGGTCTCATTAGACGAAAACCCACCCCCACCAAATGCTATAATTGCTACTCCAACAATAGTAACTTCTATGCCTATTAACATTATTTGTATTGAAGTCTTATTTTTTGTATATTTATCTAACATAACTATAGTTAAAAGTACTGGAACAAGAAAAATAACGATTAAAAATAAAACTCCCACAAAAACACCCCTCCGTCTAGATTAAAATCCAATTTTTTCATCTATTAATACGATTTCCATATCGGTGTTATTCATCTTTTTATAATAAATTAAAAGACCATTACAAATGCGATCTGGACTGGAACAATTATAACAGCGATCTCCTTTTACTGCACACGGTGTTCTTATTCCTAATCTCTTGGCATTACTAGGTGCAGCAATGTTACGAGCACGCCAGATAGCAGCTTCAAGCGTAGGTTCAATTTTATTTGTGCTGACAACAAAATATACCTTCTTGTGACCGAACAGTGAACCAGCTACACGATTACCTGTGCCATCAATATTTACCATCTCTCCCGTTTCTGACAGCGCATTCACTGAAGTAAAAAAAATATCTGTAGTCAAACACTTTATGGCAGTATCACGGAATGTTGCCTCTGCTTCACAATGCTTAGGATCAACAACCTTGTTGTGTGATGAAAACCTATCAAACAGGTTCATATTAAACATAGTTTGAGAATCGCCAAAGCCTATGTATTCGTCATTAAGTCTACTTTCTAAATACTGTGCTGCATCTTCTGATGTTTTAAAGAAACTAACCTCATAATTATTTTTTTTAAGTGCTAAAATGGTTTTTTCAATATTCATGATTTTACTATACCTCCAATGTTTTTTAATTATATTTGTTTATATAAATGCTTTAACAATATTATTTTCTTTTTATAATCATCTTCATCCTTTAAAATAATATTCTTTTGAGATAAATTAAATATAACTTTAACACTTTCATCGTACTTCCTGATATTTTCATTGCTCTCATCAACTAAATCAAGATTACATAATGATTTTTCAAATTCATCATCAGTAATTATTTTATTACTCTTTAAATCATTAAGTGTTGAGAGTATGTCAACATCAAATTTAATTTTATTACTATGTTTGTTATCAGTGTATATTTTATTCAATTGATAAAATGCAGGACTAAAAAAACCGATTAACCCAAATAAAATAATGCCAAACTCACCAGCTTGACCACCTATATTTAAAATTACCGATCCCAATATTAGACCTAAAAATCCACAAATTATTGAGTATATAATTAACTTCATAGCCATCACTCCTTCTTCTATATGCCTTGATTATTTTACAAACTCGACTTAAATCTATAGAAATTATATCATATCTCCACATTACTATATTCCAATAATGGTAGATATTTTTTATGAACCCTCCCCCTAGACCCATCCTCGTATGAATTTTCTCGGGAAGTGACTTGAAATAAGAAGTGCAAAAACAATTGAAATCCCATTTAGAAATTCTTGTTTTGCGAATGTAAAATTCTCGTGAGACTTCCTGAAAGGAAGGCTAGCGAACCGGCAGGATGCCGAATGTGAGTACGTAACAATTGAGAATTGTTACGCCCCCCAGAGAGCTACCTAGCGGTTGAGAATTTTACGTGAGCAAAACACTAGAATTTCTTAATGAGATTTCATGTTTCAAACTCTTATTTCAAGGCACAAGTGAGAAATTTCATTAACTAGGTGACACCAATTTTAATCCTACAATTCCTATTATTATAAATCCAATACAGCCTAACCTCATTGCATTTACAGGTTCTTTGAATAATACTATTCCTAAAATCACAGTACCAACTGTACCAATTCCTGTCCAAATTGCATATGCAGTTCCTATTGGAAGGCTTTTCAATGATAAAGACAAAAAATAGAAACTTGCTATCATTCCCAATATCGTAAATACGCTCGGTACAAGCTTTGTGAATCCTTGTGAATATTTAAGTCCTATAGCCCAACCCATTTCAAAAAATCCTGCTATAACTAAAGACACCCATTGCATAATTTTCACTCTCCTCTTCTAATATAAAAATTTTTAATATTTATTAGTACTTAATAAATTTGCCCTTAACAATAACAAAAAATAAAAGCCAAAGACGATATTGTAGAATATCTCCCAGGCTTTTATCCTTCCGTGAACACAATTAAACTGTGCGTTTTATCTTGGACCAGTCCAGTTATAAACCTAAAACTGCGGAACCCTATAAAACTTTTATTTATATGAGTTTTACAAACTCTTTTTTACCAATTATGTTTTCATTAATTACTTAGTATAAAGCAAGACGACAGCCTAACACCTAAAAGAATTTAGACTAGGATTAAATCGTTTTTTTAACACTATCCCTCTAGACCCATCCTAGTATAAATTTTCTCTGGAAGTGACTTGAAATAAGAAGTGCAGAAACAATTGAAATCCCATTTAGAAATTCTTGTTTTGCCAATATTAAATTCTCGTAAGCCTGACAGGTTGCATAACAATTAATAATTGTTATGTTCCCCAGAGGACTACCCAGAGGCCCAGGCTAGCGAACCCGAGACAGGACGTCGAATGTGAGCACGTAACAATTAATAATTGTTACGCCCCCCAGAGGACTACCCAGAGGTTGAGAATATAATATTGAACAAAACATTAGAATTCCTTAATGCGATTTCATGTTTTAAACTCTTATTTCGAGACACATAAGAGAAATTTCATAAGGATAGCTTCTTATTTAATGTATCCTTGTGGATGACCTTTATGCCAATTCCATGCAGTTTCTATAATAGTTTCAAGAGAAGCATATTTAGGTTCCCATCCGAGAACTTTTTTAGCCTTATCACTAGAAGCTATAAGTACTGCTGGATCTCCTGCACGTCTAGGTGCCATTTCAGCCTTTATGTTAATTCCAGTAACTTTTCTTGTTGCTTCAATAACCTCTGCAACAGAAAATCCTTTTCCATTTCCAAGATTACAAGTTATACTGTCCTCTCCTCGTCTAAGCCTCTTAACTGCAAGTAAATGAGCACTAGCAAGGTCAGTTACATGAACATAATCTCTAACACAAGTACCATCCTCTGTTTTGTAATCATCACCAAATATCATAATCTTTTCTCTTTGTCCAAGTGCTACCTGAAGAATAATCGGTATCAAATGTGATTCCGGTCTATGATCTTCTCCTATTTTCGAACTTATATGTGCACCTGCTGCATTGAAATATCTTAAAGCAGTATATTTTATGCCATAAGCATTATCACACCATTTTAATATTTTTTCAACACATAGCTTTGATTCTCCATAAGGATTAGTAGGAAAAGTCTTGTCATCTTCAAGTATAGGAATATTATCTGGCTCACCGTAAGTTGCTGCAGTCGATGAGAACACTATATATTTAACCTTATGATCTCTCATAGCCTTTAATAAATTTACTGTAGAACCAATATTATTTTCAAAATATTTTAAAGGTTCTACAACACTCTCACCTACTAATGAATCTGCTGCAAAATCTATAACTGCATCTATAGTATTCTCCGTAAAAACTTTGTTAAGTATAACATCATCTCTTAAATCTCCACAGTATAGCTTTCCACCTATTAATGCATCATGATGTCCCTTTTGAAAATTATCTAAAACAACTACCTCTTCACCTTTTTCTAAAAGCTCAGCCACCATATGACTTCCAATATAACCTGCTCCACCACATACCAAAATTGCCATTAACTAAATTCTCCTCTCATAAAGCTTTTTATTTAATCTATAATCATTTTAACACATTTTTTCTATTAGTCATAAATTTGTTATTCGGTTACATTATTTCTATACGGTTGACACTACAGTGCCTCGTGGAATATAATAAATTATCTTAATTACTTAAGCTTTTTAGTACTGTGCTAAAAAGCTATTTTTATGGGAGGTAGTATAAATGGATTCTGGACCTGGTCAAAATATATATTGTATAAAGTTTAATATTATTATAAAGAGAGAATTCATATATACTAGTGCGCAAGTACCGCTATTTTGAAACTTTTCCCTCTAGCCACAATTAGGAGGTTTAACATGTCACATAAATTAAACGAAATAGAACTAACTGAATTTTTATTAACTGAGTCTATAGATGAAGTAAATAAACTTATTCAATTTATTCATCCTGCTGATATTTTAATAGCTATTAGGCAATACGAAGGATTTAAGTTGGATTTATTTAAAAAACTATCCCCAAATATTATTGCAGATATTATTGATGATGCGGATGATGATGAAAAATACGCTCTCCTATCAATTCATGAAGGTATCATGCAAAAGAAAATCATACATGAAATGTCCTCAGATGAATTGGTTGATTTATTAGAAGCTGTAACAGACGACGAAGCTAAAAACATCATGATAAATATGGATAAAGAAGATGTTGATGAAGTAACCGAATTATTAACCTACCCTCCAGATAGTGCAGGTGGAATTATGGCAAAGGAATTTGTCAGTATAAAAGAAAATATGACTATCGGCGAGACTCTGCATTACCTTCAGAAGGAAACACCTGACGTAGATAATGCCTATTATATATATGTAGTTGATGAAAATGCTCTTTTAAAGGGAGTTATATCCCTTCGAGATATTGTAATTAACAGCTTTAATGTAAAAATATCTGATATTATGAATGATAATGCCATGAGTATACCAGTTGATATGGATAAAGAAGAGGTTGGCCACATATTTGAAAAATACGGTTATTTGACAATGCCCGTAGTAAATGAATTTATGCAAATTTTAGGAATAGTAACTTCAGATGATGTAATGGAAATTCTTAGCGATGAACATACTGAGGATTTATATCGTCTTGCAGGTATAAAAGAAGATGAAAAGGTTACTGGGTCACTTAAGTCTGCTGTGAGAAGTAGATTACCCTGGTTATTTGTAAATCTATTAACTGCAATCCTTGCAGCCGCAACCGTTAGCCTTTTTGAAGGAACCATACAAAAGGTCGTAGCCTTAGCCACCTTCATGCCAATAGTTGCAGGTATGGGAGGTAATGCAGGCACCCAAACCCTAACTATTATTATTCGTAGCATAGCCCTTGGAGAAATAGACGCTAAAAATTCCCTTAAAATATTATTAAAAGAATTCGGTGTAGGTCTACTTACAGGTATCGCAATGGGTATCGCTGTAGCAATTTTAGGTTACTTATGGGAAAAGAATATTGTTTTTGGAGTAGTTATTGGTCTTTCTATGGTTTTAAACATGGTAGCTGCAACCATATCAGGTTTTACGGTCCCAGTTATACTAAAGAAACTCAATATTGATCCAGCACTTGCCTCTGCTGTATTTGTTACTACAGTAACCGACGTTTTGGGTTTCTTTTTCTTCCTAGGTCTTGCAACACTATTTTTACCTTACTTAATATAAAAAAGAAAAAAGTATATATTACGCGTATTGCAATACGATTAATGCATTCACTTCGCTAAGAACTATACGTAATATATACTTTTTTTACATGTAAAATTATAGTTTTATACGTTAACTTTAGGGTGGGTGATGAGATATGTTAAGCATAGGTTCTCTTAAGAATAACATTGCACAGATATTAATTATATTAAAAAAAGATTTAGTTTTTTCGCTAGCTTTAGCACTTTCTGTTATAACATCATTCTTTTCCACTCCTAAAATAGAATACATTGATTTTAAGGTTTTATTTACATTATTTAATCTTATGCTCATCGTCAGTGCCTTTAAACATATGAAGGTGCTCGACAAACTAGCTGTAACTTTGCTTATTAAATACGATAGTTCTAAAAAGATCTCTTTTATTTTAATATACTTAACTTTTTTTAGCTCTATGCTTATAACCAATGATGTGGCTTTAATAACCTTTGTGCCTTTAGCCCTTATAATAAGTAAACGCGCGAGTATTAGTCCTATGAAATTAGTTATATTTCAAACTTTAGCCGCTAATATTGGTAGTGGCCTTACCCCTATGGGGAATCCACAGAATTTATTTCTTTTCTCCTATTATAGACTAACAGGCTTTGAATTCTTGAAAACAATGATTCCATTTACACTTTTAGGTATTGTATGGCTTTTTATTCTAAATAATTTCCAAAAAAATAAAAAACTTAAATTTGATTTAGATAACATAATTATTGAAAACAAA
This sequence comes from Clostridium estertheticum, assembly GCF_018861295.1. Classification (GTDB taxonomy): domain Bacteria; phylum Bacillota; class Clostridia; order Clostridiales; family Clostridiaceae; genus Clostridium_AD; species Clostridium_AD estertheticum_D. Next base: position 93,796 of record NZ_JAHLDM010000001.1, on the reverse strand, counting down.
GTAAAAGTGATGGTTTTTTGTCTTCTATTTATATTTATTATATTATCTGTGTTTAATATAATAAATTATAAATTAGCCTTTATCATTACACTGCTTACAGTGCTAATATTAAATAAAAAACTATTGTTAAAAGTAGATTATATTTTATTACTTACATTTGTATGTTTCTTTGTATTTATTGGTAATTTATCAAGTTTACCTTTTATAAAATCGCTAGCAAGAAGTTTTTTGCAAAACAAAACAACAACTTATTTCTCATCTATTATATTAAGTCAAGTTGTTAGTAACGTGCCATGTTCAATACTTCTCGCAAATTTCACTTCGAACTGGAGGGAACTTTTACTTGGAGTAAATATAGGTGGACTTGGGACACTAGTTGCTTCCTTAGCTAGTGTTATCTCATATAAGCTCTACATAAAAAAACGAACTGCAAATGCTCAAAGTAGATATCTCACCTTATTTACATTATATAATTTAATTAGCTTACTAGTATTCACCTTTGTACTTTACTTTATTTTTATATTTTAAAGTACCTACTGTAGACAATATTAACATAGTAATTTATACTTATTCTTATAAAAGCAATAATATTCATATAAATTATTTACTGAAACCTACACTATATGGGAGGAGGATTTGTCAAAAGTTTAAATATTCCTTTTGATAAAATAAAAAAAATGCCAACTAACACTATTTTAAAACCTATTTATAAAAAAATAGCTATTGATATTACTAATAGAATATTATCAGGGGATTTTTGTATAGGAGATAAACTATATGGTCGCTCTTCTCTTGCGAGCGAATATAACGTATCACCAGAAACTATAAGAAGATCCGTAACTCTTCTAAGTGACATGGATATAGTTACCGTTACTAAAGGGAGTGGAATAGTCATAACCTCCGTGGATAATTGCCTAAAGTTTATTGATAAATTTAAAGATATAGATTCAATAAGTTCTATTAAACAAAATATTTTTAACTTACTCGAAAAGAAAAAGGAGTTAGATAAAAGTATAAATTATTCTATTGATGAACTAATAGATTATTCTAGTAGATTTAAAAATAGCAATCCCTTTATTCCGTATGAATTTGAAATACAGCCTGAAATGGTTATCATAGATAAAACAGTATCTGAATCTAAATTTTGGCAAAGTACAGGTGCAACTATAATCGGTATCAGGCGTGATGATAAACTAATGCTTTCGCCGGGTCCACATTCTACCTTCAAAATCAAAGATGTCTTCATAGTAATTTGTGATGAGGGTAGTTATAATAGAATTAAAACTTTTCTTTATGGAAATCAATAAAGAAAAAGGCGATATATTATTAAAATATATCGCCTTTTTCTGCTCAAATTAAATTCCATTAAAACACCTCATTAAAATAGAAACCTAACTTACAAAAAGTTTGCATAAATACGCTTTAATAGATAAATAATAATTTAGTAATAATTCTATACAAACTTTTATGAATTTGCACAATCTTTACAAAGTAACAACTCAATGTTATAATAGGAGTTGTTACTTTATAAAATTAGGAGGTTTTAACTTGATCGAGTTTAAAAATGTAAGCAAAAGCTTTAATGGTAGAAAAATATTAAAAGATATAAATATTACTATACAAGATGAAGAATTAGTAGTTTTTATAGGACCTAGTGGTTGCGGTAAAACTACAACACTAAAAATGATTAATAAATTAATAACTCCCACTTCTGGTGAAGTTTTGATTAATGGTAAAAAGATCGGAGACCAAAACACCATAAAATTAAGACGTAACATGGGTTATGTTATACAACAAGCAGGTCTACTTCCACATTTAACTATAGGTGATAATATAGCATTAATTCCTTCTATAGAAAAAATGGAAAAAGAAAAGTTGCACACTAAAGTAATTGAGTTATTAACACTGGTAGGCCTAGATCCCGATATATATATAGATAAATACCCCAATCAGTTAAGTGGAGGTGAGCAACAAAGAGTAGGTGTTGCAAGAGCTTTTGTAATGGATCCTGATGTTATACTTATGGATGAACCCTTTAGTGCCCTGGACCCTATAACAAAAACTCAGCTTCAAGATGAAGTATTTAATATCCAACAAAACTACAAAAAAACTATTATATTTGTAACTCACGATATGGATGAAGCATTAAAACTCGGCGATAGAATTTGTATTATGGATGGTGGATATGTGGTTCAATTTGATACGCCATCAGAAATTTTAAAGAATCCTGTTAATGATTTTGTACGTGACTTCGTAGGTAAAAATAGAATATGGAATCAGCCTGAGTTAATTATGGCAAAAGATATTATGATAGATAAGCCTGTAAAATCAGTTGGAGAACGAACAATACTCCAAGCACTTGAAATAATGAAATCTAACAATGTAGATAGTTTACTTGTTGTAGATAAAGGTAATACGCTAACTGGACTTGTTACGTTAAAGCAAATTAGAACAACTCTAAGAAAAGATCCAGATAAAACTAAAAGAATAAAAGACTTAATGGAAACTCAGCTTATAACCGTAAACCAAGAAGATTCAATAATAAATATATTAGAGGTTATAAAAAAGGAAGATATAAATTTTGTTCCAGTAGTTGATGATAACCATAAGTTAGTAGGCCTTCTTACAAAGAGCAGCCTTTTATCTATATTAAGTAATCAATTCATAGATATGGAGGTAGATGTTAATGAATAGTTTCACTTCATTTTTTAATTTCGTAGTAGAAAGAAAAGCTCAAATAATAGATCTAACTATGCAACATATTCAACTAACTTTATTTTCAATTGTTATTGCTATATTAATTGCTATACCACTTGGTATACTTATAGTTAGATATAGAAAACTTTCGGTTCCTGTAATTGGTGTTACAAATGTAATCCAATCAATACCTAGTCTTGCGTTGCTTGGATTTTTAATACCAGCACTTGGTATTGGTAGTAAACCCGCAATTATAATGGTAGTTATGTATTCTCTTCTACCAATTGTAAAAAATACATTCACAGGACTCACGAACGTCAGCCCTGCACTTATTGAAGCTGCCGATGGTATGGGACTTACCAATACTCAGGTACTTCTAAAAGTTCGTTTTCCCCTAGCTATGCCAATTATCATGTCAGGTATTAGAATATCTTCAGTTACAGCTGTTGGGCTTATGACTATAGCTGCCTTCATAGGAGCTGGTGGTCTTGGATACTTAGTATTCTCCGGAGTTCAAACTGTCGATAATAACATGATTCTTGCTGGAGCTATCCCTGCTTGTATCCTTGCTATTGTATTAGATTTTGTACTAGGTAAGATAGAAAACATCGTAGTTCCTGAGGGAATAAAAGTTACTCATAGTAAAGGTTCTAAACGCAAAGGTTTATTGGGAAGTAAAAAATTTAAACTTATAACTTCAGGAATTGTACTTTTAGTTATATTATCAACAGTAGCTACAAGTTTTATTAATGATAAAAATAAGATAGTAGTAGGATCTAAGAACTTTAATGAACAATTAGTACTTGGAGATATGGTCTCCTCATTAATTGAAGCTAAAACAAAATACAAAGTTGAAAGAAAATTGAATTTAGGTGGAACTAACGTAGTATTTAGTGCCCTAAAATCAAAAGACGTAGATTTGTATGTAGAGTATACTGGTACCGTTCTTGTAAATATGTTAAAACAACCTACTATGAGCGATCCAACAAAAGTTTACGATACTGGAAAAGCAGCTTTGGCTAAAAAGTACGGTATAGAAATGTTAAAACCAATAGGATTTAACAATACTTACGTACTTGCAGTAAAAAAAGATTTTGCAAAAAAGAATAACTTAGAAACTATATCCGATTTAGCAAAAATAAGTCCAACCGTAACCGCTGGAGTTACTATGGATTTTGCTAATAGACCAGATGGTTATCTTGGACTTCAGAAAAAATATAATTTAAAATTCAAAAGTGTAAAAGGTATAGATGGTGGACTTAGATATACAGCACTTAAAAATGGTGAAACCCAGGTTTTAGATGCATTCTCCACTGATGGGTTAATTAAAAAGTTTGATTTAAAACTTTTAAAAGATGATAAAGCTTTCTTCCCACCATATTATGCAGTTTCACTCGTAAACGCAGATACATTGAAAAAATATCCTGAGCTAAAGGGTGTTTTATCAGCCTTAGATGGAAAAATTAACGATGATGAAATGCGAGCTATGAACTTAAAAGTAGATAATGGCGCACAATCTAAAACAGTTGCCGAAGACTTTTTAAGATCAAAACACTTAATTGATTAATTATCTCCTACGGAGCTATTAAATTATCTCCTACGGAGCTATTATAATAAAAAAGGCGTGGTATATTTAAAAATATATCACACCTTTTTTATTTATTATTACAAAATCTAGTTAAAGTTATCTTTAATATTAAAAACATATTTACCTAAAGATGTTTTTATTAAAATCTTATAGAAACAAATACTAAGTATAATGGAACCTACTGCTATAAATGGTATCATGACCTTAGAACTATATAAACCATGACTAACTAATAATCTTGATATCTTACTTACAAACACTGGTTCATGGAACAAATATATTGCGAAAGAATATTTACCTAAGATTAATAGTATTTTACTATTTTTTAAATATACCGCTATATAATACATTGCAACTACTGCAATAGGAGTGAAAATTAAATTTGTGCTTAAATTACTTATAAGTGGATTTTTTATGAGTGATACTACTGGTAATAAAAACAGATAAGATGTAATAGTTATTTTTATATACTTCTTTTTAATTCTTTTAGAATACAATTGGACTCCTAACTCGTATAAGTAAAAGTAATATATGAAATTAATAGGCTGCATATGTGGGCTAGCAAGTAGTTTTGTTTTATTTTGAATAACAGTTATTATAATAGCTATGATGTATAAAATAATCAGTCTTATTCTAGAATTTTTTAAAAATTTAATTATAATAGGATAACTGAATACAACAAGTGTGTACATAGGAATATACCATAATTGATACGCAAAATTATCGCCTAAAAATGTATTAAATAGATCCTTTAAGCAATTCATAAAAACATAATAAATATTAACATGATCATTTAGCATTATATTTTCTATACAAAGCTTACCCCACTCAAATAATATCCAACATATACTAACAATAAGAAATGGTTTAATAATCTTAGTAAATTCTTTATATATAAGTTTAGTATATATTTCATTTTTGTCATGCATTTCGTATTTATACCCTGAAATAAATATAAACATTGGAACTGCTACATGGACAACTTTATCTACAATGTTAAATAGAAACCCCACTTGAACATAAGTTTTTAAGTGTAATATACTGAGTAGAAAAAATGCATTGCTATGTATAAGTGTGACAAATAAAATTGCTATCCCACTATACACTTGTAGTTCACTTAAATGTTTCTTCATAAATACACCCCTTAAAGAATTCCATAAGTTTTTTACTAGCATATGAAAAAGAAAGTTACATACGCATTATACTATCAGTTACGACATCTTTCAACTTTTTTCTCCAACTAACTTTATTTTACCTAATAATAATACGTCTATATTAATCAACTAAAAAAAGTGCCTATAGACACTTTTTCAAAATTATTATATGTTTTTGATATCGTTATCATCTAAGAGATTTTGCCTTTCCGATTGTACCGTTAAGGCCATCCCATAAGTAATTGTGCTCCTCAACTCCATTCTTAAAATCTTTATTTTTCCAACGAGTAAGAAACTCTAAAAGCACTACCTTATCAGGATACCCACTTTTTGAAACATCGTTAATTAGTTGGTCACACTTGCCATCAGTTATCTCTATCTCTCCCCATATCTTTCCATCTTCTGCCACAATTTTAGTATTTATCATTTTATGCATCGTATTATATAGTACTAGTTCTTTATCACTTATATTTTGTGTGTTATGGTTTTGTTTTATTACAACCTGCTTAGCCTCTAACTGCTGCTTTATCTGAACAGCTTGTACAATTTTAGGACTATCCTGTTTATTTAGTTTGTGTTGTGAAATATAAAAACCTCCTGTACCTATTATAATAATCACCAATAATATACTACCTACGACACTCCACCTACCACGATTGGCAAATAGTTTTTCACATGCATCAAGGAATTTACCTCCTATTTTATCTAGTTTCATTAAAAAAACCTCCCTTATATATTATGTTATGGCAATAACATAATATTGTATGTAATTCTTTAGTTTATTTGTCAATTTTAAGTATATCACTATTGTATCGCTATTGTAATATTTTTCCAATAATATTTTTTTAAATAATACATAATGATAAAAATTATATAAATTTACTATATAGCATAGTAATTTATTGTAATATATGGTAACATGTATACGTATAGAATTAAGGGGTGGGGGTTATTTTATGATAAATACTTTTAGTGAAACAATAATAGTTCCATACTTGTATTCGTGTACTAACATTGTAACCGAGGTTAATAAGGAATTTCTTGATTTGACAGAATACACTTGGAGTGAATTGGTTGGTAAATCCATTAAAGAAGTAGGAAACATGTTAAAATTTAATTTGTATCCTTTAGAATATAAACTAAATAATAAGTACTCTGGCTATATATTCACAAAATCCCTTAACGCACTTGAAGTGGATATATCAATATCCCTCGTGTCTGAGACAAATAGTAAACTATATACTTTTGTTGAGAAACCAAATTCCAGGCTTAATGACAAACTCATTTTCGTTGAACAAATGTTTATTGATAACATATTAGGTGCCGCTGTTTACAGTGTTCCCGATTTAATATTACTTAAGACAAATCAAAAATATCTTAATTTCACATACTCTAATTACAATAAAGAAGAAAATAGTATTGGCAAACCTATAGGTGAAGTTATAACTGACTTTGCCGGAACTCCAGCTGAAGTTATTTTCAATTCTGTTCTTATTTCTCAAAAGGCAAGTTATATAAAAGAATTCGAATTTGATAATATAACAAAAGGTAAAACTTATTGGGATTCTACTCAAACACCTATATTTGATAATGGAAGGATGAAATACATATTTCACACTGCTATTGAAGTTACTCAAAGGGTTCTCAAAAATCAAAATATAGAAATACAAAATAGAATAATCAGCCATCAAAATGACTGCCTAGAACATGAAGAAGCTATTAAAAGGCGTTTTGATATTTTAAAAAGAGTGATAAATACCTTTGATTTACCTGTTGTTAGATTATCCTGTCCTGATTTAAAAATTATTGCTATTAATAAGAAGGCTCTTAATACTATTAAATTGATTACGCCTGAATTTATAACCAACACGAATATAAAAAACAATGCGATGAAATTTTTGTTAGGATTGCTCCAAACAAGCGAATATGATCGCCGCATTAGCGGAGTCTTAAAGGAAAAGAAAACTAAATATTTAAATAAACAACACTATGTTATAAATGGGAATGAATTATATTTTAATATTATATTCGAACCTGTACTTGAGGTAACTGGCGAAATACAAGAAATTTTAATACTAGTAATAGATGTTACTCCTGAAATTAAGTCTAATATAAATATGGAAAAAGCATTGAGATCACAAGGAGAATTTCTCGTTAACATATCCCACGAACTTAAGACACCACTAAATGTTATATTTGCAACAGCTCAGTTATTTAATGTGTATTGCGAAAGTGGCTCCCTTGATGAAAATAAAGACTCAATCATTAAATATATAGATTCGATTAAACAAAACTCCTATAGATTATCTAAAATGATTAATAATATAGTTGATTTGTCAAAAATCGAAGCAGGTTTCTTTAAACTTAACCTATCAAATAACGATATAGTTAAATTCGTAGAAGATATAGTGCTGTCTGTAACTAACTTCACTGACAGCAAAGGATTAAATATTATCTTTGATACTAATACAGAAGAAAAGATAATTGCTTACGACCCAGAAAAGATAGAAAGAGTAGTATTAAATCTTATATCAAATGCTATCAAATTTTCAGATGCAGGTAATGAAATATTAGTAAATGTTAATGACAAAAATGAATTTATTGAAATATCAGTAAGTGACAATGGCATTGGAATTGAAAAAAAGTACTTTGATATGATCTTTGATAGATTTAAGCAAGTAGATAAATCTTTATCAAGAAATGCAGAAGGTACAGGCATCGGCCTAAGTCTAGTTAAATCTATTGTCGAATTGCACGGTGGTACTATAACAGTCGAGAGTCAGTATGGTACAGGAAGTAAGTTTACCGTTAGTATTCCTTCTAGAAATGTTTCTAATGAAAATAAAATATACAATAGTGAAGTACGTGGTAAAGATCAAAGTATAAGAGTTGAACTTTCTGATGTTTATTCATAATAAAAAAAATCTAAAAAGAAAAAAACAAGCATAATTATCAGCTTGTTTTTTTCCATTTTAGTGTGCTACTCTTAATGCAGCTTCCTTACCTTTGCTAGTAATCCTCCACATTATTATATCGGTTTTTGAACTACAACAGCTTGCCTTTTTAGATCCATTTCCGCAATTACATCCACCAGAGCAAGACGTCATATCTTCCTTTTCAATATATTTCATCTGCGCAAGTTGTATTAACATCTGCTCAACCATTCCTTCATCTATTCCAAGTTCCTTCGCCATTAGCTTATTCGAATACCGATCACCCGCGGCTAATCTTTTAAGTACCCTCATTAACATTCTACATTCCTCCATTCTATATAAATCCTTAAATTTGATGTTTTTATATTATATCTAAATAGTAGCTTTCGGTTGACACCCAAGTTCCTTAGCACATTCCTGTATCTTCTTTTCCATGTGTATCCATGAACGTTTGGAATATACCACTTTAACATTAGATCTTCTTGACTCTTCTTTAACAATCTTTGTTAGCTGGTGCCCTACAAAATCTATCAAAACCATTACTAAATCTATGTTACCTGGTAATCTAAAATTTTTGGCGTCCTTTTTTCTACCGGTTATATGCTCTATGTCATTAAATCCATTTTGCATTAGTTTTTGCGTAATATTGCCAAGTTTATCTCCACCTATGAGTAATATGCACATAGGTTCACCTCCCCTTTGTATATTATAATCACAATATTGATTTTCATTATCAATTAATTATTATTTTTTTAATGTACCTTTATACTAATTGAATCCTAAAAGTTTTCCTATTTGGTAAACTAAAACTCCGCCCACCCATCCGATAACGCATGTATATATTACTGCAATAAGAGCCCATTTTCTAGAATTTGTTTCTCTCCTAATTGCACCTATAGTTGCTGCACAAGGACAATATAATAAAGTCATTACCATAAACGCTAGTGACGTGAGTGGTGTAAATGCCTGTTGAATAGCAGCTGTTAGTGAGGCATCATTTGATGCTGCATAAACTGTCCCTAAAGTACTAACTACTGCTTCTTTAGCAGCAAGGCCTGTTATAAGTGAAACTCCCGCCTGCCAAGTTCCAAAACCTGCAAGATTAAATATTGGTGCAATAATTGAACCTACTGACCCTATTAAACTATCTTTAGTTCCTGGAGTAACTCCCATTGGTAAGTTTGAGAGTATCCAAACAACTATAACTAGTCCTAATATAATCGTACCCATCTTTTTTAAGAAATGGGATGATTTTTCCCACATATGAATAAATACACTTTTAGCGGTAGGTATACGATAAGGTGGTAGTTCCATTACAAAATAAGACTCTTCCCCTTTGAATACTTTTTCACTTAAGAATTTACCCATTAATATTGCAACTGCAATACCTAGAACATATAAACCAAAGACAATAACTCCACCTGCATCAAAAAACCAAATCTTTCTACCTGTAAAAAAAGCACCAGCAAACAATGCATAGACTGGAAGTCTTGCACTACAAGATACGAAAGGGTTTATAAGTATAGCTATCATTCTATCTTTTCTACTATCTAGTGTCCTTGTAGACATAATTCCTGCTACATTACAACCACTAGAAATTATAAGAGATACTGCTGTTTTACCATGTAGCCCTATTGAATTCATAAATTTATCCATTATATAAGCTGCTCTTGCCATGTATCCACTATCTTCAAGGATAGCTATGAGAAAATACATAGTAAAAATCATAGGCGTGAATACGAACACCGACCCAAGTCCCCCGATTATTCCATCAGTTACAAATGATTGCAACAATACCGGCGCTCCCATGCTAGCCAAAATGCCACCTACAAAATCTCCAAAAGTACTAAATCCTGTATCCACAAGTCCACCTAAGAACCCATTTCCAAATGTCATTGCTATTTGATACATAAGGAACATTACCACAGCAAATATTGGTATTCCTAAATATTTGTGAGTAGTCCATTTATCTATTTTATCAGAAGTACTCTCAACATTTGACCCTTCTTTTTTTACACTATCGAAAACTATTTTAGTTATAAGTTCATATCTTTTATCTATTATAAATGCGTCTGGTTCGTAACCTATTTTTACGATTAAACCTTCTATACTCTTAGTAAGTGTATCATTTATCTTTTCGAAATTCTCGTTCTCATTCACATATTTTTTTATATACTCATCGCCCTCTAAAAGCTTTAACGACGACCACTGCGTTGGATATTCTTTAGTTACCGCAGTCTGTTCGAAAGTTTCTGTAAGTGTTCTAATTTCTTTTTCTATGTCTTTGCCATAATTAATTTTAAATACATTGTGTTGCTTAGAATCTCCTATTTTCATGGCCTGCTTTATAAGTTCTTTCATGCCTTCATTTTTAGTCGCAACTGTTGCAACCACTGGTACATTTAAGGCTTTCGATATTTTATCAATATTTATTTCTATATTCTTGTTTCTTGCTTCATCCATCATATTAAAAGCTAAGACCATTTTTGCACCAGTTTCTAGAATCTGCATCGTTAAATATAAATTTCTTTCTATATTACTGGAATCAATTACATTAATTACAACATCCGGCTTACTTTTTAATATAAAATCACGAGCTACTACTTCATCCTCCGAATATGCCCCAAGGCTATACGTTCCCGGTAAATCCACCACAATCACGTTTCTACCTTCAAACTTGAACCTACCCTCTTTTTTTTCAACTGTAACTCCTGGCCAATTTCCAACGTGTTGTTTTGAACCAGTTAATGCATTAAATAAACTAGTTTTTCCACAGTTAGGATTACCAGCTAAAGCTATTACTAAATCTTTCCCCTCATTATTCATGTTACTCATGCACGCCCCCATATTTTCTTATTATTTTTATACTTCACTTGCCATAATCTTTTGTGCCATACTTCGTCCTAGCACTAATCGTCTCTCTCCAACCTTAACAATTAACGGACCACTATCATTTTTCATGATTTTTATTATAGCACCTGTGCTCATGCCCATCTCCATAATCTTCTTGCACATATTCTCCCCGCCATGTACACTATTTATTTTTGCAAATCTTCCCATTTCAATAAAATTAAGTGACATACTCATCACTAAGCCTCCCTTATTATTTTTATACTACTTCTACCATAATATCTTTGGCTTCGCTTTTTCTAAGGCTTAATGTATATCCTCTAACCGAAAGCTCTATAGGATCTCCCATTGGGGCTTTCCCTGTTACTACAAGCTGTGTATTTTTAACTATTCCCATGTCCATTATTCTTCTGCGTACTTTACTCTCTAATGCTATTTCAACTACCTTAACTCTAGTTTTCATCTCTACGTCAATTAATGATATTTGCTTTGTCATATAATCACTCCTTATAAATATTATTGCTAATATTGAAACTCATTATCAATATAACCTTAAAAAATATATTCTATTTTCATATAATATATATAGTCACTTGAGAACCATTATCATAATACTACATTATAGTGTATCTGTAAACATATAATTTCTTAAAATTAATTAATATATACAGAAAAAGTGAATATCTTTAAGATATTCACTCCACTTTAAACTACTCTATCGCTACAAATTATATTATCTAAGGATTCTTTTGATGTTGCTACAGCATATTCTTTGCATAACAATGCTCTAATATATCCACGCTCATTATTCGTTGACTCTATATAGAAGCATCTTCCATAATAAAATCTAATAAGTGAAAACATTCTAGATGCAGTATGGAGATATAAACTGGTAACTCCTTGCTCCATCATTGAAATATCAACTGCATTCATTAATATTTTACCAATACCATTATTTTGATGTAACGACGAAACCCCAAATCTACTTAAATAAGCACTATGATCAGGTTTTACCTCTATTCGTACGCTACCTATAACTTCCTCATTCGATAGAGCTACAAAAACATTAGTAGTTTCTATCGCTTTTAATACATCATCATATGATTCCTCAAAAGGTGCTACTAGTCCCGTAATTCCTGCATTCTCGGCATACAACTTAAACGATTTTTTTGCTAGTAACCTTATTTCTTCAATGTCGCTAGTAACTGCTTTTCTAACTTCAAAGAACATTTTATCCATTTATCTACCCCCATATCATATTATTTCCGCAAATAATTATATACATAATATATATATAACAACTTGCAAACTTTAAGGTGCCATAGCAATAATTTCGAGTCCAGTGGTTTCAGGTATTCCGAACATAATATTCATATTTTGTACAGCTTGACCTGCCGAACCTTTAACTAAATTATCTATAGCAGATATTATTATTACTCTATTTGTGCGTTTATCCACTCTGATCCCAATATGACATATATTAGAGCCTCTTACCCATCTTGTTTCAGGTAATCCATCAATAATTTTCACAAAAAATTCATCTTTATAAAAATTTCTATATAAAGATATAATATCTTGCTCAGTTATATCTTTCGTGAGTTTTGCATAACAAGTTGATAATATTCCACGGTTCATTGGCACTAAATGAGGAGTAAAACATATCGTTACATCATTTCCAGATGCCTTGCTAAGTTCTTGCTCAATCTCTGGAGTATGTCTATGAGTAGTAACTGCATAAGCTTTAATTGATTCATTACATTCTGTATAAAGTGAGGCAACATTCGCAGCTCTACCTGCACCAGATACTCCTGATTTAGCATCAACTATGATTGAGCTTGTGTCTATCATGTCGCTATTTAACATCGGTGTGAGTGCTAATATAGTGGCAGTTGGATAACAACCTGGATTAGCTAATAAATTACACCTTTTTATAGCTTCTCTATTTAATTCGCAAAGGCCATAAACTGCATCTTTTAGTAGACCTTCACTTTCATGTTTAACTTTATACCATTTCTCATAAACATCTTTTGATTTTAATCTGTAGTCCGCACCTAAATCTATTACTTTTACGCCAAGAGCTAGTGCTTTCTGTGTTATTTCAAATGATTTGCCATGTGGCATAGCAATAAAGAGAACATTTATATCTGATAACTTGCTTATGGCTGTCTCCATATCAACACATATATCATCTATATAACTATAGAAGTTACTATATATTTCACTATAAGTCATGTATGCATATTTATGTGAAGAATAAAACTCTACGTCTACATTGGGATGCTTGTATAAAAACCATGCTAACTGTTCACCTGCATAGCCAGTTGACCCTATTATACCTGCTTTTATCATATTAAATCGCCTCGCCTCTAAAATTTATTAATAAAGATTATTATACAATAGAGTTATAAAAAAATCAACAACAACATGAATATTTATTCATATTGTTGTATATTTATTCATATTTGTGTTATAAATTTAGATAAAAAATGGCCCCTTTAGCTATTAACTACATAACCAAAAGGGCTTATTGCTATTTTTCAACTAACTTCTTAATTTTAACTTTACTAATTCTTTTACTATCACATTCTAATATAATAAATTCATAATTCTCATAAATAATTTTATCATTCACTTGTGGGTATGATCTTAGTTGTGAATAAACCCATCCACCAATTGTATCAATGTTTTCTTCCTCTATATCTATACTTAACAGTTCGACAATATCCTCAATAATAACTTTTCCATCGACACTGTAGCCACCATCTTCTGTTTTAATAATCTCATTAACCTCTTCATCAAACTCATCTTGGATCTCTCCAACTATTTCTTCTAAAATATCTTCAATAGTTAAAAGTCCAGATGTTCCACCATATTCATCAATAATTATAGCCATTTGTACCTTATCTTTTTTAAATACTTTTAATAATTCACTTATTGATAATGATTCTGGTACAAATTTAATTTCACGGATAACATCCTCTATCTTTTGGCTATTCCCTTCGATTTTTTGCTTATACAAATCCTTAATATGTACAAACCCAACAACATTATCTTTACTATCCCGACATACTGGATATCTTGTTAGCTGTTCATCTAAAGTAAATGCTATAATATCTTCAAAAGAATCTTCGAGGTAAATGCATTCCATATCAGTTCGAGGTATCATTATTTCTTTTACTGTTTTCTCTGAAAAATCAAATATATTATCTATAAAAGTTAATTCAGTTTTATCTATTAATCCATGATTATAACTTTCCTCAACTAATAACTTTATTTCCTCATCAGTATGCGCTATGTCATGTTCATCAACTAGTGATACACCAAACATTTTTAAAACTAAATTAGTACTATGGTTAAAAGCCCACATTACTGGAAAGGTTACATTATAAAACCAAACGAGGGGTAGCGCTGTATACATTGCTATCTTCTCTGTATTTATAATTGCGAGTGACTTTGGTACTAACTCCCCAAGTACTATATGAAAACCAGTTATAAGTGAAAATCCTAAGATAAAAGAAATTGAGTGCACAGCGGCTTCTGGCAGATCCATTAAAGTAAATAACGGAGTGAGCATTGCAGCTACTGCAGGCTCTCCTATCCATCCAAGCCCTAGGGATGCTAAAGTTATTCCTAGCTGACATGCAGATAGATATGAGTTCAAATCTTTTACAACCTTTAAAGTGTATTTTACATTTTGAGCTCCATCAAGTACTAATGTTTCTATCCTAGATTTTCTAACCTTTACCATTGCAAATTCTGTGGCAACGAAAAAAGCATTCATAAATACCAGTAAAAATACGATAACAATGTTTATAAAAATAGTCACTTTGATAACTCCTTCCAAGTCAACACATATGCTTAGTATTATCCATACTTAGTCTATTATAATCATAAAATACTCTCCTAATTATATAATACCATATTTATCTACGAATTCAAATTTTCTTCATATAGAAAGTGTTATAATTTGATCGACTTTAAATTACCCTACTTTACTAAAAGTAGGGTAATTCTTATATACATATTTTAATTTTTTCTATTCTTCGTTCGCGAACTTCCTCTATTCTAAATATTACATCTCCATATTCAACAGTTCTCTCCTCATTTATCTTTGGAATACATCCCATAAGATTAATTAAAAAGCCTCCTATTGTATTATAATCTTTGGAAACTAAATTTAAATCTAAATGCTCATTTAAATCATCTAAAGAAAGTAATCCACTTACTATATAAGTATTATTATCAACTTTCTTTATTTCTGGTTCCTCGTGATCATATTCATCTTCAATATTACCCATGATTTCTTCTGTAATGTCTTCAGTTGTAACTACCCCTGAAAATCCTCCATACTCATCTATAAGCATCGCAATATGATTTTTAGAACTTTTCAATTCTTTAAATAATTCATCTATATTTTTATTTTCCTGAACAAAATAAGGTGAATGTAATATATTCTTAATATTTACATTTTCAAAACCACTTTTTCTTGCCTCTATCATAAAATCTTTCATATGAAGTATTCCTACGATATTATCAACATCACCCTCAAATACTGGCACTCTTGAATGACGCTCGATTAATAACTCATCTAAATACTCTGTAATAGGGTCATCCATATCAATCATATATACGTCAGTTCTTGGAGTCATAACTTCTCTTGCCAATTTGTCATCAAACTCAATGATGTTATTTATCATTTCTTTTTCTGTTTCATTAATAACGCCGTGTTCCTGACCCACTTCTATAAGTGACTTTATTTCTTCCTTCGATATCTTTTCCTCTTTGCTCTCATGACCAAGACCAGTGATTTTAACTAGAATATTGGTAGATACTGTTAGTAAACTCACAAATGGTGTAACTATTTTAGATATATACATAATAGGTACTACAGAAAACATTGCAATAGCCTGAGAGTTTTGAAGCGCAATACGTTTTGGAAACAATTCTCCAAATACAAGTGTTATATAAGCAAGTCCAATTGTTATAACAACTAGAGCAACTCCTTCACTATAAGGTACACTTATATTACTTAAAACGAGTGTTAGTTTACCTGCTATCGCGGTAGCCACATAAGCACTTGAAAAAAATCCTGCAAACGTAATACCCACCTGAATCGTCGATAAAAATTTTGTTGGCTTTTCTATAAGTCTTGATAATAGTATAGCCTTTTTATTACCTTCCTCTGCTAAATGTTTAAGTTTGTTCTTGTTCAAAGATACTATTGCCATCTCTGCAGATGCAAAAAACGCATTTATCAGTGTTAAAATAACAATTAATATTAATTGCACCACTATATTGCTGTTAGGCATGGGCGCGGGTTCTGATTCCATTAAAAATTCCTCCTCTAAAATAAAAGCTTTTCATACTATCATGATAACACAAAATTTAATACTTTAATTAATATTATAAAAATAATTTTATATTTTTACATAATTAAATAGGAACCAACTTACAGTTAGTTCCTATTTAATCATGTATTTAATTTAAAATACTTATAATATATTATTTTATTAAATTTATCTTTTCCCAGAAATTTTATCAACAAGAAATACTATTACAGCGATTACTAGCAACATATGTATTAATCCGCCACCAATTTTAAGTATAAACCCTACAACCCAAAAGAATACTACTATTCCGCCTATCCAACGTAAAAGTCCCATATAAAACACCACCCTTCATATATGCCTATTTACTAGTTATCCTTAAATGTTTAATAATTATATCAAGAAACCAGTATATTTGCAATACTACTTCTGCCTCTTTTCCCTATTTTTCGAGTTTTTAACAATTATTAATTTGTTACAAGTCCTAAAATTTTTACAGAACCTTTCTTAATTATATAGGATATCTCAATCCTAATTTTATGATTTCCTCTCAAATTATAAGCTATTAAATCAGAATAGCTAACCTGGAATGTTGAATTAGTGTTAATTTCTTTTATAAAATTATCATCTATAAATACTTTGAACTTTCCACCATTAGGTTTTCGTAGGAAATGTATAATGGCTACACTCTTAGTTGTATTAAAAGTTAAATTTTCTGAAACCTTATTTCCAATAAATCCATTTTCTATAGTGAACCCATTATTTAAATCCGGTGAATTATCAAAAACATAATCAGTTAATTTCTTAGTGTTATTGTATAATACACTATAATCAATATTTGTTTTTTTATTAGATAAGTAATTATCATTTATAACCTTTTCAATTGTTTTAGCATAATAAACGTACCCTTTGCCATTAGGATGTACCAAATCATTAGATAAATAAGAATAGAGCTTTCCTGAGTTATTAAATGCCCTCACGGTATCCGCGTACTGAAGATTATAATGCTCCGCTAAATCCTCTATAGCCTTTGAATAATCATTATACTGTCTAAATGAGCTTTCTATAATTGGTATTATTTCTATATTAGGATTTAATTTTTTAAGTTTAATTATAATACTCTCGTAAAACATTCTAAATTGTTTTGGCTTTATATTAAATTGGTCATTTTGCCCCAAACATATAAATGCCACATCATATTGTTTTGTAAGTTTAGCATTGTTTAGCTCAACCCAAGCACGTATTCCCGTTGTACTTCCTCCCGTAATAGAATCAGTTGTTATGGTTGATCTATACTTTTTCTGCACATCTTTTATTACTACATTAATCCACTTCTCATGAAAATTAGACGTACCTGTACTTTGAGCTATGCTGTCTCCAACTATCAAAGCATTTATATCCTTCTTTTGATGAAGTTTCTGATAAAAATTCAAATCTGAAATTCTACCTACCTCACCTCGATTTATTACCTTTTGCTGCTCAACTAATTCCAAATTTTCTTTTATATTTGTCTTGTTACGAATAATCACCACAATAAAAATGAAGCTCAATAACACAACCAAAAACATACACGAAATTCCTATACTCTTTTTCATGTGAAATCACCCCTTAAATACTAAATAAATTAATTAGTTTATAATAAAAAAGAACCACCCAAACGCATAAATATGCATTTGGGCGGTTATTCTAACAGCTCCAATGGAGATGACTTGGCCATAGAAAAAATGATCTAAAAGCTAGACAGCTTGATCATCCTCGCCACCGGTTTTTTTATAAGTAGGAACAATGTCTTTAATTTTACTAGTTAATGCATCAACATCATTTGCCTCAATAATTACCGCAAGCTCCTTCATTCTTTCTTTCATTACTCCTAAATCACTAAAAGTAGGTTTACCAATAAAAATCTTCGCATGTTTAGTATTAGTAAGTCCTTCTTCACTCATTAGCAGTTCTTCATAAAGTTTTTCACCCGGACGTAGCCCCGTAACTTCAATTTTAATATCTTTATTTGGCTCAAATCCTGAAAGTTTTATTAAATCCCAAGCTAAATCATATATTTTAACAGGCTTCCCCATATCTAAAACAAAGATTTCTCCCCCCTGGGCATAAGCACCTGATTGAAGCACTAATTGTGCAGCTTCCGGGATAGTCATAAAGAATCTTGTTATATATTTATTAGTAAGTGTAACTGGACCACCATGAGCTATTTGGTTTTTAAATAATGGTATAACTGATCCATTACTTCCCAGAACATTTCCAAATCTCACTGCTACAAAATGTGTCTTACTTATCTTATCCATAGATTGTATAATCATCTCACACATTCTCTTAGTAGCACCCATAACATTAGTTGGATTTACTGCTTTATCTGTTGATATCATTACAAATCTTTCAACATTAAACCTATGAGCACACTCTGCTACATTATAAGTTCCAAACACATTGTTTTTTATTGCTTCCATAGGACTTTCTTCCATTAGTGGAACATGTTTGTGCGCCGCCGCATGGAAAACTATATCCGGTGAATATGTTGTAAAAACATCCTCAAGTCTTTTTTTATCTCGAACAGATCCTATAAGTACCTTTAAATCTAATTTTGGGTATTTATACTTAAGTTCAATTTGCAAATCATAAGCATTGTTTTCATATATATCAAAAATAATTAATTGTTTAGGTGCAAATTTTATAATTTGACGACATAACTCAGAACCAATTGACCCTCCGCCACCTGTTACTAAGATTGTTTTATTTTGAATATAACTTGCAATACCTTCCGTATCAAGTACTACTGCTTTACGTCCTAGTAAATCCTCAATGTCTACTTTTCTAATTTGACTTAATGAAACTTTCCCATTAATTATTTCATACATACCTGGAATAATTTCTATTTTACATTTGGTTTTTTTACATATTTCAAGTATTTGTTGTTTATCCTCATCCTCTATGGTCGGAATTGCTATAAGAATAGTTTCTATATCTTTTGCTTTTGCAATAGACAAAATATCTTTCCTATTTCCTACAACTTTTACTCCCATAATGTTTTTTCCTTTTTTATAAGGTTCATCATCAATTACAGCTATAGGTGTATACTTGCTCTGGTTACTGCTTTTCATTTCTTTTATAACCATTGCTGCAGCTGCCCCAGCCCCAATTATCATTACTCTATTTCTATCATTTTTACTGACATTGCAATTAATAATACCCGTAAATCTATCATAGACTCTAAATGACATCCTAAAGCCAAGTATGAAAATAATACTAAAAGCACAAGCTATTATGCTTACTCCATAAGCAAATGGATGTCCAATAATTCTAACAAAAACAATCATCAAAATATTCGCAGCAAGGCATCCACCAATAGCCAACATAAATTCATCTACACTTGCATAACTCCAAAGACTTTCATAAAGTTTAAATAGATAAAAACATGTTATGTAAATAACTGTTACAATTATCGCTATCTCTTTATAATCATTTGAATAGAATTTGAAATTTTTATAGTTATACCTAAAATAGAAAGCTAATATATATGCTAAGTTTATTAAAACTGCATCGCTTAGTATTAGTATCGGCTTTTTCCATTTTCCTAAAGCTTTCACAATATACACCTCTTCTTTATGTTTCTCAAAATTTGTTCTCATAATATTATATCATCATTTTTGCTATTAAACATCTTTTCAATAAAAAACCACAAAAATTCCTATTTCTATAATTAATTTTACAAAACCCACAAAAATAATATTAAATACATGTATATTATATGTAGTGGTGAGGGAGGTGATAATGCATTAATTAGCCACTTTAAAATTTAATAACACCATCTTCTATTTCAATTATTCTATCTGTTTTTTTTGCTATTCTCTCATCGTGGGTTATTATTATGAAAGTAGTTCCAAGTTCTTTATTTATATCTCTAAATATATTATATATAACCTCAGAAGTTTTAGAATCCAAATTTCCCGTTGGCTCATCTGCAAGTATTATCTTAGGGCTGTTCATAAGGGCCCTTGCAATTGCGACCCTTTGTTGCTCTCCACCTGACAAATCATAAACTTTGTTTTTCTTAACCTTTGGAAGTCCCACAAGTTCCAAAAGTTCTTTTGCTTTTTCAGAAGTTTTTCTACCGCAAAATATGTTTCTTATAGATCTAGGCATAATGACATTCTCGATAGCATTAAACTCTGGCAATAAATGATGAAATTGAAATACAAAACCTATTTTACGGTTTCGAATATCAGCTAAAGCCCTTCTACTCATCTTATCTATTCTTCTGCCTTCCAATTCAACTTGTCCACTTGTAGGCCTATCAAGCATTCCTATTATATTTAATAAGGTCGTTTTACCACTACCTGATGCCCCTATAATAGAATTAAAAGAGCCTTTATCAATAGATAAATTTATATTGTTTAATACCTGTGTTTTCACTCTTTTTCCATAAATTTTATTAATATCTTTAAGTTCTATAATGCTATCCATTTTTTATAACCTCCACAGGCGTTAATTTAAAAGATTTTAAAGCTGGAAAAAATGCCGCTGAAGTTGATGCTATTACATCAATAATACATAATTTAATTATAAAATTATAATTAACAATTATATTAACTATAGGTTTTCCATCAACTGATGACACTATATATCTATTAAACCCTTTTACATACAAATAGGTTAACCCCACACCAATACCTGTACCAATTACCCCTAAAATAAAAGCTTGAATTAAAAATATAAGGGCAGCTGAACCATCTTTTATTCCCATAGCCTTTAAAATACCTATTTGCTTGTATTTTTGAACCACACTTATACTCATTATACTTATTATACTTAAAACAGCAGCAATCATTACACTAAGTTGAATTATTAGGCTACATACTTTTTCACCCATTATAGCGCTTACTAATAACTTGTTCTGATCTTTCCAATTTTCTATTACTAAATTTTTATCATTTAACCCTTTTTTCAGATTACTCGCAATAACATCGGCATTATAAGGATCACTCGTAGTTAATTCCATAGATGTTGCAGCATCACCAATCGCCGACAAATTCTGAGCAGTTTTAAAATTCGTAATAACTAAAATTTTATTAATTTTTATTGTATCAAAATCATAAAATCCTACGGCTTTAACGACTATCTTTCGATTATCAGCCGTTATTATATTAATGTTATCATTTATTTTCAATCCTAATTTTTCACTAAGTTCCTTACCAATCAATACTTCTCCAGAATATTTTACAGTTCTTCCTTTATAAATTTTATCTTTAATATTATATAATGACTCCAAATCTTTAGAAACAAATCCACTAATTTGTATAGGCTCCGTCATATTTCTAATGTTAAGAGATGCATTATATCCAACCACTGGCGCCACCGATGTTATCCTACCATCCAGCTTTTTAATTTTATCTACCTTGACCTGATAATCCTTTATTATATTGTTTTTAGGATTGATCGTTATATGAGTTGAATTTCCCACGACTTTATCAATTAAAGAGGTTTCCAAACCTGTACTTAGTATCCCAACAAATATCTGTACCGAAATCCCTATAGCAATACCTAAAACTATTACTAATGTTTGAATCTTACTGTTTATTAAGAATCTCCAGGCTATTTTTATTGCTGTAAACATACCCTCTAGCCTCCGCTTATTTTTTTTATAAAATTTAATCATAATTTAACAGTTTTCAATAAATATAAACTTATACCATTTATTCTATCACACAATGTCATATTTCTCTATAAATATACAATTAACCCACCGAACTATGAATTCCTATGGTTTATTATTATAAATACATAGAAAGTAATTAATTAGAATATATAAAACCAAAAATAATTAGCATCATTTCGCTAGTTATCTTTGGTTTTTTGCAATTATTTTAGATTATTCAAACTCGAATTTAGTGAAATGTTTTTTTACGGTATAATTGCAAAAATGAAACTATATTGATAAGGTAACCGTTATATAAGTATAATCATTAAAAGGTTATACATTTTCACTCATTTTAATAGAAGAGGACGTGTTCTTTATGAAATATGTAGTTTTAGTAATAATATTAACTATTGCGTATGTTTTATTATGCAGCTTAATGAAAGCAGCTAGTAAAACAACCCCCTCAATGCAAGGTAACAAACATAATGAAGGTAGAAATAATTAAACAAGATTAGAGTATTTTTATATAATTCATCGATTACAAATCACACATTTTTCACCATTACCACACTCCGTACATGTTTCTACTCCTGAACCAATAGTTTTAACTTTAGGACATATTTCGAAATAATCATGTGCTGTGAATATAATTTTTATATCCATTTTATTCGCAGCGGATATAAACTCTTCATCTAAGTTCACCAATGTATGAATATGTATGATATTAACCTCGATAGTTTTTAAGAAATCAGTATATATATTAAAACCCATATGTTTAAGCGATACTTTAGGATCATGTTCTCCGCTGAGTAATGTAGCGGAAATCGGATTATTTATTTCATATACTTTTATATTGTTAAAGGATTTATTCATTTTGATTTTTAATTCTCTATCTATTGAAATATTTCCTGGATATACTAATGAAACTTCATTACCATTAGCTACTTGGCGTACCATAATATTTTGTGGCTGTTTCGCTAATCCCCCTGTGTTAACCGGAGGCAATCCAAGTGCATAATGCAAAATTTTAATCACACTCACCTCCTATATTAATAAAAAAGCAGATCACCATTTTGCGTTCTTATGACAAATTGTGGAATAAATTGCCACCTTCCTTACGTATTTCTTCTAATTCTCCTTTAATTATAACATTAATTGCTATGGATGTCGTAATACTAAAAAAAGCTAACAAAATCTACCTCTTTTCATTTATATAAATGCATATACCTTAACAAAGGAAATAAAAAAAGATAGAATATGCTTTGCATTAGCATATTCCATTTTTTTACTTCATAAGTTTAGAAACTATTTATCCTCAAGGGAATCACGATTAACTTATTTTAAATATTCATGAATTGCTTCTTGCCAAGTTCTAGTTATATCTCCTGTTGTAAGTTCCAACATATAATTTCTAAGCACTGAATATTCTGGCCTTTTTGCCGGACGTGGGAATTCATCGGTTGTACACGGTAAAACCGTCGTCGTTATACCCTTAAATCTAAAAATTTCTTTAGTGAACTCATACCATGTACATTCACCTTTGCAGGTACAATGAAATAGTCCATAATTTTTTTGCTCTACAAGTTTAATTATAGTTCTAGCTAAATCAACTGTACTTGTAGGTGTTCCTTTTTGGTCATTAACCACTTTTAATGTGGTATTAGTTTTACTTAAATTTATCATAGTATTTACAAAATTATTTCCATCTCCATAAAGCCATGCTGTTCTAACTATGTAGTGTTTAGGATTATGATTTTTAACTAATATTTCTCCCTCGAGCTTAGTTTTCCCATAAATAGTCAAAGGATCTATTTTGTCAAATTCCGTTAGTGGCTTATCTATATTACCGCTAAACACATAGTCTGTTGAAACTTGGACAATTTCTGCACCAATTTCATTTGCAGCTATTGCTAAGTTTTTAGGTCCTATTGCATTTATCTTATATGCCATATCTATTTCCATCTCACACTTGTCCACAGCTGTAAGTGCAGCGCAATTTATAATCACATCTGGTTTATTTTCATTTACGAAACTATATACTTCATTAATATTTGATATATCTAGATCTGACCTTCTCGCACATATTAAATCAACCGTCTTTTTCTCTTTGTATTGATTAGCTAATTCTCGACCAAGTTGCCCATTAGCTCCCGTGATTAATATCTTCATATTTAATTCTCCTCTTAAAGCTTATTCTTATATAAATTATACCTTACTTTAATAATTAATTGAGGAAATTCTAAAGAATAAAAGATTATTAACGATAAGTTAATATATTATTTCAAATAAATTCTTGCAAATAATATTTTATACAATATAAAATTCATTTTTAATACCTTAAGATAAAACTTTTACAGAAAACGGCAAATTTGCTTACATGTAATCACTTATTGAAAAGTAAGGACGCAAAGCCATAGGGCCTTACGAGAGTATGGTAGCCTAGCCACCAAATTAAAAGGAGTGATTTATTATGTTTAAAAACAATATGAAAAAAAGTATAACACTATTAATAATGTTAATTTCCTTATCAACTGTTAGTCCATTTCTAAATACCACAAATGCCGTAGGTATTACAACTTCTGCTAGTATATCTGAGTCAACAAGTAATCCTACTATAATAGATGTTACAACTTATAAATTGGATATAACAGGAATAACCGATACCTCAATCCAGTTTCAACAAATGATAGATTCATTACCAAGTGGAAGTACAATACAATTACCAGCAGGTACGTATAAATTGTCGAATGTTGTTAAGTTAAAGGATAATTTACATATTATCGCCTCTAATGATGTTATAATTAAGGGGACTGGTTATAACACTTTATTTTCCACAGGTAATGCTAATAGTTTCGAGGGTATAGAATTTCAAAATTGTGCAACTGCTTTAAGTGTTTTTCAGAAAACTGGATTTAATATTACAAACTGCAGATTTACAAATAACATTAATTATGCTGCAATTAATTTCTATGGAAGTCGCAATTCAACAGTTAAAAATTCATATTTCTACAACATCCACAAATATGGAATTTTAATTGATAGCGCTAGTTCGGATATTACAATTGATAACAATAATTTTGATAACCCATTAGTTTTTGATGGCTATAGCGTAGAACAGATAGGTGGGCATGTTTATTGTCTAAATGGAACTAGAATTTTCGCGACAAACAATATTATAAAAAATAGCGGTGGGCAGGGTATTATATTTGGTTATAATTCAACAACTGGAAAAGGTACAACAAGTTCTGTCGCATTTAATAATCGGTGCATAGGTAATGGTCAAGAAGGTGTTACAACATATGGCGGAAGCAAAAAGGTTTCTAATGGAAACTCTATTGTTAGTAATACATCTATAAATAACAGATTTAATCAAATTGAAGTATGGCAATCTGATAATAATATTGTTCAAGGCAATACAGTAGAAGAATCAATATTTGGTCGTGGAAGTTTAGGATCTATTTGCCTTTTTGGTACGACCGGTACAACTGTTACGGATAACAATATATTATCGTCTCAAAGTAATGGAATAGCAATAATTGCGGGTAGCTTAAATTGCAACGTATCAAACAATTTTATAGCTGATACAAATAGGCAAGATTTTTCTAAAACTCCTGAGAAAGGTAACGGAATATTACTTGATTGGAACGGAGTAGCTGATCCGCAATATATAACAATCGCTAATAATACAATTAGCTCAAGTAATGGAATTATTGCTAAAAGTGGTGTTTACTCAACTTCCAATACTAATCATCATAACAAGATAAATAGCAACATAATAACGGGTTATCAATATGGAGTTCACTGGTATGCCCTAGCAACTTGTGAAAAATAGATTGACCTTATAACCTCCCCACCGACATAAGAGGAGTGAATTAATATCTTAAATAATAACATAAGAAAAAGTATAGCTGTTACAATAATATTAACTGCTTTATTAAATGGTACTTCCTTTGTAACTACTACAAAAGCTCACGCTGTGACGGCTAATTCAACTAATGTTCCTGCAACAATAGATGCCCAAAAATATAATTTGGATAAAACGGGAACATCAGATACTTCTGCTTCATTTCAAAAAATGATAGATTCGTATCCAAAAGGTAGTACAATTAATTTACCAAAGGGTATATATAAGATATCTAACACTATTAATTTGAAAGATGGGATGAATTTGATTGCAGGTAGTGACGTTGTAATAGAGGGCACTGGTAAAAACACTTTATTCGCTACAGGTAATGATAACACTTTTAAGGGTATAGAGTTTCAAAATTGCTCTATTGCTTTAAGGGTGTTATATGTAAAAGGAGTTAATATAACAAACTGCAGATTCACAAATAATATTACTTATGCTGCAATCGATATTTATGGGAGTAGTGATTGCACTATTACTAATTCATATTTCTATAATATAAACAAATATGGAATTAAAATAGATAAAAATAGTTCTAATATTACTATAGCTAAAAATTATTTTGATAACCCTAAGGTTTTTGGTGGATATAATAATTCACAAATAAGTGGTCATGTTTATTGCTTAAGTGGCACCAAAATCACTGTTGAGAACAATATTTTGAAAAATAGCGGTGGCCAAGGCATAATATTCGGTTACAGTTCAACCTTAGGTAAAGGTACAACTAACTGCATAGCACGTAATAATACTTGTACCGGCAATGGTCAAGAAGGTATCACAATTTATGGAGGCGTTAAGAAACTCTCAAGTGGAAATTCTATTATAGGCAATACCTCTAAAAATAACAGATATAATCAAATAGAAGTATGGCAATCTGATAATAACACTGTAAGTGGCAATACAGTTGAAGAATCAATAGCTGGGTGTGGTAATCTAGGCGCAATATGTCTGTTTACTACGACTGGGACAACTGTTACTGGAAATATAGTACTATCTGCTCAAAATAACGGTATAGATATAACTGCTGGAAGTTTATATAACACTATAACAAATAATAGTATAGCAAATACAAACTTAAACAATAATATTACTGCTCCGCAAAAAGGTAATGCAATATTACTTGACTCAGCTGGAATATCACAGCCACAATATACAACAATTAGAAATAATAAAATTAGCTCAAGTAATGGCATCATTCCTAAGAGTGGTATCTATTCAACTTCTAATAGTAATAAGTACAACAAAATAGATAGTAACTCTATAACAGGTTACAAATCTGGATTTCATTCTTATGCTAAAATGACTTGTGGAATGTAACAACCTCTCCTTAGGATCTACTAAACAAAGGATAAAAGCTATAATATTTGTAGACTTTATCCTTTGTTTTTATTTATAATTCACTCCGTAATATTGGATTGAATTACTCCTGAGCAGCTGGGCATACTAAAATATGCTCCTACTAAAGTAATTTTAATACTATATCAAATTTACTAATACGACAATAAAGGGTGGATATATGAAATTTTTAAAAAACAAAACAGTTATAATTATTATAATAGTCTCCTTTGCATTTCTCATAGGGACATTTGTAGTAATTAACAAAACGAAAGATCTTTCGATTCATAACATCAATAAGAATGATATAAAAAAATACTCATTAGACATAACTGGAGCTACGGACACAACAGCCGCATTTCAGAAAATGTTAAATTCTTACCCAAGCGGAAGTACACTAAAGTTACCAGAAGGTAAATATAGTCTTCACGGTAGTGTAAAACTTCCAGATGGGATAAGGTTAATTTCTAAAAATAAAGTAGTATTCATTGGTTCTGGCAAAAACACTTTATTTTTTGCAGGAAATGATGACAGCTTTCAGGGTATAGAGTTTCAAAATTGCTCTACCGCAATAAACGTTGATTTGAAAAAAGGATTAAATGTAACTGAGTGTAAATTTACAAACAAAATTGATTATGTTGCATTAAGTATATCTGCAAGTAGCAACTGCAATATTACAAATTCTTATTTCAATGATATTCGTAAATATGGGGTTAAAATAGATAACGATAGTTCTAATATTACAATCGATAAGAATAATTTTGATAACGACAAAGTTTTTGGTGGTTATCAAAAGGAACAAATAAGTGGCCATATTTACTGCTTAAATGGAAACAAAATCTCCGTGACAAATAATGTGTTAAAAAATAGTGGCGGGCAAGGAGTGATATTCGGTTTTAATTCAACAACTGGAAAAGGTACAACAAACTCTGTAGCAAGTGGTAATACATGCATCGGTAATGGTCAGGAAGGCCTCACTATTTATGGCGGAGACAAGAAAGTTACAAGTGGAAATTCTCTTATAGGAAATGTTTCTAAAAATAATAGATTTAATCAAATAGAAGTATGGCAAACTAAAGATAACATTGTTAAAAACAATACAGTAGAAGAGTCCATCAAAGGTGTTGGCAATCTAGGAGCAATATGTCTGTACGAAACATCAAATACAACTGCTACTGGAAATAAAGTGTTATCAGCACAAAAGAATGGTATTGATATAACTGCTGGAAGCTCTAATAACATTGTATCTAATAATATTATAAATAATACAAATGGCGAAAATGATAATAAAGCTCCAGAGAAAGGTAATGGAATATTGCTGGACTCAAATGGAAAAGATCAGCCTCACCATATAACAATTAAGGATAATAAGATTAGCTCAAGTAATGGAATAATATCTAAGAGTGGTATCTATTCAACTTCTAATACAGATCAGCACAACACGATAGATAACAATACAATAAAAGGTTACAAAATTGGACTTCATGAGTATGCTAAAATGACTGTTGGTAAATAAAACAATTTCTCATCCATGACTTGCAATATAAGCTCAAAACATGAAATTGCATTAAGGAATTCTAATCTTTTGCGAATATAAAATTCTCTAACTCTCACACTCGACGTCCTGTCTCGGGTTCGCTAGACTGATTTCCTGTCAGTCTTACGAGAATTTTATATTGGCAAAACAAGAATTCTAAATTCAATTTCAATGTTTTCTCGCTTTTTATTGCAAGTCATTCCCGGAGAAATCCATTTTATTAAACCTTTATGCTAAGATACATCTAAAAAAGATGATGGATAAAAAAAATAGAATAGATATAAATAATCCTTACAAAAAAAGTTTTTCAGCCGGTAGGCTGCATATGTAGTAAATATATTTAATTAATTTAACAAAACTACTGCATAAGAAAAGAGATAATCTATGAGATTATCTCTTTTCTTATGTCCAAATTATCCTCTAGTTCAATTTGCTTAGGTGTCCACCTGCTTAGTATTAAGCCGTATATAATCCAATTTAATGGGTTTGTAAAATAACCGCCGTAAATCTGATATAAGAAACTAAATAACAGAAGGTTTGCGAGTAACATATTTTTTTTGATACCTACATTAATTACGAGTAGTGTGAGTAATAAAACTAAATATATTATCCCAAATAAACCACCCTCTGCAATAAAATACGGATACGAAGCTGCTACTACTGCTGTCATTCCAGTAGATTTAAAGATTTTCCTTGTATTATCGGTATTAAGATTTCCAAAGCCTACTCCGATGCCTTCTGTCTTAGTTATTGCTGTAGATGTGAATTCCTGAGTAACATTTACTCTGTAACTGTTGGAAGAATCTTTTCCATTTAACGTATCTACTGTTCTCATATACATTGACGATTTCGTTACTATGAACAATATTGTTATTATGGTAAAGATCATTATTAATCCATATCCAACTAAAATGTTTTTAAAATTCAGTTTTGTTATAATTATAATAAATGATATGAATATTATGGTTGAAAATAACATTACTGATGATCCATAAGCTCCAGATAATGCTAATAGGCCTAAACAATCTATCATATAGATTATATATTTAGCTTGCAACTTATGAGTTTTTTCTTTAATAATTAAATACATTAATATAAGAATTATTATAGATAAGTGAAAACCTAGCTCACTAGGTTCTATGTAAAATAAATTTAGTCTTACAAGATTATATTTATTTATAGTATCATGAAGCCTCCATAAATAATCATTTTGTTTTAGAACAATCGCTATAGGTGTAAGTATTAAGTAGATTCTACAAATATAATCAATAAACTTTTTAATCTTAAAGTCATGAATTTTTCTCGATACCAAAATCATTAAAGAAATGCATATAGTAATTTTAGAAATATTAACCAAAAGTTTTTGCATTTCTACATTTTGTATTACCATTCCTTGAATGATCCCATAAATTACAATCGGTAAAGCACATATTATTAAGAGTGAAATATCTCTCTTTTTTTTAAATATAACAAAGACAATACCGAGCATCCCCAATGCATAAAACAGATCTAAATTACCAGTTAATGTTTTACTAACAAAAGGTAAATTGGCAAACATCTGATGAAAGCAATACAATAATGCCATTAATATTTCCATTTATTTCTCCTATTCTTTAATCAGACCTGAGTACAATTCCATTATATCCAATGCATGTTTTTCCATTGTATAAATACTTGCTAGATTTAGTATATTATTATTAATATAAGATAGTTTTTCTCTATCCTCTATTATAGCTCGTAAATTTTCATATAATTCATCCTCATCGGCTTTTATTACTATGCCAGTAGTTCCAGACTTTACCATATCTTTAAACCCTACAAGATCAGTTAAAATTACAGGTACAGCATAAGAGAATGCCTCAAGTGCTATATATCCAAATGTCTCATACCAGATGCTTGGAACTATCAATACATCTGTATTCTTGAATAATTCCTCAAGATCAGAATAAACATAGGTACCCTTTATATTTACTTTCCCCATAAACTCATCTATATTTATATTTACATTTTTTCCATAGACATTCAAATTCCATTCGCTAATATTATTTTTCAGTAGTTGTCTAAGCACATCTAATAGAAAATATAACCCTTTATACTTCTCTATCGACCCGATATATGTTATTTTTAATGGTTCTTTGCTATTACTATGTTTTTTTATTCTATTATCCTTTATATTTGAATGAGAAATATTAAGAACTCTACTTTTTACATTATTTATATATCTCTCATATGTATTCTTTGCTACACTACTATTATAATGAATAAAATCGATATTATTAAGTATATCAATAGAATTTTTCCTAAACCTAACATATCCACTAGCCGAATGATTATTTTTATTGTTTTTTTCTTCTTTTATAAGTTCAATTTCAGTTAATTCATGATTTTTTTTAATAATTAATTTCTGCTTATAAGCTCTTAGCTTTTTTATAATACTACTATTCTTTAAATATCTATAAGTTCTTGACTGCATAAAGAATATCAAGGAATTACTGTATCCATTTCTATTACATGTTATGCAGTTCTCTCCATTATTATATTCCTCGCATATTTCCCCTTGCAAATCAATAAGATTGACTTTAGGGCATATTCCAAAATAATCATGAGAAGTAAATATGGTTTTTATATTTAATTTTTTTGCAGCTGCTACAAGCTCTTTATCTAAACCCATCAATGTATGGATATGTAAAATTTTCACCTTTGATTCTTTTAAGAAATCTATATATACATTTATATCTCTATCTTTAAAATACGTCTCTGGACTTGGTATTCCGCTAAGTAGCGGAATATCAATTGGGTTTAGTATTTCATATACTTTAACACCCTTAAATGACTTATTCTCATCAATTCGTAATTTTTTATCAATCGTGAAATGACCAGGATATAATATTGTAACGTTATTACCACCTGCAACTTGTTCTAACATAAGATCTACAGAATATTTAGTTAATCCTCCAGTCCGTAGTGGAGGTAATCCAAGAGAATAATGCAATATTTTAATAAGTCGACGCCTCCTTAAACTTATAAAAAAAGCTCTTCGTAATCATGAACAATCTTGTCCCAAGAGTAAGAATCTTTTATTCTGTTTGTAGCTCTTGTAGACATCGCTAAAATCTCACTTTCTGTTAATTTTTCTGCTTTGCTTATTAAAGAAGCTAAATTGCCATCTTCATCACTAAAATACATAGCTCCATTTTTCCCAACTTCTTTATTAAAATTAACATCTAAAAGCAGATTAATATCCGTACTCGATAAGGCTTCAAGAAGTGAAGGATTCGTCCCTCCCACTGAATGTCCATGAATATATGCAAATGCTTCTTCTCTTATCTTTTTTAGAAGTTCATTATCATAAACAGTTCCTACAAATTTTATTCGCGTGTCGCGAGTAAAGTTCGTAGCCTTCAGTAATCTTTCATAAAATTTATTTTTCTCCACATTTGTAATTATAACAAGATCCTTATCAACATCCGATTTCATAAACTCTCTTATCATAGTTTGATAACTGTTCTCTGGTACAAATCTGCCAACAATTAAGTAATATTCTTTCCTTTTTATTAAAAAATCGTCAAAAAAGTTTGTTATAACATCATCCTTCTCCATTAGCTTAGATCTTCCAATTTCCGCTCCATAAGCTATAAACGTAGTATTAGGATTGTACATATCATAATCTGTATTTATGTAATCCTCTATACCTCTTGAATCACATATTAGTAAATCTGCATGTTTTACCATCAGTTTCTCAGAAAACTTCCAATAATTCCTCACAGGCATACTCCATTTACTACGTTTCCATTCATGTCCATCAGGATTTATATAAAGCTTTATTCCCAAATCTTTGAGTTGTTTCTTGTAAAATGATATAAATGGACCAATACGACAAGCAAGAATAAGAACAATTGAATTAGATAATTTCTTTTCCTTAATATACTTTATTGATTTACTTAAAGCTTGCAAATCATAAAGTACTGCTTTCGCACTACCTATATCTTTTACATTAACATTAAAACATCTTGCTTTATTATAATAAAACTCTTCTTCCTTAACATTTAGGCAAGCCACATGATACATGATATCCTGCCTTTTTTTATAAAGAGTTAATTTATCTACGAAGGTCTCGAATCCACCATAATTAGATGGTATTCCTTTAGAACCTATAATGAATACATCTGTCATTTGTTTACACCTCTATTTTAGTTTTATAAAATTATCTTTAGTCCGTTCCATTTAGGAATACACCTATAATATTAGCATGCACTTTTTGAAGAATTTCTTTAGCCGTGTGGGCAGATTTTCTTTCTGTTTTTCCTGATTTAACAACAAGAACACATCCATCAGTATATCTTGATAAAACCTCAGCATCAGCACCTATTGTAATCGGAGGTGTATCAATAATGATATAATCATAATCTTTCTTTAATGAAATTATAAATTCATTAAATCTCGATGATACAAAAAGTTCAGCATAATTTAATGTAGATGCACCAGAAGTCAGTATAGATAAATTCTTTATCTTCGTAGTCTTAACTACTTCTTCAAACAATACATCTCCGGATAGATAATTCACAAGTCCTTTATCGTTTGTTAAATCAAACATATTATGTATATTTGGCTTTTTCAGATCACAATCAACAATTATAGTTTTCTTACCGCTTTTTGCAAGTGATAGTGAAAGATATGCTGTTGTAGTTGATCTACCTTCACTACTGCCAGCACTTGCTATCATAATAACCTTTTTTTTACTATCCGCGTTTAAGAGCTGAATATTTGCTTTTAGTTCGTTAAATGCTTTTAAATTAATTGAGTCTAAGTTAAGATACTCTGCATATTTTGTTTCTCCCATTAAATCCATCTCCCTTCTAATTTATATTAAATGTGCGATTTATTTCTTTTTGGTAAATTCCCCAGAACATGTAGACCTAAATATTTCTCTACATCATCTTTGGTCCTGATCTTTTCATCAAAGAACCCTATAAGTGTCACAATAAATACCGAAAGGAACAATCCAAGTAAAAATGCTAATATTACATTCATAGATTTAAATTTATTGTTTATAAGATCGCTCTGTCCCGAATTCTCCATTATTTTCATGCTCTGCGAAGGATATATTCTCTTTACTTCTTTTGAATAGGATGTTATAACAGCGTTTGCTATAGCTATAGACTGCTTTTGTGATTCTCCACTAGCTGTAATTGTAAGTATCGGAGCATCAGCTGATACAGTAACCTCATAACTCTTTCGTAGTTTCAAATCTGATACAGAACCTTTTAATAATAAGCTAGCATTCTTTGATATAGTACTAGAGTTTGCGATTTGCTCAAATGTAGGGCTTAAACTTTTCGCATTAACTATATCTTCTTTATTTCCTATTACAACGCTTGTTATTGTTTGATACATCGGTTTAGAAATTTTCATAGAATAATAACTGAATAAAGTTGCTGTTAATGTTGCTAAAATTGTTACAAGCAATATAATCCATTTCCCTCTTTTTAGAACATTTATAAATTCTTTATATCCTTTTGTAGTTTCATTATTCATTTTAATACCTCCATGGTAATTGTTCTTTTTATGATATTGTTTTATTAATTTTAAAGCTATATACCTTTTATATTGTTGTATACCAATTTAATCTTTACTAGAAACAATATCAATTCAACATTTCTTGATTTCATAGATTTAATAAGTAATTTATGGAATTTCCCAATCACCTTGGAATCATCCAAATTCTTTCTAACTTCTTCATTATCTAATAAATTTAATATTTCTTGGCTTTTACTTTTTAAAGTTGATTTTTGCTCTATTTTACTTTCCAAATTTAAAAAATTTTTAGAGGAAATTATCTTATAAAAATACTCAATTATACGATAAGTAAAATGAGTTGCTTGGTACT
Source organism: Clostridium estertheticum (assembly GCF_018861295.1). Lineage (GTDB taxonomy): Bacteria > Bacillota > Clostridia > Clostridiales > Clostridiaceae > Clostridium_AD > Clostridium_AD estertheticum_D. The sequence continues at coordinate 58,931 of NZ_JAHLDM010000001.1, read as the reverse complement.
CTCTAGCATCCTTGCTATATTTACCCCATTCTTTAAGTTTACCTACGATAGTATCATTTTCGTTCCTTACAATATCCAAATAATTATCACAGTATTTAAGCCATACTGGATTTGCATTTTCAATTCTGTAATTATATAAAGCTTCTGAAATGACTATGCATTTGTCTATATGCTGATAATAATTAGCATTAAATATTGTGTCTTCCCCCCGTTTATAATTCTCAAATTTCAAATTATATTTTTTTATGATCTCTGATTTGTAAATTTTATTCCACAGGGTATCTCCAATTTCTTCTTTTCTAAGTAAAATATAATTTGACAAAATCTCATCTTTTGTTTTAAAATTATATTTATTAGGTAATACAGTAGTTTTTCTGATAACTTCTCCGTTTTTATCTACAAAAACATTGGTTTGACCTGATATAACTAGATCAACATCATTGCTTTTTATACTTTCATACATTTTCTCAAATAAATTGTTCTCATACCAATCGTCACAATCTAAAAATATAATATATTTACCAATGGATTCATCTATTCCCCTATTTCTAGCAGCCCAGGTTCCTCCATTTTCTTTGCTAATTAATTTGATTCTAGAATCAATTTTTGCATATTCTTTGCACATTTCCTTACTGTTATCAGTAGATCCATCATCTATTATTATTAATTCAAAATCTTTAAATGTTTGATCCATTATCATCTCTAAACACTCTTTGATATATTTTGCTCCATTATAAATTGGAACTATAATACTTATCTTCACCATACTAACACTCCTTAATAATGACCTTTGGTGCTTTTAATCATAACCTTTAATTATACAAAATTCTATTGGTAATAATAGCAATGTTTTTTACTTCATAACATTTTTAATCTTGTACAATAGAGAGAAAATAAGGCCATACATTTTTGTCTTTATAAGCAATATATTAACTTTATCTTTAAATGTTAGCTTACTATTCCTTATTATTTCTGAAATTTGTAAATTATCTATCTCTTTTGATACTATCTCTTTAAACTCAAAGTAATATTTCTTATCTCCAGTTTCAGAGCTTTGTATAAAGTATTTATTATGTATAGCCCATAGGGTCTTTATCAAATAAACTCTATAATAATCTATTAACTCACCATAAATAAGCGGGTTCTTTGTTATAAAATCTCTCATTATATAACATCCATCTATCATATCTTTCATTGATTTAATTGAAAATGTTCTTGTAAGTGATAACTCTCTTTGCCTATAATAATAAAATGGTTCTATCATTGAATAAATCTTATTTGCGTTTGCAAGTAATAAAAATCCAACTGGGGTATCCTCACATACTACAAAATTCGGAAATGAAATTTTATTTTCAAAAAAAAGTTCTCTTTTATGCAGCTTATTCCAAACATAACCCTTGATATCATTTAACAAAAACATCTTAAGGGCCTCCCCTTTATCTAAAAACCCTTCTTTATCAATTCCTTCTATTTTCTTATAATTAGAATCCTGCGCCACGCGAGAATCCTGCGTGCCTTGGCCTTCTCTATACAATATGTAATTACAAATAACTATGTCAATATTTCCACTAGCAGCTGTTTTATACATTTTCTCAAACATATCAAGCTCTACAAAGTCATCACTATCAACAAATGCTATGTATTCACCCCTCGCTGCTTTGAGCCCGGCATTTCGAGTTTCACTAATACCACTATTCTTTTGATTTATAATAACTAATTCAGGGAATTTCTTTCCATATTCTTTAAGTATTTCATAACAATTATCTGTAGAGCCATCATTTATTACAATAATCTCTTTATTATCAATAGTTTGATTAATAATGCTATCTAAACATTTTGGCAAAAATTCCTCTACATTGTAAACAGGTATTATAATGCTGACATCAACTCTATCCAAAAAACATTCCCCCTAGTTAGCCTTCTTTATATACATTAGTTTCTTAACTTTATGAAAAGTGATATCCGTAAGTAAAATCCGTAAATATTTTGAACTTATACAGCTTTTAAAGATTAAAAAAATTCTATAAATCTGATTTTTCTTCTTATATAATTTTGATTTAGTAAGCCCTTCTAATGCTAAACTATATCTTTTTTCTTGATGTACATTAATTTTTATGTTTTTTAAATCTTCTACTTTCTCATTTTCATGCCCGTATTTAACTCTATCTTTATACATCTTAACAACGTGTTTTGAATATAAAAGCTGTTTAAGAGAATTACTTTTAGATATTCCACTCTTGCGAATCCTATATCTAACTAAAAACTCATTAGTATTTCCAAGTTTAAATCCATTAGTTATAAGTCTTAATAGGAAGTCATAATCCTCTGCACATGTAATTTCTCTATAACCTTCATTTTTATCTATACATTCTTTTCTAAAAAACCAGGTTGGATGATTAATAAAATCTACATTTAGAAGGCAACTCTTTATTAATTTCATATCCACTGGCATAATTTCATCTCTATATAATTCTTTGCCCTCCTCATCTATATTAATACACCTAGCACCCATAAAATCTACATCCGGATGACTGCTTAAATATTCCATTTGTTTATCAATTCTGCTTACCAGTGATATATCATCTGCATCCATTCTTGCTATAAAATCACCTTTAACATAAGTTAAAGCTTTATTTAAGCTCCTAACTAATCCAATGTTTTTTTCATTTTTAAAGAATCGTATTCTAGCATCTTTTTTGTTATAAAATTTAATTATATTCTCTAACTTCTTATTATCCGGATCGTCTAAAATAATAATAAATTCTAAACTTCTATAACTTTGATTTAAGATTGATTCTATTGCTTCCATTAACCATTTTTCTTTTTCGTTATATACACTCATAATTACAGACACCAATTGTTGTTTATTAAATTCCATTAAATCATCTCCTTGGGAGCTGCAATATTTATTGTTTAATCCGACCTTTGTTTAGGACTGATATGAAGATCTTCTTCTCATATTTATTAAATCCCATAATCCAAAAAACTATGAAATATATTATTGTGAATAGAATACCAAACATCAAAATTGAAATATACGATGTCAAACTAAACAGGGATAAAGCTAAGAATCCTAAACCAAATGTTATACTAGTTGGAACTACTAATTTTAATATGTTCATCCAAAAGTATTTTATATCTAGCTTTATAACAAATTTATAATAGATATTGTTTGCCACGGCATTTATGATCATACCTATTGCTGTACCAATTGCACATCCAAGTCCTTGATATTTTTGAACTAGTACTATTGATAAAAGTATATTTATGACAGCAATAGATAAGTATATGTATGCCTTCACTCTATGTTTATTCATCGCTTCTAGCATTGTCGCAAAAAGTGATTGGATAATTGAAAATATTTGAGGAAACATTAGTATTATTGCAATGACATAACAGAATGAATACCCCTCGCCAACCCAACGCACAATAAATTGTTTCCCTACTAAAACAAAACCTACAAAAATATAACTACATATGTAATATTGAATTCTGCCTATTTTTGTTAATAATCTCATTAGATCATTTCTATTTTCCTCGACTGTTACCATCTTTGTAAGCTTTGGCAAAAACATACTTGATAAAACATTAGACAATGATAAAAAATATGTATTAAATTGTGATGAAACTGCGTATATAGCAATTGGTGCTGCTCCAACAAAAATTGCCAGTATTAGTTGATCTGAATTCCAATATATTTGATATGCTATTGCACTAAGGAACACGAAAAATGAGTAATTAAATATCTCGGCAAATAGTGCTTTATCAAATCCTGCAAATTTTATTTTTAATTTTAATATCTTAAAGCAATACATAACATTAACTAGGCCCAGCAAGATATTAAAAACCGTTGATCCTACAACCATTCCAAACGCTCTAGACCCAAATAACAATACAGTTATCATAATGGCAGGGTTCAAAATTGTTCTTAATAGATTGATTATTTTTATGTACACAAATTTTTCATGTGCCGTTATTATTGAATTAAATATACTTAAAGGAAATGATAATGATATGTTAACTATAGCAACCATAAACATTTGCTTTGTTCTATTGATTTCATCAAGACTTAAACTTTTACTCATGATTTTTCCTAAGTTGAAATAAATTATTACTCCGACGATCATGGATATCAAACCCAAAATCAGATACAATGATAAAAACATTCCGTTTACTTTTTTTCGTCCATCTTCATTTTTCTCTACCATATATTTAGAATTATATCTAATAACGGCATTTCCAAATCCTAAATCTAGAAGATAAATATAAGCTACTATTGAATTTACTAAAGAGAATAATCCATATTCAGCTTTTCCAAGTTTGGTTAACATAAACGGTGTGTACACCAATGAAATTACATTTCCAATTATTATAGTTATATATGTTATAATTACTGCTTTTTTCATACCGTTTTTCAAATCTTACCTTCACCTCTGCTTCATTACTTCTAATATTTTTTCATAATTTTTCATAGCAAATGAATTATCATACTCTTTAATTTCGATCCCTTTAAGTTCCTTTATTAAACAAGGAATCTCCTCTACATCATTTACAAATTTGATATAATTCAAATCCTTAAGCCACGCGTAAGTATCTTTAACTTTGTGATTGTAATTTGCGATAACAATACAAGGTGTCGATGTAATTGCACAAAACACCAATCCATGTAACCTATCAGTGATAACTACTTCGACTTCTTTAAACTGTTTCCATTTTGCTTTCAATCTTTTCTCTCTTTGATTTAGATTAATCATATATTGCAAAATTTTATCTTCATGCGTCGTAAATACATCTACAGTATCTGTAATAATTATCTTATCAAAATTGCTTTGAGCCTCGCTTCTAATATTATCCTTTTGCTGTGAAGTTAAGAGACCTTCTTTATCTTGTCTAAGACTTAATAAAACACCTTTTCGCTCAAGTTTTGGATAAGTCTCATTTAAATATAAAACAATATCTGGAGTTAAAATTACCTTACTATTTACAAATGTTTCTTTCATTATGTTATAAGATGTTTCTTCTCTTGCAACCATAATCAAATTTTTATGTTCATTATAGATTGTTTTAGTTTTACTAAGTTCTGTTTTACCAATAACAGTTTCTTTAAAATATATCGATTGCGGGAATAAAATAATCTTATTTTCTTTAAATTCAGAAATTATTTTCCGTCTTCCTTCTTCTTCCCATATATATTCATCGCCTAAGTTTCCGCCACCTTGTAAAGCGAAAATATCATCCTTTTTAACATTCTTTTTTAAATTTTTTATATGCTTAATTATATCCGCTGTAACTATTTCTATAATTATAAAATCCTTAAAATTATCCTTTAATATTTTCTCTTCTGCATATGCAATAGCATGATCGCCCAAATTACCATGATTTGGTGTCCCTATGATAAAGATTCGTTTTTGATCCACCTTTGTTTCATATAAATATTTTGTTTCTTTATATCCTTTACCTTTTAACTTAAGATATTTTATTTTATTTAAAACTCTTGGTGAAAGGATTGGTTTTAATAAATTTATGATTTTCGTCTTATTTACCTTATGCCTTGGGTAAATGGTAGTATATAAATTAGGGTAACTCGCTATAAACATTAAGGACAGTTTCTGTTTTATTCCCATTTGATCGCTATTTCTTAGGATAGAATAGTTTTGTTTTAATTTATCTATAATTTCATTTATTTGAATAACATAATCATCCGTGCCGTAATCAAGTAACAACATATCATTTAAACAAAAATGCAATCTATTAAATAACTGCTTATCACACATGTCCCCAAGTAGTGGTTCTAAGCTTTTTATATATTCTAAACACTTGATATTAGCTAGGCAATAATCATATCTTTTACTAGCAGTGTTGCTACCACAGATACTATCGTCCCTTAGTAAATAATAATATTTTGGACTTTTTATATCCACAATTTTATTCGATTTTGAAAACAATTTATATGTAGTAAATATATCCTCATAATACTTACCCTCTGGATATCTAACATCATCAAATAATTCTTTCTTATAAAGCTTGTCCCATGCAAAGTTTTTCATGCCGCTATATTCATCAAGAACTAGTTCTGACAATGCTTCACGTCTTGTAAATACTTGGGCCTTTTCACTATCTGAGATTGTTGTTATTCTATCTGCCTCTACAATATATCTACCGCAAACTGAAATGTCAGCCTTATGAGAAGTCAAAGCATTATATAATGATTCATACATATCGCTTTCTATCCAATCATCACTATCAATAAATCCTAAATAGTCACCACTTGCAATATCTATTCCAGCATTTCTTGCAGAACTTAATCCGCCATTTTTTTTATGTATTACTTTTATCCTTTTATCTTTTGACCTATACTCATCGCAAATGTCTCCACAATTATCGGGTGATCCATCATCAACAAGTATAATTTCAAGATTTTTATATGATTGCCCTAATATACTATCAACACAGTTTTTTATATAAACCTCGACATTGTAAATTGGTACTATAATTGAAATCAAGGGGTTGTTCATTAAATCATCTCCTTCTCTTTAGTAAAACCCTGACAAAACCCTGGGGACGGTTAACAACTAATTGACCTTTAACCTTAAGGAAAACCCTGGGCAAATCCTTGGGGACAGTTAACAACTAATTGGCATTTGACCTCGAATGAAAAATGAAATACTAACGACATAAAATATCGTTAGAATCTCACATTTGTAGCTTTTAGTCCTTGTGATTTTTTATCTTTTTCTGAAAGTAGTACTTCCTCTATACCAGCTAGTGGCCACTCCACTGCTATGTCCGAATCATTCCAGGTTATTGAACCTTCAAATTCAGGATGATATAAATTAGTACATTTATATACGAAAGTTGCCTCATTTGATGTTACAAGGAATCCATGAGCAAACCCTTCTGGTACATAAAACTGCCTTCTATTCTCTCCGCTCAGCATTACACCAAACCATTTACCATATGTCTCGGAGCCTGCCCGCAAATCCACAGCTACATCAAACACTTCACCGCTTAGAACTCTCACAAGTTTTCCTTGAGAATACTCCCTTTGAAAATGTAATCCCCTAAGTACTCCCTTTTTAGATTTAGATTCATTATCTTGAACAAATACCATATCGAGTCCTGCTTCTTTAAACTCATCATAGTTATATGTCTCCATAAAATATCCTCTGTTATCTCCAAAAACTGTAGGTTCTATTATATATAAATCTTTTATTTCCGTATTTATAAACTTAAATTTTCCCATTATATTTCTTGTACTCCTTTATACATCTTTTTGTAATATTTTTGGTATTCTCCAGTCGTAACATTTTCCATCCATTTTTTATTATCAAGATACCACTGAATTGTCTTTTTTATGCCTACTTCAAAGGTAGTTTCAGGATACCATCCTAGTTCGTCCTTTATTTTGGTCGGATCTATTCCATATCTTCTATCGTGACCTAATCTATCTTCAACATGTTTAATCAAATCCCGTGTTACTGCCTTATCTACATTTTCACTTAAATAAGAAATAATACTATTGACTATTAATATGTTTGTTTTCTCATTATGTCCACCAATATTATAAACCTCTCCAAGGCGTCCACTCTCTATTACCATATCTATTGCTTTGCAATGATCTTCTACATATAACCAGTCCCTAATATTTAAGCCATCTCCATATACCGGCAAATCTTCGTGGTTTAAACAATTATTTATTAAGAGAGGTATAAGTTTCTCTGGAAATTGGTATGCCCCATAATTATTTGAACATCTAGTTATGTTTATTGGCATTTTATAAGTATCTGAATATGCCTTTACCATTAAATCACTAGCAGCTTTTGATGAAGCATATGGACTATGTGAATCTATAGGAGTTGTTTCTACAAAATACCCAGTATCACCAAGAGAACCATATACCTCATCTGTTGAAACCTGAAGAAATTTTGCACCATTCTTAAAACCATTTTGGGTTTCCCATGCAATTTTTGCATTGTTTAGAAGGTTTACTGTTCCAAGTACATTTGTTTGAACAAATATCTCAGGGTCTTTTATACTTCTATCCACATGTGATTCTGCTGCAAAGTTAACAACATAATCAAAATCATACCTCTTAAATAAGTCCCCTACTAATTCCTTATTACATACGTCACCTTGAACAAAAGTATAATTTGTTCTGCCTTCGACCTCTTTAAGATTTTCCAAATTTCCTGCATAAGTTAGCTTATCTAAATTTACTATTTTAATATCCTCTGAATATTTTTTTAACATATAATGAACGAAATTTGATCCTATAAATCCTGCTCCACCTGTTACTAAGTAAGTTTTCATATTATTTTCCTCCAAATTTTATCCTTGTTATATATTATTATTTTATTTGCTCAATATTAGCTAATTCTTTTAATGCCGCTATATTTGTTTTTTTATATTCCATAGCAATATCCATTAAATAATTTCCATATCCAGTTTTTAAAAGCGGTTTTGCTAGCGCTTTTAGTTTTTTCATAGTTATCCAACCTTTTCTATAAGAAATTTCTTCTAGGCAAGATATATATGTTCCTTGAGTACTCTGAACTGCTTCTACAAAATTTGAAGCCTTAAGCATTGAGGCATGTGTTCCTGTATCAAGCCAAGCAAGGCCTCGTCCAAGTAAGTTTACCTTAAGCTTTTGATCCTCCATATACATTCTATTTAAATCGGTAATTTCAAGTTCTCCTCGTACCGATGGTTTTAATCTTTTAACTTTTTCTACAACCGTATTATCATAAAAATATAGTCCCGGAATAGCATATTTAGATTTGGGATTTTCAGGTTTCTCTTCAAGTGAAAGTACATTTCCATCTTCATCAAACTCAACAACTCCAAATGAAGTTGGATCATTAACATAATATCCAAAAATGATAGCACCCTCATCAAGAGTCGCAGCCTTATTAAGACTTTGAGAAAAACTCTGTCCCCAAAATATATTATCCCCGAGAATCATAGCTACTTTATCATCACCGATGAAGTCTTCTCCGATTATAAATGCTTCAGCTAGTCCATTAGGCTCTTCTTGAACTGCATACTCTATTTTAAGACCCAATTTACTGCCATCATTAAATAACTCCTTAAAACCAGGTAAATCCCTTGGCGTCGAAATTATAAGTATTTCTCTTATCCCAGCAAGCATTAAAACGGATAAGGGGTAATAAATCATTGGTTTATCATATATTGGCACCATTTGTTTTGATACTGCTTGTGTAACAGGGTAAAGCCTTGTACCCGATCCCCCAGCTAATATAATACCTTTCATAATTATATTCCCTCCTCTTTTAGTTTATTAAGTTCAAAAACACTCCTTAATTTTAAAAACTCTAAACTTATAATTTAGAGTTAACCTTACCTTGCACCCTCATCTCCAAACAAAACTCCTACTGTCTTAAATATAAGGATTATATCTATCCATGTGTTTCTTTCTTCTATGTATTCAACGTCCATTTCCATCCACTCTTCAAAACTAATATCACTTCTACCTCTAACTTGCCAATAACAAGTTAAGCCTGGTTTTGCAATTAACCTTCGTTTTTGAAAAGATGTAAACTGTACTACTTCTTTGGGCAAACTCGGTCTTGGTCCAACCAATGACATTTCCCCTTTTAATATATTAAAAAGTTGTGGAAGTTCATCTATACTTGTTCTACGTACAAACTTACCAACCTTGGTTATTCTAGGATCATCTTTCATCTTAAACATAGGTCCTGACATCTCGTTTTCATTTTTAAGTTTCCCTAAAAGACATTCTGCATCAGAACACATAGACCTAAATTTATACATCATAAATTTTTTTCCATCTCGCCCAACTCTGCTTTGAGCAAAGAATACAGGCCCCTTTGAATCAATCTTAATCCATATAGCAACAATAATCATCACCGGACTTATTAATATAACTCCGCTTAAAGATCCAATAACGTCAATTATTCTTTTTATTATAAAATATCCTAGGCTTTTCTTGTATTCGCAAGTTTCATCTACCTCTGTAACTTCTGAACTTCTTTGTGGTTGTTGCATCTATTCATCCCCCTTTTTATAGAATATTAAACTTTCCATAACGTACCCGATTTAGCATTGCTATTACTTATGACTTTTCACTCATTACTTCTTCATACAAAGCATTAAATTTATCATTGTTTTTTAAACTCTGAAGATATCTCATAAAGGGAACTTTTAAAGCATCTCTTTTTAAAGCGAATTCAACTGTAGCTTCTAGAAAACCTAATTTATCTCCTACATCATATCTACGTCCTTCAAATACATATGCATACATATCTTGCTTAGATATTAATGTCTTTAGAGCATCAGTTAACTGAATTTCTCCACCCTTACCAGGTAACGTATTATCTAATATATCAAATATATCCGGTGTTATTATGTATCTGCCAAGTATAGCTACATTAGATGGCGCAACATCTACTCCAGGTTTTTCAACAAGATCATTTACTTTGTACACCCTATCAGTAATTTGAACTCCATCAACTATTCCATATTTATCTACATTTTTCTTTTCTACCTTTTGTACTCCTAAAATCGATCTATTTTTTTCTTCAAAGCAATCCATAAGTTGTTTTAAACATGGTGTTTTAGCATCAACTATATCATCACCAAGCATTACAGCAAAAGGTTCATTGCCTACAAATGCTCTTGCACAATTTATAGCATGTCCAAGTCCTTTTGGTTCTTTTTGTCTTATAAAATGTATATCCACCAAATTTGATATCTCTCTAACCTGTTTAAGAAGGCCATCTTTATGTTTATTTTCAAGTTCAAGCTCTAGTTCTACCGATTTATCAAAGTGATCCTCAATAGACTTTTTGTTTCTTCCTGTAATAATTAATATTTCTTCTATTCCTGACGCAACTGCTTCCTCAATAATATATTGCATTGTAGGCTTATCAACTATAGGTAACATTTCTTTAGGTAATGCCTTCGTTGCTGGCAAAAACCTTGTTCCAAGTCCTGCTGCTGGTATAATAGCTTTTCTTACTTTCATTTAAATTTCTCCTTTGTTTTGTAAATTATTTTGTAATCATACTTATATTTTCCTTAATTATTTACATTTTTAAAACTATTTTGAATTTTTATACTTAATTTAATAAAATGTAATTTTATCTCAATTCATTTTTGAAAATAAAAATCCATCCAAAATATAAACATGACCAATTTATCCTTATACGTTTATCAAATTAATGTTACATTACATTATATTTTCTAACCTTATATGTGATAATCAATGGTCATCATATATATTTATCTCTGTAATTAATATTTCAATCAAATAAAAAATTGTCTTAATCACTGAATTGATTATATCATAATACTACAAAATGTGTGTTAATTTTTTATTAAGTTTGTGAATATTCGACATAAATCTTTCTTTTTATTTAGTCTTAAATATTTATCTTCCCACATATATCAATTTAACTCAAATTAATGCAATAAATAAAGTTAATATTATTTATACCTTAAGACCACTCTGGCATGTTCTAAGTATTATGTTCTCATAATGAACAGCTTGATTTTCATAAAAAAAAGATCAGAAGCATTTCTACTTCTGATCTTGATTATTTCTCTTTGCAGCTCATATAATAAGTATTAAATCTCCAAATAATATTGCAAACAAAATAATTTAATACTTTTTACACTTAGGTTTTTGTTTACCCTCTTTTTCAAATGCTAACATCGCATTAACTTCTCCACCCAATAATATTATTATAGAAGTTATATAAAGCCATAACATAAGCACTATAACTGCTCCTATTCCACCATATAGGATGGAGTAATTATTGAAATTATTTACATAATATGCGAAACCCAAAGAAGCCACAAGCCAACACAAAGTACTAATTACAGCTCCAGGAATTACCTCTTTCCAGGTTAATCTTCTACAAGGAGTAAAATGATATAACGCTGCAAAGGTAATTCCCATTCCTCCTACAGATACTAGATATCTTATGATATCCCAATTTAATATAAAATCACTTGATAGATTTAAACTATGTGCAATAGTTCTTCCTATCATTTGTCCAAATACCACCAATGCCACTGAAGCAACAATTGCAAAAGCAAGGCTTACCATAAATAATACAGATATAACTATAGTCTTCCAATAGGGTCTTGTTTCTTCCTCATCATAAGCTTTATTTAGCCCCTTAATTATAGCCCTAAAGCCACTAGAGCCCGACCAAACTATACCTACTATACTTAGTGACACTAAATGACTAGTAGTTGAACTAGAAGCATTTTTAATAGTAGTGTAAATTAAATTAACAGTACTCTCTGGCATTATTTGTTGTACATATATAAGAATATCTGTACTTTTTAAATCACTATAACTAATCATTGTAAGAAGCAACAATAAAAAAGGGAAAAATGATAAAAGTAAGTCATAAGCAAGCTGACCTGCCAAAGCAGTAATATCATCATCTATAATTCTACAGAAAAGTTCTTTTAATTTTTTAAACATATAGCACCCCTTCCTTTTGTTGTATTTTAAATAAATTCATCTACTATTTTAAGTATCATACGGTACTATTCTAGGTATCGCATGAAAGTTCGGCATGTATGTCGTTTGGATAGTCTATAATTCGTTAACAGACTCTAAGTTTATTCCATGTAAACCTAATTATATGCTATCTGTCCCTATCCTACATACTTTCACCTTCAATGCTTATAAATTATGTATATGATAGTATAAATTTTTCTGTTTCAAGTTCGTTTGCAAGGCACGCTAGAGATTTAGATACCTGTGCGCATTTTATCCTTACTCTGATATAATATGTATTATAAAGATATATTATTAGTAAAGATGCTTTAACCAATAAAAAGGAGGCATAATATGAAATTAGCACTAGCTCAATTAGATATTGCTTTTGAAGATAAGTCTACCAATAAAGAAACTACAAAGCAATTTATAAAACAGGCAGTTTCTGAAAATGTGGATATAATTTTCTTCCCAGAAATGACTTTAACAGGTTTTTCTATGAATCCTTCTTATATCGGAGAGGATAATAATGAAACTATTGAATTTTTTAAGGAAATGAGTACTAAATACAACCTCCCTATAGGTTTTGGATATGTAGAAGGCACATCACACGCCAAAAATAAATACAAAGTAGTGACACCTCAAGGCAATGAACTTGTGGATTACGCTAAAATTCATCCCTTCTCCTATGGAAATGAAACTGAATTTTATGAAAGTGGAAATGAAATAAAGCATTTTAATGCTTTTAATTTCAATATAACTCCTTTCATCTGCTACGATTTACGATTTCCAGAAATATTTCAGCTAGCATCAAAAACAGCTACCTTAATTACTATTGCAGCTAACTGGCCTATAGAGCGTCGAGAACATTGGATTACTTTGCTAAAAGCAAGAGCCATAGAAAATCAATGTTATATTGCTGGGATAAACCGAGTTGGTGAAAGTAATGGATTAACCTACAGTGGCGATTCTATGATTGTAGATCCACTAGGAAACGTAATAGGCAGCTTATATACTGATGAAGGTTTAGTTATAGCTGATATCAATCAAGATGATGTAATCGCAGTTCGAGAAAAATTCAGATTCAAAGATGATAGAAAAGAAATACTGTATTATACACTATATAATAAGTAACCTGTGAAGGTTCAGCATGTAGGTCATTTGGATAGTAAAGCATTCGTTAACAGAATCTAAGTTTATTCCATGTAAAACACGAAGCAGACCTATTCATAGCAGGTATACATTTTCTCCGAAGTGACTTGCAATATGAAACGCAGAAACAATTGAAATTTAATTTAGAAATGCTTAATTAAATTTCACGTTTCAAGTTCATTTGCAAGGCACATAGGAGAATAGTAATACTTTTCAGCATAAGAAACCTGTCATAAATTAACACTTTGAATTGAGATTAATGAAACCTCGCAGCTACGCCAAAGTTTGAATTTTCAGAATCTTACTGGAGCAACATAGTAGAATTTCTTATTGAAATTTGTTATTTTTAGTTTTAATTTAATACACAGCGGAGAAATTTTTCTGTTACTATTTTAATATATTTTCAGATAATTAAATATTTATCCACAAAATCAAGAAAGTTATCCTCTTTTAGTGGATAACTTTATATCTTTCTTCGATAAATAAACCATATTATGATAATAATACAATATTTATGAAATTATATTCAATTTTATAGAAAAGTTATCCACAGGCTTAAATTTATCTTACTAACCTTAGCCGTGTAATATTTTTCTTCTTTTCATTCATTATTACTTTAAGACTTACTTTTGTTTTGTAATATACAATAATTCAAATAATCCTATATTACGATGTCGCAACTCATTATAACCTCAAAACATTAAAAGTTCAAGGCGAAATTGTAAAAAATTTAACATACTTATAACACTACAGCTTTATGTAATTTTTTGTATTTTTTTACACTAATACCACCATAAAAAATTAATTAAATTACAATAATTATTAAAAACTATCTATTTATGAAATAGTTCAAAAAATAGTTTATGTGAAAATTAATTTTCAGATAATTAAAAATTCATCCACAATTCAAACAAAGTTATCCACCAAATGAGGATAACTTTGTCTAATAACATGTTCATAAACCCATTAACTGCCATAATAAATAACTTTTATTATATTTAATTGAATTATAAGGGTTAGTTATCCACATACTTAAATTTACATTTTAAAAAAATTAATATTACAAATTATATAAAGAATTATATTGACAACAAAAAAAGTTATATAATAATCTCAAGAATTCAATTGTTACTGGGTAAAAAACAATAATATAACCCCTATCATTGTGATAACTATTAATGTATATTCTATTATATTTACTGTTTTTGACTTTAATTTTTTACTGAATATTGAAAGTAAAATACACCCAATTAACGAAATTGCGATTGTATATACTGGTGCAAGTTCCATATCAAATTCCTTCTTTCTAATTTATAATTAGGACACACAAACTTTTTGATAAACTTATGTTTTCTTCAATTATTTTTATATAAGGTAAATTAGTAATTGTTTAAATAACTATTATGTCCATAAAAATAAATTATCTTTAATTGTTTTTCAAAAATAAAGCGTATTTACTCTCATATAAAACAATAGAAACAAAGGTACTATCCATATGAATAGTACCTTTGTTTCTATATACTTATAAATTGTTTTCCTGATGATAATACCTTTAGCTTAGTAGCTAAAATATTTATCGTTTTTCTAATGATGAAATAATCTTGTATTTGAACAAGCCATTGCTATATTATATTCATTACATGCTTTTACTACTATGTCATCTCTTATTGAACCGCCAGGTTGTACAATATATTCTACCCCACTTTGAAATGCTCTATCTATATTGTCTCTAAATGGAAAGAATGCATCTGAGCCTAAAGATACCCCTGATAAATTAGATATCCATGAGGCTTTTTCTTTCTTTGTTAACCTTTTAGGTATTTCATTAAGCACTTCGCCCCACTCCCTCATCTCTATAGGAGTAGTGTCGTCCCTAAGGTATTGATCTATAACATTATCTTTATTAGGTCTTGATATGCCATCTTTGAATGATAAATTAAGAACACTTGGATGCTGCCTTAAATACCATATATCAGCTTTCGACGCAGCCAGTCTTGTGCAATGTATTCTGGATTGCTGTCCTGCACCAACACCAATTACTTGACCATCTAAAACAAAACAAACAGAATTTGACTGAGTATATTTTAATGTGATCATTGAAATAAGTAAGTCTCGTTTTGCATCATCTGTAATATTTTTATTATTAGTTACTACATTATTAAGCATTTTCTGTTCTAATTTAATATTATTTCTTTTCTGCTCAAATGTTATACCATATATTTCTCTCTTTTCAATATCTTCAGGTTCATAATTTGGATCCATTTTAATAATGTTAAAATTCCCTTTTTTCTTTTTCATCAAAAGTTCCAGAGCTTCATCTGTATAGCTAGGAGCAATTACTCCATCTGATACAGATTGTTTTAAAATCATCGCTGTAGGTAAATCAACAACATCACTTATAGCTGCCCAATCACCAAATGATGACATTCTATCTGCACCTCTAGCTCTTGCATATGCAGAGGCAACAGGCGATAATTCTATGTTTTCAACAAAATATGCTTTTTTTAACACATCACTTAAAGGAATCCCCACTGCAGCACCCGCTGGACTTATATGTTTAAAAGATGCTGCTGCTGGTAATCCTATTGCTTGTTTTAATTCTTTCACCAATTGCCATGAATTAAATGCATCCATAAAATTAATATAACCTGGGTTTCCATTAAGGATTTCGAATGGTAGTTTCTTGTTTTTGATGTAAATTTTAGCTGAGCCTTGATGTGGATTACATCCATATTTAAGTATAACCTCTGAATTTGTCATAAACAAAACCTCCTATATAATTGAATAAAAAAAACCACCTGAATAAAATTTTATTTTACCCAGGCGGTCGATATTCTTCTTTAGTCATGCTCCCTATGGTAAACACCATTTCCGCCAGTTACATGATTAATTATTCATTTTTATTGAATTATACATTATATACATATTTGTGTCAAATCTAAAATTAACAATGTATATCAAAAATGACATGAAATTAATATGTTATATTAGTTATCCCTAATGTCTTTAAGATACCCTTCGCAATTGCCTTAGCTAATATATCTTGGTAGGAATCACTAGCTAATAATGCTTCCTCTGTTGGATTTGTTATAAATAATGTTTCTATAAGTATTTCAGCTGCATTGGTATTATACTCTCATGTTTAAACGAACTGGAACTCTCCCATAAACTATAATCAAAATTTAATTAGTTAGATTTGACTGCATAAGTAGGAACTTCTTTACTAATTTCTTTGTCATTAGTAAGGGTAAAAAAACTTATTACAGTGATTACCAAAACTATTGCACTTAAAAAATAATAAGTATCTTGAAATCCAATACTAGAATACATATTTCCAGCAATTGAAGAAAGTATTACAACTGCACCTTGCTTTGCAAAATTGAATCCTAACAAATAAACAGTGGCTGATAATCTAACATCAAACACATGTGTAATGTACTTCATAATAGATACTAATAACAATGGCATCTCAAAAGCAGCTATCAACCTAATTCCTGATAAAGCTATTGGATTTGCAAATGTAGCACTACCAAATATACGTATAAAAGTTAAGAGACCAAATAATAACAATCCCTTCTTAGCACCTATTTTATTTACTAAATAAGGTGCAAAAAGCATTAATATAGCTTCTAATCCAGTTTGAACATACACTAGTTTGCTAAAATAATTAGTTCCTTGTGCTTTAGTATCAAAAAAGCTTGAATAATAATTTGGAAACTGCTGATCAAATACATCATATACACAGGCTGTACCAATTATTATTAATGCTAGATACCAGAATTTTTTCGTTTTTAATATAGAAATAACTGACTCCATGTTAAGGCTACTTTGCTTACTATCCTCTTGGACACTTTGTGTTCCAGTTCCGCTAACCTTAGCTTTAATTAATAAAAGACAAAGACAAACTCCAGATAATGATGCTGCCCAGAAAATGCTTCCAGGGCTTTTAATATATAAAATTCCACCTAGAAATGAGGCTGTCGCTCCTGCAATAGATCCAAATAGTCTTGCATGACCATATTCAAAATTATTTGTTCTACTTACTTTTTCAATATACGCCTCTACCACACCAACACCTGCATAAAAACATGCGCTTAAATATATACTACCAATTATTGCACCAAAGTATATATTCATATGTAATAATGGTATGTATGCATAATTAAAAAAAGGTCCCATAAATACTAAAAGAATAGCAATTATTGCAAATAAATTTTTTTTGAAGCCTAATTTATCTTGCATAAATCCAAAGAATGGTTGGTAGCATAATGCAAGTAAAGACATAGATGAGAAAACAAACCCAGATTGACCTGCGTTAAGATGCGCTACATCTTTGAGCCATAAAGGTAAAAATGTTAAAACCATTGCCCAAACGAAAAAGTAAAAGAAAAATAATCCGCCAAAATCCCAGAAGTCTTTTTTTAAAGCTTTCATAATAGTATTCCCCCATCATTTTAATTTTTTATCTATACTTACTATATAAAATATTCATCTCTAATAGGAATACCAAAATCAGGCGTTCCATCTTCTCTCCAGTTAATAACTTGTGCCCTTGTGTGTCTGCTTGGATCGTTTAGTGCATCATCTTTAATTTCAGTATGATTTCTTGAATGATAAACTAGGATATCTTGTTTCCCATCTTCTGAGATGGTAAAACTATTGTGACCAGGTCCATATTGATGGTTTTCATCAGATGTTTTAAAGACAGGTTTTTGTAATTTTTCCCATGATGTAATCTCTAATAAATTACTGCCCTCTTTTGCCATAATCATTCCAATACAATAGTTTTCATCTGTAGCACTAACTGAAAAAGTTAAAAATACTCTTCCATTTCTTATTAATACTGCCGGCCCTTCATTAACCCAAAATCCAATTGTTTCCCAATTTAATTCTGGTTTAGTTAACATCACTGGTTTAGTCTTAAGTGTCCATGGATTTTCCATTTCAGCAATATATATGTTTGAATGTCCCCTTACATCAAAATCTTGCTGAGCCCACACAAAATATAATTTACCATTGTTCTCAAAAGTTGTTGCATCTAAAGCGAATGATTCCCAACCAGTCTTAATCTGTCCTTTTTCAATCCAATTGCTTGTCATTGGATCTTCATTATCATTTTCGATTACAAATATACGATGATTAAATGTGTCATCTACTATTTTATCATCCGGAGCTGCTGCAAAATATATGTACCATTTACCATTAGTATAATGAATTTCAGGTGCCCATATTAAATGACTCATTGGTCCTGAAACATGTTTTTCCCAAACAGATATAGCTTTTGCTTTACTAATTCCATTTATTGTTTTTGATTTTCTAATTTCAATACGATTAAATTTAGGAACTGACGCCGTAAAATAATAATATCCATCAATGTGTTTGTATATTAATGGATCTGCTCTTTGCATGACAATAGGATTTTTTAAAACTTCTGCTAACATAAGAAATCTCCTTTTTCTTCATAATATTATATATTGAAAGCGGTTACAACGTTATTGTAATATTTGTACGCATAAATGTCAATACATTTATATATATATTATGAATATAAATCATTATAAGGTCTTTTATGGATGTAATTTATACTTTTAGCATTTAATTATAATATTTATTGGTATAACTTAAACAGTTTATTATAATTTGTACCTATAAAAACCTAAAACATATTTGTATAATAAACATATTGGAAATGTTGTTGGTATATTATATAATTTAACAGACAAAAAAACGAGGCACATACTGAATATTAATTTCAGTATGTGCCTCATTTTAAAATGCCCTATAAATATATTTAAAAAATATAAATATCTGAACTATAAGTATTGCCGGTATTCCTATTACAAACTTATTATGCTTAGTTTTATGCCTAAATAATCGCATACCTAAAAATATACCCAAAGCACCATAAGCAAAAGCTATAGTGAAAAGTGTTTTCTCTGGGGTTCTCCATTTTCCCTTTCTTGATTTGTTCTTATCCGAATACATTACAAAAATCCCGTACAAATTAATAGCTAAAACATAATATAAAAATATCTTCATTTGTTTTCCTCCGTTTTAATAATAATTAAAATTATTCATCTTATTGTGACAATTCTTTTTCTTTGTTGGTTATCCTTAAGTCATTATATATAAATATAACAGTAATAATGCATCCTACTATAGCTGCTCCATTACTGAAGACTCTATTATCTATAAAACCCTCTAAAAGCGGCATACCTACAAAAAAATAAATCATAATTAAAGGATATACTACTTTTCTCAGTTTCCCAGTTGATATAAATTCTGACATACTAACAATAAATAAAAGTATTATCGATATTCTTATCATCACTATCGGTAATTCAAATTTCATAAGTATCATCGTACACCCAGCTATACCAATAATAAATGAAAGTTTTGTTAATAGCATTGTTATTGATTTCAATTTCACAAATATCATCTCCAACATAAAGTATTATTAAATATATATGTTGGGATAATTAATGTATTCCTAAATTTCAACAACATTCCTAACCATACCATCGCTGAAAAGACATTAAATACGCCGAATGTGAGCGACATAACAATTAATAATTGCTGTGTCCCCCAAAGAACGACCCAGAGGAAGAGAATTTTATATTTACAAAAGATTAAAATTTCTTAGTAAAATTTCACGTTCCAAGTTCTAATTACAAGGCCTGAAGGAGAATTTTGATACCTTTTGCACGTGGAATATTTTCTACGTATACTCTAGTTTTACCTTGCTACCACCCTGCCCTTGCTCTGCTGGAGTAACTATTAGTTTTATTGGAACTCTATTACGAAGCTCCTCCACGTGACTTATTATTCCCACAGACAATGTGCTTGAATGAAGTTTTTCAAGTGAATTCATTACTACATCTAATAAGTCCGTATCTAATGTCCCAAACCCTTCATCTAAGAAAAAGAATTCTAGTGGAGCACTCCCTTTTAATTGAATTTGTGAGGAAAGTGCTAGCGCAAGACATAATGAGGTTAAGAAGGTTTCTCCCCCTGATAACGTGTTAGTTTCACGTCTTATGCCTCCATTAAAATCATCTCTCATTACAAATGCTCCATTAGCATCAAGCTCCAATGCATAACGTCCCCTTGTTATCTCTTTTAACCGTTTTGAAGCTTCCATAGATATATATTTCAATTGCTTCATAGCTACGTATTCAACAAATTTATTTCCTTGAATAAGAGTGTCAAGTTCTCTTAAAAGACCTAATTTATGCTCTACTGATTTTTTCTTTGTTAGGAGTGTTTTAATTTCTCGCAAACTTCTCTCCATGTCCGCAAGTTCCCTAAATTGAGCACCTATTGCCTTAGTCTTTTCCTCTAGAACTGTTCCAATAACTTCTCTTTTTTCTTTTAATTCTTCAAATAAAGTAACATCTACTGCTTTCCCTTGAAGCAAGATTTCAATTCTTTTTAAATTATCTATAAGGTTACGTTTAAGTTCCTCGTATTGTTTTATTTCTTTCTCGAAGATTACCAAAACTCCTCTTGAAACGGAGTGGATTAAAACTGCTTCAGTATCTTCAAAGGAATTCTCATTAAGGGATATTTTTAATTTTTCTTGTCCCTCAAGTAACATCTTAGATAACATTTCTTTTTTATTTTCCTCGCTAGTCTTTTGAGTTAAAACTTTTTGTTTTTCTATACTTTCTCTTTCAAAGACTACTTTTAGACTTGATTCTTTTAAAGTGATCTCTTTAATTTGGACTCTTACCTTTTCTACTTCTATTTTAGGGGTATGATCCACCGTAGGCGTAAATCCACAAAGCTCTACTATTTGAAGCGTCAATCGTTCTATTTCCGCCCTTTTCTCCTTGCCACTTGTTTCTATTTCTGTTTTCAAGTTGGTAAGTTCCCTTAAAGTCCTATCTATATCTACTCTTTCTTTTTCTAATGTTACAATTTCTAATCTATTTTTTCTAACCTGCGATGTAAGTTTTATTACTTCATTATCTATCCTTTTAATTTGCAAAATCTTTTCTTTTATAGACATTGATTTTTCATTCGCATTTCGTTCCTTCTTAAATGAATCCTCTTCTCGTAATAAGTCTGCATTTAAAAATTTATGATTTTGAGAAAGTAACTCTAACCTCTCACCTGCAATAGAGATATCACTTTGTAAAACTATAAGCGCTTCGCTTTCTTTTCTTAAACCTTCTCCAAGTTTTGCCTCATCCATAGCTGCTTTACTTTTTTCTTCTCGAGCCTCCGCAAGTATAACTTCTAGCTCTGCCTTTTGTTTATTATATAATTCGATCCTTTCTTTAAACTGGAGTAAGGATAATTCACTCCTCTTTTTCTCCTCTTCAAGCTCTTTTATGTTTATATCCTTAAGATTTTTGGTTACTTCTAATAATTGATTATTTATATACTCCTCATCTTTTGAAAATCCCGCAAGTTTAATTAACTCATTTTGATAATCCTTAGATAAATTTTCTAGGTTTATCGCTACACTTTGTTTTAAACTTTTTAAAACTTTTAAATTTGTATCCACTTTTAACTCTGCTATTTTAGGATGATGCTCAGCCCCACATACCGGACATATGTCACCTTCTTGCAAATTAGAAGCTAAAACTACTGCCATGTTCCCTATCTCTATTTCTTTTATCTCACCTTCTAATTTTTCGCCCTTATCTTTCATAGTTTCTATGGACTTTTCTACATTTTTTACATTCAACCTAACTTTTTCATTTTTTGTATTTACAATTTCATATTTACCCTTAAGATCATCATTTGTTTTATGGTTTTCTACAGCCTTTTCAAGATTTACCTTAAGTGTGTTGTAAACTTCTTGTTTCTCTAAAAGCAAATTATTATCTCCTGGGAAATCATTCGCTAGTTCCACACTTTTTTCTTCTAAAAGCACTAATTTATTTTGTTTATCTTTCAACTTAAGTTTAGCTTTATTATGAAGCAACTTCGTACTAGACAATACTTCCTTCAAAGTTTCGTCTTTATTTTTAAGTTCTAACTCATTTTTAGCAGCTGAATTTACTTCTAATTCACTGTTATATGTTTTGTACAGTTTTTCCCTATACTCTGGCAATATTTCTATTTCATTTAATTTTATTTCACATGATTGTAACTGCTGCTCTATTTTTTCTTTATTTATAAGAATAATTGATGTTTTTGAATTTTTATCAACTATAGCATTAGTAAGTTCTTTATGTTTTTTTAATAAAACATTTTTTTCATTAGCTAGATAAATTATTTTCTCTTCAATATTAGATGCTTGCTTTAAACTTACTTCCTTTTCAATCAAAGCTGGTAATTTATCATTTTTAGATTGAAAAGCTTCCTCATAAGATATTTTTGTACTCTCTAGTTTCTGAGATATAGCTTCATAATCTTTGATTAATTTTTGGAGTTTCTCTCCGTTTATAGACAAGTTTTTTTGAGTCTCTGCTACATTTTCAATGTAAGGTTTTACATTTAACGCTAAACTTCCTTTTGTAAATTTTACTTTTTTATTTTCTATGTCTTCCTCTTGGAGTTTTAGCAAATCTTCCTTTTTTACATACTGGCTCTTTTCCTTTTGTAACTCAAAAATGTTTTTGTATACTTCATACTCTTTATCTAGAGTACTTTTCTGGAGTTTAATTCCCTTTTCTTCTTCTTTTAAAATCACCAGCGTTTCCTTTAATTGATTATGAGATTCTTCATCTACATTCTCATAACCCTTCATTTCTCCCTCGAGCAATGTTTTAGTGTTTAAATTTTCATTTCTGACTTTTTTTATCTTATCATAAAGTTTAGAACCATATTTCTCAAGAGCAAATATTCTCTCAAGCATATCTCTTCTGTCTTTTCCTGATAGCTTTAAAAATTCATTGAATTTGCCTTGAGGTAATACTACTGACCTTGTAAAATCCTCAACTTTTAATCCTACAATACTTATAATGTTTTCCGCTAAATCTCTTGGTCCTTCAGCAATAACTTTGTTCTCATCAGGATTTTCTTTATTTATCTCAATTAGCCTTGCATAAGCAGTTTTAAAGTTTCCAGTTTTTAATCTCTTTATACATCTTTCTGCTCTATATGACGTGCGGCTTATACCTAGTCCTATTTCGAAATCAAAACTTATTTCTACTACATTTGTTTCTGTATTTACAAACTCTTTAGTATCCCTTGATACTTTTCCGTATAGAGCTATAGTTATCCCATCTAATATAGTTGATTTACCACTAGCTGTTGGCCCAAATATCCCGAAAAGTCCTTTTTCTGTAAGCTTTGAGAATTCTATAGTTTGTTGCTCTACAAAAGAATTTAACCCTTTTATCTTAAGACTTACTGGTTTCATCTTTGGTTTCCTCCTCATCTAATGCTATACTTAAGAATAATTCCATTAGCTCACTTGTTGGCTCAAGCCCACCCTTTGCAAGCACAAAATATTCTTTGAACATTTCCTCCATAGATTTTTCTCTTAAGCTTTCTTTTAATTCTTTAGAATCTTCAATTTCATCTATTATTGGCTGAATCGATACTATGTCCGGCCTTAATCTTTTCATTTCCTTTATATTCTCCGTACTTATTATTTCCTTAGTCTTTATTTCAAGATACACCCAGATTTTTTTTTCGCCCTCGAGCTTACATTTCTCTAATGCTTCCTCTGTACTATTACATTTCCATATCTCTATTGGTTTATAATTTCTAAACAATATATTTGATATTTGCGCATCTGCTCCAGCTTTAACATCTACAAGATATGCTCCCTTACTATAATTTATTTCACTTTTGCTATATTGAATTGGAGAACCAGAATATCTTATTTTACCCTTAGTTCCTGGGACTTTTTGTGGTCTATGAAGATGTCCTAGAGCGCAATACTGTGCTTTTTCTGGGAACTTACTTGGAGATACCGAGAGGCTTCCCCCAAGTTGTATACTTCTTTCAGATCCACTCTCCTCTCCCCCCATAACATATAGGTGAGATATTACTAGATTTATAGTGTCATCTCTATATTTAAGGGATAAATCATCAAATAACTCTCCGATTCTATCCGAGTAACTCTTCTGTCTATCCTCATCATTTAATTCTGTGGTCAGTACTTCGTTCAGCCTTTTTTCACTTGGATAAGGAAGTGTTAATATAACTGCCTTTTCTCCTCTTATACTTAGCTCAACATATCCTTCGCCACTTTCTATTATTTCAAAATCATAATTATTAGCCGTATTATATTCTCCAAAAACACCTTGCCTTGCTATGCTTTTAGGTTCCCCAAGGAGTATTACTCCATGCTCATATGCAAGGGGGCTTGCAGCTACTAATCTTTCTGGGTTGTCATGATTCCCTGCAATGACAAGCACCGCAGTCTTACCACTACTTGTTATATCGCTAATAGTACTATAGAACATTTTTTCTGCCTTTGCTGGTGGGTTACCATTATCATATATATCTCCAGCTATAAGGACTAAATCTATGTCATTATCTTTAACTATTTCTATGAATTCTTTTAGGAATTCTTCCTGTTCCTCTAGCCTACTATACTGCTCTAAGGTCTTCCCCAAATGCCAATCTGATGTGTGAAGTATTCGCATATTTATGACTCCTTTCTTTAGTTGTTAATGTTGGTTAAAGTAAGGGACGGTTAACAACTATCCATAATTTAATGATTAATGCGAGGGACGGTTAACAACTATCCCACATTTTCTATTGTTTTACTTCTACTGCTTCATCTGTGCTAAACGAGTATATGTATCTCTCTTTAACATCTACTTTCAGTGTAACCTCAAGTGCTTTTGCATAATAATCGAGCTGAGACTTATATTTGTCAATTAGTGAGTTTACCTCTCCATTTTTCACGAAGTCTGTTTTATAATCCACGAGTATTATCTGTCCATTTTCCTCGAAATAGCAATCTATTATCCCTTGAAGCATTATTTGCTCATCTCCATATAGTTCTACTGGAAGGCTTTTATCTATATCAGTACTACTAATTTCCATATGGAATGGAACCTCTCTTTTCAATTGGTTTAGAGCATATGCTTTTATCATTCTTTGCCCAAGTAAAGTTTTAAATAACTTTCCTAATTTATCTATACGGACAGCTTTGCCCTCTTCTTTGGATAATAACGATTTTTCTACAAGGATTTGAACTTGTGCTTCTATTTCAGTGGATGTTGTCACTTTAGTTAGGTCTAATCTTTGAAGTACTGAATGCATTGCAGTTCCTTTTTCAGCTGGCGATAAGCCTTTTACTTCTTCTAGGAATTTTGGTTTGTTTATAAGTCTTGGTGCATACATATTGCCAGAACCGAGCTCCGTTAGCTCAACGTTGAACTTCCTTTTAAGCTCTGTTACTGTGAGTACTGTAGGCATTTTTGTAGACTTCTCGTATTTATAAACAAAGCCTAACCTCTTTTCTATCTCTGCCATTAATTTCTCTTCAGATGATTTTTGAGATGATAATTCTTCCTGCGATAATTTATCATCTAATAGTTTATCATATATAGATTTTTCCTTAAGAAGACTAAGCCTCTTCTCTGCACTAACAAGAGTTTCCTCCTCCAGTTGCTCGTCTTTCTTTATATGTTCTCTATTCCAAAAACGCACAATGAAGTTTGAAGGATCACTTAGTAGATGTAAATTTTCATCCTCTATTTGTATACGCTCCCTTAGAGGTTTTCCATCAACATGCCTAATTACTGCAGGTATTATCCAATCTAAATAGCTTTTTCCTTTTAATATTTCATATTCCCCTAGCTTTTCACTGCTCTCATCTAAGCTTGAACTCATTCTAGATAAATTTTTATCTATATTTCTAATTGAGCCAGTTATTATTAGTTTTTCCTTTGCCCTTGTTAAAGCTACATATAATACTCTCATTTCCTCGGCTAAACTTTCTATTTTTATTGTCTTTTTTAGTGCTTGCTTTAGTACTGTAGGATACGAAATCCTTCTAATTGGGTCCACATAATTTGGGCCATACCCTAATTCATAATGAAATAATATACTCTTATTTATATCCATCAAATTAAAGTTTTTTCCCATTCCACTTAGAAATACTACAGGGAATTCTAGTCCTTTGCTTTTATGAATGCTCATTATTCTGACTACGTTCTCATTCTCGCCTAAGGTTTTAGCGCTACCCATGTCACCACTGCTCACTTTTAGCTTATTTATAAAATTTATAAAATTAAACAATCCCTTATAGCTTGTCTCTTCATATTGCCTTGCCCTTTGAAAAAGCACTTTTAAATTTGCTTGTCTTTGAGGACCTCCTGGCATGGCTCCTATATAACCGTAATAACCTGTGTTCGTGTATAAATACCAGATGAACTCATCGATAGGCATATATGTGCAGATGTCTCTAAAGTGATCCAATTTCTTTAGGAATCTTTTAAGTTTTTTATCCACAGAATCTAGCTGTTTATCCTCTAAGTCGCAATTTCTATCCCCAGGCTCTAATTTTTTATCCCCAGATTGATCTTCTTTATCCTCAGACAGTGTATCTTTAAAATCCACGAAATTTACCATTGCCTCATAAAAGCTTACTTCCCTTTGCCCTATTCTTATATCAACTAGTTCCTCTGAGGTAAACCCTCCTATTGGGGAACGCAGTACTGCAAGCATTGGTATATCCTGCCTTGGGTTATCTATAATTTGAAGAAGACTCATAATTATTTGAATTTCTACAGTACTAAAATAGCCTGTCCCTGTATCTGCATAAACCGGTATATTCTCAAGCTTTAATTGCTCTAAGAAAGAAGGTGCCCAAGCTGAGGTTGCACGAAGTAATATTACAATGTCCTTATAATCAACATCCCTATATTCTTTAATGTTTTTGTCATAGACTTTAAAAGCTTCAGTTTCATTCCCTTGATCATCGATATGCGCCATTAATTCTTTTATTCTTTTTGCCACAATTCTTGCTTCAAGTTCAATGTTCGTTGGAGTTTCATCCTCATTTATGTTGCCTTGTCCCTCACTTTTACCATCATCTTCAATTGTGTTTACCTGTCCCCCACTTTCCTCTTCATTTTCGTCATTTTCTGGGTCCTTAACTTCTTTTTCGATAAGATGTAGTTCCACGGGTCCACCTATCACTCCTTGCCCAACTAATTCATCAAAATGCGCTCCTAAATTTAATGCTTCCTCATCTGTATAATCAAGATCTCCAATATTTTTGCACATTATTTGTTTGAAAATATAATTCACAGCATTTATAACTGTCTCTCGACTTCTGAAGTTTTTATATAAAGTTATTTTTCTTGTTTTCGCACCTTGATCTTTAGAATAGCTATTATACTTGGCTAAAAAAAGCTCTGGCCTTGCCTGACGAAATCTATATATACTTTGTTTTACATCTCCCACCATAAATACATTTGGTGATCCAATTTTTTCTCTTGAAATTATATTTAGTAAAGTTTCCTGAACCATGTTGCTGTCTTGATATTCATCTATCAGAATTTCTTCATATTTATTCCTTAGCCCTATTGCTACTGAGGAAGGTTCTGGTTTTCCATCATCGCCTAAAACCACTTCCCCCTCCTCATCCTTTTTCATTAATATGTCGAGGCAGTAATGCTCAAAATCGTTAAAATCAATAATTGACCGTTCCTTTTTCTTTTCTCTGTACTTTTCTTGTAAATCTATAACAAGTTGAGATAATTCCATCATAAGTGGATATAATTTTCTTATATCTTCTAAAGAATCTTCTGAATTTGCATTCATTACTTGCTTTTGCAGTTCTTGTAATTGTTTTTTTACCTTATTTCTTATCTCTTGAACAGCCTTTTGTTTTTCCTTGTCCTTGCATGCCTTTATACTAGGAAGTTTTGCAAAACTTAGCTCTTCAAAAGTTGTTGCCAAATTTTCAAAACAGTTATTCGCTGCACTTAAAAGATCCGCAATTATAGCTAAATCCGACTTGAATACCTCATCATATAAAATTATAGCCTCATTGTCTTCTACATTTTTTAATGCTTTAACCATTACTTTTTCTATTCCTAGTAATTCTATTTTAGTATCATCCATTAAAACTTTTGCCCAAGGGGTATCGCTAAAGCTTGCCCCATCTTTAATGTTAAAATTTTCAGCTGAATCTATTAGCCATTTATCTGGATTTGTTGAACTCATAGCAAAATTATAAAGGCTTAGAACTATTCCTTGAAGACCTAAATCCTCTTTATTATTACTATAGGCTTCAACCAGGTTTAAGAAACTATTGGATTCTAGATTTGGGAATCTAGGGGTTACCGGTACGTCCGAAGAACTATTTTCTCCTTCGCTCTTATTTTCATCCTCAATTGCTATATACCTATCTTCAAATAATTCCTCTAAAGCTTCTTGCTTAAGAAGCACTGCTTCTGTTCCATCTGCTATTCTAAAATTAGGATCTAAATCTACCACATGAAAATTATTACGAATAACCTCAAGACAAAATGAGTGAATAGTTGTAATGCTAGATTTATTTAATAATGTTAATTGTCTTTGAAATAACTTGCTTTGTGGATTATTGTGAAGTTCTTTCGAAATTGCAGCAGCTATTCTCTCCCTCATTTCGGATGCGGCAGCGTTTGTAAATGTAACTACTAGAAGCTTATCTATATCTGTAGGCCTTTCCTCATCCGTTACTATTTTTATTATTCTTTCAACTAGTACCGCAGTTTTACCTGAACCTGCAGCTGCAGCTACTAGGATATTGCAATCCCTTGTTAAAATAGCTTTCTGTTGATCCTGTGTCCAAGTAACATCTGATTTCACTTCATTAATTTCATTCTCATTTTTTATCATTATAATTCTCCACCCCACTTTCTTTTATGTCTTCCTTTGTTTCAATTGCTTCGCTAGTATCATTTTCCTGGCTTGCTTCATTTGATAAGAGCTCCCATATTTCCTTGTCTTTCTTATCCTTTATTATCTTATAAGTATTTTCTTTTAATGTAGGGTCAAATTGGCAAATAGCCGTATACTCACAATAACTACATGGGGTAATATCCTTTTTCTTATATGGTTTTATGTCTATTTCTCCAGAAAGCATTCCCTCACAAGTTTTTATAAGATTCTCTTTTACATGATTAAGCAGCATATCAAACTGCTCCTTAGTTGCAACTGATGATCTTGATCCTAATTCTCCATTTTTCTTAATAGATGCTGGAACAACTAGGGATGCACCTTCTATATTTCTATCCATCTCCCTAATTATCTTAGTATCTGCTAGTAGTAACCCCTTCATTTTTAATGCTTTCATTATAGCTTTTTCTAATTCTTCTTCATCTAAATTATTTTTAGCCTTTATAACTGGGTCATCTATTTTAAAATATAGTATACCTGCTGGGAAAATTGGTTCATCCACGCTTTCATTTGATATAGCACTTTCTTTAGATAAAGCTTTCTCATTTCTAAGCATAGCATCTAAATAGGTAAGTAACTGTATTTGAAGTCCATAATATACGTCAGATAATTTAAAATCCTTATTTCCAGATTTATAGTCTATTATCCTGTAAAATTCCTCTCCCTCATTTATTAGCTTATCCACTCTATCAATTCTACCAACTAAATTTACGGTTTCACCTGTTGATAATTCTACTTGTATCAGTGGGTAATCTCCCTCGTTATTGCCAAAGGACACTTCGTAACCAAAAGGTTCGAAGCCACTGTTTTTCATCTGCTCAACTATTACGTAGATAGTTTTCTTTAAAACTCTTTTAAGTCTCTCTGTAAAGTACTTGTACCTAGGGGTACTGTTTAATATATACCCACTTGTACCCGTTTCCGCTTCTTTTTCTACAATTTCCCCTATATTTTGTTCACACCAATCCCTATCAAGATCTGCCCACTTTATTTCACTTTTATCCACAAGTTTTGAAAAATCATCAAGCACACTGTGCATAAAACTACCTAAGTCTGGGGATGAAAATGTAAAAGTTTTTCTATCTTTTGCTTTTAATCCATATTGAACAAAATATGCAAAAGGACATTCTTCATATTTTTCTATTCTAGATACACTAAAGTAATTTTTTTCTCCGTAAAGTCGTTTTACTTTTTCTTTCTCAAGCATTTTCACTTCATTTTTATAGTCAAATCCTTGAAAAATGGTATTACTTTTTTCTCTCCATAATGGATCCTTTTGATACCATTTATAAACCGCGATCCAAAGTGGTGATATATAACCTTGCTCTAAATATCTTCTAAGCGCAAATATTAAATCATTAAATGTTGGCACTTTAGCACATACCTGGTAAAAATCGCGTAACACATGCCTATCAAATGCTTCATGTACATCACTTAGTTTTTCCTTATTATGCAAGCCATCATTACTAAGTGTTATATTGCTTTCCTCTATTAGATTTTTAAATAAGGCTTTAACCCTTGTTATTATAATAGATGGTCTTAAAGTTTTACCTTCATAATCTGCTATAGGATAAGTTATATTTAAATATTTACTTGGAATGCTTATCGTTGCGTAGATTAAATACTGCTCATTAAACACCTCAGTTTTTGTGTCATCGGCAAGCTTTATACCTTTTTCTTTTAAAATCATTCTGTCGCTATCTGTAAATATCCCCTCTTCCTTACTTGCCTTTGGGAATACTCCATCATTTACTCCTATAATATATAACGCTTTTATATCATGACTTTTTACACGCTCAACACTACTAATTGTTACTCCATCAAGCGCCGGTGGAATAAGTCCCATTTGATGTTTGCTAAATCCCATGGACAGTACTTTTACGAAATCCTCAAGAGATAGCGTTTCTTTGCCAATAACCTCTACCATCTGATCCAGTAATTCCATAACTAGATTCCATATTTTACTGTACTCAGTGACAAGCTCCTGATCACCTTCTGCTTTAAAACCTTCTATCCATTTCTCTAAGGTTTTATATACATTTATAGACTCTAGGAATTCAAATAGAGTTGTACATATTTTTGTGACGGTCCCGCCACCTTTTAATTTCTCCTTAAATTGTAATAATGGTATAATTATTTTGTCCCTGGTTTCATTTAATATTTTAATTGTAGACTCTACTTTTTCAGTTTCATCCTCACTTGCCTTATCATTGTTATAATAATCTCTAAAATAATAATCTATTTTTTCCTGCCATAAATCAATTTCTGTCCATTTTCTTTTACCCTTTATTCCAGTTGCGATAATAAAGTTTTCTAATATATCTATATGCTGCTTTTCTATATCTAAAAGCCCTGTTTTAAGATACCTAAACATTGCTTCATAACTAAAGTTTTTAGTGAAAATCTCAATAGCTCCAGTTATTAAAACTATTAAAGGGTTACTTGTTATATCTTTTTTCTTGTCTATAAATAAAGGAATATTGTATTCCGTAAATATCGCTTTAATTAATTTCTCATAGGTTGGCAGATCTCTAGTAACCACTGCTATTTTATTAAATCTTATATTCTCATCTCTACATATTCTTAAGATATCCCTTGCTACATATTCTACTTCACTGTAACCATTGAGAGCTTTAAATATCTTTATATTTTCACATTTCTTAACTAATGGTGTATAAGGAAATTCAAAATAATTATTCTCAAGAAATGAAAGCTCGACATTATCTTTAAACTTACATTCTTTATTACCTTGTAGCTCTATAGGTGCTTCTATGCTTGTCCCACTCTCCTTAGCTATATTTAAAAGATTATCTTCCGTAAACTTTATAGAATAAAATGCATCAGAGGGCTCCATAAATTTTGAATGCTCTGAGCTTTTTAAGGGCAATGTTATATTTATTCTTTTAGCCTTTTTATATAATTTTTCTAATACTCCATATTGCTGTGGTGTAAAGCCTGTAAATTCGTCAAGCCAGAACTCTGCTCCATCAAAAATGCAACATTCATCAAGGACGTTACATAAACGAATCAAATCATCGTCAGGATCCACATAGTTTATGTTTAAAATATTATCAAACTCTCCATATATAAGTGATAAATCTATTATCTTATCTATAAGTAATGGGTTCGCGCCTAGATCTTCTTTCACCTTATTTAGGTCACCAATCGAAATTCCATATTTTTTAAACTCAGTGATAATGCTAGCTACATTATCTACAAAGCCCCTTTGCCTTGCCGCTCCTTTAAATACCTTGAATTCTTCTCCATTCTTTTGAAGTATACTATGAATAAGCATTGCCTTTCCTGATGTATCCATAGGTTTAAGTGTTATGCCTCCAACTTCACTAAATACTTTGTATGCTAATCTATTAAAACTAAGTACTTGGACATTTTTTATTCCTGTGGATCCAACTACTTTTATAAGATTCTTTTCAGCTTGAAAAGAGAATTGTTCTGGGACCAAAAGTACTAGAGGTTTTTCAATTTCTTCCTTTTGCCTGCGCCTCATATCATCTAAACAGAAAGTACTTTTCCCTCTCCCAGCTCCTCCATAGATAAATCTCAAACTCACAAAAACACGTCCTTCCTTTTATATTTTATACGAATTCTGTAAATAAGCTAACATACTTACTTGTTATTTATTTTAGTATACCTTTTATATATATTATACCATGTATGATTTCTCTTAATGACTAACATCAACTTTTGTTCACAACATGTTAAACACCTCTCGATGCAACAATTACATTAAAATTCATTTATATACGATTATTGCATACAATGTATTAAACGGCTAAGATGAATACATTAATTTTCATTTAAAGTATTATTATGCATGCTATAATTGCTGTATTATATTGTTTATAAAAAGACTAAAAGGAGGTATACAGTGTATCATTTGAAAAATTTTTCTGAAGTTGAAGTAAACAACCTATTAGCAAAGATATTAGAAAAATATGATGATATTTGCAAATGTGAAAAGTGCAAATTAGATATTAATGCCTTAGCACTAAACTCTTTGGCTACAAAATATACCGTTTCCGAAAAGGGAGAACTATACACAAGTGCCTTAGCTGAAATTAACAAACAGGAAACAATCGATGTTACTACTGCAATTACAAAAGCTATAGAGATAGTATCTACTAATCCAAAACATTTAGTTGACTTCTAGCATCATTTTTGTAATCCTTTACTTGTTTTTATATTGGACTACGTGGAACAATATCTACTTACAATACATTCTAGATAAATTTGTACATATAAAAGGATTCATGTAGTGCGTAGAATATATTAAGCATTACATGAATCCTTTTATTAAATTATTTTACCTATATTATTTTCGTTTCTATTTTGTGCTTTGAAGTTTCGCTATTATAACCTCTTCCATTTCTACTAGTTTTTCTTCTGCAGCTTTTAGAGTTTTTCCTTTAGAGTACATATATATTTTAATTTTTGGTTCTGTACCTGAAGGTCTTACTGCATACCAGCTATCATCATCGAAATAGAATTTAAGTACATTAGATTTTTCTATTCCACTAGGTTCTTCCGTGCCATTCAAGATGTCATAAGCTTTCTCAACTTCATAATCTATAAACTTTGTAAGCTTTGAACTACCTATTGTTAATAAATAATCTTTTCTATATTCTACCATCATTCTAGAAATTCTTTCTTGTCCTTCTATACCTTCTAAAACTAAAGATATTAGGTTTTCTCTATAATATCCAAACTCAACATAAATCTCATTTAATATATCTAATAAAGTTTTACCTTTTGATTTATAATAGGCTGCTGCTTCACATAAAAGCATTGATGCTATGACTGCATCTTTATCACGAACAAAAGTTCCAGCAACATAACCGATACTTTCTTCATATCCAAATATAAATTCAAAGCTATTGTCTTTTTTAAAATCATTGACTTTACCACAAATATTTTTGAAACCTGTGAGTACTTCGAAAGTTTCTACACCATATTTGGTAGCTATTGCCCTTCCTAGATCACCTGTTACTAAGGATTTAACTATAGCAGCATTTTTGGGAAGTGTGCCATTTTCTTTCATTCCTTCTATAACATACTTTATGAGTATAGCCCCTATTTGATTACCATTAAAGGCAACATATTCACCAAGCGTATCTCTAACCATTATAGCAAGTCTATCACAATCTGGGTCAGTAGCTATTAACAATTCTGCCCCTTCTTTTTTTCCAAGCGCCCTTGCATATTTAAAGGCTTTTACATCCTCTGGATTAGGATACCCAACGGTTGTAAAATCTGGATCTGGCTTTTCTTGCTCTGGCACTACTATTATGTTAGTAAATCCTCTTTCCTTAAGAACCCTTCTTACAGGGACATTTCCCGTCCCATTTAGAGGAGTATATACAATTTTTATATCTTTGTCTATATTATCTCTTATAGCTAGTCCCTTTACTTTCTCCATGTATTCATCGTCCATTGCTTTTCCAAGGATTACTATTAATCCTTTTTTCTTTGCTTCCTCAATATCCATAACTTTTATAGTACTAAAGTCTGTAATACTCTTAATTTTTTCTGTTATTCCCTTTGCAGTAGATGATAAAATTTGTGCCCCATCTTCCCAATATACCTTGTATCCATTATATTCTTTAGGGTTATGACTAGCAGTCACAACAATTCCAGCAGCTGTATGTAACGTTCTTACTGCATAAGATAGTTCTGGCGTAGGTCTTAATTCTTCAAATAAATATGCTTTTATTCCATTTGCTGCTAATACTTGTGCTGCTGTAGCTGCAAATTTAACAGAATAATGCCTGCAGTCATAAGCTATTGCTACACCTCTATCCATATATTCTTTTCCATATTCCTTAATATAATCCGCAAGCCCTTGCGTTGCTCTTGAAATAATATATATATTCATTCGGTTAAGTCCAGCACCTAACTTCCCTCTTAATCCTGCAGTTCCAAACTCTAAATCCATGTAAAATCTGTCTTCAATCTCTTTGTTATCATTTTCTATGGACTTTAACTCTTCTCGTGTCTCTTCATCAAAATACTTATTATTTACCCATTCTTCGTATCTTTTTATATAAGTCATACTAAATCACACCTTTCCAAATAATTACCATTTGATTATATTATACAGTATATCCTCCACATTTAAAATATCTAAAACTATATTAAGTAAAATTTTTACAAATCATTAGTTTTAGTTGTTAGTTTTAGTTTGGGACGGTTAACAATCAATTTGACTATTTGATTTAAAATATGAATATCATCTCGACCTATCGGCAATAATTCAAACAAATTCTTATTAGAAAGGGTGATTCTTTATGTCGAGAACATTTAGATTAAAAAGCGATGAGTCAATATATCATATTATGTGCAAAAGTATAACTGAGGTAAATTTATTCAAGGATACTGAGGATAAGAAAAAGTATCTGTCTCTTATAAAAAAATATAAAACTCTTTATAATTTTAAGCTTTACGGATATTGCCTAATGGATAATCATTTACACTTAATCATTGATGCTAATGGATCTGATATATCAAAAGTAATGCATGGTATAAATTTTTCCTATGCAATGTATTTTAATAAAAAACATGAAAGGGGAGGTCATCTTTTTAGAGATAGATTTAAAAGCATAATAGTTGCTAATGATAGATATTTGAAGACTTTATCACTATATATACATAATAATCCTACAGATATACTTGACCATAAAAATTGCCCTGAAAAATATGCTTTTTCTAGCTTAGCAATATTTATAGGAAAGAGGCGTGATTATTTTAAATTAGTTGATTATGGGTTCATTATAAGTCTTTTTGGTGAAAGCATTAAAATCGCAAGGAAAAATTACTATGATCTTATTTTTATGTGTAACGAAGAAAAATTGAAACAAGAAATAGAATTTGAAGATGAAAAATCAGAGTATAAAAATGAAAGGATAACACTTGTAAGAAATTTTAAATCCGATGATGTATTAGAATTCATAGCATCAAAAATGAACGTATCAAAGATCCAGCTTTACATGAAATACAGTAGAAACCTTGTGCAAGCGAAAGCATTAACAGTTGTTCTAATGAGGAGCCTCTGTAATTTTAAATCCAGCGATATATCCCGCACACTTGGAAATATTACACAGGCTAGAATATCAATGTTAAGCACTATTGGTATTAACTTAATTGGGACAAACAAAAAATTTGAAAATATTATTGGTGATTTTATTAAATGTTATGCCTAACTAAGATTCACTTATCATTTTAGTATAGTAAACAAAAAAATTTAGAAAATAATAGCTGATTTTTTATTAGTTTAAAATTCTTGGACAAGCCTATTGAAATATACAATTTACCTTATTGATGATAAAAATGAATCATGATAGTACCTTAAATAATCTTACTCTACAAGTTTTCATAGAGACCTTTATCAAGATAAAGAGAAAATAATTCTTGTCCATATCCACATTTTTTGTCGTAACTCACGAATTCTAATTTATTTTCTAATTATTATTTAATTATTTAATTATTTATTTATTTATTTATTTATTAACCGTCCCTTAACATTCTCTTTTTCATTAATCCTTAATTACTAATTTATTGTTAACCGTCCCGTCTTGTCTTGTCCGCTAACCTATTCCCTTCTCACAAACCGAAAAAAATTCCACGATTACTTTTTCTCCATTCACTATAGCTCTTTCACCCCATCGCTAACAATTAATACAGTTAGTACGTAAAAATTTTTCTTCAATTTCACATGCCGATAGAGGTCTACTAAAATAATAACCCTGTATTTGATTACATCCCATTCCTTTTAATAGTTCAATTTGATTCTTTGTTTCTGCCCCTTCTGCAATTACGTCGAGTCCGATTTTTTGTGCAAGTAATATTATCCCATCTACAATAACTTTTTCTCGCTCATTTGTATCGATATTATCTATAAACGACTTGTCTATCTTCAGCGTATTTATAGGTAGCCGTTTCAAATAACTAAGCGATGAATATCCCGTCCCAAAATCATCTAAAGCAATAGTTATGCCCAATTCTCTTATTGCAGTTAGTAATTTAATGCTACGCTCAAAGTCCTTCATGAAAATACTTTCTGTAATTTCAAGTTCCACAAACTTTGGGTTAATCTTCGTTTCATTTATAATGTTTTTTAGTTTTTCTTCGAAATCATCATTCTGTAATTGAATTCCAGATAGATTTATTGCAATAGTATCATATAAATATCCTTTACTTTTCCATAAACTATTTTGGAGGCACACCATTTTTATAATCCACTCACCAATAGAAACTATTAGTCCACTTTGCTCTGCAATAGGTATAAACTCCGCAGGTGATACTTTTCCGAGCTTTGCGCTATTCCACCTTAAAAGTGCTTCAAACCCTTTTAATTTATTATTTATAATATCTATTTGTGGTTGATAATACATTTCAAACTCATTATTTTCTAGAGCATTCCTTAATCCCTTTTCTATTTCAGCACGTCTTACAATTATAGAACTCATACTTTCATTAAAAAAAGAATACCTTGCTTTACCATTATTTTTAGCACTATACATCGCGGTATCTGCATTTTTTAATAATATATTAGTATCATATCCATCATTCGGGAAGATTGCAATACCAATACTTGCCGAAGTATATACATATTTATTATCTATTTTTATCGCACAATTTAGCAAGCTTTGAAGTTTTACACATAATCCGCTTATTTTAGAATAATCTTTAATATTTTTCATTAAAATAAAAAATTCATCTCCACCTACTCTTGAAACAAGGTCTCCCTCTGCCATAGTAGCTTTAATCAAATTTGCAACATTTATTAACAATTCATCTCCATAGGTATGCCCTAAAGTATCATTAACTTCTTTAAAATTATCTAAATCAATAAACAATATAGCATGTTTAATTTGCTTGTACATACCCTTTGATTTAATAATCTCATTTTCTAGTGTGCTAATAAATAATTTTCTATTAGGTGTATCTGTTAATATGTCATAATATTTTAATTTATTAATTTCTTCTTCAAAATTTCTTTGAATAGCTATTCCTAAGAC
Organism: Clostridium estertheticum; assembly: GCF_018861295.1. Lineage (GTDB taxonomy): Bacteria > Bacillota > Clostridia > Clostridiales > Clostridiaceae > Clostridium_AD > Clostridium_AD estertheticum_D. The sequence goes on along the minus strand of NZ_JAHLDM010000001.1, from coordinate 20,435 downwards.
GGAACCTACAATTTTAATTGCAACACCGCTTGTATCTCTTAGGCACATACTTCTAATCAAAAACCATCTATTGTCTATGCCATTGAAATTAAGTTTTAATCTACACTGATAATATAATATTCCGCCATTAATGAGATCAATAAAATCTTTTATTACAATTTCCCTATCTTCCTCTAAAACAAGTTTAATTATATTTTCAATAGAATTTGCTACCTCTTTGTCATATCCAGTAATGTCATTAAATCTATTAGATGAAGAAAACATTTTAGTTGTTAAATCAATTTCCCACATAGCATCATTGGTAGAATCTAAAGATAATTTGTATCTTTCCTGGCTCTTTTCAATTATTGCTAATTTTTCATAAATTTCATCATATTGCACCCTTAATTTCTCTTTTACTGCTACTGCTTGTCCACATGTAACATAGAATTTTTTGTACCCTTTTCGAAATTTACAAAACCTCTCTCTACCTTTTTTAGTTAATATATTTGAAAAAATTATATATGCTCTTTTAATAAATTTACTTATTTTGATTTTGGCTGTTTTTTTTGCGTTCACTTATACCCCTCCAGTTATAATGTATGAAACACTTGGTTATATATTTTACATCTTAAAATCCCTTAATAATGTTATTACTATAACTATCGTGAAATTTATATTTTTATTAATGGTTTTTTATAATATAACCTTGATTTTATATTGTAAACGTTTATCATAAGTATTCATTAAATAATTTTAGCATAGATTACCTATATTTAATAAAACAGTAAATTAATTATACCAATATTTACACATAATGCATATTAAAGTTTAAATTTTAAATTTTTTATATTCTATAATTTTGAGATAACAAGAATATAAAAATAAAAAGCCATACTCCAATTGATTTCCATTATATTTGAAAACGAATAAGCAATATATTAATATTGTTTATTCACGAATTACATTATTATATTACAAGTACCATAAAACTAGACTAAATTACATATTAATCTTTTTACCTATCTTGACATATATACCGCAAGTGATATAATTAATGTAAGCAAATAAATCAATACTACGATGAGGAAAGTAAGCCATGGTACATTTACAGAGAAGGAATACATTAGCTGAAAGTATTCTTAAATGAAATTAGCTGAAGACTACCTCTGAGCGGCTTCAACAAAGCCCGGTAATTCCGTTATAATTATTAAGTGGTTTATTGTATAAACAATTTGGGTGGAACCGCGGGAAATTATAATCTCGTCCCAATTCTATAATTAGAATTGAGACGGGGTTTTTTTATTTTTCAAAAAATATGAGTTTACAAACTTGTTGATAATATTTTTTGTTTTTTCATTTCTATAAGAAAAAATTTAAACAAGTATATAAAAGAAAGGAGCAATGTACATGATAAATCTTAAACTAAAAGATGGTTCAATAAAATCTTACGAATCTGAAATAACTGTAATTGAAGTTGCTAGGGATATTAGCGAGGGACTTGCAAGAGTTGCTTGTGCTGGCATGGTAGATGGTGAAACTGTAGATTTACGTTATAAACTCACTAAGGACTGCGAACTTAGTATATTAACTTTTGATAGTGAGGAAGGTAAAAAAGCCTTTAGACATACTGCAACTCATATTATGGCTCAAGCAGTTAAAAGATTATTCCCAAATACTAAACTTGCCATAGGACCTGCTATAGATGGCGGTTTCTACTACGATTTTGATAAACAAAACTCTTTTTCTGCTGAAGATATTAAATTAATTGAAGCAGAAATGAAAAAAATTATTAAAGAAGACCTACCTATAGAAAGGTTTGAACTTCCAAGAGCTGAAGCTATAGCCTTTATGGGTCAATTAGATGAGAATTTTAAAGTTCAGTTAATTGAAGACCTACCCGTAGATGCAAGCTTATCTTTCTACAGACATGGCGAATTTACAGATCTTTGTGCAGGTCCTCATTTAATGTCTACAAAATATATAAAAGCCTTTAAACTTACTCAAGTTGCAGGCGCTTACTGGAGAGGTAATGAAAAAAACAAAATGCTTAGCCGTATATACGGAACTGCATTTACAAAAAAATCTGATTTAGATGCTCATATAGAGAAAATGGAAGATGCTAAGAAAAGAGATCATAACAAACTTGGACGTGAACTCAAACTCTTTACTACATCAGAAATGATAGGTCAAGGATTACCTCTACTTATGCCTAATGGCGCAAGGGTAATTCAACTATTACAACGTTTTGTTGAAGATGAGGAAGAAAAAAGAGGTTATGTTCTAACTAAAACACCATTAATGGCTAAAAGCGAATTATATAAAGTATCTGGTCATTGGGATCATTATAAAGATGGAATGTTTGTTCTTGGTGATGAATCCAAGGGTGAAGACGTTATGGCATTACGCCCTATGACATGTCCATTCCAATTTACAGTTTATAATGCAGATCAGAAAAGTTACCGTGACCTTCCAATTAGATATGCAGAAACTTCAACATTATTTAGAAATGAATCCTCAGGTGAAATGCATGGTCTTACAAGAGTACGTCAGTTCACTATTTCAGAGGGTCATTTAGTTGTTAGACCCGATCAATTAGAAGATGAATTTAAAGGTGTTGTAGATTTAATTCACTTTATGCTCAAGACACTTGGAATTGAAGATGATATTACTTATAGATTCTCAAAATGGGATCCTAATAATAAAGAAAAATATATTGATAACCCAGAGGCCTGGTCACTAACTGAATCTAAGATGAAAGTCATTTTAGATGATCTTAAAATAGACTATAAAACAGCTATTGGTGAAGCTGCTTTCTACGGTCCTAAGCTTGATTTACAGATCAAAAATGTTTTTGGTAAAGAAGATACTATAATTACAGTTCAAATTGATTTTCAACTACCAGATAGATTTAACATGACTTATATTGATAAAGATGGAGTTAAAAAACGTCCATATGTTATCCATAGAACTTCTATTGGTTGTTACGAAAGAACACTTGCAACGCTTATTGAAAAATATGCTGGTGCTTTCCCAACTTGGCTTGCACCACTTCAAGTTAAAGTATTACCTATTTCTGAGAAATATCATGATTATGCAGAAACAGTAGTAGCAAAACTTAAAGAATCTAGAATTAGAGTAGAAGCCGACTTTAGAGCAGAAAAAATTGGGTATAAAATTCGTGAAGCTCGTAATGAAAGAGTTCCTTTCCTACTAATAGTTGGAGAGAAAGAAGCAGAACTAAACGAAGTTTCTGTTAGAAGCCGTAAAAATGCTGATGAGGGTGCAATCGCACTAGACTCATTTATTACAAGAATTAAAGACGAAATCGATACTAAATTGTTATAATAAAAACCTTCTCCAGCGTGAATTGCAATATGAGCTTGAAACGTAAAATTTCATTAAGGCATTCTAATCTTTTGCGAATATAAAATTCTCAGCCTCTGGGTAGTCCTTTGGGGGGCATAACACTTATTAAGTGTTATGTACTCACACTCGACTTCCTGTCTCGAGTTCGCTAGACTGCCGTCCTGGCAGTCTTACGAGAATTTTATATTCGAAAAGAAGAATTTCTAAATGAAATTTTAATGTTACTGCACTTCTTATTGCAATTCAATCTGGAGAAAGTTATACTATGATGTATCTAAGAGGGCTACCGACTATATCCTGCCCATAATGAATAAGAGCAAGTACAAGATCATATCTTGTACTTGCTCTTATTCATTATGGTTATTATTTTTGAATTTTGAAAGAACTTTTTAAAGACACTATTCTGTTAAACACTAGTTTATCCTCAGTTGTGTATTTATAATCCACATTAAAATATCCATGTCTAAAGAATTGGAATTTGTCATTTGGTTTTGAATCTTTCATATTTGGTTCTATAAATCCTTGTAATATTTCTATAGAATTTGGATTTATTTGATCTAAGAATGTTTTTCCTTCTTCTTGCTCATCATCTAAAATTAAGGGTTCATATAATCTAAATTCTGCTGGAAGTGCATTTATTGCATCTACCCAGTGGATTGTTCCTTTAACTTTTCTTCCTATAAATCCACTACCACTCTTAGTCTCCACATCATAAGTACAATGTAGTTCGGATACATTTCCATCAGAATCCTTAACCATTTCATTGCACTTAATAAAATATGCTCCCTTTAGTCTTACTTCATTACCCACAAATAATCTGAAGTATTTCTTTATTGGATTTTCCATGAAATCTTCTCTTTCTATATATATTTCCCTTGAGAATGACACCTGGCGAGTTCCCATGGATGGATCATCTTGATTGTTCTCAATTTGAAGCATTTCAACCTGAGATTCTGGATAATTTGTTATAACTACTTTTAAAGGTCTTAAAACAGCCATTGTTCTAGGTGTTTTAGGGCTTAAATCTTCTCTTATAAAGTGCTCAAGCAATTGACCATCTACTTTACTATTAGCTTTTGCAACTCCGATTTCTCTACAAAAATTACGTATAGATTCTGGTGTATAACCCCTACGTCTAAGTCCAGCTATAGTTGGCATACGTGGATCATCCCATGAATCTACTATCTGTTCATCTACTAATTGCTTAAGGTTTCTTTTACTCATTACTGTATTTGTTATATTTAATCTTGCAAACTCAATCTGCCTTGGAATATCTTCCATTTCACAATTATTTACAACCCAATCATATAGAGGCCTGTGATCTTCAAATTCTAAAGTACAAATTGAATGTGTAACTCCTTCAATTGCATCTTCTATTGGATGTGCATAATCATACATAGGATAAATACACCATTTATCTCCCGTATTATGATGAATTGCATGAGATATACGATAAATTACTGGATCTCTCATGTTTATATTAGGAGATGTCATATCAATTCTAGCTCTTAAAACCTTTGCTCCATCAGGGAATTCACCTTTTCTCATACGATCAAATAAGTCTAAATTTTCTTCGATTGTTCTATTTACGTATGGGCTAACTTTGCCAGGTTCTCTTAAAGTACCTCTGTACTCTTTCATTTCTTCAGCTGTTAAATCACAAACATAAGCTTTACCTTTTTTTATTAATAACACGGCACGCTTATACATCTGATCAAAATAATTAGATGCAAAAAATAAATTATCCCACTGAAATCCGAGCCATTTTACGTCTTCTTCTATAGATTTAACGTACTCTTTATCTTCTTTCGCTGGATTAGTATCATCAAAACGTAAGTTAGTCGTACCGTTAAATTCATCTGCTAATTGAAAATTTATAATAATTGATTTTGCATGCCCAATATGCAAATATCCGTTTGGCTCCGGCGGAAAACGAGTAATTATTTTTTTATGTTTTCCTGTTTCTATATCTTCCATAACAATGTTTCTTATAAAATTTGATGAATTGGTCTTAGTTTCCATGTTTGGCACCTTCCTTTTAATCTAGCAAACTTGTAATATCCCTTACTATAATCTAGATTACTCTTAAGCAGACTTACACGTAAGTTTGCTTAAAAATAAGTTTGCTTAAGAGTAAGCCAAATCACATGTAAGTTCAGTCGCTTGTAAGTTTTATGTATATCTACTAAATATATCACAAAAACAGATTTTTTCCTAGGATTTAAACGTTTCATGGCATTAAATATTAAGTTTTTTAAATTATATTTATAGTCTTCCCATATTAACCAAATTCTAGTTTATTAATACGAATTTTAATTGAATTTCCATTGAAATTTCTTATTTGAATCCATATAAGAGAATTTTTATACCTATCTCCAATACACCATATCAATTACTCTCTGACATTTTAATGCATCATCAAAATCAGCAGCTATGCTTTGAGATGAATTATCATAAATCTTATTTGCAAAGTTTATAAGTGACGCTGTATGACAATTTTGGAAATATCCCAAAGAATTTCTTTTATCCGCATAAAATTTTAATAAGTTATCCCCTGCTGCTACATTTTTTATCTCTGTTGAATTACTTTCATAACTATATACTTCAATTTCATAAGGATTGTTAAAATTAATCTTTATGCTACCATGGCTTCCATAAACTACGTAATCATCTGTTTGTTCTCTCTCAGTAAATACTCTTGAAACCTCAAGGCTTCCAATTACACCATTTTTCAATGTAAATTCACAATTTGTAATTTCATCTACTTCTGATCTTTCTTTAAAGAAAATTCTAGATTTTGCATCCACTCCTTCTATATCTCCCATAGTAAATTGTATCATGTCAATCAAATGGACACCTAAATCGAGTAATGCACCACCACCAGAATTTTTTCCAGTTCTCCAGGTATCCTTTTTCTTTTCATTTAAATAACTATCATGATAAGTTCTCACTTTAAAATCTATAATCTTGCCTATTGTCTCTTTTTCAAGTTCTATTTTTAGTAATGACAAAGCTGGCATAAATCTATAAACTAGAGCTACAGAATTTTTTATATTATTTCCCTTAACAAGGCTTGCCATTTCTATCGCGTCTTTAAGATTTGTAGCTAGGGGTTTTTCGCAGTAAATAGCTTTGCCATATTTTACTGCCTTTACCACATTGTCAAAATGGACATTATTTGGTGTACATATGTCAATAAAATCAACCTCTTCATCCTTAAGTACCTCTTCAATGTCTGTAACATTTATAACGCCACTAATAGGAAGAATCATAGGATCCCTAGTTACAATGTATTTTAAATTTAACTCATAAGGAAGTGAAAATCTTAAATTAGCATCATAAACTGCTAATGAATGTGTTTTAGCTATCCCACCAAATCCTATCATTGCAAAATTTATTTTTTTCATAAATTTATACCTCGCTTTCATGTTAATATCACAAAAAAAGATTACCACTAACCATATTTATTTACTATAATTTTAGATTAGCTCTACATTCATCTTTTCTAATACCGAGCAAATTTTATCATCTGGAGTCTCATCTACAATGATAACATCTACATCAGAGATTTCTGCAAATTTATAAGTTGCATCATAATAAAACTTCTTGTTTTCTATCACTAAATACACTTTTTTACCTGAACTAATAATAGCTTTTTTTGTGTTCCCATCTTCAACATCATAGGTTGTAATACTTTTATCAAACATATTAACTCCACAACTACCTATAAAGGCTCTATTTACCTTGTGCTTTAATATACACTCAATAGCTGACGATCCTACGAAACCATTCACTTCTTTATTAAAGACTCCACCAGTGCCTATTACGCCCACATGATCACATTTTGAAAATGTTCTAATAATATCAATCATGTTAGTTATAACTAGGAGCTCTTTATTGCCTTTTGCAATTTTCTCTGCAATTAATATATTTATGGATGATATATCTAAAAAAATTGTTTCTCCAGACTTTATAAGTTCAAAAGCCTTTTCTGCAATTTTTATTTTACCTTCTAAATTAATATTTACTCGTCTCAAAATATCATCATGTGGTGCAAACTGCCTATTTAGTACCCCTCCGCCATATGTTCTTTTAATAATTCCCTGTTTTTCCAAAGTTTTTAAATCTTTTCTTATACAATCCTCTGTTACATTAAACCTTTTACTTAGTTCCTTTACAACTACCTTTTGATTTTCATTTAACAGCTGGATGATTTTCTCGGACCTCTCCTGTGCAAACATAGTATCCCACCTTACCCCATTAATCATTCATTCTTTAGTATAAATTTTTCTCCCCTTAAAAAAATCCCCTTACGTAACCTTACTTTTTTAGAAACTCTTTTAATACCTCTACAATTAAGTTGTGTTCTACCATTTGCTCAGCACCTGATGAAGTAATAGTACCTACTACCCCCACATTCTTAATAATTATAGGGAATGCACCTCCATGTGCGCTATATTCCTTGTCTGATATAAAATACTTTTCATCAATTGCTTTGTCTGTAATTTTTAGCTTGGTTCCAATGTACAAAGAACTGGTCCAAAATCTATTAACAACCCTATTTTTTCTAATAATCCAAGCATCATTATCTGGCGTTGTTCCCTCAAATGCATAGTGAAATATTTGATGCCCACCCTTTGTAATATCAATTGTTAAAGACAAATTTTCTGCTCTTGCTTTTTCAATTAACTTAATTCCTATTTTTAGTGCTGTCTCACTTGTGAACTCAGTAAATTGCAACATTTCCTCTTGCTTTTCTATATCCCTTAGCATTTTTTCATAATCTTCCATAATGTTTCTCCCCTCTTAGCTTTTTACGTTAATTATTATCTTTAATACTATTTTAGCACCTAAACTAGCAATAATTTATTTGTAATTACATATTGAAATTCTATTAATTTCATTATACAATAGGAATAAACAATAAACAATAATAACAAACAATAAATTGTTAGTTGTTTTTGCAATCACTCTTAAGAACGCTCAGGCAAGTCCAAATGCTTATAAGAGTCTAGTAGTAAGGGTTACAGGTTACATTGCATTTTTTATAGAACTCAGCCGTGATATTCAAGATAATATTATAAGAAGAACTGAACATACTTTATATTAGGAAGTGATTATCTGATCTTTAAATAATGGCCTAAAAGTAGTTATTAGTGGTTAATTATTAACAATTCACAAAATATAAAATGAGGTGCTAAAATGAAAAAAATATTATTAACCGGCGGAAATGGTTTCTTTTGTACAAGATTTGCTACCAAATATAGAAACACTTATGAAATACTCTCAGCAAGTTCATCTATGCTTGATGTCACTGATGAATCTAATGTTACTGAAACCATTAAAAAATTTAAGCCTGACTACGTTATTCATGCAGCTGCTATCGCAAGCACGGAATTTTGCGACAAAAATCCTGAGTTAGCCTATAAAATTAATGTTACAGGAGCAATCAATGTTGCAAAAGCCTGCAAAGAATTCAAAGCAAAAATGATATTTCTTAGCTCTGAGCAAGTTTTTAATGGAAATGTTGAACCTGGTCCATATTCAGAAGATGTTACCCCGTGCCCAAGCACCGTGTACGGTGAAAATAAACTAGAAGCTGAAGGAATACTTAAACAAACATTAGATGAACTTTGGATTTTAAGATTTACTTGGCTCTTCGGTCTTCCAGAACGAAATTGTAGTATGTCACCCAATATACTTTGGGATACCTTATCTAGTATTTTAAAAGGTAAAAAAATAAAGGCTAGCCCAAATGAATATAGAGGGTTAACCTATGTTTATGAAGTAATTGATCAATTTCCACAAATATTTAATCTTCCTTATGATACCTATCACATTGGTAGCCAAAACAGTTTAAACCGTTATTATATATGTTCTTTAATATTAAAAGAAGTTGGTTTAGAACATAGAATAGATGAATTATTAGAAAAAGACTACGGTAAATATAAAAATCATTCGCGTGATATAAGGTTATGTACAGATAAAATTAAGAATTATAATATAAATTTTTCAGAATCAAGCGATGGAATTAAAAAATGCTTAAAAGAATTCAGATTAAAATTATAATAAATGACAGATAAATATGTTATACTATTTACATACTGCATTTTATGGTATACAGAAAACATTTACAAATTTTACATTATAGGTACAGTTATCACGACTTTAACGATCGATTCTTATGAAATCAGAATCTTCCTTATATTTTATGATATCAGGAAAGTTATAAGTGATGAATAAGCATTTAAATTTTAGGAGGCTATATTAATGGAAAAAACAGTTAAAATATTAAATGAACAAGGGTTACACGCAAGACCAGCTTCTATCTTTGTAAAAACTGCAAGCAAATTTAAGTCTACTGTTAGTATCGTACATGGTACTGGAGTTGCAAATGCAAAATCTATAATAAACATAATGAGTTTAGGACTTAAAAAAGACGAAGAAATTAAAATCGTTACAGAAGGCGCAGATGAAAAAGAAGCTATGGCTGCTTTAGTAAGCCTTGTAGAAAATAAATTTGGCGAAGAATAGTCAAATTTATAATTTAAAATGCTGAAGTAAATAAGCATTGATTATCTATTACTACTCAGATATTTTATGAATTAATATCTGAGTAGTAATATTTTTTTGAAATTAAATTAATTTTTATTAGTTAATAAAAATTAAAAGGAAATTGATATGTGCTAAGTGCGTGGTAATTATTCATTAGCATAAAAGATTGCCTCATAATATGCATCTGGCAACCACTTTTCATCTAATTCTAGTTGTTTAGAAATTTTTGATACCTCATCCCATCGGCCTTCTTCATAATTTATAATTAAATCAAGTAATTTTCTACAATCATTATTACTACACCCTTCTAAAGCACCCTTAACTTCAATTGGTAACAATAATTCCTCAAGTATTTGCTCTAGTGGTACATCCAAAAGTAAATCCACCATAGAAAATAGACCTATCATATAAGCATTAAATGAATTAGCACCTTTTCTAATTTTACATGATATTAATTCTGAAAACCTTGCCCTTGTTAAGGATTCTATTACTATAATTTCTGGTTTATCCTCACCCATAGTTTTAAAAACTATTAAATATAACCACTTTTTTATTTCTTTTTCCCCAAGTAATGACAATGCTTGTTTAATAGACTTTATTTTACTTCTAAAAACATAATTTGCTGAATTTATAAGTTTTAAAAGTTTAAACGATAATGATACATCTTTTTTTATTAACTCTTCTATTTTATCTATATCAAAACTACCACTATTAATTTCCTGTAATAACTTCATATAAACAATCTTATTTTCTGATATTCTTTTTCCTGAAACCATTCGTGGTCTACTAAAATAATAACCTTGGAAGTATGAATACCCAAACGAAACAGCTTCATTGAATTCTTCCATAGTTTCAACTTTTTCTGCTATAAAGTTTATATGGGTGGAGTTCACCTGTTCAATTACTTTTCTTCTCTCATGCCCTTTAGTTATTTTAAAATCCACTTTAATTATATCTGCTACCTCTATAAGTTTTATGTACTTGCTTGAATAAACAAAATCATCTAAGGCTATAAGATAACCTTGTTTTTTTAAATTTTTACATAACTCTACTATTTCCTCTGTAGGTTCTATATCCTCTAATATTTCAATTATTACCGTCTCTGGTGGCAAAACCATAAAAATATCTGATTTTAAAATATTTTCAGTAAAATTAATAAACGCTTTTTTACCTCCAGTTACTTCCTGAATTCCTATATTTACAAAACAGTTTTTTATAACTTCAACAGTTGCCTTATCTCCACTTTCTGCTTGGTATATGTTTTTTCCGCTATCTCTAAATAACAATTCATATCCAAGTAATTTATTGAATTTATCAAGAATTGGTTGTCTTGCTAAAAAAACATCCATACTACCCCTCCATTAAAATACATTTAAGATGTATTATGTTTATTATACATAATATTACACACATTTACAATATCGCATATAATATGCAATATATTTTGTTTATACTATTAATAATGCAAGCAAATTTTAAACTAATATAAATATTTTTAAACTAATATAAATGTTTTAAAATAATAATTAACCCCCGCCTTAATCAAGACGGGGGTTAATTATTATTTTAAGCTGTCATATATCTCAGATAAATTCGCTTCCATACTCTCAAGGTAACCTTTATTATCTTCACTGCTTTCTATTGTATATATCTTTTGTACCTTGGCCCCTACCTCTTTTGCAAGGGTTTTAGACACTCTAGGACTTGCAAGTTCCTCCATGAAAATAACTTTCACTCCATATTTTTTCGATAACTCGACTATTTTTTTTAGTTTTTGAGGAGTAGGCTCTCCTCCCGCGAATACATCTTCTACACTATTTTGCGTTAACCCAAACTCTCTGCACAAATACCCAAAGGCTGCATGACCTGTAACAAAATTCTTGTTTTTTATCCCTGCAAATTTTAAATTATATTCACTATAAAGTTTATCAAGTTTCTTTGAAAACTCTTCATAATTTTTCTCATAATACACTTTATTCTTTTTATCTGCTTTAACCATAGCATCTTTTATATTTTTAGTTTGAATTTTAGCGTCTTTTAAGCTAAGCCATATATGCGGATCAAATTGTCCATGTTCCTGAACTTCATCACCCTGGCTTTTTATTGGATTTATTCCAAGTGACGAATCAACAACAACTAAATTCTTATTATCTATAGCACTTAGAGTTTTAGAGACCCATGTTTCCATTCCAAATCCAGAATATACAAACAAATCAGCATCACTTATACTTTTCATATCCTTTATTTTTGGTTCAAAATCATGTGGCTCAACGCCTTCTGGCACTACTGTTTTTACTTGTACTTTATCTTTACCCACAGCCTCTGCAAACTCTTTCAATGGATTAAAAGACACAACTACCTGTAGCTTTGACTTATCACTTTTAAGAGTCCCCGTAGCTTCTTCTTTGGTATTAAGTGTAGACTTTGAGCATCCAACTAGTGTAAATATAATACATGTTAAAAGCATCATACTAATAATTTTTTTCAATGTTTTTTCACTCCTTAAATCATTTCCTTCAATTTACTTATAAATATTAAAAGCCCCTAAAGGCGCTTTTTAGTTATTGCAAATCATTTGCATTTCATCTTATAATATACTCAAGTATTTGTACCTTGTCAATAGTTTAATTATTCCCATTATTTCATGTTATAACTTATGCCTCATCATTCTTATGTAGCATACAAAAAGAGTACGTATTATTACAATACATACTCTTTTCCATAACTAAACATAAATCATAAAACTTAGCCTTATTATATTTCCATTATTATTGGTATAATTATAGGTCTTCTCTTAGTTTTTATATATAAGAATTGGCCTAAAGCATTCCTAATACTAGATTTTATTACTGCCCATTCTTTAATTTTATTACCTAAGCACTGTTCTAATTCTTTTCGTACAATATCTCTAGCCTCATTAATAAGTTCATTAGATTCTTTCATGTATACGAATCCTCTAGTTATTATGTCTGGCCCTGCTACAATGCTATAAGACTCTCTTTCTATAGTAACTACCACAGTAAGGATACCCTCTTCAGCTAAGTGCTTTCTATCACGAAGCACAATGTTCCCAACATCTCCAACTCCAAGCCCATCTACCATTATAGCTCCCGTTTGAATTCTTCCAGCTATTCTACATTCGCTTGGGGCTACTTCTAATATCTGTCCAGTTTCTGCTATAAAAATATTATCAGGACTCATTCCTAATTTTTCTGCAAGTAGCGCATGTTGTTTTAGATGTCTATATTCACCATGTACTGGCATAAAATATTTAGGTCTTACTAATGCGTGCATTAATTTTAATTCCTCTTGACATGCATGCCCTGAAACATGAATCTCCTCTGTAGGATTGTATATTACATTAGCTCCCTTTTTAAAGAGTTCATTTATAACATTGTATATGAACTTTTCGTTTCCTGGGATAGGAGATGCAGATAAAATAATCAAATCACCCTTTTGTATCTGAATACTTCTATGAGTAGATGCTGCCATCCTAGTTAACGCAGCTAGTGGCTCACCTTGACTACCTGTAGTTACTATTGTTACCTTATCATCAGGATAGTTATGAAGATCTGCTACAGTAACTATAGCCTCAGCTGGTATATGCAAATATCCTAGATCCATAGCTATTTCAGATATTCTTTCCATACTTCTTCCGCTAAATGCTATTTTTCTTCCGTAGAAAATTGAAGCATTTGCAATTTGCTGTATTCTATGGATATTTGATGCGAATGACGCTACTATAATTCTACCTTCAGCTTTATAGAAAATTTTCTTTAAATTTTCTCCAATTACTTTCTCAGATATAGTAAAACCAGGACGCTCTACATTAGTACTATCAGCCATGAGTAATAAAACCCCTTGACCGCCTAATTTTGCAAATCTCTCTAAATCTATAACTTCTCCATCTATTGGAGTATAATCTATCTTAAAATCTCCTGTGTGTATAATTCTTCCAATAGGAGTGTGTATACAAAGAGAGCATGCATCCGCTATACTATGGCTAACTCTTATGAATTCTACACTAATTTTATCAAGCTTAACTATATCCCCAGCTTTTATTACATTTAGTGTACAATCTGCGAGTATTCCATGTTCTTGTAACTTATTCTCTACAAGTCCTAGTGTTAGGCATGTTCCATACACTGGTACATTCATCTGTTTTAAAACATAAGGTAATGCTCCTATATGGTCTTCATGACCATGAGTTAGGAAAATCCCTTTTACTCTATCTTTATTTTCCAAAAGATATGTTATATCTGGAATAACCAAATCTACTCCGTACATATCTACATCTGGAAACGAAATTCCACAATCTATAACAATAATTTCCTCTTTATATTCTATTGCAGTAATGTTTTTCCCAATTTCTCCAAGTCCACCTATTGGGATAACTCTGATTTTGTTTTTACCCTTACTTCTATAATTATTATTCACTATTTCCCCGATTTCTAAATATTAGGCATTCTATCCATCCAATATTTTCGTTCTGTTTACTAAACAAAATGGTAGTATCACAGAATATAATTACTTAGGTCAGTACCGCTTACTACAATTAACATTAATCTTTTAGCCGCGGAGCTGCTCATCTTCTAAAGATGCATTAACCACTTCACAAGGAGCTTTAAATTTCCACCCATAAAATGAGATACTTCCTTATGAAACTTCGTTAATTTACTATTCCAAGTGTTTTTTTCCTATTAACTAACCATAAATCAGGTTTTCACCTACCTTTTCTTTTATATTTTTATTACAATTACTTTATAATGATTTATTTTTGTGAGAGAATAGTTTGTATTGCCGATATCCAAATCTATTTCACCTATTGTCATTGTTTCATCCTCTTAATATTTTCAATAGTCTCAGCTTTCTCTAGCTTTTCACTATTTCCAATATTTACAGCCATTTTTTCTTTTCCCCTTTCTCCTTTCTTATAAAATTTTTGAATGTTTTTAATGAATTTATATTTTAAAGTGCTGCCTTTTTAAAACACCACTCTCTTTATACATATATTTTTATACTATTATTCATATTTTAAAACTACTCACTGTATGAGTTCTTTATAATTCCCTAATAACTACATTCTATACCAATGCATTATACTAATCCAATGTAATTATACCATATTATATTTGATTATAATATAAAAAAGGTTAAGAATAATCGCAATAGATTAAAATATCACATTATTCAAACTTAAATTATCGTTTTATTTCTATATTTATACTGTACAAGAATAGTAAACATATACAAACGTTACTTATCGTATAAAAAAATAACTAGCATATTCACTAGTTATTTTAGAAAATACTTTATGAAATTTAGCACTATTCTAAGTTAGCTACTTTCTTATTTAAAATAATTCTCTTTGTAAATAGTCCACCATGCTTAAGATAATGTAAAACATATTCATTATCATAAACATTATGTATTTCTAATTTTATTATTCCTTTTGTTTTTAGGACTAATTTCACTTTATTAAATTCATCAATTTCAGCTTTTTCAGTTAGCATAGTATAGACAAGTTTTTGTGAATACATAGCCCAAGTTTCTAATAATTCATCAAGTGGTGAGTTTACATCTATATTCATTTATTTCCTCCTTGTATAATATAAGTAATATTACTATATTTACTTCATACTTTTTCTTGTACATTCCTATTATATATAATTCATTATATATAATCAACTTACATTATAAATACGGCTGATATATTTCACTATATTTGTTCCTAAACACTACGAATTATTATACTCACTTATAATCATTGCCACTTTTTAGAAAATAAAACAATTATTTTTTTATATAGATTATTTCACTTTATCATTTTCTAGCACAAATCAGTAAAATAAGTTATTACCACTCTTTTGCTTCCATACTCAAAAAAATCAATCTATGATTTCAATTAAAATCATAAATTGATTTAAGCTTTAAAACATTTATGCTATTTATTATAATGAAGTATCAGTTGTTTTTCTTTCATTAAACCAAAGCAGTGACCATACAAGCACTGGTAAAAATGAAAGAATCAAATACAACATACCAAACTTATTCCCCAGTATCCCAAATCCTGCTGATAAGCCCAAAAACAACATAGTACAACTCATTTTATAGTCATGAAAATTGTGAATTACAATACTTAATAATTTATTCTTCTTCACTGATAACACCTCCAATTTATTTTATATATTAAAATCATTGTTATTCTTTTTAAAGGTTTATTTATCTAAACTAAAGAATAACTATTTATTATGAATAATATAAGTCAATGGATATCTAATTTCATTAAAACTCTTTTTTATTATAAATGTGGATTGATACTGTTAGAGAAATCATAAATAAAATCAAGCCTGTTATTAGAACTACAGAATTTATAGTTAAACTAGAAGTGTTGTTTATAAATAAATTAACCTTATGAACAAAAACATTATTAGGATTTTCAATAACATAACTAATACCATTCATTGGTACTATAAAAATTATTATAAACAATATAGTGTTAAATATTCTCATTTTTATGGCCCCAAATTTAAAATATAACGGAAAAAATATAGCGCTAAATATACCTATAGATGCAAAAACTGAACCAATATCAAATAAAGAAATTGATACATTATATATTGAAAGTCCAGTAGCCTTTCCTATTAGCCCAATTAATATAGCATAAGTAATTTGTATTATCGCAAATACAAAAATTGATATATATTTTGCTATAACAACATCCTCTCTATTAAGTGGTAAACTATTTAATACGATTTCACTGTTGTTTTTGTCATCATAGTTTACTGCATTAATTATATGCATATAGGTATTTAATATAGGAGCTAAAACATATAAGCCTAAATCACTAGGATTAGCTGAATAAAAACAAATTGATATAACTATGGTATAAAAAAAAGTAAATAATAAGGTCTTTTTTTGAATAAGAATATCCTTTATTATTAGATTCACCATTAAATATTCCCCCTAACTGTATATACCATAATGTCTTCAAGAGAAGCCTTTTCAATAATGCCTCTGCCTTTAAATATCTCCCTTGCTTTAGTAATATCCTTTGTTAGAGCCTCAAACCCAAAACTATTTTCTTTTATGCTTACAAATTCTCTCCTAATATCATTGTCTAAAAGTTCTTTACTCCCTTTAACCATTCCATAATTTTCAATAATTTCATCCTTAGTCCTTGAGAAAACTAATTTTCCTTTATTAATAAAAGTAATATAATCAGCTATCTTTTCAAGGTCAGTAGTTATGTGGGTTGAAAAGAATATACTTACATTTTCATCTTGAATTACATTATACAAAATATCTATAAGTTCACTTCTGAATACTGGATCTAGTCCAGAAGTAGGTTCATCCATTATAATAAGCTCTGCATTATGGCAAAGAGCTAATGCTAGAGAAAATTTCATTTTCATTCCTTTTGATAAATTTTTAATTTTATTCTTTTTAGGCAGTTCAAATTCTTTTATATACTTTTCAAACAAAGTATCATTCCAACTTTTATAGAAAGGTCGAAGAATGTTTTTCATTTCTATGATGTTTAATTCTTCATAAAAATAATTTTCGTCATAAACAAATCCGATTTTCTGCTTAATCTCTTTATTATGCTTTATATTATCTAATCCAAAAATATTTATATCTCCACTATTTTTTTTAATAAGATTCATTATAAGTTTTATAGTGGTACTCTTACCTGAACCATTTGGACCTATAAACCCCATTATAGAACCTCTTTCAACATTAAAAGTTAAATTGTCTAGAGTGAAATCATTATAAGACTTATTTAAATTTTTTATTTCTAAAATGTTATCCATGTTTGTTCCCCCTTAATTAGTTCAAAACTAAAAATTTAATTATGTATTAATTTTCTTCGGTATATAGTATTGCTAACATACCTTGTAACTCTTCTAAACTTAAATTTAAAAACTTACTTTCAGATACAACACCAGCTAGGTTTTCTTCTATAGTTTTTAATCTTTTTTCTCTTATTAGATCTTTGTTTTGACATGATACATATGAACCTTTTCCAGGAACAGTCTCTATAAAACCTTCTTTTTCAAGTTCTTCATAAGCTCGCTTAGTTGTTATAACACTTATAAGAAGCTCTTTTGCTAAACTCCTTATAGAAGGTAATGCATCCCCCTGCGCTAATTCTTCTTTCATAATGGCAGTTTTAATTTGTGTCACTATTTGTTCATAAATTGGATCTTGCGATGAATTCGAAATTATAATATTCATAATTCGCTCCTTTGTAGCTACTGTATATAATCAGTATATACGCAGCAGTATTTAATGTCAACATTATTTTAACTTTTTCAATATTTATCACAAATAAAAAAAAGCCCCACATTTAGCCTATTATGACTTAATGTGAGGCTTGTCCCTATCTAGTTTAACCTAAGCTTTTCTATAAACATAAGAAACCAAGATGAGAAACTTTTTTATTAACGTACAATAAAAAATTTATTTGCTCATTGCTTCTTGTACTGCAACTGCAACTGCAACTGAAGCACCAACCATAGGATTGTTTCCCATACCGATAAGTCCCATCATTTCTACATGAGCTGGAACAGATGAAGATAAACCGTTGGTATCACTAACTTTAGATAAGTTTTTATTGAAAAGCAGGTCATGTTATATTACTTTCATTATACCCTATTCTGGGAAATAGTCAACATAATATTGTTAAATTGTTACTCAAAGTTTATTATAAACATAATAAACCTTATGTAATTAATTCTATTGTGCTCTATATCCAATCTAAGAGAGATTAAATTTATACGTGTAATTGCATTGCTTAGTTAGATTATATTTAATATGGCTAAATCTGTAGCTATGAATTCGATTGTGTGCTTTACAAAAAAAAAGAAAAAGGGACATCTAAGCAATTAAGCCTAAATGTCCTTTTAAATTATTTATCTGTTATTCCACTAGTTAGGGGATTGCTTAGAATTCCCATTGCTACTAGTATAGCAAGAACACTATTTGTTACTGCTGTATATGTAGCAGGAACAATAGCAACTCCAAAACCTGATAATACTAAAGGAACTAAAGCTATTATTGCTACCCACAAACTATAATTTTTAAATCTACTCTTATCAAATTTCATTTTAATAAAACCTCACTTTCATATTATATTAAAGCTATTAGCAAAGGTAATATAGTAATTAAAGCCACAAAAATTGAGCCATATAAAACCATCTTTCCTTTAGTTATCTCCATTTTATTTTTATTGTTAGACTCAATGCTCCCTAATTTATTTAAAATAATTTCTTGTCCATCAGCTATTTTATCGAATTTATCAGCATTTTTATCATCCGTTTTTGAAATACTTGCCAATAAATTTGAAAATTGATAATCTATTTTTGCATTGGTTTCTCTATCTAATTTTAATGTAAGTATTTGTTGTTGGTCTTGGCTCTTTTGCAAGTTTGCAAATTCTCGTGTCATAACCAAGTTATTTCTTTCTAAGATTACTACACGGCTAACTGTATCTTCTTGTTTGTCCATTATTTTATCTAAATTCTTAGTAATAGTATCAAATTGAATTTTATTTACTTTGCTATCCACACATGTATCCTCCATTTCTAAAACCTCCCTTGTATTGAGTATTTGACATTTATTGCTGAAGAGGTTTATAATTTAATTGTCCTCTAGGGGATTTAAAGTAGAGTTTCTAATTAACGTTGGGACTCTACTTTTTTATTGTTATACTGGTCTTCTTATATATAATACAAATAAATATATCGCTACCCATTTTTTGCCATTAGCAACTGCAATACTATTATTAATCATTACATTGCTACTATAATCTGTTAAAAATGGCTCTATACTACCTGCTCCTGAATAATGAGGTACAGGAAACCATTGAGAATAATCGGTACAACCCATACCTCCAATAATAGATTTAATTATATTTCCTGTTCCTGCCAAACTAGCAGAGGTTACTTTAAAAGCACCAACAGTAACATTAGGTACTAATACTACTTTTCTATATAGCTTTTCTCCACTAAACCATACTCCTACTTCTATTTCTTTATCAAGTGTATAATCATCTGAACCACCAATACTTGTACTACCACCACTAGTAGCATCTGCACCCTTTAAATTAGGAGTCGTTGTTGTTCCTACTGCATCGACAATAGATAATGTGTATTCTGTTGCTGTATTTGTTGCTACTGTTACTGTAGGAGAGAACCCACTATCACCTTTTGCTCCAGTTATACTTGTACCATCATTTCCCTTTTCACCTTGCAATAAAATAGGTTTATTAACTAAATCATTGTAATTTATTTTTCCATCATTATCAGGATCATAAACCGATTTAGCCATATCTCCTGAACCAGTTCCATCTAAACCATTTTTTCCATCTACACCATCAAAATAGTCAGTCCCTTTGATAGGAGTAATACCGTTAGTTCCATTAATTCCATTTTTACCGTCAAAATAGTCAGTCCCTTTGATAGGAGTAATACCGTTAGTTCCATTAATTCCATTTTTACCGTCAAAATAGTCAGTCCCTTTGAGTGGAG